>NZ_BCTU01000008.1 GCF_001590925.1 Serratia plymuthica NBRC 102599
ACAGGCTGTCCAAACGTTGCCCGAGTACCTCACAGGCCACGGCAAATCGCGCCGGGTCTATCTTGTCGGTTCGGTAGATCACGAACGGCGGCAGTACGTCAAAACCGGGGTAATGCAAAATCCCATGCTGGATCGGGAATAAAATATCATCCATAGGTCCGTTGATGCCCCGCGGGCCGTAATGCGTTTCCCAACCACCGGCGGTGACCATCAGCATGGCGCGCTTGCCGGCCAGCGTGCCTTCACCATAACGATCGCCCCAGTGGGTATCGGAGTGTTCCCCCACGCCATAGGCGAAACCGTAGGCGTAAACCCGCTCAACCCAACCTTTGAGGATCGCCGGCATCGAGAACCACCACAGCGGGAATTGCAGGATCACCGCATCGGCCCACAGCAGCTTTTGCTGTTCGAGTTCAATGTCTTTGCTTTGCAGCCCATCGGCAAATGCACGTAGGGAATCGCGTACAGGATCGAACCGCTCGCCCGTTTGTGTTGCTGTGCTGTCATCCGCGTCCAGCACGGCTTTCCACTGCATGGCGTAAAGATCGGATACCTGAACGGTATGCCCGGCATCCTCCAACCGCTTGATTGAAAAATCCCTCAGCGAACCGTTCAACGACTGCGGTTCTGGGTGCGCGTAGACGAGAAGAACATTCATGGTAGACCTCCGTTGCAAGATAAGAGCAGGGTAGGTTTTTGTCCGGTATAGTAGAAATGAATTTCTAACATTCCAGGTATTACCATGACTAATCTCAGACGGCTGGATCTCAATTTGCTGGTGACGCTGGATGCCTTACTCGCCGAACATAATGTGACGCGAGCGGCGCAACGCCTTAATTTCTCGCAGCCCTCGGTTAGCGTGCATCTCGCCAAGCTGAGAGAGATTTTTGGCGA
>NZ_BCTU01000009.1 GCF_001590925.1 Serratia plymuthica NBRC 102599
GGAGCGCCAGAGAATCTGCGGCGGCGCACCCTGTTTAGCGAACGTTACGTCCTGGCAGGCCGCGCCGGTCATCCTCAACTGGCGGTAACCCCTACGCTGGAACAGTTCTGCCGGCTGGAGCACGTGGTGGTATCGCCGGACGGCGGGGGATTTTTCGGCAATACGGACAGCGTATTGTCGGAGGCTGGCCTGCAGCGCCAGGTGGTGCTCTCGGTTCCTCATTTCCTGTTCATCATGTCTGTTCTGGCCAGCTCCGATCTGGTGGCCATGCTGCCTTGGCGGCTGGTGCGCAATAACCGGGCGCTACAGGTGGTTGAAGCACCTATCGAGGTCCCCGGATTTGAAATGGCCATGCTGTGGCACGAACGATCCCACCGCGATCCGGCGCATCAATGGCTGCGCGAGCATATCGTCGCGGCAGTGAGCTAACGGCTGATTGATTAATGGGGATAATAGGGGAGTTAACGATCGCCTGGCAGCGGGAACAGCCTTTCCTCGCGTCGTTGGTTTAATACAGAGAACCGAGGCGCAGATTCGTAATCAGCACTTTCCGGCTTAAGGTCCGGGCACCGTCGCGGTATTCTGGCGATAGCCATTCTTGCCGCCGGAACATTTTCTATGAAACGTCATCTTCTGATACTGGTTGAACTTGTGCACGAACATCATACCTGCCTCGAACAGGCTGGTTTTAGCGTCCATGCCGCCAGCTCGATAGCGGCATGGACGGCGCAAAAACCAAGGGTCGATGTACAGGCGGTACTGACCAACGGTTCCATTGGGCTCAGCGCAAACGAGATATCCGCGCTGCCGGCGCTTGAAATCATCTGCGCACTCGGTGCGGGCTACGAAAATATTGACCTTATGGCCGCACAGGCGCGGGGTATTGTCGTGACGCATGGCCCCGGCACCAATGATGCCTCGGTTGCCGACCACGCGTTAACGCTGCTGATGGCCATTGCCCGCGGGATCCCGCAGGCCGATGCGGCCGTTCGCCGGGGGGAATGGAAGCAAGCACGGCAACCGCGCCCGATGGTTTTCGGCAAAAAACTGGGGATCCTCGGCCTCGGTAATATCGGCATGCAGATTGCCCAACGCGGGGCCAGGGGCTTTGAGATGCCCGTGGCTTACCACAACCGCCAACCACGTAACGACACGCCTTATCGCTATTGTGCAAGCCCGGTTGCCTTAGCCGAATGGGCCGATTTTATGGTGATCGCAACCCCTGGCGGCGGGCAAACCAGCCACATTGTTAACACGGAGGTGCTTGAAGCTCTGGGCCCAAACGGCTTTCTGATCAACATTGCGCGCGGTAGCGTGGTGGATACCCCGGCACTTATCAACGCCCTGCAACGTCAACGCATCGCCGGCGCGGCTCTTGATGTGGTAGAGGGCGAACCTGCCGTACCGCCGGAGCTTGCACGGTTAACCAACGTTATTTTAACGCCGCATATCGCCGGGCGGTCTCCCGAGGCCATTGCCGCAACGGTCCAGTTGGTTATTGATAATCTGTCGGCACATTTCCTGGCAGAACCGTTGCTTACGCAGGTGACTTCAGGTGACAATGTCACTTAATGAGGGCCATGCGTGTTAATTTGCAGCATCTAAACGACGTATTTTGGTGAAATCTGCAGGCCAAAAATGGCTGAAAGAGCAAAAGGTGACGTGTTATTGACGCATTCTGTAAGCCCAAGTATGCCAATATTTCTCAGATTTCACGTAGCGCGATCAAAAAGAAGAGGGCAAATGACACATTCTGCGGCCGCGAAGATCATCACTTTATACGAACAGCATGCCGAAGCCTGGAAAAGGTTGCGGACAACGGATCTGTTTGAGCGTCCTTGGCTGGACAGATTCCTGAATCTGGTACCGACAAATGCAAGGCTCCTGGATATCGGTTGTGGTAATGGAACGCCGATCGCCGAATATTTCATTCGACAAGGTTTTGGCGTACTGGGGATTGATAGCTCAGGATCAATGATCGACTCATGCTTGAAGACATTTCCGCATCAGCAGTGGCGAGTGGCAGACATGCGAGCATTGGCACTGGATGAAACTTTTGGTGGGCTGATTGCCTGGGACAGTTTTTTTCATCTTACTCGTAATGACCAACGTCAGATGTTCAACGTTTTCCGCAATCATGCTGGCAGCAAAGCAGCATTGATGTTTACCAGTGGCACAAGTGATGGCGAAGCGATTGGCACATTTGAAGGCGAGCCATTGTATCATTCGAGCCTGGCGCCGGCAGAGTATCGGCAGTTGCTGCATGAAAATGGCTTTCGCGTTGTGAAGATGGTTTTCGAAGATTCTGAATGCGGAGGAAGAACAGTATGGCTAGCGCAAAGCACAATCTGAGGCAGGATGCAGATAAGGTCATGACAAAGGCCAAAACCTCAGAATCTACGTATCCTTACCCAGGTGCGCATAATGTATATTATGTTAAATAGCATCAATGGATACGTACCTGGCTATTCCTTTAGACTCTAACTCTCCTCACCTTCAGTCTTTGCCGGCTTCTTTCGCAGAATTTGCTTAGGCACATCCCGGTTTAAACATCCCGGTCTCACTCATCGATCGCCGTGTCCTGATGAAAAAGCGTTTGCCAATAACCACCGCTTTCTAATGAAGACAACACAACCAGATTGACGAACGCGCTATGCGACGAGCCACCTTGCCGTCTGCATCAAGCTGAAAACTTTATATCTCAGCAATGCTCCCGGCAATCATCGAACGCAACAGAGGCGTCGGCAATTTTCTGCTGGGCAAACGCTGCATCCTTCAGTTTTCCCTTCCCTTCCTGAGTACGCACCGCGATAAATCGCCAGTTTTGCATGTTATAGGCTGAAGGTGCTTTGGTTGCCTGGCGCACCAGTTCAGCAATAGTTTGATCCTCAAGCGGGCGATCGGGTTGAAAACGATTAATGGAAACGCGTGAGGTGATTGCGTCAAGCACCGAAATTGTCATTTATATATCCTGTTTAAATGAAGAGTTGATGGTTTTCATTAGCGCGAACTGACGTGCGCTGTACAACCAGCACGCTAATCAGCACGATGATGAATCCAAAGAGAGCCGTGCTACTGAGGGTCTGAGAAAGCATGACCCAACCGAGCAAAACGGCAGTTAATGGGCTGAGTAATCCCAATGAAGCCACCGCAACACCAGGAAGACGGGTGATGCCACGGAACCACAAGCCGTAAGCCACAAACGCGCCGGCAAGGCTCAAATAGGTGTAAGCGGCATATTGTGAAGCGGTCAGTGCGGGTAAAGGTGCGTCTAAAAGCCACGCCGCGGGTGCTAACATCATTCCGCCCAACACCAGTTGCCAACCCGTCAACGCCATTACCGGCATATTGATCTGCCAGCGGCGTGTTAACCAGACGCCGGTTGCCATGCACCCCGCTCCCAGTAAAGCTGCGGCTATGCCAATAGGCTCAAATATTGTCTGGGGTGAAAGTAGCAATATTGCCATGCCAAATACCCCCGCCAACGCAGCCCATAACGTGATTTTGTTTGGCGAATGGCGGTCAACCGCCCAGAGTAGCACCATCACCAGAAGCGGCTGGATCGCACCCAGCACTGCGGCCAGGCCGCCGGGCAACCGATAGGCAGCAACGAATAATAGCGCCTGAAAAACGCCGATATTAAGTGCGCTGAGGATCAACAATCGCCCTATTTCACGGTGCGCAGGAATGCGGCGTGTGAACAGCAATAGCAAGACCCCAGCAGGAAGAACCCGGATCAGTGCCGCAGTGAAGGGTCGGTCTGGTGGCAAAAGTTGCGTTGTCACAATATAAGTTGACCCCCAGATAATCGGAGCCAGAGCCGTCAGGAGCACGTCACGCCAGTGAGAGAGAGAAAACGAAGTACCCATAATTTTGCATTTACCTTCAATTCAAGATAAAATCAGTTTGTCCACCAATTAACTTGAAGTCAAGATAAATGAGCGATCTTATTAATCCATCACATGATGCCGTTGATGCCATTCTTGAGCAGTGGCAGCGTGAACGGCCAGACCTGGATTGCAGCCCTATGGGGCCGATTGGGCGAGTAAAACGTTGTGCGGCGCTGCTGGATCAGAGGCTTGAATTAGCGTTTGCGGAATTTGAGCTGAGTACGTGGGAGTTCGATATGCTGGCAACGCTGCGCCGCTCGGGTACGCCCTATAGTCTCAGTCCAACAGAGCTGTTTTCAACGTTAATGGTGACCTCTGGTACCATGACACATCGGCTCAAACGCCTGGAATCCCGAGGGTTGATCAGCCGGCAGGTTAATGCGAATGATGCGCGAAGTATGCTGGTGCAATTAACGCATGATGGAATGTTGTTGATCGATCGTGCCGTAGAAAAGCACGTTGAGAACGAAAAACACATATTGTCGGGGATCTCTGCCGAAACACTGGGCGAATTAGATCGCCGCTTGGCTGACTTACTGAGATCACTGGATGCTTTTAGTCAGCAATAAGCGTAGGTGGCCTTGCTGTGGGAGCAACAGCTGCTCAATACCCTGGCGCCGGGGGCTGATCCTGGTACCAACCTGGCATGCGCGGGCCCTTGTTCAAGAGGTAACGGCTCGCCATGCCAGGCTAGTTCCGAAAAATCAGCTCGCCTTCAGAGCCTGTTCAACGCTGATTGCCAGCGGGGTCGTCGGGCGGCCGATAAGCCTGGATAACTCACCACCCGCATCGAATAACGCGCCCTGCGAAGCGCCCACATCCCAAGATGCGATCGCATCGGCGAGCCCTGCCGGCAGGCCAAAGCTATGCAGTGCCGCCGCATACTCGGCTTCAGGAAGATTATGGTAGGCGATGTCCTTGCCCGTCTGGCGGGATACCTCATCTGCCAGATCTTTCAGTGTCCATGCCGTGTCGCCGGCCAATTCGTAGGTCACATTCACGTGGCCGGAGCCGCTCAAAATCGCCACTGCCGCTTCTGCGAAATCTTCACGGCTGGCCGAGGAAATCCGGCCTTCACCTGCGCTTCCCATAAAGGCACCATTGGCCAGTGCTGCGCCGACGGAGCCAGTGTAGTTCTCAGTGTACCAACCGTTGCGCATGATCGTGTAGGAAAGGCCAGAGGCCTTAATCGCGGTCTCAGTTGCCATATGTTCGCCGGCCAGGTTCAGAGGCGAGACGTCTGCGTGGAGCAGGCTTGTGTAGACAATGTGCTTCACGCCCGCCTTCTTCGCGGCGGCGATCACATTGGCGTGCTGGACGGTACGTTGACCGACTTCACTCGAAGAGATCAACAAAAGACTATCGATGCCGGCCAGTGCTGCGTCGAGCGTGTCCGGGTGCGCATAGTCGGCAGCCCGCGCGCTAACCCCAAGCGATTGCGCTTTTTCTGGGGTGCGTACCAAAGCAACGATGTCGCTGGCCGCCACTTTCTGTTTAAGCTTATCAATAACGATACGGCCTAACTGGCCTGTGGCACCGGTGATGGCAATAGTCATGGCATAACTCCTTGAAATTTGATTGTGCGGTTAATCACGACTCGACTATAGACCAGATACTAACTTATAGTAAGTACGTACAAAAAGGTAAGTGATGCATGATTTCACCTGTCCAAAGAGGCCCCATGACAAACTCCGTAGTTGAACCTTTATCCGAAAAAATGTTGCGCGGCGACGTAATGGCCGCGGCCTGTCCTTCACGCGAAATCTTGAGCCATCTTACCAGCCGCTGGGGGGTACTTATTCTGATCGCGTTGCTGCCCGGAACACTGAGGTTCAGTGAAATTCGCCGCAGGATCGGGGGAGTCAGTGAGCGAATGCTGGCTCAAACTCTGCAGTTATTAGAGAAAGACGGCATGATAAATCGCTATGACTACAACATCGTCCCGCTACGCGTGGAATACACGCTCACGCCACTTGGAAAAGAAGCTGCGGCCAAAGTTCGGGATTTAGCGGACTGGATCGAGAACAATTTGGCGGCACTAACACTGGCGCACAATAGCCCCGATGCAGTTGCCAGATAGGGGGGGAGCCGATAATTTTCAGCTGTCGACTCCAGGTCTCGAAGAGCAATCTTTACCCTTCGAGGTCTGGTCACGGGATAACTCCCTCTCACGGGCGATAACGTTTCGCCGGCTGAGGTTAGCCGCGGGCTTTCAAATGCAACATGGAGTAATGTTCGTAGTGGCCGACCCCATTCTTCACAATGGGGTCTTCCGCTGTAATGGCCGCGATATCCTGTTCATCGGCAATTTGGTAGAGCGAGACGCCATAGCCACCCTTTTCATCAATCACCGGGCCATGGGCCACGATCAGGTCTTGGGCAAGCAGCTCGTTCAAAAAGTCACCGTGCTGCTGCATCCATTTTTGTTCGTCGGCAGACATCGTGGTCAGGAAATTAGCTCGCGGCGGTATAAATTTGCACAGGTAATATTTCATGGTCAGTCCCTCATTGAAGTCATTTAAATTTCATTTAAACGTCGCAGACATTATTTCTGTTATGCAGACTTCACGCTTTTCAGAATTTCACCTTCAAAGATTTTTGGCATGTGGTGCTGAAGGAACAGGATTATTCTGCTCATTTTCCCCACAGGATTGCTGAATTTCGGTTTCTTCGCCGTTATCAGGCCGGAAATGGTTTTGATCACCGCATCAGGCGCTTCGGCTTCATCAATGCCCTTCTGCGTTGCGGCCATGGCCTGCGTGCGATAGGTGTTGTAGTCGGCAATGTCACGGCCTTGCGCGGAAATGGCATTGTGGGCCAGGTTGGTTTTAAACCACATCGGCTCGACCATGCTGACTTTGATATTGAATTGATCCAGCTCGAAGCGCAGGGATTTGAAATAACCCTGAACGGCGTGTTTGGAAGCCGTGTAATAAGACAGGTTTGGTGGGCCGATCAGGCCAACAATAGAACTGACCGTAATGATTTGCCCCTGTTTTTGCGCCCTGAAATAAGGCAGCAAGGCATTGGTCAGCTTAACCGTGCCCCAGAAGTTGGTTTCAAATTGTTGTCTGCCCAGCTCAATCGGCGTTTCTTCGGCAAGGCCGGTCACCATAAAACCGGCATTATTGACCAGTACATCCAACTGTTTGGTGAACTGGAATAATTCGTAAACAAACGAAGTCATTGAGCTGTCGTCGTCAATATTCAACTTCAACAGCTTGAACGGGACTTTAGCCGCATATTTCTCAGGTTCACGGCTGGTGCCGATAACGGTAAACCCCTGCTGGTGAAGGCTGTTGGCGAGCATCAGCCCAAAACCCGATGATGCACCTGTAATTAAGACGGTCTTTTTCATAGTGATCTTTTCCAAAAGGCTGTGTGGTTTCACATTCCGCAGTGCAATAGGAGATATCAGTGATGGATAAATGTGCCGTTGGCACGTACCGGCACCGCCAGGTCGCAGTGATGACCCGGTTTAAGCTAGTATCGTTTTAGTAGTTAGTCAATACTAAAATGATAGTTAAAAAGGGGTCGGCTGAGGCAAGCCTGCGTGATAGTATCGTTTCAGTAGTTAGTGAGGTGAAAATTATGAGCACAAATTCCTATTCTGAAAACATCTGCCCTATCGCCCGCAGCGTCGCTTTTCTCGGCGATGCCTGGACAATGCTGATCCTGCGTGATGCCAATTCCGGGATGACGCGCTTTGACCAGTTCCGCAAAAGCCTGGGGATTGCCCCCACCATGCTGACCAAACGGCTGGCGATGTTGACCGAAGAGAATCTGCTTGAGAAGCGGCAGTATTCAGAGCGTCCGCTGCGCGAAGAGTATATTTTGACAGAGGCTGGCCGCGACTTTTTGCCGGTGCTTATCATGATTGGCGCCTGGGGGAGAAAGCACCGTGGCGAAGGCAAGCTGCTCCGTCTGCTGGATGCCGAGGCGGGAACTGAAGTCAACGCTATAGCCATTGATACCGTCACTGGGGCCGAGATTGGCACACGCGCAATCCAGATGGTGCTCCCGGAATGATAGCTGGCAAAATTCTTTATTGAACGGACAGTGACACGAGGGATTCGGTATGTGTGCCACAGAAAAACACATGATTGTTGTAGGCGCGGGAATTATGGGTGCTTCGATAGCCTATCACCTGGCCAGCCGCGGGATAAAAGTGACCGTTATCGATAAAGACCACCCGGCTGCTGGGGCCACCGGCAGCTCTTTTGGCTGGATACACACTACGGTGAGTGACGATGCGCCAGATGCCCTTCTTCGTCGCGCCTCGGTGGCGGACTGGCATCGGTTGGAAAAAGAGATCCCGGAACTCTGGGTTAACTGGACGGGAGCGCTCAGTTACGACGATTTTTCACTGGAGAGCCAGGCCGACGATAGCTTGCTTCGGCAACCAGGCATATCCCAACTTGAACCCGCGCTGAATAACCCGCCGCAACGGGCTTATTATGCACAGCAAGATGGGGCTGTCGATCCCATAGACGCCACTAGTGTTCTGCTGGATAAAGCCTGTAGTCTCGGGGCCACGCTCAAAACCCAGACGGCGGTAATCGGGTTTACCCGAGAAGGAAACAAAATTACCGGCATCGAGACGCCAGAGGGCGTATTGAAGGCGGATTGCCTCATCCTGGCGTGCGGAACAGGTATATCGCCCCTGCTCGATGCCATGGGTACCCCGCTGCCGATCATGGCCTCGCCGGCCATTTTATTGCGGTACGGCGCGACAGGCCACGTAGTTAACACCCTGATTTCAGGCCATGACATAGAGGTTCGCCATACCCGCAACGGGGATATTTTAGCCGTGGAAGATTATCCGGCAACCGGCGGAATGGATGGAGTCGCCTCTGACACGCTCACGGCGATGAAAGTCGCCTTAAAAGGCACAGAGTCGGCGCAATTGCTTAGCCAATCGGTAGGGCTGCGGCCTGTGCCGGAAGATGGATGCCCGGTCATCGGATTCATGGGGGATGCAACAGGCGTTTATGTGGCGGTGATGCATCCGGCAGTGACCTGCGCAGCCACCTTGGGGAGAATGATAAGTGAGGAGTTGGTCACCGGTAAATCGCTGGAAATGCTTGAAAGTTATCGGCCGGCGCGCTTCTTCTCTGGCCAAGGCGGCAGCCGCAGTTTGTCATCATGAGCCATTACCCTGCACCGGGCCATTTCCGCTGCAGGGTATACGCATTTATTTTTTTTCAAACAGACGCATGACGGAAATATA
Organism: Serratia plymuthica NBRC 102599; assembly: GCF_001590925.1. Taxonomy (GTDB): domain Bacteria; phylum Pseudomonadota; class Gammaproteobacteria; order Enterobacterales; family Enterobacteriaceae; genus Serratia; species Serratia plymuthica. The sequence continues at coordinate 9,121 of NZ_BCTU01000009.1, forward strand.
AAACACCGGCACAAAAAATATCGCCAGCAACGTCCCGCTGATCATGCCGCCAAAGACGCCTGTGCCAATGGCGTGCTGGGTCTTGTCGCTGGCGCCGGTCGCAAGCATCAACGGCACGACGCCCAGCGTAAAGGCCAGTGACGTCATCATAATTGGCCGTAGCCGTTGTTTGGCCGCCAGCAATGTCGCGGCAATGATATCCATACCCTGAGCACGCAACTGCCGGGCGAACTCGACGATCAAAATGGCATTTTTGGTAGAAAGTCCGATGATGGTGATCATCCCCACTCTAAAAAAGACATCATTCGACATGTCCGCCACGATGACCGCGCATACCGCTCCTGCCAGGCCCAAGGGCACGACCAACATCACAGCCAAAGGCGTTGACCAGCTTTCATAAAGCGCGGCCAGCACCATAAATACGACCAGGATAGAGAGCAAAATAAGCATGGGGAGCTGAGCGGTGGATTCTTTTTCCTGCAACGAACTGCCGGCCCATTCGGCTTTAAAGCCCTGCGGCAATTCGCTCGCCAACCGCTCCATTTCCGCCATGGCGGCACCGCTGGACTCGCCAGGCGCAGCGCTGCCCGTCACCTTTAACGCAGGATACCCCTGATATCGGTTTAATTGGCGTGGTGTCTGAGCCCAGGCAGCAGTAACGAAAGCGGAAAGCGGCACCATTTCGCCCGTTTTGTTTTTGACGGAAACCTTCAGTAAATCCGTTAACTGCATTCTGTATGCAGTGTCGGCCTGGACGATAACCTGCTGAACACGGCCGTTATCCGTATAGTCATTCACATAATAAGAACCCGAAGCGGCGGAGATCGCCTGGCTAATATCGTCAAATGAAACGCCGAAGGCTTCCGCTTTTTCCCTGTCGACATTCAGTGAAACACTGATACCCTCCGCTAAGCCATCAATGTAAACATCCATTAATACCCAACTTTGATTGGCAAGCTCGACAAGCTTTTCCGTCGCCTGCCTCAACGCGGAATAACCTTTTCCGGCACGATCTTCAATATACAGCGTGAACCCCGATGAGGTCCCCATATCAGAAATGGCCGGTGGCAACAGGCTTAGGGTGGTGGCGTCCGGTATGCTGCTTAAGGCTGTCTGAACAAAATCGGCTTCGTCCTGAGCGGTCTCGCCGTTTCGATACTGCCAGTCTTTTAACGTGGTAAACGCCAGCGCCGTATTGGGGCCCGACCCCGAAAAGCCAAAACCGAGGATCGAGATATTGTTCGCGACAACCGGACGCGTCGCTATGGTCGCTTCGAAGCGCTCCACCACTTCGCGCGTCCGCGCCATAGTGGCATCTGAAGGCAATTGAATCGATGACATGAAATAGCCCTGATCCTCCTCCGGCAAAAATGATGAAGGCAGATTTTGCAAGGCCACCAGCAGTGCGCCGCAAATCGCGACATAAAGCAGTATCGTTCTCCCGGTACGCTTCAACACATATCCCAGTCCTGACTGATAACGAACGGCTAAGGCGTTAAAATAGCGATTGAATCCGCGTGAAAATTTTCCACCGGGGCCTTCTTTTTGGGTGTGCGGTTTCAATAAGGACGCGCAGAGGGCCGGCGTCAGCGTCAGGGCCAAAAAGGCTGAAAACAGAATGGACACGGCCATCGAGAGCGTAAACTGTCGGTAAATGACGCCGACCGAGCCACTGGCAAAACCCATAGGGATAAATACGGCAGTCAACACCAGGGTAATGCCGATAATTGCGGGGGTAATCTCCTTCATGGCCTCGCGTGTAGCCTGTTTCGGCGACAACGCCTTTTCTTCCATCAGGCGTTCCACATTCTCCACGACCACGATCGCATCATCCACAATAATGCCGATAGCCAGCACCATGCCGAACATTGTCAGGACATTAATGGAAAAACCGCTGAACAGCATGATGGTGAATGTGCCCAACAACGCCACCGGCGCCACAATGGCGGGAATAAGAGTGCAACGTATTTTGTGCAGAAAAAGCAGCATCACCAGGAAGACCAGCACCATCGCTTCAATGAAGGTCTGGACGACTTTCTCGATCGACAGTTTGACAAACGGCGCCGTATCGAAAGGAACAGAAAACGTCATCCCCTGCGGCAGGTTTACCGAGAGATCGGCAAGCCGCGCATGGATCCCTTCTGCCGTACTGATGGCGTTCGCGCCAGGGGCAAGCTGGATCGCAGCCGCCGTCGCGGGCAAGCCATTCTCACGGATCGCAAATGCATAGCTTTGCAGACCGGACTCCACTCGAGCGACATCCGCCAGCGTTAAGCGCGAGCCATTGCCGTTCGCTTTAATCGTAATATTGCGAAATTCCGCCAGAGAAGAGAGTTGTCCTTTCACCGTAAGCGGATAAGTCACCCGCTGCCCGCTTGCCGCCGGCTCATCGCCAATGCTGCCCGGCGAAACAAAAAGGTTTTGTTGGCTAAGCGCGGTGATCACATCATTAACCGACAGCTTATAAGTGAACATTTTGACGGGGTCCAGCCAGATGCGCATGGCCTTCTCTGCCCCAAATAACTGGACTTTACCGACCCCAGGCACCCGACGCAGCTCATCGGTGACATTACGGGCAAAATAGTCGCTCAGATCGGCTTCCTGATATTGCCTGGAAGGTGACTTCAACCCCACCATCATCAGAAAGCCCGAGTTCGCGGCCTCAACGTTCACGCCATTTTGGCGCACCACTTGCGGGAGGCGGGGTTCAACCACGTTTATTTGGTTCTGAATATCCACCTGGGCGAGTTTGATGTCTGTGCCGGGTTTAAACGTCACCGTAATGGACGCGATCCCCGAGGTGTCGCTGGACGACTCAAAATAAAGCAGGTTATCGACCCCCGATATTTCGCGCTCAAGAAGGGAGATCACTGAGGTGTTCATTGTCTCCGGCGTAGCGCCGGGATAGGTAGCGGTTATCGTCACGCTAGGCGGTGCAACGGCCGGATATTGGGCCACCGGCAATTGGGGAATGGCCAAAATACCGCCAAGAATAATGAATAGCGCTATCACCCAGGCAAAAACAGGCCGTTCAATAAAGAACTGGGACATTTAATGATACCCGTATTGATTTAAAAACGATTTAGAGGCCCGGCATACATTCTTCATGCATAGTTAAAAAACCGAAAAGCGCTAACCTCCCTCTCCGGTCTCGGTGTTCACCCGCTTACCAATGTCTTTAAGCTCTGAGTATTTTTCCAATAGCTGCGGGCCGTCATCAAGGCTTGTGGCAAACATCCACATATACGTCATTACCGAGTAAATATGGCCGGCAGTGATGCCCGCCGACTGAGTCATCCATGCAATGGTCAGGCTAAACAGCAGGGCAACCAGCGCACCAATCGACAAATACCCCAACGCTTCGCGATCGGAGAGCCGTATGCGCAATTTGGCAAGCGTCAAATAATGCCTCTCGAGGGAAAGCACGGTGGCCTTATTAACGAAATCCACCTCTTTTTCAAGGCGGTTATTAAGCTTGTTGTACAGCGCTTCGTTTTTATGGGCATAACGGGAAAGGAAACAGGCCAGAAAGGCCAGTATGACCAGACAAGCGACACCCGCCCAGAATTCAATGACCAGCAACATCACCGCGGCCCCCAGCATGGCGGCCAGCGACGTGATGAGCGTAGGCAAATGCAACTCGAAGAAATCGACGAACTCTCTCGATAAGGCTACGCGCGCGGCCACGGTTGAAGGGTTGAGCCTGTTTTTGCGTTGCGTCATGACCACAGATACCGCCAACGCGGCATAAATTCTGGCAAAGGTGCGTGTATCCACGCTTCGGCGTGCAGCGCCAAGGCACCACATGAATAAGATCATCACGCCATACAGCATCGCGTTTAACATCTGCCCCGACAAAATGGCATTAATGGAAATGCCGGCCAGCATCGGATACAGCAGATACGTGACGTTCTCCGCGACCACCAGCAGGAAGGTAAAGAACAACTTTTTTCGATGGCGCCTTGCGAGTGATTTCAACGTGTTGGACGCGCTGCCAGCCACGGGCGGTGCCGTAATGTTTTGACTGTTCATTGTGGTTGTTTCTGTTAAAATTAAAATTAGAGCGATTGCTCAAAACAATGAAGTCATGCTATTTGAGCAGTTGCTCAAAGTCAATGGGAGGAAAGAGATGAAAGGCAAGTCTGAGCTGATGAGAGACAAAATTCTGCATGGCGTTGTAGAACTGTTTATAGAAAAAGGCATTGAGAAAGTCACCACGCGCGAGCTTACCGAGTACGTAGGCATCTCTCGCAGTCATATTTATCACTATTTTAAAGACTGGCAATCCCTGTGCCTCGAAGCCTTAACAAACTTCATGCACCGCGAACTGGAAGAATTTCGCACTCTCATTGCGCCCTTACCCGCCGCTCAGAAACTGCAAGAATTTATTGATGGCATGATATCCGAAACGCCGGACCCTACCAGGAAGCTGTATGGTTCCTTATGGCTGCTCTCCACACATAACGAAGCCTATTCGGATCTGATGCAGTCTTTTTTAGCCGAGTGGCATCAGGTGCTGACTCATATCATCGAATCAGGCATCGAGGAAAAAACGTTTCGCCACGTTGATCCGCAACGCGTAGCGCGGCAACTGGACGCCATGCTGTTTGGTTACGGTGAACATCTTTTTACCCTGCCTTCTGCGCAAGCGTTGAAACAAGCGGAAGAAGACATTGACGATTTCATTCAACGAAACTTGCTGCTCACCGACAACAAATAGAAAAGGCAACGGGTGGCTACCTCTGCAGCCACCCCGCGGGTCGGTTATCAGAACCAGGCTTCCCACATTGCGCCAACGTTGAACGAATCCAGTTGGGTATCGTCGTCGGTGCCATTCACGCGTGCGGTATGTTTGTTATCCACGTCACCGCCGGTGACGTAGAAGCGCAACATAGGGCGGAACTCCGGCCCCATCGCAATCGAAATATTCTGCGACAGCGTGAGTTTCCAGCCGTGGTTATCGCCGCCCTGATCGTAGTCAACCCGTTGGTAGCCCGCCTCCAGCCAGGTTGAATGCACGTCGTTCCACCAATACATCGGCCGCACAATCGCACCGTAGTTGCGGCGATTATCAGCGCCGTCGGCATCGTTGGAGTAATCATGGAAAGCGAGCAGGTATTCCACCTGCGCCTGCTGGGTAAACTTGTAGTTCCCCTCGAAGCTGGCGTAGACCGCCGTCAACTCGTCCGTTTTGTTGTAGACGCTGTTATCCGCATTGTTGGAGTAACGGGCGATGACCTTATTCACGCCTTTGTCGCCGGTATGGCTCAGCACCACGCCACCCTGCCAGGCCTTAAGACGGTCATCGCTTTCCACGGCTTTCGAGTCAAAGCCGTAGTTGGCGTAAAGTTCCAAATCCAACGGGCCAACCTTCATGCCGTGAATTTTTGAGGTCAGCGCGTAGTTGCCTTTATCGCCGGTGCCTGAGCCACCGGTACAAGTGATACGCGACGGGTTGGCTTCGTCCTCCGCCACTCTCGGATCGCAAGATTCCACGGCAGCGACGGCGGCGACGTCAAACTGCACGCCGCCGATATCAAAGTTCTTCACCCCGGCGCCCTGACCATCGTGATTCATCCAGAAATAGTCGTTGATGCCCTGTTGCGGGCGCTGGTGAAAATCGCGGCCGGCCCACAGATAGGCATTCGGATTGGAGGCCAGAATATTGGTGACGCCGGCGTAGGCTTTCTTGAGGTTCACCTCGTCGCCCCAGTGGTCGAACATCACATTGACATCCCAGATAGCGCCGTTATCGCCTTTGAACGCTTTGGAAAGCTGGAATTCGCCGCCATTGCCTTCGTTGCCCAAACGGCCCAACGCGGACGCGCCGTTGTAGGAACCGTCAACGCCGACGAATTTCTGATCGCCGCCCTGGAACTGCGCACCATAGCGGGCGTAACCGGAAAATTTGACGCCAAACGGGATCGCCATATCCGGCGACTGGGCGGTGCTTTGCGGCTCGGTAATCACATCGGCCTTTTTGTTTACGGCGGCATCTATTTTCGCCTGCCGTTGCGCCAGGGCTTTATCTACCGCTTTTGCCACGATGGCATCGATTTGTTCTTGGGTAAATTCTTGAGCGAGTACGGATCCAGAGCAAAGCGCGGCCATTACCGCCAGCGCCATTGGCAATTTATTATATATTTTCATGGTTATCTCAATTGTACACACGTGATCTTATAAGCCGCCTGAAGGCAGCTTTAATGATAATGTGTGGGCTGGTTTATTTTTAGATAACAGCCATCCTGTTCTGGTTTAAAAAACAACCGTGCTATCACCAAAACAAGCTGATTCTTTATTATTTGTATGGTACAGAACAGTTAAATTATTTTCGTGATTATTCCCCCTTATTGGAATGAACAACGTGTTATTAGCGTTGGTAAAGATGAATGATCTCTTCCGATAATTCACGCGCCAGTAAAGACGTCATTAAATGATCCTGTGCGTGTACCATAATTAAGGTCATTGGCTGCCGGGCTTCACCGGCATCCTGTTCGATCAGTTTGGTTTGCATCTGATGCGCCTGGCGCGAAAAGCCATCGGCCTGCTGCAGCAGCGCTTTGGCTTCGCCGATGTTGCCTTCCCGCGCGGCGCGCAATGCCTCAAAGCACAGGCTGCGCGACTGGCCGGCGTTGACGATAATCTCCATGACCGCCTCTTCCAATTCAATCATCATTTGTCTCCCGTTCGTTAAACCCATTGTCTGCGGCGGTAGCGGCAAACCACTCTCCGCTTTTCTTGACGGTGCGTTGCTGGCTGGCCAAATCCAATTGCACCAGACCGTAGCGATTTTTATATCCGTTGCACCATGACCAGTTATCAATAAACGTCCACATGTGATAGCCGAGGCAATTACTGCCTTCGCTAATGCCTTTATGCAGCCATTTAAGGTGTTCGGAAACAAATTCAATACGATAATGATCGTTGATTTGTCCGTTTTCAATAAAGCGTTGTTCGTTTTCCACCCCCATGCCGTTTTCGGAAATAAAACAGCGCGGATTGTCATAGTTAACGCGCAAATTGGTCAGAATGTCATAAATACCCGGTTCGTAAATTTCCCAGCCGCGATAAGGGTTCATTTTTCTGCCGGGCATTTCATAGTTTTCGAATAACCATTCAGGCATAAAGGGCGCCAGCGGGTTTACGGCGCTGTCACGGCATTTCACGCGGCGCGGCTGGTAATAGTTAACGCCGAGCAGGTCAATCTTTCCTTCGGCGATCAGCGCCCGATCGCCGGGCTGGCAGGCCGGAAGCTGATCCCAGGTTTTCAGCAATGCCACCAGATCGGCCGGATATTCGCCACGCAGCACCGGATCGAGGAAACTGCGGTTAAACAGCAAGTCGGCATGGTGCGCGGCACTCACATCCGCCGGATTTTGCGAACGCGGGTAAGACGGCGTCAGGTTCAGCACGATACCGATCTCTCCGGCGTAAAGCCCGGCGCGAAACGCCCGCACCGCCGACGCATGCGCCAGCACCGTGTGGTATGCCACCGTCGCCGCCCGCTTAAAGTCGACCACGTTGGGATAGTGGAAATCATACAAATAGCCGCCTTCGACCGGCACAATCGGCTCGTTGAAGGTGAACCAATGCATCACCCGGTCGCCAAACAGCTCAAAGCAGATCTGCGCATAGCGGCTAAAGGCCGCGACCACGTCACGGTTTTCCCAGCCGCCCTTCTCCTGCATCGCCATCGGCATATCGAAGTGAAACAGTGTAATAAACGGCTTGATGCCCTGCGCCAGCAGCTCATCAATCACGTTGTTATAAAACGCCACCGCTTGCGGATTCACCTCGCCCGTTCCGTCCGGGATCAACCGCGACCAACTCAAAGAGGTACGAAAACTGTTATGGTTGAGCTGTTTCAGCAGCGCGATATCCTGACGCCAGTTCCGGTAAAAGGTCGACGTCTCCTGCGGGCCCACCTGCTGATGAAAGCGCCAGGGTTGATTGGCGTACCAGGTGTCCCAAATTGTCGGGCTTTTACCGCCCTGTCGGCTGTCCCCTTCGGTTTGCAGCGCAGAGCTGGCGCTGCCCCACCAGAAGTCTTCGGGAAATACGTATTTCATGCTTCGGTTCTCCATAAATATCAGTTGTTGCTGACAGTTCCGGCCAGCGGTGCACCGCTCTGCGCTTTTTGCTCTTCGGTTTTCATTAAAGAGCGCTCGTAGGCACGCAGGAACGGCAAGTACATCAGGGCGGACATCACCATACAGATAACGCACATCACTACCGGGCTGAACGCCCAGTTTGCCGCCCAAGAGGCGCCGATGGGCGCCGGCGTGGTCCACGGCGTGAGCGATACCACCTGCGCCAGCCATCCCAAACGCGTCGCGGTATAGGCCAGTACGGCGTTGACCATGGGAACGCAGACGAACGGAATGAACAACATCGGGTTCATGATGATCGGCGCACCAAACAGGATCGGTTCATTGATGTTAAAGAAGCTCGGCACCACGCCCATTTTGCCGATGGTGCGCAGGTGCGCAACGCGGCTGCGCAACAGCAGGAAAGCCAGCGGTAAGGTCGAGCCGACGCCGCCAATCAGCAGATAGTGATCCCAGAAACCTTGCAAATAAACGTGTGGCAATGCCGTCCCCGCCGCCAGCGCCGCCTGATTGACCGACAAGTTCGCCATCCAGAACGGGTTCATGATGCCGGTGACGATCAGCGCACCGTGGATACCGGCGAACCAGAAAATCTGGCACAGCAATACCGACAGCAAAATGGCAGGCAGCGAATCCGAAGCGGACACCAGCGGTTCCAGCAGATGCATAATCGCCTGCGGCAGGATCATGCCGGTTTGCGCTTCGATAAACAGATTCAGCGGATGCAACGTACCAATCACCACCAGGACCGGGATCAGGATCTCAAACGAACGCGCCACCCCGGTAGGCACCTCTTTCGGCAACCGAATAGTGACGTTGTTCTGCTTGAGCCAGGCGTAAACGCGGGTTGAGTAAATGGCGGTGATCAGGGCGGTGAAAATCCCTTGCCCGGAGAGATACTGGGTGGATATTTTGCCGTCGGCATAAGGGGCCGCCACCAGCAAAAAGGCCATAAATGCCAGCAAGCCGGACATTACAGGATCGAGATTAAACTGCCGCCCGAGGCTGGCACCAATCCCCACGGAGATGAAGAAAGTCATCACCCCCATACTCAGGTTGAACGGCAACATCAGTTGCGCGCGGTAAGTCTGCGAAAAATCCAGCCAGCCACGCGCAAAGCTGTTCGTGGTATCGGCGGAGAACGGCGGAAAGATGAAGACCAGCATGAACGAACCAATAATCATAAACGGCAACGCGGCGGTAAAACCATCGCGGATGGCGATGACGTATTTCTGCTGCCCCAGGCGGCCGGCCAACGGGGTGATGGATTGCTCGATGACGGCAATCATTGACTGATATAACGAACTCATAGGAACACCTTTTTAGTGCGCCGCTGCGATCAGCGACAGAGCATAGTCCAGTACCTTCTCACCGCGCTGCATGCCGTAGTCCATCGGATCAATGGGCTGAACGGGTATGCCTTGGACGGCAGCCTTTTCTGACAGTGTTTTAAGCATATATTTTACCTGCGGCCCCAGCAGCACCACCTGATAGCGTGGAAACTGCGTATCGAACTCGGCTACCCCATAGGCGTCGATCTCGACCGGCAACCCCCTTTCATTCGCCGCCTCCACCATTTTCCTGACCAGCAGGCTGGTAGACATCCCAGCGGAACAGCACAGCATGATTTTGTACATCGACAACCTTCCTCAACGGGTAAATAACCTGAATGCGGGAGTGATTGGATATCATACGGAAACCGTTTTCCATCGGGTGAGCGTGGAAGTGTGATACTCATCATAATCTAGCCACTGCAAGGGATTTTTATTGGATTGCCATCACATATTTTTGTCTTGTTTTGAGGTGTTTTGACATGGTGTGGAAAATCGGTTTCCATGAAAAAAGGAAAACGGTTATACTGCTGGCGGCGATAATGTGAGCCGTTACCGGATGGGTTTTTACAGGCTGCAGCTTGGTCTGTCAGGAGATAAAGATGTCAACAATCAACGATGTATCACGTTTAGCTGGGGTGTCAAAAGCCACAGTCTCGAGGGTGTTGAGTGGATCGCGCGGCGTTAAGGAAGCCAGCCGTCTCGCGGTATTGCAGGCGGCGGAAGAGCTCAATTACCGGCCCAACGTCATAGCGCAATCATTGCTTAGCCAATCGACAGGCTGCATCGGGGTTATCTGCGCGCAGGAGAACATTAACCAAACCACAGGTTATCTTTATGCGCTGGAAAAACAGCTCAGCCAGCATCAAAAGCATCTGCTGCTGCGTTTCGCCAATACCAAAGCGGGCGTGATGAACGCGCTGGACGAACTCACCTGCGGGTTGTGCGACGACGTGCTGATTATCGGCGCCCGTTTCCCGCTCAACATCCCGCATGACAACGTGATCCTGGTCGATTGCGCTGAGGCCGACACGCCTAACAGCATTCAGTTCGACCACGCTTTCGCCGCCGAAAGCGCCTGCAATTATCTGATTAGCCAGGGCAGACGCCAAATAGCCTTGATCCAGCCGGATGCCGGCGGCTGTGCCGATCAGGTGTTGCTGGGTTATAAGCTTGCGCTGGAAAACAACTTTTTGCCGTTCAATCGCAACCTGGTGTTTATGGATTCGACCACCTCTTCCGTTGCGGTACAGGTGCTGCTCAATAACGCCACCACGCTCAATTTCAACGCGCTGCTGGTGGCGGACGAGCAGGAGGCGCAGCGGGTGATTACCCAGCTACAGGCGTTCAATAAATCCGTACCGGACGACATCATGGTCTTTAGCCTGGCCGGTTCGCTGCATTTGCCGGGCATTCCGGCGATCCCGTCCATCGAATATTCCATGGACGCCATGGCGGCGCGTATCGTCAGTTGGTTGACGGAAAAAACCCGGGATATGCTCGGCGCCTGTGTGCTGCGCGGAGATTTGATTATCCCGGACAGGCACAAGCGTTAAGCGATTACCGGCGCCGCAAGAAAACAAAACGGGCCAACAAAGTTGGCCCGCGATCGGTACGGTTCCTGCTGACGACTACTCTACCGCGATAGGCGTCTCAACCAGTTTTGGCTGATTGCTCCCCTGCAGCGTCTTGATCTTGTCCTGGTACACTTTCACCTGTTCAGCATCTTTCAGCAAGGTATAGGTCAGCTCGAAGTCGGTACTTTGGCCAGGCTGCAGCTGTTTGATACGCCCTTGTTCCCGTTCGATTTTCACCGGATAGGCATAGTTGGTCCCCGGTTCGATGCCGGTGACGTACCCCTGGCGTTCGGTATCCGTATTCTTCCACAATGTCAGCAGCGGCAGTTGGTGGGTATCAAAACCTATCGCCACGCCGCGATCCCCGCGCCGGTTGTGCAGCATGGCGAGCGTTTTGCCTTGCGCATCCGCATAAGGCAGGATGTTGAACACCATTTCATCAAAACCTTTGGTCGGGCCCTGGTAAGTTGCCCAGTCTTTCAGGCCGGCTTTGGCGTAGTCGTTAAAAGGCGAAATTTGCTTGATCGGGGCGCTGAATACCGCACCTTCTTCCAGTAACGGTTTGCCGAAGTTGCTGTGGTAAATGATTTCGTAATCCCGTGGGTAATCGGCGCGATTAGTCACGCGATCGTGGATTGAAAACGATTGTGTACCGGGGATATAGCGCAGTTCGGTCCAGGTTTCCAGGTTGCTTTTCTTGAAGGTATTTTCTTTCAGCAACCCGCGAATGCGGACTTCGTACGGGGCTTTTTCGGCGATCTCGATCACCACTTTGGAGGCCGGCGTGTTGCCGGCGCGGCCATGCAGCGTGTAAAGCGTGCCGTTGTCGACGCCAGGGTGCCCGGTCCATTCGAAGCCGCAGCGCACCATCATTTCATTAAACCCGTCCAGCCACCCTAAGCCATTGCGGCTGTCCAGATTGATGTAAGCCGGGTTGACCACCTCGGTTACCGGTGAGTCCCAGCCCAGCCGGACGTCGGATCCCTTCACATTCAGAATGTTCATGCCGCGAGTCGGGCTCAGGGCAATCGTCAGGCCGGCACTGCTTAAGGTGATCACCTTGGAGCCTTCCTGTTTTCCGCCGTGCAGCACCTGTTGCTGTAAGCTGAAGCCTGCCCCCGTGATGTTCAGCTTTTGGCTGTCGGTCTGCCAATTGCCCTGTTCAATGCCTTTTTCCGTGTCGGTCAATACAATGGTCTGCGCGTTTACTGCGCATGAAATCAAAGAGATAACCGCCGAAAGTGTAATTAACTTTTTCATGGTGCTGTCCTTAACGTTAGCTGAAAGGTTTTAGCTAAAACAATGAAAAAATAGATCTCGGCAGCCAATTAAAAAGAGAGTTGAGTCACCTTTCCGATAACAACGGAATAACAATGAAAAATAATGCGGACAAAATCACCTTTACACTGCAATAAATGATGAGCAATCACGAAATAAATCGATGTCGAGCACGGTAAAGGCACGAGTTTGCTGTAAGGTGTCAGCAAAAAAATCCTGCATCCGTTGGTTGGTTTTTATTATTTATTATCAATCCATTACCAGAAAATAAAGCCCACAGGAAACTTGCAGGCTTTGCCTTGGGATTACCAGGTTTTACCGATGTTGAACTGGAATTGCTCTGCCTTGTCCCCTTCGTACTTTTTGATCGGGAACGCATAGGAGAAAGACAACGGCCCCAGCGGCGATTGCCATTGCAATGCAATACCGGCCGAAACGCGGATATCGCTCGGGTCACCGTAGTCCGGGATCCCTGCCGCGAGCGTTTGCGAGGTATTCTGCCAATGGGTATCCCAGACCGTACCCGCATCGACAAACAGCGAAGTACGCAATGAATTGGCATAGCGGTCATTAATGAACGGCGTCGGGAATATCAACTCGGTACTGGCAATGGCCATGGCGTTACCGCCCACGGCATCATCGGATTTGTCGACCGGGCAGTCGCTGTAGGCACTCTCCGAGCCGCTGCAATGATAATAAGCCGCTTTAGGGCCGATACTGTTGGAAGAAAAACCCCGTACGCTACTGGAACCGCCGGCATTAAAGTTATCGTAGAACGGCACCTCATGGCCGCCGAAACCATCGGCATAGCCGGCTTTGGTCCGCCCCATCACTATCCATTTATTATCGCTGCTCAACGGCAGATACTGATTGGCGCTGAACGTCACCTTGTAGTAACTGTTGGTCGACCCCGGCACGGTAATCTTGGCGTTCAGGCTGGCGCTGGTCCCGTCTGTCGGGAAGAAACCACGGTCAAGGGTGTTGTAATTCCACCCCACGCTCGTAAAGAAATCATTGGCCGTGAAACGGGCATCGTTATCGTTGTCTTGCGTGGTGATGCCGGGGTTTACATTGACCGAATTGAGGTAGCGCCACATGGCCACCTGCGGCGCCATACCGCTCAGGCGGGTATTGGCATAGTCGAGGCCAAGGCCAAGCGAGCTGTTTTCGCCGATCGGGAAGCCAAGATTGCCGCCGATGCCCAGGCTTTTCATGGTGTATTCGGAGAGATCGTCATCTTCCGCGTCGTAGTCGTTATAAGAGATCTTCCCGCCTAAACTTACGCCGTCCACCGTAAAATAAGGGTCAGTCATCGACAGTTCGATATAGGTCTGAGAATCGCTTTTGGTGCCATTAAAACCGACGGTATTCCCGCTGCCCAGCCAGTTGTCCTGGCTGACGCCCACTTGAAAACTGGCCCCGCTATCCGTGCCGTAACCGAGCCCAAAGTTAAAGGTCCCCGTATTGCGCTCTTTAACCTTATAGACAACATCGACCTGATCCGGCGATCCCGGCACTCGCTGGGTTTCCGTCTCCACCGTTTCAAAAAAGCCGGTGCGATTCAGGCGCTGCTTGCCCTGTTCTACCCGATCGTTACCTAACCACGCCCCCTCCATTTGCCGCATCTCGCGCCGCAAAACGGAATCTTTCGACGTGCCGTTGCCTTCAAAACGGATCCTGCGCACCGAGTAACGCTTGCCGGCATCGACATTGACGTGCAGTTTTACCGTTTTGTCCTTCTGATTGATTTCAGGCTCTATCCCTACCTGCGGGAAAGCGTAGCCGTAACGCCCCAGCAGCTGCTTGATGTCATTTTCCATACGCGTGATTTTTGCGCCGTTGTACAACTCGCCCGGCTGGATATTCGTCAAGGCCACAATCTGCGGCAAGTACCCCGCCATATTGCCATTCAGCAAAGTACCGGACAGCGAGTACTGGCTGCCTTCGGTAAGGTTGATGGTGATATAAATGCCCTTTTTGTCCGGGGTCAGGCTCACCTGGGTTGAATCGATTTTGAAGTTTGCATAACCGCGATCGAGGTAAAAACTGCGCAAGGTTTCAAGATCGCCGGCCAGCTTCTGTTTCTGGTACTTGCGATCGCTCGCCAGGTTCCACCAGGGCACGTCATCGCGCAGTTGCAGGCTGGCGAGCAGTTCGTCCGTGCGAAAGGCCTGATTGCCGATCACGTTGATCTGCTGAATTTTGGCCGACACCCCTTCGGTGAACACCAGCTTCAGATCGATGCGATTACGCGGCAATGGCGTGATCACCGCTTTTACGCGGGCACTGTATTTGCCCACGCTGTAGTAAAAATCCTCCATGCCTTGCTCGATCGAAGACAGCGTGGTGCGATCCAGCGCCTCGCCCACGCGCACGCCCGAAGACTCAAGGTTTTGCTTTAGCATGTCGTCTTTCACCGTTTTGTTGCCGGAGAAAGAGATACCGGCAATCGTCGGCCGCTCTTTGACTTTAATAATCAGAACATGATCGTCACGCAGAACCTGCACATCGTCGAAGTTCCCGGTGGTGAACAACGCGCGGATAGTATTGCTGATATCTTCGTCAGACAGCGTATCGCCAACGCGTACCGGCATACTCAGCAAAGCGGCGCCTGGCGCAACGCGCTGGAGCCCTTCAAAGTGGATATCTTTCACCAGGAAGCCGTCTGCGGCATAGGCCGACAGGCTGTTAAGGAATAGCATCGCAACAATTGATTTCTTCATCTTGATTGGCATGTCTCGAGTGTTCATAAATACTGCGTCGGCTTTATCAATGTGGGAAAACCTTTACCACGACCATGCGGAACATCCGTTTTTATCGGCATAGTATTCTCGGCACTGTCATTTAAAGAGATATCCCACTGACTGCTCGCCCTATAAATAATTCAAAGCAAGCCCCCGGCCTTTCGCATTATTTTCACAAACCTGACACTCGTAAACTATTTCGCCAATCGCCTGGGGAATGAAAGCCGAAAAATGACGACTAAGGTAAGGAATTCCCCTTTGTAAGAAAATAATCAAGCTCGCGTAAAAAAAATGGAAATATGAGTTTTTTATGCCTTGGTTGCTATAGATTCCCTGAGTACCACACTCCGTGGATATTGATATTCAGGTAGACCTTATGAGCCTTTATCCCGTAATGACATGCCGCGTGCTTTTGATTCTTCCTCTTTTCTATGCCTCAGGCGCGTTCGCCGGGGAATGGTCGCTTGGCGCGGCTGCGGGAGGTGGCATCAGCCCCTATCGTGATACGGACAATACCCTGACCGCACTGCCGCTCATTGGGTATGAGGGTGAAGACTTTTATCTGCACGGGTTAAAAGGAGGCTATCACCTGTGGAAAGACGAACAGAATCAACTGGATGTGATGGGCTATTATTCGCCGTTGCATTTCAAACCCGGCGACAGTGACGATGAGCAAATGAAGCGGCTGAACAAGCGCCGTTCAACGGCAATGGCCGGTTTTGAGTACACCCATCGCGCCGATTGGGGAGCCATTCGCACGGCACTTTCCGCTGACGTGTTGAACAATAGCAACGGCCTGGTGGGGGATCTGGCCTATCTGTACCCCATCCACCTGAATGACTGGGAAATCACGCCGATGGCTGGCGTTAGGTGGGACAGCAAAAACCAAAATAAATATTACTATGGCATCAACGCCGGCGAATCGCGCCGAAGCGGGTTGGCCAGTTATACCCCGGATGACAGTTTGACCCCTTACCTGGAATTGGCCGCGCGCTATCATATTAATAAAAGCTGGGATACTTTTGTCTCTGCGCGCTACGAATCACTGCCAAATACCGTTAAAGACAGCCCAATGGTGGATAAGTCAAATACCGGATCGCTCTCCTTTGGTATTAATTATTCCTTCTGATGTGGATATGATTTGTTGTATATTTTGTGACAACGTTCTCAATTCAATTAAATTTACCCCTTTTAACATGTCGTATAGGGATAGTGTACAACCCAGCCATTTCCGATGGTACAGAGTGGAAAAAGGTCATCGGATTACTGTGGAAAGATCACTGGGCCAAGGCAGTCCGGAGCCAAGCGTTAATTAATGGAATAAAGCACAAATGTAAAACCCTGCGCTTTCATGGAGGAAATCATGAGTAAATATGTTGTTTTTATAAAATCCGATGATTCAAAAGCACTCCCAAAAGAATCAGTCACACACTCCCTCATTAAAGAGATGAGGCAGAGAGGGTTTAGAAAATATCATATCGAAGTAGAGGCTGAAAATGAAAGAGATGCCATTGATAAATTAAATAAAAATAACAATGACCATTTGGTTTCATTAAGGGAGTTTTCTGGTGACGTATTTATATGCTCTGCTTGCGTTGTTATTATGGCCTTGATTTACTTTTTTTCTTAGGGTAAATGCCGGCTGCGTTGACTCAGCCGGCATTGCTCTTAGGTCAGGGGGTTAACCCACGTACTGGAACCATTGCAGCTGTAGCAATGAATCGTTGTAATCATTGTCGGTATAGTCTTCGCTGGCAAAAATGTATTTGCCAAAATAGACCGTTGCGCCGCGGGTAATCACATCCTGCGACCAGATCACCTGGGAATAACGTTGTCCGCTATTGGTGCCGACCCAGATGGTGTAATTCCCGGAGGCATCCGCAGCCTGGAAGAACCCCTCGCCTATCTGCGTGGGTGTGCCGCCGCTGGAGCTGGCCCCCTGCGTAGTGAAGACCACGTTTGAACTGCTGTCTTTCAGCTGAATAAACTGGTTTGCCGAGCTTTGAACCAGAGCAGACCAAAAAACTATTTTTCCGGAGGGAATATTGATGGCAATACCATTGCCATTTACGGGTCCAATTGCCATGTCTTTGCTCCTCAACCAATGCTGTTAAACCAGGTCAGTGTCAGGCAGGTATCATTGAAATCCTGATCCGCGCCGTCTTCACTAATGAAATTGAAACAACTGGAGTAAATCTGGCTGCCGATATTTAACGCGATTTCATCCCACATAACCTGGGACCAGGACTGGCCATTGTTATAGCCAATGAAAACGGTATAAACCCCGCTGCCTGCGGTAACAAACGAGCCCTGGCCAATTTGGGTCGGCGAATGCCCGCCTGTCGATGCACCTTTGCTCTCAATAACCACCTGATTCGTCGAGTCGCGAACCAGAACATATTGTGAGTACGATGCCTGAACATTGGCGGTCCAAAATAGCGTTTTGCCTACGGGTAAGGTGATGGTGATGCCATTACCGGAAACGGGTCCAATACTCATAAACCTCTCCTGCTATCAGTGTTGCCTGGGTTGATGATGGAACTGCCGTGAGATGGGGCTAACAAGCTGGTGCTATTATTGCTTTTACAAACAAAATTAGGTTGCTGCTGTTTTAGGGCATTGCAAATGTCATTGGCCATGGCAACCTGGCTTTGTGCCGTAAAGTTATTAGGAAACGCCTTTGCCGTCATAAATATCGACGATAGCTGTTGGTAATAACTGTTATTGGTAATGATCGGCTGTTGCCAGAATTGCTGGGTGGCCACCAACAACGTCCGCCACGGCGTACCGGCGGGCAGATCTTTGGACTGCACGATATAATTTTTCATCGCAGTGCCGGTCATTAGCGTGGTGAACGCTTGCGCATTGGCCGCACATTGGCTGCCCGGCTTGCACGTCGCGGCGCTGGAAACAAAAGCATCTTCAAATAACAGCGGTTGGGGGTGTTCTCCCCAAGGGGTAGGCACGACATACAGCGGTTTTTGCGCCGACGAATAGAGATTCACGTAGAAAGATTGCTCGGAAAAGCCCATGTCGGTACTGGCCTGCCCGGAGGCGAACACCTGCTCGGCACCGCCATTCGGGGCGTTATGATAGGTGTTATTGGTGCACTTGTTGACCCCGTTAAAGCTGCAGGTATCAGACAGTGAAACCAATTGATGGACAACGCCGTTATCAGGCGGCATTTGCATCGCCTGTTGCAACGCACCGTAACCATAGGTCTGCACATAAGCGTTGATATAGTCGGAAGGAATAGCCCAACTGCCATTAAAGCTGCCTGCCATTTTGGCGACTGATGATGTTCGGGTATTCAAATAATTCAGCATTTTCGACAAGGTTTTCTGCTGCTGAATCGCCTGATCGAACGCGTAGAAAAAGTCCATGCAGAGCCAACTGGGGATCGCCCATAACTGGCCTTGGTAAGTCGCCCCCGCCAGCGCCACGGCCCAGGGCGCTTCGCCGGTAATCTGGGCGGGGTTGATCAGATGATTATCCGCCAGGAAACCCAGATAAAGGACATCAAGCTCAATCACGTCAAATCCATCATTACCCAGCAGGACCGGCAACTCGGTAAAACTGTAAATGTTCACCTGCGGATTCAGCACGGCATTGAGTAACACCTGCGGGTGCTGCGACTGATAAGTCTGCACAATATAGGCGACCAAATTTTCGAAGTTATCCGTGGGCAACGTAGGAAGAAAAGGATAAAGCGAGACGTTCAATACTTGCGTTTGTTGCCCATTCAGCACCAGCGTTTGATTGGGGCCGCTGGGCGTTATGGTCATTGCGCGGGTTTGCAAGTTATTGCACTTTGCCCAATTAATTACCGGGTCTTTCGGCCTGCTGGTGTTCTGCCCAACAAAGAATGACTGCCCCGGCTGCACCTTAATGAACCAATCGAAATTGCTGCCTGAAGAGACCGTCCAACCGTCAACCGTGCAAGTAATGGGCGATAAAGAGGTGTTTTTCAATATTAGCTGGCCTGCAATAACCGCAGTACTGCTAAAAAAGGACAGCATCAATGCAAAGGCGTAGAATAACGCCCGATAAATTAAGTTCATAGAAGCCTCACATAAAAACAATAAACAGCGGCGCCTCTTTTTTTCGAGAAAAATAAAAGGCGTAATTATTCCGTGGCGGCATGCGGCAGAAAAATAAAAGTCACTCTGAAGGCCAATGTTTTTACGTTTAACTCTATTAGCGCGATCTTTATATTTATTAATATAAATTCAAATATGAATGGTCGATGAAATATTGGGGTTGCGAATCTTCTTAATATAGCACCAGAGTTAATTCCCTGCAAAGATCCTCAAATAAAAATTATGTATTCATCCGAATACATACTCACCATGATAATAAAATACGGCCGCGATTATTCGATGTTTATTGATTTAAGTACCGCCACCGCTTAAGGCCGCGACTGGCGCGGCCTGGCGGACGAGTCAGCCCCCGCCGGTCAGTCTATCGCCACACAAAAAACGAGTCTAAATGTTTGCCAGCAAACATTTTAGCCGGCAGGTGCAACCTCGGGGGAGCCACGAACGGTCACAAAAACAGCAACATATTGATTGAAGCTAAAAAAAATCAGTAAAATCAAAGGGAAATAAGCTATTGAGTCCCAGGCTAAAAAGCCATATATTGTACGCGATTTTTTACCGGGTTTACTTTTAAATTCAATTAATTCAACCAGGGCGTTTTGATACCCCCGGTTGTAGGAGAGATATGATGACGGATAAAGTCCGTATTGACACTTTAGTTGCGAATTCATTAAACGGAAACAATGAAACCTATTTGGCGAGACAGGCCGAATTTGAATCGAATGTCAGGAGTTATCCGCGCAAATTGCCACTGGCCATTGCCAAAGCAGAGGGCGTGTGGATCACAGACGTTGAGAATAATCAGTATCTTGACTGCCTGGCTGGCGCCGGAACCTTGGCGCTTGGGCACAACCACCCTGACATGCTGAAAAGCATCCAAGATGTCATTACCAGCGGCTTGCCGTTACATACTCTCGATCTGACAACGCCGTTGAAAGATCGTTTCTCCGAATATCTGCTCTCCTTGTTACCCGGCCAGGGTAAAGAGTATTGCCTGCAGTTCACCGGCCCTTCCGGCGCAGACGCCGTTGAAGCCGCACTGAAACTGGCAAAAAAACACACTGGCCGCTCCGGCGTGATCAGCTTCTCCGGCGGCTATCATGGCATGACCCATGGCGCGCTGGCGGTAACGGGTAACCTGTCACCGAAAGAAGCCATCAACGGCATGATGCCGGAAGTCCAGTTTATGCCTTACCCGCACCTGTACCGCTGCCCGCTGGGCATTGGCGGCGAGGCTGGCGTCAAGGCATTGACCTACTATTTCGAAAACCTGATCAATGACGTCGAAAGCGGCGTACGTAAACCTGCGGCCGTCATTCTGGAAGCCGTTCAGGGTGAAGGCGGCGTTAACCCGGCCCCGGCCGAGTGGTTGCAGCGCATTCGCAAAGTCACTCAGGAACACGGCATTTTGCTGATCATCGATGAAGTTCAGGCCGGCTTTGCGCGTACCGGCAAATTCTTCGCCTTTGAGCACGCGGGCATTGAGCCGGACATCATCGTGATGTCCAAAGCCGTAGGCGGCGGTTTGCCATTGGCCGTATTGGCCATCAAGAAGCAGTTTGACGCCTGGGAACCTGGCCACCATACCGGTACCTTCCGCGGCAACCAATTGGCGATGGCGACCGGCCTGACCACCCTGCAGCACCTTAAAGACAACCAGATTGCCGAAAAAGTGGCCACCCAGGGCGAATGGCTAAAAGCCAAACTGGCCGAGCTGCAAAAGCGTTACCCGGTGATAGGTCACGTGCGTGGCCTGGGCTTGATGATTGGTATTGAGATCGTTAAACCTGGCGAAGCCCAAGATCATATGGGTTGCTACCCTGCCGATGGCCAATTATCCGCACTGCTGCAGAAAAAATGCTTTGAAGCCGGGCTGATTCTGGAGCGCGGTGGCCGCAATGGTTGCGTACTGCGTCTGCTGCCTTCCCTGCTGATCACCAACGATGAGTTGGGTATTTTCCTGGATAAATTTGAACAAGCCCTGTTAGCGGCCGGCGTCAAACCCGTCTGAGTGGAGTGAATGACCGCGATGTCCAAGTTAAACCCGATTCTGGCGGCCTCGGCGCAAAGCACCGAGGCATACCAGCAAGCGATTGCACAAAGTACCCAGGCCGTTGTGCAGTGGCTGCAACAACCTGAGATGTATCAGGGCAAAACCGTTGCCGAACTGCGTGAACGCATTACGCTCGATTTCAATCCACAGGGCCTGGGCAACCAAGCCGCGATTGAACGCGCGATTGAGTACTTTTTAAAAGACAGCCTGTCGGTTCACCACCCGCAGTGCGTGGCGCATTTGCATTGCCCAAGCCTGGTGGTCAGCCAGGCCGCTGAGGTCTTGATTAACGCCACCAACCAAAGCATGGACTCCTGGGATCAAAGCCCATCCGCCACCATCATCGAGATGAAATTGATCGAATGGTTGCGCACCCAGGTGGGTTACCAGCCTGGCGATGCCGGGGTGTTCACCAGCGGCGGTACCCAGAGCAACCTGATGGGCCTGATGTTGGCGCGCGATGCCTTCTTTGCGCGCCAGGGGCACTCTATCCAGCAGGATGGCCTGGTCGGCAACCTGAAAAAGATTAAAGTCTTGTGTTCTGAAAACGCCCACTTCTCGGTGCAAAAGAACATGGCGTTGCTGGGTCTGGGTTATCAATCCGTCACGCTGGTGAAAACCGATCGGTTCGCGCGTATGGACCTGAACGATTTAGCCGAAAAAGTGACGCAGGCCGAAGCCAATGGCGAGCAGATCCTGGCGATTGTAGCGACCGCAGGCACCACGGATGCCGGCGCTATCGATCCCCTGCGCGCTATCGCGCAGTTGGCGGCGAAACACCAGATCTGGGTGCATGTCGATGCGGCCTGGGGCGGTGCATTGTTGCTGTCGGAGAAATACCGCGATTATCTGGATGGCATTGAATTGGTGGATTCCATTACGTTGGACTTCCATAAGCAATTCTTCCAAACCATCAGTTGCGGCGCCTTCTTGTTGAAAGAAGCCCGTCACTATGAGCTGATGCGCTATCAGGCGGCCTACCTGAACTCCGAGTTCGACGAAGCGCAAGGCGTGCCGAACCTGGTGTCCAAATCGCTGCAAACCACCCGCCGTTTCGATGCGTTGAAACTGTGGATGGGTCTGGAAGCGCTGGGGCAAAAGCAGTACGCGGAGATCATCGATCACGGCGTTACGCTGGCGCAGCAGGTTGCGCACTACATCGGCGATCAACCGTCGCTGGAACTGGTTATGCAGCCGCAGTTGGCCAGCGTCCTGTTCCGTTACCTCCCGCCACAGTTGGCGGCGAGCGGCGATGCGGCGATTGCCTTGCTCAACCAACGGATTGGCGATGCTCTGCTGGAATCGGGCCGCGCCAACGTGGGCGTTACCGAGTTTGATGGCGTCACCTGCCTGAAAATGACGTTATTGAACCCGACCGTCAGCCTGGAAGACATTAAAGTGTTGCTGGCGCTGGTGGAAACCACTGCACAGCAGTTGCCGACCGCTTAAACCCGGTTTGCCGTTAACTGCAGTTAAAAGCCGATAGCATTCTGCTATCGGCTTTTTTATTGCGATCGCAGAAGTTTCTCCCCTCGACGATGTCCCGAGAAACCTGACCATCAGCTAAGCACTATCTGCAGCATGCCCAGTGAGGCTATGGAAATAATCAGCGTCGGCAGCATCGAAAACCGAATAGCGCAGCCTATCGCGATAAACATGGCGATGATTTCTGCCGGATTGGACGACACAAAGTAAGGTGAGATGGCTGACACCATTACGCATCCGGGCGCACTTTCCATGACGCTTCTTGCGCGGGGGCTGAGGTGGCGATTTCTCAAGACAAGATACCCCAGTATCCGGCTCAGATAGGTCACTAACGCCATCCCGGCGATGGTTAAACAGGCAGCCCAGCTCATTGATTTTTATCTCCCCAGAACCATGCCGCCAATAACCCGCTGAACGTTCCTGCAAGCACATAGGCATGGCCCGGAATGACAAGATACACCGCCGCGGCAACCGCCAGGCTGACCAACCAGGGGCGGGCAGCCCGATATCCTTTCCACATTCCCCGAAGAAGGACAATAAACGTAGCGGGAAAAGCCATCGCGAAACCATACTCTTCTACATTTCCCAATATTGGGCCAACCAGGCACCCCAGCACCGAAAATCCCACCCAGACGGGATAAAAAGGGAAACAGGCCCCGAGGAAGTAAGGCATGGAGAGGCTCTTATCCGCCGGCATGATGGCGGCATTCTTCAGGGTTTTAGAATAGGCCACCGCCCAGCCCTCATCAGCCATCAGGAAAAGTGCCGGCAGCACTTTACGACGAGGA
Organism: Serratia plymuthica NBRC 102599; assembly: GCF_001590925.1. Classification (GTDB taxonomy): domain Bacteria; phylum Pseudomonadota; class Gammaproteobacteria; order Enterobacterales; family Enterobacteriaceae; genus Serratia; species Serratia plymuthica. Next base: position 32,582 of record NZ_BCTU01000009.1, read on the forward strand.
AGATGCTTGAGGTAAGGCGTCAGAGCCGCTCCCATAATGATATGCCTGCTGTTGATCAAAAATGTCAGCAAAATGATGGTCAGTACCGGCAGCGGTTCCTGCCAGAGCTGGATGGCCGCAAACTCCGAGCCACCGGCAAAGTTCAGCACCGTCATCAGGCCAAGCTCTGGCGTGGTAAGACCGGCCTTTGATGCCTGGGCGCCTAAAACCAGAGCGTAAGGCGCAATGGCGAGCAGCAAGGGGATTCCATCTTTCACTCCCTGTGTAAACGAATTACTGCGAGAATAATTATCCATCACATAATGTCCTTCGGTTTCCCCACCTTAAGGTAAGGCGTTAAGGCGATACAATTTACGGTACTGATATAAAAACAAAATTGAGCATTTTGGGCCGCCAATACGATAACCTCAAACGGCAATATTTGTCTGCCGAATAATGTAGATCCGACAGACGGAAGCGGCCTTGGCGTAGGATATAATAGAAGGCGGAAGACGCAGCATTGGCCTTGATAACCTGCACAGAACGCCTTCTCTCTTTTTCTTTGGTTCAGGATACAAAGCATGATGACTGATCCCGATCTCAACCTGCTCATTGCCCTCGACGTGTTACTGGCCGAAGGCAGCGTGGCCGGCGCGGCGCGGCGTCTTGGGTTAAGCGCCTCGGCCATGAGCCGCACGCTCAGCCGCTTGCGCACGGCAACCGGCGATCCTTTACTGGTGCGCGCCGGGCGCAATATGGTGCTGACACCTTATGCCGAAGAGATACGCGAGCGTACGCAAAATACCGTTTTTGAGGCACGCGCCGTGCTCCGCCCTTCTGCAGCAGAGCTGGATCCGGCCACGCTGGAACGCACCTTTATCCTGCGTACCAACGACGGCTTTGTGGAGGCTTTTGGCCCAGCGCTTATCGCGGCGGCAGCGGCGGCGGCCCCTTTAGTGCGCCTGCGCTTTGCGCCAAAACCCGAGAAAAGCTCAAAGCCTTTGCGAGAAGGCTTGGTTGATCTCGAGATCGGCGTGTTGGGTGACATGGGGCCGGAAATACGCCTGCAAGCGCTATTCAGGGACAGGTTCGTAGGGGTGGCAAGAAAGGGACATCCGCTGGCGCTACAGCCTGACGTGACCCTTGAGCACTATGTTGCCTGCGGGCACGTTGTCGCCTCGCGCAGCGGGCGGATAAACGGGCCGGTGGACCAGGCGCTGGCGGAGTTGGGGCTGGAGCGGAACATCGCCGCCGTGGTGCCGAGCTTTCCCGCCGCGCTGGCGGTGGCTCAGGCGTCTGACCTGGTGGCGCTGGTGCCCGCCTCTTTTCTTATCAATCAACCCATCGTTAGTGGGAACGGGGTTGTCGCCGCACTTTTCGCTTTTGAACTGCCGGTAAAAACCCAGGGCATTACCGTCTCGCAAATGTGGCATCCGCGCTCCGAAGTGGATCCGGCCCATCGTTGGCTTCGGCAATTGGTATTGACTGTTTGCCGCCGGCAAGCACCGGAGTCATGAAAAAGCAAACAGATGCCGTGATGTGTTTCTTATGCCGGAGTAAAACGTCGGATAGAGTAATACAAGCTTGAACGGTTTAGGGCAAAGAGAACCCAAAGGAGCGTTGGGCTGGATAATTACGCAGCGCAACCATTATTATGAAAGGTATTTATTGGTTTGATTCATTTGGCTTTAATAGTGCCCACTATGCAGTGCATTAAAACGATGACGCCCAATCAATCGAAGCACTGCATAGTGGAGCGGGAATATTAACGTAATGAATTCGGATTTCTAACCTTATGTAACTAAAGAAACCGAAAATACAAAGATAAAAGCGCCAGAAATATCGAAGACACAATATATTGGCGCTCACCGGTCTATTAATTATCCATCAAGGCTAACACTTTTTATTGGCCCTTACTTTTTCAGGGGAAATAAAATAATCAATCACTTCATCATCTACGCATTGATTGACGTTGGAAAGCGCAATCGTATGCCCGTCGCCATTCACCGTAATCAAAGGGCTGTTAAAAAACGTCGCCATCCGTTTGGCCCCCTCATAAGGGGTAGCGGGATCATAACGTTGTGCAACAAATAACAAAGGCGGCAATTCGGCAGACACTACGGGAGTATGCGCCGGCATCGTGCCTTTAAATGGCCAGAGGTCGCAGACATTGCGTGGAGACTGCGTCTTTACCGGATAGTTACTGAAAGGGGATGCATCCACTAGCTTCTGCTCTTTGAGCCGGCTCTGTTCAAGATTCTCACCCGGATTGGCCGAATCTATGCAGCCGATCAAGGTTAAATTAGCGGCCTCTTCGTCGGCAGCGCTTGCCACGCCCACATCAGCGCTGCTGTTTGCCTGGTTACGGGGTTTGGAGGAATTTACCGCTTTAGGGCGTGCGTTTTGTTCTGCCTCCGTAGCCTGATCAGCGGTTTTATCCAAAACGGCCAGAGCCTGGTAATCAAACTTGTCGCTATCGATTGAACGCAGCAATTTGGCCAGTTCCGGCCAATCTTCTGAAGAATAAAGCGTTTTTGTGGTCGCACTAATAATGGCGTCCGAGCCTATATCATTGCCATTTTCATCCCTCAGCGCCAGGTTATCTACTTTTTCCAGCAATGAATGATAGTTCGCCGTGGCATCGGCTTTCGTTAATGGGCACTGCTGTTCTTCTTCACAATAAGCGGCAAAACGTTCGAATGACCGCTGGAATGACAATGCCTGTTTGTAATCACTGCTGAACGCATCGTCCGAGATGTCCATCACCCCATCAAATACCAGAGCCCTTATATTCTTCGGAAAGCGCTCTGCGTAGAGTGCCGCTACCTGAGTCCCGTATGAAAAGGCGATAGCATTCAGTTTATCCTCACCCAAAGCGGCTCTGATAATGTCCACATCATTGACCGCCTCATCCGTACCCAGGTGTTTCAGGACATTGAGCGTCGTGCGATTAATACAGCCTTCCAGCCAGGTCCGGCTCACTTTTTCGGCCTCTGTGGTATTAAGCGCATTCTCGGCATTGTCGGCATTGTTGTCCGGCTGAGTGGAACATGTAATTTTTGGCCTGGATTGCCCGACGCCTCGAGGGTCATAACCGATAATATCGAAACTTTCATTGAGTTCTTCCGTTTCGATAGGCACCTGTATCCCCGGCAGCCCCGGCCCGCCGGGAATAGACAGCACGCTGCCCTGCTTCTCACCGGTCGCAGGCAGGCGTGTGACTGCCAGTTTGACTTTTTGATGGCTACTGCCGCCGCCGTAGGATAAAGGCGCTTCCACATAGCCGCATTGCAGCCGCGCAAGGATCTCTCCCCCGTCGAACCATTGATTAAACGAACTGTTTTTGCAGGAAACCCAGGATATCGGCTGAGTTTGGCTGGCAAAAGCCGCTGGTGGGCAAAAAATGACGGCAATAAAGGCTATTGTCGGAAACTTCACACTCCCCCCTCGATGAAACAAAATTAAGGCTATAAATCGTCCAGACCTTAGTTATATACGGCAAATACTCGCAAGAAATTAATGAAACTAAATAAACTCACTTTTTACAGGCCGACTTTTCTTAGGGGATGTCTCAAGGCCGGGCGAAAAAGTAGTTTAGGTAGGTAACTAAAGGGTGCTGCGCAATGGCATACTGAGAATCATCCTCAGGTTTTTATTAATAATTCGTGTCAAAAGCAACATATACTTAACAGCCTAACGAATCAAATGGTACAATTCAGCGCATTCACTGTTTAATTTTTTGCCACGCACCCCGCCATAAAGCAAAGTGCGGCGCAACGATTACACTTTGGGAAACGAGTAGTAAGACACATTATTTTCGGAGACCGCCTGAACATGTCTGATTCAACTGCCCGGCCGGGTATAAAGCTTAAATTATGGTGTTGTTTATTAGGGGTAATTCTTGCCGTTACCGGCTTATTTTTCGCCATTGCCGGCGGAAAGTTAGTCTCGCTCGGCGGCAGCGCCTACTTCCTGATTGCCGGTATCGTCACCCTGCTTTCCGCCATCCAATTCTTCCGTCGCAAATCCTCGGCAGTCACGCTGTTCCTGCTGGTTTTCATCGGTACGCTGATTTGGTCAGTGGCCGACGCCGGTTTTGATTTCTGGCCTTTGATTTCGCGGCTGATGGTGCCAACCGGCCTGATGATTCTGGCCTTCCTTAGCTGGCCTGCACTGCGTAAACCGGAAGGGAAATCGCCGCTGGCGAAACTCTCTTATCTGCTCTCCGCCGTGTTGGCTGTGGGTATGATCGGCGCCTTCGTGCAGATGTTCCAGCCGCACCCCACCGTCGCTTTCAGCGGCCAGCAATTGCCGTTGATCCCGGTAGATAAAGCCAAACAGCAAAAAGACTGGGACAACTACGGCAATACCCCAGGCGGCAGCCGGTTCGTGGCGCTTGATCAGATCACCCGCGATAACGTGAAAGATCTGAAAGTCGCCTGGACCTTCCATACTGGCGATACGCCGATCAGCCCTGGCGGCAACGGCGCAGAGGACCAACAAACGCCGCTGCAAATCGGCAACCGCATCTTCCTGTGTACGCCGCACAACAACGTCATCGCCGTCGAAGCCGACAGTGGGAAAGCGATCTGGAAGCGCGAAATCAACGCGCAATCGCAGGTCTGGAACCGCTGCCGCGGCCTGGCCTACTTCGACGCCACCAAAACCCTGCCGGAACCGACGGTCCCTGGTTCAACGCCTGCGGCACCGGTCCAGCTTGCGGCCGGTGACAGCTGTCAGCGCCGTATTCTGATGAACACCATCGATGCGCGCCTGGTGGCGATCAACGCCGATAACGGTGAGTTCTGCCAGCACTTTGGCAACAACGGCATCGTCGATCTGAAAGCCGGGCTGGGCGATGCCTCGGATCCGAAATACCAGTTGACCTCCGCCCCTACGCTGGCGGGCACCACCGTCGTCGTGGGTGGCCGCGTGGCCGATAACGTGCAAACCGACATGCCTGGCGGCGTGTTGCGTGGTTTTAACGTGATCACCGGTGAAATGCGTTGGGCGTTCGATCCGGGCAATCAAGACCCGAACGCGGCGTTGAAGCCGGGCCAAACCTTTGTGCGCAGTACGCCGAACTCCTGGGCACCGATGTCCTACGATCCGGCGATGAACACCGTATTCATGCCGATGGGCAGCTCTTCCGTGGATCTCTGGGGTGCTAACCGCAACGCTCTGGACCACAAATACGGCGCGTCCATTCTGGCGCTCGATGCGACAACCGGGAAAGAAAAGTGGGTTTATCAGACCGTACATAACGATCTGTGGGATTTCGATGTCCCTATGCAACCGAGCCTGATCGATTTCCCGATGAAGGACGGCACCACCCGCCCTGCACTGGTCTTCGGCGGCAAAACCGGGCAGATCTTCGTGCTGGATCGCCATACCGGCAAACCCCTGACCGAAGTGAAAGAACTGCCGGTGAAAACCCGTAACATCCCGGGCGAGCAATATTCGGCGACTCAGCCCTTCTCTGTCGGCATGCCGCAGATTGGCGCAGAGAAGTTAACCGAATCCGACATGTGGGGCGCAACACCGTTCGATCAGTTGATGTGCCGCATCAGCTTTAAATCGATGCGTTATGATGGCCTGTTCACCGCACCGGACACCGATCTCTCTCTCAGCTTCCCCGGCTCGTTGGGCGGCATGAACTGGGGTGGATTGTCTACCGATCCGAACAACCACTACATCTTCGCCAACGATATGCGTTTGGGCCTGTGGGTGCAGATGATCCCGCAAAAAATCGACCCCAACGCGCCGGCCAGCAACGGTGGTGAATCGGTTAACGCCGGCATGGGCGCCGTGCCGTTAAAAGGCACCCCTTACGGCGTCAACAAGAACCGCTTTATGTCGCCGCTGGGCATTCCGTGCCAGAAACCGCCGTTCGGCACCCTGTCCGCTATCGATCTGAAAACCCAGAAAGTGGTGTGGCAAGTACCGGCGGGTACCGTGCAGGATACCGGGCCATTCGGCATTAAAATGCGCGCCCCAATGCCGGTAGGCATGCCAACGCTGGGCGGTACGCTGGCAACCCAGGGCGGCCTGGTATTTATCGCCGGCACCCAGGATTACTACCTGCGGGCATTTGATTCATCCACCGGTAAGGAAGTGTGGAAAGCGCGTCTGCCGGTCGGCAGCGGCGGCACCCCGATGAGCTACGTCTCACCGACCACCGGTAAGCAGTACATTCTTATCTCCGCCGGCGGCGCACGCCAGTCGCCGGACCGTGGCGACTACGTGATCGCTTACGCGCTTGATAAGTAACGTTCAAGCTTCGCAATAACAAAAATCCCCCATCACATGATGGGGGATTTTTTTATGAATTATCGCAAATTAGCGTTAATCCATAGAAAACAACCTTCCTTTTACAAGAATAATCCTACTGTTTTACCCGGCATTATATCTCATTCTTTCAATCGGCTTTTTACTGCGCAAAGCCGGGTCATTGGCATATTTCCGCAGGCACGAATATTATTAAAACAGTTCCTTTTGGAGCGAATCTCAGGCGGTTTTCATAAAGGAACAAGACATGAACGTTTTACCTGATCGCAGTGATGACAATCATCCTGTTGATATAGCTAATGTAATTTTTGACGGTTTACCGAATCTCATTGGCGTGGGTAAAAGCCTGGGCGGACACTTTAATAAAGGGTGGCGCGAATATACCGGTGGAGCCTCGTTTGATAATGAGGATAGCGGCTGGCTGAAAGCCCTGCACCCGGCTGACTATGCGCCAGTGTACAGCCTTTGGCAGCAGGCAATGGCTACCGCCACCTCGTTTGTGAATGAAAGCCGTCTGCGCCATTGCAGCGGCGAGTTCCGCTGGTTTTTGCTGTCGTTCAACGCCGCCAAAGATCCCCTGCCTGGAGAACCGCGCTGGTCTCTTACCTGCGTGGATATCCACGAACAAGTGCTGGAAAAACATATCCTCGCCGCGACCTTGGCTGCGCAGCAAAACATGCTCGATGCCAGCGTCGACTGTATCAAGATCATCAATAATGACGGTTCGTTGCTGCACATGAACAAAGCCGGCTGCATTGCTCTTGGCCTGGATGAAAACCAAAAACAGTTTGGCATGTCGTGGCTGGGGCTGCTGCCGGTAGAAATACGCAAGCGTGGCCGAAAGGCGCTGCGCAAAGTGTTGAATGGCCGCAATGCCAGATTTGCCGGCCTTAGCAGCGCACCGAATGGCAAGATGCAACACTGGGATAATATCCTCAGCCCGGTCACCGATAAAAATGGCCGGATACAAAATATATTGTGCGTTTCCCGCGATGTGACCTCGCAAAGAATAGCCGAGAAGCGTTTGCTGATCGCCAGTGAATATGACGAACTGACCGGCCTGCCTAACCGACGGTTATTCAAGAAAAAGTTAAAACAGGAAATGAAACGCGCCCTGAGCAACAATAAATTGCTCGGGTTGATTCTGTTGGATCTCGACCACTTTAAATTGGTTAACGACACCCTTGGGCATGCCGCAGGCGATCATCTGTTGCGCGTGTTATCCAAAAGGCTCACGGCGCACCTGAACCCTAACTCTTTTGTTTCCCGGCTCGGCGGCGATGAGTTTGCGGTGGTCATCAGCGACGTGGACGATGAGCAGGATATCTTCAAAATCGCCAATAACTTTCTGTTGCAACTCGAATCGCCGATCACCCACGGCGGTAAGGCGCTGCATTGCGGCATGAGCATAGGTTGCGCCGTTTACCCTCAGGACGCCTGCGACCCATCGGAACTGATGAAGTGCGCCGATACCGCGCTGTATGAACTTAAAGACGGCGGCCGCGGCGGCGTTTACATGTTCAATCAGCAGATGATGGAGAAGGCAAAGGCACGCGCTTCACAGCTTAACCACGCACGGCAGATTGTGCGTGATAACCGCATCCGCCCCAGCTATCAACCTAAGGTCAATTTGGCCAACGGCGCTATCGTGGGTTTTGAGGCACTATTGCGCTGGTATTGTCCGGTAAACGGCATGCAGTTGCCGGATACCGTCAGTGAAGCCTTCAGTGACTATGAGCTGGCGAGCAAAATCAGCGAAGCCATGCAGATGAAAGTCTTTGCCGACATCTCGCGTTGGATCGATGCCGGGGTAGACGTCTTGCCGGTGTCGTTGAACGCGTCCCCTATCGAGTTTTTACGCGACAACTATGCCGAAACCTTCCTGCAACGATTGCTGATGTTCCGCATCCCGCACCACCTTATCGAACTGGAAGTCACCGAACATGCGTTCAACAAACACGGTTCGAAGTATGTTTTGCGGGCCTTGCAAATGCTCAAGGAAATGGGCATTCGGATTGCGCTCGACGACTTTGGCACCGGGCATTCGGCCTTTACGCATATCATGAACTACCCGCTGGACTGCATTAAACTGGATTGCGATTTTATCCGCCGGATGAACGACGAGCCGGCCATATTGGGTATCGTCGAAAGCATGGGCATTCTGGGGCAGAAATTGGCTATCGATATCATCGCCGAAGGGATTGAAACCGAGCAGCAGCGCCAGACGTTGTGCGACGCCGGTTTTTATTTCGGACAGGGCTTTTTGTTCAGCAAGGCCGTTGAGGCGCCCAAGGTAATCAACCTGCTGCGGGAAAATGCTCGTTATAACGAAGAAATTGACGATTGAGACGGGCAACATTTCGCTGCAACCCGATTTTTCTAAAATTAGTTAGTTAATTTTGTTCGTTCACAGATTTAGCGGCTTCGAGGATAGTGAGCAGACCGCCTCAACAACATAATAATGCAGGTAATAATCATGATGTATAGCGCTAAATTAACCGCAGCGGCGGCACTTCTGAGCATGTCCTTCATCGCCAATGCCGCACCGGGAATTGATCTGATCGCCAATGAAACCCCGATAAACACGGTTAAAAGCCCAGAGGCCGTAGCCAAGATCCCGGCGGGATTTAAATTCGTGGAACCGGGTACGCTAACTGTCGCCGTATCGATATTGGGTAGCGGCCCGCCGTTCGGCTTGTACGCCCGCGACAATAAAACGGTGATTGGCAGTGAGTCGGATATTGCCCGGCTGGTCGCCGATGGGCTTGGGCTAAAACTCAAACTGGTGCCGACATCCTGGGAAGACTGGCCGCTGGGGGTGACCTCAGGGAAATACGACGCGGCAATTTATAACATCACCGTCACCCATGAGCGTAAAACCAAATTCGACTTTGCCACTTATCGCCAGGATACGCTGGGCTTCTACGTGAAGGCCGACAGTAAAATCACCTCGATAAAATCCGCACCGGATATCGCCGGCAAGAAGATCATCGTCGACTCCGGCACCAATCAGGAGGCAGTGTTGCTGGCATGGGATAAAGAGAATCAGACCAAAGGGCTGCCCGCTCTCCAGCCGATCTACGTTACCGATAAAGCGGCTTCGACGCTGGCGATCCAATCCGGCCGGGCCGAGGCTACGTTCGGGCCGAACGTAGCCGGTGCCTATCAGGCCAAATTAAACGGCAAAACCAAGCTGGTCGGCATAGTGCCTGGCGGCTGGCCTCGCAGCGCCAACATCGCCGTGACATTGAAAAAAGGGAACGGCCTGGTTGATGCCGTGCAGGCTTCGCTCAACAGTGCCATCGCCAACGGCAGCTACCTGAAAGTGTTGGATCGCTGGGCGGAAAGCGACGAGAAAATCGAACATTCTGAAATCAATCCGCTGGGATTGGGGGACTGATCTTCCGGCTTTCAAGGCGCCGGTTCTTACCGCCGGCGCCCTTAAATGTTGTTTAAAGCTCAACGAGTACCAGACCGCGAGCCTTGCCGGAACACGTCTCTTTCAGTGCCAACGGTGCCGATTCCAGTCCTTTAAACCGGGTCACAGGAAATTCGATGTCCGCCCATGAAGGTTGTGATAGACAGGAAAGCCATTCAGCAAATACTTCCGGATTTTCGTCAGCGCTGTATCCGCGCATCGTAATTCCCTTGACGATAATAGCGAAAGCGTCTATTTCCACAGGAGCATATTTGGTCGACTTTGCATCTGCAAGTTCGGCCGATAGCGCCCCAAGCAGGACAATCCTCGCACCTTCCCGAGTGTGAGAAACCGCGGCTTCCAATTGCTCACCGCCTACAATATCAATAAATATGTCAATGCCGTCGGGCGCATAGCGGTGCAATTGGTCGCTGATAGTGCCGTCACCGCGAATGATGACCTCGTCATAACCCAATTCTCGCTTCATCCATGAAGCTTTTTCAGGCGTTCCAGTACTGCCAATGACTCGTTTGGCACCCAGTTTACGGGCAATTTGTCCCGCCATGGAGCCAATCGCGCCCGCTCCGCTCGAAACAAAAACCACATCGTCAGGTTTAACCTGCGTCGCACGCGTCAAAGCCGCATATGCCGTCCAGCCGTGACCCAGATAGGCGGCAGGATTAATCAGCTTGTTGCCTAATCGAGTGCAGAGACCTATGTCGACAGCGGCATATTCTCGCCAGCCAAACGGATGAAGCACGAACTCGCCCGGTTGCAAACCGCTTGCAGCAGGCGCAGACACAATCTCGCCAATTGCCGCATCTGCCAGCGTATCGCCAATGTTGATGGGTGGAAACGGAATGCCTTTTACACTTTCGGCTTCTTCACTCATCATCAGGCGGGTAGATATTGAGACCCGAAACCAGCAATTGCGAACCAGTATCTCATTCTCGCCACAGGCGATATCAGGATGCTCAATAATCTCAAAGTTATCGGGCCCTGGCATGCCAGAAGAGCGTTTAAGCAGATTGATTTTCCTGTTGTGCTGCGTTGCAAAGACCATTTTATTTCCCTGTTGATATGTGAGTTAATACTCGCATTATCAATCGGAGAGCCATCACGTGAATACTCGTGTTCCAGATACAGCACGAAGCATGCGTAAAATGCCGCAGCAAAGCCGTTCACGATTTTTGGTCGGCATCATTCTGGATGTGGCTACTCGCTTATTGGCTGAAAACGGATGGGCAAAATTTAACACCAATGAAGTGGCTCGCATTGCCGGGGTCAGTATTGGTTCGCTTTACCAGTATTTTCCCAATAAGTTGGCTCTGGCAGAAGCGATACGCAAACAACACCTCGCGTCGATATTGCTGGTTTTTGAAACCGCTAACGAGGCTACGCAGGCTGACTCATTGATGGCGGCAGTTGAACAAATGATTGATGGCATAATCGCCGCGCATTTAATTAATCCGCGTTTGCACCGCGTTTTGCTTGATGAAGTGCCGCTCTCCGGGCGTGACGCACATCATGACTTTGAACGTCGCTATGCTGAGTATTACGCTACCTTTACTGCCAGTCAGTTGGGTTCAGAACGAGCGCAAGTCGCCAGCCAGGTGCTGGCTTCTGCAATTGAAGGCGTCGTGCATGATGCATCGCGGCGTGGGCAATTAGCATCATCAGACCTAAAACGTGAATTAATCTTGTTGGTGACCTGTTATTTGAAGGGCTAATTTCACCTTGGTTTTCTGGTTTAAGATCCTTCAATCTGCACCAAGGCGCTTTTTCTCCATTTTGCGATAAAGCGTGCTGCGCGATACGCCCAGTAATTTGGCCGCCTGGCTGATGTTGCCGTTGGCATTTCTGATGGCGGCGAACACCTCCGGCTCGGTTTGCGAAACGGCGTTGGCCTCCGCGCAAAGCGGCGGCAACGCGTTGAACTGTTCCGGCAGATCCTCAAGGGCAATCAGGTTGTCGTCATCCGCCAACGCCAGCAGCACCTTCAGCGTACTCAACAGCTGCCGCACATTGCCGGGCCACGAATAGCGGGCCAATGCGGCCAGCGCGTCCGGCGCCAGCCTGATGCCGCGCTTATCGGCGCCCAGCTCATGCCAAAGGCTGAGAATGAAGCGATCGACATGCGCCCGCTGCCGCAACGGTGAAATGCACAGGCTGAACTCCTGAATGCGGTACAGCAGATCCTCGCGGAATTCCCCCGCCGCCACCAGGGTGTTCAGATTGCGGTTGGTGGCGCAGATCAGCGAAAAATCTACCGAACAGGCGTGGCGGCTGCCCAGCGGGGTGACAGTTTTTTCCTGCAGTACGCGCAGCAACCGCGTTTGCAGGCTCAGCGGCATATCGCCAATCTCGTCCAGGAACAGCACCCCGCCGTCGGCCTCCCTGATCTTGCCGGCATAGCCTTTGGGATTGGCGCCGGTAAAGGCACCGGGCGCATAACCAAACAGCTCGGATTCGATCAGGTTTTCAGGCAGCGCCGCGCAGTTGATCGCCACGAAGTTGCCCTCCCGCCATTTGCTTTCCTGGAACAGCCGCCGGCTGAAGTGCTCTTTGCCGCAGCCGGTTTCCCCGGTAATGCACAGCGCAAGGCCGGCGTTCAGGATACGCAACGCTTTCTGTTTGTCTGCGCCGTCCCGATCAAAAGGCTGAACAAAAGGCCTGACGACATGCGAATGCCGCTCTGGCATCTCCAGCAGCGAGTAATAACGGCGACGGTTGGCCGCCCGTGTCTGACAGGGTGCATCCAGCGTCTGTCGCGACAGCTCCGGGAACAGCGTGGCGAAATCCAGCGCCCCAAAGGACGCCGGTGAAAGGTTAAATTCTTGCATCGCCAGCCGGTTGGCGGCAGTAAGAACGTCATCGCGGAAGACCAGGATCAGTTCGTGCGCAGTACCGAGAGTATGCGCATCGCTGTGCAGGCTGAGTGTCCAGTGTTGATCCGTGACGGTGCTCTTCACCCATTGATGTTCAATGTGCCGAACCGCCTGCAGAATCAGTGACCGGGCATCGCCGTACGGGCGTTGCACCGGCGTCGAGATATCCAGCACCCCACCAATTTGCCCGTCGGGCCGAAAAATCGGTGCGGCGGAGCAATAAAGCCCCGCGTTCTGATTAAGAAAATGCTCGTCGCCATTCACCTCGCACAACTCTCCCAGCGCCAGCGCGGTGCCGATCGCGTTGGTGCCGCGCTCTTGCTCCCCCCACTGATTGCCCGGTGCCAATGCTATGCGCGACGCCTTGCGCAAGAAATGGGTATTGCCGCAGGTCTCCAACACCAGTCCGCTGGCGTCAGACACCACAATGATGGAAGGTTGTCGGTTGATTTCGCCCCCCAGACGCGCGATCAGCGGCTGGGCCAGTTGCGCCACCCAGCCGTTTTGCCCGCGCACTTCATTCAGCACGGCGGGCCGAACAAAAGGAACGTGGTCGTCGGCCCGGCTCAGCCCGTAGTGTTGGCTGCGCCGCCAGGACTCTGACAGTGGGCTGGGGAGAGGCCTGCTTTCATGGTCGGAGGCGAACCCCGTTACGGCTGTCCGTTCTTTATGCAACATGACTTTCTCCCGCGCAAAAGTGTTGCATTTATGTATCATGAATGTGTCTCATGCGTTGCGACATGGAACACAAAAAATAATAGAAATGAATGATAAATCACCGTTTTTATTGCCGACTGCGGGTATTTATTCTCATTAACTTAATGATATTAAATGGGTTAACAAATAAACACCTCAAGAATGGAACAATGTGGCATAGGCAATGCTTATGTTTAGGCACGGTGCCACAGCCTGGCATCCCTCCTACAGCCCGTGTTCCTTTGAGAGGTGTTTAACATGAAATATGTCCATCCCGGTTTGCCTGGCTCGCTGGTTTCTTTCAAACAACGCTACGGCAACTACATTGGCGGCAAATTTGTCGAACCCGTTTCCGGTAACTACTTTACCGACACCACCCCGGTAACCGGGAAAACTGTCGCCGAGTTCCCGCGCTCCGACGCGCAGGACATTGAGCGGGCGCTGGATGCAGCGCACGCCGCTGCTGAGGACTGGGGAAACACCAGCGCACAAAACCGCGCCAACGTGATGCTAGCCATCGCGGATCGCATGGAATCGCAGCTGGAAATGCTGGCGCTGACCGAAAGCTGGGACAACGGCAAGCCGATCCGCGAAACGCTGAATGCGGACATCCCGCTGGCGATCGATCATTTCCGCTACTTCGCCGGTTGCCTGCGCGCGCAGGAAGGCACCGCTACAGAGATTGACCAAAACACCCTGGCCTATCATATTTACGAGCCGCTGGGCGTAGTTGGGCAGATTATCCCGTGGAACTTCCCGCTGCTGATGGCGGCCTGGAAACTGGCCCCGGCGCTGACCGCCGGTAACTGCGTGGTGCTCAAACCCGCAGAACAGACCCCGCTCAGCATTTGCGTGCTGCTGGAGCTGATTGGCGATCTGCTGCCGCCGGGCGTGCTCAACGTGGTTCACGGCTTTGGCAAAGAGGCCGGCGAAGCACTGGCGACCAGCAAGCGCATCGACAAAATCGCCTTTACCGGTTCAACCCCGGTGGGCAGGCATATCCTGGCCTGCGCGGCGGAGAATATCATTCCCAGCACCGTGGAACTGGGCGGGAAATCGCCCAATATCTTCTTTGAAGACATCATGCAGGCCGAACCGGAGTTTATCGACAAGGCGGTTGAGGGGCTGATCCTCGGTTTCTTCAATCAGGGTGAAGTCTGCACCTGCCCTTCACGCGCGCTGATCCAGGAGTCAATCTACCCGCAATTTATGGAGAAAGTGCTGGCGCGCATCACCACTATTCGCCAGGGCGACCCGTTTGACACCGACACCATGATCGGCGCGCAGGCGTCCCAACAGCAGTTCGACAAGATCCTCTCTTACATCGAAATCGCCAAAAACGAAGGCGGGAAAATCATCGCCGGCGGCGAGCGCACCAGCCAGGAACAGACGTTGCAGCAAGGTTTTTATCTCCAGCCAACGCTCATCACCGGTAATAACAGCATGCGCTTCTTCCGTGAAGAGATCTTTGGGCCGGTCATCGGCATCACCACCTTCAAAGACGAAGCCGAAGCGCTGGCGCTGGCCAACGACACCGAGTTCGGGCTGGGCGCAGGCCTGTGGACCCGTGACAGCAACCGCGCCTATCGCATGGGGCGTGCCATCAAAGCCGGACGCGTCTGGACCAACTGTTATCACCTCTACCCGGCGCATGCCGCCTTCGGCGGTTATAAAAACTCCGGCGTCGGTCGCGAAACGCACAAGGTGGCGCTGTCGCATTACCAGCAGGTGAAAAACCTGTTGGTGAGTTATGACGCCAAACCGCAAGGCCTGTTTTAACTGAAGATTGCCCTGTTCCAACCCTACAACTTCTCGAGGTCTGAAAATGAAAACGATGAAAGCTGCTGTGGTGACTGCGTTTGGACAACCGTTAGTGATTAAAGAGGTCCCGATCCCGGAGATCGCGCCCGGAAAAATCCTGGTGAAAATTGCCGCCACCGGGGTGTGCCATACCGATCTGCACGCCGCCGACGGTGACTGGCCGATCAAACCCAACCCTCCTTTTATTCCTGGGCATGAGGGCTCCGGTCACGTCGTGGCGGTGGGCGCCGGCGTTACCCACGTAAAAGAGGGTGATCGCGTAGGAGTGCCCTGGCTTTACTCTGCCTGCGGGCACTGTGAACACTGTCTCGGCGGCTGGGAAACGCTGTGTCATTCCCAGCAAAACTCGGGCTATTCGGTTAACGGCAGCTTTGCCGAATACTGCCTGGCCGATGCCAATTACGTGGGTATTCTGCCCGATAACGTCGATTTTCTGTCTATCTCACCGATCCTCTGTGCCGGCGTCACCGTCTATAAAGGCCTGAAAATGACCAATACCAAGGCCGGCGACTGGGTGGTCATTTCCGGCATCGGCGGTCTTGGGCATCTGGCGATCCAATACGCCACCGCTATGGGGTTGAACGTGGCGGCGGTCGATATTGACGATGACAAGCTGGCCTTCGCCAAAAGCCTGGGCGCTTCGGTGGTGGCTAACGCGCGAAACGTCGATCCTGGCCGCTTTTTCCATCAGGAATTCGGTGGCGCGCACGGCGTGCTGGTGACGGCGGTATCGCCAAAGGCCTTTGAACAGGCGACCACCGTGATGCGACGTGGCGGTACCATGGTATTGAATGGCCTGCCGCCGGGCAGTTTTGACCTTTCAATCTTCAATATGGTGCTGGAAGGCACGACGGTGCGCGGTTCGATTGTCGGTACGCGCAAGGATCTGCAAGAGGCACTGGACTTTGCCGGCCGTAAGAAAGTCGCGGCAACCATCTCGGTAGAGCCGCTGGATCAAATCAACGACATCTTCGGCCGCATGCGCGAGGGCAAAATCACCGGTCGCGTGGTGGTGGATATGTCGCTTTAAGTCAACGCATCAGGGCACTGGTTGATCGGTGCCCTTTTTATTCGCGTCGGCAATGGTCTGGTGAATAAATCGCATTTTTTCCAGCACCGGTGCAGGCAACACAAAGGGGTAAAGATCGGCATGCCCCATCGAACGATTGAGCTGATTCAGCGCCCAGGAGACCGGTAGCCACTGCCCGATCAGGCGATCAAAATCCGGGGTTTCATCTGAATGGTTGAAAGCGGCGTCTGGCGCGGCAAAACCGTAAGCCGCGGCCGTGTCCAGGGTGTCGCGAATATGCAGATAATGAGCAAAGGTTTCCGCCCAGTCCTCCGCAGCGTGCATGGTGGCATAAGCGGAAACGTAACATTCATGCCAACCTTCCGGGGCGCCCTGCCGGTAGTGCCGATCGAGCGCCTGCTGGTAATCCGCATCCGGGTCGCCAAACAGATCGACAAACGCCTGCCGCTGTTCGGGCTGAATGATCAACAGGCTGTAATAATAATGCCCCACCTCATGGCGGAAGTGACCCAGTAACGTACGGTAAGGTTCGCCCATGGAAACGCGCAGTTGCTCACGGTGAACGTCATCCCCCTCCTCCAAATCCAGCGTAATTACGCCGTTCGCATGGCCGGTGAGCACCTGGCGCCGCTCGCTGGAAAGCAACTCGAAGATCAGCCCGTTGTTCGGATCGTCATTTTTACTGACGATCGGCAGGCCCAGTTCGGTCAACTCCAGTATCAGGCGGCGTTTAGCCGTTTCGGCTTCGGCAAACAGCGGGAGCGCTTCCGCATCATCATCCGCCGGGCGGGTTTGGGTCAGACGACACGACGCACACAGATCCCCTTCTTGCTCCACCAGCCAGTTGCACTGCGCAATATGCATATTGGCGCACAGGTGCCCCGGTTCCGGCTCATCGTCGCTCACAGGGTCAGACGCCGCGATCACCACCAATCTCCGGCCAGGCAAATCGAAACCCAAAGAGCTTGAGCAAGACAAACACAGCGAGTTTTCAAACGACAGCTGCTGCCCGCAGTTCGGGCAAGAAAAGTTACGCATGATCAGGCTTCCTTAGCGGCAGAGGACGTGTGGGCGCTGGCGCCAGAGACAGGTTAAGGGTAGCCAGACGGGCTTGGATTAGTCAAACGACCCGATTCAGACTTTGGTCTTGGTTTTGGTGATTTTTGTCGCTTTGGCGGGATTGCCGGCAACGAATTCCAGCGTTGGCGAATAGTAAAAAGGCAACCAGGCATGGTAACTGCTTTCCCACTCCCACTTGACGGGGCAAGGCCACAGAATATCTTCATACAAAATGTAATAGACCCATCGCCCATGCGGGCGGCGCGGTTTTGCTGTGCTCATAGACACTGACTTCTCTGGCCCGATCGATTACATGATGGCGCTCAACCGCCCGGAGTGGCATAACCGCCGACAATAAACAGGGTCAGCAGAGCCACGGCCGCAACAATAATCGCAATAGGGAAAAAATAACCGATCTTCATTTTTAATTCTCTTTGTCATCAGGCGCTACGGGACTACAAGCGAATTTAACATGGACGGTGGTCGGCTAGCCATCTTTCCCGCTATTCATGTATCCATTGATGGGCTAATCAGTGCGGCCACCAGCCTTTAGCCTGTTGAAACTTATTGGACCTCTCTGGGGTAGACAACATGAATATTGGCCATCATTGGCGCAGGCGGGATTGGGGTAGCTATCGCTCGTCGTTTCTGGTTTGGATGAGATAGTGATTTTGGCGGCTTACTTTGCTTGACCCGGATGCCGGGTTCGTTACCGGCAGCGATCTGCTGATAGACGGCGACGGCGCACCAACTGGCTGGTCACCGATGTGGCGGTGAGTGTTACTATCATCCCGCCTCTCTCATAGCCTCTTGACGCAGGATCGATTGGATATACGTATTTGTGCGTTTTAACGCAACAAAATCACCTCTATCAACGATACGACCTTTTTCGATGACTATAATTTCATCAGAAAAATCGAAAGTAGAGCTCCGGTGGCTGATGTTACATATCATTGCATGGGGATAACTGCGTTTAATATTTGCTATCACTCCCCTCTCATTGATGACATCAAGTGCCGAGGTGATTTCATCAAGAATAATAATTCTGGGGTTCCTTAAAAATAAGCGCGCCAGAGATAGCCGCTGACGCTGACCGCCTGAAAGCGTCATGCCATTGTCACCAATTTTGATATCCAGTAAACTCGTACCGTTATCACTCGCCAGATCGTCGAGTCTTGCCAAGTTCAACGCCAGGATTAATTGATCATCAGTGGCTTCAGGACAGGCAATTTTGAGATTAAATCTCAGCGTATCCATAAAGACATAATCATTTTGCGATATATGAAAAATCACCTCCGCCCGCTCTCTTGCTGAAAGCTGATTAATGTCTCTATCATTGATAAAAATGTCACCTTGCTTGGTTTCAATCTGGCCGGCCATGAGTTTTGCAATGGTACTTTTTCCTGAGCCACTGCTGCCAGTCAGAGTAACAAAACACCCTTTGGTAATTTCCAGATTGAGATTGTTAATAATATATTCATCTGCATTTTCATACGAAAAAAACACATTTACCATTTTTAACGAATCAACAGTCCCAGCCCAAGGTTGGCCCACACTATCTCCCTTGGTCATACCAAAAAACGATTGTATAAAACCATGCAGGGATATCGTCGATTTTTGTAGTGCAGTGTACATTGAACCAATATTTTCCAGAGGAGATGATAGCAATAATATATAGGATGAAATCATAATAAAATGGCTTATATTTATGTTGCCAATAGCAGTCTGATACAGAGAGTAGATAAATGACGATCCAAAAAAAACAATATTACAAGCAGACTCAATCAACAGGAATCGCATATCTTCCTTTAAAAGTCGCTCATGCTTGGTTTCGATATTGCTTAAAAGCTTCTCGTAACGACCAAATAGATAATCATATGAATTACATACTTTGGCTGCCCCCATATTTTTCACACTATCGGTGATGAGACTGTAATTTTTTACTGAGGTTGTATAGAAGTCATTGTATAGCTCTACAATTCCAGGATTAAAAGTTCTTTTGATAATAAAGTAAATCGAGAAGTAAATTATAAAAAGAGCAGCAACAATATAGTCCCCAGAGGAAATTATGATGATAATGCTGAATATCAACTGCAGCAAGGGAGGTATAAAGTTATGTGAAATATTTCTTAGTACGACAGTCAACTCATCTATAGCCTGATTCAGACGCTGTGTGACATCACCTGTATTTTCATTGTTCTTTATAGCATTGTCATCATAAAATAAATTTTTGAAATAATCATTCGTCATACTTATTACAAGGTTATTTTTCAAGGAAGTTAGCAATATGAAATTTAACGCTGAAGACAGTTTTCTCAAACTCATAACAACAATGTAGCTTAGCGCAAGCAAGTAAATGACAACTGGAAAATCAAGCTGTTTACTGTCAATTACGCCAACCAATTTCGCCATAATAACCGGCTGCATGGAAATCAAGATGGTAGAAAAGAATGAAATCGCTATAATGACGAAAAACTTGATTTTTACGGGTAAGTCGGAAGTTTGTTTAAAGTATCTAAGTATAAACCAAAACTTGTTCATCCAGGTTCCAAATTGATTCAATTTTGATTAGAGCCCGCCATGTTTCTTCTTTTATTCCTTCATACTGAGGGTAGCTCAGTCGTAGCAACTTAATCACATTCCCTTGTAATAAGTAGCTTTTCATAAAATACTCCATTAGTGTCACATTCCTGATTAGTTTAAACATCCTAATCTATTCATTTGACACCCACATTTCATATTTATTACTTTTTTTCTAACGGTACTGCTCTACTAATGGCCCCTTCTCACGACGCCAGGCCACCGCCGCCTTTATAGGGCGTTTTACCGGCGATCTTCATGATCTCCGCCCCCAGGGTGACGAAGGGTGCGCGGCGGCTGGCATAGATTAGCCCGCCCGCCTGGGCACGCACCGCTTTTACCGTATCGGTGATCGGGTCAATGATTTCCGCCACGGCTTCATCCGCCTCCACCCACTCACCCGGCTGGCGCAACGGCAGCAGAATGCCGCTGGCGGGCGCGGTAACAATCTCCCCGGCGGCAAACGGCAACATGGCGACATCCAACTGAGGTATTGCCGGCGGCTCGCCCGCAATTGCACCACGGTGCTGCAAATAACGATAGAGACGTTCGGCATCGTTGCCGGCCAATTGGTGCCCGATATCCTGTTGCCCGCGCAGTTCCAGCGTGACCGCCATGCAGCCGGGTTGCAGGTTTAACGCGGGATGCCGCTGCGCCAGCCGATGCCACGGCAGCCCACAGGCTTCGTCAAACGAGCCGCCCCCGCTGTCTTGCGAAAGCAGCACCGCGCCGATCCCCATACAGCGCGCCAGATCTTCCGCCTGCTCGCGCCAGGCCGGGTCGGCATACATATGCAATATCGCGCGGTCATCGCAATGCAGGTCCAGCACCACATCGGCATCGCAGGCCAGTAACAGCAATTGCCGGCGCAGGGCTTCCACCTCGCTGCGGTCCGGCATAGCGTGCAAGGCTTCGCGCATCGCAGCGCGTACCTGCGGCACGGCAGGCTCCGACGAGGCAAAAGCCTCCTGGTGCAGCAACAGAGCCAGATCGGGAAAGTCGCGGTTGAAATTGCGGCCACTGACCAGATCAAACCGCCCGACGCCGCCGTTGAGCAGCACCTGCGCCAGCCCCAGCGGGTTGGCGATCGGGACAATGATTATTTCACTTTGCAGTTCACCGCGCCGTTCCGCCTGGCTGAGTAATCTTTTAAGATAATGCAGCACCAGCATGCCTGGCAGTTCGTCGGCATGCAGACCGGCCTGCAGGTAAATCTTTTCGCCCAGGCCGGGCTGGCCGAAATGAAAACTGGTGAATTGGCGCTGCCCACCCAGGGCATGTTCAGGTAACTTATGATGTTTACTTTTCATTGGACGTCCTATCTGTGGAAAAGAAAGCCCGGCTTGATCGAATCGACAAAAAAATCCTTGAAATACTGTGCCGGGATGGCCGCATTTCCTATCAAAAGCTCTCCGAGCAGGTCAACCTGACCGCTCGCCCCTGCCAGGAACGGGTACGCGGGCTGGAGCGCGACGGCATTATCCGTGGCTACCGCGCCATTATCGAACTGCCGGAACCGGAGCATGCCTTTGTGATACAGGCGCAAATCGCGCTGGCCGATCATGGCCATTCCCAACCCGCATTCGAGCAGGAAATGCGCAATACCCCAGAGGTGCTGGATTGCTGGCTGGTCAGCGGCAGTTTCGATTTTCTGGTGCGCATCGGTTGCCGCAGCATGGAAAGCTACCGACTGCTGGCCGACGCCTGGCTGACCAGCAAAAAATTCCGGGTGGATAAAATCGTTACCCTGACCGAGTTGCAATCCATCAAGCGCTCCTGAGCCGCCTCAGTCACGGCGGATAAAGGCCAGCCAGCGCCGTTCTGCCCGTGAAAACAGGAAGATCAGCAGGAAGGTGCAAAGCAGATAAAGTGCCGCCGCC
This sequence comes from Serratia plymuthica NBRC 102599, assembly GCF_001590925.1. Classification (GTDB taxonomy): domain Bacteria; phylum Pseudomonadota; class Gammaproteobacteria; order Enterobacterales; family Enterobacteriaceae; genus Serratia; species Serratia plymuthica. Next base: position 54,221 of record NZ_BCTU01000009.1, read on the forward strand.
ATCAGGAAGGGAATAAACGGCGAATAGGTGGCGGCGTAAAAAGCGCGTGCCACTCCGGTAATGTCCAGCAGCGTCACCGTGCTTGCCAGCGAGGTGGCGTGCAGCAGAAAGACCATCTCGTTATTCAGCGCAGGAATACCCCGCCGTAACGTCGCCGGCAGCACCAGTCGGCGAATTATCTGCCACTGACTCATGCCAAACGCCTCACCGGCGACCCACTCCTGCCTGGGAAACGTCCCCATCATGCCGGCCAACAGTTCCGCGACGTAAGCGCTGGTATTGAGCACCAACGCCAGCGTGGCGCAAAAGGTGGCGTCACGAAACAGCAGCCAGAAAGGCTGATCGTTCTGCCAGCCCAACTGCACCACGTCGAACTGCGACAGCCCGTAGTAAATCAGCATCAATTGCAGATACAGCGGCGTACTACGGAAAAAATAGGTCACGCAACGGATTAACCAGGACAGCGGGCGCGGGCCATACACCTGGCCGACCGCCATCAGCACCGCCAATAGCAGGCCCGGCACCACCGACAGCAAAAACAGTTTGGCTGTCAGCGCCAGCCCCGTCACATCCGAACCGTCACTCCACAAAAAAGTGGGCGTCACTTCCAGCATATCTTGCAGAGTCATCAGCGTGCTCCTGCAGCGGTCGAGGAAGCCAGAGCGTAGCGGCGCGCCAGCAGGCTAAAGCCCCAACTGGAGATCGCGGTAATCACCATATAGATCAGCGCTACCAGGAAATAGAACAGGAAGGGTTTTTGCGTTGCCCGCCCCGCCTGCTCCGCCAGCCACACCATGTCCTCCAGCCCCAGGATCGAGACCAGCGCCGAGGCTTTCATCAAGCCGAGCCAGTTATTGTTGATCCCGGGAATGGCGAAACTCAGCATTTGCGGCAGCAAGACGCGGCGAAATACCTGCCCTGGGCGCATGCCGTAAGCCATTGCCGCTTCCAGTTGCCCGCGCTCAACGGTGAGAAAAGCGCCGCGAAAGGTTTCCGTGTAGTAAGCGCCAAACACGAAACCAATCGCCAGCACGCCGGAGATAAAGGTGTTGAAGCGCAGCGGCCCCAACCCCAGCAGGCCAAGAAAGCCGTTGACCAGCATTTCGCCGCCAAAGAACAGCAACAGCATAATCACCAGTTCGGGAATGCCGCGCACCAGCGTGGTGTACCCCGTCGATAACCAGCGTAGCCAACGCGGGCCGAACAGCTTGATCAGCGCATTGATCAGGCCGAGCGCCAGCGCCACCGCCAGAGAAACCAGCATCACGCATAACGACAGCGCCGCGCCGTGTGCCAGCAACGGCAAATACTCGATGACCATTCCCGGCCTCCCATACTTGACTTGATGCCGGGCCAGCCGGCGTCAGCGCGCCGGTTTAGCCGCCGTAAATGTCGAAGCTGAAATATTTTTTCTGGATGGCGTCATAGGTGCCGTCGGCACGGATGGCCTTAATGGCGCCGTTGAGCGCGTCACGCAGCGCCGGGTTGTCTTTGCCCACCGCGATGCCCACGTCGGAGGAGATGCTGCTGTCCGTAATCGCCGGGCCGGCGAAGGCAAACTTCTGCCCGCGCGGGGTATCGATAAAGCTGCTGGCCGCCTGGGTATTGTCCTGCAACGACGCATTAATCCGCCCGGACATCAAATCCAGATAGACATTGTCCTGGTTGGCGTAAGAAACGATCTTCACGCCCTGTCCGGCCCAATGTTTTTTCGCATAGGTTTCATGAATGGAGCCGGTCTGCACGCCAACCGTTTTGCCTTTCAGGCTGGCGGCATCCGGCAGCAACGGGCTGCCCTTGCGCGCCACCAGTTGCGCCGAACTGCGGTAGTAGCGATCGGTAAAGTCCACTTCCTTTTTACGCTCGTCGGTGATGGTCAGCGAAGCGATAATGGCATCGAACTTACGCGCATTGAGCGCCGCGATCATGCTTTCAAAAGGCTGTTTGACGAAAACGCATTTGGCATGCAACTGCGTACACAGCGCATTGGCGATATCGATGTCAAAACCGGTGATCTCGCCGCTGGGCGAAAGCACGTCAAAAGGCGGGTAACCGCCGTCGACGCCAAAGCTGATGGTATCGAAAGACTGGGCCGCCGCCGGGCCACCCAGGGCCAGGCTGGTCAGTAGAACCGCTAATGTTTTTTTCATGGCTGAGATCCCCGGTGCAAGAAAGCGCTAGAAACGAAGTGACAGGCAGGTCAGGCCGCCGTCCATTTTTTTAAATTCGCTGGTGTCGAGCTGAACGATAGGCATGCCCAACTTTTCGATTTGGGCCAGCGTGTGCGGGTAACCCCGTGGGGTAATCAAGGTATCGTTGATCCACAGCGTGTTGCCGGCATAGGATTCCGCTTCGGGGATAACGATGGCGTTAAAGCCGCTAAAGGCAGGATGGCGCTGGTAGTCTTCCGTCAGCAACAGGGTGTTGCGGCCAACATAGTTGACGATGGATTTCAGGTGCAGCCCGGCGCTGACGTCAATGGCGGTCACCCGGTAGCCATACGGCTCTACCGCAGCAGCAAACTCGCCAATGCCGGCTTCATCGGTGCGCGCCGTCAGGCCAATAAAAAACTGACGATCGACCAACAGCACGTCGCCGCCGTCAAGGTGGCCGTGCCGGCTCATCCGCACCACCGGGCGCTCGCCTTCAAACAGCGGCGCAATGGTGTCCACCTCACCCTGGCGGCTCGGCGCACCCGGATGGGTGATCACGGCAAGCTCCGGCATTATCACCGCCGTGTCTTCCACAAAGTGAGCGTCCGGGAAGGCCGGGGCCGCCGGTAGCACCGTCACTTTCAGGCCCAGGCGCAGCAAGGTATCCACATAGGCCAAAAACTGACGGCCGGTGGCGGCGATATCCGGTGCGCCCAATTGAGCGGTGGTCTGGCCGCTGCCGCAGCTATCGGCAGGGAGTCTGGCAATGGCTTGAGTAAAGTGCATGGGCGATTCTCTTGAGTGAAATGGACGGTAGGTGTTCTTCGATTATCAAACAGATACCGTCGCCAATCAGGTTGAATCCGCCCGCCGGCACTCTACATTTACGCTGTTTATCGCTCCGCTGACGACCTATTCCGCTGTACGCCGCACGAAGCTGCCGCCCTCACGGCACTGGCGCCTGTGCGCCGGTGATGCGTGGCATCACTTCTTTCATCAACTCGAGGAATTTACGCAACCGCGCCGGATAATAACTGGCATAGGGGTAAAGCAGATAAATCGGCAAGGGCGCGGCGTGCCAATCTGGCATCAACGGGGTAAGCAACCCCTGCTCCAGATCCTGTTTGACCACCCAGGATGACAACATGGCCACCCCCACGCCGTTCAGCGCCGCCTTGCGCACGGCATAAAGGCTGTCGGTACTCAGCCTGGGGACGATGTCAAAACGGTAATCTTCGCCGCTGGCGGTATGCGTCAACGTCACTTCATTGCGATAAAAACTGTTTAGCGCCAGCCAGGGCAACTGCGCCAAATCGCCGATCTGCGCCAGCGGCGTATGGCGTGCCAGCAGTTCAGGCGCGGCCACCACAATGCGCGGCACCTGCGCCAACAGCACCGCAACCACCGAAGGATCGGTCACCGCACCGACGTGGATCGCGCAGTCCACGCCTTCCGGAATGAAATCGGGCGAATGATCGTTGAGCGTCCACTCTACGCTGGTCTGACGATAGCGTTGCAGGTAATCGCCCAACGGCCCAATCAGCTGATCCTGGCCAAAGGCATGCGGCGCGCGCACCCGCAATACGCCCACGGGTTCATCGCGCACGCCGCGCAGTTCGTCCTCCATGATTTGCCAGTGCTCAATCAGCTTGCGCGCATGCTGATAACAACGCTCGCCGTCGTCCGTCAGCTTCATGGCGTGAGTCGTACGCTGGATTAATTTCACGCCAAGCAGTTGCTCCAGCACCTGGAGACGCCGGCTAATGGTGGGCTGCGAGGTATTCATTTGCGCCGCAGCAGCCGAGAGGCTGCCGCTGTCGACAATGCGCACCAGAGTTTGCAGCATGGCTATACGATCGCCATTGGGAAATGGATTTTTATTCATACGCATTACGTATAACAGTTTTACCCGTGCAGGGGCTACAGTTTCCGCCGAAAACTGGCAAAAATAGCCCCACTTTACTCGTTCTGGATAACCGTCATGAGCCTGATTTCAGCCACTACCACCGCGCCTGACAATGCGCTTTCCGCCAAAATCGTTTTCCTGCTGGCCGCCGGCGCCGGTCTGAGCGTGGCATCCATTTACTACAGCCAGCCGATGCTGAGCATCATGGGCGCTACGTTCCACGCCGGGGTCAGCGATACCGGCATGGTACCCACGCTGACCCAGGCGGGCTATGCACTGGGCATCCTGCTGCTGGCTCCGCTGGGCGACCGTCACGATCGCCGCCAGATCATTCGGATAAAGGGCGTGTTGCTGGCACTCACCCTGCTGATGTGCGGTTTTTCTTCTTCATTTCCGCTGTTGTTGCTCAGCAGTCTGGCGATCGGTTTAGCCGCAACGGTGGCGCAGGACATTATCCCGGCGGCCGCCACGCTCGCTTCAGACGCCAACCGGGGCAAGACGGTGGGCACGGTGATGACCGGGTTGCTGGCCGGCATTTTACTCTCGCGCGTGTTCAGCGGCGTGGTGGCGGAATATTTCGGCTGGCGCAGCGTTTATATGCTGGCGGCATTGGGGGTGCTGGTCATCACACTCACGATCGGCGCAGTGTTGCCGCGCTTTAAACCCAACACCACACTGAGCTACCCTGCGCTGCTGCGCTCATTGGGGAAACTGTGGGCCGACTACCCGGAACTGCGACGTGCGGCGTTGGCTCAGGGCTTGCTGTCGGTCGCCTTCAGCGCTTTCTGGTCGACGCTGGCGGTGATGTTGGCGGAAAAATATCAGCTTGGCAGTGCCGTAGCCGGCGCTTTTGGGCTGGCAGGTGCGGCCGGTGCGCTGGCAGCCCCCCTGGCAGGTATGCTGGCCGATCGTCACGGGCCGGACTACGTCACTAAAATCGGTGCCGCCATGGTGGTGTGTTCATTCGCTCTGATGTTTCTGCTGCCCTGGCTTCCGCTGCCCGCCCAACTGGCGCTCATCGCGCTGAGCGCGGTAGGTTTTGATCTCGGTATCCAGGCGACGCTGGTGGCGCACCAGACCATTATTTACGCCATCAACCCGGCAGCGCGCAGCCGTTTGAATGCCATCCTGTTTACCCTGGTGTTTATCGGTATGGCGAGCGGTGCCGCTCTCGGCAGCAAAGTCCTCGAAAGCGCCGGTTGGCCGGGCGTCGTATTGTTGGCCACGCTGGCGGCAGCGGGCGGTTTGGCGCTGAGAATGCTGGCCAAACGCGCCCCGCGCACCGCCGGTTGAGCAGTAAAATCATCAAGCAATAGCCGCAGAAACCGCGGCTATTGCTGATTGGCGGTCACAAACTCCGCCAGATTCTGCTGAGTGACGGTTTTATAAGGCACCCAGTTGTAAGCCTCGGTCTTTTGCTTTTCCAGCAGTGCCTTGGTGACCTGCACCGCCCCGGTGGCCTGCCCTTTGGCGTCCTGGAAAATGGTCAACACCATGCCGCCGTTCTTAATAAACTGCAGGCCGTCCGGCGTACCGTCAATCCCCGCCACCAGGATGCTTTTGTTTTTAGCCTGGTTCAGCGCCATGATGGCGCCAATCGCCATTTCATCGTTATTGGCGGCGATAGCGTCGATCGGGCGGCCGTTCAGCAACCATCCGGATACCACATCCACCGCTTCATTGCGCTGCCATTTGGCGGTCTGCTTTTCCAGTACCTTCATGTCCTTATACCTGGCGATCACCTCTTCCACCGCGCGGGTGCGTTCACGCGCCTCTTCGTTGGACAGCGCCCCCATCAGGATCGCCACATTGCCGCGATAATTCATCCGTTTCGCCAGCGCCTCCATTTGCAACTTGCCCCCCTCCGCCGAGTCCGATCCCACATACGCCATGGCATTACCCAGCTTAACTTCCGGTTTGCGGTTGACGAAAATCAGCGGGATATGCGCACGTTCGGCGGCATCCATCATCGGTTTCACGCCCTGGGTATCTACCGGGTTGAGGATAATGGCATCCACCCCCAGGTTGATAAAATCGTCCACCTGCTGCACTTGCAGCGCCACGTCGCCTTTTGCATCGACAAACTGGCCGTCCATGTTCAACTGCTTAAGCTCGCTCACCATTTGCGAGCGTAAAATGGACACGAAGTTGAGATCGAAATTGGCCAGCGCGACGCCGACCTTATAGGTTTTCGCCTGGACGTTAAAGGCCATAAACAGGCTAAGTAATATCAACAGCCAGCTTCTGATTTTCATGATGTCATCCTGTAGGTTGAGATAAATTTATTATTAAAATCAATGCATCACTTTTCATCCCGGGCAACAGACCACAGCCCGGGTGTACTGCGGTTATAAAGTGAAATGGTCGCGGAACTGTTGCAGCGCCGCGGTGCTGTCATCGGATGCCCATCCTTCCAATGCCACTACGCCCCGGTAGCCGATCTCGTCCAACGCGCCGGCAATGGCCCGATAGTTGATTTCACCGGTTCCCGGTTGTTGCCGCCCCGGTACGTCGGCCACCTGAATTTCGCCGATCGCCGGCCCGCAACGGCGAATAAGCTCGATGAGATTGCCTTCGCCGATTTGCGCATGATAAAGGTCGAGGTTCATCTTCAGCCCTGGGCTGTTGACCGCCTCAACCAAGGCCAGTGTGTCGCAGGCTTTGGCGAAGGGCGTGCCCGGATGGTCCCGCGGCAGGTTGAGGTTTTCCAGCGTGAACACCTTGCCGGTGCGCTCCCCCCGTTGCGCCAGCTTGCCCAAGGTATCGGCCGCTTTCAGCCACATGGCGCCGGTCACCACCTCCACCGGCTTCACCGGCAAGCCGTTGGGATCCAGGCCGGTGCCGTGCAGATTCAGGCTGGGGCAGTTCAACCGCTGCGCGATGGCGAGCGACTGTTCCGCCGTTTGCAACAGCTGGGCGATATCCTCGTCGTCGGTCAGGTTGCCGGCGAGATAACCGGTCATTGAAGTAAAACGTGCGCCGGTGCCAATCAGCGCATCAAGATCTTTATTTTCCCAGTTCCAGATCTCGACGCCGAAGCCGAGCGCATGAATACGCGCTACCCGTTCAACAAACGGCAGATCGAGAAACACCATCTCGGCGCACACAGACAGCTGATATCCGGCCATTATTGTCTCCCCAGCGTGATCGGTTTGCCCTGCTTCACCGACTCGATGCAGGCCAATGCAATCTCCAGCGCATTGCGGGCATCCTGTCCGGTCGCGCGCGGCGTTTCCCTCTGCTGAACACAGCGGGCGAATTCAGTCAGCTCCGCCACATAAGCGTCATGCAGCAGATCGGTATCCTGACGTGAGGTTTCGATGGCGATGCCGCCGGCGTGATACCGCACGCAGTTATTCAGGTTGATATTGCCCGCCTGCAGCATCCCTTTACTGCCAAATACCTCGCCGCGCACGTCGTAGCCGTAGACCGCCTGGAAGTTGGCTTCTGCGGTAGCGATGGCGCCGTTATCGAAGCGGATAGTCACCACGGCGGTGTCCAGCAACCCTTTATCCTTGAAGTCCGGGCGCACCAGCGCATCCGCCAGCGCGTATACCTCAACCGGCCTGGTGCCCGGGTTGAAGTGCAACAGCGTGTCAAAATCGTGGATCAGCGTTTCCAAAAAAATGGTCCAGGCGGGGATCGGCGCCGGATCGCGCAACTGCGGATCGCGGGTTACCGATCGGGAAAGCTGGGTAACGCCATTTTCCCCCTCCTTCACGGCGGTAATGGCGGCGGCAAAACCGCTGACAAAGCGGCGATTAAACCCCACTTGCAGCACGACACCCGCCTGTTTGGCGGCGGCGATGGCCCGATCCGCTTCGTCCAGCGTGATGGCCATCGGTTTTTCGCAAAACACGTGCTTCCCTGCCTGGGCGGCGGCAATCACCCATTCCGCATGGGTACGCGCCGGGGAAGCAATGACTACCGCATCGATTTCTCTGTCATCCAGCATGCTCTGCAAATCGCTAAAGGCGCTGACGCCCAGTCTGTCCGCCAACCGCTGCGCTGCACCCGGCAGCGGATCGGCCACGGCGGCCAAAACGGCGCCCGGCACGCGCCGCGCCAATGACTCCGCATGGAAAGTGCCCATTCTGCCGGCACCGATCAGGCCAACGCGCAAGTTGTGAGGAGAATGACTCATAGTGATTCCTTATGTGAGTTAACGCCCTTGTCGGGCTACGGAGTTCACTGTGGGTATTGCAAAGGGGATGCCAGCGCGAAAAGGGAGGAATTTGTGAGGCGATGCACAGATAACCGCAACAGAGTGACAACTAAATTGACATGTCAATTTCACATGTCAATAAAATGAACATTACATTCCAAACTGGAGAGCCACATGCACACTGCCGCCGGACTGATGCCGATCAAAGACGAGAGCGACCCGATTTTCAGCCTCCCGGGAGGCCCGGAGGCCAGTGAATGGGATAGCCTGTTTTGGCAAGGCTGGCAGGTTTTTAATGAAGGCGGGCAACCCGGCTGGATCCGCAAGTCGATCCTGCAATCCTGGCAGCGTTCGCGTGAAAACGGCATCGACCCCGAGGAGTTTGTCTATCACTCGCCGCCCGCGGACCGGTTGCAGATGATTCTGGCGCAAAACAGCGAGCTGATTAAGGTGGCGCACGGCATCATGGAAAACCTGCTGGCCTACAACCCTGACGGCCACATCAACCTGACCGACGCCAACGGCGTCACCCTTCACTACTGCGGCGCGGATTTGACACCGGTCGGCAGCATTCTGCGCGAGGAGGTTCAGGGCACCAACTGCACCGCGCGCTGCCTGCGGGAACAGCGCCTGGTGTATGTGTTAAGCGGTGAAAACTGGAAAATGGGCCTGCGTCAGCGCCATCGCCAATGTGCGGCGGCACCGGTGCGTAACGCTGAAGGCGTGATGATCGGCGTGCTGACGCTTACCGCCACGCCGGATAACTTCAACGCCCACACTCTGGGCACCGTGCAAGCGGCTGCGGAGGCCGTCGGCCAACAGTTGCAGTTGTGTCGGCTGCTGGCGGAACAACAGTCCATTCTGGAAACGCTGAATGAAGGCGTTATTGTCTGCGATCGCCACGGCAGGCTGAAAACCGTCAACCGCTATGCGCGCCAGATTTTTGACGGCCTGGAGCCTGGCGACCTGTCCCTCGACGAAGTGCTGCGCCCGCAGTCCGGCTCGTTGCTGACCATGCCGTTTTGTAACGATCGTGAAATGGTCTTTATGCCCGAAGGCAAAGCGACCCTCTCCTGCGTGATTTCGTTGATGCCCGCGCCGGATGACGGCCGGGTGCTCTCCCTGCGCGAGAACCAGCGTATTCGCGCCATTACTCGCCGCGTGATGGGCGTCAGCGCCAGCTATACCTTCGACATGATATACGGCCATTCCAGCCGCATACGGGAAACCATCGCCAAGGCGCGCACCAGCAGCCGCAGCGACAGCACCGTTCTGCTGACCGGCGAGAGCGGAACCGGCAAAGAACTGTTTGCTCAGGCGATCCACAACGGCAGCGCACGCAGCAATGAACCTTTCGTTGCCGTTAACTGCGGTGCCTTGCCGCGCGATCTGGTGCAAAGCGAGCTTTTCGGTTACGTGGATGGCGCCTTTACCGGCTCGCGCCGTGGCGGTTCCGCCGGGAAATTTGAGCTGGCGGATGGCGGTACTCTGCTGCTCGATGAAATCGGCGAAATGCCGCTGGATGCGCAAACCAGTCTGCTGCGCGTGCTGCAGGAGAGCGAAGTGCTGCGGATCGGCGCCACGCACCCGGTGAAGGTCAACGTACGCATCATCGCGGCCACCAATTGCGATCTGGCGCAGGCGGTGGAGAATGGCGCTTTCCGGCGCGATCTGTATTACCGCCTGAACGTCATCTCCCTCTCCGTTCCGCCGCTGCGCGAACGACGGGAAGATATCGCCGGGCTGGTTAACGGCTTCGTGCACAAGCTCTGTACGCGCATGAAAAAAATCCCGCCGCAGGTGTCACCGCAGGCGATGGCCTGCCTTAGCGCCTGGCGTTGGCCGGGCAACGTGCGCGAACTGGAAAACCTGGTGGAACGAATGGTGAACCTGTGCGAAGGGTTGCAGATCGACGTGGGCGACCTGCCTGAGGAAATCACTCGTGATCTCACTGAGCCTGACGCAGCACCTTCTGCCAGGCTGGAAGATAACGAACGTACCCATATCATGCAGGTAATTGGATCCAGTGGCGGCAATCTGCGGCAGGCCGCGCGGCTGCTCGGGCTATCGCGCACCACGCTGTACAATAAAATCAATAAATGGCAGATCGATTTGACCCTGCTGCGCCCCTGATCGGCCGGCTTGACAGGGCTGCGGCGGCACCCGATGATGAAGAAATCTTACCGTCCAGGCCTGCTCAATGAAAACGTCCCCCGCTGTCACCATTCACTATTGTTCGCAATGCAACTGGCTGTTGCGCGCTGCGTGGATGGCGCAAGAATTGCTCCATACCTTCGGCACCGATTTGGCCGCCGTGACGCTGGTTCCCGGCACCGGCGGCATTTATGAGGTCACCGTGGATGGCTTTGTCATCTGGGATCGCAAAACCGAAGGCGGTTTCCCCGACGCGGCCGCACTCAAACAGCGTTTACGCGATCGATGCTTCCCTGAGCGGCCATTAGGCCACGTGGATAACAAAGGCGTTAAAAGTTAAGGCGCGACGGCCTCGGCCGCCTGACGCAATTGCCCTATGGCCGTCGGCATATCCAGGCCAAAACTCAGCAAGGCGTTGTCATCAATCACCAGCAACTGCCGCTGCTTGCCCGCGGGGGTAAACGCCAACCCCGGCAATGCCCAGAGATTCGCTTCTCCGCCCATCCGTTGCAGGCTGGCCTTGCCTATTACCAGCAACTGCGGCGCGGCGGCTACCAGCCCTTCCTGAGTCAACGGCTGATAACGCGTCACGCCAGCCAGGGCATTGTCCAACCCGGCGCTGCGAATGGCGCCCTCTGCTGCGGTGCCGTTACCTGCCCCCATTGCCGCTATGCCAGTATGCGCCATGATAAACAGCACTCTGACCGGCAATCGATGAGTCGGTACGGCGGCGATCTGACGATCCAGTTTGGCCTGCAGGGCTTTCCCCTCTTTTTCTCGCCCCAAGGTGGCGGCAATGACGGCGATCTTTTCGTCGATCGCGCCAAGTTCGGGTTTACCCGTCACCGTCACGACTTTCACCCCAGCCTGTTCGACCTGCCGCAACGCCAAAGAGGGTTGCGCCAGGTCGCTGGCGATCACCAACGAGGGCTTCATCGCCAGGATCCCCTCGGCGTTGAGCTGGCGCATATAACCGACATTCGGCAATGCTGTGGCTTGCGGCGGCTGCTGACTGGTGCTGTCGCGCGCGACCAACGTTTGCCCAGCGCCCAGAGCATAAATAATTTCCGTGACGTCTCCGCCAATCGCGATCACACGTTCGCCGGCAAATACCGAAAACGGCAGCGCCAGTAATCCGATAACCCATGATTTCATTCGAAGTCTCCTTTAAGCGCGGAATGGCCAGCCTCATTAAAGCGCGACAGCCGCCTTTCATTGACGAAAGGCGGCTTAAACGCTAGCGGTTGATCAAAATGCGGTAGTTAGAAATCCACGTTGACGCCAAGCTGGAAGGTTCTTCCCGGCATGACGGCCAACGCATTGTCGTAGGCATCCTGACGGGTTGAGTCCGTGAGTTCACGGCTGCTCAGGTAATCGCGGTATTTCCTGTCGGTGATGTTATACACGCCGCCGCTCAGTTTCACATTGCGGGCAACCTGCCAATAGGCGGACATATCCACCAGGCCGTAACCCGGCACGCGCAGATATTCCGTGGTGGCGTCGGTGAGCGTACTGCCGCTGGCGTTGTTGTAGCTTTCACGGTTGGTCGCCGTCGCCTGCTTGCCTTTGATGAAGGTTGCCGTTACCGCCGCGCCGTAGCGTTTCGCCGGATCGTCCCAGGCTACGCCCACAATGGCTTTCATTGGCGCTACGCTGTCGATATCGACATATTTATCGCCGGAATAGCTGGACTTGGATTTGCCCTGGTTATATCCCAGCGCAAAATTCGCGCTCAGCCCGTTCACCTGCTCAAACCATGTGCCAAAATTCACCCTGGTGCTGATTTCAGCGCCGTAGATATAGGCTTTATCACGGTTTTCCGCTTGATAAATGGTGTAGATATTGGAAGGCACATTAGCGAACTTGTCCGGGCTGCTGGCCCGTTGATAACGGGTATACGCAATGAAGTTTTTATAGGTGTTGTAGAACAGCGACGTGCGCATTGTCACCCCGTCCACGACGTCTCCCTTCATGCCCCATTCCAGATTGTTGCTGGTCTCGGTGTTCAGATCGGCGTTGCCGATCAACGCATACTGCGCCGTGCCCGCATAGCTGGAGCCGAGATTCCATGAGCCGTAAAGCTGGCTGGCGTTCGGGAACTGTGCGCCACGCTTGTACTGCAGATAGGTCATCAGCGCCGGCGTAATATCGTACTCGACGCTGAGAGACGGCAATATCTGGGTGTCGGTGTTGCTTTTGCCGTATAACGTTTCCAGCTCGGACTCCGTCAGCACCGTGCTGCCGGTGGTCAGGCTGGTCAGGTTCTGCGGCTTGGTGCTTTGGTGAGCCACGCGCACGCCAGGCACCACGGCAAAACCGTGCCCGTCGAGATCAAATTGGATCTTGTCCTGCACAAAACCGCCCAATACGTAGCTGCGGCTGTTTGATTCCGGTTGCATGATGGCCGTGGACACGCTGGGGGCCGGCTCTTCACGGAATGGCCGCTCGGTATCGGTTAACCTGGCGTTTAGCCCTCCGCTCAACGCATGACGCCCCAGCGTTTTGGTTATCAGCGTCTCAAAGCCGTAGGTATTGACGTTGTAGTCGGAGTAAACCCGCTCCATGCTGCCGGTACTGGTGGGCATGTAAGTGTTGTCATGCGCCTGGGTCTGTTGGTAATAGGCTTTTGATGTCAGGGTATCGACGAAATCATTGTACGGTGTCCATTCATCTTTCACGCTCACTCCCCAACGGCGCGTATTGCTCTGCTGTTGGGCGGTACCCAGGATGGCGCTGCCGGCCGAGTTCCAACTGTCGTAATGGGTGTGGTTGACTTTATCGTAGTAATCCACCGTGCCGGTGAGTTTGTGTTCGTCATTTGGCTGCCAGATACCGGACGCCATCAGCGCATTGGAATGCCAGTTGGCCGGGTAAGCCTGATAAGTGCCACTGTTGTTGCGCGTTTCCTGGCCGTCGCGGCGGCTATAAACGAACACCCCGCGAAGTTGGTCATCGCCCGCAGCTGCGGTAATGCCGTTGTGCCAACTGCGGTTGGACGAGTCGTAATCGCTCTGGTAACCAAAGTAAGTCTGTTTGGACGGCGACAGGTACTGATCTGCCGACTTCGGCGAAAACGAAACAGCGCCGCCGATAGACGTATTGCTACGTTCAATCGAGGTCGCTCCCGATTCGATCTCCACCTGGCCGTACATGTAAGGGTCAATATAGTCCCTGCCGATGCCAAAGGTGTTAAGGCCGGCTCGGCTGACATAGCTGCGCCCGGTGGCGTCTGGCTGCGGAATGCCGTCGACATCCAGGCCGACGCGATTGCTCTCCAGGCCGCGAATGTTATATCCGGTGTAGCCGCTGCGATCGAAACCGCTTTTGCCCGAGGACGATCCTCCACTGACGCCAGTGGCGCTAATCAGCGGTTCATAACGCATGATCGAACCGAAATCATTTCCCCCTTTTTTCTGCATGTCTTGCGCGCTAATCGTGGTTATTGTCCCGGCCTTTTTCTCAATCACGGGCGCGACAACCGTTATTTCCTCTTCATTTTGCGTGGTCTTTTCTAACGGAGTTTTATTTACTTCAGCATTAGCGTTAAGGGAACTGCCGATCAACGTCCCCCATAGGATGGAATGCCCGATAATTCCCTGGTAATTAAAAGTTTTGCACATGTATTAGCCCTGCAATAATTATTGGTATTTGCTCGCAGTTGCTTCGCCCCGGTAATTAATCGGGATCAAGGGTATTAACGAAAATTAACAATTTTATAAGAATGGTCTTTCTGCGTAGACTTAATAAAAGCATGTTAATGATAATGCTTATCATAAGCAATATCATTAAAGCCCTATTATTTGCATTGGTGAGAGATTTCCTAACCGCTTACGAAATCCTTACAAAGCGGTTCAGACAGTCAGTGTGCGAAAAGATTGTCATAAGGGGGGCGAATAAAACCATAAGAGAACGGTGGGCATAACCCACCGCATAAGGCTTAAACAATAAAGTCCGTGGCGGCATTCGCCTGTCCGACGATTTGCACCAGGAAGTCCGGCCCGGCATTGCCATGGATATTCAGGGCCAACTCGCTCAAATGAGTTTGCGCGTTGTAAGACAACAATGCCTCTCCCGCCTGGCCGCTGAGGTTCTCAACGAAATGAATAAAGTCGTTGCCTTTATCGCCATGGTTAAAGAAGGAAAGATCGATTTTGTCGATACCGGTCTCAAAGTCCAGGATCTTGTCAGGCGATTTATAAGGTGAATCACTCACGGCGGCGAAAACGAAAATATCCTTTCCGCTGCCGCCTGAGAGTTGATCTTGCCCACCTCCGCCGTAGATAACGTCATTACCGGCGCCGCCCTTGATAATATTGGCGGCGTTATTGCCGACAATCACATCATTGCCCGAACCGCCGATGGCATTTTCAATGGTTGCGCCCAGAGCGATCGAAACGTTGGCCTTCAAACCGCCGACGTCGGAGTAGGAGCCTTCCGTCAGGTTAATGCGTTGGTTCTGGGTATATCCCGAGAAATCAAGCGTGTCATTGCCACCCGCATCCCAGACGGAGAAAATCAGTTTCTGGTTGCTGTCTTGCGCGCTGTAGAAATCCCGGCCGGTATTGGAATTGAACCCATACACCGTATCCCCGGTGCGCGTGGTGGTATTGGCCCCATAGAGATACTGAATGGCGGCGATATCGTCTACCAGCGGCGCAGCGGCATAATGGCCGCCGTTATCGCCGCCGGTGTAGGATTCATTCCAATAGCTCATCACGCTGAATTGGCGAGTGTCTTCGGCATAGGTTGGAACTGACTTGTAGGTGGCTCCATCACCGGCATTATAATCGCCGGGGTGATCCAACCCCAGGGTATGCCCGATTTCGTGGGTGAACGTCAGCCGGCCATAGTTGCCTAAATCAGGGTGCAGGTTGGCGTAAACGCCATCTCCGGTATTAGCGACATCATAATTGACGTTATACCAACTTTGCCCTGCGACATGCTGTCCGCTGTAGTCTTTGCCTGCTTGCGTAAAGGGCTTAATCGCATAAGCCTGGCCCGCCCCTTCGTAATTACCGAAGGTAATATCGGATTTATGCCCTGGAGCCACCTCGACAAAGGTAATGTTCGCCACGTCCGCCCAGGATTGCAGCGAAAGCTTGGCCTGCACCTGTTGCTCGGCAGTAAACGCGCTCAAGCCCGTCTCACGATCATCTGCTCTGAAAAAGACGGAATTTAAATTAGTCTGATTATAATCCCACTCAGGAAAGGAATAAGTGACCGTCGCACCCTGGCCGGTAATATGCACACCATTCCAGGTTTGTTCACTGCGTGCTATTTGCTGGCCTGCCTCTCCCACACCAAAAGAAGGTTTATTATTGATGTTTAAACCATTACCTCTGTGGTGATAATTCAGTAAATCATTAACGCTATCCCAACCGCTTACTTTTCCATTCAGGGAATTTTCCATGACGATCTCCAATAGGTAGATTTATTTCCGATATATATAATTCAGTTTCGATATAAAACACCGATTAAATTCCTAATTACAGCATTTAAATGCTAGTACGATTTATGGAGAGCTCAATATATAGTGCGAAAATAACCAAAAATGGACGATAACCCCAGAGAACACGCACTGAGTGAAAGGGAATTACCCGTCATAAAATGCCCTGCCTCCTGGAAGGAACCCATCCCCGTACAGGGTGCCGCGCTTGCCTTCTGCCGGGCGTCCTGAGCTATACTGTGTGCCTCTTTTGGTAACAAACTCAGATGACTATGGAACGCTTTATAGAAAACGCTATGTATGCCTCTCGCTGGCTGCTGGCACCGGTTTACTTTGGCTTGTCGCTGGCGCTGGTGGCGCTGTCGATCAAATTCTTCCAGGAGATAGTGCATGTTCTGCCGAACATCTTCTCCATAACCGAAGGGGATCTGGTGCTCACCCTGCTTTCGCTGATCGACATGGCGCTGGTGGGTGGCCTGTTGGTCATGGTGATGTTCTCGGGCTATGAAAACTTTGTTTCGCAGTTGGATATCAGCGAACATAAAGAAAAGTTGAGCTGGCTGGGGAAAATGGATGCCACCTCTCTGAAGAGCAAGGTAGCCGCATCCATTGTCGCTATCTCTTCCATTCACCTGTTGCGGGTGTTTATGGATGCCAAGAACGTGCCGGACAATAAGCTGATGTGGTATGTGATTATCCACCTCACCTTCGTGCTTTCCGCTTTCCTGATGGGCTACCTCGATAAAATAACGCGTGATAAACACTGATTCACCGTTCTGGCCGCTATCGCCCTGATGGCGGCCCTCTCTCCCCGCCTCAAAAAATTATTAATCAATCAGTTGGATGACAATTTCAATCGTCAGCTTCAATCGTCAGCTTCAATCGTCAACTTCATGGTTACGTTGTCACTAAACGGTGTTTAATGCCCGACCTGGCGATTTTCAGTTAGTGCATATGATGATAATAACATTATAATGCTATTACATTCCCGCCGGGCGCATAAGCCACCGCTGGCCGAGCTTCGTCCCGCTGACAGGATCCAAAATCAATCATGCCGCTGAATGGAAATCCACTACAGTACCAGGATGTTCAATCTATCCTGCCACACCGGTTCCCCTGTCTGCTGGTCGACCGCATTCTGCCTGCCGGCACGTCGATTTCTGAAGGGCGCTTGAGCGCCATCAAAAACATCACCGCCAATGAGCCGACCTTTTGGACCGGCCACCACCAGACCACCGTTTTCCCCGGCATCCTGATGGTGGAAGCCTTGGCGCAGAGCACCGGTCTGCTGGCCCACTACTTTCTCGGCCCACTGTCAGAAGGCGAGCATTATTACTTTGCGTCCATTCAACGCGCCCGTTTCTACCGCTCGGCCCAACCCGGCGACCAATTGCGCATGGACGTCGCCTTTGTCCGGCAACGATCCGGCATTGCCCGTTTTTCCGGGATGGCGACGGTCAATGGCCGCCGCATCTGTACGGCCGAATTTATGTGCGCCCGTAAATAAGCCCCCCGTTTTCTAAAGGAGCCAAAGCGAAGCTACCATGTCTATTGTTGATAAGTTGCTAAATAGCCTTGATTTTTCTCCCCGTGGACAAGTCATCGCCCGGGAGGAAGACCATTGCGGTGAAATTATCGTTTCTGACCACAAAGACTACCGTACCCTGCGTTTCGACGGCATTTGCGAGCAGAGCAAAATGTGCATCAGCGCGCCGCAGGTGCCGGTGCACAACTACATAAAAACCATGCTGATGGCGGTGGCCTGGCAGCCGCCTTCGGCGGCGCTGATCCTCGGTCTTGGGGGCGGCAGCCTGGTGCGGGCATTGCATGCCTATGATCCCAACATGCTGCTGGACGTGGTGGAACTGCGCCCGGCGGTGGTGTCTGTCGCCCGCCGTTATTTCACCCTGCCCGCCGATGAAACGGTCACCTTGCACACCGCCGATGCCGCCGATTTTTTACGGGCTCCCGCCACTCGGCAATATGATCTGATATTTTCCGATCTTTACAGCGCCTTCGCGATGGACCCGCAACAGGGCACGCGAAATTTTCTGGAGCAATGCGCCGGTCGCCTTTCGCCTCAGGGCTGGTTGGTGCTGAATTATCATGAAGTGCCCGATGACAGCACGCTGCTGTATCACAGCTTGCACTGCGCGTTTAAAACCGTTCTTTACTGCGTGGCACCCAGCGGCAACGTCATTATTTACGCTACACCGGGCCATGTTGAGACGCCGCTCAGCCTGCTGCGCCGCCTTTCCGCCGCCGTCGGCCCGACCTTTGGCTGTGATTTAGGTTTTCTGTCGCGCAAAATTGAGCGGCTGCATTTTAACTAGAAATTGTGGGTTGGATAGCCGATTACCCAGCATGCCATTATCATTTGATTATCATCCTCTGGAGGAATCCTCATGGAAAAGAAAACGGCACGACTGACGATACTCATCGATCCGGATAAGAAAAAAGCCCTTGAAGAGCTGTGCCTGCAACAGGACGTCACCCCGTCTCAGGTAATCCGGCAACTGATACGGGACTATTTGCACAAACATCAGGTGGAATACCCCAGTCAACCGACTCGTTCCAATCCCCGGGTAGATAACACCTGACCCAAGGATTGAAGCCGGATGGCGCACGGAATGCGCCATCTGCAACCGCCGGTCAGCCCTGGCGTCTTCCCGCAGAGAACCCGTGCCGTTTAGCCGCGGCCGCGACGGCCAGTGCGCCCAATAAAAGCGCAAATACAGCCCAGGGGAAAGACGCCGGGCCATACCGATCAAGCAAGATCCCGCCGAAAATGCCGCCACCGGCGATAGCGCTGTTCCAGGTGACCACGTTCATGGCCAGCGCCGCATCCGCACCTTTACCGGCAGCATCCGCCAGAGCGGTCTGCAATAACGTCGCCGCCCCGCCGAAACTCAACCCCCATAGCACCATGCCGACATAGATCACCCCCGCATTCTGGAGCCCCATGCCCAGCAACACGCTGGTGGCGGCAAAGAGCGCGAGGCTGGCCAGCACCGCAGTTCTCAAGTGGCGATCAACCACCCGACCGGTGATCCCGATCCCCACCAGTGCCGCCAACCCGAAAACAAGCAACACCGCATCAACCCGGTCGCCAAGGCCAGCCGGTGTAACAAAAGGCGCAACGTAGGTATAAAGGATGTTATGAGCGAACATCCACAGCAGCACCACGCCCAGTACCGATCTGACGCCAGGGGTCATCAACACCCTGTACAGCGGCATCCGTTTTGCTCCCGTCTGCCCCGGATAATCGGGCACCTTTGCCAGCACCCAGACGATTAACGCCAACGTCAACAGCGACATAACGCCAAAGGCTGCACGCCAGCCGACCACAGATCCAAGCCAGGTCCCGAGCGGCACGCCCAGCGACAGCGCTACCGGTGCGCCCACCATCGCCACCGCCATCGCTTTGCCCTGAAGATGAGGCGCCACCATCCGACGCGCATAACCGGCGAGCAGGCTCCAGGCCAGCCCCGCCGCCGCTCCGGCAAAAAAGCGCGCGGTCAGCGTGACCGCAAAGCTGGCCGACATGGCGGTGATCGAGTTAAAAATAAAAAAGCCCGCAATGGTCAACAGCAAAACGTTACGCCGCCGCCAACGCTGCGTGGCAAGCGTCAACGGAATGGCGGCCAATACCGAACCCAGCGCATAGGCGGTGATCATCTGCCCGGCAAGCGATGGCGACACCTGCAAGCCAGGGGCGATCTGGGTCAGTAAACCGGCGGGAAGGGTTTCGGTAGCAATACAAATAAACCCCGTCATGGCCAGTGCCAGCAAGGCGGCTATTGGCAAACGTGGTGCCTCTTCGAGCATCACCCCGGCATTACTGCAGTTGATATTTGTTTGGCTCACAGTTCATCCATTTATGTATCGATCAGTATAGATATGGACGACAGCGATCTGCGCCAGTTTTAGCCGGCTGCATCTCGGTCGCTACGTCACTTGAATTGATTTATGTATCGAGTGGTATAATAATGCTAAGGGGGGATCATCTGAGTGTCAATGATATTCATACCGATCAGTATATAACTTATAAACATGGAGACGACCATGGCACAAATGGGCCGTCCTCGCCGGTTCGACCGCGACGAGGCCATTCAGCAGGCGTTGTATCTGTTTTGGCAGCACGGGTATGAAACCACTTCTCTGGCTCAGCTTAAGGCGAACATTGGCGGCGGCATTACCGCGCCCAGTTTTTATGCCGCCTTTGGTTCGAAAGAAGCGCTGTTCAGAGAAGCGGTAGCCTGCTATCTCAACAGCTATGGGCGGGTCAATGATGCGCTCTGGGATGACTCCCTGCCCCCCAGAGAAGCGATTGAAACCTCGCTGCGCCGCTCGGTGAAGATGCAGTGTGAGGATCAACATCCCAAGGGGTGCCTGGTCGCATTAGGCGTAATGTCAGGCGGTGCTGAGGAGCATTCAGCGGTCCTGAAACCGCTTGCCGATTCGCGACGGCGTACGCTGAACGGTTTTATTCACTGCATCAAAAGAGGCATTGCCGGCGGCGAACTGGCCAAAGATACCGACGCTGCCGCCATCGCCACGTTGTTTGACAGCTTCCTGCTGGGCGTTTCGACATTGGCACGCGACGGCGTCAGTCATTCGGTGCTCGATAGCGCCGTCACGGCCTTGCTGGCGGTTTGGGACGCAAACACCGGAGCCGGATAATACCAATGTCGAACAGCGTCGGAGCGCGATCACTGCTCCAGGCGTTGCGCCAGCAGGCGCAGCTGTTCGGCAATCTGCTTCAAATCCTTGTCATTATGCTCGCGTGGCCCGGTGGAATTACGGATCACCAGCTTTGCCGACAGAATCGATGACGCACGCGACAGCTCGTTCTCGCTGGTGTTGAGCACCTTCCTGACCGCTTCCTTGCCCTGCAAATCCAGATCCAGCGAGACGGTGGTCAGCGCCGGGTAGAAGAAGGCGCTTTCATAAGCATCGTCATAGCCAATCACCGACTTTTGCCCCGGTATCGGCAGTTGGTTCTGATGGAAGGCGCTTAGCAGCCCGAGCGCCATTTGGTCATTCCCCACCAGCACCGCCGAGAAATGCGGGGTCTCGCGCAGCATCTGCAATGCACCGGCGTAACCGCTTTGCGCGTCCCAGTTGCCGTGCAGCACCGTGACCGGCGTCAGGCCATAATCCTGCAGCGCATCCTGCCAGTTCTTCAGCCGCAAATTGGCCGAAATGGAGTATTGCGGCCCAGCCAGCAAGGCAAAGTCGCGGTGCCCCAGCTCGTAAAGGTACTTGACGCTGGCGCGGGTGCCGTCCGCCGGGTTAAAAGAAACGTTAAACACTGAACTGTAAGGGTCAACGTCGAGGAACAGGCAGGTAATGTCATCGTTGTCCGCGGCGATTTTTTCCGCCACCGCCGTCTCCAGCGGTACATTGATGATGACCTTTTCTACCCGCTGCGACTTGAGATCGTTGATCGAGTCCTGAATGCCATGATTGACGTTCTCATCAATCATTGAAATCAGCACCTGATAGCCTTCCGCATTGGCGTAACGTTTTACCGCCGCCGCCACTTGCGAAGGCGCATGCAGAGCCAGGGAGACGGTGACCAGCCCCAACGTTCGGCTCTGTTTGCCCACCAACTGCTGCGCCAGGCGATTGGGCACATACCTGAGGAGCTCAATAGATTGTTCAACCTTGCGACGCGTGGTTTCAGAGACATTGGCTGACTTGTTCAACACGCGTGAAACCGTCTGGTAAGACACGCCGGCATGGCGGGCAACATCCTCTAACGTGGTGTTTTTCGACTTCATAATCCGTTCCCTGTGATTGCTCTGGATTGATTGTAACAGGCCCCCTCCTCACCGCATAGTTACCCCGATCACATCCATAAAATTTCCAAAAAAGTTATTCGTTCACATATCAAACCTTAGTGATCTCTCTCACTAACCGTTACAAATCCTGCTGTTTTATTTGCACTAAATCACAATAAATCAATAACGCGATTGTTTGTTGTCATGATTAGCCATTCTATTGCTGCGTGGATGTGAACGTAATACAAAAAACATAATGAGGCCTACATGAAAACAAGACTACGCACATTGTCTGTCGCCTTGGCGATGGCGCTTTCCTCACCGGTCGCCTTTGCCGCCGAAACCCCAGGGATCGATTTCCATGGCTATCTGCGCTCCGGGGTCGGGGTATCCCAGGATGGTGGGTTAGAAGAATGGCAGAAGAACAAAATTGGCCGTCTGGGCAACGAATCCGATACCTACGGAGAGATCGAACTGGGCAGCGAAGTCTACAAAAAGAACGACGTCAGCTTCTATCTCGACACTATGGTCAGCATGGTGTCGGATGGCTCCAACGACAATGAAACCACGCTGGGGGATGACGCGCAATTCGGTCTGCGTCAGCTTAATCTGCAAATCAAAGGGCTGATCCCGGGCGACCCGAACGCGGTGATCTGGGGCGGCAAGCGCTACTATCAGCGGCATGACCTACACATCATCGATACCAAATACTGGAACATTTCAGGTGCCGGTGCCGGCGTGGAAAACCTCTCCTTCGGGCCGGGCGCCATCTCCGTCGCCTGGATCCGCGGTGACGGCAACGACGTGGACTACCGCGTCGACAACGATAACGACCTCAACATCAACTATCTCGACCTGCGCTATGCCGGCTGGAAGCCGTGGACCGGCGCCTGGACCGAGTTTGGTATCGACTATGCGATGCCAAACCCGACCAACAAGCAAAAAGAGTACGGCGGCCTGTACGATGCGGAAAACGGCGTGATGCTGACCGGCGAGATCAGTCAGGACATGCTGGGCGGCTATAACAAAATGGTGTTGCAATACGCCACCAAGGGCCTGGCGCAGAACATGGTGTCCCAGGGCGGCGGTTGGTATGACGTCTGGAACAACACCCGCGATGCCACCGGTTACCGGGTGATCAATACCGGGCTGATCCCGATTACCGATAAATTCTCCCTCAACCACGTGTTGACCTGGGGTTCCGCCAGCGATCTCAGCGATATGATCGATAAGAGTAACCTGATCTCTCTGGTGGGCCGGGCACAGTACCAGTTCACGCAGTACGTGCGCGGCATTGGCGAAGCCGGCGCTTTCTACCAGAAAGATGACCACAAAGACGGCAGCCATTACAAGCAAGGCGGCGAGAAGTACACGTTGGCGCTGGGGTTGGCGGATGGACCGGAATTCATGTCCCGCCCTGAATTGCGCGTATACGCCTCCTATCTCAACGATTCAGAGCAAGGCAATTCATTCAAGGACGGCACCGCCAGCAATACCTGGAACTTTGGCGTGCAGGTTGAAGCCTGGTGGTAACAGGCATAATTCAGGGTAAATAACGGCTCTTGGTTTATTGGCAGTAGCTTATTTCTCTCATCATTATCTTCTGTGTCTTTGACGATGCTCTCCGGTTGCGGTCGTCCATTGGTAACCCCCTTTTGGGGGTTACCAATTATTTTTTATTCCTGATGATTAACTGAAAAACGCTCCGCCAATAATTTACGCAAATTATCTGACTGCTTGCCAAATATCGCATGCACCTCCTGACCAATAATAATCACCCCCAGCGCTCCCGACTGTTGCAATCCTTCCGTATCGACTTTGGCTAAATCCGTCACCGTTACACGCAAGCGAGTAATACAGGCATCGACATGCTGGATATTTTCTCGGCCGCCCAAATGCCGCATCAGCGTTTCTAAAAACGGCATGTCGACGTTATTATCTTCCACCGGCGATTTCGGGTGCGAGAAATAATGCGTAAAGGCTTTTAAACTGACCATGGTTATTTCCTCATAAGATACAGACGTAAAAAAACGCCCGTTCGATTGAACGGGCGCAAGGGGAAGAAACTAGGCCAACTTGCGGGTCAATATGCGGCAGCCCCAGGGGGCCAACGTCATTTCACCCTGTAGAGCCTTAGCATTCGACATATCGGTATACTCCCCCGGCAGCTCCACGGCTTTTGCCTTGTCGCTGTAGTTCTGCACGATAATGAACTCGGATTCACCGTCGGTACGCCGCTGTGCGGTCACGCCCGGCGGCAATGCCGTGTCCAGTGCGCGCGGCAGCGCCAGCTCTTGCGCTATCGCCATAAAGAAATCACGCTGGAAAGAGGCATCGTTGCGCGAAGCGACATACCACGCCTTACCGTCGCCAAAGCGGTTGACCGTCAACGCCGGGCGGCCGGCATAGAAGTCGCCGCCGTAAACCGCCTGCGCGGTGGCGCCCTCCAGATTGATCAACTCGCACAGATGGCGCGCCTGATAGCTGCCCTGCAAGCCCAGCTCGTTGCCCGGCACGCCGCGAATGCTGTTGGTTTCGTCATCCGTCAGGCTGTCGATCTCTTCCGCCCAGATCCCCAGCAACGGCCGCAGTGGCCCCGGGAAACCACCCAGATGGCACAAATCGCTTTCATTGACGATGCCGCTCCAGTAGCTGGCGACAAACTGCCCGCCCTGCCGGACAAAGGCCTCCGCCCGCGCGGCAAAGCCTTCGCGCACCATATACAGCATCGGCGCAATCACCAGCTTGTAGCCGGAAAGATCGCAATCGGCGTTGATGATATCCACCGCAATGCCCTGTTCCCAGAACGGACGATAATGATCCACCACCGTCTGCTCGTAATGCAGCCCGGCGTTGCGCGGCCCTTGGGCATCGTCCATCGCCCAGCGGCTTTCCCAGTCGAAGATAATCGCCACCCGCGCCTCAACCCGGCTACCGGCGACCGGTGCCATGGCGGCCAACATCCGGCCCAGTTCGCTCACCTCCTTGCCCACGCGGGTGTCCAGCCGCCCGGAGTGGTCAATCACCGCGCCGTGGAATTTCTCCACCGAGCCGCGGCTTTTGCGCCACTGGAAGTACTGCACCGAATCCGCACCGTGCGCAACCGCCTGCAGTGAGGAGAGAATATGCATGCCCGGTTTCTTCAGCTTGCTGATCGGCTGCCAGTTGGTGACGCTCGGCGTCGATTCCATCAGCACAAAAGGCTTGCCCTGTTTCAGGCTGCGCATCAGGTCGTGGAACATGGCGGTATAGCAGGCCAGGCCGGTTTCATCCTGCCGGTTATGCCACATCGGGTAGCTGTCCCAGGAGATGAAATCGATGACTTTCGACATCTGCCAATAATCGTAATCGTAGAAATATTCCATAAAATTGGTGGTGGCCGGCAAGTCCGGATTGGCCGCCTTCAGCGGGGCAATTTCCTGCGCGCAAAAGTCGGTGGCCTGGGTGCTGCAAAAACGCCGCCAGTCCAGGTTCAGACCATGAATCGACACCTCGCCCTGCGGCGCAGGCGATTCAATCTGCGACCAGTCGCTGTAGGTGTGGCTCCAGAAATCGCTCCACCAGGCCTCGTTCAATTGCTCCAGCGTCTGATAACGCTGCTGCAGCCACACGCGGAAATCACTCTGGCAACGGCTGCAATGGCACTCACCGCTGTATTCGTTGGAAATATGCCAACCAATCACCGCCGGGTGGTGCGCATAGCGCTGAGCCAACGCCAGGTTGATCTCATTCACCTTGCGGCGATACACCGGGGATGACAGGCAATGGTTGTGTCGGCCGCCGTGCAACGCCGGTACCCGATTGCGCCCTACGCGCAACACCTCCGGGTATTTCTGCGACAACCACGCTGGGCGTGCGCCGCTTGGCGTAGCCAAAAATACGTGAATGCCCTGCTCATATAACTTATTCAGCACGTCGTCCAACCAGGCGAATTGATATTTCCCCTCTTCAGGTTCCAGCTTAGACCAGCTGAATATCCCCACCGACATAATATTGCAGCTAGCCTGCTTCATCAGTTCTACATCTTTCTCCACCATGCCCGGATAATTAACCCATTGTTCCGGGTTGTAGTCGGCTCCATGCAATAGGCCAGGCACCTTTGCACTCAAAGGAGGAAATTTATTCATCATAATTCCTTAGAAAATAATCACTGAAATTCTTTATTACGGACGACGCAATTAATTAAATGACTTTAATGAAGGCAGCACTTTACCCCGGCAATCAAACAGCGCCTGATTTTCACGCGCGTTGCCATCCTTGCCGGATTCACCGATATATTTCATCCCGGCCGGCGTAGCCCAGCCGGCGCCCGGCACGGCGATCCAGGTCGGTTCCCAATAAAACACGCCTTTGCCACGGTTATCCGGCACGTTAATGATGCTTTGCATCAGATCGCGAATAAAATCGGCCTGCCCCTGAACGGTGCCCGGATATCCCCCATCCTGCGCTTCTTTGGCGGAGAAACTGTTGTCGGTATCATCGCAATTTTCCAGGCCATAACCGTAAGCGGCCTCAACCACAATCACGTCTTTGTTATAGCGCTTGCTGATGTCGTCCATATTGGTTTGCAGCTTTGAGATAGGGCCGTCCCAATAGGTGTACATCGACAAACCTATGACATCGAACGGCACATTGCGCCGGGTTATCTCGTCAAACCACCAACGGAAAGTGTCATTCTTGGTGCCCTCGGCC
This sequence comes from Serratia plymuthica NBRC 102599, assembly GCF_001590925.1. Lineage (GTDB taxonomy): Bacteria > Pseudomonadota > Gammaproteobacteria > Enterobacterales > Enterobacteriaceae > Serratia > Serratia plymuthica. The sequence continues at coordinate 80,523 of NZ_BCTU01000009.1, forward strand.
AAATGCAGCATGATTTTCACCTGTGAAGGCGAATCGAGGTTTTCCCGCAGCCCGGCGATCGCCGCGTTCAGCAACCCGGCCAGGCGATCAAACTCCCCGCCGCCCTGGCCCCAGCTTTTGCCTTCCGGCCACAGAATGCCGCCATTAATCTCGTTGCCGATCTGCACCATATCCGGCAACACGCCTTGCTGCTTAAATCTGGCGATGGTGTCGCGGGTATAATCATGGATCGCCGTTTTCAACTGGTCATAGCTCATTTTGTCCCAGGCTTTAGGCTTGAACTGTTTGCCGGGATCGGTCCAGAAGTCGCTGTAATGGAAATCCAACAGCAGCTTCATGCCCTGCGCCTTGACGCGCTTGGCCAGCGCCAGCGTGGTAGCGAGATTGTTATTGCCGGCGCCATAAGGTTGGCCTGCGCTGTCTTGCGGATCGATCCACAGGCGCAGACGCACATAGTTCACGCCGTTGTGTTTGAGGATAACCAGCGGATCCTGTTGAACGTTGTTCTGGTCGTAGAACTTGCCGCCGTGCTGCTCCACATCCGCCAGGGTAGAAATATCCACGCCCTTGATAAAGCCGGCCGGAACATTGTTCAGCGGTTTGATGATGACGCTGTCCGCCGCAAACGCCGTAGCGGACAGCAGCCCAGCCGCCAGACACAGGCTTAATAAAGCCGGTTTGAATGTTTTCATCGCATTATCCTTTTGTGCTGCCAGAGGTCAGGCCGGAAACAAAGTACTTTTGCAGGGCCAGGTATAAGATGGCGACCGGCAGCGCGATTAACACCGCTCCCGCCGCGTAGGTGGTGTAGCTGGCGCCCATCTTTTGCGACACCAGGTTATACAGGCCGATGGGCAGCGTATATTGGTCCGGGGTACGCAAAATGGTGCTGGAGAGGATGAAATCCCCCAGCGGGCCGGTAAACGAGAACAGCGCGACCACAGCGATAATCGGCTTGGAAAGCGGCATGATGATTTCGATAAAAATCCGGAAGTTGCCGGTGCCGTCCATCCGGGCAGACTCGTCCAGATCCTTCGGAATCGCATCCAGATAGCCCTTCATCAGATAGGTGTTCATCGGGATCATCCCCGCCACGTAGATCAACACCAGCGCCATATGGCTGTTGATCAGCCCCAGCAGCTGCGACAGCACAAAAATCGCAATCAGCGCGGAGAACTGCGGGATCATCTGCAACAGCAGGAACAACATCAGGCCGTTCTGCCGCCCCTTGAAACGAAAGCGTGAAAATGAATAGGCGGTAAAACTGACGCTGATCAGCGTCAGCACCATGGTCAGGAAGCTGATTTTCATCGAGTTCCAATACCAGGTAAGGTAATTGACCTTGCCGTTGAACAAATCGGCATAGTGCTGAAACGACAGGTTCTCCGGGATGATCGAACTGCTCAACAGGCTGTTGCCGGCATTGAGCGACGCGCCGACGGTCCACACCAGCGGGTAAATGATGATGGCGGACACCAGAATAATCACCAGCCAGGACAGCGATAAACGCACCCACTTCTCTTTCTTGATGCTCTTTGACATTGCTATCCCCTTAGGCCGCGTCGTCGTTCTTGAACGAATTGGTGGCGCGGAACTGCCACAGCGCGATGCCCACCACGAAAATCGACAACAGAATGGTGATGGTGGCGGCGATGGCGTACTGCGAAGACGACATCGTCAGCTTGTAGATCCAGGACACCAGAATATCCGTGCCCCCTGCGTTGGAGCCGGCCACCGCCGGGCCGCCGTTATTGAACAGGTAGATGATATTGAAATTGTTAAAATTGAAGGTGTATTGCGTGATGATGATCGGCGCAATCGAGTAAAGCACCAGCGGCAACGTGATGGTGCGCAGCTTGGTCCAGGTGCTCGCCCCGTCCATGGTCGCGGCTTCGTACAGATCATCCGGGATCGCCTGCAGCACGCCGGTGGTCATGGCGAACACAAACGGGAAGCCCAGCCAGGTCTGCATCATGATCAGCGCAGTTTTGGTCCAGAACGGATCGGTCATCCAGGCTTTCGGTGCGATGCCGAAAAACGCCAGAATGGCATTGTTGATCACCCCGAACGAGTCGTTGAACATCCCGGCGAACACCAGAATGGTGACAAAGCCCGGCACCGCCCAAGGCAAAATGAAAATGGTGCGGATCAGCGGTTTGAAGCGTAAATCCTTTTGATTGACCAGGATCGCCAACATCACCCCTACCGTGCATTGCAGCGTGGTGGCCAACAGCGTCCAGACCACGGTCCATTGCAGCACGTCAAAGAAGGTGGAACGCCAGATCGACAGCGTGAAGATATTGATAAAGTTCTTGAACCCAACCCAGTCAACCAGCTTGGCCGGCGGCGTGTGATACAGGTTGTAGTTGGTAAAGGCGATAGAGAAGCCAAACAGAATGGGGAAGATCACCACGAACACCAACAGGATAAACCCTGGCGTGATCATCAGATAAGGAAAGCCTTCGCTCAGCAGCATCTGGTATTGCTTGCGCACGCTGTTCAGCGCCATGCCGGCATCGCGCTTTCTGCCATTCACCCAGGCGTCGCGTATCGACAGGCCGTAAATCGCCAGGCCAAAGCCAATCACCAGTACGCTGAGGATCCCCTCCGCCAACAGGAAAATGGAGTTATCGCGTGGCACTTCACTGCCGAGCGTATACAGCCCCCACAGCCCTTCGGTGAGGAACTGCCAGGTCACCCCGACAAAGCTGGTGAGCAGCACCAGAAAGATCAGCCCTTTCGCCCATTGGCGATGATAGAACTGACCAAACCCGGGGATCAGCGCCAATATCAGCGCCCCCACGGAATGGCTGTATCGGCCTCGGTCGGCGGACAACTTTTCACTTGGAGTGACAATCACACACTGCTCCTTCTTGAAAACGGGAGGAGACCTCCCGTTGCTCGGTTACTGGTTGCTGGCCTGCATCGCTTCGATTTGCATTTTGATTTGTTTGACCGCATCGTCCAGCGCCGTTTTTGGCGGCTGTTTGCCGGTCATGCTCAGTTCCAGCGCCGCGTTGGCCGGCCCCCAGACTTCCTGCATTTCAGGAATGCCCGGCATGGCGGTCGCATGGCTGGCCTGAATGGCTACCGCACTGGCTCTCTCGTCGTTCTTGATGAGCGGATCGTCAATCATCGCCACCAGCGGAGGGATCTCTTTGGTCACCTGATAGCGCGTTTTCACGTAGGCCGGCTGATTGATAAACTCGATGAACTTCTGCGCCAACGCCTTATCTTTGCTCCAGGTGGAGACCACGTAGCCTTTCACGCCCAGGAAAGAGTTCATCGGTTTGCCGTTCGGCAAGGTTGGCAGTGGCGCTACGCCATAATTGATGCCCGCGTCGGCATAAGGCTGGAAGGCCCACGGGCCGTTGATCACCGCTGCGGCTTTCTTCTCGGTGAACAGGGAATCGATAGCGTTCAACCCGCCATCGCCGATAATGCCCGCCGGGAACAGGCCATCGGCATAGAATTTTTTCAGGTAACTGACGGCTTCAACCGCACCGGGGGTGTTCAGGCCGATATCCAGCGGGTTCAGCCCTCCCTTGCCGTCGTTGCCAAAGATATAACCGCCCATGCCGGCGATCGCGCCGCGGCTGTAATAAATCTGGTCAAACTTGGCCAGCAGGCCGTATTTACCCGCCGCACGCTGCTGTTTGGAGAAATCGTAATAGGCATCCAGATTAGCCAACGGCTGCGGCAGCAAATCCTTGTTGTAAATCAGCACCAGCGTTTCTACCGCTTTCGGCACGCCGTACAGCGTTTGATTCATGGTGAACGCGCCGATGGACGGCTTGGTGAACGCGTCGGCTGCGGCCTGATCCAGCTTTATCGGCGATAACAAACCTTGCACCACCGCCGCACCCACCTGATCGTTAGGGATCACCAGCACATCGGGGCCGATACCGGCCGGGCCGTCCAGCCGCAGCTTTTCAATCTGCTGCGCAAACGGCATTTCCAGCACGTTAACCTTCACGTCGTTCTGTTTTTCGAAATCGGCGATGGCGCCCTTGATACCGTCGGACTTCTTGATGTCTTCCCAGACGGTAAGCTGTTGGCCTGCCGCTGCGAGGGCGAAACCGGAATATTGACTGGCCGCCAATGTGGCCAGTACCAGAGCAGTGATTGTTTTGGTTTTCATTACCCACCTCATGTGAAGGTATTACATTTTTGTTTTATCACTTTGGGATTAGATGCTTCAGGCCAGGCGCAATGTTCAGTATTACAACGCATAATGCGATAACCGGGTCATTGTCTCGGCTTGTTATACGCTACGCTGAGAACCGCGCCAACTCTATACAATTATCACCATTGTGTGATCGTTATTGCAGAAATGAAAACCGGTGATATGGCTTGAAATCTAGCGCAGTTATAGTCTTTTCAAGACTTTCTGGCTGTTACGACGATGAGAAAATATTTGTTATACGTATTACATAACAACAGTAACAACGGCCAGAAGACGCCCTGACAGGGTTTGCCTATTGATAACTTCCGAGGATCAACAAGATGTCCAGCATAAGACTGAGGAATGTCACCAAGCGTTTTGGTAAAACGGTGACGTTGCACAATATCAACCTTGAGATTAAAGGCGGTGAGTTCGCCGTGTTCGTGGGGCCGTCAGGCTGCGGTAAATCTACGCTGTTGCGCATGATTGCCGGGCTGGAGGAGATCAGCGACGGGGATATCCTGATTGGCGAAGAACGGGTCAACGATGTGGCACCCGCTCACCGGGGCGTAGCCATGGTGTTTCAGTCCTATGCGCTCTACCCGCACATGACCGTCGCCGAAAACATGGGTTATGGATTAAAGGTGAACGGAACGCCGAAAGAAGAAATCCGCCATCAGATTGAGATGGTGGCAAAAACCCTGCAACTGACCCATCTGCTGGACAGAAAACCCAAACAGCTTTCCGGCGGCCAGCGCCAACGTACCGCTATCGGGCGCGCCATCGTGCGCAATCCCAAAGTCTTCATGTTTGATGAACCGCTTTCCAACCTGGATGCCGAGCTGCGGGTCGATATGCGCTTGCATATCGCCAAGCTGCACCAGGAGCTGAAAACCACCATGGTGTATGTTACTCACGATCAGGTTGAGGCGATGACGCTGGCCGACAAGATTGTGGTCATGAATTACGGCAAGGTGGAACAGATGGGCGCGCCGATGGCGCTGTATTACAACCCGATCAACAAATTCGTCGCCGGATTTATCGGCTCGCCGAAGATGAACTTTTTGCCGGCCACCGTGGTGAGCTGGACGCCAGAGCTACTGACCGTCTCCATAGGCGCAGACAAAACCCTGGCTCTCACCCTCTCCACCCTGCAAGTCGCGCCCGGCGAGCCGGTGACGCTGGGTATTCGCCCCGAGCACCTGACAACCCACTCAGATTCACCGTTACGCCTGGATTTCCACTGCGAAGTGGTCGAACGGCTCGGCAACAACACCTATCTGTTCGGCCAATGCCACGGCCACGACGGTTTTAAAATGCTGTTGCCCGGCGATGCGAATTTCCGGCCCTATCAAAAATTGCAACCGGGATTCCAGGCACAGCAATGCCTGGTGTTTGACGCCGACGGTGCGCGCATCAGCGCCGATATCGTCATTCCGCAATCCTGAACCTGCTTCATCCGATAAGAAATCCTGTCGGTCATGCGCTGTGATAGCGAGAGAGACCCGCGATCACAGCGCACCAAGCCCGGTTATGCCGAGCCGGTAACCACGCTATCGAGCCCATCTGATGCCCTGCCGCGACGCAGCCGTTCAGCCGCCGCGATGTCTGCGATATCACGCGCGTCGCGCATTGAAGCACGCGCATCTTGTTTTTTGAATGATGTTGTCAGGATGTCAGCTCATGGCTGTCAGCAAGCAGTTCATGTATTTCCTTTGGCGTTAGCGGCCCGGAAAGAAGCACGCTGACCCAGTGCTCTTTGTTCATATGGTAAGCGGGCAAAATGCCCTCTTTTTTACGCAACGAACCGATGTACTCCGGCCTGACTTTCACTTCGAGGACATCCAACACATCATCCGTCTTCAGACCCAGCTTTGTACCCGGTACATTCATCACGAGAGCGAACCATTTGGTTCCGTCATGATGGCGAAGTACGGCGTAGCCCGGCAGCTTACTCCAGAGATATTCCGGCTCAGATTTAAAATGTTCCCGGGCATAACTGAATAATGTCTCTCTCTTCATCATAATTTCCTTATTTATCCAGATGACCAAAGCGTGCGATACCTGCCTTTCCTGTCCGCGATGCTTCATCAGTATTGTAACCTCACCCCGTCAGAACCAGCGACATGTCAGGGTATCTGGCGCACAGGAAATCGACGAATGCGCGAACCTTTGGCGCAGCAAGCCGCCTGGAGGTATGCAATACCCAAAGTGCTCGATCTGCGCCCGACACCGTACCCCACTGAACCAAATCGCCACGGGCAAGCTGGTTCCATGCGATGGACTGAGGAATGAGGGCGGCACCACCGCCGGCAATAGCGGCATCCCGAACCATCAGTAACGAAGAGAAGCGCAGCTTTGGGATCGGCTCCAGGACCAGTAGCCCGCCATCGAGACTCCAGTGCGTAGGTTGGAAACTCGAGGTTACGATGCTGGGAACGGGTCTAATTGCGCCGGGTGCCGGCTTGAGTATTTCAGGTGCGGCCACGACAACCAGCCTGTCTTTGGCGAAACACCGCCCGACTAAATTGCTGTCTGGACTGGGGTTGATCCGAATGGCAACGTCAAATTGTTCCTCGACGAGATCCACCATGCGATCTTCCGCCACGATCTCAATCTCAATTTCCGGGTAGGCTGCACAAAATTCCGCGCCAATGCGCCCCATCGAAAGCTGGGAAAACAGAACGGGTGCCGCTACGCGCAAACGTCCGCGAGGCGTCGAAACACCGTCACCGACCGCCGTCATAGCTTCGCTTACCTCACTCAGCAGGCCTTCGGTTCGGGACATCAGCATTTCGCCTGCTTCGGTAAGCTTCAAACCGCGAGCGCTACGTTCGATCAGCCTCACACCCAGTTGCTCCTCAAGATCGGCGATCCGTCGCGATAACGTGGCTTTGGAAATGCCGCTCGCACGGCTTGCCTTCCCCAGCCCTTCACTCGTTGCGACGAGTATAAAATCAGACAGTGCGTTCAGGTTCATGGTGTTCCATTTTTGAAACAAGGTGTCTATGTTTTATGATCTTTGTTTTTTTATTGCAACGGAATACTGTCTCGTTATCAGAACGAGATACGAGGAACTGCAATGAACAACATACAACGCGCTGTACTGATCCGTCACTATGGCGGGGCCGATGCCGCAGAAGTGGCCGAGATCGACAAGCCTACACCGGGACAAAACCAGATTCTGGTTCGGGTTCAGGCCGCTGGCGTAAACGGTATTGACTGGAAAGTTCGTGAAGGCCAGGTACGAAATGCCTTTCCGCTTCCCTTCCCCCTCATCCTGGGCGCCGAGATGGCAGGGGTTGTCGAGGCTGTCGGCCCCGATGCCTCTCGCTTTCGTGTCGGCGACCGCGTCATGGGCGCAATGGCAGGACTGGGCGCGTACGCCGAGTTCGTGGCAATCGATGAAGCCAGCCTCTCCCCGACACCCGAGAGTCTGGACGATGTCCATGCCGCCGCCATCCCCGTAGCCGCCGTCTCAGCCTGGAACAGCTTACACCACGCAGGACCGCTCTCTCCGGGCCAGCGAATCCTCATTCATGGCGCGGCCGGTGGACTGGGTGCCTACGCCGTGCAGTTTGCCAAACGGGCGGGTGCCGAGGTCTTCGCGACTGCGGGCACGGCCGATCTGAACTTTGTACGCAGCCTCGGCGCCGATTGTGTCATCGACTACCGCTTTCAACGTTTCGAAGACGCCGCCCGGGACATAAACCTGGTGCTCGATTATGTCGGGGGTGAAGTGCTGGACCGTTCCTGGCAGGTACTGGCGCAGGACGGCGTAGTGATCGGTACGTCGTCGCCGGACATTCTGACCCGCACGCCGGAAAACCGCCGGGGCCTCTGGTTTATGAATAAGCCCGATCCCGAATTGCTGGAAAAACTGGCCAAAGACGTCGCCGACGGCACCCTTCAGTCCAGAATTGGCGACGTAGTGGGCTTTGCTGATATTCCAGCAGCAATCGAACGCAATCGTACTGTTTCACAGACCGGCAAGGTCGTTGCGGACTTCTCTCGTTAACCCTATACCCATGCAGGAGTTTCAAACATGAGCATTCTCGTTACTGGTGCCACCGGCACCATTGGTTCACTCATCACTCAGGGCCTGGCTGACGCAGGCGCCGAGGTCAAAGCCCTTGTCCGCCAGGCAGGTAAGCGTGCGTTCCCGGCAGGCGTCACGGAAGTCATTGCGGACCTCACCGATGTCGCCTCGATGCGCGCCGCGCTGTCCTCGGTGCGTACGCTGTTTCTGATTAATGCGGTTACGCCCGACGAGGTTACGCAAGCCCTGATCGCGCTGAACCTCGCTCGCGAGGCGGGCATCGAGCGCATCGTTTACCTGTCGGTGATTCATGCCGACAAGTTTACTAACGTCCCGCACTTTACCGGCAAGCACACGGTTGAACGCATGATCGAAAGCCACGACATTCCCGCAACCGTTTTGCGCCCGGCTTACTTCATGCAAAACGACCACATGGTTCAACAGACGATTGAGAACTACGCGCTATACCCTATGCCAATCGGCTCGGCAGGTGTCTCAATGATTGATGCGCGAGATATCGCGGATGTCGCCGTGGCTGAGTTGCTGCGACGCGACAGAGCATCGTCTGCGCAGGAACGCGTAACGTTGGAGTTGATTGGGCCGCAACCGCTTACCGGTGCGTCCGTGGCGAAAATATGGAGTTCTGCCCTGGGGCGGGAGATCCTATACGGAGGGGATGACGTCGCGGCTTTCGAAGGCCAACTCACTTCATACAGTCCCAGTTGGCTGGCTTATGACATGCGTCTGATGATGGCAGGTATCCAGGCGTTCGGCATGCAAGCCGCTGAAGGAACCGTAGAACAGCTTCAGACTATTATCGGGCACCCGCTGCGCACTTATGAAGACTTCGTTCGCGAGTCTGTTGCCGGGGGTTAACAACCAGACAAAGGGGCGGGTTTACTGCCGGGCAGTGCGCCGCCCCTTCATCGAGCTCTGTTTTAATAACACTAAAACCATGGAATGGCGATGCGGCAATCGATGCAGGAGCCCTGTTCTTAAGGGCGTAATAAATCTGAAAGTTAGGGTGAGATGGCTGACAGATGAAAACGTTTAGCCAGTTTCTTTTGCAGAATGATAACGATAATTGGGAACCCTGATGCGGAAACTGCACATATTGCCAGCAGCGTGTTCACATTTTGTGGTGCCATGCCATGATCAGGTAATAGAAAAGCGGACAGGAAAAATGCAACGGTTGTAATCAGATACATTATTGATGTCTGTAATGAAGAAAATCCAGCTCGTTGCCTGTCATCAGGAAACTGAATCGTAACCGCTGAAGATGAAACCAGACGACTGTAAGATGCACCGAGAAATAAAGTAATAAATAACGCTGCATGCTGATAGCCCAGGATGGGTATTAGCAAACTCAGTATAAAGACTATGGTTGAACCTGTAGCCAGAATCAAAGCAGAAAAACGGGTGGTTAACACGCCTGTCATTTTTGTAGACAGGTAACCTGTAACTCCCCCGCCGAAGAACAGCCAAGGCAACAGGTCTTGCGAAGCGCCCAACTGCTGGGTCATTAAGGGTACCAGAATGGGAATGACCAGCATTGGACTAAACTGTACAAGCGCATTACTGGAAGCAAACAGTAAAGTATCCACATCGAGAGGCAGCGCGTGCTGTGTGTCGAAAGAGACAGGGTCTTTAGGGATGATGGAGACAATCAGTGGTAATGCCAAAAAACACAGTGTACTTATTAACCACAAAGCGACATGCCAATCATAATGAGTGCACAAAAATAATATAGTGGGCATTCCTACAATGCTTACCATCGAAAATGACGCAATCACTGTTGCCAACATTTTTCCACGCAAGTTAGCCGGGGCGTGATTTATCAATATACTGATACCCACCCCCATGGTCGTACCTCCAACCAATCCTGCACAGAATCGTAATGTAAGTAGAAGACTAAAATTGGAGGTGAATGTAGTCAAAAGTGTCAGCAGGCCTAGTAGTGCCATATTGGCGATTAAAAAACGTTTCTTATTGAAACGACCAATCCAGTAAAAGGCGATAATTCCCGACAGGACTGCCCCAGATGTGTACATACCAGATACATAGCCTGAGAATGATACGGGAACTGCGAAATCTGCTGCCATAAAAGCAAAAACAGGGTTGAACATCATATATTCCAGCGCATTGGTGAACTGGATAAAAGCCATTGCAATGGCTATCCGCATGAGGGCTTTATGATTAAACGTCTGTGTGACCAGTGGCATAGCAAGCAACCTATGGATGAAAGATATCCGAGTTTAACTGCTATCAATATTGCCCATTAGATGGTAAAAATGGCATTTATTATTATCATATATGGGATAATTGATGCGGTCTGCTCTTGATTTTAATACCCTGAAAGTGTTCATTGCGGTGGTTGAAAGAGAAAGTTTTGTTGGGGCATCGAAAGTCCTTGAAATGCCGACATCAAATGTGAGTCGTTGTATTTCTCAGTTAGAAGAAAAACTGAATCTTCAGCTCATTGAGCGCAGCACCCGACATATGAAACTCACCCAGGCGGGGCACTTACTCTATACCCGAGCGAAGCCATTACTGGAGGCGCTTGAGCAAACTGAGACAGAATTAACGTTGCGCCAAATGCAACTCAAGGGTCCATTACGCATCTGTATTCCCAATGAAATAGGTCCTGCATTGCTGGGTTCTGTTATTGCCGATTTCGCCTGTCAGTACCCGGACCTGGAGATCAGCTGTGTCACAAATTTGTCTGGTTTCGAATCCCTGCGAGATGATCTGGATTTAGCTATCATTGTCAGCCGTGGTCAGATGGACGACAGTGACTACATAGCCCGTCATCTGGTGACTATCCCTTGCACCATCGTTGCAGCCCCCTCCGTCATTCAGCGTTATGGCACCCCTTCTCATATCCAGCAACTTGAAGAATTACCCTGCATTACAACGGTAAGTGCACTGAAAGGTGCTCCCTGGCAGTTTGTCAATAAAAAGGGAGGATTCGAGACAATTAAGGTTAAAGGGCATTATCGGGTAAACAGCGGAGAGATGGCAGGACGAGCTGCGGTATCCGGTGTCGGTTTTGCCATTCTATCGAAACAAGCCTGCCAACCCTACATCAGCGATGGACGGTTAATCGAGGTTGAGTTTGAACAATCGGCAGCCCCATTGCAATTGTTCGCATTTTATTCAGATCGGCGTTACTTGCCCGCTAAAACACGAGCGCTCATTGATTTCATACATCAGAGATTGAGTCATATACCCTCGACAGATTGTGGTTAAAAAACAGGCTTAACGTACAATAATTTTCGATATCCAAACTGCCCCCCTGTCTATAGAAGGTTCATCCACAGCGTTCTTCCAGCTTCACGGCTGGGAAATTCGACATGCTCGAGCCGGGATCTGGCTCGCTTCGCGAGTTTTGGCCGTTCGAAAGGATCTGAATGCTCATTGCACCTGAATATAATTAGCCTGGAATAAATATGACTGTTAATCTATTTCATCACTATTTCTTCTGTTAACCCTCCTTTGCATAAATGCCATTAATAAATAAATTCCCAAGTAATAGATTAATTACATTGCTAACAATTACCGTTAATGACAAGCCACCTACCGATTTTAAAAAAAGCCGTTTTCCAATGCGTTGATTTCATACATCTAACGCTTGCATTTAACAAAAATGGAACAATCACATCCTCTTTTTTTGATTATTTAAAAGATTTTTCATCTGTTTTTTTTAACGTGGTGATTTGCTTGGCTATCTCGATAGCCACAAAAAAATACTTCATTTATTTTTATGTGTCAGTTGATTTTTTAGTCGCCATTGCTATTGTTGAAGGTGAGTAAATCACCGCTCCCGACCAGCAAATATATTCTATTTTTATACTCACAAGCGTATAAGGATGTGACTATGCCCATTAAAAAATACGTCATTCTTGACAGTAATCCAAAAACTGTCGGGAATAACGACTTTATTCTGTTAGGTTTGAAAGCCACCGGTTTCGCCAGAGGTTGTCCCATGTTATTTGGGGGAACCGCAGATGCAAAAGACGGTCCGGTTGACGGCAAGAACTTTGCCTTAAACGTGATAAAAAGAGAAACCTGGGAAGAAACTCTAAAGAATATTGAAGTCAATCAGGTTGTTCGTTATCAGGCTTATCCCAATGATATCAGCGTTTATACCAGCAACGATTTTATCTTCACCGGCCAGGTCACCCTTGGCGGTGAGTTCGCCTGGATACGCAAGGTGAGCAAAGGGAAATTAAAAGCCTACTTTCAAAATAAACCTTCCGCCACCAAAGATATGTTTGCTCAAGAACTTTTCAGTATGACCGCGGACCCCAATATCGATCCGACTGAGGGTGAATTTGAAGCCTATCTTGGTTCCGACAGTCTGAGTGCCATTTATTCCTATTGCAAAGCAACCTGTAAATAAATCCGCAACCCTATTTGTCGCCAATTATTTTATCCGTCGATACTTTCGCACGACAGTGCCAGAATTTTATTGGGTGCCTGATATTATGATTACGAAAAATTATACGTCAGATGAAAAGAGTATTGTTCAAGCGGTTATCAACCAGTATAGCAATACCGGCATATTTATTATTGAACCAGGCAATCCATTATTGGTCGATTTTTACGATATCCAACTAAGACTGGCGGGGGTCACTCCGGGTGCTTCGCCGCAATTCTCCCAAGTCTGGCAACAATCGAAACAGAGTAAACGCACTGCAGGCCGGCTGAGCGAGGCCGGCAACGGCTACGCCCAACCGGTCTACAGCATAGTGCGGTTGGACTCCATCGACGGCAGAAGCTATCGTGCGGATGCCATTGGCTCCTTGCCGGTATCTGCCAGCAATGTGACGCAGACCCTCGGGCTGTTTGACGCCGAGGCGACCAATGTTGGCCAGGTGACATCCAACAAGGCCTACGTTTACACCGCAGATTGCGCAATCACTGCGAATGGCGATTATCCGCAAAGCCAGCTCACCGGTGATTTTCCGGTCACGGTCATTTATACCTTCGCGCAGACTATTGACCAAAATACTTTTTATGGCGCGGAAATTATTACTACGCAAAGTTACCCTAAAAGCATTTACAATGATTCACCGCGTAGTCTTTATAATCAGGACGCCATAAAGATTTGTTTGACCCGTGATGCGCCAGACTGCGACTATCGTTATAGCTACGATGGCGACGGTACCGTCAGGGTGCCGATTAAAGGCACCATCACCTATAACGGAAAAATAGACCTTAATGCAGGCCAGCCGGTAAACGCCAAGAATGTTATTTATCTGATACGCACCCGTGCCGGCGGCGATCCCGTAACGCCTTATGGCGATTTAAATATTTTTAACTCGCCCAACACCCAAATTAATGGCGATACCCTCTCCTGGGATCTTAACTGGTTAAAGTTCAAGCAGGTTGATTTTGAATCTGGAGAATGGGTTTATTATGTATTCAGAGTCAATCTGAACGTCGAGGGCAGAAACATCGTTGCATTTATTACCAATGCCCCCAAGAACCTTGAACCGGACCAACGTTTTTTAAATACCGCACCGTTAAAACCCATGTGCATCGTTTATGGCTGCCTGGGTGAGAATACAAAAATCCTGATGCAGGATGGCAACGAGAAAATCATTACCGACATTAGCGCCGGCGAATATATACGAACGCGTAATGACCACGCACTCAGGATTGATGCCATTACCACCGGGCATGAACGCCATTATGTTGAAATCACTCTGAGAGACAACAGTAATAAAATAAAAAACATCACCGCCAGCCTTGGGCACCCTTTTATCACATCGGCAGGTATTGTCATGGCGCGAGAACTCAATCACGCCAGCCGGGTTATTACGCTGGATGGCGAGGCTGAAATTGTCAGCCTGGTGCAAAAAGAAGGCGACATTAAGGTTTATAACCTGCAATTACCGATAGATACGCCGGTAGACAGGCTGCCTTACGACAATAATACGTTCTATGCCAATGGCATATTGGTCGGCGATAACCTGATGCAAAGGGTTTGTGAGGATGAATATCATCGGCGACCGGTCAATATCCTGAGCAAACTGCCTCAAGAATGGCATCAGGATTACCAAAACCATCTCAATCTGGCGGGTAAGTAATATCATGTACCAGGGATATCCGGATTTTCAGCAAATTATCATCAGCGGTAGTCAAAGGTTTATCGCCACCTATCAGCAAAATGATGCCTATTTCTTATACCCGGAATCCGTCAGCATTCTGGCGGCAGACCCACTGGCCTTCTCTTTGGATATTGTCCGCAGTGTCAGCACCGACAGCATTTATGGTTGGCTGAACTTCACCACCGAACTGCAGTTTGCCGGCGAGCAAAGTCTGACGGACTTCAAACAGCAATACCCGGATAAAGCCGTAAGGGTGCTGCCGGTGTTGCCCGGCAGCCTGGGGTTTGACGTGCCTATCGAGTATCACAGCGCCCTGAGCGGGCAAAGCTATGATGCCACCTGGTATTCGGCACAGTGCATCCAGTTTATTATTTTGCTGAATTCGGCCAGCACCCAACTCATTGAGAAAACGCTGCTCGATGACACCCTCGGCTTTAATGCGCGGCTGGACGGCTTTGTCGAAGGGGTATCGCCACGTCTCGCCTATGCCATCGAGTTTGATCCCCAAGCGCTGATGCTCGAGTTGGCCGCCGGGGTCAAAGACGCACACCCCGTTGAGGGCGATCGCGTAGCCTTTGACTATGGCCTGTTGACCCAATACCTGTACCAGAATATCGCGCGGCTGCCGCTGAAAATCACCCCGCCGCTGCCGATTGACGCCCCCGAGGAAACCTTGCTTTTCAGCCAGGCGTTTCTTGATCGGCTCTGCAACCAGCTGGGTTCGCCTTACGCCGGCCCACCGGCCAGTAACGTGGCCATGATCTGCCTGAGCCTGCCGGCGCAAGGCGGCCGGGTGATCTTCAATCTGGATAGGGTAGTACTTAGCCGGCGGCCGCTTTGCTTTTTGCTGGATCCTTTTGCCGCGGCACAGCAAATTGCCAAGGTCTCACCCGATACCATTATCCATCGCACCACCGCCCCGCCACTACCGGCGGGG
>NZ_BCTU01000010.1 GCF_001590925.1 Serratia plymuthica NBRC 102599
CCCCCGCCCCGCCACTACCGGCGGGCGAACTGGAGATCGACGTCTTTTACGCCTTCCCGCTTGGGTTGAAAAGTAACGTCTTTATCGACATTCAGCTCACCGTGCCGGCGGGCGATATTTACCCGCTTGACCAGACGCAAACGCAATTACTGGTTCCTGACAGCAGTCGATTGACCTTCAGGTTCCATAACAGCGCACTGGACAAACAAGCGTTCTTCTACCAAATCCGCGTTAACTACCCGAAGGATGGCGCTTATTGCACCCTGAGCAGTGAAGTGCGGCGCAGTGATAATCGCGCTCTGGTACTGGATTACGCCGCGCTGCCCTGCCATTTCCTGACCATCAACATTGACCCGGGGTTTACCAAGCAAAGCCGGATTAGCGGCCTTTACCACTCTGCCGGCTGGCTGCAGGACCTGGCGTTAACGGCGGCAACGCCCTATTTCAGTTGCCCGATCCTCGGTGACGATACCTATGCCGATGCGACGGCATATTCCTTGTCCGGCAGCGAGGCCGTGCCGCTCCCCATGCCAATAACCCAGGACACCACCATCGGTGCCTACAGTTTCCCGCAGTTTGGTGCACAGCGGGCGCGGATCACCGCCCATCTGCCCACCGAAATGCTTAAAGCCGTGTTGACCTTTCAGCCGCAAAACGAAACCCGAACGTCGGAGCATACCTTTACCCACCAGCAGGACAGCTTCGAATATCAATGGAATGTCACCTCTATTTTTGCTGCCGGATTTCGTTACAAAACCTCCACGGGCTCATGGTCGCCCTATGTGACCGGCGATCAAACGATTGATATCAAGGGTGAAAAATAATGACTGACTCTTTGAATCCCCAACAGACGTTACAGAATTTTTTCCTGCTCGGCAGAGCCCTGGCGTTTCACGATCAAACCTTGCCATCGGAGTGTTACACCTACGGCAGCTTTACGCCGCAGGTGGTGCTGGACACCCCGGCAGGCAAAGTCAGCGCGCTGCATTTGCTGACCAGCCCCGGCGGGGGCCTGGCAACCTTTATCGCACCAAACATGCCGGTCGATACAGCGGCGATCGAAGCCTATATCCGCCAGCACTTCATCCCCGCACCGGGGAAAATCAGCCTGGCGCAAGGCGATATTCGCCAATCGTTATTCCTGCGCTTTGTCCGCCAGCCGGAATCAGACAGCTATAACGTCGAGTTCGAACAGTCAAAAATGCCGCTGACCCACGCTGAAGCCGGCCTGCTGGACAACGCCATTCGCGGGGCCAAAAACCAGGTTTACCTGGTCACGCACAGTCAGTTCAGCGTCAGCAGCCGCGCCACCGCCAGCCTGGATACGGACTGGGTCGCGTTTTTAACCCTGGCCTTCAACGAACAGGCGCGCCAACCGGAGGCTATCGCCCTGTTGCTCAACCAGCAGATTGACGCCGGCGTGATCACCCTGCTTGAACAGTTTGACAATACCCCCTCGGAACAGACCCGTCAGCAGGTAAGGGATTCGTTGGTGAAAACCGCGTCGCAACTGGTCAGCAACACGTTACGCAACATCCATTCGGTGGATGAGATCCCCAACAAGCTCAGCTATGACGTCAGCTACAGCAACAGCGTGCCGCAACGCTATTTGCTGGCGCAGCAACAAGACATCGCTGCCCTGCTCGGCCAACTGCCCGCCGACAGCATTATCACCTTTACGCCAACGCCGTTGCCGGAACCCAGCCGACCGGACAAACCCATTGAGCACCGCCAGTGCCTGGTCAGCCTGGGGTTCAACCCGAACGGTTTCAACATCATGTCTATCGAACTGCGTTGGGCGGGCCAGCAAACGCCGATGCAGTGGCCCAATTTCCCGCCGGTGACCTTAAAAACCGAAACGACGGTCAGCGACATCACTCTCAAAGTGACGTTTTCCGACTACTCCAGCTATGAAAGCCAATTCGGCTGGCAAGACGCGGTCGCGCTCACCCCGCAAGACCTGGGCTTTTACAGCGTGCTGTTTGAAGCCGGGCACCTGAAGGACGGCTTTAAATCGATTAACGGCACGGCCACTTATGTTCCTGCCGGCCAGGTTAAAAAACAAAACTTCAGCTTCGCGTTTGCCAACCAGCAATGGCAGGCCAACTGGTGGATCAATGCCCATGCAGCCGGACTAAACGGCCGAATCGATTACCGCTGGCAAGGAAAAACCTCGTCGCTGTTCCCCAAAACCTACGACTCTGGCCCGCAGCAGGCCACCGTCAGCCCCGTCAAACTGCAATACAACAAGTGACATAAACAAGAGGAATTCCCTATGTTAACCACCGCTTTGCAGCAATCGGTCAAGATCGCCACGGATAAGTATCTGGGTATTAAGGAATATGCCTTTACCTGTTATGGCGACAGCATTGATAAGAATATTTACTATGTGGTGCCGGAGATCCCGGTGTTTGTCGCCAGGGATGCCAAAAGCCCCTATTTCATGTTCTACAAGTATCGCAGTGAAGACACCCAGGGCGGCTATGCGCAATTTACCGTCATGCTGCCGCAGCCTGATTCGGAGATGAAAGACAAGATCAGCATCGAGTTGCTTGGCGAGCTTAAAAAGCCGCTGCTCGCGAAATCCACCCTGATCGTCAAGTATGTTCAAGCCGAGCTGGCCTCGGTGGCCGATCCCGAAAATGCGACCAAAAAAGCAGCCATGGATACCGCGTTGCGCAATACCGGTTTAAATGACGATCAGGCTGCAAGATTTGTCGCGTTATATGACAGCAACCAAGGCAATGACCAATTCGTGCTTGAATTGACGCCAACAAAAATCAAGCTGGAAGTCCCGAGACTCACCTCGGCACAGGCTTCATTGATTCTGGACAGCAACGAGAAATTCTATCGCCAAATCCCTACCACGGTATCGCCATCAGGCCTGGGGGATAACAACACCGTTTTCAGCCTTTCACTCACAGGCGAAGGCGCCACCCTGTTCGAACAGGTGTTGAAAGGCACCGATACGAACTCCAGCGTAGGCATTCGCTTCGATTTCAATCTGGATGCTTCCCTGCCGGCGGCCAAAGTCACCGTCAGCTACGATAGCGAGATCACCAAGTCGGTAACGCAAGATATCAGCTACCACACCTGGTCGGCCGATGAGAAAAAAATTGAGCGCGAATATATCGAAAAAGGCGCGATCAAGGTCGATGTCCAGACCGGGCTCTCTTACGATGAAATGGGCATGACGCAGGAACAATACAATAAATGGAAAGAGGGGCTGGCCGCCTGGGGGCAAAAACAGGTAGAGCAGATTTTAAGTAGCCAAACCGGGTTGGACATGAGCCTCGAGTTGCTTAATGACGCCGACGGCTTTGATAAATTCAAATCCAGCCTCAGCGAAACCAAAAGTTTTACCCGCGTCTATGAGGAAAACTCGGTGGTCTCTTTCTCCATCGCCCCTCAGACCCAGTTGCCGTCTATCCAATCCATCGTCGGCGAAGCCAATCTGAAAGATTACTTTAAAGAGTACGATCTCAACGATCCTTTCTATCAGTACATTCAGCCCGAGTTTTTTGTCACTCAGGACCTGGCGAAATACAACGTGGCCAATATCGTGGTGACCGCCATCTACGACAAAGACAATCAGAGCACTCTGCAGTTTTCCCCTGGCGACAGCGAGGCGAAAAAAACCGGCAAATGGTTTATCAAACCCGAGCTGGGCCGTGCATTTAAATATTCCTATACCGTCAACTTCACCGGTATGCAGGCTAAGCCCTACCACTCTGGCGAACTTCAAAGCGATCAGGATTTGATTATCTCCATCAACGTGGCCGACTGCGGCATCGTTTATGCCGACATTGCTACGCTGCTCGATCCTATGGGCTGGAAAGTTTTCAGCCAGGTGGTGATCAAAACGCAATATTCCGATCCGGATAAGGGCGTCAAACTCAAGACCAACAGCCAGGTAGTCAGTGAGTCGACCCCGCCTCAACCCTTTATTTACCCGATTGGCGTCGATGTGGATAAACCGATTTATTTCTCCACCGATTACTATGCCCTGGATGGTGACAGCCTGACCTATATCCCCAGCGGCGTTGAGACCAGCCCGCAGCTACCGGGCTATGGGCTGATCCGTGGCCACCAGATCCTGGTCGCCAATGCCCTGCCGAAATCGCAGAAGTACACCATTATCTTCAAACCGACCCAGAAAGATATCACGCTGATCACCTATGAAATGGTGGTGTATTACCCGAAATGGGACTTTACGCAATCCCAATCCCTGGCCCTGACCGAGTTTGACTCCAAGTCCCTCACCCAGTATCTGACCTTCGACCTGATGCAGGCGGATAAAGAGAATGAGGTGAAGATCCATTACATCTCTACGGTGTATTACGGGGCTGACAATCAGGAAGAAACCGTCGAGAAGGAAGTGAAAGGAACCAGCACCATCGTGGTGGTGACTTACTGATGCGCTGAGACACCCCAGGGCAAAGCTGCTTTGCCCTGATTCACCTTCATAAAATGGAATGGTCGCTATGAACACTCAGGTCGTAGTGCAGAACATCTGTTTTATCCGAGCCGACCCGGACAGGCCGATTTATTATTATTGCGCGGCCGCACCGGGCATTAGCGTTATTGACGGCAACCAGCCCGCCGTCCAACTACAGATATTCAGAAACAGCAGTCAACCGGCCACGGTTTACTATGCCATGTTGTCGCTGCAAACCCAGTTGACCAGCAGCCCCGAAGCGGCACAGGAGGCGGCAGCGGGCAGCCCGGACATCCCGCGCGATGCGGTGTTATTGCCGTTACAAGCCATTGCCTGCAGCGCCACGCTGGACATTCCCGGCTTTATCGCCGGTCAAACCAGCAAAACCTCATTGAGCGAGCAACAGAACTGCTATCTGCTGGCCAAATTGCCGCCGGACGCCGATATTGCGCTGTTGGCGAGCCTGATGAACGCGCCGGCCTCCACGCCGATCGCCATCAGCTACAAAATTGACTATCTGCAACAGCTCCCCCCAGCCACCTTTGAGCTGGAAGCCCGCTGGGACCAGGTTTATCAGTTCCTGCAAGAGTCGGTCGGTTTCAACCTGTTGATTTTTTCCGTCGATATCGAAGAAACCTCGTCGCGGTTAATCAGCGAAAAAGTGGTCACTGTCAAAGTCAGGGACACGGACCCCGATGGCCACTTCAAGCAGGCCGCGGCCGAACTGACGCAGATCCTGATCAGCGAATTTTTTACCCCGGTATTTGCCGAAGTCCCGCAGCAATCCAAGCCAAAGGCCGGGTTTTATCTGCAACGGCTGTCGATTGAGGATATTGACCAACGACGTTTAAGCGGAAAACTGACTGAAACCACGGTAGTCAAACGCTCGCTTTATCCGCAGGCCTTGTTTGCCGAACTGGTCGCCGGTACCGACTATCAAGCCGATCGGGTGATCAGCCAACACGATCTGCAGGATGATTTCTTCGCCTACCGGGAAGTCCGGATCAGTCTGCTGTCCGACGAACTGGACGATAACATTCAACTGGTGATGGCGCGTTTTCGTTATGGGTCGAAAAGCGAGCAATTCACCTTTCGCGAAGGCGATACCAAATCGAAACGATTCAGGTCACCGAGCATTACCGATCCTAAAACCGGCAAAATGCTGTGGCCCGTCGAGTATGACTTCACCGTCTACCTCAACCAGGCGGTGGGCGGCATAAGATCGGTCAGTTCCGGCGCGCTGCAAACCGAATTGAACGATGTCTATCTGGATATTGAGTCGCTCTACGGCCGCTATGATTTTGTCATCAAAACCGCCAGCCTGTTTGACTGGCGCTGGTACCAGTCGGTGTTGGTCACCCTGCGCTGCCGGCACATTGGAATGCCGGCATCCAGCCTGTCGAAAAGCTTTCAGATTAGCCAGACGGCGCAGCAGGACAGCTACCCGGTGATGCTGCCCAACCCCGACCAGTACTTATTTGACGTCACCAAGGAGTACAGCAGCGCCGTCAATTCGCCCCATATTTCTGCGGAGCTGAACGAACCGACCAGCCAGGACGTATACCTGTTCTCCAGTTTGTATCACCAGCGAGTATTAACACTGTCTGCCAGTATGGACTGGCAACAGGTGGAGTCGGTGCTGGTGTCTGCCAGCTATGCCTATTTGCCCGGCGATGAGACCCCGCCTCTGCAGCAAATTTTTCAGTTTACCGAAATCGATGCCACCTCCCAGCGCTTTAGCGCCGACCAGATCGACCCCGAACGGCTCATTGTCAACCTGGAGATCTGGTTCAGTTACCTCCCGGGCCAGGGCGGGGATAAGCCCGAGTACGTCCAAACCGCCACCGATCAAGACGCTATTGATATTGCCAACCTCAATTAATTAAGGAAACGCCATGTTATTACTCAGAGCAAGAACCGCCACCATCAACAACATCACCTTCTTTGCCGATGACTCCGATGACAAACAGTTCTGGTATTTGCCCGGTGATATCCATATTGCAGAGAAAGACGGAAAACCGATTTTTTCATTGATTAAATACACCGGCGACGGCAGCGGTCAGCAAGGGGGTTACATCAACTTCGAGGTGAATACCGCGATCGATGAAGCTCAGCTGGAAAGCGCCTTCAACGAATACCTGCGTAAACTGAAGGTTGATCCCAAAACCGCCCGTAAGGCCCAGGTGCCGTATGACAAAGGCACGGTCAACTTTTTTGTGCTTGATGTCGGCAGTGCCAACGGCGAGTTGATCAGCGCGCAGTGCCCCAGCCTGTTTGGCAATAACAGCGCCATCTTCAGCGCCAAACTGACGCCGGAACAGGCCGTCATCCTCGAAGCGGCGTTTAATCAGGCGCAGGCACCGGCCGCCGTG
The DNA here is from genome assembly GCF_001590925.1 of Serratia plymuthica NBRC 102599. Taxonomy (GTDB): domain Bacteria; phylum Pseudomonadota; class Gammaproteobacteria; order Enterobacterales; family Enterobacteriaceae; genus Serratia; species Serratia plymuthica. Next base: position 6,811 of record NZ_BCTU01000010.1, read on the forward strand.
GCCTATAACCTCAGTTTTACCGGCATCACCCCGGCGTTAAAAGTTGAGGTCGAGGCCAGGTTTGAAAGCCTTTACAAAGAGTTCGATCTTAAATTTGGCGCCAATATTCCTATCCCGGTGGAAACCCCCGCCAGTTTTTGGTTGGGCTTTGACAGCGTGATCAAGAAGCTGCAACAGGATCAAAAGTTGATCATCAAGGTGACCGAGAGCATGCCGAGCGAAGAGGAGGCGAAGGAAAAGGAATGGGCGCTGCAATTCGTTAAAGAGGAGATCCTGAAAAGCTTCTTCACCGCGTCGCTCAAACCCAATGACGACAGCAATACCCAGGCAAAATCGGCCAGCGACTCGATTTTGGATTCGCTGATTTCCAGCGGTAAAGACGGCGAAGAAGGCGGTAAAGGCGGTTTGTTCCCGAGCGCCTCGCTGGAAATAAAACTGGTGAGAATCGAAGAAACCAAGAGCCTGAATTTCAACTACACCTCGTCGAAAGCGCTCAGTCAATCCGCCGTGCCGCAAAACTTTATCGGCAGCGACATCCTGCGCGCCAAAAAAGAACCGCCTTACTTTATTGAAGTGAACGTTAACGATCCCTTCTTCCAGAAAATCGATTTTACCGTATTGGGACCGGACGGCTTTGCCGAATACGGCATTAAAGCCGCCACCTTCAAAATCGACTACAACAAACAGGTTTATACGGCCGAGCCATTTATCAACGATGACGGTAAATGGAGCAAAACCATCTCGCGCAGCAGCGACAGCAATGAACTCTTTGTGATCCACAGCGAGTATGCCTTCAAGTCTGCCGCCACCTCCGGTTGGGAAGGCAGCAGCAGCTATCAGCCGCAGACGGTATCGGCCTCAACCCTGCTGAACCTGGATCCCGGCTCGGTGCTGACCTTCAACGAGATAACCATCTTCCTCGATCGGAAATTCTCTTGGGAGAATTACAATCAAGTGATCGTCGAGTTGAATTATCTGGATGACAAGCAAAGCCGTAAAACCAAGAAGTACCTGTTTACCGAAGATAAAAGTGATGAACAGACCTTCAAATATCGCTGCCTGACGGAAAAACCCTGGAAGGTTGGCTATAAAATCACGTACTTCCTGGTCGGCGGCGACAGCGTCGTTCGTGACGGCACCGAGAACCCGCCCGCCATCGTTATTCCAGCCGTGGCCTAGGTGACTGACGATGGCCGAATATAACGCAGTATTGCCAGCGGCATGGAACGCCCTGGTAAACGCCCTGTGCCAGGAAGCGCCTTATTTGCGGACCACGCTGGCCCCCGAGATCGCCCGTTTCAGCCAGGCGCGCCTGGCCTCCGGTTGCCTGGCCGCCGCCTTTAACACCAGCCTGCTGGCGTATAACGGTTGCCCGCTTGAGTTCACCGTCTCCTCGGTTAAACCGCAGGCGCTTTCCTGCACGCTGGATCCTTTTTTGCCGCGTTACGCGGAAGATCGCGGGATCGCGGCTTTTTACCGGCATTGCCAACGAATCACCGCAGCGCCCCCGCACGCTAATGCTGAGGCCAGTTTTGACGCGGTCAATCGCATGCAGCGCGAAAGTGCGCAGCCGCTGCGATTTGGCTCCTGGCTGGGGCGAAAATATGCGCCGGATGCAGTCAAGTTCAAAGTGTATTCCGAAGTGCCCGACGCGTCCGCATGGCCTGGCGGCGCGGCGGATTATCCGGTTGCCGGTTGCCAACAGGCAGGTTTGTCGTTGCTGATGGTCGGCTATTACCCGGAACTGCCTGCCTCACCGCGCGAATATTACTTTCAATGGCACAGCGCATTGATCACCCACGCAGATATTGCGGCGGTCATGGCCTTTTTCGGCTGCGAGGGATGGCTTGCGGCACTAACGCCCCTGCTGGATAGCGCACTGAAACACACGTTGAGTGACGAAGGCTTTCCACCCACCACCTACGGTTTTAGCCTGGCCTATAACCAAAACGGCGCACTGGAGAGTTTTACGCTGTTCACCATCGCGCCCGGTTTCTTCGGCGATAACCAGCGGGTATTTCCTGCCGTGCAAGCGCTGTCGGCACAAAGCGGCCACACCCTGCCCTTGCTGCAACGGGCGATGTCCGCGCAGGTCCCGTTGCAGTTCAACGTGGTCGGTTTTTCGGTTGATATGCAGGGCCATCACGGCATCAGCTGTACTTTCAGCCCGCAAAACACGCAATTCGAGGTGTTGCCACTGAGAACGGCCCCCCCAGCGGTCAGTGACGCCCACCCCAACCTGACGGCGTTGCTTGAGCAGCAGTGCGCCAGCGGTGCCTTTATTTCCCATGTCAGAACGCCGGATGGCCGTTGGCATCGGGATGAAAATGCCTTCGTCACCGCCCAGGTGTTGCGAACCCTGAAGTACACCCCGCAGACCGCGCCTTATATCGAGAAGGCGCTCGATTTTTTAATCGCCTGCGAAACCCGGCCGTTCCATTTCAGCTTTTGGCCAACCGCAGCCCATCCTGCATGGATGGCGAACCAAAGCATCTGCGCAGACATTGACGACACCGCCATCATTACCGAACTGCTTTACAAGTTCGGCCGCATTTCGCTGGCGCAGCTCAGGCAAACCGTTGCGCACATGAACGCTTATCAGGTCCGCCGGGTCGATCCCCGCCTGGCGGCCGTGCAACATCAGTGGGCGGAGTGCCAAAGTTTTCATACCTGGATGAAGGACGACAATGACATCCGTCAACTGGATTGCTGCGTAAATACCAACGCACTGATTTTGCTCAATACGCTAAAGGCTGAAACCGGCGTTGTGGCACCGGCCTACCTGCGTATTCTTCAAATGCTGAACCGGGCCGTGCAGTGGTGCGGCAAGCACTACGACAGGCTTAGCACCCTGACGCCCTATTACGCTCATCCCCACGAATGGCGCGTCGCCCTGGAATACGCCAGACAGCGTGGGATCCCGCAACTCACGCCCGTGATTGACGCTTTGGCCCGCTGGCAACGGCCCGCCGACCGGTTGGAAAGCCCGCTTTACCGGCGGCATGACGGGCGCTTCCTTTGGACCTCGGCCTGCCTGAACCCATTCAGATCTCTGGCCCACACCCATCGCACTGAGGATAGCTATGAATACCTTTCTCAATGATCTGGTCACACTGAACAAAATCATTCTGGATAACGCGCGCGAACAGTTTCCAGACGCCGAGGCAAAACGGTTGCGCTATCGCGCCGCGCCGGCCACATTGGCAGAGGATCTGGCCGCAGAGGTCTGCACCGAGATCGTTTCGGGGGAAACCCGTTACCAGATCGCCACCAGTACCGACGGCACCAGTTGGAGCATGACGCTGGATTTCGCACTGAGCAGGCAGGTACCGCAAGTCCCCTATGTGGTGCTGACCTTCAGTACCTTCGGCAACGTCGACGAAATGATATTCAATAAAGTGTTGCTGACCGCCACGGAAAACCGCTACCACGCGCAGTTGGATCTGGATCGGCTGGAACAGCGCGACGCCCTGCTGCGCGCCCTGTCGGATTACGACGCGCAAACCACGCTGGTGGTAGCCATCGTCACCGATCACGGCATTCTCAACACCATTACCTCGCCTAAAATTTTCTATTTTGCCGAAAACTATTACCCTTACATTTACCAAGGCATTGTGCCGCCGCCACCGCGTCTGCAGTTGATTCTCACCCCAATGCCTTACAAGAACGTGTGGTACAACTATTATCAGGACTATGTCCGCAAAAATTACCTTTACTATCTGCCGGATACCTTCCTGCTGGCCACCAATGCCGCCGACGACGACAAACCCATGCTGTCGATTTCCTTCGCCGCCGCAGAACACGCGACGTCGCTGGACGATGTCAAAGTGACCTTCGATTATTTTCTCTCACCCAAGGTAACCCAGGCGCGCATCGCCGATGCCGCTGAACAGTTTGCGCAAACGCAGTTGGACGGCAAGCTGGCGCCGTTCGCCAATGCCGACACGCTGAAGCTGCAATTGGGCTTGCCCGATGGAAAAACCGAGGAGAAAAATGCGCTGATCAACCTGCAAAGCGGCATCGTGGATTCCTTCACGCTGCCCTCCCAACAGTTTGCGCTGATCTGGGATGCGTTATTTGACCGCTCACCGCAAAACCTGTTGCTCAAGGGCTATCTGACGGTGCAATTCGTCGGCTTTAACCCGGACAACCTCCCGGTGCTGCTCGCGCTGGACGCCAAATACCAAAGCAAAGTACGGGAATTCATCAAACAGTCCGCTCCGGTCGACATCAATAAAACCGTTGAATTCAGGAGCGACAGCGGTGCTTACGATCCCTCAGGCCCGCGTCCGATCAAGCGTATTCTGGTGAATATCGACAATCAAACCGTCGAGTTGGATAAAGACCATCCCGCTCATTCGGTCAACGTGAAGATCTCGGTATTGGAACTGATCCTCAATCCGGATAAAAAGCTGATTTATCATTATGATCTGCAAGTCTATTACGTCGACGGGGGCATGACGCCCTATTACGACAAAACCTCGAGTTTTGAAATCATTTACGTTCCGTGAACGGCGCGCCTGCGATAGACATTTCAGGTTGCCGATGGCGCAAACAGCAGGCTGCGCAGAAACAGCATGATCAATTTGCCGGAGGGATCGGCGCCGGTGCCGGTCTTCTGCAAAGCCAGCCCATGCGCCATCGCCATAAAGGCCGCCGCCAGTTCGTTTTGATCCGCCGGCGGCACTTTGCCCACCCGTTGAAACAGTGATCCGATCACCGCACCGATTTTTGCCTGATGCACGTCCCAGATATTTTTGTACTCCACGGCGAAGGCCGGGCTGCGTTTCGCGTGCAACTGCAACTCAACCGACAGCATGCACCAGTCAGCCTCCAGATTCAGAGTCGCCGCCCAAGCCTCCAGTCCCGTCAACACTCGCTCCGGGGTATCGATATCACTTTGAGCCAGCGCAGTGAGTTGCGTGGCCTCCGCTTCCATATGGCGTTGTAACAGTTGCAGCAACAAGGCCTCCTTGGAGGCAAAGTTGGAATAAAACGCCCCCTGGGAATATCCGGCCTGGCTGGCGATATCCCGGATTGAGGTACCGCCGTAACCGCCGGCGACAAACAATTGGCGTGCGGTTTCAAGCAATTGCTCGCGGGTTTGCTGCTGGCTTTCTTCGCGGGTTAACCGCTTTTTTTCTGTCTTCATCTTCTTCGACTTTAGGCTGCTTTGGCGTCATAGATACGCATTTAAGATATCACTTGATATTTTAAATGCGCCCCACTAAATTAAGATATCATATGAACTTTGAAACTCACTTAAGATTTTAACGATGATGAACATGAAAACGGCTTTTGTCACCGGCGCCACCGGGCTGCTCGGCAATAACCTGGTCAGAGAGTTGATTGCAAAAGGTTGCCACGTCAAAGCGCTGGTACGCTCGCTGGAAAAAGGCCGCCGGCAGTTCGGTTCCGTCGAAGGCGTTGAGTTGATTGCCGGTGATATGACCGATGTGGCCGCCTTTGCCGCGCATCTGCAAGGCTGTGACGTACTGTTTCATACCGCCGCTTATTTTCGCGACAACTACAAGGGCGGCAGCCACTGGCCCGAACTGAAAGCGATCAACGTCGACGGCACGGAGCGCCTGTTGGAGCAGGCATACCGCGCAGGCATACGCCGTTTTGTTCATACCTCCTCCATTGCGGTGCTCAACGGTGAACCGGGCATGCCGATAGACGAAACCTGTCTGCGTCGTTCGGAGGATGCCGATGATTATTACCGCAGTAAAATTCTGGCTGACGAGGTGGTACTGGCGTTTCTGCAAAACCACTCCGATATGAACGGCAGCCTGGTCCTGCCGGGTTGGATGTGGGGCCCCGCCGATCTTGGCCCCACTTCTTCCGGCCAGTTGGCCACTGACGTGATGAACGGCAAATTGCCGGGCCTGGTGCCGGGCAGTTTTTCAGTGGTTGACGCGCGAGATGTGGCGTTAGCGATGATCCTGGCGGCCGAGCGCGGCAAACGCGCAGAACGCTATCTGGCTGCGGGACGACATATGACCATGCAGCAACTGGTGCCGCTGCTGGGTAAAATAGCCGGGGTTCAAACGCCAAAGCGCACCTTGCCATTACCGCTGCTCTATATCATAGCCGCGCTGCAGGAAGTTTATGCCCGCCTCAGCGGCAAGCCGGTCTTGCTCAGTTTGGCGACGGTGCGTTTGATGGTCAAAGAGGCCAACCGCTCCCATTTCAATCATGCCAAAAGCGAACGGGAACTGGGCCTGACATTCCGGCCGGTAGAACAAACGATCGGCGATACGGTAGCCTGGTTGCGCAATAACGCCTCTAAAAGCTAATCGAACCGGGGAAAAGCCCTTTCCTCCGGTTTAGTTCAGTACCGCCACACCCCGAGCCTGAGACAGGTGGGGTCATGCAGGTTAGCCGACCGTTGAGCGCATGGGCGCGCGATACGAGCCTCCATGGACGGATTCACGGCGTGTCGGTACTCTGCATGCTCCTCACTTGTAGCACTCTTAGGCGCGGCTATTTAGGCGGCTTGCGCTTCCACATAGCTCAGCGCAGAACGCAATGTGGCTTCGCTGAGCGCTATCGGCAGCAAATGAATCGACTCCCCCTGCTGCAACGTGCGTGCAATCAGGCGCCGAACCTGCTCGTCATCGTGAATGTCCACCGCCAATGCGGCCAGGCTGACCGGCAGATCCAACCGCCGGTAAAGCGCGATTAACTGCGTCACGGTTTCCCACTGCTCCAGCAAGGCGCTTTGCACCAAAATGCCATAGGCTACCTTGGTGCCATGCAGGAAGGCATCGGTCTGCGGCAAGGCGGTCAGGCCGTTATGCACCGCATGTGCCGCCGCAATGCGGGTGTAACGATCCCCCAACCCGCCCACCAGGCCGCCGCCGGCAATAATCGCCTCCAGCACGTTGAGGAAAGGTTGGCTCAATTGCCCGTGCGCCAGCGCCTGCAACGCCGCTTCGCTTTCAGTGAGCAGCACGTCGCGTAGGGTCAGCGCAGTATTGAGGCCCAGTTGCACGGTTAACGGCAAGCGTTCCGGTTGCGGGCTTAGCACCGCCGCTTCGTACCATTTCGCCAGCGTATCGCCAATGCCCGCCAGTAAATACGCCTTCGGCGCACGCAGGATAATTTCCGGCTCCACCAGGACCAGATGGTTTGCATCGTTGAAAATTTCGTAGCGCAGCGCCTGCCCCTGATCGTTATACCAGACCGAAAGCGGCGTCCAGGCAGCGCAGGTTGCGGCAATGGTCGGGATCGCCACCACCGGCAGCCCCAGCCGGCGCGCCACCACTTTGGCGGTGTCCAGCACCGCGCCGCCGCCAAGGCCAATCACCACCTGCCGATCCGCCCCCGCCTGTTGCACGATGCTTTGCACCGTACTTTCGCTGCAATGGCTGTTGAACAACACCCTGCGGGCTTCAGGCGCGTCAAACACCTCAGGCAGCCAGGGTTTGGCGGCCGCCAGCGCACGCTCGCCATAAATCCACAGCGCATTGCCCAACTGCTGCGGGGAATAAAACTGCGCCAATCGGTCAATCGCACCGGGGAAAGCAAAATAGTTGGCGGGGCCGGCGACCACGCGAATGTGGGTATCACTCATGCTCAAGTCCTTATTTTGTTTGCTGTTGCCATCATAGAGACGGGAAAGCCGATGACTAATACTGTTTTGCATTAGCTTATGATTTTTCGTTCATTGTCATCCGCCCGGCCGCCGTAGAAACTGGCTGCCTCAATTCATGCCGGTAAAAAAAACCATTCCAATGGTGACGATGAATTGTCCTCCCGTTTTTTAATGATGCTTAACCACGCAGGGTAAACTTAATGAAACTGTTCAACACCTCATTACTGGCGTTAAGCCTGTTCGCCGTGTTTCCCGCTTTCTCCGCCCCCACTGCCGCACCGGTTCCGGCGGCGATCGCCAACCATCAGGGGCCGATCCGCATTGCGGTGATCCGCAATCTGGGCTCGGACGACAATACCACGCAGTTCGTCACCGGGGCGGTGCAGGAAGGCCGCAAACTGGGGTTTCAGGTCAACACTTTCCTGACCAACGGCGACGACGCTAAATTCCAGGACTTCGTCAATCAGGCGATCAGCCAGAAATACGACGGCATTATTCTGTCGCAGGGGCGCGATCCTTACTCAACCGCTCTGCTCAAACGCATTGCCGACAGCGGTATTGCGGTGGCGGCCTTTGATACCGCGGTTCAGGGCGAGATCCCGGGCGTTACCGTCAGCCAGCAGGACGACGCATCATTAACCGATCTCTCCTTCGGCCAACTGGTGAAAGACTTCGACGGCAAAGCCAACATCGTCAAACTCTGGGTTGCGGGTTTCCCTCCGATGGAGCGGCGCCAGGCGCAGTACCAGAAACTGCTGCGCGACCAGCCCGGCATCAAAGAGCTTGAGTCTATCGGCGCGGTGTCTTCCGACGTTCAGGGCGACACGGCCAACAAGATCGGCGCGATCCTGGCCAAGTACCCCAAAGGCAAAATCGACGCCATCTGGGGAACCTGGGACGCCTTTAGCCAGGGCGCTTACAAAGCATTGCAGGAAAATGGCCGCACCGAAATCAAACTCTACAGCATTGATATCTCGAACCAGGATCTGGCACTGATGCGCGCCAAGGGCAGCGCCTGGAAGCTCAGCGTGGCGGTCGATCCCAAGTTGATCGGCGCCGTTAACCTGCGTCTGGTGGCCAACAAAATCGCCGGCGAGAAAACCCCGGCAACCTATGAGTTTAAAGCCGCCGCCATTCCGCAAGCGCTGCTGCTGAGCCACCCGGAAGCCACCAACGTCGCCTCGCTGGCCAAGGTCATTCCGGGTTGGGGCAAATCGGACGATTTCGTTGCACCGTGGTTCGCCACGCTTGAAGCGCAACAGGCTAAAAAATAAGGAAGGTTCATGGCATCGCAACCGCTTCCCCAACCCGAGTACAGCCGCAATATGCGGCTGATTGGCCACAGCGACCAGGGCGGACGGCCCGATGGCGTACAGGTGATGGTTCACCGGGGCTACGCCTACATCGGCCATATGGTGTCGCAGGGGTTTTCCATCGTCGACGTGCGCGATGCGAAAAACCCGCGCGCCGTCGGCTTTGTCCCTGCGCCGCCCGGCACCTGGAACGTGCATTTGCAGGCGCATGACGATTTGCTGTTGGTGATCAACGCCCGTGATCTGTTTGCCGACGCCCGTTTTGCCGACGAAAAGGTGTATTACACCCGCGCCATCAGCCTGACGGTGTCAGGCAACGACGCCCGCGGCTGGAGCGCCGGGGTACGTATTTTCGATATCTCCACACCGGAGCGGCCACAGGAAATCGGTTTTCTGGCGCTGGAGGGCATCGGCGTGCACCGCATCTGGTATGTCGGTGGGCGATGGGCGTACGTTTCCGCCCTGATTGACGGCTACAGCGATTATATCTTTCTGACTGTCGATCTGGCGGACCCGCGCAACCCGCAAATCGCCGGGCGCTGGTGGTTGCCGGGCATGCACAGCGCCGGAGGCGAGACGCCAACCTGGCCGGAGGGCAAACGCTACGCCCTGCATCATGCCATTATCAGCGGTGACACCGCTTACGCCAGTTGGCGCGACGGCGGGCTGACGCTGTTGGATATCCGCGATCGCAGCCAACCGCAGCTTATTGCCCACCGCAACTGGAGCCCGCCCTTTGGCGGCGGCACCCACACCGCGCTGCCGTTGCCGGAGCGGGATCTGCTGGTAGTGCTGGATGAGGCGGTGCTCGACAACCAGGAGGACGGCGAAAAGCTGATCTGGCTGTTTGATATCCGCGAACCGGCCAACCCGGTAAGCATCTCCACCTTCCCGCAGCCGAATGAACGGGATTACGTCAGCAAGGGCGCGCACTTCGGGCCGCATAATCTGCATGAGAACCGCCCCGGCAGCTTTGTCAGCTCGACGCTGATTTTTGCCACCTACCAAAATGCCGGCGTCCGCGCCTACGACATCAGCAACCCTTATCAGCCGAAAGAAACCGGCGCGCTGGTGCCCGCCGCGCCGCACACCATGATGGATAAACGCCCGGGCCGCCCGCAGGTGATCCAGTCCTGCGACGTGTTTGTCGACGCCCAGGGCATTATCTACAGCACGGATTACAACGGCGGCCTGTCTATTATCGAGTATCTGGGGTAAAAATTGGCCGGCGCAATGTCGGCTTTTTGCCTGTTTGGGATAGTATGAATGAACAGGCAATAGACCCCGGAACAAGGAGAGAAGATGTTTAGCCATATCACCGTAGGCGTCAGCAATCTGGACAAGGCCGCAGAATTTTACGATGCCATTTTGCTACCGCTGGGATTAACACAACGGCCGGTAACGCCCGATGGCGGCCCCGCCGCGCGTTGTTGGATAAAACCGGGGCTGACCTTGCCGCGATTTTACGCCTACGAGCCGTATAACGGTCAACCCGCCAGCGCCGGCAATGGCAGCATGGTGGCATTCACCGCCGACAATGAGAATCAAGTGCTGGCAGCCTATGCCGCAGGCCTGGCGGCCGGCGGCAGCGCCGAGGGTGAACCCGGTGAGCGCGCGAATTACGGCAAAGGTTACTTTGGCGCTTACCTGCGTGACCCGGACGGCAACAAGATTCATCTGGCCTATCGCGGGGACTTGCTGTGATAAAATGTTCTGTGAACATTAGGGTTTGTAAGCCGGAAGCCGCCAAAATTTTTCCACTATTTACTTCACTGTTGCTCAGTCAAGTCATGTGAAAAATCTTGAAGCATTTAGGACATAAAGTACGTCTATTGAGACGTACTTAAAATTATAATAGCCTGGGTTTTTATTCTGAATTGGATTCATCCTCAGAAGTGTATGTATCCTCAAAAGGATCTGTCCACTTATAATCATTATAAAATAATGTTGCTATATCACCAGTATCCCATAGTAGTGTTCCTCCTCCACTGGAGGAAATCTTCCATTTACCACGAGTATTGTTGCTAAACTCAATGATTCCCTTAGCATAACAGGGGGAGTAACGTTCATGAACATTGAAATTTAAAGGCACAGGATATGCTTGAGAAAAGAATTCTCTCACATCTTTCTCTGTGATTTTAAATGCACGGCAACCATCCCTCACATTTATCGACTCATCTTCACTTTTTCCTGTTTCATTAACTTTAACTTCTACTATTGTTCTGGGTGCAGTATGGGCTGCAAAAGCCACATTTATGGTAAAAATCACACCCAATATGGAAAATATTTTTTTTACCATCGGGCTGTGCCTGCTTCTGTCTTAACTTTATACGATACTTCAGGGTGCCTAAATATTTCAGTCATTGATACTTTCAATGTGTCAGTAAGTTCAGCTATAAGCCATCTTAAAGAGCTGTTTTGTGCATCATTTATTTTTTCATAAACAGCGTTCTCCCCTTCGCCTGAAGTAGGTTTTCCCACAATTTCTATCCCCAGAGAGTCAAAGTTAGCAGGATATCTTTCCGGGTATGGCTTCTTCTGTTCTAAGCGAGAGAGTTGTTTATACTTATTCAGTAATGGTTTTATTGTGGAAATTTCTGAAGGTGTACATGTCTTTTCCATGTAACATCGGGATCTTATATTACCGACATGGTTGGTGACTTTAAATACAGAAGCTGTCTGATAAATAGCACCATCTTTATCAATCAGAAAATGAGCTCCGTTTGCACCTGTGTTTTTATAACTATTGAAAGAACTTTCTGCTGTGGAGCCTCCCGTTTGATGTACAACAATCCCGTTCACTTTATTCAGTTTTCCGCGTTCTATCGTACTGAATCGCTTTACAATAATGCACTCCGCATCCACTAAACCATTTTTATCAACGAATAACATTTTTATCCTTCCTTGTATTACCAGTAGTTAGATTACTGTATTGGCTTTAATGTCATATCCTGAGGAAACCGTACCCGCTGTATTTCCCTCTGCATTCTGCAAAACATAATCCATTGTTACTCTGGAGAAAGCCAGGCTTACCGCCTCGCGCGGTGCGCGCATGGTATTGCAGTAAACCGGATACACCCCGGTGATAAGAATCTCCTGAAGCGTAATACGCAGATACTCCAGAGGAGAGCCTCCGGCTTTTCGCATAGTCAGAACCGCTTCAGGAATATGTTTTCCGGTCAAGCAATACTGAAGAAGGTTAGAACTTGATTTGTCGATATAGTGTTCAAAATGGAGGTCCTCAACAGTACATTTTCCCGCACCGCCACCACTGCCAGAATGCATATTCGAAGTCTGACCAACAGACCAGTCCCAGTTAAGTACCTCAATTTCTCCTGTATGTGTGGAATCCTGAGATTCACCTTCGATACCATTAAATTTTATAAAAATATCCTGAGCCATCCTTCTTCCTTATATATAAAATAACTTGCTATTTTTCTCCACCACGGCTAAGTGTCCGGTAGACGTTTGGGGGCGATACTGAAAACAGTTCTGACAGGTCACTGATAGAATGCCCCCCCCTCCTGTACATGCGACATAATTCCTGTTGCTGCTCTTTGCTTACGCTGTAGCTCGCTCGTACCAAGTATCAGCATTTTTGAATATTTCCGTCTACATACTCCTATGTAATTTTTTCATAACCAATTCCAATATTTACTTACTCCCCCCTTGGTAATATCAGACAAAAAAAACATTCTGTAAATATAAGTTTTATTGAGTAAGATCACAATTTAGAAGATGCGACAACACGAAAACACCGTTCCGCAATATTATTTAGTCTGCTGCACCGCCACCCATAGATGCAAGGAATAAAAATACACTTAATGATAAATACGCAACCAGATCCCGCAATTTACCCCTATTTTTTCGGGATCAACTCGATACTTTTTTAAGGGTAAGTACAGAAAGAATTATACAGATTATGAATGTTCACCAGTCGCTGAATTTCAATGCTTCGAATTATTGATTATCTAATATTTCTATTTTTACTTTGGATTAAAATCTCCCATCTGGTACTTATACTAGAGTCCGTTAAGCCTATATTTTACTGTCATACGCCTTTCTAAAAACAGCAACCACATTCTGTTCTTCTGGCGACGGAAATTTTTTGATTCCAGCTTACCCCCCCGTTACGTATTTCTATCAGTATTACAAAGAAGGCGTTTCCCACTGGGTTTCTTAGCGCGCCGAATAGCGGACCCTAAACGCCCGGCCGCCGAGGGCAATGCCCAACGCGGCCAGCGCCAGCAACGCCGCCGCGCCGTAGGTGAAATGCATACCGGCGGTCACGGCGGCAGCCTCGGCGGCGTTGATATCTGCCGTGTCCGAGGCAAACATAAACAGTGCGCCCATGGCGGAGGCACCGGTGATCAACCCAAGGTTGCGCGACAGGTTTATCATGCCGGAAATTACCCCGCGCCGCTCGGGGGTAGCGTCTTTAAGCAGCGCGGTATTATTGGCGACCTGAAACAACGCATAACCAAGGGTGATCACGCAAAGCGGCGCCACATACCCCAAGACCCCTTGTCTTATCGACATCATCGACATGACACCGGCGCCGGTGGCCAAGATAACCAAACCCACGGCCGTCATCTTTTGCGCCCCCAGTTTGTCCACTAATCGGCCGGCCGGCACGCCGACCACCGCAGCGGTAATCGGCCCTGCCGACATCGCTAATCCCGCCTGCTCCACCGCCAGCCCCAGACCGTGCGTCAGGTAAAACGGCCCCACTACCAGAGTGGTCATCATCACCGCCATCACCAGCAGACTCATCGTTAGCCCGGCACTCAGCCCCGGCTGACGGAACATAGCCAGGTGAATCAAAGGCGATACCGTGCTGTTCTCCACCCAAACAAACAACCCGATCCCCAATACGGCACACAGCAGCAGCACCAGATTAAGCCAACCGAAATCGCCGCGCCCCAGCGTCATGGAGAGCGCATAGCTGGCCAGCGTCAATCCAAGCAACAAGGTACCGGGGTAATCAAACCTGGCCTGTTCTTTTTGCGGTTCCTGAGCCGGGGCCGGCAGGTAACGGTAAGCAAGAATAAACGCCAGCAGGCCCACCGGCAGATTGATCAGGAACATCGCCCGCCAACCAAAACCAAAAATCAGCGCGCCCCCCAGCGAAGGCCCAAGCGCAGTCCCGATAGCGGACATAGTGCCGAGCAGCCCCATCGCCCGGCCGGTGTTGTCTTTACCCAGGGTCTCACCCACCAGCGCCATGGTCATCGCCATCATGACTGCCGCCCCCAGCCCCTGGGCGATCCTGGCTGCGAACAGCAGCCCGATGTTCGGCGCAAGAGCGCACAGCACAGACGCAAAGGTAAACAGCGCGATCCCCACCAGCAGCAACCGCCGCCTGCCAATTCTGTCGCCCAGACGACCCAAAGCGATAACTGAGGTGGTGATGGCCAGCAGATAGGCGATCACCACCCACTGTACCGCCTGGAATGAGGTGTTGAACGCCTGTGCCAGCGTGGGCAAACCGACGTTGGCGATGCTGGTGCCCAGCGACGAGAGCAGCATCGAAAGGGAAAGGCTGACGAGGATCCACCTTGGGTCTGCGCCGCCGGATTTAACTGTAAACTTCATGTTGCTGCCTCCTGAAAGAACCTGTCAGCAGCCTATGCCATCGCCTGATAAGGCGGAAGACGCAGCAAATGCAGTTTACTAGTGCATCCGACGCCATCCATGGGGTGTGATAACCTGGACTGGACATACGCGTCATATTTCCCGGAAGCAATTCTTTCCCGGATATAATTAGCGAACTATAAAACAGACTAGCAACAGAATAATAACTCAAATAAATAGAGTGACGTTGCAATTAACTGCCAGTCTTTATTTATTGACGGAAATAAAAGGGTTCTGTTAGCATTATTTCCGTATCCTCGCTCTATTTGAAGTTATCAAAAGGAAAGGTAATGAAATGCAATAAAAGAGTGAATGCCTGCGCGTTGGCATTGGGTTGCCTCATGCTGGCCGCATGCGCAGCAAAAAGCCCCGCCGAAAAACACGCCTCTCACTATATTTACCAAATCTCAAACGAAAACGATTCGCAAATCAGGACGTTGGTTCATGACAGTATCAAGGCCAGCACGCCGCTGTTTGACCAGTTTTATCAGCAGGGAAAATGCGACCGCAACGCCCATTTATCCCTGGCGGAGGCCAAAACAAAAGCCGATTATTTATCCAGCGAAAAATTTAAAAGCCAACTGGAACTTAATAACATCGTTTTGAATAAAACCTACAAAATTGATCCCAATCAAAAGATTTATACTGTCTTTACGAAAGAAGCTACGGGCGCTTATTGGGATGGTTATAACGGTTTATAATAACCTCCCCCCGCCAGTAACATGCAGGGAATTAATCGCCACCGTGGGTATTCACAGCGGCGATTAATGATCTATCCGGCTTCCCTGCTCACTGCGCAATAACCATGATCAAACCATACCTTCACTCACCACGGCCGCTTCCCGCGGCGGGTAAAGCCCGACCTTAACCGCAATCGTCACTACCGCCAGCACAGCGAAAAGCCCACCGCAGAGAATGCTGCCCTGCAGGCCCAGCGCATCGATAAACCAGCCGCTGACCACCGAACCGACCGCCACGCCCAAATTGATAAAGGCGATATACAGCCCGGTAGCAAACTCGGGTGCCTGTGGCGCTTCGGATGTCAGCCAGATCTGGGTCACGATCAGGCCGCTGGTGTGCGCCGCCCCCCAGAACAGGCAGAGCGCGATCATCGGCCCCGTCTGCGCACTGCCGTAGCGATACAGCAGCAGATAGGCGGCTGCCAACACTATCGGGTGCAGTAACGTAGTCGCTACCCGGTTCCGGTTCAGCAACTTACCGGCCAACAGGTTACCGGCTACCCCGCCTGCGCCAAAAATCACCAGCAGAATACCCACCATCGGCTCGCGAATGGCGGTTTGTCGGCTCAGGTATTCGGTAGCGTAGGCATAAACGGAGAACATGGCGGCGAAAATCAGCACACAGGCGGCAATATTCAGCCACAGCGCGCCGCTGCGCAATATCGCCAACTGTTTGCCGTAGCTAAGTTTTTGCGTGGCGGCGTCGGGCAGGCGGAAAAATAAGCCGACGCCCGCCAGCAGGTTAACCAACGCACAGAACAGAAAAGAGGCTTCATAACTGAACTGACCGGCGATCCAGTGGGTCAGCGGGATCCCCAGCACCATGCCCATACTGGTGCCGATAAACGCATAGGCGGTCGCCCGGGTCACCTGCTATTTGGGATACAACGACGCCGCGGCCACCATCGCCAGCGAAAAATAAATCGGGTGAAACAGCGCCGGCAGGATACGCAGGATCATCAGGGTGCTGAAACTGGCGGTATAAGCCGACAGCACGCTGGCCAACGAGAACACGGCCAGCGAAATCAACAGCATTCGCTTGCGGTTGAAGCGCGAAGCCAGCAGCACCAGCAACGGCCCCAGCAAGGCGATAGTCACGGCAAACAGGCCGACCAGCCACCCGGCCTGCGCGGTTGAAACCCCGTAACGCGCAATGATCAGCGGCAAAATGCCCACCACGCCAAACTCGATGCAGTAAACGCCGAACAGCCCCAGCGCGATGAAAAAAATCGGCGGCAGGATCTTCATTATGGTTCTCCCAACCCGTCATATACCGCCTGGCACAGCTCGCCGACAAACGCCCCCGCCATCCCCTCGAGCGCCGTATTGGTGAAGGCCACCACGCTGAGTTGGCGCGCGGGATCGACAAACCAGGAATGGCCGTAGGTGCCGCCCATACGCCAGGTGCCGATCGATTCCGGCGTCTGCGCCGCCTGCGGATCTTTCAGCACGGTGATCCCCAGACCGAAGCCGCGCCCCGGCCAGAACGGCATCGGCAGACAGCCTATCTGGTTGCTGGTCATCGCCGTTACCCACTCCGTTGGCAGCAGCGGCGCGCCGCCCTGGCGCAAGGTTTCCAACAGCCGCAAGAAATCTTCGGCGGAGCCCACCATGCCTGCGCCGCCGGAGGCATAGGCGTGAGCATCTAACGCCCGCGCCGGGGACAGGTTAAAACCGGCCGTATCCTCGATAAAAGGCAAACGATCGGGTTGTTGCAACGGCCGGGGTTCGGGGTGGTGGTTGGCGTAAGCCACCGTCAACCGCTGCGCATCCGTGGCGGTAAAGCCGGTGTCGTGCATCGCCAGCGGCCCGGTCACCAACTGCGCCACCGCTTCCGCTAACGGCAAGCCGCTGGCCTGCTCGATCACGGCACCCAGCACGTCGGTAGCAATCGAATAGCGCCATTCGGCTCCCGGCGCCGCCAACAGCGGGGCCGAAGCGATACGCCGCAGGTTCTCTTGCAGGCTGAGCCGGTCATCATCCATACCGTCGGAGACGCCCGCCTGGGCATAGAACCCCTGTTCCGGCTGGAAAAACCGGTAACTCAACCCGGCGGTGTGGGTCATCAGATGGCGCACCGTCATTGGCGGTTCGCGCCCGTCGGCGGTGCGCGGCCGGAAAGCCGGCAACCAGCGCGTCACCGGGTCCTCCAGCCCCAAACGCCCTTGCGCCATTAACACCAGCGCGGCAGTGGAAACGATAGGTTTGGAGACCGAGGCCAGCCGGAACAGCGCGTTGGCAGCCATTGGCTTGCCGGCCTCTCGGTCCGCCATGCCCGCCGCACGGCGATAAACCCCTTCGCCGCCCTGCGCCACCAACACCACCGCCCCAACCAACCGTTTTTCCTCCAGCGCCAGATCAATGGCCTTATCAATAGCCTGGGCAGCCAGCTTGTATTCACTCATGGGTCACACTCCAGTAGACAGTCAATTTCTGTAGCTACCGAGAATAGAGTGTGGTGATTAACGGAAAAACAGGCTAGATTTCCCTTCATACTGGACACTGGCGTCCGCAATAGGGAAAGAACATGGATAATCTGGCAGGCGTCTCGGCCTTTGTTCAGGCAGCCGAAACGCTCAGTTTTGTCGAGGCAGGCCGCGTGCTGGGTGTCTCCGCTTCGGCTATCGGCAAAAGCATCGCCCGGCTGGAGACACGCCTGGCCGTGCGGCTGTTTCACCGCAGCACCCGCAGCATGACGCTGACGGCGGAAGGCGCGCTTTTCTTGCAGCGCTGCCAGCGGATCCTCGGCGAAATGGCGGCGGCGGAACAGGAACTGAGCGATACCCGCAGTGCGCCACGCGGTAAATTACGCGTCAGTTTGCCCCTGGTGGGCAGCCTGCTTAATCCGGTGCTGGCGGAGTTTATCCGCCAATATCCGCAGATTGAGCTGGAGGTGGATTTCTCCGATCGCCGGGTTGAGGTGATTGAGGAAGGCTTTGACGCGGTGATCCGCGTCGGAGAAACCGAAGATTCCCGGCTGATGAGCCGCCAATTGGGCACCTTCCACCTGCAACTGGTGGCGGCACCCGGCTATTTACGCCAGGCGGGTATCCCGCAACAGCCGGCCGATCTGCGCCAACACGCCTGCCTGCTGTATAAATTCCCCACCACCGGAAAAGTCGAAAGCTGGCCGGTGGCGGACTGGGACAAAATCCTCGGGGAGGGTCTGCGTAGCAGCGTGGTGTGCAATACCGTCGATACGCTGATTTATCTGGCGGAACAGGGCCAGGGCATCGCCTGCCTGCCCGACTTCGCCGTGAAACAGGCGTTGGCCGGGCAACGGTTGCAGCAGGTTCTCGGCGAGCACAGCCACCATACCGGCAGCTTTAAAATTCTCTGGCCCTCCAGCAAGCACCTGGCTCCCCGACTGCGGGTGTTTATCGATCTGCTGAGCGAACGGTTGTTTCCGGCTTAACGGCGCAACGCAGCTTAAGAACAATTCCGGCTTTGCTTTGCACAAAATCAGCTAAGCCAGCAACGACAGTGCCTGCCGGCGGGCCTCACCGTATTAGCTTCTGTCTATGATATTCCATTTTGGAATATGAAAGTCTCGTTCGTTCTTTCGGGGCGAGAAAAATCACCACACAATAAAACCTGAATCGCAGGCCGGCTCATAACCGCATAAAAAATCAGGGTTTATACTCTTGTCATCACTCATAACCGCTCAATTTACCCGTCTGGTGCTGGATACCCAGCCTGATGCTCTCGCCCTGTCAGCCGCCCGTCGCGGCCTGATGGACTACTTCGCCTGCGCATTGCCGATCGTCCACGGCGCGCTGAGCGATACCGGGCTGGCGGCGGTGAAATCGGTGTTCCCGCCGATCGGCGCTGAGAACCGTGCCTTGTATTTTGGCTACGTCAGCCACTCGCTGGATTTCGACGATTACCACCCTGCGCTACGCGGCCACCCGACCACGGTGGTGCTCTCTGCCTTGTTGGCGCTGACCGACGATCGCGACGATGCCACCGCGCTGTTGAGCGCCTATGCGATAGGGGTAGAAGCCGCCGGGCGATTGGGGTTGGCGGCCGGAACCCAGCATTATCAGTTGGGTTTCCACAGCACCGCGACTCTGGGCGCGGTAGCCGCCAGTGCAGCAGCCGCACGCTATTTAGGATTGACCCCGCTCCAGACGCAGATTGCACTCGGCCTGGCCGCTACCCAGGCAGCCGGGCTGCGCAGCCAGTTCGGTTCTGCCGCCAAACCGCTGCACGCCGGATTGGCGGCGCGTGCGGCGGTCAATGCCGTGCTGCTGGCGCAGGCGGGCTTTGCCGGCCAGCCGGAAGGCGTGATTGACAGCCTGTTCAGTTCCCACGGTGACGGCCGGCAGCGGCCGGATCTGCTGACTGCAGATTGGGGCGCGCCGTGGCGCATCCTGCAACCGGGCCTGGAGTTTAAACGTTACCCAACCTGCGGCGGCACCCACAGCGCGGCCGAAGCCGCCTTCGCCCTGCGTGAAAACCTGCTCGAACAAGGTATTACCGCCGACGAGATGCCTGCCGCCATCAGCCGCATTCAGGTCAGTTTCCCGCCCGGCGCGGATACCGCTCCCCATATTCGCCGCCCGGTAAACGGCGTCGAAGCGCGTTTCAGCCTGGAATATGTGATCGCCGATGCACTGTACAGCGGTGCCGTGCCGCTGATGCATTACGGTGAAAACCCCGTCGACCCGATGATTGCCGCACTGGCGGCGCGGGTGGAACGGCATGCCGACCTTTCTGCCCCGCCAGATGAGTGGGATCCGGAACTGCGTTTCCACCGCGTGACGCTGACGCTGCACGACGGCCGCCAATTTAGTGACATTGTCACCAGAAAACAAACCGCCGCCCGCCCAACGGATGTCGAAGCCAAGCTGCGCAGCATCCTGCAACTGCTGCCGCAATTGGATGGCGACCGCGTGGTTCACGACTGCGCACTGACGCAGCCCGGCGCGACGGCACGGTTAATTGCATTATTAAATCAATAATAAATAGAGGACTAATTATGAGTGCTTCACCTTCAACACCATCGCGTCAATTACGTCTCGGCCTGTTTGTTCAAGCTCTGGGGCACCATGTCGGCGGCTGGCGCGCAGAAGGCGCCAGCGGATCACCGACCGATATCGACTGGTTCACCTGGATCGCCAAAAAAGCCGAAGAAGGCACCTTTGACATGTTCTTCGTCGGCGACGCGCTGGCCACCAGCGTACACCGTTTGCCTTCGACGATGTCGCGTCTGGAGCCGCTGACCTTGCTGGCGGCGCTGGCGGTCAATACTCGCCATATCGGGCTGGCGGCCACCGCCTCCACCACCTTCGACCAACCCTTCCATCTGGCGCGCGCCATGGCGTCCATCGACCATATCAGCCGCGGCCGTGCAGCCTGGAACGTGGTGACGTCCTTTTCCAGCGATGCGGCGCGCAACTTCAGCCGTGACGATCTGCCTTCGCACGCCGAACGTTACGAAGTGGCGCGCGAGTTCCTCGAAGCCAGCTACAAACTGTGGGACGGCTGGGAAGAAGACGCTATCGTGCGTGACAAACAACAGGGCATCTACGCCATCGACGACAAAATTCACGCGGCCAACCACAAGGGCAAACACTTTTCGGTTCAGGGGCCACTGAATATTTCGCGTTCCCCACAGGGCCGCCCGGTGATTATCGAAGCCGGCTCTTCACCGGCCGGGCAGCAGCTGGCGGCGGAAACCGCCGAGGTAGTGTTTACCGCCGCTGCCACGCTGGAGGAAGGCCAGGCGTTTTACCGCAGCCAGAAAAAGTACGTGGCCGAGGCCGGCCGTAACCCGGACCACCTGCTGATCCTGCCGGGCGTGATGCCGATTATCGGCCGCACCAAGGCTGAAGCGCAGGAGACCTGGTATCAGTTGAATCAGTTAGTGGATATCGATAACGGCATCGAGCAGCTTTCCGCCCGCTTCGGCTTCGATCTAAGCGACTACCCGCTCGATGGCCCGGTGCCGGATGTTGGCGCAACCGAAGGCGGCCAAAGCCGGGTGAAACTGCTGACCGATCTGGCCGCGCGGGAAAACCTGACGCTGCGGGAACTGGCTGCGGTAGCGGCAGGCTCGCGCGGACACCGCGTGGTGGTCGGCACCGCCGAAGAGATCGCCGATGACTTCCAGCTGTGGCTGGAACAGCAAGGCGCCGACGGCTTTAACATCATGCCCGCCGTACTGCCAAATCAGCTGGAGCTGTTCGTCGAGCTGGTCATACCGGAGCTGCGCCGCCGTGGCCTGTTCCGCGAGGAATATCACTATTCAACCCTGCGTGAAAACCTGGGCCTGCCGGAACCGGCAATCAACTTCGCCAACGTAAAATCGGCTTAATCTGCAGGGGAATACCATGAAAACTACCGTTAAACGCACTGTGCTGTCCCTGCTGTTGGCTTCTTCCACCTTAGCCCCGTTGGCCACAGGCTATGCCGCCGAAGGCGATGTTCCCTTCAAGGCCGCGCTGAAAGCCAGCGCCGATCCGAAACTGCACGACAGCCTGCCTGAAGCCGTCAAAAAAGCCGGCTTTATCGTGGCGGGCACTAACCCGAACACGCCGCCGACCACCTTCTACGAGGCGGACAACAAAACGCTGGCCGGGCGTGAAATCGACGTGATGAGCGCCATTGCCGATCGTCTCGGTGTCGCGATCCACTGGAAGGACACCGGCGGTTTCGACAATATCATTCCCGGTTTGAAATCCGGTCGCTACGACGTGGCGCTGGCCAACATCGACGCCAACAAGAAGCGTTTCCAACAGGTGGACTTCGTCGGCTATTACAATGCCTCCAAACTGGCGCTGATCGCCCGTAAAGATGCGGCGCTCGGCCCGTTCACCGAACTGGCACAACTGTGCGGCCAGACCGTCGGCGCCGGTGCCGGCACTTCGCAGGTCACCCGTTTGCAGCAGGCCAGCGACCAGTGCGTCAGCGCCGGCAAACCGGCGATCACCATTCCGATCTTCCCGGACCGCCCGGCTGGCGTGCAGGCGACGATCAGCGGCCGCGTGCCGATGTTCTTCGGCCCTTATGAAGGCCTGCGCTACCAGGCGAGCCATGTTAAAGCGCTGGCGCTGGCCGGCGACATCAATATCGAAGGCACCACGGTAGCCATCGCGTTGCCAAAAGGTTCCGAACTGGTGAAACCGGTGCAGGCCGCGCTTAACTCGCTGATTGCCGATGGCAGCTACCAGAAAATCCTCGACGGTTGGGATATCGGTTTCGGTGCGGTGAAAACCGCCGGCATCAACGAAGAGATTGCAAAATGAGTGCGCAACACCCTGCCGATGATGCCGAACTGAGCATCGTCGGTCATCGGCATTACGGGCGCTGGTTCAGCGCCCTGGTCGTGCTGCTGATCGTCGGCGTTATCGCCAACTCGATGCTGCACAACCCGCGCTTTGAATGGGCGGTGGTGGCGGAAAACTTTACCGAGGCGTCAATCATCAACGGCGTGATCATGACGCTGAAGCTGACGGTCATCTCGGTGATCTTCGGTTTCGCCGGCGGCGTGCTGCTGGCGTTGATGCGCCTCTCCGCCAACCCGGTGCTGGTCGCGGTAAGCTGGTTTTATACCTGGTTCTTCCGCGCGGTACCTATGCTGGTGCAACTTTTCCTGTGGTACAACATCGCCGCGCTTTACCCGCGCATCAGCCTGTGGATCCCGTTTCTGGGCGAGGTCGCCAGCGCGCCGACCAACACCATTATCAGCACCTTCAGCGCTGCGGTGATTGCTCTGGTCATGCATCAGTCGGCCTATGCGGCAGAGATTGTGCGTGCAGGCATTCAAAGCGTGGGCAGCGGCCAACTGGAGGCCGCCAAGGCATTGGGCTATCGCCGTGGGCAGATCCTGTGGCGAGTGGTTTTGCCGCAGGCCATGCGCACCATTTTGCCGCCGGCCGGCAATGAGGTGATCGGGCAGCTTAAAACCACCGCCGTGGTGTCGGTTATCGCCCTGCAAGACGTGCTGTATTCGGCGCAGATTATCTACCAACGCACCTACGAGGTGATCCCGCTGTTGCTGGTCGCCACGCTGTGGTACCTGGTGATGACCTCGATTCTGTCGATTGGCCAGCACTATGTTGAGCGTTATTTCGGTCGTGGTACTCAGGCCACGCGCGGCGGCTGGCTGTCGCGCAACCGCAAGGCCCAGACCGAACTGAACCAGGGAGCAGAACAATGAGCGCAGCCATTCATATCAACCAGGTACGTAAGTCTTTCTCCGGTACCGAAGTGCTGAAAAACATCAGCCTGCAGATCCCGGCCGGTTCGGTCACGGTGATCCTCGGCCCTTCCGGCTCGGGGAAATCGACCTTGCTGCGCTGCATCAACCACCTGGAAAAGCTCGACGGCGGCACCATCCGCGTGGGTGAACAACTGATCGGTTATCGTCAGAAAGGCAAGCATCTGTATGAACTGAAGGAGCGTGAAGTCGCCGAACAGCGTAAAAGCATCGGCATGGTGTTCCAGCAGTTCAACCTGTTCCCGCACCGCACGGTGCTGGAAAACGTTACGGAAGCGCCATTGCTGGTGAAAAAGGAAAAGAAAGCCGTGGTGGTCGAACGGGCGAAGGCCCTGCTGACCCGCGTGGGGCTGGAGCATCGCATTAACGCCTGGCCACGCGAGCTTTCCGGTGGCCAACAGCAGCGTGTGGCGATCGCCCGCGCGCTGGCGATGAATCCCGAGGTGCTGTTGTTTGATGAGCCGACTTCCGCGCTCGATCCGGAACTGGTTGGCGAAGTGTTGCAGGTGATGAAGGGCCTGACGCACTCCGGCATGACGATGGTCGTGGTCACCCATGAGATCGGTTTTGCCCGCGAAGTGGCCGATCAAATCATCTTTATGGATCAGGGGAAAGTGGTCGAAACCGGGACTGCGCAGCAGGTGCTGGATGCGCCTCAACATGAAAGAACGCGTAACTTCCTGGCGACGGTTCTCTAAATTGCATCAGGGGGCATTACGCCCCCTGATCATGGAATTCAGTCTTTTTTTCTGCCGATAGCGGAGAAAACGTTAAACACTTCACCCAAACCATAAATCGAGCCCAGCAACACGGCTATCATTACCGGCACCAGGATCACCACGGTTGCCAAACTCTCAATCATTTCTAACATCGTTGTCTCCTGGTTTTTTAAGCGGAGAAAGCCGTTCACAAATGAACTTGAATTTCTCAGAGATACCGCACATTTTATTGTTGGTATTTTCAATCTGTGACAGATATCACACTTGAAGACGGCTAATGTAACTTACACAGTTGCATTAAAACAATGACAAAAAATGCTCTGGGCAAGGCGGGATAAAGCACCGAAACATCGGTGGGACGCCAGCTCGAAAAACAGATGTCCAAGGCGCCAGTAATGGCGATAGCGGCCAAATAACGGGAGCCATGATGATAACGCTGAGAATGGCGCGGCCTGCGGATGCACCGGCGATCGCGCGTCTGCACGTGCAGGTCTGGCGCAGCGCCTACCAAGGGCTGGCAACGCTAGCGGCCTATGCCGCGCTGGATGAACCAAGGCGGTTGGTCCACTGGCAAGAAAAACTGCAACAGCCTGGCACAGCGCAGGTGCTGCTGGCCGAATCGGCTGGTCAATTGGTCGGATTCTGTCTGGCCGACGCCCCTTCCCATCCGCAGTTTGGCGAGCATGCCGAGATAAAATCACTTTTCGTCAGCGATGAACATCAACGTCAGGGTATCGGCCGCAGGCTGCTCGGTGCTGCGGCAAGAGAAATGCAAAAGCTCGGCTATCGCAGCATTGCGCTGGGAGTGGTCGACGGGAATGACAGCGCCATGCGGTTTTATCAGGCATTGGGCGGTGCGCCTGCCGGTAACTATACCGATCCCGGTCCGTTGTGGCGTTCCAGCAATGTGATTTACGTCTGGCCGGATATTCGCCATCTGGCGGCCCTTAAATAATATACGGCGACTCAAATTTAAGACTATTTACCTATTCTATTTTCTGCCGGAGGAATACATTCATCTCAACTTCTACCGAACGATTAATTGCCGTATTTTTAGCCAAGTAATCGATCATTTTACCAGGATAATTCTTATGAACATTAAACGTGTTGCCGGCGTGTTGGTTCTCGTAATGGCTACGCTTTCTGTCACTGCATGCGGGCATATGTCTAACCGCAATCGCAACACCGCAATCGGCGCCGGCGTAGGCGCGCTGGGTGGTGCAGTATTGACCGACGGCAGCACCCTGGGCACGCTGGGCGGGGCGGCACTGGGCGGTATTATCGGTCACCAAACCAGCCGTTAACGATAGCTGAATAATAAAAATCTCAGGCCGGAACGTCTGTAATAAAAGACGCTTCCTGCCTGAGTGATTTTTATTTTTACGTCTATTTTTTCTTCTTTTTTAAAAATCTCGTCAAACGTCGGATGAACGACAACTGATTATCACTGAAAACGCTGTTGGACTTATCCTCATCGCCTCCCCGTTCTAATAACCTGTCAAAGCCACGTCGAAAAATAATGCGCGTTAGCCGCAGAAAAAAACCTTACTTAAAAAGAAAATATTGACCATCCACCAGGTATATAACTAATCAATGAGGCTCTGCCTTAAAATCATTCACGTCATTTATTAATGAATAATTCATAGCAAATCCATAATAAAATTCGCTGTAGACGATGACACAACAAGCTAATAACCTCGCCAGGTCTCCCTTCAAAACAAAGAAATGGCATTGCTGAAGGTCATGATGACACTCTCGAACTCGAACCGCCTCAGGGGAATCTTGATGAGGCTTAAGAATACAATTCTATTTTCATTATTAAGGATGAGTTATGAAATTATCAAACGTAATACTTCTCTCGGCAATTCTGGCTTCCGCAGTGGGCATGTCTGCCGTCGCCTCCGCCGCGCAACGTCCCGCCGGCGTTTGCACCTTTATTTATTCGCCGGTTCCCTACGTCACCAAGGACGGCAAAAAAATCCAGGCGCCTAATGCCTGCGTGGCAAAATGGTGGGCGGCTCAAGGTAAGTAATAATTTGGCTTGCCGGCAACTTATTACGCAGCCTGCCGGGTAAACGAAAGGGGGCCGGAAACCGGCCCCCTTTCTGCTTTCTATCGGCAACGCAAAAAACATTACCCCTTCACCTGAGAAACCACATTCAGCGGTTGAGCGTCCGGCAGGATATTCATATGCTCCAGCACCTGCGCCATGATCTTGCCGAACACCGGGCCGGCCACCGAACCGCCGAAGTGCTTGCCGGCTTTCGGGTTGTTGACCATCACCACCAGCGCCACCTGCGGATCGCTGGCCGGCGCCACGCCTGCGGTGTAGTTGATATAGCCGCCGTCATATTTGCCGTTGGCACCCATCTTCTCGGCAGTACCGGTTTTAATCGCCAGCCGGTAACCCGGCACCGCGGCGCTGACCCCACTGCCGCCCGGCAAGGCGTCGCTTTCCATCATATGCACCACGGTTTTCACCGTCTCTTCCGGCAAGATCCGCTGCCCCATGACCGGCGGCGTCACCCGCGTGATCGACAGCGGCCGATAAACGCCGTAAGCGCCGATGGCGGCATATTCGCGCGCCATTTGCAGCGGCGTAACGCGCAACCCGTAGCCGAAGGAGAAAGTCGCCCGCTCGATATCGGCCCAGCGTTCACGATGCTGCGGCAGATAACCGCTGCTCTCGTTACCGATGCCCAACTCGGTCGGCAGCCCCAGACCAAAGCTCTTGTAGACCGCAGGTAGCACGGTGGCAGGCAGCGCCAATGCGATATGCGACACCGCGATATCGCTGGATTTTTGCAGCACGCCGGTAATGGTCAGTTTGGACCAGTGGCCAACGTCCTTGATCAAGTGGCCGTTGACCCGGTACGGCGTGGTATCCAGCACCGTATCCGGCTTAATCAGCCTATGTTCCAGCCCGACCATCACGACCACCGGTTTCACCGTCGAACCCGGTTCGAAGCTGTCGCTGCTGCAAACGTTGCGAATATCTTTTGCCGGCGTATTGGCATAGTTGTTCGGGTTGAACGACGGGTAACTGGCCATACCAAGCACCTCGCCGGTACTGACTTTCACCAGCACCGCACAGCCGGAATCGGCCTGGTTGGCCACTACGCCATCGCGGATTTGCGCAAACAGGACGTACTGGATAAATTTATCGATGCTCAGCGTAACGTTCGGCGGCGGTACGGGATCGACGCTCTTGATCACGCCGATCACCGCCCCGCTGCCGTCCTTCTGGTACACCCGCATCCCGTTCTTGCCCTGCAACAGGTGGTTGAAGCCCAGCTCAATGCCTTCGAGCCCCTGATTGTCCTGCCCGACAATACCGATCAACCCGGCAGCGTCCTGGCCCATCGGGTAAAAGCGGCTGAAATCCTGCTCGGTGCTGACACCGGTCAGATGCAGTTTATTGATGTAATTCGCGTTATCGTCTTCCACCTTGCGGGCCAGATAGACGAAACGCTTATGGGCGTTGGCCTGAATCAACTTTTGCACGTCCGTCAGCGGCATTTTCAGCACGTTGGCCAGGCTCTGCCAGCGTTCGTTGCCGGTATCGGTATGGGTGTCGAGAATATGCTTGGGATCCAGTACGATATCTTTCGAAGACACGCTCACCGCCAGCGCTTCATCATTGCGGTCGGTGATCATACCCCGGTTGGTCGGTAGCACCTGCGTGCGAATTGAGCGCTGATCCGCCTGGTCCGCCAACTGCTGATGCTCCATCAGTTGCAAATAGCCCACCCGGAACGCCAGCAGGAAAAAACACACCAGAATACCGGCGCAAATCCAGCCAAACCTCAGTGAGGAATAATTTTTACCGCTCTTTTTTATTAGTGGCGCCACTGTTAACCCTGCGTTTTTATTCGGATTATGTAATTATTTCAGTCTACCCTGACGGAAATCTTTAGAAGATTGCAGTTTGTAAGAAAGTAAAAACAAACGCGTTTACTGTTGCACATCCTCACTGTCGTTTAACTCCGGTTTAACTTTCTGCCCATCATCAGGTTTCGGCGCGTTGGCCGGGTCAAAAATATGGTCAAGGATTGCCCGTGCGGTTGGCCCCGCCACCACGCCGTCACCGCCGCCGTTTTCCAGAATCAGCGCCATCGCCACCCGCGGATTTTTATAGGGAGCGAACAGCGTGTAGAAAATATGGTCACGCAACCGTACCGGGATCATCTTGGCGTTATAGGTTTGATTTTCTTTCAGACTAAATACCTGCGAAGTACCGGATTTGGCGGCGATCTGATACGGCGCGGTATGGAACAGCTTGTAACCGGTGCCGTTCGGCAAATTGGCCATACCGTACATGCCATTGCGCACAATGCCCCAGTACGGTGATTTGGCATCGCCGATCTGTGCCGTCTGCAGCGGCGGTTGATAGCGGCTCACCCGATTGCCCTGGCGCATCGAGTACAGCAGATGGGGCGTTTTCACCTTGCCGTTATTGATAAGCGTGGTGAGCGCCTTCACCATCTGAATTGGCGTGGCGACCCAATACCCCTGGCCGATGCCGACCGAGACGGTATCGCCCTGATACCAGGGTTTTTTATGCACCCGCTGCTTCCAGTCGCGGCTGGGCAGTACGCCGCGATACTCTTCGTTGAGATCGATCCCGGTCGCCTGGCCGTAACCGAACTGGCTCAGCCAGCTGTGAATGCGATCAATGCCCATTTCAAACGCCACCTGATAAAAGAAGGTATCGGCGGACTCCTCTATCGCTTTAGTAACGTTCAGCATACCGTGGCCACTCTTCAGCCAGTCACGGTAACGGCGTTGAGTCCCCGGCAACGTCCAGGTCGGCGCGCCAAAGAAGCTGGTGTTGGGGGTTATCACCCCGGCGAACAGCGCAGAGGTGGCCATATAAGGCTTCACGGTGGACGCCGGCGGGTACAGCCCCTGAGTGACGCGGTTAATCAGCGGCAAATCGGGGTTGGTCAATAAGGCTTTATAAGCTTTGTAGCTGATGCCTTTCACGAAAGGATTGGGATCGTAACTGGGGCTGGACACCATCGCCAGAATGCCGCCATCGCGCGGGTCCTCAACCACCACCGCCGCTCGCTGCCCCTTCAGCACCGACTCGATATACTGCTGTAACGGCAAATCGAGCGTCAGATAGATATTTTTGCCGGCCTGCGGCGGCTGCTCTTTCAGCAGGCGTATCACGCGTCCGTGGTTATCCACCTCCACTTCCTGATATCCGGTGGTGCCATGCAGTTCCGACTCATAGTAAGCCTCAATACCCTGCTTGCCGATGTTATGGTCGGCGGAGTAATTTTCGCCGATACCGGCTTTATCGAGGCGTTTCACATCGCCGTCGTTGATTTTCGATACATAACCCACCACGTGCGCCAGTTCGGCACCATACGGATATTCCCGCTGCTGATAGGTGTCGATGGTCACCCCGTCAAAACGGTATTGATTGACCGCAAAACGGGCGACCTCGGTGTCGTTCAACCCGCTTTTCAGCGTCACCGGTTTATAGCGGCCGTTGTGGTGCATGTCGTCGCGGAAGGTGGCGATGTCCTCAGGCGTCAGATCGACAATCGGCGTCAGCGCCTGCAACAGCGCGGCCATATTGGCGATTTTGCTGGGAATAACCTGGATCTGGTACAGCGTAATGTTACGCACCAAAGGGATGCCGTTACGATCGAATATCAGCCCGCGGCTAGGGGCAATCGGCAGCATTTTGATGTCGTTTTGATTGGAGCGCGTCTGGTAGAACGCATGTTGCTTAATCTGCAGATGATACAGGTTGACGATCAGTGCGCCGAAGCAGGCGATCACCAACACCATCGCCACGCAGGCACGGCGAATAAACAACATTTCCTCAGCGGAATGGTCACGGATTTTTTCTTTTAAGAGGGCCATACGCAGTGCAGTACCTGTCTGACGTCACATTTTCCCCAGATAAATCAGGGCAGTGAAAAGTCGGCAAGCATAGCGTTATTGGTTAACGGCCCCCATTAAAAGGTTGCTAATGAAATGGCATAAATGTTTCAGCATATTGGAATGTTTCCGGGTACCGGCTTTTATGCCGTACAGGGATTGAGCGCCCCTTTATCCCAGTGCTACAATGTGACGCAGATCACACTACTCCATTTTTGCCCGCACTGTTCTCCGGCGCCCTGCCGGCTGCGGCTTTGTCACAAAGGATCACGTTCGATGAGTACCATAGCCACGGGTTTGATTATGATGCGCTGGGAATTGCTGAGCGCCGTAATGATGTTTATGGCCAGCCAGTTAAACGTCGTTTGTCGTAAGACCAGCCGTAACGGCATGGCATTCATGTTCAGCAGCCTCGGGCTGTTCACCACCTGCTGGTTTGTGATGGGCCTGATGGGCATCAGTTTCAGCCAGGAAGGATTCCTGCATTTTTGGTCAGTGACCAAAGACGTATTCTTCGACGTAATGAGCAAAACCCCGACCGACTGGCCAATGCCCTGAGCCGCACTTAATCTCCCCCTGCGGCAGGCAACGGCGCCGACATCTCCAGCAGTATTTTGCCGAATGCCTGCGCAGCCGCGCCAGGTTCCGCGCCATTGACGATCAGGGTGAAATCGACGTCGAGCAATTCGGGTAGCCCATACTGACCATCAACCGTTTTCATTCCCGGCGCCAGATCGCCGCTTGCCATGACGGCAATGCCCAACCCCGCCAGCACGGCCGCCCGTAGCCCTTGTTGACTTTGTGAAGTGAAGGCGGTGTGCCATTGGATAGCCTTGCTTTCCAATGCGGCGATCCCGGCCTCGCGACTGACCGACGGCGCGGGCAACAACGCCAGCGGCAACGACGAGCCCGCCAGGCTGAATGTCTCAGCCGCTACCCACACCAGCTGCATCCGCCGCAATAGCCTGCCCTCAATACGGTTAGCCAGCGACATCACGACGGCCAAATCCAGTTCGTTGCCCTTCACCATCCCACAAAGATCCAGCCCGATACTGACATTGACCTCCAACCTGACCGCAGGAAAAGCCCGGGCGAACTGGGATAACAGCGGCGGCAATCGTTCCCCCAGAAAACTCTCCGTCAGGCCAAAGCGTACTGACCCCGACACGGGTGAGGATTCAAAGCGCCGCTGCATGGCGTCGAGCGCCTGCAAAACGTGCACGGCGTGGCGCAGCATATCTTCACCGTCTTCGGTTAGCGTCAGGCGCCGCGTAGTGCGGTGCAACAACTGCCGGCCAATCTGCTCCTCGAGCCGACGGATCTGGTGACTGATCGCAGATTGAGTCAGATTCAGTTGCTGCGCCGCGCGCGTAAAGCCGCCGGTTTCGGTAACCGTAACGAAGGTGCGCAGCAGTGTCGGGTCAATGTTCATAGCGTGATTTCATGATGAAAGTTAATTAATCACGATAAATTAAATCATTTCTATCATGCAATGCATTTATCCAGAATGACTGCTCGTTTCCATCACCCTCTTTTGTGGAAAAACTCATGACGCTCTCTCACGCCAGTAAAAACCGACTGGCATTAACGGCAATATGCCTCTCCGCGCTGATGTTCGGCCTGGAAATCTCCAGTGTACCGGTCATACTGCCGACGCTGGAACGGGTATTACACAGTGATTTCAGCGATATGCAGTGGATTATGAATGCCTACACCCTGGCCTGCACCGCAGTGATGATGGCCACCGGAACGCTGTCTGACCGTTTTGGCCGCAGGCGAGTTTTCATCATCGCCATTGCCGCTTTTGGCCTCACTTCCTTGCTCTGCGGCCTGGCCAACGGCTCGACGCTGCTGATCCTGGGCCGCTTTATGCAAGGCATGGCGGGCGGCGCCATGTTGATTTGCCAGGTGGCAGCATTGTCGCATCAGTTTCAGAGCGGCAAACAGCGTGGCCAGGCCTTCGGCATTTGGGGCGTCGTTTTTGGCATTGGCTTAGGGTTTGGGCCGGCGATCGGCGGCGTTATCGTGGCGCTCGCCAACTGGCAGTGGGTATTTTTGATTCATGCGGTCATCGCCGTTCTGACACTGTTACTGGTGATTTTCAGCGTGCAAGAATCCCGCGATCCGCAGGCGGCAAAACTGGATACTCTGGGGATCGTCACATTGTCGCTGTCGGTTTTCGGGCTGGTGTATTTTATCACTCAGGGATCCGTGTTCGGTTTCACCAGCGTTCGCGCCGGGGGGATCCTTCTGGCAGCAGCCCTCAGCCTGCTGCTGTTTATCGGGGTTGAGAGACGCAACCCCTATCCGATGATGGAGTTTTCCGTGTTCAGGAATCGGCAATTTTCCGGGGCGCTGATGGGCTCCATCGGCATGAATTTCAGCTTCTGGCCCTTTATGATCTACCTGCCGCTCTATTTTCAAATTGGGTTGGGCTATGACAGCCTGACCACAGGTTTGTCGCTGCTCGCCTATACACTGCCCACGCTTGTCTTCCCCCCGGTAGGCGAGCGATTGGCTTTGCGTTACCACGCTGGAGCCGTGATCCCCGCAGGGCTATTCGCGCTTGGGTTGGGTTTCCTGCTGATGAAATCAGGCAGCGGCGGCGAACATGCCGGCGGATTGGCTATGCTGCCGGGGTTACTTATCGCCGGTATCGGCCTGGGCATCACCAATACCCCGGTGACCAACACCACCACAGGTTCGGTGTCGAATGCCCGCGCAGGCATGGCCTCCGGGATAGATATGAGCGCCAGAATGATCGCGTTGGCTATCAATATTGCGGCCATGGGGTTTATCTTGCTGGCGGGCGTTGACGCTTATCTGCAACAAACGCTGCCCGAATCATTCGGCACCTTGCCGCTGCATTCGGCGGCGGAGCAGATAGTGGCGGGTAATCTCACTGCCTTGAAAACGCTCCCCGAATGGGATGCCCTGGCGCCCCTGGTTCATGCTGCCTTGACGCAAAGTTTTGGCCTGGTGATGCTGTACGGCGGCCTCGGTGCCTGGGCGTTGGCTGCGGCCAGCCTGATGATTTTCGCCCCCTGGAAAACGGCAACCGCACTCCCCCGGTAATAACATCTCGTTATTACTGAATGGTTCATAAAATAAATAAAATATAATCGGGTGGTCTGAGACCGGCAGGGGCTTATGCTGGCCTCAGACAACTTGGTTGCACCTGGCCCAGAGGCAAGCCCTCATGCCCGCACTTTCTTGTTTTTCCCCTGATTAATCCAGAATCCGGCTTAATAGTTAACCGATGTCTGGCCTGGCTGAAGGATACGCCACGCGCCGCCATCAGGAAGCACCATGATTTCTCCTTCTGCCCGTATTGCCGCCAGCAGCGTGATTGAGCCTGGCGTGATTATCGGTGCGCGCGTGCGCATCGGCCCTTTTTGCTTTATCACCGCCGGCGTTGAGATTGGCGAAGGCACCACTATCGCCTCCCACGTGGTGATTAACGGCCTGACGCGCATCGGCCGCGACAACGTCATCGACCAGTTTTCTTCGATCGGCGAAGCCGGCCAGGATCTGAAATACGCCGGTGAACCGACCACGCTCGCCCTCGGCGATCGCAACCGCATCGGCAAATACGCCACCCTGCATCGCGGCACCGCACAAGGCTGCCGCCACACCGCGATCGGCGATGACAATCATCTGCTGGATAACGTGCATATTGCCCACGACTGCATCATTGGTAACGCCACGCATATCGGCAATAACAGCGGGTTGGCCGGGCATGTGGAATTGGGCGACGGCGGTTGGGTCGGCGCACGTTGTGCGGTGCATCAGTTTTGCATTATCGGTGCCCATGCACGATTGGCCGACGGCACCCTCGCGGTGCAGGATCTGCCGCCGTTCGTCCAGGCCGGCGGCAACCGCGCCAAACCGGACGGCCTGCATCTGCTGGCACCGGCCTTTCTGGCCGCCGACGAGCAACAGCAGCGGGTTATTCATTCGCTTTACGCCATGTTGTATCACCAGGCGACGGCGCTGGAAGACGTGCGGCAAGAAGCCGCCCGCCTCAGCGTGGAATACCCGTTACTGCGGCTGTTCACGGATTTTTTTACCCGCTCTACGCGGGGCATCATTCGCTGAACGCTGTGGCCGTCACGCCACTTTATGACAGCGCACCGCCGTGCCCCCCAGATTCACCCGCAGCGTTTGCGGCATCTGGCAGCCTTCCCCGGCGTAGGGACAACGCTCGCGGAAAAAACACCCCAGCGGCAACTGGCGATTGCCCGGCAACTCCCCTTTGCGATCTTCAATCGTGCTGTCGCTCAGCGCACGTCCGGCACGCGGCACCGAATCCAGCAGTAGCCGGGTATAAGGATGCTGCGGCTGGCGCAAGACCTGCGCGGTTGGCCCCAGCTCAACGATTTGCCCCAAATACATCACCGCCACCCGATCGCTCATGTGCTGAACCACCGAAACGTTATGCGAGATCAGCACATAGGTCAGATTGCGCTGGCGTTGCAGCTCCACCAACAGGTTGAGGATCTGCGCCTGCACCGAGATATCCAGCGCCGACGTTGGCTCGTCCAGCACGATGATATCCGGTTGCGAGGACAGCGCACGGGCAATCGAGATACGTTGGCGCTGACCACCGGAAAACTCATGCGGCAACCGGTCGATAGACTCCGGCCGCAACCCAACCTGTTGCACCAGTTCTGCCGCCAGCGCCCGCCGCTCTGTCACGCCGTTATGCTGCTGCACGTAGACCGGTTCGGTGATAATGCGCCATACCGGCAGGCGCGGGTCGAGCGACGACTGCGGATCCTGAAACACCATCTGCATGCCGCTGCCAAACCAGGAGCCACCGGAACGGGCGCGCAGCAGCTCGCCGCTGCTGGGCTTCAACAATCCCATCAGCAGTTGCGCCAAGGTGCTTTTGCCACAGCCGGATTCGCCGACGATCCCCAGGGTCTCGCCGCGCATGATGTTGAGATCCAGCCCGTTGAGCGCATGGACATATTCTCTCGGCTTACCGCGCCAGTTATAGCTGGCGGGAAAGCGCAGCCGCACGTCGCGCAGTTCCAGTAGCGCTTCAACGTTCATTTTGCACCTCCAGATCGATAGACTGCGGATGCCAACAGGCCACCCGTTGCGTCGGGTCAGCGGCTAGTGGCGTCAACCGCGGCGTTTGCCGGCATTGGCCGCTGGCGTAGCTGCAGCGGTTGCTGAATGCGCAACCCGGCGGCAATGCGCTCAAATTGGGCACCGTACCGGGAATGGCCCGCAGCAGGCTGCGCGGCTCTGCGCGTTCCGGTGCCGCCAGCAACAACCCGATAGAATACGGGTGGCGCGGGTGGTCAATCACCCGCGCCGTGGCCCCGCTTTCGATCACGTGCCCGGCGTACATCACGTACACCCGGTCACAGAGCTGCGACACCACCGCCATATCGTGAGTAATAAACAGCACCGCCGTGCCGCTGGCGCGAGCCTTCTGTTGCAGCAGGCGCAGCACCTGCCGCTGCACCGTAACATCCAGCGCCGTGGTCGGTTCGTCGGCGATAATCAGCTCCGGTTCGCAAGAAAACGCCATGGCGATCAGCACCCGTTGGCGCATGCCGCCCGACAGCTCGAACGGATAGCGCTCCATCACCCGTTCCGCATCGGCAATTTGCATTTCACGCAGCAACTGGATCGCCTTGTCACGCGCCTGCCGCGCCGACAGCCTCTGGTGCAGGCGGATCACCTCGCACATCTGGCGGCCGATTTTCCGCGTCGGGTTCAGCGCACTCATCGGCTCCTGAAAAATCATCGACACCCGGGCACCGCGCAGTTGGCGCATTTGCCGCTCGCTGGCGCTGAGCACGTCGGTGCCCAATACCTCCAGCTTGCCGCCGGTCACGTTGTAGCCGTCCTCGGCCAACAGGCGCAGGGTCATCATTGCCGTCACCGATTTACCGGAACCGGATTCCCCCACCACGCCGACGATTTCGCCGGCCTTGACCTGCAACGAGACGCGGTTGAGCGCCTTGACGCTGCCGCCGTAAACCGGGAATTCCAGTTGCAGCTCATCAATCGATAAAACCGTAGTGTCACTCATCAACGCCCCCGGGTTTTAGGATCCAGCAAGTCGCGCAGACCGTCGCCGAACAGGTTGAAACCGGTGGCGGTGATCAGGATCGCCGTACCGGGAAAGGCCGAATACCACCACTGGTCGAGCACATAGTTACGGCCGTTGGCCACCATGGCGCCCCATTCGGCGGTCGGTTGTTGGGCGCCCAGGCCGATAAACCCCAGCGTGGCGGCCATCAGGATGGCGGTACCAATATCCAGCGACGCCTGTACCACCAACGGCGGCATGACGTTGCGCAGGACATGCCAGCCAATCAAATGCCAGCGCGAAGCGCCAAAGGTGCGCGCCGC
This sequence comes from Serratia plymuthica NBRC 102599, assembly GCF_001590925.1. Taxonomy (GTDB): domain Bacteria; phylum Pseudomonadota; class Gammaproteobacteria; order Enterobacterales; family Enterobacteriaceae; genus Serratia; species Serratia plymuthica. The sequence goes on from NZ_BCTU01000010.1 coordinate 43,314, forward strand.
CTGCATATACGCCTGATGCCGTAGCGTCAGCGTCTGCCCGCGCGCCAGCCGCACGTAAAACGGAATGCGCACCACCGCAATCGCCAGCATGGCGTTGAACAGGCTTGGCCCGAGCGCGGCCGCCAGCGCCATGGTCAGCACCAGCGAAGGCACCGACAGCATGATGTCCATGCAGCGCATGATCAACGCATCCACCGTGCCGCCCATCACGCCGGAGAAACAGCCGAGCAGCGAGCCAATTCCGCCCGCCAGCACCACCACCGCCAGCCCGGCGGCAACCGACTGCCGGCTGCCGACCAGCACCCGGCTGAACAGGTCGCGGCCTACTTCGTCGGTGCCGAACCAGTGTTCGGCCGAAGGCGGCAGCAGCCGTGCGGTCAGGTCGATGGCGTCCGGATTGTGCGGCGCAAGCCAGGGTGAAAACAGCATCAAAAACAGCACGCAGAACATGATGGCGCCACCCAACAGCGTCAGCGGGCTGCGCCGCACCCGATACCAGGCGCGCCGCGCGCCGACAAAGCGCAGCGCAGGTTCCGCCGCCGGCGGTGGCTCGATTTGAGACGGCGGTTGTTCAAGTTGAGACGACGGTTGTTCAAAGTGAGACATAGTCATTAGCCCTCGCGCCCCATTCGCGGGTCGATCCACAGATAAAGCAGATCGACGATCAAATTAACCATCACATAGGCAAAAGACACCACCACGGCAAAGCCCATCACCGCAGGGAAATCCAGCGCCTGAATGGAATCCACCACGTAAGCGCCCATGCCTGGCCAGGCGAACACCGTTTCGGTCAGCACCGCGCCGTACAGCAAATCCCCCAACGCCAGCCCCAGCACCGTCACCGAGGGGATCAGCGCGTTCGGCAGCGCGTGGCCGAGTACCACTCGCCAGTGCGAAAGGCCGTTGGCGCGTGCGGTGCGAATATAGTCTTCACCCAGTTGTTCAAGCATCGCCGAGCGGATTTGCCGCGCCACCACCCCGAGGTGTACGAACGCCAGGGTCAGCGCCGGCAGGATCAGGTGCTGCAGGCTGTTCCAAAACGCTTCGCCGTTGCCGGTCAGCAGCGAATCCAGCAGGTAGAACCCGGTAATATGGGTGGGCGGATCCAGCCAGTCGTCCAGCCTGCCGCCGCCGGGCAAGACGTTCAGTTGGCCGTAAAACAAAATGATCACCCCCAGCCCCAGCCAGAATGCCGGCGTGGAGATGCCGGTCACCGACAGCAGGCGCACCAGATGATCGGGCCATTTATTGCGGTAAACCGCCGACAGCACGCCGAGCGGCACCCCCAGCGCGATCGCCAGCAGCAAGGCGCAAAACGCCAGCTCCAGCGTCGCCGGGAAGAAGGCGCGCAGGTCGTCCAGTACCGGCCGTCCGGTGCGGATAGACGTGCCCAGATCGCCGTGCAGCAGATCCAGCACATAGCGGCCAAACTGCACGTATAACGGCTGGTCCAGCCCCAGTTGCTGGCGAATATGCTGGACGATTTCCTCGCTGGCGCGATCGCCGGCCAGCAGCCGCGCCGGATCGCCGGGGATCAGGTGCGAGATGGTAAAGGTGATGACGCACACCCCGAACATCACCAGCACCAGCCCCCAGCAACGCTGGCGGATAAGGCTCCAAACGTTCATAGTCGTTTCCCGTGGCGCAAGGGGGCAGCCAAAAAGCTGCCCGAAAGAGAATTACTTGCTCATCTGCCCAACGTTGAACACCTGTTCCAGCATGGGGTTATACACAAAGCCCTTCACCTCTTTGTTCATCGCCACCTGATAGTTTTTCTGGAACAGATAGACGTAGGCCGCCTGGTCGATGACGATTTTCTGCGCCGCCTGATAATCGGCGGTACGTACTTGCTGATCGGACACCGAAACCGCTTTTTTCAACAGCGCATCCACCTGCGGATCGCTGTAGAACGAGCGGTTGCCCGGCAGCCCTTTTTTGTCGGATTCGAACCAGTAGTTCATGAACATGTAGGGGTCGGCGAAGTCCGGGCTCCAGTTGCCGATGGCGATGTCGTAATTGCCCTGGCCGATGCGATCGCGCATGGTGGCGTTAGCCAGCTTCTCCAGTTTGACGTTAATGCCTACCGTCGCCAGGCTGGCCTGCACCGAGAGCGCTATCGCCTCCCAGTTCGGATCGCTGACCGAGTACAGGAAGTTCAGCGATGCCGGCTTGTCTTTCACCGCCGCCAGCGCGGCCTTGGCCTTGTCCGCATCCAGACTGTACTGCTGTGCGGCGGCGTCGTAGCCCCACATGCCTTCCGGGATCGGCCCGCGCATTTGTTTGCCGTTGCCGCCGAGAATGCCCTTCACCATGCCCTGATAGTCCACCGCATAAGAGATGGCGCGGCGCAGATCCACCTGATTCAGCGGTGCCTTGCCGTTGTTCAGGTACAGATAAGTCACACGCAACGAAGGAAACTCATTGACCGCCACCTTGTTTTCGCTTTTCAGCGCCGTGAGCTGGTCGATGGGCAGAGATTCGGCGATGTCCAGATCGCCGCGCGTCAATTGCAGGCGGCGGGTGGCGCTTTCGGCGATGATTTTCACCGTTACGCGTTTGAACGCCGGTTTGGCGCCGCCGTAATGCGGATTTGGCACCAGCACCAACTGCTGGCCCTTCTGCCAGCGATCCAGCTTGTAAGGGCCGGAACCCGCACTGTGATTCGCCAGCCAGGCTTTGCCTTCGTCGGCCGGATTGGCCTTGGCGATCGCCGGGTTGACGATACCGGCGCCGTCATTGGCCAGCGTGTAAAGGAACGGGGCAAACGGCGTTTTCAGCGTGAAACGCACCGTCAGCGGATCCACCACCGTCACCTGCAGATCTTTCGGGAAAGCTTCTGACGGCCCCTGGCCAATCTTCATCAGCCGTTCAAACGACCATTTCACCGCCTCGGCGTTAACCTCGCTGCCGTCGTCGAACTTGTTGCCCGGCTTGAGCTTAAAGGTCCAGACCAATTGATCGTCTGAAGCGGCCCAGCTTTCCGCCAGTTCGCCTTCAACCTGGGTGGAGCCTTTGCCGCCTTCGGTTTTGTATTGCACCAACCGCTGGTAGGCAGGGTAAGTTACCGTCCAATCGTTGTTATCGATGGTCACGGCCGGATCCAGCGTCTGCGGGTCGGCCGCTTTGCCGATCACCAGCATATCCTTGGGTACCGCCGCCTGCGCCGGAGCCAAACCGGCCAGACCCATAGCGACTGCCACCGCCAGCGCGGCGTATTTAACTTTGCTCATAAACTGACTCCTGGTGTGTTGAAGGTGCGTCGTTTTAATCGTAAGAAAAACAGCCGAAGCGATCGGCCAACAGCGGATAGTCACCGGCGTTGGGCAGCTCAAAATGCCACCACTCGCTGACGATGCCGCAAAACCCCCCGGCGGCCATCACCGCATTCAGCAATAGCCGGTTGCGCTGCACCTCGGGCGGGAAATCGGGGTAAAACGGATGGGAACGCTCACTCATCTCATCAAAACCGGTCCCCATATCCAGCGCCGCGCCCGCCGCATCCAGCAGCGTCACGTCGATAGCCACGCCGCGGCTGTGGTGCGAGCCGGTTTGCGTGCTGGTGACATATTGCGGATCCGGGCACGCCAGCCACAGCAACGCCTGCGCCTGTTGCGGCCGATAGGCGTCAAACACCTTTAGCGATAAACCGGCAAGCCGTGCAGCCAACAGGCAGCGTGTCAGCCCGCGTACCGCGTCGGGATGCAACAGGCAGCGGCTTTCGCGGTAGATCGGCCGGCCGGTGAGGTTATCGGCGCCGGCGTATTTCAACTCGATCGGCAGATCGGGAAACGCCTCGGCCAGATCCATTAACGTTACATTGTCACTCATTACCTGTTCCCATGCGGTTAAGATTCAAATTGGCCCAGTTCTTTTTGCAGAAGGCGGTTGTTGGCCAGCCGTTGCTCCACCGCCGCGCCGCCCTGTTCCAGTACCGAGGACAGCAGCAGGTTGAACAGGCAACTGAGCGGCGCCAGCGAATCCCAAAACTGGCCGGTGTCGGTTTTCACCTGCAGCAGGTCAATCGGGTAATCCCGCGCCCACGGACAGTAAATGTCGGTGATCAGCGCCAGCCGCAGCCCGCGCGCGCAGGCCGCCTGACAATACTGCCGGGCGATGGTCGAGTAAGCGCGAGTGTCGGTCAGCACCAGATAGGGCGCGCCAAATTCCGAATTGAGCGATTCCACGTAGGTACCGGACAGCCCGTCGGCGTAATAGACTCTGGGCCGCAGATACTCCAGATGGCTGTAAAAGGCGTTGGCGATGCCGCGCGTAGACTGGATGCCGACCACAAACACCGCTTCCGCCTGCGCCAGTTGGCGGCTGACGCGGTTGAACGCCTCCCCGCCGGCCAACTGGTAAACGTGCTCTATCGCCTCCAGCTCCAGGGTTAACGCCTGGCGCAGCTTTTGCGGTTGCGGCTGATCGCGCCGCCGGCGGTAAGCGCCCAGACGATCGGTGACGCCCCAGGGTTGATACAGCGCCGCCCCTTGTTCACGCAGCGTACGTTTCAGATCGTCGAGATTGCGGTAACCCAGGCTGCGCAGATAGCGGCCGACCGAAATGCCGCTGGTCGCCGTGCTGCGGGCGATGCCGTCGGCGGTTTCAAACGGCACCTGCGCCAGATTGGCCAGCAGATAACCGGCAATACGCTTGCCGGTCGGGGTTTGTACCGCAAATGACGCTTCTATCTGTGCGATCACATCAGGATGGTCTGCCATAGTTCGCCCGCTGTTGGTGAGTTGTCATCAAACCGCTGTCTGTTACTCAGGTAACAAAGACTGATGATGACAATGCATGGCCTGTGCCAATTGCGGACTTTCTGGGGATATTTCACGCGCGGCGGCGTACGGCGGCGCAGGAACGGCAAAACCTGCGGTTACAACAAAGTCATCAGTTGATAACTATTGCACAACAATTGGGCAATGCATCTGGCGATGCACCGCCGTGGCACCTGATTTTCAATTTTATGACAGCGCTTGCGAAACCAATGCAAAAGTCTGCACGCTCGCAGGATCCGGTCTATGAGGCGCGCCGCGCACCATGATGGCGGGCGTGTCCACGCTGGGCAAACCGCGCTCGACCAGCCAGGGGCCGAGGCTGTTGGCCTGCGGCGTGTCGATACGCACAAACTGGCCGCTGCAGGGCCGGCACAGCGCGTCGATTAACCCGATGGCGGAGGCCAGCTCAGGCGCGACTACCGGGCCGATCATGTTGCCATGACCAAAGCGGCGACGCACCGCGAAACCGACGACAATCCCCTGCCGTTCCAGCACCAGCGCCTGCCCGGCACTACTCAGCAAGGTTTCCAGCAGCGGCTCGCGCCGCATGCCGCAAGCGGCGAAATCCAGCTCGGCCAGGGTTGGCAGATCCTGCGGCGATCCCGGGCGCAGGGTGACGTCCTCCGGCAAAGGCACCGCGTCGCGGGCAGGCAACTCCCGGCATTGATGCTGTGCCAGCCGCCCCTGTTCGATAAACCCCAACTGCCGATACAACGGCTTGCCCTGTTCGGTAGCCACCAGGTGCAGTTGATGGTCAGTCAATGGCGCCATCAGCGACTGCACCATTTCCCTGGCGATACCTTGCCCGCGATGCCGTTCGTCGACAATCACCAACCCCAGCGTGGCGCGATTCGCCCCCCACAGCCAGCGCAAAGCGGTGCCGACCGTCTCTCCGTTGACCACAGCGACCACTCCCGCCCCCAATCCCCACGCCTGCTGCCAATCTTCCAGGCGGTGAGGCCAGCGCGCCTGTTGCGACAGCCCGAACGCCGCCGGCAGATCCCTTTCAATCATCGGGCGCAGGTGAATGCTTTGCTTTTCCTCGGGCACGTTTGTCTCCTGATTCGATAGGGATAATTTTACTGGATGGCGAAAACCGCCTCCCCGCAGAGTAGCAGATTCGGTTCTGCGTGGTGCATTGCTTAGGCAGCCAAGACTTGCACCCCTTGCGATAAGCCGTTAGGGTAAATTGTGATTTGTATCACAATTTTTACCTGGGGGAGTCACGGTGTCTACGGTAAGCACCCTCTACAACGCCGCGCACCGTTTCCCCGGCGGTCTACATGACAACAAAGTAATCAACCTGTTTATCAGTGATATTGCGCACGATATCATGGAGATGAAATGCTGAAACCGAGCCCCAACCTGTTAATTTTCACCGATCTGGACGGTTCGCTGCTGGATCACCACAGCTACTGCTGGCAGGCTGCGCAGCCGTGGCTGGAGCAGCTGGCGCACACCCAGACGCCGCTGATTATCGCCACCAGTAAAACCGCCGCAGAAGTCGCCCCGTTGCAGCAGCAACTCGGGCTGAGCCACTGGCCGTTTATTGCGGAAAACGGCGCGCAGATTGTCTTCCCCGCGCAACGGCGCAATCACCCCGACTATCCGACCAAGCACCTGGGTGCAGATTACCCCAGCCTTTGCGCCACGCTGCGGGAACTGCGCAGCCAGACCGGTTTTGCCTTTCAAGGGTTTGCCGATGTGGATGACGCAACCGTCGCGCAATGGACAGGTTTAACGCTCGATCAGGCGCATCTGGCGCGCCGGCGTGCCGGTTCTGAACCCTTGCGCTGGGCCGGTAACGATGAACAACTTGCCCAGTTTCGCGCGCTGCTCGCGCAGCACAATCTCGGGTTGACCCAGGGCGGACGCTTTTATCACGTGATGAGCGCGGCCGTCAGCAAAGGCAACGCCGCCCGTTGGATAACCGCGGATTATCAGTTACCGCACGGTCCCCCCCTTACCACCCTCAGTCTGGGCGACGGCCCCAACGACATTTCCCTGCTGCAAGCCAGCGACCTGGCGGTGTTGATCCGGGGGCAGCAGGACAAACCTCTCGATTTACCGGGCGATTTCGCCGGCCGGCTGTACCGTACGCGCCTGCAAGGCCCCCAGGGCTGGTGCGAAGGATTGGATCATTTTCTGATTAACGGGAGATCTCACCATGAGTGATTTTTATCAAGATGGCATCATCACCAACTTTCACCCTCTCGCGCAGCGCGAATTGTCCGAGCTTGAATATGAGTTGCAGGTATTTTCCGGCCGCAACACCATGGGGCTGATTCTGCCCTCGCTCTATTCCGAGCTGGAAGGCCCGGCGCTGGACAAGATCGTCGATGTTTTGGCGCAGGTGCCCTATTTGGAGGAGATCGTCATTGGCCTGGATCGCGCCGACCATGAGCAATTCCTGCACGCAAAAAACTTTTTCTCCCGCCTGCCGCAGCGCCACCGCATTTTGTGGAACGACGGGCCGCGCCTGACGGCGATTGCCGACCAGCTCAGCGCCGAAGGGTTGGCACCCAACGAACCGGGCAAAGGCCGCAACGTGTGGTTTTGCGTCGGCTACACTCTGGCTTCACGCCGTTCCAGCTGCGTGGCACTGCACGACTGTGACATTGTCACCTACGATCGCCGTATGCTGGCACGCCTGCTGTATCCGGTGGCCAACCCCAATTTTCATTACGACTTCTGCAAGGGTTACTATGCCCGGGTGGCTAACGGCAAGCTGAATGGTCGGGTTGGCCGGTTACTGGTGTTTCCGCTGCTGAAATCGCTGCAGAAAGTGTACGGCAATTCGGATTTTCTCGACTATCTGCGCAGCTATCGCTACCCGCTCTCGGGCGAGTTCGCCATGCGTACCCACATTCTCAACAACCTGCGTATTCCCAGCGACTGGGGGCTGGAGATCGGCGTATTGTCGGAAGTCCACCGCAACACGGCCACCAACCGTATCTGCCAGGTGGATATCGCCGATAATTACGATCATAAGCACCAGCCGATGTCGGAAGAGGATCCACACAGCGGCCTGCAGCGTATGGCGGGCGATATTACCAAGGCGCTGTACCGCAAATTGGCGATCCAGGGGGTGCCGATCACCAGCGATTCTTTTCGCGTACTGCGCGCCACCTACTACCGCACGGCGTTGGATATGATCGACGCCTTTGAGCACGATGCCAAAATGAACGGTCTGGATTTCGATCGCCACAGCGAAGAATCAGCGGTCGAACTGTTCTCTCGGGTGATTTCGCAGGCCGGGCAAGCCTTCAGCGAAAACCCCGGCGATAAACCCTTTGTGCCAAGCTGGAACCGCGTACAATCCGCCTTCCCGGATATTCTCGAGCGGTTGTATGACGCCGTAGAACAGGACAACCAACGCTAAATACCTGCGCCCGCGCAACGCGGGTTTTACTTTTGCTCACTTATTTCGCCACCCGCGCCTGATAACCGGTGTTATTATTATCCTGCTCAATAATTCTCTCTTAATTCAAAGTGGTACGATAAGTTGATGGAAGCGTGGAAACTCAATCTGATTTCGGTCTGGCTCGGCTGTTTCTTCACCGGGCTGGCGATGAGCCAGATCCTCCCTTTTCTGCCGCTGTATATTGAACAGCTCGGCGTCAGCGGCCACCAGTCGCTCAGCATCTGGTCAGGGTTGGTGTTTAGCGGCACCTTTTTGGTCTCCGCGCTGGTGTCGCCGCTGTGGGGCAGCCTGGCGGACCGCAAAGGCCGCAAGCTGATGCTGCTGCGCGCTTCGCTGGGGATGGCGATCGTCATTGTGCTGCAGGGCATGGTGACCCACGTTTACCAGCTGTTTGCGCTGCGCGCGCTGATGGGCCTGACCTCCGGTTATATTCCCAACGCTATGGCGCTGGTGGCCTCGCAGGTGCCGCGTGATAAAAGCGGTTGGGCGCTGGGCACTTTATCTACCGGCCCGGTTTCCGGGGTGATCGTCGGCCCGCTGCTGGGGGGCCTGATGGCTGACCATCTGGGCCTGCGCGTGGTGTTTTTCGTCACCGCCGGGCTGATGTTCGTCAGCTTCCTCATTACCTTATTCCTGATAAAAGAACGCCGCGTCGAGGTGAAAAAGGCCGACCGACTGAGCGGCAAGGCGGTGTTCCAGTCGCTGCCTTATCCGGCGCTGATCGTCACGCTGTTCATCAGCACGTTGATGATCCAATTGGCTAACTCTTCCATCAGCCCTATTCTGACGCTGTTCATCAAGGATTTGTCCGGCGACAGCGGCAATATCGCCTTTATCAGCGGCATGGTCGCGGCCGTTCCCGGTATTGCCGCGTTGGTTTCCGCGCCGCGTCTTGGCCGACTTGGCGACCGTATCGGCACCGCCCGCATTCTGATGGCGGCGCTGGGGTTAACCACCCTACTGTTCGCTATCATGGCCTGGGTGCAAACGCCGCTGCAATTGGGGATTTTGCGCTTCCTGCTGGGCTTTGCCGACGGCGCCCTGATGCCCGCAGTGCAAACGCTGCTGCTGAAGTATTCCTCCGATCAGGTTACCGGCCGCATCTTCGGCTACAACCAATCGTTTATGTACCTCGGCAACGTGGTCGGCCCGCTGATTGGCTCCAGTATTTCCGCCTTGATGGGCTTCCGCTGGGTGTTTGCGGTAACGGCGGTGCTGGTGCTGATCAATTGCCTGTTGCTGCGCAGCCAGTTTAGAAAGGTGGAAAGCGTACGCAAGTGAACGGCAGTGTGTGTCAAAACAAGGAAGTGCCATTAAGATATTTATCTTAAGGTGAAGTAAATTCGCCACCTTGAAAAAACATTAATTGACTAAAAAATTGCCAAATCTAATTGATTATTTCAAACTGATTAAATATGTTTTTTTGGATCACCCCGAAATCGAGCATTTTCCTAATAATCAGTGCCCTTATAACACCCTCCTTTGAAGAAAGATCATCCTCAATAACATCACCGCGCGATATTTTTTTTAGTATTTCAGGAACGACAGCAAACTCTTCCTTTGAGTCGAGGCTATTTAAAAATGCAATATTTAAATTTAATGCTGGGATTAACCCTCTAAATTCAATCTCCATGTTTTTAGTAAGATTAGTATTGATGAAGCCCTCAATAAAGCCATCAAAATCCGCACCATACCGTTCCTTTAATAATTTTATATCCTTAGTAACTTTTTCAAGCTCAAGGGAATAAGGCCTGCTATGTTTGATACTGAAATCGAAGTGATTATAACCTGATACTTCTTGACAGATATAAAACAAAGTATTAAGGCTGTAACGCTTCTTATCTTTCAAATGACTAAATGCATAGTGCACTAGTAAATGTTTGACATGAAAAGCATCCCCATTAATTAAAGCACCTCCTTTTATTTCCGGCGCAAATAATACGATATCGACAGCATTCAAATCTGCAAAACTATCTTTAAGCATTAATTCCACACGACTCCACTCTAACCCACCATTTCCGCAGCCTAATGGTGGAATAGAGATGGATGTAATATTCCTTTCTATTATTTCTTTTTTTAAAGATGCTAAGCCTTTAGCTATAAATTCGTACTGCGATTTCTTCTTCCAGTTGTCTTTGGTAGGGAAATTGACAATAAGCTTTTGCCTTTCACTTACTATAAGAATGTCCCCGATATTAAATCGACCATTTTTACAGGCTTCCCTATAGATTCCATAGTTTATAGGGAAGGTTTCTTTAAATTGATAGGCTATACCTTTCCCCATAACGCCTTGACAGTTGACAGCATTAACCAAGGCCACTGTTTGTGATTGAAGAAGATCACCGCTTTCATATCGAATCATTGTCTTAGCACATGTATGTATTGATATTAACAAATTTAGTCAAATTAGCAGCACTTAGCAACCCCTCTATGTAAGCTTTTGCTTGCTCATCCTTAACGTAGATTGCATGAAAATTTTCGGCAGCGACCGTCATGGGTGACAAACACTCAGCCATGCAAACGGATTTACTCTCAGCGTTTTTATAATCTCTCTGATTCATTAACTCCCAATTGATGGCAGCGAAACCTGAGTCATAGTCCATCAACCGCAACCCATTGACTGCTGCCAAAGGATGTTGCGGGATGATTTCCCAACGATTGTCCCGTGCAAAGGTTCTACTGACAGTGATCATGCAAAAATCTTTATCTTTATGGTCAGCTTTCACTCTTCCATCAAAGGGATTATTAGCAAAGAAATGAAAAGGGACCTTTTGTTCCAACGTGTGCACTCCTCTTCCTTGAATAATTTCGCCATCAGCAACATCAACAAAATTTTCACCTAAAGAGGCTCGTGAGCGCAGCCCTGTAGAAATGATACTTTCAATATTATCCATACAGGTCAGATGGTAGAGCAATGATTGGTTTTGAATCAAAACTGGCGGTGTCATGGTGTTATCCTTTATGAAATATCACCGCATTTTTATATATTTTATATTTTTCGGCGTCAATAGAATTGGGGTATTTCTTGTTTTTATTTATTAAAAAATGAAAATAAACAAGAGAATGTAATCATAATAAATAATAACAAAAAGCAATTAAATTTAAATTAATTATTATTTTATATTCAAACCCATTAACACATTCTAATATTAGATAGGATTCAACGTAAAAAACACAAACGTGAACATCATCTAAAAAATGACAATAACTTTTTTTGCAACTCTCTATCCATTTTTCACCCTATGAAAAAGAGGAGCGTCTACGCTTGATAGAAAAAATCAACGTTTGCAGAAGTGTAAGTCCGACGATATTTCAGGAAAAAATGAGGCCAATCGGTTTATATACCTCGCAATGTGGTCGACCCACTAATGGGAAAGGTGGAAAGCGTACGCAAGTGAACGGCAGTGTGGTTCAGAACAAGGAAGTGCCGCTAACGGCACTTCCTGATTGACGTTCCGGTTGTTGCCTTAACTCTATTTGGACAGGCTAAACCCGCATCGCATCCAGTGCAGCGTTGCTGATTGTCAGTACAGACTTAATGCTTTGCTCAATCCTTTCGATAATCGCCGCCCTCGGGCCTGCACGCCAGGCATCGCTTTTGTAGAATTCATCCTGGGCGTTTTCGAGATGTTCGACACTGTCAAAAGCCCGAATCAGAAAGTACGAATCGGCATCGTGCAATGAGTTCCCAAAGCGGACAACGTCGATCCCCGCCTTACGATGCAGAGGGACGCTGGTTTCCGTCATGATCTTGTGAAAATCGCGGCCAGTCCCCTGCTTGAGGGTGTAGGTGAGTATCTCTACAGTTTTATTTTCCATCCATGATCCCTCATAAGCCAAACGGCGAAATAGGCGAGTGACGTCAGATTATGCCTCTGCCGGCTCAAAGTGATAATCAATCCAAATATGGTGCGTGCCGTCGGCGTCGATTTTCATGCCTCCGGATCCGGATATGCCTTTCAGATCCTGGGTGCCGCTGCCATCCACGATGCAGAAAAACTCGTTCAACCGCTCGCTGCCGGTGGTCGAAGCCGAGTGAATAAAATTAAAAGCCCCTTCTTTGCCATTCACGCTGCCCGAGAAACTTTCCATTGCGATGTAACTGCCCTGTTTTCTCGCCGGATCGAATGCTGCGGTAAAAATTGTTGCGGAAACCCCCTGGATCTCACCCGAATAGCGTTTCTCCATCGTGCTGACGGAAACCGGTAAGGCGGTTGCGAGCGCTGGCTCAGGGCTCAGATCCGTTGGTTTGAAATCCTTGGTAGAAAAAGTGGCAACTGCTTTCATTTAGAATCCCGTCTCTATAAAAATACCGAAAAAATGGATGCCAAGGATTGGCATTGGGCGTGGTCTATCCGGGGATTTAACAAGACACGCCGTTCCCTCTTCACCCGCAAGAGGGAACGCATAGGGTCAGTCGCGCAACCAGGGCGTGAAAGTGACGCCGATCAGCAACCCTTCCGGGCTGAGCAAGCGGGTGACGCTCTGGCCCCAGGGCTCTTCGCGGTTGGCGACCAGCAGGCGGTATCCCTTGTCGATCAACCCTTGGGTGGCCAACGCCATATCGGCGACGTCAAACTCCATCCATGCCTGCGGCACCGGCAGATCGGCCGGCCATTGTTCGCTGCCGAAGCAAGATTGCGCTGCCTGCGCCAACGGCCACAAGGCAAAGTGCTTCACCCCTTCCAGCGCGCCATGCTCGGCCAGCAGATAATCGGCATTGTCGGGCATCGGCTTGAGCGGCAGCCCCAGCGCGTCGACATAAAACGCCTTGCTATGCTCCGTTTGCTGCGTAATCGGCCCGAATCCGGCGATAAACAATACGCCAAGTCCTGCGAACTGCTGTTCCATGTTCTCTCCTGTGGGGGTTAGCGCCCCTGGCGCATCTGCATCGGGGCAAATCCATAAGCCGCTTTGAAGCGATTGCTGAAATGGCTGGCGGAACTGAAGCCGCATTCCAGCGCAATCTGCGTCAGCGGCAGCAAGCTGTGGCACAGCAATTTTTCCGCCTGTTGCAGCCGCGCGCGCATCACAAACTGGTGTGGCGCCAGGCCGGTGTCATGTTTGAACATGCGGGCAAAGTGGAACTCACTCAGCCCGGCCTGCGCCGCCAGGTCCGCCAGCAACAGCGGCTTGTCGAGGTGCTGCTCGATATACTCTTTTACCCGCCTGGCCACCGCTGGCGCCAGGCCACCGCGCACCCTCGGCAAGGCCCATTGCAGTTGACTGTAGCGCTGAACCAGATGCGACATCAGCAGGGTTGTAGCACTGCTGAGCGCCAACTGATTGGCGCGATCCTGCCAGTTGCAGTTAAGCAAAAACTGGCGGTACAGCAGCGTAATTTGCGGATCCTCGGCAAAAGCGCACGGATCGAGAGCGATCGCCGCCGGGCTGCGATCCCAGGTTTGCTCCACCACTTGCCGCAGATGCCGGTCGGTGCAGTAAAGGTGCACGAAAGATAAATCGCTGCGCACGTCCCAGGTGGATTCATACTGGCGAGGCATAATGCAGAAACGGTCCGGCCCACCGCCGTTCTTCCAGCCGCCGGGCACTTTTTGATAGCACTCGTAGCCATCGGCGACATAGAGGCTCAGGGTATGGTGATCGGCGCTTTCCTGGGTAATGCGATCGTCACGATTGGACCAGGCGGCCAGCTCCACGCCGGAACCCAGCTGCACGCTGCCGTGCAACCGCGCTTTATGTTCCCGCAGTGTTTCAAACGCCTTGTATCTGGACATCGCCGGTCCCGCTTCGCTGAATTGTTTTCAGTGTAAAGAGTGACGCCACACCGCACCAGCCCACGCCCCGCGCTTTTGCTAAAAAAAGCGCAAGAATATGCAATTGTGCGCAAAGCGCTGAAAGCACGGTAGCGAGCGGCAGTGGATACTGCGGCAGTCTATTTTGCCGGGGTCGATTATGAACGTGCTGTTGTACCTTGCCGTGGTGCTGATTTGGGGCACCACCTGGATTGCGATTACCCTGCAACAGGAAGGACCGGTAGCCATTCCGGTGTCGATCAGTTACCGCTTCGTGGTTTCCGCCGCAGTGATGTTGCTGATCCTGCTGTTGGCGCGCCGCCTGCGCCGCATTGCGCTGCGTGATCACCTGTTTTGCATCCTGCAAGGCTGCTGCGTGTTCGGCTTTAACTTCTACTGTTTCTACCATGCGGCGGCCTATATCAGCAGCGGGTTGGAATCGGTGATTTTCTCGATGGCGGTACTGTTCAATGCCGTCAACGGCATGATCTTCTTCCGTCAACGCCCCAGCACAAACTTGCTGCCTGCGGCGGTACTGGGCCTGACCGGGATCGTCGCCCTGTTCTGGCAGGATCTGGTCGCCACGCAAATGGCACCGGAACTGTTGCAAGGCATCGGCCTTAGTGCGCTCGGCACCTACGGTTTTTCGCTCGGTAATATGATCAGTTCACGCCACCAGCGGCGTGGGCTGGACATTCTATCCACCAATACTTATGCCATGAGTTATGGCGCCATCCTGATGGCACTGATCGCCCTGGCCCAGGGTGCATCCTTCCAGATTGAGTCCAGTACCCGTTATATCGGCTCATTGCTGTATCTGGCGATTTTTGGCTCGGTGATTGCCTTTGCCGCTTACTTCAGCCTGCTTGGCCGCATCGGCGCAAGCGCTGCGGCCTACAGCACCCTGCTGTTCCCGCTGGTGGCGCTGAGCATCTCGACACTCTATGAAGGTTACCAGTGGCACCTCAACGCGGTGATCGGCCTGTGCCTAATCCTGTTGGGGAATCTGGTGATGTTCGCCAAACCCGGCATGTACGCCGCGTTATGGCGGCGGGCGGTGTAAGCCCATTCCCCCGTAACTACCTTAACCGTCAGTGGAAGGCTCATCGTTATGCAAAAGCGCCGCCGTCATCAGTTCGCTGGCGGCTCAATTCCATTAGCTAACGCTCTCACTGGGTTTCCAACACCTTTAACGCATCAGAAACGGATTCATAGCGACCTTTCAATGCGTTGCATTGGAAATCGTTTTCTTTACCTTTGGCACAAGTCATCATTATCTGTGCAGATAGCGTTAACAGACGCGAATTCAGCGCATTAATTTTGCCAGGCTTCGGATCATTCACCCCTTCATCCAACGCTAACCGTAACCCTTCCATAAATGAACAAGAGTTATGGAAATTAATAAAATCACTCAAAGCATTATCGATGCCATAGTCATTTATTGATTCATTTTTTAAACGATTTGCCATTGCAGTGACTTTTTCGGCCCTGATCGACATGATTTTTTTATCTACTGCCGGAACAATCATTTGTTTGTAAATCACTTCGTTAACCAATGATCTTTCAGCGTTAGAGAATAGCGCAAGCGCCGAGAAAACAGATTTCGTTGTGGTGGGAGTTGCAACGGTAGCAATACCGGCGAATAAATTGGTAAAACTGCCTGCGCTCACATTAAATAATGCATCATTGCCATAAATGGTTTTACGGTGCTGTAGGCAAGCCTGCTCAGAGCCAATAACTAACGCATAAATCGCTTCATTTCTTTTATAACGACAACTGTCATCGACATTGTCGCCAAAACAACGCTTCGGGATAAGCTTCGGGATGTTCACGACTTTCCCTTGGGCATTCTCATAGCTGCCCTCGCCAATCAAGATGTTCCTTAACTCTGCGTAGTTCCCTACTGTAGAGCCGTCAACGGGTAAAGCGGCATAGTCATTATATAAATTTTTTTTAGAATTTAATCCGCAACCTACAACGCTAAAAGATAACAAAACCCAGGCCCCGCGCAGCACAAATTTATTTAGTTTAATCATGTGTTTTCCTTATGTATCAGATTCACGGGTCCTGCGCCTAAGCAGCAAGTATCAACGACGAAGTTTACTCTGACGGCCTCAATACGCACTCTTCTCTCGGGCATGGTCGCCCATTTACTTATATAGATGAAAAAGAAATTCGCTTATTGAACAAAAATAAAAATAGAATAAAAAACCAAAAAAAAGTCAACCCTAGCATTAAAACCCCATCGCTCCTGACTTTCATTCGTTAAAATCTTACGCCTTCGCAAACCAGCACACTATTAATTACCGTGATAAACATTATGGCGTAAACAGTCAAGCATAAAACGGTTAAACAAAAATCGCAGCCATCATTTTTATTTAATGGCGGCAATTGACATTTACTTACTTATGGCTATTTTTATCAGCATAGATCATTTTATTCTCTCACCATTTTTTTCAAAAAAGACGAGTAACACATGCATATTATTAATACCGAATGAAAACCCATACTGAGTGATAACATCCAGGGGTTTTATTATGCCTATATCTCTAGTTAGTCATGTAACGGATCAAGACTCCTCGCTCCGACTATGGGCAGGCTTAGCAGGCTTCTCTGCCGATGAGCAACTTGTCTGGAGGATCAACGGTAGTATCAGCACTCCCATAACGATCCGGCAATATCATTGGCCTATTCACACCGGGCTACACTTTCAATCGCTGGTTGTTGAATTTCACAACCTTCCGACTGACCGTATTCATACGGTAGAACTCCAGGCGGGGGATGAAAGAACGCTTCGCAACTTCCGCACGCGAATCAATGGGGTTCCCGCCAAAGATGGGCAAACATTTAACCTATTGTTACTGTCCTGCTTTGATAACAACATGGACAAAGGCGGGAAATCCGCCAAGATCCTGTCGCAGCTGGTCCCCAAACCTGACTGGACCATTTTAGCTGGCGATCAAGTTTACCTTGATTTGCCGCCTTTATTGAATTTTGTCGACGATACCCCTTGGCTGGAAAATCAATTCTATAAGACCTACTACAAAAACTGGTTTAACGGCAGCAGCAATACCAATCCTCAAAATGAACCTGTCGGCTATCCTAGCGTGTTGACACTCGCGCCTGTCGCTATGCTGCCGGATGATCATGAGTTCTGGAATAATGCGCCGGCATTAAGCCCCTGGATCGGCAATACCTTCACTGCGAAAGGGAGAAAACGGTGGTGGGCCGCCGCCGCCAAAGCCTACGAGGCATTTCAACTTTCCGCCAGCTCATTGGGCTCTGCATGCAAATTGCAACAACCTCCACTCTCCATTTTGATGCTGGACACCCGAACCCAGCGTAATGCAGGCGGCATCTTCAGTAATACCACAGACAACGCCGGCGATTTACTCGGCCATTCCGGACAACAACAAGCTCTGGAAGAATGGGCAAGCAAATTGGTAGAAAGTGCCAACACCGCCACCCCTCAGTACGGCGTTCTGGTTACGGGCCAATCATTGTTCAAAGAACCGGCAGGCTTTTTCGAAGGGAAAACGACAGATTATGAGCTGGCTAATTATTCATATGACTATGAATTTATCCTCCAACAGATTGAACGGGTATCTGCAGCCGGTTTGCCGGTGCTCTGCCTGACGGGGGATGTGCATTGGGGGCGGGTGTCGTGCGCTCAACACGTCAACAATAGCTACGGAAAAATTTATGAATTTATCTCCTCGCCAACGTCGCTATGCCAATACAGCAACAAAAGGGATATGGCTAATGTCTTGCTTAATCATTCACTGGGAGTGCTTCGCGATCTGCAATTGACCCGGGATTACCCGTTTCCAGAGCCACCGCCAGCCAGGTTCGGCACCCGCGGTTTGTACACAACGACGACCATCAATAACTTCGCACTACAGAATAATAAGCCTTTACAAGGAGATATGGGGCTGATGTTGAGCTTTAGCACGGTGGGCAGAGGGTTGGATGTGATAGTTACCTATATCCCCTTCCCCGACACTATCCCGCAGAAACTGCAGCAGCGCAGCATGACGTTATCGCTGCGCCCTATCGTATAAAATGAGGACAGTCCAATGAGTATTAGCATCATGCGTTCACAGGCAACTCAATCCAGCAATTTTATTAAAAATATCAAGCGCAAGTCTAACGAACAAAATATCTCTTGGCTAAAACAGGCAGTTACCTCCTGCGCAATTGAGAATGTTGAAAACCCCGGATTAATTTTACTTGCTGGTGGCAACGATCCCGTTTCATTTCGGTTACGGGTGGCACAAGCGCATTTACGAAGTGACTTTCTGCCGAGTGCGTGGTCCGTTGCGCTATTTATTCAGGACATAGATCCAATCAACCTGGAAGAAAGCACCACGCTAGGTATCGATCTTACGCCAAAAGAGTGGTATCCGGACCACGGCTATGCACCGGCATCGAATGCCATTCAGGTGGGTAAACTATCCCGGTTTGCAGATAAATCTCGCTATCCGAACTTGGCGCTGTTGGCGATCCCGGTTCCAAGCAAAGATATCGCCGAAAAAATCAGGCAGTTATACAAGGAACGTTTTATGCTGGATCTCTCCGCGTTGTTGATCCGCTGGTTACAATATAGTTGGGGCATAGGCACGGCGGCTAACCCTTTGCACGAAGGATATGGTTTTCCTTCCGCCGCCATGCTCAATATGGCATTTTCAGCCAACAGTTTTGATCTGTCGCCGGGTATGGGCGGCACTATCAGTAGCCCGGAATCCATCTGGCAAGCAGCACGCTACTGGCACGAATACTATGAGAGTGATACTTCCCGCACACCCATTTTCGGAGCTTATGTCATGTCGCACAGTTTGGTGCCAGATCGTTATTATCCCTCTCACCAAACAAGTAAATAGCCTCTATTGGATAGGGATCTTCATATTGCATGCCTCCTTTAGCCTGGAGGCATAGAGCTACGGCTATATTCAGGCTCTGCTGATCTTCCATATCATCTCGCGGCGTAGTCATCGCCACTATCATCTTGCTAGCGGGTTCCACATCTGATCTTTTGCATTGGCAGCCGATAAGGTTGAGAGCTCCATACGACACATAACAAACCAGCCCCCGCAAAGCCAGACGTCAACGCCGGCAACTTTGCTATCATCATAGACACAAAAGATGTTTCCACCCGGCCACAAAGAGACAGTAAGGAAACTGATGATCACCCTTTGCCCCTTTACCCCGTTGCGCGTATTACGGCGCATTGCCCTGACTGGAGCCGTTATGAGCCTATTGTTATGCAGCAATACCTTCGCCAGTTCGTTGCCGTTGCTCGCCCCCTCCGCGCTGAAAGGACACTGGCAGTTGACCGACACCGAAGGCAAGATCGCCGCCTGTGACGTTGAACTGAGCGATGAACGGATCGAAAGCACCAACGCCTACCGTTTCACCGCCTCATCGCAGTGCCTGCAACCGCTGGCGCTCACCGAGCTGCCGGTAGCCTGGCGCCCGACGCCGGACGGCATGACGTTGACCAACGCCGACGGCAGCAGGGTGGCGTTTCTGGCGCTGACCGCCCCTAAACGCTACGAAGTCATGAACCACGGCGGTAAACCCCGCTTTGTACTGACACCGCGCTGACTAAGCTACCAGCAGCCCGAGCAGCGCACCGCCCGCCAGTATCCACAGCGGGTGAATGCGTTTGTTCATGCTCAGTAACGTGGCCAGCGCGATGATCGCCGCCAACGGCCAGCTCGGCGCAGAAGCTTCGGCAATCAACACCCCGCTGGCCGCCACCAACCCGACGGTGACCGGCACCAGACCGGTCTGCACGATGCGCCGCCAGGGTTTGTCCTTGAAGCGCCGCCAGGCCCCCATCACCAGTAAAGTGACGATCGATGACGGGCCGAACTTGGCGATGGAGGAAACCAGCAGCCCCGCCCAGCCGGCCACGTGCCAGCCAATCAGCGGCACGATCATCATATTCGGCCCCGGCGCAGCTTGCGCCATGGCGAACAGCGCGCTGAACTCCTGTGCGCTCATCCATTGATGAATCTCCACCACCTGGCGCTGCATTTCCGGCAGGATGGTCATGCCGCCGCCGAATGCCAGCAGCGAAAGCTCGGTGAAAATAATCGCCAGCGAGATCAATACGCCCATCATGAGGGCTTCCTCCACCACAGCAACAAAATGCTCAGCGGCGCCAGCACCAGCATGGTCGGCAACAGCGGCAGGCGCAGCCAGGCGATGGCGATCAGGCACAGCGCGACAATCCCCAGCGCCAGCCATTTACCGCGCAGCGGCAACAGCATCTTTATCCCGGTGGACAGCAGCAAACCGGCCGCCGCAGCCGCCAGCCCGGCAAACACGTGCTGCACATGCGCATCATTCTGGAAGCGGGCGTAAACCATCCCCAACCCGACCACAATCGCGGTCGGGGCGCTGATCAACCCCAGCAATGCACAGCAAGCGCCGCGCAGGCCGCGGAACTCCATCCCCACCGCGACCGAAAGGTTGATTACGTTGCCCCCCGGCAGAAACTGGCACAGCCCGAGCAGCTCGGTAAACTGTTCGCCGCTCAGCCAGCGCCGATCCTCCACCAGCATATTGCGCGCCAGCGGTAGCACGCCGCCAAACCCTATCAGCCCCAGCATCAGAAAGCCCCAAAACAGCTCCCCATTGCCCGGCGCCGCCGCAAGCCGGGTGTTTTTTACCGCATCCGATTCAGACATTGCTCGTTCCACATCGCTTATTTTTGATGCCTGGTATGATGCGCGCCGCCATGTCATGATGTCTAATGCATTTCGGAACCAACAAGGATACCTTTTAGGTATGTCTATGATCGAACTTCGCCGCTTGCGGGCGTTCGTTGCGGTAGTTGAAGAAGGCAATATTACCCGCGCCGCCGAACGGCTGTTTATTCAACAGCCGCCGTTGACCCGCCTGCTGCAGGGGCTGGAGGATGAGCTGGGGGTAACACTGTTGCAGCGCCTGCCGCGTGGCGTGCGCGCCACCGAAGCGGGCAACGTGCTGTTTAATGAGGCGCGTGCGTTGTTGGCCCGCGCCGAGCTGTTGACCGAAGCGGTGCATCGCGCAGCACGCGGTGAACAGGGGCATATCGCCATCGGCTTCACCAGCTCCGCCGCGCTGCATCCGTTCGTGCCTAACCTGTTGCGCCGCTATCGCGAGATCCTGCCGGGCATCACCACCCAACTGGAAGAAGCCGGCAGCGGCGAACTGCTGGATGCGCTGGTGGATGAACGGCTCGACGTGGCTTTTGTGCGCTCGCCGGCCAGCGGCATTCCAGGCCTGACCATTGAGCCGGTGCTGCGCGAACCTATGCTGGTCGCCCTGCCGGTCGGCCACCCGCGGGCAGTCGACAGCGCGCAGCCATTGCCGTTGGCGTCGTTGGCGAACGAAGCTTTTATTCTCTACCGCCGCCCTGCGGGCCAGGGCTTGTACGATGCCATTTTAGCCGCCTGCCACCGCGCCGGGTTCAGCCCGCGCGTCATCCAAGAAGCCCCGCGCCTGCCCGCGACGCTTAGCCTGGTGGGGGCCGGTCTGGGGTTGTCGATCGTACCGGCCTCGATGCGGCGGTTGGGCGGCGACGGCATCGTCTACCGGGCAATCAGCGACGAAGCCCAGCTCAGTGCGCCGCTGTACCTGGCGCTGCGCAGCAACCGCTCGTCCGCCCTCATCCAGCGCTTCCGCGCGCTGGTGACGGAGGCGGTCAGCGCACAGCATTCCGGCTAAATAACGGCGTTTAATACCGCTCCCCCCAAGCATGATACGGGTGGAAGGCATGCAGGTTAGCCGACCGTTGAGCGCATGGACGCGCGATACGAGCCTCCATGGACGGATTCACGGCGTGTCGGCGCTCTGCACGTTCCTCACCTGTAGCACTATTGATCGCAACTGTTTAGTCCTGCTGGTCGGTGATACGCGTCAGGTGGATCACCAGATACAGCAGTTCATCGTTCGACATCTCCATCTCAAGCAGATTCTTCACATAGTCGCGGATCAGCAGCGCGCCGCGATAAGCATTCGGGTACTCCCTGGTCACCTGGGCAAAGATGAAGTCGTCTTTCGACGCCATCTGTTGCCCTTCGACCATCCGCTGAATAAAAAACTGCATATGCACCAGAAAACGTGCGTAATTGAGCGAATCCGTATCGATATTGATGCGAAAGTGATACTTGATGATATTGAAAATGTCTTTCAGCATCTTCACCGACAGCAGGGTATGTTCCATGTTCTGCACGTCGGTCTGGCCGTTAACCAGATGGAACGCGATATTCCCCGCCTCTTCTTCCGGCAGAGCGATGTTAAGCCGCTGATTGATTTGCCCCAGCGCCTGCATCGCCACTGCGAACTCCTGCGGATAAAAGCGCTTCACCTCGAACAACAGCCGGTTTTGGATCGCAATGCCCTTGTGATAGCGCTCAATGGCAAAGCTGATGTGGTCCGCCAGGGTGAAGAAAATCTGCTCGTTAATGCGACCATTGAGCTGCCGGTTGGCCTCAGCGAGGATCATCTGCACAATCTCCAGGTGCTCCTCCGGCGTGTTTTCCATCAGCCGCAGGTAATCACGGCCCTTTTGGCTGTTCTGCACCACATACACTTTCTCAATAGTGGCCGGGTCGAGAACGTCACCCACTTTGCTGTTAAAGCCAATACCCTTGCCCATGACGATAGCTTCGTTGTTATCGCTGTCTGTTGATAGCACCAGGCTATTATTGAGTACCTTAATGACTTTCATCGTCGCGGCCATCACCCTTTATTTTTATTAGCGTTGCCGGCCATGAGTGGCAATCAGCCGTTGATACCAGTCAAAACTGCGCTTTTTGATGCGGCGCAGATCTTTCAGATCCTGTTCACCCCGGTTTACATAGATAAACCCGTAACGCTTGGCGTAGCCCTGATGGGTACTGACCACGTCTATCGCCGCCCACGGGCAATACCCCATGAGTTCAACGCCGTCGTTGATCGCCAATTGCATCTGTTCAACGTGCTGGCGCATAAACTCAATGCGGTAGTCATCATTAATTGTACCATCGGCCTGTAACTCATCCGGGGCGCCTATGCCGTTTTCGGTAATTAATATCGGCAACGCGTAGCGTTCGTAGGTTTTGCGCAGCGTCAGGCGCAGCCCGACCGGGTCGATCACCCAACCGTAACGGGTTTTGCCAACGAACGGGTTTTCCGCCGCGCGGTACACTCCCGGTTCCCCCAGCATGATTTGCTGATCGCCGGCGCGGGCACTGATGTCCGAAGCATCGCCCCGGCTGGCGGCGATGGTGGCGGTGGAATAGTAGTTTATCGCCACGTAATCCGGTTTGCCCTGCAGCAACAGCGCCGCATCGCCCGGTTCCATTTGCGGCGCCAGGCCGCGATCCTGCAAATATCGCCAGGCCAGCGCGTTATAGCGCCCATGCACCGCCACGTCGAGGAAACTCCAGCAGCGCAGCGTTTCCCAGTTATGCGCGGCGATGGCGTCCAGCGGATGGCAGGTTTCCTGATACATCGACGTGGTGTTAATCGCCGGGCCGATTTTGCCGGAGGGGCAGCGTTGGTGGCACAGCGCCATCACCCTGGCCTGCGCCACCAGCATGTGGTGGCTTTGCTGATACAGCACCTGTTTGGACGGCAACTCGCCGCCCTTCGGCATGCCAATCGCGCCCGGATGCAGGATCATCGTGTTCTGTTCATTGATGGTCAGCCAATATTTTACCCGATCGCCAAAGGCGTCAAACAGCACCGCCGCATACTCGACAAACGCATCGATAGTGGCGCGATTGGACCAGCCGCCCTGCTGTTCGAGCACGTAAGGCAAATCGAAGTGATAAAGCGTCACCACAGGTTCAATGCCATGACGCTGCAGTTCATCGATCAGTTGCCGATAGAACGCCAGCCCGGCGGCGTTAACCTCGCCGGTGCCGTTGGGCAGCACCCGCGTCCAGGCGACGGAAAAGCGGTAGGCCTTCAGCCCCAGCTCGGCGAACAGTTTCACGTCTTCGCGGAAACGGTGATAGTGATCGCTGGCAACTTTGAAATCGGCGGTTTCTTCAGGATGATCGAGCATATCGACAATCGACGGGCTTTTACCGTCTTCATCCCAGGCTCCCTCCACCTGATAGGCGGAAGTAGAAGCCCCCCACAGAAAATCTGCGGGGAAATCGTCCAGGCGTTGATAAATCATGCCGGCTCCTTGGGGGTATTGAGGGCGATGATTGTCTCGCCAAAGCCCACGCTGCCCGGCTGACGGCAGCTCAACTGCGGGAAGGCTTCGCTGTTGATCACCAATACCGGCGTAGTAAGGTCGTAACCCAACGCAGTTATCGCCGCAATATCAAAACGCACCAGCTCATCCCCCACCTTGACCCGATCGCCAATCTGCAATTCGGAAGCAAAATGCCGGCCGGCCAGATTGACGGTATCTATGCCTATGTGCACCAGCAGTTCGACGCCGTTGTCACCCTTGATGCCCACCGCGTGCATCGACGGCAAAAAGGTCATCACCTCACCGTCCAGCGGCGCACGCAGTACCCCTTCCTGCGGCTTTATCGCTACGCCCTGTCCCAATAATCCCTGCGAGAACACGTCGTCGTTAACCTGCTCCAGCGCCACCAGTTGGCCGGCCAGCGGGCTGAAAATCTGCTGCTCATCGCCGCCGATGGGAGCCACCGCCGGTGCGGTCTCCTGCTCTTGCTCTTCAACCGGATCGTCAAAGCCGAAGATCCAGGTCAGCGCGAAAGTCACCACGATGGCAATGGCACAGGTGATCAGCGCATGGACGATATTCATCGGGTTTTCACCGATAAATGCCGGCAACGCCGCCAATCCCGGAGAGACAAAGGCATAGCGCACCAGCCCGCTCAGCCCGGCATAGATACCGGCGCAGCCGCCGCCGATCATCGCCGCAATCAGCGGTTTGCGCAGCTTCAGGGTCACGCCGTACAGCGAAGGTTCGGTGATCCCCAGCAGCGCAGTGAACCCGGCGGAAGACGCCAACTGGCGCAGATTTTTGTTTTTGGTGCGGAAAGCCACGCACAGCGTCGCCGCGCCCTGCGCGATATTGGACGCCAGCATGCCCGGTCCGTTAATCATTTCGAAACCGTTTTTGCTCAACTGGCCGGTAGCGATAGGTGTCATCGCCCAGGCGGTGCCGGTGATCACCAGGAAGGGTTGCAGCCCGCCCATCAGCATCGGGATCAGCCAACTGGCCTTGCCGTCGACGATGGCCGCGCCTGCGGCGACCAGGTCGTTAAGGAAAATACCGAACGGCCCGACCACCACCAACGCCAGCGGCGCCGTCACCAACAGGATAATCATCGGCTTGGTGAAAAACTTGATCATCGTCGGCGACACTTTCTCCGCAAAGCGCTCGATATAGGACATCAGCCACACGGTGAATATAATCGGCAGCACCGAACCGGCGTAGTCCGCCAGCCGTACCGGAATACCGATAAAATCAATCGCGGTGCCCGCCGCCAGCATCTGCGCCAAATTGGGGTGCAGCAAGGCACCGGCGATGGTCATCGCCAGTATCGGGTTGCATTCAAACTTGATCGAAGCGCCGTAGGCCAGTAATACCGGCAGGAAGAAAAACGCCGCATCGGCGATGGTGTCCAGCAGATGATACGTCGGGCTGGCGGCGTCTATCACACCGGTCAGTTTGAGGATCGCCAGTAGCGCCTTGATCATCCCCGCCCCGGTGATCGCCGGGATCACCGGCGTGAACGTGGTGGAGATAACGCTGATGATCTGCGAAAACACCCCGCCCCTGGCCTGCTGTTTCTTCTCGCCCTGTCGGCCACTGAGATCGCCAACCTCTTTTTGCAACGTGCGGAAGGTTTGCTGTACGTTATTGCCGACCACGATCTGAAACTGGCCGCCGCGCTCCACCACGCTTATCACCCCCGGCAAGGCCTCAATGGCTTTCGCCTGCACCTTGCTGTCATCGTTAAACTCCATGCGCAGACGCGTGGCGCAGTGCGTCAGTTTACTGACGTTAGCTTTACCGCCGACTCGCGCCAATATTTCCAGGCCTAACTGTTTGTAATCCATCGATTTTCCCCGGTAAAAAAAACAAAAAAAAAGACCAAAATGAAAATGCGCCTCATCATGATGAGAGGTGCATTCCTATTTTGGTCTTGCCTGCCTGAGCAGTAACACGCCTTAATAAAAATGTCTGGCGACCACGGAGGTCGCGACGGAAGTATCGCCATAGTTGCGTTTTTTCAGCAACTGCCTTCGTCAAACTTTGCGAGCAACATCACTCTTCGCCGAAAATGCACTGCAATGTCGCCCATTGCCCTCTGCCATGCTCTTTTTTAGCGCAGGCCGTCACGGATGAACGGCGAAGGGGAGAAACGCCCCCTCGCCGATCGTTACTGTTTGCGTTGTTCCGCGACCTGTTTCGCCGTGACCTTGCCTTGTTTTTCGCCAAACTGGCCGACCACATAGTTGGCCACCGCCGCCACTTCTTCGTCCGAATATTGGGCGCCGAAGTCCGGCATCACCTCATGCTGCTCCCCGATGCTGATGCGGGTGCCTTTGAGGATCGCCTGTACCACGCTGCGGCCCTGCGGATCGTTTACCGCCGTGCTGCCGACCAACGAAGCGTATTTACTCTGGCGGCCCACGCCGTTCCACTGGTGGCAACCGCTGCAATCACCGGCAAACAATCTGCGGCCCAACGAATCCTCTTGCCCGCCCGGCAGCACCGCGCTGGAGGACAACGCGCCCTTCGGTTGCAGGTTCACCGCACTGGCGCTGTCGCCGGCGATAGGTTCTATGTTGCGCAGGTATTTCACCAACGCCTGATTATCCTCCGGCGTCAGATACTGCAGGCTGTTTTCCACCGCCTCTGCCATCGGGCCGGCGGCACTGCTGCGCCCCTCCGCGTGGCCGGTCGCCAGATATTGCGACAGTTGCTGCTCGCTCCAGCCGCCGATGCCGGTCTGCGCATCCGGAGTGATGTTGGCGGCAAACCAGCCCTGGATCACCTCACCGCTGAGGTTCTTGCTCTGGTTAATGCCAAAGGCCAGGTTGCGCGGCGTGTGGCATTCGCTACAGTGCCCCAGCGCGGTCGCCAGGTAGGCACCGCGGTTCCATTGTTCATCCTGGTTGAGATTCGGTTCGAAGCGTTTTTCATGGAAGAACGCCAGATTCCAGAACTTCATGCCCCAGCGTTGGTTGAACGGGAATGGCAGATCGTTTTGCGGGTCGGTCTGTTTCACCGGCGGCAGGCTGAACAGATAAGCCTTGATCGCCAGCACATCGTCACGGCTCAATGCGGTGTAAGAAGTGTAAGGCATCGCCGGATACAGGTTCCCATCAGGAGCGACGCCCTCACGCACCGCACGCACAAACTGTTCGTCACTCCAGTCACCGATACCGGTCTCTTTATCCGCAGTAATATTGGTGCCGTAAATAGTGCCGAACGGCAGTTTAAACGCGAAACCACCGGCGAAAGGTTTACCCCCCGGCGCGGTGTGGCAAGCCACGCAGTCGGCGGCGCGCGCCAGATATTCACCGCGCGCCAGTTTGTCGGTAATGCCGGCCGGCGCACCGGCGATAGGCGCGGCAGGCTCCGGCCCAACCGGTCGCAGCAGGGTATACAGCGCATAGCCGCCGGCTATCACCACTACCGCGACAATCAGCCATAACAGCCATCTCAGGGCGTTGCTCATGAGTTTCTCCCTTAATCCAGCGCCTTGGCGGCCTGGTGGATGGCGGCGCGAATGCGCACGTAAGTAGCGCAGCGGCAAACGTTGCCGCCCATCGCCGCGTCAATATCCGCATCGCTCGGATTTTTGCTCTGGGCCAGCAGCGCGCTGGCACTCATGATCTGGCCGGACTGGCAGTAGCCGCACTGCACCACGTCCAGATTGACCCAAGCCTCCTGCACCGCTTTCCCGGCCGGCGTTTCGCCGATGGCCTCGATGGTGGTGATTTTCTTGCCCACCGCCGCCGAAACCGGCGTCATGCAGGATCGTACCGGCACGCCGTCCAGATGAACGGTACAGGCGCCGCACATAGCGATGCCGCAGCCAAACTTGGTGCCGGTCAGCCCAGCTTCATCGCGCAGAAACCACAGCAGCGGCATATGGGTATCGCCCTCAAACGTCAGCGGTTGGTCGTTAACGGTTAAAGTAATCATGATGTTTTCCTTGGAAGGACGCTGGCGTCGCTGTTGGGACGGTGTAAGGGCAGGCTAAGCGAGGTGCGGGGCCGCCCGAGCAGCGCCAACGCATTGCCGACCGCCGGGCCGATGGTCGGCACGCCCAGTTCGCCCACGCCGGTGGGCTTTTCGGTTGAAGGCACGATAATCACCTCAATTTCCGGCATTTCGTCAATGCGCAGCGGCCGGAAATTGTTGAAGTTGGATTGTTCGACCAGGCCGTCTTTTAAAGTGATGTTGCCGTACAGCGCGATGCTCAGGCCATAACCGATACCGCCCTCAATCTGCGCGCGGATCACGTCAGGATTCACCGCCACACCGCAATCCACCGCGCACCACACCTTGTGCACGCGCGGAATGCCGCCTTCGCCGATAGACACTTCGGCAATCTGCGCCACCCGTGTGTCAAACGCCTTGGCGACACCGACGCCGCGCGCCCGGCCATCCACCACCTTCGCGCCCTGCCAGTTGGCGGCTTTCGCCACCGCTCGCAACACCCCGGCTTCGCGCGGCGCGTCTCCCATCAGCGCCAGCCGCCCTTCCACCGGATCCTGCCCGGTTTCCTGCAGCAACTGATCGATAAAGCTTTCCACCGCATGGCCGGTATGGGTGCTGGCGACCGATCTCAGCGAGGAAGTCGGCACCTTGCCCGGCACGATATGGGCGTCGCAACGGAAACTTTCGAAGGTATAAGGCAGCTCGCTGGCGCCTTCGATCATCATCTGATCGACGCCGTTGACCACCAGCGCCGTCATGGCGCTGTTGAGCGTCCATGAGTGGCCGACGACGGTGTCGGTCCAGCCCACCACCTTGCCGCCCCGGATCGCCCCGCGCAGCCGGTGCAAGATCATCGGACGGTACCAACCGTTGCGGATGTCGTCCTCCCGCGTCCACACCACCTTCACCCCGTGGCCGGGCCCGATAGCCTTGGCGGCAGCGGCCATATCCGCCGCCAGATCCGGCCCCAGTGCCGGGTTGCCCAGATCGATGCGTCGGCCGAAACTGCCCCCCGCCAGAATGGTTTCGATTTGCACTTTTTCCGGCGGCAGCTGGAACAGATCGCACAGCTGCTTATGGTCGAGCGTTTGGATCTGGCAGCCGTAACGCGCCTTGACGCTTTCGCCGTCCCAGAACAGATAGCCGTCGAGCGGCTCCATCGGCGCATGGGCCACATAGGGGAAGGTATATTCCGCTTCGATCACCTTGTCGGCCTTGTCGAAAACCTCGTCCGACTTGCCGCGGCTGGTCGCCACCACGCCGGTTTTCTGCGCCACCTGGCGGAATTCGGCAAAAATTTGCTCGGTATTGCGCCTTTCAGCCTGGGAGTCGTCCCACTCTACCTGCAATTTTTCACGGCCCTGGATCGCCGCCCAGGTATTTTTGGCGTAGACCGCTACGCCGGTGTCGGTCTGCTTCACATCCACCACGCCGGGCACCTGCAGCGCCCGGCTGGCGTCAAACGACGCCACTTTGCCGCCAAAGCGCGGCGATTTTTTCAGGGTGACGGTCAACATGTCCGGCTCATGAATGTCCTGCGTGAACTGCGCGCTGCCGTTGGTCTTCGCCAGCGAATCCACGCGGTGCAGGCCGCTCACTTTGCCAATCAAGGTAAAATTGGCCGGGTCCTTCAACGTCAATCCTGCGGGATCCGGCGGCGGCAGTTTAGCGGCCAATGCGGCGAATTCGCCGAAGCCCGCTTCGCGGCCGCTGGCGGCGTGACTGATTTTGCCTGCCTGTACGGTGATCTCCTGCGCTGAGGTTTTCCAGCTCTGAGCGGCGGCCTGAACCAACAGCGCCCGCGCCATGGCACCCATGCGCCGCATTTGGTCATAGGCGTTGGCCACCGAACTGGAACCGCCGGTCCCCTGGAAACCGAATGACAGGTTTTTGTAGACGCTGGTGTCCACCGGGGCGGCGACTACGCGCACCTGCGCCCAGTCAGCATCCAGCTCCTCTGCGACCAGCGTCGCCATGCCGGTATAGACGCCCTGGCCCACTTCGGTGTGTTTGCTGATGACGGTGACGATGCCGTCTTCGCCGATCTGTACGAAGGCGTTGGCTTCAAAAGCGTTGCTTTCCGGCGCCGTGGCGGGGGTGGTGCGTGCCAGTGCGCCGGTAGACGGCAGATAGGCGCCAATCACCAGCGCGCCTGCGCCGACGATAAACCGCCGCCGCGTAAGCGGAACTTGCGATATTGTCATTGCTCATAGCTCCAAAATGTCGCTCAGGATGATTCCTTGCGATGAGATCGTTTTTTTTATGTGAAATGTCGGCTGCGTCCCTGACGGGATGTAGAACAACAGAACAATAATTAGCGTAGCCTATTATTCAGCCAGCCTGATGTGAGGCGAGCATTTTCTGTTGTGGGATCGTGCTCTGTATCCTGCGGAGGCAAGAAGGCGCACCTGTGCTATAAAAAAGATCTTACCGGCACATCTATGGGCATTAAGGCTATGTCGCAAAACAAGAGATTTCGTTTATATCGTCCATTACATGGGTTAAACCATACTTTTGGCGATCAGTGGTTTGCTTTGAAGGCCGAGCTTTCGCCCGTTTCTTCGGCACCCCGACCTTTTTGATGGGGCAAACGCTGCTGGTTGGCGTCTGGATCTACCTCAACCAGGCGGGCTTCGCCAAGTTTGACCCTTACCCTTTCATCCTGCTGAACCTGGCGTTCAGCCTGCAGGCCGCCTATGCCGCGCCCTTGATCCTGCTGGCTCAAACCCGCCAGACCGAACGTGACCAGGCGCATGCGTTGGCCGACGCGCAGCACCGGGAAGATTTGGATGAGGCGATGGCGCAGCGGCAAACCCTCGTCGAACAGCAATCCGAACAGCTGCTGGCGCTGTTGAAACAAAACACCGAATTAACCACCCTGACCAAACAGATGGCCGAACGCATTGAAAATCTGGCCATCCAGTTAACCCAGCGCGAACGCCTGTAACTACCCGATCGGCGGCCATCAGCTAATTCGCCAAGCGATCGAGCAGCGGCCCCAGCGCAACGCGTGAATGCTGGTGGAAGCCGCTGACGCCCTCGGCACTCAGCAAGGCGTCCAGCACCGCGTATTCAGTGGCGTCCGCCGCCGCGGCGAACAGCGGTTCCAGCCGTTCATCCGGCAACGCGGTTCCCTGCAAGCGGGTGGAAAACGCCAGCGCGATATCGCCGGAACCGTGCCCCCAATGGCTGCCCACGCGCCCCAGCCCAGCCCCGGCGCGTTTGGCGATGCGGCTGAGTTGCCGGCTGTCCAGCACCCGGTCGCAGGCGATAATGATGATGACCGAACCGGCCTCTACCTGCGGCGGCGGCTCCGCCAATTGCGCAGCCAATGCCGGCCCGACGCGCACACCGCTCAGCGTGAGGGACTCCAGCGTGCCAAAGTTGGCCAGCACCAGCACGCCCAGGGTGGCCCCCAGGCCGGGGCAATAGCGCGAAGCGGTGCCGATGCCTCCTTTCAGGCCGAAACTGCTCATGCCGCGCCCGGCGCCGACGCTGCCGCGCGCAAAGCCGATCCCGTGATTGTCCAACGCGCTGAACACGTGCTCTTCGCGCACCGGCATCGCCTGAATATCGTTGAGATAACCGTCGTTGCATTCCAGCACCACGGGATTGATGGTGGCGCTGTCGCGGCCTATCTGTGGGTAACGCCGGCAGCTGCGCCGTATCATGGCGTTGAATAAGGTGCCGACGGCGAAGGTATTGCTCAGCAGGATCGGCGTTTGCAGCCCCCCCAGCTCGTTGAGCTGCACCAGGCCGAGCGGTTTGGCGAAGCCGTTCAACACCGCGCTGCCGCAGGGCAACGGCTGATTGAACAGGTCGCCCGGCGGCATAATGGCGGTCACGCCGGTCTGGCACTCGCCGCTATCCAGCGTGTGATGCCCCACGCTGACGCCGCTCACGTCGCACAGGCTGTCCGTCGGACCGGGCAAATAGCGCGCCCCCGGCAGGCGACGGTGGCGCCGCCAGTAACTCAGCAGATTATCCAGGCTCTGTCGTTCAAAGACTTGGTTGTCTGTCATAGTGACCTCGTCAGGCGCAGTCCGTTTGTAAAACAGCATATCGCGCAATGCGACATAGCGTAAATTGAAAGCCGAAGCCGGCGAGAAAATATTCTTTTTTGGCTTCGGCCGGGCATACAAAGGGTTTCAGCGTGCCCGGCCCCGCTTGGCAGCCCAATATGGCAAGCAGGCGGGATACGAAATATTTAAGCGTGTCACTGCCAATAAGAGCGAATTATGGCGAGTCGATTTTGGGGATGGAGAGCGTCGTTTTGACTCGGTGGTTAACGCCGCAGGTTATCATTTGCCGTATTTTTTTATCGACCGGCAGGCAGTCTTAACATTGATGTTCAGGGCGGTTATATGAAAGATGCCAGATCACCACGGGGCAGGTTCATGCCCCGCCATGGCACATCGGCGCACCAATTTGCATCATAGCTCCCCCGCCACCCCGCTCACCGCCCCTTTCGCGGACTGGTACGGAAATTGCTTCTCCCTGTTATGGCGACAAAGGAGAAGAACATGAAAGCAATCATCATCGGCGGCGGTATCGGCGGGCTGTGCGCCGCCATCGCATTGAAGCGCTGCGGGATCGAGGCCGAGGTTTTTGAAGCGGTTAAAGTGATCAAACCGGTTGGCGCGGCGATTTCCATCTGGCCGAACGGCGTTAAGTGCCTCAACTATTTGGGGATGAAAGAACCCCTGCGCCGGCTCGGCGGCCCGATGCACTACATGGCCTATCAGGAATATCTGCACGGCCAGACCCTGACGCGCTTCAGCCTGGATCCGTTGATCGCCAGCGTCGGCGAACGCCCTTATCCGGTGGCCCGCGCCGAACTTCAGGCCATGCTGCTGGAGACCTACGGCCGTGACAATGTTAGCTTTGGCAAGCGCGTCAACGGCCTTGAAGAGACCCAAGACGGCGTCACCGCCTGGTTCGAGGACGGCAGCCAGGCCAGCGGCGATTTCCTGATCGCCGCCGACGGTACCCATTCGGCTATCCGCCCTTACGTGCTCGGGCATGGGGTGGATCGCCGCTATGCCGGTTACGTCAACTGGAACGGGCTGGTGGCGATTGATGAATCCATCGCGCCGGCCAATCAGTGGACCACCTTCGTCGGCGAAGGCAAGCGGGTGTCGCTGATGCCGGTTTCCGGCAACCGTTTCTACTTTTTCTTCGACGTTCCGCTGCCGACCGGGCTGGCGGAAGACCGCAGTACGGCGCGCGCCGATCTGCAGCGCTACTTCGCAGGCTGGGCCGAACCGGTGCAGAAATTGATCGCCGCGCTCGATCCTGACACCGTCAACCGCATTGAAATTCACGATATCGAACCTTTCGAGCAGTTGGTGCGCGGCCGCGTAGCCTTGCTGGGCGACGCCGGTCACAGCACCACGCCGGATATCGGCCAGGGCGGCTGCGCGGCGATGGAAGACGCGGTGGTGCTGGCGATTGCGCTGCAAACCAACTCGCTGGGGATTGAAGACGCGCTGCTGCGCTATCAGGAAAAGCGCAGCTACCGGGTGAAGGATCTGGTGCTGAAGGCGCGCAAGCGTTGTGACGTGACGCACGGCAAAGAGATGGAGATCACCCGCAGCTGGTACGAAGAGCTGAAAACCGAAACCGGCGAGCGCATTCTCTCCGGCATGAAGGAAACCATCCTGGGCGGGCCGCTGGCCTGATCCGCTCCCCCTTCTCCGGCCAGGAGAAGGGGCAATCCTCAAAGCCCCAGCGTGCGGAGGCGCCCCGCCGTCAGTTCTATGACCCTGTCCGCCGAGGCGATAGTTTCCGGCCGATGCGCGATCAGTAAAATCGGCAGACCCAGTTGGCGCAAGGTGCGGCTGACCAACATTTCGTTGGCGACGTCCAAATGGCTGGTCGCCTCATCCAGAATCAACAGCTTCGGCTCTTTATACAGCGCCCGCGCCAGCAGCAATCGCTGTTTCTGCCCGGAAGACAAGGTCCCGCCCATTTCACTGATTAACGTCTGGTAGCCCATCGGCAGTTGTTCAATGTCCCTATCCAACTGCGCCAGCCTGGCGCACTCGCCAAGCTTTTCGCTGTCCATTTTCGGCGAGAAAAACGTGATGTTGTCGGCAATGGAACCGCGAAACAGCTGGTCCTCCTGCAGCACCGCACCGATATGCTGACGAGTCTGTTGATAATCGGTACGCCGGTGTTCAAGCCCCAACGTACGTATCACCCCGCCAGACGGCGGATATAATCCCAACACCAGCTTGGCCAAGGTAGTTTTGCCGCTGCCGGACGCCCCCACCAACGCCACCACCTCGCCGGGCATAATATCCAGCGAGACTTGCGACAGGATCTCCCGTTCGGTCCCAGCGTATTTAAAGCTGACCTGCTCCAGGCTCAGAACCGGCAAATCGGGAGGCCAATCGCCTGCCGGGTACGCCGAACCCTTGTTGCCGGCCTGTAACGCCGTCGCGCCTTCACGCGGGGTCAGCACGATATCGGCCAGCCGTTCGTTGTAAACGTCCAGCATTCGGTAGGCGACCGCTTTGTCTATCAACCCGTTAATGCTGGCCGAAAACCGCCCCTGAAAAGACATATAGGCCACCAGCATGCCCACCGAGAACTCGCCGGCCAGCACCGAACCTGCGCCCAGCCACAGTACCGCCGCAGCTACAAGGCTGCCGATCACGGTCTGCATGATGCCGTAAACCATCATCAGTTTGCTTTCGCGCAGTTGGGCATTGCGCCGGGCGACATTCAGGTTGCGCCAGGCAGATTCTCGCGGCATCAGCGCGCCATTCACCCGCAGGCTCAACACGCCGCGCAGGCTTTCCAGAAAATGGCTGGACTCCTCGGTACCGGCATTCCAGCTGTCCTGCGCCGCTTTCCGCAGCGTGCTGAACCAACACAGGCGCAACAGGCCGTAAACGGCGGCGGCAGCCAAGGCCACCAGGGTTAACTTTGCGCTGTAGAAAAACATCATGCTCAGCGTGCCCACCACTAACAGCACGTCCAAAAAGGCTTCAAGCAGCGTAGTGGTCAGGGTGTCCTGTATGGTGTCGACGGCATCGAACTTGGCGCTGATATCCCCCATATTGCGTGCCTCGAACCAACTTATCGGCAGGCGCAGCAGATGGTGAAACACGTTGGCCGTCCATTGCATGTTGAAGTTGACCGCCATGGTCAGCGTCGCCCATTGCCGCGCCAGCTCCAGCAGCATCTGGGTGCCGGTCATCAGCAGCATGGCGATGACGATCAGCGTCAGCAGGCTGGCGTCCAGCGCCACCAGCACCTCATCGATCACCAGTTGGTTTATCAGCGGGCCAAGCAGCGCCAGCACCTCCAACGCCACGGCGAAGCAAAAGATCCTGGCCAGCGCGGGCTTCAGGCCGTGCGTTTTGCCAATCAACGTCGTGAGACGGATCTTTTCCCGGCGATCCCGGGTTTCAAACCTGTGGGTGGGCGTCAGTTCCATCGCGATGCCGGTAAAATGGCGGTTCGCCTCTTGCAGCGTCATTTTCAGCAGGCCGCGCGCCGGATCGTGCAGTTCCAGCGTTTGCCCCCGCACCCGCCGCAGAACGGTAAAATGGTTCATGTCCCAATACAAAATGCAGGGCACGGCCAACAGGTGCAGTTCATCCAGCTCCAGCCGAATGACGCGGCCGCTTAAATTCAAGCCTTCGGCGCATGCCATCAGCTGCGAAAACGTCATGCCAAGCTGCGAGACATGACATTCCGCGCGCAGCGTTCGCATGTCGACCCGGTGCCCATGCCAACCGGCGATCATCGCCAGGCAGGCTACCCCGCACTCCGCCGATTCCGTCTGGCGGATCAGCGGCAGGCGCTTTCGCCACCCCCAGTTAATCATCTCTGTTACGTCCATGCTTACATCCTCCCTTGCAGGCTCCATAACGGCTCCAGCAGCCATTCGTACAGGCGGCGGCTGTCCAGCTCAATGTCTGCGGACACCGCCATGCCGACGCGCAGCGGTTCCTGCCGGCCATAAGCCGTAATGGTGGTTTTATCCAGCGCCACGACCACACGGTAATGCCCTTCGTTTTCTTTCCAGACCAGCGGATTTTGCAACATCGCGTCGCCGGCGCTGAGGCTGGCATGCGTGATGGCGCGGGTAGAACCGTATTGCACGCCAAACTTTTCATAGGGGAACGAGGCAAAACGCAGGCCGACGCGCTGGTTGGGTTTGATAAAGCCCACCGCCTTGCTCGGGGCAAAAAGCTCTACCTGCAACTGCGCCCCGTCCGCCACCATCATCAACAACGGATCGTTGGGTTTCACCGTCTGCCCGGCGCGGGCCAGCACCACGGCGATGTGGCCATCGGCCGGTGCCGTCAGCGTAGTCTCGCGCTGGGCGTTGAGCTCTATTTTTTGCTGATCGATGCTCTGCAACTGACGTTCCAGCTCCGCATCCCGCCCTTGCTGCTGTTGCTGCAAGGTTTGCAGCTCCGAACCCGCAGCCGCCCATTCACGCTTTAACCTCAACTGAGCCTGCCGTTGGCTTTCGACTTTTTCACGCGCCGTCGACAGTTCCATTTGCTTTTGCTGGAATTCAATTTCGGACACATAGCCTTTGGCTATCAGTTTGCGGTAACGCGCCAACACCGAATGTGACAACGTTTCCTGCTGTTGAGCCAGCACCAAGGCGGAGCCTGCACTGGTCAGTTCGTCATCCAACTGTGCGATGCGTTGCCGCACGCCGGTTTGCCGCAGGGCGCTGGTCACCTGTTCTTGTTCGCGCTGGTGCTCCAGCATGCGGTATTGCTGATCCAGTGACGCGGCCACCGACGCCAGCGCGCCAACGCCCTTTCCGTTGAAATGCTCGCCGCTGAGCCGATAAAGCGGTTGGCCGGCTTTAACCGCCGCCCCTTCGGCCACCAGTCGTTCAGTGACCTGCCCGGCGTTGCGGGCGACCACTTTGATCAGCCCGCTGGAGGGCATTACCACGCCTTCCAGCCGCGCTTTGCGGGTATATTCGCCCAGCATCAGAAATAGCAGGATAGCCAGCACCAGCGCACCGCTGGCCCAGGCATAGGCGGTTAAACTGAGGCTGGGCGGAATAATGACCTCGCCCTCGGCCTTTGTCGCCTGCGCGGCGAAATAGCCCTCTCTATACAGCTGGGGCGGACGTCCTGTCATGGGGGTTGCACCTTAAGGCCCGTTTATAAACCGGCGGTTATTTTCATTTTCCCGCACTTTTCCCCATGCGGATACACCAATGTAGCGCAATAGAAAGGCATTTTATTGTAGCAATCATGCCCACCGGCACGCAGAAAATAATAATATATTTCGCCCACCCATCAGGGATATCGATATTAAACCAGCCACCAGACTGGCTTAGCCCCACCGCTCTGAATAAATCACGAGACAATGAAAAGACGAGAAATATGCCAACAAAAATCGCCACACCTTTGCTTCTCAACGATTAACCCCACTAAAAACAATATAACTCAACCACGCAGACGATATTGCATTAAAAATTACCGTTTAGGATAAAATTACCAACGGCAGGTTCCACCATTATAACTACCAGACCTTTTTTCCGATGCGTTCTGCGTCCCTTTTCCGCCGCCATTGCCGATACAGGAAGACAAGCCGCCGATTGAGCCTGAGACTAGCCCGCCCGCAATCGCACGGGCACTGCCGGCAATAGCCCCGCCAACACCGCCGCCAAATGCGGCAAGGCCTAGAGCCCATGCGCATTCAGCGCTTATTCCGGGGGATGAATTGGGCACGAAACCGTTAGCCTGTCCACCATAGTTAGTCGATGTTCCGTTGCCGTAGCGGCCCTTTTTACTGCGGGTATCCACGCTGCTTTCGCCACCGCCGCCAATCATATCTATTTCTGATTTTGTTAATATTTCCATAACTCCCTCCAACGCCATTTATGATGTTTTTTACAAGCCACATATCTAATCCTTCTGCTAATTGTATAAACACAAAAAACAACCAAGTCAACAACAAACAAAGGCATAAATAAAATAACGCCACGTCAATTAAAGGTATAGCTTAATTAAATCATCAAAATATTTTTATACTTTCACTTAACATAAACAACTAAAAAAACAGCCACAATTAATTAAATGAACAACCAAGATAAAAACTGAAGTCATCACGGAAAGCGATTCGATTTATGCAACTGAACGCCAAACAATCTCAATATTCAGGATTAATACCCGATAAAGAAAAGACGGCGAAACAGCGGCGAGCGGCAATGGCGGCGCGCAAGCTGGCGCCGTTGCCGTTGCAACGGCGGGTGGCATTCCTGCAGCGGCCATAACGCCGCTAATGGCTGCCCGGATTGGCGCGCAGCCTGGCTACCTGAGCTTCGACGTCTCGCCATGCCGGTTTTTGGCCGGCATAGCGTTGACGCAGGTAATTCACCAGGTCCGCTACCTGCCGATCGGAGAAGCTGTCCTTGAAGCCCGGCATAAAGCCCAGATCGGCGGTGGCCGGTTTGGCAATGCCTTGCAGGATCACTTTGATCAGGTTGTCCGGCCGATCGCTGAAAATATTGGTGTTATTGGCCAGATCCGGGCTGACGCCAAACAGCTGCGGCCCACCGCTGGCGGCGCTGTGGCAGGCCTGGCAAGCGCCCTGGAACAGACGTTCGCCGGCCTGTTGCGCCTGCGCGGATTGCAGACTTCCGGCCAGCTGTATCTGCGGTTCCAGGTTTAACGTTGTCGGAGTGCTCAGGGAAATCAGATAGCCGGCCATCGCCCGCACGTCCGATTCCGGCAGCGTAGCCAGTTCGCTGACCACCGGCCCCATCGGCCCGGCCGCCACGCCGTGTTCGGCGGAATGACCGCTGCGCAAATACCGGAACAGCTGTTCTTCGCTCCAGGGTTTGTCCGCGTTGGCCAGTTGGTTCAACGCCGGCGCTTCCCAACCGTCCACCATCGCCCCTGCCAGGAAACCGGCGCCGCCCTTTTCCGCCCCCATCAGGTTACGCGGCGAATGGCAGGCGGCGCAGTGGCCCAACCCGTTGACCAGATAAGATCCACGATTCCACTGCGCAGTTTGCGTGGGGTCTGGCTGGTACTCGCCCTGGCGCAGAAACAGCGCATTCCAGCCGGCCATCAGCGGGCGCAGATTAAACGGGAAACGCATCTGGTTAGCCGGGGTGCTTTGCGCAACCGCCGGTTGCGACATCATGTAGGCATACAGCGCTTGCATGTCGCCGTCGGTCATTTTGCTGAACGACGTATAAGGAAACGCCGGATACAGATGGCGGCCGTCGCGGCTGATGCCCTGACGCATCGCACGGTCGAACGCGGTAAACGACCAGTTGCCGATGCCGGTTGTCATGTCCGGGGTGATATTGGTGCTGTACAGGGTGCCGAACGGGGTTTCCATCGCCAGGCCACCGGCGTTGGTCGCCCCTTCAGAGGCGGTATGACAGACCGCGCAATCCCCGACGGCGGCCAACTGACGCCCACGTTCCAGGGTCGCAGCCGACCAGGTGCCTGCGCCCGGCGTGGCGACCGGTGCAATCGCCGTACGCCACGGCAGTGCCGTAGCCGCGACGCCCAACAGGGCGCCGACAATACCGGCCGCGCCGCCGAACCACCATTTGCTGCGCCGGGGTTTGGTCGCCGGCGCAGGTTCCTGCCGGGCAGTGTCCGGGCCGTTCAACGCCTCGCGCAGCCGATCGGAGGTGATCGGCAATTCGCGAAAGCGAATGCCGGTGGCGTCGAACACCGCGTTGGCGATGGCCGCCGCGCTGGGCACCGAAGCGGACTCACCGGCACCCAGCGGCGGATCGTACGGCCTCGGCATCATCACCACGTCGACCTCCGGCACCTCCGGGAAGGTCAATATCGGGTAAGCGCCCCATTCCTTGCTGGAAATCGTCGATTCTTCGAAGGTGACGCGCTCTTTCAATACCCGGCTGGTCGACTGGATGACGTTGCCGTGGATCTGGTGACGCACCCCGTCCGGGTTGACCATCATGCCGGCGTCGTGCCCCACCACAATGCGCGTGACCGCCACTTCGCCGCTGGCCTTGTCGATCGCCACGTCGGCGACCCAGGCCGCCCAGGCGGCGCCAAAACCGGGAAACTTGCTGTGTATATAGCGCGCATAAGCGAAACCGCGCCCGCGCAGCACGCCGTCTTCCGCCGGTGTCTGCATCGGTTCGGTATGCGGCGTCCAGCCGGCGCGTTCGGCGGTGCTGCGCATCAGTTCGGTGGCACGCTCATCGTTGATGTAACGCAGCCGGTATT
Source organism: Serratia plymuthica NBRC 102599 (assembly GCF_001590925.1). Lineage (GTDB taxonomy): Bacteria > Pseudomonadota > Gammaproteobacteria > Enterobacterales > Enterobacteriaceae > Serratia > Serratia plymuthica. The sequence goes on from NZ_BCTU01000010.1 coordinate 83,630, forward strand.
CCAGCGGATCGACGCCGGCGGCGTTAGCCAGCTCGTCGATATAAGACTCGTGCGCGAAGGTATTCGGCAACGCCGACACGCCGCGCATCCAGGAGGCGCGCACGATTGGCGCCATATCCTCAATGCTGACGCGCAGCGCCGGGTAGTCATAAGGCGGCACCGAGGTGCGGTCGCCCATTTCATAAGCCACAGGCACGGGTTCAACCCTGCCGGTCAGCAGCAGCGCCAGCGTCGGCGCGCCATTTGAGGGGTAATAGGTGCGAAAATCATAGGCGACGGGATGGCCTGCAGCGTCCAGCCCGCCATCGACCTCCATCAGCTGTGCGGTGCCCTTCGGTTCCCACAGGTGTTCCTGCTCGCGCGTCAGTTGTACCCGCACCGGGCGGCCCACCGCCCGCGACAGCAACGCCGCATCGGCGCACACGTCGTCGGCGCAGTTGCGGCCATAGCAACCGGCGGCCTCCATGCGGATAATGTCAATCTGCGCTTCCGGGTATTCCAGCAGCCAGGCGAGGTCGGCGCGCAGCAGGTGCGGGTTTTGAGTGCCGGACCAGACCCGCAGTTGCTGCGGCTGGTAGTCCGCCAGTGCGCAAGAGGGGCCGATAGAAGCATGCAGTTGGTAAGGCCACAGGTAGCTGCGGGTGAAACGCCGATCGGCGGACGCCAGCGCCGCATCGACGTTGCCGGTGTCATGCACCACCCGCGTCGAATGCGGATTATCGCGCAGCGCCTGCGCCACGTCGGTCATCTGCGGCAGGTTGCGTCGCCAATCCTTCCAGCTCACCTGCAGCGCCTGCGCCGCCTTGATCGCCTGCTCCTCGCGCTCGGCGACGATGCCGATAAAGTCCCCGATCACCACCAGTTTGACGATGCCGGGAATAGCGGCGATCGACCGCTCATCCACCGCCAGCAGGCTGGTGCCGACGAACTCCCCGCTGTCATAACCGGCGTACGGCGGTCGGACCACCCGGCCATGCAGCATATTCGGCAAGCGCATGTCGTGCACATAGGTGGTTTCGCCGGTCGCCTTGGCCGGAATATCGACCCGCGCAGTGCCGGTGCCCACCAGCCGGTATTCGGCCTGCGGTTTGAGCGGCGCGTCGCCGGAAATCGGTAACTCGACATGCATGCCCGCCACCAGCTCGCCGTAGGTCAACGTCTGCCCTTGCGGGTCGACAATAGCGCCGTCGCGCAACGTCAGTTGATCTACCGCACAGTTAAAACGCTGCGCCGCCTGTTGCAGCAGCCAGCGCCGTGCCTCGGCGGCGGCATTGCGCAGCGGCACGGCGGAAATTTGCAGCGTGGCGCTGGCGATGGTCGCCCCCTGGTTTGGCGTACTTTCGGTATCGCCCAGCACCATGCAGACTTGATCCATCCGCAGATACAGTTCTTCGGCGACGATCTGCCCCAGCGCGGTGCGCACACCGGTGCCGAGATCGACATGGCCGTTAAAGGCGTAGACCTCGCCGCTGTCGCAAATGGCGATAAACAGCCCCTGCTCCTTGGGTTTCAGGGTAGGCGTTTGGCCTTTCGGCACCAGGCCCGGCGGCGGCTGGATCTGATCGATAACCAGTAGCGTGCCGTTACGTTGCAGTAATTCGGCCTGGCTCGGCAATGAGAAACGGGCGTCAGTCATGCGGGGTTTCCTCATTGCGGCAGAGAATAATGGCGCGCTGAACCGCACGCAGGATTTCGATGTGGGTGCCGCAACGGCACAGATTGCCGGACAGCGCCTGGCGGATTTCGCCGTCGCTCGGCGAAGGGTTGCGATCCAGCAGGGCTTTGGTGGTCATGATCATGCCGTTCAGGCAATAACCGCACTGCGCGGCCTGCTCTTCAATAAAGGCGCGCTGCACCGGGTGCAGGTGATCACGATCCCCCAGCCCTTCCAGCGTGGTGATCGCCCTATCGGCCACGCCCAGCGCCGGGATCACGCAGGAGCGTGCGGCGATGCCGTCAATCAGCACGGTGCAGGCGCCGCATTCGCCGAGGCCGCAGCCGTACTTCGGGCCGTTTAGCGCCAGATCGTTACGCAGCACCAACAGCAGCGGCGTATCCGTCATGACCTGGGTGTGAATACTTTTTCCGTTCACCGACAGCAGCAGCGGGTGCTCCATCAGCTTTTTTACCGCTCCCTCCCTGGACGTCGGCACTTCAGATATCGCCATTCTCGCGTCTCCGCCTGCGTTCCGGTTATACCCGTCATCTTTCAAGCCGCAGCGTTGTTACCTGCACTTGCGCACCTCAGTCACTTACCGGAGTCAGCTCCTGGGGATAAGCAAGCTGGGCGCCTGGCCGCAACTTGAAAGCTATAGGGTATGTATTGTGGGCCGTGACCTCGCCGCAGGCCACTCACCGGACAACCGCAGTTACGGGGAGCGAATTAGCCTGGCGGCTGGTCTTCCAGCATTTTATTGAGCAGGAACATCAAGGCTACACGTTCGGCCGGATTGAGCGTGCCGAAGGTTAATTCCGTGATCTTCGCCGCATGCGGCACCGTTGCCGCCAACAGCGCAGCGCCAGTGTCGGTCAACCCGACCACCACTTTGCGTCTGTCTATCGGATCCGGCATGACGGTGATCAACTCACGCGCCTTGAGGCGCTCGACGATGCCGCGAATGGTGGCCTGATCGACCGCCGTCACCTGCACCAGCTCGGTCAATGAGCTAGGCCCCATATCGCGCACCGCGCACAGGGTAATAAACTGCACGGCGGTCAGTTGCGAATCGCCGACGTTCTGCTGAAATATCGCCACGTGACGTTGATAAACCTTGCGCAGCAGGTGCCCGACTTGTTCGGTAAAATGATAGTTTTCGGCTTTGCCTTCATCGGCGGTCAAGTCTTCGGGGGGCGTCATTGCGTTACTCTCACCATCTAGGGAAACTACCGAGAATAGTACAAACCCCCGCGGTTAACAGCAACGCTTAACCCTGGCGCACCCGCGATGCCTCCGGCGCCACCACGTCCCCTTCAGCCACTACCCTCTGGCCATCCAGGCTGATGTCGCAACGACGCAGCGCAATATCCATGTGGCACGGCGTTTTTCGCGTGCCGCCGACTTCGGTATTCGGCCCGGTGGAGAACAGGAAGTTGCCGTAAAATGCGCGCGCATCCATACACATGCCGTCGTTTTTGTCGTGCAGGCCCATTGCCGTCCACTGGGCGCGCGGTTGCAGTCCCCAACCGATATGCGAGATGCCGTACACGTCCGGATCCTTGAAATACTTCATGTATTCACGCAGGTATTCCGCCTCGAAACCGCCGTGAATGCGCGTCACGAAGCCTTTTTCAATCTCCAGCGTAATGCGTTCACGGGCATAGCTTTTAAACGGCAGCAGGATGTCGCCGACGTCCAGCACCAACACCCCTTCCGCCTGCTCTTCATTCGGCCAGGTAAACAGGAAACCGCTCGGCCAGTGATCCCAACGCCCCGGCTCGTCGGCATAACCGTATTCGGTCACCGTCGGGTATTGCCCCAAGGGGGCGCGAAAATCGCTGCCGGCAACGGATGTCACCCGCATCAGCTTCGCCTGCTCCAGCACCGCCGCCGCCGCCAACACCCGCGCCTTGTCTTCTGAATTAGGCAACATTCGTGCCAACACCTCCGGCGGCTCGACCGCCAAAAGTATGCGCGTGCCGGTTTTCAATATTTGCTCCTGCTCCGGCGAGTGCAACAGCATCATGGTGTCGACGATCAAATCGGCGGCTTCCAGCGCACGCTGCGCGGCAGGGTTGCCGGTCAGCGCCGTGTCGCCGCAGTAAGCGGTCATGTCATTGCCCATCGCCCGCGGATGGTTGAACGAGGGGAGCTCCACCGCATACACCTTGGCCCCCAACCGCAGCGCGGCATCGGTGGCGGCGCGCACCGTACGCGCATCGGAATAGTGGCTTTTCAGGATGGCTACGCTCTGCGAAGCATCCACCTTCGACAACCTAAGCACCTGCTCGAACAGTTGAACCAGCTGACTCTCATTGACCGCCATGGCGTATCTCCTGTTTCGCTAATGAATGACCGATGCACTCGGCGTCGGTGAAGTTATTTTGCACAAATTAAAGCGAACGCACTCTTTTAATCATCTAAGCCGAAAATTCAATGGGAAGCAAGTCGCTAACGTAATCCATAAGTAAATCCTATTTTATGCCCGTAACAGGCTGTGATTAACATGAGTTTACCAGCAAGTTGCGGCCCGTTAGCGTGAGCGAGATCTAAATTAACACTTGTGCAACCTTGCTATATTTAGCGTATACACTATAAATCAATCGTCCGGCATTGCTGCGGACAACGCCTAAAAAGACCAACAGTCAGGGGAAAAATGATGAGCAAACAACAGCGCATTGCCGTGGTCGGCGCAGGCCTGGGTGGCGCCGCCGCCGCCGGTCTGCTGCAAAAAGCCGGCTTTATCGTCGATTTGTATGAGCAAAGCCCGGTGTTTTCACGCCTCGGTGCCGGTATCCATATGGGACCGAACGTACTGAAGATTTTCCGTCGCCTCGGCATCGAACAGCCGCTGGAGCAAATGGCTTCGCACCCGGATTTCTGGTTCAGCCGCGATGCCGAAAGCGGCGACTATCTGTCGCGCATTGAATTGGGGGCATTTGCCCGCAAAGAGTACGGCGCGGCATACGTTACCGTGCATCGTGGCGATTTACAGGCGTTGCAGATGGCCGCTCTGCAACCGGGCAGCGTTCACTTTGGCAAATGCCTGAGCAAGATTGAGGATCGCGGCGACGAGGTCGTGCTGAACTTCGCCGACGGCACCCGCGCCACCGCCGATATCGTGATTGGCGCCGACGGCATCAATTCACGCATTCGCGAACACCTGTTGGGCGTCGAAGCGCCAACCTACAGCGGTTGGGTGGCCCACCGCGCGCTGATCCGCGGCGAGAAACTGGCCAAATACAATTTGAGCTTCGAAGACTGCGTGAAGTGGTGGTCGGCGGATCGCCACCTGATGGTCTATTACACCACGCAAAAACGCGACGAATACTATTACGTCAGCGGCGTACCCCACCCGGCGTGGGATTTCCAGGGCAGCTTCATCGACAGCAGCCGCGAAGAAATGTACGAAACCTTCGCCGGTTACCACCCGATCGTGCAAGCGCTGATCGAGTCCAGCGAACAGGTCACCAAATGGCCGCTGCTGAACCGCAAACCGCTGCCGCTGTGGAGCGAAGGCCGCATGGTATTGCTCGGCGACGCCTGCCACCCCATGAAACCGCATATGGCTCAGGGTGCGGCGATGGCGATCGAAGATGCCGCCATGCTGGCGCGCTGCCTGCAGGAAACCGGCCTGACCGACTACCGCACCGCCTTCCAGCTGTATGAAGCCAACCGCAAAGAGCGCGCCTCCCGCGTGCAGGCGGTGTCCAACGCCAATACTTTCCTGCGTACCCAGGAAGATCCGGCCTGGGTGTACGGCTATGACCTGTACGCGCAGGCGCTGAAATCGGAGAACGCCGCATGAGCCGCTTCCTGTATGGCGCCAACGTGCAGGCCAACGGCATCCGCCAGCACTACCTGCGCTACGGCGGCCAAGGCCCTGCGCTGATCCTGATCCCCGGCATCACCAGCCCGGCGATCACCTGGGGGTTCGTCGCCGAACGGCTGGGTGAAAGATACGACACCTACGTGCTGGACGTGCGCGGGCGCGGTCTGTCTTCCAGCGGCCCGGAGTTGGCCTATGACGCCGAAACCTGCGCGCAGGACGTCAACGCTTTCGCCGCCGCACTGAAGCTGGACAGCTATTCGCTGCTCGGCCACTCCATGGGCGCGCGTTTTGCCCTGCGCGCTGCGGTGCTGCAACCGGCCGGCGTGCGCCGGTTAGTGCTGGTCGATCCGCCGGTTTCCGGCCCCGGTCGCCGCGACTATCCCGGTAAATGGCCGTGGTACGTCGATTCCATCCGCCAGGCGCTATCGGGGATGGATGCCGAGCAGATGCGCGCCTACTGCCCGACCTGGAGCGAGGAGCAGCGGCAGTTGCGCGCCGAATGGCTGCACACCTGCTATGAACCGGCCATTCAACGTGCCTATGAAGATTTCCATCAGGTAGACAGCCACCGCGACTATCCCGACCTGAGCATGCCGACGCTGCTGATGGTCGCCGGCCTGGGCGGCGTGATATTGCCGGAAGACGAGGCGGAGATCCGCAAGTTACAACCGGAAATCACCCTCACGCACGTAGCAAACGCCGGGCATATGATCCCGTGGGACGATTTTGACGGTTTCTTCCACGCCCTGGGCGATTTTCTGGATTAACTGAGGAGCATTTTCCATGACCCAAAATTACCGTATCGGCCAGATCGTACCCAGTTCCAACACCACGATGGAAACCGAAATTCCGGCGATGCTGACCGCGCGCCAGTTGATCCGCCCGGAGCGTTTTACCTTTCACTCCAGCCGCATGCGCATGAAGCATGTGAGCAAAGCGGAACTGGCGGCGATGGACGCCGAATCAGACCGCTGCGCGCTCGAGCTTTCCGACGCGCAGGTCGACGTGCTCGGCTATGCCTGCCTGGTGGCGATCATGTCGATGGGGCTGGGCTATCATCGCGAGTCCCAGGCCCGGCTGGCAAAGGTTACGCAGGACAACAACGCCGCCGCACCGGTGATCAGCAGCGCCGGCGCGCTGGTCAGTGGCCTGAAAGTGCTCGGCGCCAAACGCATCGCGCTGGTGGCACCTTACATGAAACCTCTTACCCAAATGGTGGTGGACTATATCGAACACGAGGGCATTGAGGTCAAGGTGTGGCGCGCGCTGGAGATCCCGGACAACCTGGCGGTGGGCCGCCACGATCCGGCCAAACTGCCGGGTATTGTCGCCGAGATGGACCTGAGCGGCGTGGATGCCATAGTGCTGTCCGCCTGCGTGCAAATGCCGTCTTTACCTGCGGTATCCACCGTTGAAGCGCAAACCGGCAAGCCGGTGCTGACCGCCGCCATCGCCACCACCTACGCCATGCTGACCGCGCTGGAGTTGGAGCCGATCGTGCCCGGCGCCGGTGCCCTGCTGTCCGGCGCCTATTAAGGAGGAAAAATGGCATCCGCAGCCGATAACTCTCTCATCGATAACTACAGCGGCGTCTGGGGCAACCGCATCGGTTTCGGCCAGCGCCCGGCGCTGCTGGTGATCGACTTTATGCAGGCTTACACCACCGAGGGCGCACCGCTGTTCGCCCCCGGCGTGGTCAGCGCAGTCGACTCAAGTGTGGCGCTGCTGGCAACGGCGCGACAGGTAGGAATACCGGTGATCCACACCAATATCCGCTATCATGCGGGGCATTTCGCCGATGGCGGCATCTGGGTGAAAAAAGCGCCGGTGATGAAAGACATGGTCGAGGGCAATCCGCTGGCGGCGTTCTGCCCCCAGGTTGCGCCGCTAGCGACCGAGGTGGTGTTGACCAAACAATACGCCAGCGCCTTTTTCGGCACTTCGCTTGCACCTATGTTGGTGGCGCTCGGTATCGATACCCTGCTGCTGGCCGGTTGTTCCACCAGCGGCTGTATTCGCGCCAGCGCAGTGGACGCCGTGCAACACGGATTTCGCACTATCGTGGTGCGTGAATGCGTGGGCGACCGCCACGCCGGCCCGCACGAAGCCAACCTGTTCGACATCGACAGCAAATACGGCGACGTAGTGAGCAAACAGGAGGCGATCGGCTATTTAACCCTGTTGTAAACCCAAAGGCTTCACCTGCACGGAAAGCAGAACAATAAAGAAGGCGCGGAAAGCGCCTCAAAAGCAAACACACAACACACCTCCTCCGGAGGCCACCATGCACCACCTGGAGACATCATCATGGCCATTGTTGAAACCCCGTTAGCGGGGAAAGCGGGAACAGAATCGCTGCTGTACCGCAAAATCACCTGGAAGCTGATCCCGTTTCTCTGCCTGTGTTATCTGGCCGCTTACCTTGACCGCATTAACGTCGGGCTGGCCAAGCTGCAGATGGCCGATCAACTGCAACTGAGCGAAGCCGCCTTTGGGCTGGGCGCAGGGCTGTTTTTTGTCGGTTATATTCTGTTTGAAGTGCCGAGCAACCTGATCCTGCAACGCGTCGGCGCCAAGGTGTGGATTGCCCGCATCATGATCACCTGGGGCCTGCTTTCCGCCGGCACTATGTTCGTCACTACCCCGAATCAGTTTTACGCCATCCGTTTTTTGCTTGGCGTGGCGGAAGCCGGCTTCCTGCCCGGCGTGCTCTATTACCTGACGTTATGGTTCCCCACCTATCGTCGTGGCCGCATCATTGCGCTGTTCATGATCGGCCTGCCGCTGTCGAGCGTGGTCGGCGGCCCGCTCTCCGGCTGGATCATGGGGCATTTCGATATGCGTCACGGGCTGCATGGCTGGCAATGGCTGTTCTTGCTGGAGGGTATTCCCAGCGTGCTGCTGGGCGTGCTCACCTTCTGGGTGCTGCCCAATAATTATCGGCAGGCAAAATGGTTAACCGAAGACGAGAAAAAACGCATTGAGCAGGATCTGGCGCATGACGATGCCGAAGCCGGCCACAGCAAGCACAGCTTCCGCGACGGTTTCTTTAACCTCAAGGTGTGGATGTTGGGTGGCATTGATTTCTCGATCCTGCTCAGCGCCTATGCGATGGGGTTCTGGATGCCGACCTTTATCAAAACCGCCGGGGTCACCGACATTACCACCATCGGCATGCTGACCGCGCTGCCGAGCGTCGCCGCCCTGCTGGGCATGTTGCTGATTGGCACCAGTTCCGACCGCATGCGCGAGCGCCGCTGGCACATCATAGTGCCGTTTATCGTCGGTGCGATGGCGATGGCCGGCAGCACCTTCTTTACCCATAACGTGATCGCCACGGTGCTGTTGTTCTCCATCGCACAGGCGGCGATCATCGGCGCGGTGCCGGTATTCTTCAGCCTGCCGGCCACTTTTTTGCGCGGCACGGCAGCGGCAACCGGCTTTGCGCTGGCCTGTTCGCTGGCGAATATCGCCGGGTTGGTGAGTAACTCGCTGATGGGGTTGGCGTTGGATCTGACCGGTAAAAGCGGCGGCGCGCTGTGGGCCTTCGCCGGTTGTCTGCTGCTCAGTTCGCTGCTGGTGATCGCTCTGCCGGCCAAGGTAGTTAACCGCTGAAGAGGTTGGGCGCGGGTTTTTCCGCGCCCTCTGTTCTCCGTACAGACATCGGAATATTTTATTCGTCTTTCAGCCCGCGGTTAATCAGCATCGGTTCGATGCTGGGCTCTTTGCCGCGCCAGTCGACATACAGTTTTTCCAGATCCTGGCTATTGCCGCGCGACAGCACCATGTCGCGGAAGCGTTGGCCGTTCTCCGCCGTCAGGCCGCCGTGCTCGGTGAACCACTGGAAGGCGTCATCCGCCAGCATTTCGGTCCACAGATAGGCGTAGTAACCGGCGGCATACCCGTTGCCCCAGATATGCTTGAAATAGCTGGAGCGATAACGCGGCGGCACGTAGCTGAGATCGATTTTATCCTTCAGCAGCGATTCGGCTTCGAACTTGTCCACGTCCTGCTGCGGCTGATCCGCGCTCAGCATGTGCCAGTGCATGTCCAGCAGCGCGGCGGACAGCAGCTCGGTCATGTCATACCCTTTGTTGAATTTGTCGGCTTTTTTGATTTTGTCGACCAGTTCCTGCGGCATGGCTTCGCCGGTTTTGTAGTGTTTGGCGAAGTGCGCAAAGACTTTGGGATCTCTGGCCCAGTGTTCGTTGAACTGTGAGGGGAACTCGACAAAATCGCGCGCCGTATTGGTGCCGGACAGGCTCGGATACTCCTGATCGGCAAACATGCCGTGCAGCGCATGGCCAAACTCGTGGAACAGGGTGATCACGTCGTCGTACGACAGCAGCGCAGGCTGACCCGGCGCCGGTTTGGTGAAGTTGGCGACGTTGTAGATTACCGGTTTGGTGCCCTTCAGCTTCGACTGTTCAACGAAGTTGCTCATCCAGGCGCCGCCGCCCTTGTTGTCGCGCTTAAAGAAGTCGGTATAGAACAGGGCCAGCGATTTGCCGTCTTTATCGAAGACTTCATACACGCGCACGTCCGGCTGGTAGACCGGGATGTCCTTGCGCTCTTTAAAGCTGATGCCATACAGCAGGTTGGCGGCATAGAACACGCCGTTGTTCAGCACGTTATCCAGTTCGAAGTAAGGTTTGATCTGCGATTCATCCAGATCGTATTTCGCCTTGCGCACCTGCTCGGCGTAGAACTGCCAGTCCCAGGCTGCAACCTTGAAATCGCCTTTTTGCTGATCGGAAGCCGCCTGAATGTCTTTGGCTTCACGTTCGGCACGCGCGGTGGCCGCCGGAACAATATTGCGCATAAAGCTCAGCGCCGCATCCGGAGTTTTGGCCATCTGGTTTTGCAGTTTCCAGGCGGCATAGTTCGGGAAGCCCAGCAATTTGGCCTGTTCGGCGCGCACCTTGGCCAGGCGGGCGATCGTCTGGCGAGTGTCGTTGCCGTCGCCCTTTTCCGCCCGGTTCCACGAAGCGTCAAACAATGCCTTGCGGGTATCCCTGTCTTTCAGGCTCTGCAACTCCGGCTGCTGAGTGGTATTTTGCAACACCAGCAACCACTGTTTGTCCAGCTTGCGCTCGCCGGCAGCCTGAGCCGCCGCTGCCAGTTCGCTTTCCGACAGGCCGTCCAGTTTGCCTTTATCGGCTATCGCCAGCGCCCCGTCTTTGGTCGCTGCCAGCAACTTGTTGGAGAACTGGGTGCTCAGCGTCGCCGCTTCCTGATTCAGCGCTTTCAGCCTGGTTTTATCGGCGTCGGACAGGTTGGCCCCCGCCAGCTCGAAGTTCTTGTACGTCACTTCCACCAGACGACGCGATTCCGCGTCCAGCTTCAGCGCATCGCGCTGCTGATAAATCGCCTTGATGCGCGCGAACAGCTTGCTGTTAAGCATGATGGCGTCTTCGAGCGCCGCCAGTTTCGGCGAGCTTTCCTCATCCAGCTTTTGCAGCGCGTCGCTGGTGTTGGCCGAGGTCATGGCGCCAAACACGTTCATCACCCGCGTCAACAGCGCACCGGCCTGCTCCAGCGCCACAAAGGTATTTTTAAAATCGGGCTTGGCCGGGTTATTGGCGATCTTCTCCACCTCTTCCAGCTTTTGCTTGATGCCGGCGTCGATAGCCGGGGCGTAGTCGCTTTCTTTGATCAGATTGAACGGCGGCGCCTGGAACGGCAGACGGCTCTGATAGAAGAACGGGTTTTCGTTCTTTTTGTTCTCGTGCTGGTTGGCTTCTCCGGTCACGTTAGCCTCCTTCGCCTGGCCGCTTGGCAACGCGCTATGGCTCGCGTGCGGGTTGGTTTCTTCTGCCTGTGCCTGCGCGCTCAGCGCCATGCCGATCGCCAGCACCAATGTAGATAAACGCATCAAATCGAAACTCCTCCATGTTCACAGAATAAAGTGCACAGGGACCCCGGTCCCCAGACCACATTCTAGCTTAGGCGCAGTTGGCAGTTTGAGCAAAAACAAGTGATTAGAATGGGGTGTCCCGTTACAGGACACCGCGTTGCTGAATGCAGTCTGGACTCTATCTGAAGGATTCAATCAAACAGGTAACCACTCTGAAAGGGTTATTCGATTGCTGTGCCTGCCTTTCCTCTCAACATTATCGTTTTTTTGAAATCACACCGTTCATGTATTGATTCAAATCGCGCAGATCCTGAAGCCGCCAAGTGAACGGCGGCAGCTTTACCCCATTCTCTCGCAAAGTTTTGGGAATCAAGTCCCCATTTGGACGAAGTATTATCGATGAGACAATAACGCCCGGATAATCATTGAGGCGTGCTTTGAAAGCGGGGGTTGTCAGATCAGGTGTAGGCGGATTGCTTTTATCAGCCAATGGCCCCGTGCCTTTGAGATCGGTTCCGTGGCACATAGTACATCTCTGTGAATAGATGTTTTTCCCATTGGCATTATCCGCGAAGGAGAATGAGGCTTGCATTAACGATAAAGCGCCTAGCGAAGCGATGAACAACACTTTCATTTCCATGTGACCTTGTTATGTGAATCAAACCTGAACCGAGCGTAAAACCCGGCGGCGCCACTGCAACACTCAATTATCACGATAACATTTGAAGCGAGATTGTTCATTAGCAACGTACTCGCGCCCACGAGAAGCTAACTGGCTTGCCGGCATTGCCCCACAAGCCCTCAAACCCCGGTCTTCGTTTTCGTGCAACGGCCAGGCGTCTGAGGATCAACGTGGTTTATCGCAGCCGGGTGACGGCAAAGCCTCAACGGGTAATCTTGCTTTTAAAAAAGCCTATAGCTCAGAGTGGTAGCTCCTGCTTTCTCTTTGCCAGCCCTATTTCGCGCCAAAAAAACCGGCATAAGGTGCCGGTTTTAATGGTTTCACTATATTTACATTATTTTGACGTGACTATGAGATTTATTGATTTAGTTTATAAACCCCTGACTGCCATGGTTTTAGTTCGAGTAATGAATCATTCTTTTTCACCACATTTTTGCTGTTGCTTTCTATAAGCACTTTATCAATGGATAAATTATCCGGTAATTTATATCTCATCATTTGCTCCTTGAAGTTAACAACAACAAGATATTTTTCCGCCCCCAGGCTGCGTGTATAGGCGTAGACCGAATCATTTGCCGGATCCAAATCGGTGTATGTGCCATAGGTCAGTGCCGGGATGTCATGCCTTATCTTGATCAACTGACGATAATAATTAAATACCGAGTCGGGCTGTGCGACTTGACTTACCGCATTGATTTCCTGGTAGTTTGGGTTGACCTTGAACCAGGGTTTTCCGCTCGTGAATCCTGCATTTTTGCTCCCGTCCCATTGGAACGGAGTCCGGCTGTTATCCCTGCTCGTCAGGCGTACATTTTGCAAGAACTCTTCGGCTTTCACCTTTCCTGTCTCAACGTAGTCATGCCAAAAACCTTTCACCTCAATATCATCGAATTCATCAATAGCTTTGAAGGGGTAATTGGTCATGCCCAACTCTGAACCTTGATAAATAAAAGGTGTTGCTCGTTGAGTCAGCGTCAAGGTTGCAAGCGCTTTAGCCGATGGCTCACGCCATTGTGGGCGATCGTCGCCAAAGTGCGAGACGGCGCGCGGATTGTCGTGGTTATCCAAGAAGAAGGCATTCCAACCATATTCTCCTGCAGTACGGTCAACGTTATCGATGACCTGCCGGAATTGCGACAATTTCCACTCTTTTCGACGCCATCTTTGATCAGAGTCTCGATCGAGTCTGATTAAGTCAAAGGTAAATGCGATGTTCAGCTCATCGCGACGGCGATCGAAGAACTTTATCGATTGATCCAAAGGTACGCCAAAGATTTCACCGGCAGTCGCAATGTCGTAATGAGACAAAACCTCTTTATTCATTTCATTGACGTAACGATGAATATTAGGGCCCTTGGTATACTCCGCTGCAAAATTCTTCAGCTGTTGTTGGGTGAGATTTGGGAAATCCGGAATTTTTGAGTAGGTCGCTACCGTATCGAAACGTAAACCAGATACGCCTTTATCTAACCAGAAACGTAACATTGCATAAAGATCTTGACGGACTTTGGGGTTATCCCAGTTTAGGTCAGGCTGTTGTTTAGCAAAATAGTGCAGGTAGTATTGATTGGTCTTTTCATCTTTTTGCCACGCCGAGCCACCAAAGAATGAAGGATAGTTATTAGGTGCCTGCCCTTCTTTAGCATCTTTCCAGAAGTAATAGCCGCGATAAGGATTATCCTTACTGCTTTTACTTTTAACAAACCATTCGTTTTGATCGCTTGTGTGGTTGATGACCACATCAATCATCAACCGCATATTCCGTTTTTTCATTTCAGAAATCAGGCGGTCAAAATCCTCCATCGTGCCATATTCTTTCATGATTTTTCGATAATCGCGGATATCGTAACCATTATCCGTGTTCGGGGAATCATAATGTGGGTTGATCCAAATGGCATCAATCCCCAAGGCTTTTAGATAATCTAATTTTTCTATGATGCCGTTAATATCCCCGATACCGTCTCCGTTGGTGTCTTTAAAAGAACGCGGATACACCTGATAAAAAACAGCCTCCTTCCACCATTTAGGAATGGTTTTCGACTGTTCGATACTCTTTTCTTGAAGCAAGGGTTGTTGCGTACCTAAGGCTTGCTGGCATGAGACGGTTAATGATGTGGTTAGAAAAATCGCTAGTGCAGTTTTCAATCCTTGACGGGGCATTACAATACTCTCCTGTTTCTTATTCGAAAAATAAACCTAATTCAATGTTTCCCCTGACATTTAAATATTTAATCGTTAATTTATTAATTTAATACTGATTAATTTTCAGTATCTAATAGAAGCTTCGCAATTATGTTCCCGAACAATGGCTGGGTAAAGTAAATATAAGGCATTGACATTTTTTAAGTGACATTCGTTTTAAATCAGCTGTTTTTTAGCATACTTTGCTAAACCGTGTTAGCAAGAGGGCTGCGAACGCTCTAAACCACTATTAATTTGCGATAACAAAAAACATTTTCATGTTATCTTGCGGGAAATTCCGTTGCTCAACGTGATGATTAGATTGGGAATTATTGCAATTGCCATATAGTAGAAATGTGGCCCCCTTCGACCGCTATTTATTCCTCTTCAAATGGTAGTCCACGTGGTATTCATTGGCATTTCTGAATATCACCGAATAGTTGATGTAATCGCCGGTATCACTGTAAGAAAGCGATGTCAGCCGCAGCAGCGGCGTGCCTTCGGCAACGTGCAGTAGAGCGCCGATCGTGCTGTCTGCCAAGATCGGGCTGAAGCTTTCGTAATTCCCTGCGATATTGATATGGCATTCATCTTCTATATACGAAAACTTTGAACCCTCCAGATGTGCGACTGAGAGGTTGCCAAATAACCTGCCCGGCATGTAACTGTCTTCCAGCACCACAGGCTTCCCTTCCACAAACCTTACGCGACGCGAATAGTAAATGCGTTCATCGGCCTTGATTCGCAACTGGCTGGCGATGGCTGGGGGGGCTCCCATCATTCGAAACTCCAGCACCTCGCTCACCGTGGGCCGGCCCAGTTCTTTCATCAGTTCCGAAAAACCCATCAGCCCGCGGGTTTCATGCTGGAGATCTTTCTGCGCGACGAAGGTTCCGCTGCCGTGACAGCGACGAACCAGTCCCCATTCAATCAGTAAATTTACCGCTTTGCGTAGTGTCATCCTCGATACAGAAAATTCGGCAGCCAGACGTTTTTCACTGGGTAAAGCATCGCCGATAGCAAAATCAGCAGAATTGATACGTATTCTCAGACGTTCGGCAAGCGTTTTGTAGATCACTTGAAGACCTCTTTATCCCTGAATGAATCCTGATAACCGCGCAACAAAAAGAGGTTACCGCACTGTAAAACCTGAAATTTATTTGGCTATTCCCCTGGCTATTTTTTCCTTGAACACTTTAATGTATACAAATCGCCATAAAAGTAGACCACTTCACCCAGGGAGAAAACATGAATGCGATCACAAAATGATTAATCGTTTTGCGACCTTTTTTTTCAAAGTCCTTACTCTTTGAATGGAAAATAAATCGGTTAAAACGAAATAATAAAAATCTGACCCGGAAAAATATGAGGAGTGTTTATGCTCAGTCAAATTCAACGTTTTGGTGGTGCGATGTTTACCCCCGTTTTGCTGTTTCCGTTTGCGGGAATGGTGGTGGGCATTGCAATCATGCTTCAGAACCCTATGTTTCTCGGGGATTCACTCACCGCACCTGGCAGTCTTTTCGCACAAATTGTTCATATTATAGAAGAAGGTGGTTGGACTGTTTTCCGCAACATGCCGCTGATTTTCGCGGTCGGCCTGCCTATCGGACTGGCGAAACATGCGCAAGGTCGCGCCTGCCTGGCGGCACTGGTCAGCTTTATGACCTGGAATTATTTCATTAACGCAATGGGATTAACATGGGGCGATTATTTTGGCGTTAATTTTAACGTTGATCCCGGAGGACACAGTGGACTGACAATGATCGCCGGAATTAAAACTATCGATACCAGTATTATTGGTGCAATTATCATTTCGGGCATAGTCACCTCAATACACAATCATTTATTTGATAAACAACTTCCCGTATTCCTCGGTATTTTTCAGGGCAGCTCCTTCGTGGTCATCGTCGGATTCCTGTTGATGATCCCTTGCGCGTGGCTGACGCTGCTGGTGTGGCCGAAAGTACAGGCCGGCATCCTCTCGATGCAACACTTTATGCTGATCTCTGGTTCTCTCGGCGTATGGGTGTATACCTTCCTGGAACGCATTCTGATCCCTACCGGATTACATCACTTCATCTATGGTCCGTTTATCTTCGGCCCGGCAGCTGTCGAAGGCGGAATTCAGGTTTACTGGGCAGAGCACTTGCAGGCATTCAGCGAGAGCACAGAGCCGCTGAAAGTCTTATTCCCGCAAGGCGGATTCGCACTGCAAGGTAACTCGAAAGTCTTCGGATCGGTCGGTATTGCGATGGCGATCTACGCCACTGCCGCACCGGAAAATCGCGTCAAGGTGGCAGGACTGTTGATCCCGGCGACGCTGACCGCCTTACTTGTCGGTATTACCGAACCCCTTGAGTTCACTTTTCTCTTCATCTCGCCACTGCTGTTTGCCATACATGCGTTACTTGCCGCCACAGTGGCGACGCTGATGTACATGGCAGGCGTGGTCGGCAACATGGGCGGTGGGCTACTGGACCAGTTCCTGCCGCAAAACTGGATCCCGATGTATCACAATCACGCCTCGATGATGTTCACCCAGATTGCTATCGGGCTGGTATTCACCGGCATCTGGTTCCTGGTATTCCGCACGCTAATCCTGCGTCTTAACCTGAAAACACCGGGGCGTGAGGATAGCGAAATCAAACTCTACAGTAAGGCTGACTATCAGGCGCAGAAAAATCCGTCGGACCGCACCAGCGACATCCCGGCCCCCTCTTCAGCACAAGCCCAGGCGGTGGGCTATCTACATGCACTCGGCGGCAACGGCAATATTGTCAACCTCAACAACTGCGCGACGCGGCTGCGTATCACGCTCGGCGACATGACGCTGACGCAGAGTGACGACATCTTCAAAGCCTTGGGCGCACATGGCGTGGTACGGCGCGGCAACGGCATTCAGATCATCGTGGGCCTGCACGTTCCTCAGGTCAGGGACCAGATAGAAACGCTGATGAAGCAAGATGCTTTCACACCATCATCCATATCCGGGGTGAGTTCCCCGACAAAAACATCCATTACGGAGGCAGTATGAAGAAGAAATTCTCAGTAGTCGTGGCCGGCGGCGGCAGCACATTTACACCGGGTATCGTATTGATGTTACTGGCGAATCTGGAAAGGTTCCCGCTGCGTTCCATCAAGTTTTATGACAACGATGGCGCACGTCAGGAAATTGTGGCCGAAGCGTGCAAGGTGATCCTCAAAGAACAGGCGCCGGACATTGAATTCGGCTATACCACAGATCCGAAAACGGCCTTTAGCGATGTCGATTTTGTCATGGCGCATATCCGTGTCGGTAAATATCCGATGCGCGAAAAAGACGAAAAAATCCCCCTGCGTCATGGCGTCGTAGGACAGGAGACCTGTGGGCCTGGCGGTATCGCTTACGGTATGCGCTCCATCGGCGGCGTACTGGAAATCGTCGATTACATGGAGAAATATTCCCCGGACGCCTGGATGCTGAATTACTCGAATCCGGCCGCAATTGTGGCGGAAGCGACGCGCCGTTTGCGCCCGCACTCCAGGATCCTCAACATTTGCGATATGCCGATCGGCATTGAAGGACGCATGGCGCAGATTGTCGGGCTGAAATCGCGTAAAGAAATGCAGGTGCGTTATTACGGACTGAATCACTTTGGCTGGTGGACGTCGATTGAAGATTTGAAGGGTAACGATCTGATGCCCAAGATCCGCGAACATGTGGCTAAACACGGCTATGTACCGCCAACCGCCGAGCCGGGTGTCGAAGCCAGTTGGAATGATACATTCGCCAAAGCGAAAGATGTCTGGGCGTTAGATCCGTCTACGTTCCCGAACACCTACCTGAAATATTACCTGTTCCCGGACTACGTGGTTGCGCATTCCAATCCGGAACATACCCGCGCCAATGAGGTGATGGAGCACCGAGAAAAACACGTTTTCAGTTCCTGCGCTGCGATTACCAAGGCGGGGAAATCTTCCGCCGGCGAACTGGAGATTGATGAACACGCGTCTTACATCGTTGACCTGGCAACCGCCATCGCATTCAACACTCAGGAAAGAATGTTGCTGATTGTGCCGAATCAGGGCGCCATCAACAATTTTGATCCGGAAGCGATGGTTGAAATTCCGTGTCTCGTCGGTAGTAACGGGCCGGAACCTCTGACTGTCGGTAAGATCCCGTTGTTCCAGCAGGGGTTGATGAGCCAGCAGGTGGCGGTTGAAAAACTGGTGGTCGAAGCCTGGATTGAGAAATCCTATCTGAAACTGTGGCAGGCGATAACGCTCTCGAAAACCGTGCCGAGCGCTTCTGTCGCTAAAGCCATTCTGGACGATCTGCTCGAAGCCAATAAAGACTACTGGCCAGAACTGAAGTGATTTGACGATTATTATCTGTGGCGGCGCAACCTTCGGGGGGCGCCCACACAATGTTCGAAAACAACCCGCCGCGGTTTTAGCCCTGTCCCCCCCTCCCGTAACAAGCAATAATCTCCCCGGCCACCGCTACCGCGATCTCCGCAGGCAGTTTGCCTTTGACGTCGGGCAAACCCAGCGGGCAGCGCATGGTGGCCACCGCCTGTTCGCTGATGCCACGCTGGCCAAGCTTGTATTCGAAGCGTTTACGCTTGGTCAATGAACCAATCAGGCCAAAGTAACCGGCATCGCCACGGCGTAAAATACGCTCCGCCAGCGCCAGATCCAGCGCGTGATCGTGGGTCATCACGATGAAATAACTGCCCGGCGGCATGGCATCGACGATCTCCAGCGGCTCATCGCAAATCTCTTGCTGCACGCCCGGCGGCATCGCCGCAGGGAACTCCGCCGCACGCCCATCTACCCAACGCACCCGGCACGGCAAGGTGGCGAGAATGTTCACCAGCGCACGGCCCACATGCCCGGCGCCAAACAGCGCGATTTGCGGGCGCGGCGGGATCAAGGGTTCGAACAGCACGCTGGTGGTTCCGCCGCAGCACTGGCCGAGCCGCGCCGCCAGCGGGAAACGCTCCAGCCGCAGCGTGGCGTCACCCTGTTGCAACATTTCACGCGCAATCGCCAGCGCCTGGAACTCCAGGTGACCGCCGCCGATGGTATTGACCGCCCGTTCGGCGGTCACCAGCATTTTGGTGCCGCGGTTACGCGGCGTGGAACCCCGTTCGTCCACCAACGTCACCAACACGCAGGGCTCGCCACGCCTGCGTGCTTCCGCCAGCGCCTCAATCCAGTCGTCCATCGCCGTTCTCCCGCATCAATTCAGTGACAACGTCACTTGACAGCATCTGTTGCACGCCCCACAGCACCCGTTCCGGCGTGGCCGGCGCGTCAATATTGGGCTGCAGGCGGTAATCCGCCAGGCTGGCGACCGCGTCCTTGATCGCACACCACACCGAGATCCCCAGCATAAACGGCGGCTCGCCCACCGCTTTGGAATGAAACACCGTATCTTCCGGGTTTTTGCGGTTCTCCAGCAGCGTAACGCGCAGATCGGCGGGCACATCGCCAATCGCAGGAATTTTGTAGCTGGCCGGGCCGTTGGTCAGCAGCCTGCCCTGTTCATCCCACACCAGTTCTTCACTGGTCAGCCAGCCCATGCCCTGCACAAAGCCGCCCTCAACCTGACCGATGTCGATAGCCGGGTTCAGCGAGTCGCCCACGTCGTGCAGAATATCGGCGCGCAGCAGTTTGTATTCGCCGGTCAGGGTGTCGATCAACACCTCCGCGCAGGCCGCGCCGTAGGCAAAGTAATAGAACGGGTGACCGCTGGCCTTGTCGCGATCGTAGAAAATCTTCGGCGTGCGGTAGTAACCGGTACTGGCGAGCGAAACCTGATTGAAATACGCCTGCTCGACCACCTGCTCGAAGCTGAAATAACGCTCGCCCACCCTGACCTGGCCGTTGCTGAAGGCAATTTGATCGGCGCTGACCTGGTGCTGTTTGGAAAGCATGTCGATCAGCCGCTGTTTAATGATTAGCGCCGCATTTTCCGCCGCCTTGCCGTTCAAATCGGTGCCGGATGACGCTGCCGTCGGCGAGGTGTTCGGCACCTTGCCGGTATCGGTGGCGGTGATCTGTATGCGTTCAATATCCACCTGGAACACTTCGGCGACAATCTGCGCCACCTTGGTGTTCAGCCCCTGGCCCATCTCGGTGCCGCCGTGGTTGAGCTGAATGCTGCCGTCGGTGTAAACCAGCACCAGCGCGCCGGCCTGGTTGAGGAAGCTGGCGGTAAAAGAGATGCCGAACTTCACCGGCGTCAGCGCCAGCCCTTTTTTCAGGATCGGGTTCTCGGCGTTGAAACGACGGACAGCCTCGCGCCGTGCCTGATAATCCGCGCTGCGTTCCAGTTCGGCGGTCATTTCCTGCAGCAGGTTCTGCTCCACCGGCTGGTGGTAATGGGTGATGTTGCGGTGGTCCTTGCCGTAATAATTGGTCTTGCGCACCGCCAGCGGATCGAGCGCCAGATAGCGCGCAATATGGTCCATGATCTGCTCAATCGCCATCATGCCCTGCGGCCCGCCAAAGCCGCGATAGGCGGTATTGGACGCGATATGGGTTTTGCAGCGGTGGCCGGTAATCAATACATCTTGCAGAAAATAGGCATTATCGGCGTGGAACATGGCGCGATCGACAATAGAACCGGAGAGATCGAGCGAATAGCCGCAGTTGCCGGCCAGGTCGATCTTGATTCCGTTCAGTAACCCGCTGTCGTCAAAGCCAACGTCATAGTGGATATAAAACGGGTGACGCTTGCCGGTGATCAGCATGTCGTCATGGCGATTGAGGCGCATTTTGGTTGGCCGCCCGGTCAGGTGCGCCACCACCGCACACAGGCACGCCGGGCCGGCTGCCTGGGTTTCCTTGCCGCCGAAGCCACCGCCCATGCGACGCATGTCGAGGGTGATCTTGTGCATCGGCAGATTGAGCACCGAGGCCACCAGTTTCTGGATTTCGGTCGGGTTCTGGGTGGAGGAATACACCAGCATGCCTCCGTCCTCGGCGGGCATCACTGACGCAATCTGGGTCTCCAGATAAAAATGCTCCTGGCCGCCGACGTGCAACTCGCCCTGAATGCGGTGCAAAGCCCGCGCCAGCGCGCCGTCGGCATCGCCGCGCCGATGATGGTGCGCCTCCTGCACCACAAAGCCTTCGCGCAGCGATTGCGTCACGTCCAGCCGCACCGGCAGCTCCTGATACTCCACCTTCACCGCCTGCGCCGCCCGCCAGGCGATCTCGGGATCTTCTGCCGCCACCACCGCGATCACCTGCCCGACGTACTCCACCGTCTCCTTCGCCAGCAGCGAATCGCCGTGGGTCAGCGGTGCAATATCCAGTTCCCCCGGCACATCCTGCCAGGTGATCACCCGCACCACGCCGGGGAAGGCGTAACAGGCCGACAAATCCAGCTTGATGATGCGCGCATGTGCCCGTTCGCTCAGCTTGGCCGCCAGATGCAACTGGTTTGGGTATTCCAGCCGATCGTCAATGTATTGGGCCTCACCGCTGACGTGTTTGTCGGCGCTTTCATGTTTGCGGCTACGGCCCACCCCGGTGGTCAATGGCTGGCGGAAACGTTCGGCCAGTTGTTCCTGCGTCGCTTCAATGCGTTTGTTATTACTCATGAGCCGTCACCTCAATTGCCAAATGCGGCGCGGTCAGCGCAATGAAATAGCGGCGCAGCAGGTTTTGCGCTACCAGCAGGCGATAACCGCTGCTGGCGCGAAAATCGCTAAGCGGCGTAAAGTCCTGCGCCAATGCCTGCACCGCACGTTCAACGGTGGCGCGCCGCCAGGGCTGCCCCACCAGTTGCTGTTCGCATAGCAAGGCGCGTTTTGGCGTCGCCGCCATGCCGCCAAATGCCAAGCGGGCACTGCGAACCATGCCGTGCTCGATCCTCAGGTTAAAAGCGCCGCATACCGCCGAAATATCGTCCTCCAGCCGTTTGGAGACTTTCCAGGCGCGGAAATCCGCCGGAGCGGTGGCCGGCAACACGATGCTTTCGATAAACTCCCCCGGTTGCAGCGCGGTCTGGCGATAGCCCAGGAAGAAATCGTGCAACGGCAACTCACGCCGCACATCGCCGCAGCGCAGGTTCAGCATGGCATCCAGCGCCAGCAGCATGGGTGCGCCGTCACCAATCGGCGAAGCATTGGCGATATTGCCCCCCAAGGTACCCTGGTTGCGGATCTGCTGCGAAGCGAAACGCGCCAGCAGCTCGCCGAAGGCCGGATGATACTTTTCCAGTAGCGGATACAGATCGCTCAGCGCCGCACCGGCACCGATCGTCAAGCGTTCGCCCTGCCAACTGACTTGCTTCAACGCCTCAATCTGCCCAATGGCGATCATCAGCGGCACATCCTGGTGACGCTGGGTGACCTCCAGTGCCAAATCGGTGCCGCCGGCCAACAATTTTGCCTGCGGGTGTTGCTGATACAACACCGCCAGCTCGTCGATCCTTTGCGGCATCAGACAGCGTTTACCCGCCGCTTCCAGCGGCGTCGCTGCGCGGATGGCTTGCAGGCGTTCCACGGTTTGCCGTTGCCCGCGATCGAAACTGTCCTCGCCCTTGACGCCGCAGGCCTGCTGCGCCGCCGCCAGAATCGGCCGGTAGCCGGTGCAGCGGCACAGGTTGCCCGCCAGCGCCTGTTGCGCCTGTTCACGCTGGTATTCCCCGCCGTTCTTTTGCAGACAGAACATCGACATCACAAATCCCGGCGTACAAAAACCGCACTGCGAGCCGTGACAATCGACCATCGCCTGCTGCACGCTGTGCAATTGGCCATTTTGCTTCAAATCCTCCACCGTGATCAGCTGTTTGCCGTGCAGCGCGCTGACAAACGTCAGGCAGGCATTGACGCTGCGGTAGCGTAACTGCCCGCCTTCCGGCTCGGCCAATACGACGGTGCAAGCGCCGCAGTCACCGGAGGCACAGCCTTCTTTGGTGCCGCAACGGCCCAGGTTGCGGCGCAGATAGTTCAGCACCGTGGTGTTGGGATCGAGCGCGCTTTCACTTTTTAGCGTTTGATTAAGCAGGAACTGGATCATGCTGCCTCCTGGTGCGCAGCCGCGCGATAAACCACTTTGCCGTCAACGTAGGTGCGATAAACGTTGCGATCGTCCCCCAGCGTCATCAGCAAGAACAGCTGGTCCGCCAGTTCGCGGCTGTTTTCATGGCGCAGCTTCTGCAGCGGCGACACCGCCGGATCCAACACCACAAAATCCGCCTCTTTACCGACGCCGAAGTTGCCGATTTTATCGTCCAGCGCCAACGCGCGCGCACCGCCCAAGGTGGCGTGATAGAAGGCTTCGCAGGCGGCGAGTTTATAGCGCTGCAACTGGCCGATCTTGTAAGCCTCGCCCAGCGTTTGCAGCATATTGAAGGTGGTGCCTGCGCCGACATCGGTGCCGATGCCCAGCTTCACCTGCTTCTGCCAGGCTTTTTGCAGGTTGAACAACCCGCTGCCGAGAAACAGGTTGGAGGTCGGGCAGAAAGCGATCGCCGAACCGGTCTGGCACAGGCAATCCCACTCTTGCTCTTCCAGATGCAGGCAATGAGCGAAGACGCTTTTCTCGCCGGTCAGGCCGTACTGGTGATACACATCCAAATAGCTGCTGTTCTCCGGGAACAGCGCCTTCACCCAGGCCACTTCATCCAGGTTCTCACTCAGGTGGGTGTGCAGCCAGGCATCCGGAAACTCTTCGCGCAACCGCTGCACCTGCGCCAATAGCGCTGGGGTGCTGGTGGGGGCGAAACGCGGCGTTATCGCATAGCCCAGGCGTTGTTTGCCGTGCCAGCGCTCGATCAGTTCACGCGTTTGCCGGTAGCTTTGCTCCGGGGTTTCCAGCAGTTCATCCGGTGCGTGGCGGTCCATCATCACTTTACCGGCGATAAGACGCATGTTCAGTGCCGCCGCCTGGCTGAACAACGCGTCAACCGACTGCGGATGTACCGTACCGAACACCAACGCCGTGGTGGTGCCGTTGCTTAACAGTTGTTGCAGGAAGAACGCCGACATCTTGCCGGAATGCCGTTCGCAACAGAACTGGCTTTCGGTCGGGAAAGTGTAGTGCTTCAACCACGCCAACAGTTGATCGCCATAGGCGCCGATCATTTCGGTTTGCGGGTAGTGGATATGGGTGTCGATGAACCCCGGCACGATCAGCTTGTCGCGGTAATGCGTCACCTCAAAACCCGGCGGCAACAGCGGTTCGCCCTGCTGCCAACTGCCGAGCCAGACAATGGTACCTTCATTAAGCAGCAGTAATCCGTCGGGAATATGCCGCAGTTGCTCATTCAACTGCTGCGGGCTCTCCACGCAGGCCGCGATATCGAAAAAATTGCCACGAATAGCCGTGGTGAATTGCATGTTCATGTTGCCGTTCCTTTTCTACCGACTCGCCTACGTCATTGCGCTGAGAGAACGCTGCCTGACGAGATCTGGCGGTCTGTTTTATTGTTTGCAGATGTTGAGTTAAGAATAGCAAAGGGTGTGCCACATGCCTGGAGAATTAAAATATCACCTTAAAAAACAATAAATTAAAATAAAAATATTTATTTTAAAACAAAAACAAAATAACATGCATAATAAGCAACCGTTTGCTTATCGGTAAAAAAAAGCGAGTGCACCAATCTCGGGCATTGATGCACAGAAGTCGTGAATTTTTATTTCCACTTTATGTTATTCATTCCTACTTTAATTATTCACATAAATACAGTTTTCAAAGACGATAATTTCACTTTTCAGTCACTTTATTAATTAAATGTATTTATGGTGCAGCATTGATCTATATCAATGTTTGATTTATTCTCACATGGACTTATGGCAATCAGCGCTATTATATTGACACATTAAAGATGCCCGTAAAAAACACCAACGGCGCACCCACCACCTAAATAAACCACCGGTCAACATGGCTGACTGCCGTTTATGATATTCATTTCTCATGAATGGCATATGCGTATTTACAATGATTTTTTATAGATAGTCATCAAGTTGTCACAACATAAGGAAAAGTATTTATGCTTAACCCTACCGTTTTACATCAATATAAAAATCAAACCCGAGATTCCGCGTCACTGATGCCCGATATGTCAGGGAAAAATATCCTGATGGGGTTCTGGCACAACTGGGCCCCCGAGCAGGGGCAAGGTTATCAGGGCGGCATGTTCACCGAGATGGCGCTGACCGACATCCCTGTGGAATACAACGTGGTAGCCGTGGCCTTTATGAAAGGCAGCGGTATCCCGACGTTCAAACCCTATCGCTATTCAGATGCGGAATTCAGACAACAAATCAATGTGTTGAATGCACAAGGCCGCGCAGTGCTCATCTCCCTTGGCGGTGCTGACGCGCATATTGAACTCTACGCCGGCCAAGAAGACATGCTGGCCTATGAGCTTATCAGGCTGGTGGAAACCTACGGCTTTGACGGGCTGGATATTGACCTCGAACAATCGGCCATCACCTTTGCAGACAACCGCACGGTTATTCCCGCCGCATTGCGCATGGTAAAACAACATTACGCCCAGGAAGGTAAAAATTTTATTATCAGCATGGCGCCGGAATTCCCTTACCTGCGTGACTCCGGCAGTTATCTCGCCTATCTCAAAGCGCTAGAAGATATTTACGATTTCATTGCGCCGCAATATTACAATCAGGGCGGGGATGGCGTTTGGGTCGACGAATTAAATCAACTGGTCAAACAGAATGACGATGCCATGAAAGAGGATTTTCTTTATTACCTCACCGACAGTCTGGTTCACGGCACCCGCGGTTTCACCGCCATTCCGGCGGATAAATTTATTATCGGCTTGCCTGCCAATATCGACGGTGCAGCAAATGGTTATGTCATTCATCCGCAAGACGCCATTAATGCACTTGAACGCCTGGATAAAGCAGGCAACCCGATCCGCGGCCTGATGACCTGGTCTGTCAGTTGGGATGACGGCGTGAACAAATCCGGGAAACCTTATGATTGGGAATTCGTCACCCGTTACGGCTTTTTGACCGGCGGCGGCAGCGGCGAGAAACCTTCGGCCCCCGCCAATCTGGTCGCCACGGCGCAAACCCAAAGCAGCATTACCCTTTCCTGGAGCGCCTCCAGCGGTGCCAGCCCTATTGCACACTACTCCGTCTTCCGCGATAACCAGAAAATCGCCCAACCAACGGCGACCCACTTCGTCGACAGCGGCTTGGCGGCAGGCACCCAGTATCGTTATACCCTCAGTGCAACCGATACCGAGGGTAATTCCTCTTCAAGCAGCGTACCGCTGTTGGCCAGCACGCTGCCCGGCGCTGCACCACAATGGCGCACAGAGCAATGGTATGACCGTGGCGAGCGCGTCAGCTATGCCGGCAATACCTATTTGTGCATTCAGGAACATACCTCTAACCGATTCTGGCTCCCGTCCCTGGCCGACATGCTTTGGCAGGTCGAAACGCGTCGATAATCTCGCACGGCCTTTACACGCACAATTATTAATATCTCATTGAATAAATGGAGAAATGAAATGGCTAACGCACGACGTAATCAACCTCGCCACGGGCATGTGTTTTCCCCCGAATCTCGCGCTATCTTCGCCTATCAAGAAGGTAAATTGACGGATACCGATCCGAGTTCTCTGGAGGCAGGAAAATTCTTCCCCGCCACCGCGGGCGGATTGCATGACCCTATTGCACCAACCGACGATCTCAGCAATGTCCCGGCGGCGGACGGGAAAATCGCCAGCGGTGGCTGGCCTGGCGCACTGTTCCTCGACGAACCCGGCACCCAATGGCGCAAACATGAGGTCAAAGCGGGCCAGCCCCTCACGGTATCCTGGGCATACCATGCGCTGCACCTCACCCGTCGCTGGAACTATTTCATCACCAAGGCCGATTGGGATCCGCAACGCAAACTCGCGCGCGACCAATTCGAATCGACGCCCTTCTATAAAGCAGAGCTTTCCGCCCAACCGCATTGGGAGCATCAGGCAGCGTTAACGCCGCCTGAACCGACAATCCATCAGCTGACGCTACCGGAAAGACATGGCTACCATGTGCTGCTCGCCATCTGGGAAGTCGCCAATACCGGCAACGCGTTTTATCAGGTTATCGATCTCAACTTCACCGATGCCGGCGGGAACGAGCGTCCGACCCCTCCGGGCGGCCTGCATGCCACCCATGTGACCACAAACTCGCTGGAGTTAGCCTGGTCCGCCTCCCACGGTGCACACCCCATCACCCGCTATTCCGTTTTTTGCAACGGCGACCTGTTGGTGACGCTTGACGCGTCGACGCTCGGCTATACCCATAAAAACCTGGCTCCGGACACGGACTACACCTATTTCGTCTCCGCCACGGACAGTGAAAATAATCAATCGCTGCCGGGGAATTCGATCGTGGTTCGCACCCTCAATGAAGGCGGGGAGGACAATCCGCCTACTGCACCGGGTAATTTGCATTCGATGGGCGTCACCGCAGACACCGTGCGTTTGATGTGGTCAGCATCGACAGGCGGCCATGCGCTTAAGCATTATTATGTGTATCGCGACGGCATTCAGGTGGGCACCACCTCGCCGACGCAGCATGAATATACAGATGCCGGGCTTAGCGGCAGCACCGAATACCGCTATTTTGTCGCGGCCATAGACGTGCGGGATTACCTGTCCCTGCCCAGCAATGTGTTGATCCTGAGCACCAGCGGCGGGGGCAACATTCCGGAATGGGCGCTCAACACGCGGTATGAGGTGGATGACAAGGTCCGTTATCAGGGGAAAACCTATCAATGCTTGCAGGCCCACATCTCAAACGAGGGGTGGAATCCGGCGGAAACCGTCACTATTCTTTGGAAGGAAATCAGTGCATTAGCACGGTAATTTAGCCTCACGCCAAAGGCTCCTTTTCAGGAGCCTTTTTTACGACTATTTCAATAACACTTCATAACGTGGGTTAAACTCGTCGAACAGCGGCAGCGCCGCCGCCCCCAATGCTGCGGTATCTGCGCCGGTGGTGCCCAACCGCACGCGCAGACCATCTAGGTATTTGCTGCGAACCGAGCGGTGCAAGGGCGCCAAACGTTTGATCAACTGTTCAACGATGCTTTCCGGCATCAGCCCGCCAATAATCACCGCTTCGGCATCGAACATGCACTCGACGATGTTGATCGCCTGGCGCAGCGCAGGCACCGCAGAATCCAACCAGAGGTCGATCTGCGCCTGCGGCAATGCCAGCAGATCCTGCGGCATGGCACGCATCGGATCCAGCCCGCAGCTCTCATAGGCTGCCTGCAGCGAGACGTAACGCTCAAGGCACCCCTGGTTGCCGCAATAACAGGCACGCCCGCCCGGTTGCACAATCATGTGGCCTATTTCACCGGCATTGTGCGCATGGCCGGTATAAATACGCCCGTCAGTGAAGATCCCCGCCCCGAGGCCGGTGCCGAGATACAGATAAATAAACGAATTGAGCTGCCTGGCCACGCCGTGCAGACGTTCGCCGATGGCGGCGACGGTGGCGTCGTTCTCCAGCGTCACCGGCAGGCCGCTCTGCGCGTTAAGTTCAGCCACTACATCGATATTTTCCCAGCCGTTGAGGGTGGTCGGCCCAACGGAGGAGATCCCTTCCACGCCAAACGGCCCCGGCATCACCACACCGATGCCCAGCATTTTTCCCCAGGCCATATCAGGCTGTTGGCGCATTTCTTGCAGTACATCACAAATCAGTTTCAAGGTCGCAGCAGGTTGCGGCTTTTGCACCATAATCAGCCGATGGAAACGAACGCTTCCTGACAGATCAACGACGATGATCAGAAGCGACTGGTGATCCAGATGGATGCCGATGGAATACGCACTGTCTGGATTGAGGGTCAACGGCGTCGCCGGTTGGCCCCTCCCTCCGGCACGGCGTGGCAGGTGCGAGGAGAGAATGCCGGCCTGTTCCAGCTCTGTCGCGATGTTTGAAACGGTTTGCGGCGTCAGTGAGGTCAGCCGGGCGATTTCGGCACGGGTCAGTTCGCCGTGCAGACGGATTGCCTCTATCACTACGCGCCGGTTGTGTGCACGAGCATGTTCAAGGTTAGTGCCGGATGTCGTCATAACTGCCTATGCAGAAAGGGAAATCGGTGTTTGCAGTATGGTGCCCTCCATTAAAGCAATCAAATTGATTTAAGAATCTTTTTAACACCGGAGAACGCACCATGAAAAGCCCTATCCGCGCCGCTAAGGCCGCCTGTACCCTGTCTGCCCTGGCGTTTTGCATCTCAAGCGCCTTTGCCGCCCCTACGCAAATCAACGCGCTGTTTATGACCCAGGCGGCTTATAGCGAAAACGACATTCGCGCCATGACCGCAGATTTCACCCAACAGCACCCGGATATCACCGTTAACCTCGAGTTCGTCCCTTACGAAGCGCTGCACGATAAAATCGTCGCGGCGCGCGGCGCAGGCAGCAACGGCTACGACGTGGTGCTGTTCGACGCCATCTGGCCGGCCGAATTCGTTAAGTTCGGCCTGCTGCAGGATGTCACCTCGCGCATCAGCGCCGACGACAGCGGCAAGATTTTCGACGGCGCCATGACCACCGTCACTTACAAAGACAAGCGCTGGGGAATGCCGTGGATCCTCGATACCAAATACCTGTATTACAACAAAGCCATGCTGGCCAAGGCCGGCATCAGCGCCCCGCCGAAAACCTGGCAGGAACTGGCGCAGCAGGCGGAAATCCTGAAACAGAAAAACGTGGTCAAATACCCCCTGGTGTGGAGCTGGTCACAGGCCGAGGCGCTGGTTTGCGATTACACCACGCTGGTGTCCGCCTTCAAGGGGCAGTTCTTCCAACAGGGGAAAATCAACTTCTCCACCCCAGGATCATTACAGGCCGCCAGCTACATGAAAGACACGCTGGACAAGGGGCTGACCAACCCGAACTCGCGCGAATATCTGGAAGAGGACGTGCGCAAAGCCTTCTCTAACGGCGACGCCGCCTTCGCGCTCAACTGGACCTATATGTACAACATGGCCAACGATCCGAAGCAGAGCAAAGTGGCCGGCGATGTCGGCATCGTGCCGGCTCCGGGATCGGTTGAGGGCCAGGTTTCCGCCGTCAACGGCTCGATGGGCCTCGGCATCGCCAAGGCCAGCGCCCACCCGGATCAGGCCTGGCAGTACATCAGCTACATGACCTCCCAGCCGGTACAGGATAAGTACGCCAAACTGAGCCTGCCGATCTGGAAATCTTCCTACGACGATCCGGCGGTGCAGAAAGACCAGCAACCCTTGATCGCCGCCGCCAAACAGTCGTTGAACGTGATGCTGTCGCGCCCTGAAACTGCCGATTATTCACGGCTTTCCAACGGATTGCAGCAAGATTTGCAGCAGATCCTGCAAGGCAAGGTGACGCCGCAAGCGGGCCTGGATGCGGCCACCAAAAGCGCGGCACGGCTGCGTTAAGGGATGACGATGCTCACTTTGCCCCAACGTGAGCGGCGTCAGGCATGGGTGCTGCTGGCACCCATGCTGCTGATGATGCTGCTGTTAACCGCCTGGCCGCTGGGCCGCACCCTGTGGCTGAGCTTTACCGACGCGGCGCTTGTCGGTGACGGTGTAACGCCTGCCTGGATCGGCGTCGATAACTTTCTGTATGCCCTGACCGACCCGGATTTCCAGGCCGCACTGTGGCGCACGCTCTATTTCACCGTGGTTTCGGTGGCGTTTGAAGGGGTGATTGGCGTGTTGGTGGCGCTGCTGCTCAACCAGCAATTCCACGGCCGCAACCTGCTGCGGGTGCTGGTGATTTTGCCCTGGGCGCTGCCCACCATCGTCAACGCGACAATGTGGCGGCTGAACTTCAACCCGGATTACGGCAGCATCAATGCGCTGCTGACCCAGCTTGGGGTCATTGACCATTACCGCAGTTGGCTGGGCGATCCCGCCTCGGCGTTGAACGCGGTGATGCTGGCGGATATCTGGAAAAACTACCCGCTGATCACCCTATTGACGCTGGCGGCACTGCAATCTATCCCGGAGGATTTGTACGAGGCGGCCCGACTGGACGGCGCTTCCGCCTGGCGGCGATTCCGTGCCATCACCCTGCCCGCCATTCTGGCCCCGCTGGCGGTGGCGCTGGTGTTACGCACCATCGACGCCTTCAAGGTGTTCGACATCATTTACGTGATGACCCGCGGCGGGCCGATGGACAGCACCAAGACCCTCAGCTTCTTCGTTTATCAGGAATCGTTCAGCTATCTGCGTGCCGGCAGCGGCGCCGCCTACGCAGTGCTGATGACCCTGCTGTGCGGTTTGCTGATCGCACTCTACATGCTGATGCTGTTCCGCCAGCGCCGAAGGAGCCTCGCCGATGAAGCGTAAAATCCGCCTGATGCTGCGCTATGGCGCCGCGCTGTTGCTGGCGCTGTCGATCCTCGCGCCGATGCTGTGGCTGTTTTTGATGAGCGTCAGTTCCTCCGCCGATCTGACCCGCGTGCCGCTGGAATGGCTGCCGCGCCGCTGGGACTTTTCGCGCTACGGTAGCTTGCTGTCGTTACAGGCCGGCCAGCCTGGGGCACTGTTCCTGCACGCGCTGTTCAATAGCCTGCTGGTGGCCTGCGGCGCTACGCTGATTTCGCTGCTGCTGGCGATCCCGGCGGCGTTCAGCTTCTCACGCTATCCGGGCCGCGACGGCTGGCTGTTCGCCAGTCTGGCGATTTATATGGTGCCGCCGGTCGCCTTCGTGCTGCCGCTGTACTTTATTCTGCAACAGCTGGCGCTGCTGAATACCCATATCGGCCTGGTGCTGGTCTACTGCTCGCTGATCCTGCCGTTTCTCACCTGGATGCTGAAGAATCAGTTCGACGCCCTGCCGATCGATATCGAACAGGCGGCGCGGCTGGATGGGCTGCGTCAGTGGCAGGTGTTGCTGCGCATCACGTTGCCGCTGGCGAAACCGGCGCTCGGGGCTTCGGCGCTGTTCGGCTGGTTGCTGGCCTGGGACGAATTTTTCTACGCGCTGCTGTTTACCAGCAACATTCAGGCCCAGACGCTGCCGGTGACTATCGCCGGTTTCACCGCGGGGCGCGCCACCGATGACGGATTGATCGCCGCAGTCGGCATGTTGGCCGCCATACCGCCACTCTTTATTGCCATTTGGCTGCAAAAAACGCTGGTCAGCGGGTTAACCAGCGGCGGCAGCAAAGGCTGACTTAAAAGGGAAAAAATTCACATGATGAATACCAACACCAGACCCACCCTGTACGTGGTCGGCAATATCAACGTCGACGTGATCATGAGCACCCTGCACCAGTGGCCGCAGAAAGGCACCGAGACGATGCTGGATCACAGCGAACTGCGCCCCGGCGGCTCGGCCGGCAACTGCGCGCTGGCGTTGGCGGCGCTGGAGACGCCTTACCGGCTGGTGGCCAATCAGGGCAACGACTATTTCAGCCCCTGGCTGGCGCAGCTGTTCCCGGAAAGCTCGCTGTATTGGCCGACCTACAGCTGTGAAACCTCGCTGACCTTCGGTGTGACGCACCCCGACAACGAACGCACCTTTTTCAGCAATCAAGGGCACATCACCCGCCTGAGCCAGGATGACGTGCTGCACCAGATCCCGCTGTTCGCCGGCAACGGCGACACCGTGCTGTTATGCGGCACCTTCCTGTGCACCACTTTGCTGGCGGATTACCCGGCGCTGCTGCAAACGCTGCGCCAGCGCGGCTACCGCATTGCGGTGGACACCGGCTGGCCGCCGCAGGGCTGGAGCGATGCGCTGCGCGGGCAGATCGCCGACTGGTTGCCGTTCTGCGACATTCTGCTGCTGAATGAAGTAGAAACCTGCGGCATGGCAGGCCATGAAGATCTGTACACCGCCGCCCGCACCCTGAACCGCCAGCAACCGACCGACGCCGCCTGTGTGGTGAAATGCGGGCCGGACGGCGCGCGCATGTGGTGCGGCGAACGGCTGTTGCAAGCTGCGGCGCACCCGATCAAGGTGGTCGATACCATCGGCGCCGGCGACAGTTTCAACGCCGGGTTCCTGACCGCCTGCCTGCACGGCCATTCGGCCACGGTGGCGCTGCGCTGGGGCATTCGCGCCGCCAGCCACGCCATCAGCAGTTCGCCGCGTCAATACCTGGACTGGAACACCCTGAAAACCTGCGCCGGAGAGATGATCTGATGGCAAGCGTAGAACTGGTGAAAGTCGCCAAATATTATGGCAAACAGCGGGTGTTGAATCCGCTGGATCTGATCATTCCCGACGGCAGCTTTACCGTGCTGGTCGGCCCCTCCGGCTGCGGTAAATCCACGTTGCTGCGCTTGCTGGCCGGGCTGGATACGCTATCCGATGGCGCTATCCTGCTGGATAAACAGAAAATTAACGATCTGGACCCCGCCGATCGCGATATCGCCATGGTGTTTCAGAGCTATGCGCTCTATCCGCACCTGACGGTGGCGGAAAACATGGCGTTTCACATGCAGGTCATGAAGGTCAGCAAAAGCGAGCAGCAGAGCAAAGTGCAGCAGGCGGCACGCATTCTGGCGATCGATCATCTGTTGCAGCGCTATCCGAAAGAGCTGTCCGGCGGCCAGCGCCAGCGGGTGGCGATGGGGCGTGCCATGGTGCGCAATCCGAAGGTCTTTCTGTTCGATGAGCCGTTGTCCAACCTCGACGCCCAGTTGCGCATGGAGTTGCGCGCCGAGATAAAATCGCTGCATCAGCAGTTCAAAACCACCACGGTGTACGTCACCCACGACCAGATTGAGGCCATGACGCTGGCCGATCAAATCGTGGTGATGAAAGACGGCAATATCGTGCAACAGGGCCGGCCGCTGGAGATCTACGACGCGCCCGCCAACACCTTTGTGGCGCGCTTTATCGGTTCGCCGCCCATGAACCTGTTGGAGGGTATCGTCACGCCGCGCGGCGATCGCCCCGGCGTAACCTGCGGTGAGCTGTGGCTGCCGCTACCCGATAAGTGGCGTCAGGCAATTGCGGGCAGTAACGTGATCCTCGGACTGCGCCCGCATGATTTTCTGCTGGTGGAGGTCAGCGAACAGCCGCCCGCCCAGCTTCGGCTGATGGAGATCACCGGTGATGTCAGTCTGTTGCACCTGACCTGGGGCGGTTACCGACTGCATGTGCAGTTCAGCGGCCGCATCAATGCAGAAAGCGGCCAGCCGCTGTGGCTGGCGCCCAACATCGACGCGATCCACCTGTTCGACGCCGCCAGCGGCCAGCGGCTAAGCGAAAGTTGAGTGTTGATTACCCATGACTTCGGCCTGAAAAAACCGGGCTGAAACTGGCTATTCCCCTCTGCGAGCGCAGATCGCTGTGCTCGCTAATCATCACCTGCTTAACCTCTTTTTAACCTGTGTACGATGCGCTATGCTCGAAAACTCGTCCGGATTACATTTTTTGAAACGGGGTTTCTTGTCATGCCTGCATTCTGTCTGTGCGCCACACGGCGCGCTTTGCCATGAGCTGGTTTTCACGCGCCAGCGCGCTGCCGTTGTTGGTGGCCGGCGCCTTCTTTATGGAAAACCTCGACGGTACGGTGATTGTCACCGCCATGCCGCAGATGGCAGCCGCTTTCGGCGTGCGGGCGGTGGACATGAACATCGGCATTTCCGCCTATATTCTGACGCTGACGGTGTTTATTCCCGCCAGCGGCTGGATCGCCAACCGCTTTGGCGCACGCAATATCTTTGCCGCCGCGGTAGTGATTTTCACCCTGGCCTCGGTGCTGTGTGCCGCCAGCGTTAACCTGCCCACCTTTACCGCTGCCCGCATTCTGCAAGGCTTTGGCGGCGCGCTGATGGTGCCGGTCGGCCGGTTGGTGGTGCTGCGCAATACCGCCAAGCCGGATCTGATAAAAGCTATCGCCACCATTACCTGGCCGGGGCTGGTGGCACCCATCCTTGGCCCGCCGGTCGGCGGTTTTATTACCACCTACGCGTCATGGCACTGGATTTTTCTGCTCAACGTGCCGCTGGGCGTCGCCGCGCTGTGGTTGGCCTGGCGGTTGATACCACAAGAAGCGCCGCAGAAAGGCGTGCCCTTTGACGCCATCGGCTTCGTGCTGACCGGCATCGCCTGCTTCGGCCTGATGTTCGGCCTGGACCTGATCAATCACCCGCAGCTCTCCTGGCTGGTGCCGCTACTGTGCATCCTCGGCAGCCTTGCGCTGGGCGCGCTGGCGGTGCGCCACGCCAAACGCACCGCGCACCCGTTGATCACTCTGTGGGCAATGCGGATAAAAAGTTACGCCGTCACTATTTGGGGTGGCGCCTTATTCCGCATCGCCATTGGCGCCGTGCCCTTCTTGCTGCCGCTGCTGTTCCAGATCGGCTTTGGTCTCAACGCCTTTGACGCCGGGTTATTGGTGTTGGCGGTGTTTGCCGGGAATCTGGCGATGAAGCCTTTTACCTCTGCCGTGCTCTATCGTTTCCGTTTTCGCACCACGCTGGTAGTGAATGGGCTGCTGAACGCCGCCACCATTTTTGCCTGCGCGCTGCTGACGCCGCAAACCCCAACATGGCTGATTGTGGCATTGCTGTTCGTCAGCGGGTTGACGCGTTCCATGCAGTTCACCGCGCTGAATACACTGGCATTTTCCGAAGTGCCGCAGCCGCAGATGGGCGGCGCCAATACCCTGTTCACCGTATCGCAGCAACTGGGCAGCGGCCTGGGCATCGCCATCGGTGCGCTGGCGCTGCGGTTGGGGGAAATGCTGATACCGCCGTCGGCCGGTCGCCTGCCGCTGGTCGATTTCCAGTTGGCGTTTGGCGTTATCGGCGTTATCGCCCTGTTGGCGGTGGCAGACAGTCTGACGTTGAATCCCGATGCCGGCAGCGAAGTCCGCCGGAAAAAATCCCCTTCGTCGGCACCGGCTGGCGCTGATGAATCCGTGGCAACCAAGGCAAGGAGTTAAACGATGCAATACCGTCAGCTTGGCCATTCCGGCCTGAAAGTTTCGGCGCTGAGTCTCGGCACCATGACCTTTGGCGGCGCAGGCAAATTCGCCAAAACCGGCGATACCGGCGTTGACGAAGCCCGCAGCCAGATAGACCGCTGTATCGACGCCGGCATCATCCTTAATCACGCCGCAGCAAGCGGCGAACGTTAACCTCCGCCGCCATTGCTGCTATTGTGACAAAGGAAGCTCATGCTCAAATAAGGACGAATTGATGAAAAAAGCGCTTATCCTGGGTGCACTGCTGCTAACCGCAGCCCCCTTGGCAGCCTTGGCTTCATGCGAAAGCGTGAAGGCGGACATTTCACAGAAAATTGTCAAAAACGGCGTACCGGAATCCGGCTTCAAGCTGGACATCGTGCCCAATGACCAGGCTCAACAGGCTGGCGGATTGGTCGTTGGTCACTGCGAAAACGACACCCAGAAAATTGTCTATACCCGCCTGAGCAACGGCGATGACAACGGTGACGCGGCTCAGACCGGCACCAGCCAGGACACCAAAACCGCACAATAACTGCAGCTCAGGGCGCAACCGCGCCCTTTCCTTTTTTACGCCTGTTCCGCCTCTTCACCCTCACCTTGCGGCCTATGCCGTGCGGGAATCAACATCGCCGCCGCCAGCGCCAGCAACGAAATCAGTGCGGAAACCAAAAACACCCAATGTAACGAAGCGGCCACCTGCTGAATGATATCGGCCAGCTTTTCCGGCGTCATTGCGCCACGCACCGCCGGCTCCATCAGTTGCTGCACCGGATCGGCGGTTTGCGGCAGACGATACTGCAAGTTAAGGTTCAATGTTGCGCCCAGAATAGCGGTGCCGATGGCCGACCCCATCATCCGGGTGAAGACCGTACAGGCGGTGGCTATGCCGCGAATGCTGTGATGCGCGGCGTTTTGCACTGAAACCAGAAACGTGGTGTTGCACAACCCCATGCCGGCACCCACCATAAAGGCCGCCAACCGCCCCCACAACAGACCGCCGTTCGGCTGCAGCAGCAATAAAATCAACCCACCTGCGACCAGCAACAGCGCCCCCAACAACGCGGTGGTACGGTAAGACGTCATCAACATCAGCCGCCCACTCAGGGTGCTGGCCAGCGGCCATCCGATCGACATCAACGCCAGCGTGGTTCCAGCTTCCAGCGGCGTTCCGCCCATCACGCCCTGAATAAAAGTCGGCAGAAAAGCGCTGATCCCCATCATCGCCGCACCGATCACCACTCCGCCAATATTACCGGCCACAATCACCCGGCTTTGCCATAATGCCAGCGGGAACAGCGGCTCTGGCGCGCGGCGTTCCTGGCGGATCAGCAGCATCAGCGAAACCGCCGCCAACGACAACAGCGGCAACACCCACCACCCCAGACTTTCCGCCTGCAGCAGCGACATTAGCAGCGCCGCGACAAACAGCGTCAGCCACGCCGTGCCCGCCAGATCCAGCGCGTGTTTCCGCACCTGTTTACTGGAAGGCAGATAACGGCCGAGGAAAAACATCGCCAGCAGGCCGATTGGCAAGTTGACCCAGAACACCAGCGCCCAAGGCAAATGCTGGACGATAAACGCCCCCAGCAGCGGACCGATGATTGCCGACACGCCCCACACGCTGGACAGATAGCCCATGACTTTCGGCCGCTCGGTCGCACTGTAGATATCGCCGATAATGGTGGTCGCAATCGGCATAATCGCCCCGGCGCCCAGCCCCTGCAACAGCCGAAAACCAATCAGCCAGTACATGTTGGGCGAAAAACCGCACAACACCGAGCCCAGTAAAAACAGCGATGCGCCAAAGAAAAATACCCGCTTGCGGCCCAATAGATCCGCCAGCCGGCCATAGATCGGAATGGTGATGGCCTGCGCCAGCAAATAGACCGCAAAGACCCAGCCCAGCAGCGAGAAACCGCCGAGATCGCCAATGATGGTCGGCATCGCCGTGGCGACAATCGTCGCCTCGATGGCTGACATAAACATTGCCAGCATGCAGGCGATCAGAATCAGCGGGCGATGAGCGAGGGGTGCAGATGAGTCGTTATTAGTCATAGCGTTGTTTGGCTCTGGATTTTTATTGTCATCAAATTATACCCGCCGGGTTAAACGCTGCCGTAAGCTGTGTCTACTTCCCTGTTTTCAATGGCGAAAAACGCATCATTTGAACACTTGGTGACAACGTAACTGTAAATCAACGGGATTTATCGTTTCGCCGTTGAAACCACGATCCCAGCGGCGAATCTAAAAAGATTCTCTGGCCTTCGGCCGGACCGGCAAGCACAATGCCCAACTGAACCTTTCATTTTTCTCACGATTTTACCGCCTCATGAAACGATGGGTCCACTTGCATCACTATCGCGCCCTGCTGCGCCGCCTGTTTACCGCCATCTTTCTGGGCATTGCCGCCGCGTTGGTCGTTTGGCTGTTTCACCGCGCCATGCTCGGGCTGGAGTGGGCATTGCTCGATCACGAAGATGGCAGCCTGGTGGCCGCCGCCGCGGCATTACCGGGCTGGCGCAGAGCCTTGACTCCGGCTCTGGGCGGCCTGGCGGCCGGTTTGTTGCTGTGGGTTTATCAGCGTTATCAACATCAGCGGCAAATAGCGCCCACCGATTATATGGAAGCGATAGAAACCGGCGACGGGCGGCTTGATGTCAGCGCCAGCCTGATTAAATGCCTGGCTTCATTGCTGGTGGTGTCCAGCGGCAGCGCTATCGGCCGCGAAGGCGCGATGATCCTGCTGGCAGCACTGGTGGGATCGGTATTTGCCCAGCGTTTCACCCATGAGAAAGAGTGGAAACTGTGGGTGGCCTGCGGTGCGGCCGCCGGTATGGCCAGCGCCTATCACGCGCCGCTGGCGGGCAGCCTGTTTATCGCCGAAATTCTGTTTGGCACTCTGATGCTGGCTTCGCTCGGCCCGGTGGTGATTGCCGCCGTCAGCGCGCTGCTGGTAACTAATTTGCTCAACGGTGGCCAGGCGCCGCTGTATCTGGTGGAACCGCTGCCTGCGCCCTGGCCGGTGCAATATCTGTTGATGGCGCTGCTCGGGATACTGGCCGGTATCTGCGGCCCGCTGTTTCTGTGGACGATGTCGGCTTCCGGCCATGCGTTCCGATCGCTGCGCCTGACGCCGCCGCTACAGCTGGCGCTGGGCGGATTCATTGTTGGTTTACTGTCGCTGCTGTTTCCTGAAGTGTGGGGCAATGGCTACAGCGTGGTGCAGTCTCTGCTCAGCGCGCCGCCCGGCGTATTGCTGGTTGGCGCCATTTTGATCTGCAAACTTCTGGCGGTGCTTGCCAGCAGTGGTTCCGGCGCGCCCGGCGGCGTGTTCACCCCAACGCTGTTTGTCGGGGCTGCGCTGGGCTCGCTGGTTGGGCAACTGTGCGCCACCTGGCCCGAACTGGGCGCGGCCGTACCCTTGCTGATGGCGTTGACCGGCATGGCGACCCTGTTGGCCGCCACCACTCACGCGCCGATTATGGCCGCACTGATGGTGTTTGAGATGACCGGCGAATACACCTTGTTGCCCGGTATCCTGCTGGCCTGCGTGATCGCCACCACCGTATCGCGCGGCTTGCGCTCAGTCTCGGTCTATCACAACGCCTAACGGTTCAACAGCGCGGAGATATCGAGATAGTGCGCCAGTTCGCGCTGCTCGGCGCGCGGCAGATAAGGGATTTCGCCCAACAGCGGCGCAGGGATGCGTTGACGCAAGGCTTCAATGGTTTCTGCGTAATGCGCCAGCCCCGGGTTAATCCGGTTCGCCACCCATCCCAACAAAGGTAAGCCGTCATTAATGATCGACTGCGCCGTTAACAAGGCGTGGCTGACGCAGCCCAGCTTGATTCCCACCACCAATACCACCGGCAATTGCTCCTGGATCACCCACTCGGCGTAGGGACGCAGATCGTTCATCAGCACACGCCAACCGCCGCTGCCCTCCACGACCACGGTGTCGGCTCTGGCGGACAAACTTTGCAACCCGCTGCTCATCACGCCGTAGTTGATATCCTCGGTGGCATGGGCGTGAAACACCTCATCCAGACAGGTGATGGGATTAATTTCCTCGTACGACAGCGGCAGGGTCGAAGACGCCTGTAAAACCAAAGCGTCTTTATTGCGAATGCCTTCGCTGGTTTCCTGACAACGCGCCGCGATCGGCTTATAGCCGGCTACCGAACGGCCCTGCGCGGCGAGCGCCTGCAGCAAGGCGCGGGAAACCACGGTTTTACCGACGTCGGTATCCGTGCCTGTTACAAATAAACGCTTTAACATGTTTTAATTGCCCCGAAATGCTCCATGAATCCAAATATCGCCGCATTAAGGCGAAGGAGACGAACGGGAAAATTCTAGGGGATGCTGAACGCACAGGGCTTGAGGTAGCGCAATCTTTTGTCGTTAAACGATAAGTATTACTGATGCTACCCTTGCAACAGTTGCACCAACAGCGAACCGTTGTACAAGGCTTCCTTCACCAGTGCGGCGCCGGGCATGGTGCCTTTGTTGAAGAACTGAGTAGATTCTACCTGTACATGGTCGCTGTAAGCCGGCAACGACTGCTGACGAATGCAAGAGGCGATGGCCGGATGCAGGATTTCCGCCGCGCGATTCAGCGGTGAACCGACCAGGATTTTTTCAGGGTTGAACAAGTTGACCATGATCGCCAGGATACGCCCCACGCTGTGACCCACGCCGAGGATGATGTCTTTGGCCAGTTGATCGCCCGCCAGCGCCGCATCGCACAGGGACTCAGCCGTCAGCGGCGCGCCGTGCAGGCTGGAGCTCATGGAGGTCGCGAGACGCTGCTGGGCGATCTCCAGGATGTTTTCAATACTGGCGACGGTTTCCAGACAACCGTGGTTGCCGCAGTAACAGCGTTTACCGTAAGGATCGACCTGCGTATGACCAATCTCTACCACGCTATGGCTGCCGCCGTGCAGCACCCGCCCGCCGGTGATCACACCCGCCCCGACGTTGTGGTCGATCACCACCTGAATCACGTTCTGGCTGCCGCGCGAGGCGCCATACAGCGCTTCGGCCATGGTCCAGGCGCTGATATCGTGTTGCAGGTAGACCGGCAGCCCGGTGCGGGTTTCCAGCGCGGGACCCAGCGGCATGTCCACGACATCGTAAAACGGCATGCGGTGCACCACGCCGGAGGCCACATCAATCATGCCCGGCAGCGTAATGGCGATCGCCGTCAGCCGCTCAAGTTTGCTTTGATGGCGGATAAAAAATTGGTCAACTTCACTGAGAATGCGTTTTAGCAGCGGTTCAGGGTGTTCGGCATCCAGCGGCAACAGCTCTTCCACCACCAGTTTGCTGCTGAGATCGCGCAGCGCGAGCGTAATGGTGCCGCGGCTGATACGAGCGGAAAGGTAATGCCAGGCTTCGGTGTCCAGCACCAGCCCGACCGCCGGCCGCCCACGGCTGCCGACTTCCTGATATTCGTTTTCTTTAACCAGATGCGCTTCCAGCAGCTCACGCACGATTTTGGTGATGCTGGCGGGGGCGAGCTGCGCGCGTTTTGACAGTTCGATGCGCGAAATTGGGCCCAGTTGATCGATTAACCGATAAACTGCCCCTGCATTTGTTTGTTTGATTTGATCGATATGCCCAGGCTGCCCAACAGCAATCACAAACCTGCTCCTACTATTTTTCGCGCTTCTAAATAAAGACTAGAGGCTATGGTGGGGCTTTTGTAATACAGCGTCAACTATTTGATTCGTTATGTGATTTGCCGCACAAATTCGCCCCGCTTTCGCTGCGGATTGCGTTTTATTTGCGCAGCACTCCGTCACGGCAGCAACAGTGCCATCAGCGATTTGGCCGCTGCGGTCAGCGCCCTTTGGCGGTGATGCACCAACCAGACTTCGGTCATCGCCTCCGGTTCCGCCAGCGGCAGGTATTTCACCCCATCGACTTTCACCCGGCCAAAAGACGCCGGCAAAATAGAAATACCCAGCCCGGAAGACACCAGGCCGATGATGGTCATCGCTTCACCGACTTCCTGGGTGATATAAGGCGTGATCCCCGCTTTGGCCAACAGCGACAGGATTTCGTCATGCAACGCCGTGCCTACCTCTCGCGAGAAAAACACAAAGGGTTCTTCCGCCAGATGCTGAAAACGCAAGGTGCCGGGCGCAACATGGGTTAGCGGATGCCCTTCCGGCACCACCGCGACCAGTGGCTCGCACAGTAACAATTGATGCTTCAGCACCTCCGGCAAGCGCGTATTGCGCATCACGCCCAGATCCAGCTCGCCGTTGAGCAGCGGTTCGATCTGTTGCTTGGTGTTCACTTCACGCATTTTTATATGCACGTGCGGGTGCTGTTGGCGGTAAGCTCGCAAACTGCGCGATACCACGCTGATAAACGGCGCCGAAGAGGTGAAACCAATGGTCAACTCGCCCAGTTCGCCACGCTCCAGTCGCGCGGCCTTCTCCGCCGCACGGCTGACCTGATCGAGCACCTGATAAGCTTCTTTCAGGAACATTTCCCCCGCCTGCGTCAGGCTGACATTGCGGTTGTTACGCGCCAACAAACGCGCGCCGACCATTTCCTCCAACGCCTGGATTTGCTGGCTGAGCGGCGGTTGCGAAATGCGCAGACGTTCCGCCGCACGACCGAAATGCAATTCTTCCGCCACGGCGACAAAATAGCGCAGGTGTCTCAGTTCGATATTCATACTTTAAACGTCTTAATTTGAATTATTAATATATTAGACAAAAAACTGAGCTCTCCCTATCATTTTGTTAACCCATGATGTGCTGATTTAAATCTCCCGACGTTCGGTAAGGAAAGACTGTGACAACCCCTGTGCGTTCTGCGGCTAGTATGCCGTCGACGCTGGCCGCCAACGACGATGCGGCTGCTGCGCCAAAAGCCAAACGCTCCACCCTGAATAAACTCCCTTACATCGAACGCGGAACGCCGCAGTTTATGCGCGTTACTCTGGCGCTGTTTTCCGCCGGGTTGGCTACTTTCGCCCTGCTGTACTGCGTGCAGCCGATCCTGCCGGTTCTGTCGCAAGACTTTGGCATCTCGCCGGCGGAAAGCAGCCTGTCGCTGTCGGCGTCCACCGGCCTGCTGGCACTCGGCCTGATGTTTACCGGCCCGTTGTCCGATGCCATCGGCCGTAAATCGGTGATGGTGGTGGCGCTGTTGCTGGCGGCAATATGCACCCTGATTTGCGCCTTTATGACCAGTTGGCACGGTATCTTGCTGATGCGCGCACTGATTGGGCTGTCGCTGAGCGGCGTGGCCGCCGTTGGCATGACTTACCTTAGCGAAGAAATCCACCCCAGCTTTGTCGCCTTTTCGATGGGGCTTTACATCAGCGGCAACTCCATCGGCGGCATGAGCGGCCGCCTGGTAACCGGGGTGCTGACCGATTTCTTCTCCTGGCGCGTGTCGCTGGCGGTGATCGGGTTGTTCGCGCTGGCCGCAGCCTGCATGTTCTGGCGTATTCTGCCCGCGTCTACGCATTTTCGCGCCAGTTCGCTGCGCCCGCGAACCCTGCTGATTAACTTCAGGCTGCATTGGCACGACAAGGGCCTGCCGCTGCTGTTTGCCGAGGGTTTTCTGCTGATGGGCAGCTTTGTCACCCTGTTCAACTACATTGGCTACCGCCTGCTGTCCGATCCTTATCACCTCAGCCAGGCGATTGTCGGCCTGTTGTCGGTGGTGTATCTGACCGGCTCTTACAGCTCACCGAAAGCTGGCGCAATGACGTCTCGTTTCGGCCGTGGCCCGGTTCTGCTGGCTTCGATCCTGATTATGCTGATCGGTATCCTGATTACCGCACTGGCACCGGTAGCGGTTATTTTTATCGGCATGATGCTGTTTACCGCCGGTTTCTTTGCCGCCCATTCGGTTGCCAGCAGTTGGATCGGCCGCCGGGCGCGGCGCGCCAAAGGCCAGGCGTCTTCTCTTTATCTGTTTTGCTATTACGTCGGTTCCAGCGTCGCCGGTACGCTCGGCGGCGTGTTCTGGCACAGTTTCGGCTGGAGCGGTGTGGTGGCGTTTATCAGCGTGATGCTGCTGCTGGCTCTGCTGGTAGTGCACTATCTGAAGAAACTGCCGGAAGCGGCGCGCGTCTGACCCCTCTCCTTGCCGCCTGCCTGTACGCAGAAACAGGCGGCAACCTTAATTCCCCTGCCAGGCTGGACCACTGAGGGCCTGGTGTTATCACTGTGGCCGAGGTTGCCCTTTCGTTTGCCGTTCTCTTATTGTATGTTGTAACTAAAATACGAGGTGAATGATGGATAAATACGGTCTAATCGGCAGAATGAATGCGTGTTTCACCGAGCTGGAGCTGGCTCTGGCCGCGCTCCACCAGCAGATCCTCCCGCTGCGGCTGCTGGCGGCACGGGTGTTCAGCCTGCCGGAAATCGAGAAAGGCAAAGAGCACGCGGCGGTGGAGCAAATCGCCGTCGAGCAGCATGTCGGCCAGGCGGCGCGCGACCTCGCACTGGAACACTACCAGCGGCTGTTTATCCATCACAATAAACACAACGTCAGCAGTAAGGCGGCGGTACGCTTGCCCGGCGTGATCTGTCTGGCCGTGGAATTA
Organism: Serratia plymuthica NBRC 102599; assembly: GCF_001590925.1. Classification (GTDB taxonomy): domain Bacteria; phylum Pseudomonadota; class Gammaproteobacteria; order Enterobacterales; family Enterobacteriaceae; genus Serratia; species Serratia plymuthica. The sequence continues at coordinate 128,322 of NZ_BCTU01000010.1, forward strand.
CCGCAATACCAGGCATTGCAGGCGCAGATCGCCCTGATTAATCGGCTGAAGGCCGAACTGGAGCAGATTATCACCGTCGAGTCGGGCCTGGCGCCGGAGCAGCGGTTTGATTTCGTCCACACTCACCTGCATGGCCTGATCACCCTCAGCGCCTATCGCGCCATCACCGCCCTGAGCAATCCTGATTCGGTCCGCTTCGGCTGGGCCAATAAACACATTATCAAAAACGTGAAACGCGACGATATCTTGGCTCAGTTGGAAAAGAGCCTGAAGGCCGGGCGCGCAGTGCCGCCACATAATCGCGAGCAGTGGGCAGAATTGGTTAGCCGCGAGATCGATGACGTCAGCCGCCTGCCGCAACAGGCGGTGCTGAAAATCAAACGCCCGGTGAAGGTACAGCCGATCGCCCGGGTGTGGTATCAGGAGCAGCAAAAACAGGTGCAACACCCCTGTCCGCTACCGCTGATCGCCCTGTGCCAGGAGGAAAGCGGCGCGCAGGTGCCGAAGATTGGCGAACTGCTTAATTACAACGCCGCAACGGTCAAGCACAAGTACAAACCGGATGCCAAACCGCTGCGGCTACTGGTCAAACGGCTACATCTGTATACCGACGCACCTACAGGCTGAGCGCGTAGCCCCGCAGGCGGTGGCCGTCCGGATCGGTGGCGACGAAGGTATAACCGAAATCGAGCGACACCGGTTGCTGGATAATCTCCACCCCCAGCTCACGCCACTGCTGACAAAGCGCGTCTACTTGCTGCGGGTGCTCGCACAGAAAACCAATCTCACCGCCACCACCGGCAGCCGTTGCGGCCGGTTCTACGGTATGCTTCGACCACATCGCCAGTTTGAAGCCGTTACTCAGTACAAACAGCGCGAAGGTGGGTGAAAGCTCCACCGGCTCCCGCCCCAGTAACCGTCGATAGAAAACGACGCTTTTTTCCGGGCTATCGACGTAAAGCAGGGTCATGTTTGGGGTTGTCATCAGACTGTCCTCATGGCTGAAGGGAACCGGCGGTTCCCGATAGCGATAAATTAGCCCGCCCTGCTGACAGTTTTTGGCAGTAGTGATTATTGTTTACTGGGGAGTAATGCCTTGAATTTCATACCACTCTTTCAACAGCACGCGGCGGCCGCGTGGGTAGCGCTGCGCCAGCGGTGTAGCCAGACAGATACGATCGAGGCGGAAATGGCGGAACTCCTGGCGCAACTCGCACCAGGCGACCAGCATGCGCGCCTGTTCAAAATAGCCAAGCGCGAACGGCCACAAAATGCGTTCGCTGATTTTACCGGCAAGATCGCAATAATTTACGGCGAGTTTGCGCTCCTGGCGGATAACATCGCGGATCAGCATCACCGTTTCGTCCGCCACCTGAGCCACGTCTATCGGCCCAATCAACAAGGTGTTGGCTTCCAACTCATCGCGTAGCGCGGCGGGCAGAACGTCGGCAATTTTTGCCAGCGCATTATTCGCCGCGCCGGCCAATTGGGTGTCGCCACGCCGCCCCACCCAGCGCATTCCCAGCACCAGCGCTTCGATTTCCTGCGGCGAGAACATCAGCGGCGGCAGCATAAAACCGGGCCGCAACACATAACCCACCCCTGCTTCCCCAACGATCTCCGCCCCCTGCTGTTGCAACGTGGCGATATCGCGGTACAGCGTGCGCATGCTGATGTTCATTTCCTGCGCCAGCGCATGGCCGGCGACCGGATAACGATGACGCCGCAGGATCTGCATCAGATCCAGTAAACGTTCGGTACGTGACATGTCATGGCTCCCTGCACAAGGCTTGCTGGACTACATCGGCGAATGCCCTGGCTTTGGCGGGGGCGAAATGGCCGCCAGGAAAAACGGCCCAGAGTTCTAACGGCGGCAATTGCCAGTCGGTCATGACCTTCATAATGGCCCCACTTTGCAATTCACTGCGAAACAGCCCTTCGCCGGCCACGGTGGCGCCAAATCCAGACAGCACCAACTCGCGCAAGCATTCGGCGGCATTGACCCGCATTCGCCCCTGTAAACGCAGCGCGCGGGTTTCCCCATGCCGGCTGAATGACCAATTTTCAGCGCCGCTGCGGCGTTGATAGACCACCATTTCATGCTGCGCCAAATCTTCGGGCCGCAGAGGAACGCCTGCGGAGGAAAAGTAAGCTGGGGTCCCCATGACGCACTGCTCTATTTCACCCAACTTGCGAGCGGTAAAGGACGAATCGTCCAGGCTACCGGTGCAAAGCGCGATATCCACACCTTCCTCTATCAGTGACAGGTTGCCGTCATCCAGCAACAGATCGATGCCCAAACGAGGATTGGCTTGCAGGAAAGCGGTCAAATCGGGCAACGCGACTATTCGGGCAAATACCGCCGCGGAGGAAACCCGCAGCCTGCCGCTTAGGCCCGCCCCTCCTTCCCGAACCAAGGATTCCGTTTCCGCCAGTTCATTCAGGATACGTTTCGCCCGTTGATAAAGTTGTTGGCCGGCATCCGTGGGCCGCAGCCCGTGCGTAGAGCGCAGCATCAATCGCGTATTCAACTGTTGCTCGAGCCGGGCCACGGTTTTTGAAACCGCCGGTTGCCCTACGTTCAATCTGCGGGCGGCGGCGGTGAAGGACTCCGTTTCGCACACGCAGATAAAGGTTTCCAAATCAGAAAATTTGCCCACATCATTCCTTAAGGGAATAACCATTAGCGTTTTTGGCAGTCTACACTGGCCGTTAAGGAATGGGCAAGATGGCGATAATAAGTCCCCCCAACAGGAGCCATGATGAAACTTCAGGACAAACTCGACGCTTTCAAGGCTGAATTTGAAGCCGGTAAATTGCCCTTTACGCTGGAGGCACAGGATCATGAGCTGATGCGCCGCGCAATAAATGAACTTAACGCCACGGGCGCCGCTGCACGAGCGTTGAAATGCGGGGATACAGCCCCCGCGTTTGAGTTACCGGATGCGGACAATACGCGCTTGTCTTCCCACGATCTTCTGGCGAATGGGCCGTTGATTATCAGCTTCTTTCGCGGCGCGTGGTGCCCTTACTGCAACATCGAGCTACAGGCTCTGGAAGCCGCTCAGCCGGAATTTAGATCCCGTCAGGCGCGGCTAGTGGCCATTTCCCCCCAGACGGCACGCGGCAACCGCCAATCAATCCGCGACCATGGGCTCACCTTTCCTTTGCTTAGCGATCACGGCAATCAACTGGCCGCCCTTTTCGGGCTAAGTTACAGGCTGCCGGACAATTTGCGCGACCTGTATCTCAACCGACTCAATCTCGATTTAACCCGGTTAAATCAGGACGACAGCGGCACGCTCCCGATGCCGGCACGCTATGTCATCGCCCAGGATGGCCGAATCCTTTATGCCGAAGTGAATGCCGATTACACCCGTCGGCCAGATCCGCTGGAGCTGCTGCCGGTGCTCGACGCTTTACGCTGATACTGAAAGGGGCGCAGTCATGAATGAACTGCGCCCCTTGGTGACGATCAAAGGTGGGAGGTTACTTCTTCATGCTGCCGACCATTTCTTCCGGGCGCACCCACTGATCGAATTGCTGCTCGGTCAGGTAACCCAGTTTCAGCGCTGCGGCTTTTAGCGTCAGCCCTTCTTTATGCGCTTTCTTGGCGATTTCCGCCGCTTTGTCATAGCCGATATGGGTATTCAAAGCGGTAACCAGCATCAAAGATTCGTTCAACAACTGGCTAATGCGATCGCGGTTGGGTTCGATGCCCACCGCGCAGTGCTCATTAAAGCCCTGCATGCCGTCGGCCAGCAGCCGGATAGACTGCAGATAGTTGTGGATCACCATCGGACGGAACACGTTCAGCTCAAAGTTACCGGAGGCGCCGCCGATATTCACCGCCACGTCGTTGCCCAGCACCTGAGCGCACAGCATGGTCATCGCCTCGCACTGGGTCGGGTTGACCTTGCCCGGCATGATGGAGCTGCCCGGTTCGTTTTCCGGGATGGAAATTTCGCCGATGCCGCAGCGCGGGCCGGAGGACAACCAGCGCACATCGTTGGCGATTTTCATTAATGAGGCCGCCAGCCCTTTCAGCGCGCCGTGCCCATGCACCAACGCATCACAGGTCGCCAACGCTTCAAATTTGTTGGGTGCGGTAACGAACGGCTGGCGGGTCAAGTCGGCCAGCGCCCTGGCGACGCGCACCGCATATTCAGGATGGGTGTTCAGCCCGGTACCCACCGCCGTGCCGCCCAACGCCAGCTCGCAAATGTGCGGAATGCTGGCTTCAATGTGCTGCAAATTATGTTGCAGCATCGCCGCCCAGCCGGAAATTTCCTGGCCTAGTGTCAACGGTGTGGCGTCCTGCAGATGGGTGCGGCCGATTTTGACGATATCGCGGAAGGCTTCCGCTTTGTCGCTCAGCGTTTTGTGCAGCACTTTCAGTTCGGGGATCAGATGTTCGCGCACCGCTATCACCGCCGCCACGTGCATCGCGGTCGGGAACACGTCGTTGGAGCTCTGGCTCTTGTTGACGTCATCGTTCGGGTGCACACGCCGCTCTTCGCCGCGTACCCCGCCCAACAGCTCGCTGGCACGGTTGGCGAGCACTTCGTTCATGTTCATGTTGGTCTGGGTGCCGGAACCGGTTTGCCAGATCGACAGCGGGAATTCGTCCGGGTGTTTGTCCGCCAACACCTCATCGGCGGCCTTGATGATGGCTTCAGCGCGTTCCGCAGGCAGCAGCCCCAGATCCCGATTTACCCCGGCGGCGGCGCGTTTGGTCAGCGCCAGTGCATGAATCAACGCCGTCGGCATCTTTTCGGAAGAAATGCGAAAATGCGCCAGAGAACGCTGCGTTTGCGCGCCCCATAGCCGATCGGCCGGCACTTCGATGGGCCCCATGGAGTCTTTTTCAATACGAACGGCTGCCATCACTCTCTCCTTAGTACAATTCCTAAAAATGTACGATTACGCCAACGCGCTCAAGCCCGTCGGCACGCCCATTCAGTATAGTGACATAATAACTATTCGCATTAAGAGAGTTGCCTCACAGCATTTTTTCTCCATTTCTTTTTATTGCATGGCTATTATTTCGTTGCCGTTCCCCTCCCGCGCTTCATTAACGCGCCAATACAATAAAAATCACCCTCGGACGCTCGGTTCAGTTATTTTCGCTAATCTGTCACTATTTAGTGATGATGCTGATTGTAGGCATTAATCCTTTCATCTTGCAGATGATTGATTTCATCGTAAGCATCCTGCCGTTCGTTATGACGATATATCCCTGCGCCGACCGCCGCGACGGGGAAAGTTACCCTCGGTAGCGCGGTGACCGCAACCGGCGCTGGCGCCGGCACCACGATAACCGGCGCTGGAGTGACAATCGTCGGGCCCGGCACCACCACGACCGGGCGACGAACGCCATAACCATAAGCATGAGTAACAACGACAGCCGCATGGGCGCCGGAAGTGCACATAATCAAAACCAGTAGTAATTTTTTCATCAGCGCCTCAGCGTTTAAATAGCCATAATCAAAAGAATCCATTTAATTGCCTGCACTGTAGAACGGTACTGTTTTCCGATTTAAGCCCTTTGTGTGGTTGCCAATAAAAAAAACCACATAATGATGATATAAATATTCAGTGGGTAATAATTCACGTCAACATTCACACATTGAAATATAACGGTGTGAAATAACGTCAAAATGGCATTTGGCGTTTCCATTAATAGCCAGAGCAAAACCTGCCGATGCAACACCCTCTTCACAATCCCTTTCTACCGGCGTTTTTTTACCCGCCTGCAACCCCGTCGAACCGCCAGAGGCATTTGTGACGCTTATTGTTATCACGTTATACTTCGCCCATACCGAACAGCAGCGCGTTGCAAATGTTATTTACCCTCGGAAGGACGCAAGTGCACCCCTTGTTTGATCGCACACCTGATTGAGCGCCATCGGATGAGCGTATGATGGGTGCGCAGATTCTGCTTGTTTTAGCCTTATAATCAGTCAGCTACTCCCCGCCACTTTGGCGGCGAACGCAAAGGATGTTTATCAAGATGCGAAAAATGACCAACGCAGTGCAAAACTATGCATGGGGCAGTCACGACGCCTTAACCCGGCTGTATGGCATCGCCAACCCGCAGGGGCAACCGATGGCGGAGCTGTGGATGGGCGCTCACCCGAAGAGCAGCTCCCGCGTGGCGGATGCCAAGGGCAATTTGCGCTCGTTGCGCGACCTCATTGATGAAGACCAACCCAAACAGCTGGGCGCCGACGTTGCCCGCCGCTTTGGCGAGCTGCCGTTCCTGTTCAAAGTACTGTGCGCCGATCAGCCGCTGTCGATCCAGGTGCACCCCAGCAAGTCCGCCGCCGTTGTCGGTTTTGCCAAAGAAAACGCCGCCGGCGTTCCGCTGGATGCGGCCGAGCGCAATTATAAAGACCCAAACCACAAACCGGAGCTGGTGTTTGCGCTGACGCCGTTCCTGGCGATGAACGGCTTTCGCGAGCTGTCCGACATCGTTTCTCTGCTGCAGCCGATTGCCGGGGCGCACCATGATATCGCCGCCTTCCTGCAACAACCGGACGTCGCGCACCTGTCAACGCTGTTTGCCAGCCTGCTGGCGATGAGCGGTGAGCAGAAGTCGCTGGCGCTCGGGGTGCTGAAAGCCGCGCTGAACAACCAACAAGGCGAACCCTGGGATACCCTGCGCTTTATCGCCGGTTTCTACCCTGACGACAGCGGCCTGTTCTCGCCGCTGCTGTTGAATGTGGTGCAGCTCAAACCGGGCGAAGCGATGTTCCTGTATGCCGAAACACCGCATGCGTACCTGAAAGGCGTGGCGCTGGAAGTCATGGCCAACTCGGACAACGTGCTGCGCGCCGGTCTGACGCCTAAGTTTATCGATATTCCTGAATTGCTGGCTAACCTGCAGTTCCGTCCGCAGCCGGTTTCCGGCCTGCTGACCCAACCGGAAAAACGCGGCGATGAGCTGTTCTTCCCGATTCCGGTCGAGGATTTTGCCTTCTCGCTGCACGATCTTTCCGCGGCACCGCAGACGCTGGCGCAAAACAGCGCGGCCATCGTGTTCTGCGTCGAAGGCGAAGCGGTGCTGGAAAAACAGGGGCAGCAACTGGCGCTGAAGCCGGGTGAGTCCTGCTTTATCGGCGCTTTCGAGTCCCCGGTCAGCGTTAGCGGTTCAGGCCGAATCGCGCGCGTTTATAATCTGTTGTCGTAGTCACTCGGTAAATTTCAGCAAATTAGTTGCTAAAAAGAGTGGGTTACCTTCACAATTAAACGCCTGCGGGCGTTTTTTTGTTGGCCCAAACTTGCCCATCCATCTGTTTGCAACAGATGGCTTAATAAAGGATGAACAGAACTATGAAAAAATCGTTAGTCGCTGTCAGCGTCATTGTGGTTCTTGGCGCGGCATGGACCGGGGCTTCCTGGTACACCGGCAAACTGATCGAACAACGGATGGGTGAAGTGGTTGATAACGCCAACAGCCAACTGAAAGCCTACCTGCCGAAAGCCGGTGTCAAACTGGGGTATGAAAATTACCAGCGCGGCATTTTCAGCAGTAAAATCCGTTATGTGCTGCGTGCCGACGGCAGCGTCACCACCGACGATGCCGCACTGAAGCCCGGCGACGAAGTGGCGTTCCTGGAAACCATCGATCACGGCCCTTTCCCGTTCGCCCAACTGAAAAAATTCAATCTGTTGCCGAGCATGGCCTCGGTGCATACCGAGCTGGAAAACACCCCGGCGACCAAAGGCCTGTTTGACATTACCAAAGGCAAGTCGCTGTTCACCGCCGACTCGCGCATTTCATACAGCGGCGACACCTCGTCGGCCATTGACGTGATCCCGCTGGAATACACCAAAGACAAATCGGCGCTGAAGTTCAGCGGTGCCACCATCAATGCCGATGTCTCGCGCGATATGAAGGCCTTCACGCTGGACGCCAACAGCGACAGCGCCGTGATCAGCGGCCCGAACCAATTCGGTCAGATCGAACAGGTTACCTTGCAAGGCGCTACGCTGAAGAGCCAGACCCATGCCGGCCAGTTCGATCTCAGCCTCGGCGACCAGAACATGGCGGTGAAGCAGATCAAAGTTGCCGTTGACGGCAAAGATACCCTGACGCTGGACGGCTTTAACCTGGCGAGCAAGTTCGGCGAGAAAGACAGCAACCTGAACGGCCAGATCGATTACACCATGGATGCGCTGAAGATCCAGAACAGCGACTTCGGTTCCGGCAAGCTGTCGCTGAAAATCGACAAACTGGACGCCAAGTCGCTGAAAGAGTTTGCCGACCGTTATAACCAGCAGGCGCTGGCCATGTTGCAACAGGGCCAACCCGTCGATCCGGTCGCTTACCAGCAGCAAACCACCGATATCTTGCTGCAAAACCTGCCGCTGTTGCTGAAAGGCAACCCGAACATCAGCATCGCACCGCTGAGCTGGAAAAACAGCAAGGGTGAAAGCACCTTTACCCTGAACCTGGACCTGTCCGATCCGGCGCAGGCCGGCTCCCCGGCACAATCTCCGGACCAGTTGATTGCTCGTTCGGTGAAAAAACTGGACGCCAGCCTGAGCATTCCGGTCGCGATGGCCACCGAAACCACCTCGCAGACGGCATTGCTGCAAGGCTATAGCGCGGAAGAAGCGCAAAAGCTGGCACAGCAACAGGTGCAAGGGCTGGCGGCGATGGGCCAGATGTTCAAACTGACTACCCTGAAAGACGACGTGATTGGCAGCAGCTTCCACTATGCCGACAACCAGGTTGATCTGAACGGCAATAAAATGACGCTGCAAGAGTTCATCGGCATGTTCGGCCTGCTGGGTGCACCGGCAGAAGATGAAGCACCGGCTCAGGATGCAGTTCCTGCACCGGCACAGTAAGCAATAAATCGTTGTTCCCCGGGGCTCCTGTACGGAGCCCCGGTTTTATTCTCCTATCCCCCGTACACCGCATCGCGGATCTGCTGCGGATACAGCCCACTCATGCCTTCAAACGCCGTGTTGGTCAACGCCACCACGCTTAACGCCGCCTGCGGATCGTAAAACCAGCTGTGACCATACACGCCGCCCCATTGCAGGGTGCCATTATGCTGCGGCGTGGCCGCCAGTTGCGCATCAGCAAGAACCGCGCCGCCGAAACCAAACCCCCATCCCGGCCCCTGAACCTCGGCTTCAGCCCCCACGTGCGGCTGACGCATCAGCGCCACGGTCTCGGGCTGCAAAATGCCGTCACCGCCAGTACGCAGCGTTTCCACCAGCCGCAGTACGTCGTCGGCGTCACCGACCATGCCGGCCCCGCCAGAGGCATAAGCCAACGGATCAAGCGCTCGTGATGGCGACAGTTCGATATCAAAACCAAAACCTTCCGGCAGCGTCAGCCGCATCCCCTCTTGTATCGGCTCCGGCCTGGCGCTGGTATCGTGATAAGCGGTCGCCAGGTTGTCGGCATCGGTGGTGTAAAAACCGGTATTGCCCAGCCTCAACGGCTGTGCGACCCAGTGTTCGAACACCTGCGGCAACGGCTCGCCCGCCACCTGTTCCAACACCGCGCCCAGCACGTCGATCGCCAGTGAATAATTAAATGCGCTGCCGGGTTCGGCCAGCAGCTCCGCCTGTGCTAACAAGCGCAAATTCTGCTCCAGCGTTAGCGACGACAACTCCATTCCATCTTGAATGCCCAACCGCTGATACGGGCCGTCCGCGGGCTGGTTCAGGCGATAATCCAGCCCGGCGGTGTGGCTCAGCAGGTGGCGGATTTTAATCTCCAGACGGCGACCGTCGGCCAATGCCGGGGTGAACCACGGCAACCAGCGGCTTACCGCATCGTCCAGGCTCAACTTTTGTCGCTCGATCATGCGCATCGCCGCCAGTGTGATGTAAGGCTTGGACACCGACGACAGGCGAAACTGCGTTTCACGCCGCATTGGCCGTTGCAATTCACGGTCGGCATAACCGGCAGCCCCGGCATAAACCACTTCGCCCCGTTGCGCCACCAGCACCACGCTGCCCACCAGGCGCCCTTCGTCGATCGCCCTCTGGCTGACCACCTGCACTCTTTCTGCTAATGACTGATTCGCTGTCGACATGTTTTGTTGTTCTCTTTGAAGGAATAGAATCAGTCTATCCTGTCTATTATAAAATTAAATGTCGGGTTACTTAACGAATCATTAAGCAGGAATTAGCAATCGATGAGTTCACTGTTACAGTTGCTGCCGTTTTTCGAAGCCGTCGCCCGGCTGGGCAGCTTTACCCAAGCGGCCAACCAGCTGGGCGTTACGCCACCGGCGGTGTCGCAAAACATTCAGGCGCTGGAAACGCGGCTGGGCGTCAGGCTGTTCAACCGCACCAGTCGTTCGGTACGGCTGAGTGATGAAGGGAAGATTTTTTACCGGCGGGTGGCGCCGGCCATGAGCCAAATCGACGTGGCGGCGGACGATCTCCGCACCCTGCGCGGGCAACCTTCCGGCCTGCTGCGCATTACCTTGCCGCAACTGGCCGCGTCCCTGCTGGTGATGCCTTATCTGGAGGAGTTTCAGGCACGTTACCCCGAAGTACAGCTTGAGCTGTTTACCGACGACCATTTTTCCGATCTGGTGCTCGGCAGCTTCGATGCCGGCATCCGTATGCGCGCGATGTTGCAGAAAGACATGATTGCGGTGCCGATCGATAACGGCCAACGGCGGGTAGTGATCGCCTCTCCCGGCTATCTGACGCAGCGCGGCGTACCGCTTACGCCGGCGGCACTGAGCGAGCATAATTGCCTGCGCTACCGTTTCCCCGGCAGCGGCAAATTTGAACCCTGGTATTTCAGGCAGAATGACGGGCACCTGACGCTGGAGGTCGGCGGCAGCCTGATTTTCAATGAGGATCGGCTGATAAAAGACGCCGCACTGGCGGGGCTAGGCATGACCCAGCGCTTTCGCGGTACGGTGCTGCGCGAGCTGGAAAGCGGTCAATTGGTGGAAGTATTGGCGGATTACGCCGGCGATTCGCCCGGTTTTTTCATCTATTTCCCTGCCAGCCGTCATATGCCGCTCAAACTGCGGGTATTTATTGATTTTATGCGCGAGAAACAGGCGTTGCAGGATAGGCCCCAGAGCGCCATTGCGGCGCCCTGAGGCTGCGACTTAAGGTTTTTCCAACGCCTGCACGATGCGGTAAGTGGCCGCCACCCGATCGTCATTCGGGAACCATTTGTTGGCCAGCATCACCACGGCAATCTTTTGCTTGGGTAAAAACACCGCATAGGTAGAGAAGCCGCCGGTCGAGCCGGTTTTATTGAACCAGGCCGCGCCCTGTTCCCGTTGCGGCGGAGTGATGGCGGTGGCCGGTGTGCCGTTCATGATCATCCCGGCATTGTTGCCCTCCGTCAGGCGCGCCAACTCCACCGGATAAGGATAGCTTTCCCACATCAGATCCTGGGTGAATACCCCTGCCCGGTAATAGCCGGTATGGGTTTCGTCCAGCGCCTTGCGCCATTTATCCCCCACCTTCGCGACCTGCATATTGGCCTCAAGGTAGCGGATCAGATCCTGCGCATTGGATTTGACGCCGTAGGATTCGGCATCCAGCGGCCCCGGAGTGACCCGCACCGGTTGATCTTTTTTGTTGTAACCCTGGGCATAATTCGCCATTTGGCCGGTCGGCACGTTAATGTAGCTGTGCGTCAGCCCCAAGGCCGGGAACAAGCGTTGTTCCATCGCCTGAGCAAAAGGTTGGTTCAGGCTTTTGGCCGTGATCATCCCCAGCATGCCGATACCCAGATTGGAATAAACGCGGGTGCTGCCTGCCGGTTGCGGTAGCTGCCATTGCTTGTAATAAGCCATCAACTGCGCGTCGTTGGTCACCTCGTCCGGCACAAACAGCGGCAGCCCGGAAGTGTGAGTCGCCAGATTCAGCAGGCTGACATGGTCAAACGCGCTGCCGCGCAGCTCCGGCAGGTAACGGCTGGCCGGCTCTGCGAACGACAGTTTGCCCTCATCGTTGGCATAGGCCGCCAACGTGGCGGTGAAGGTTTTGCTCAGCGAGCCGATTTCAAACAGCGTCTGGTTGGTGATGGGTTTGCCGGTCTGTTTGGACGCCACGCCATAATGATAAAACTGCTGTTTCCCCTCCACCGATACCGCGATCGCCATGCCCGGCACGCCGTATTTCTGCATCAGCGGTTGAACGATGGCATCGATGTCGACTTTATCTGCGGCATGGCCTGCCGGTATCGCCAGTGCGGTCAGCAACGCCACCGCCAGCTTATGGATTCTCTTCATGATAACAAGCTCATTGTGTTGAAGGGCTGCCGCCAATAGATTTTTTTGTCAGTCGGCGTGACCCTATCCTTGAGTGATTATACCCGGCAAATTTCACGTTGCAGCCAACAACGCTGCGGCCTGAAAGGCATGGGTATCGATTATTCCTTGGCTCGCCGCAGGATAACTGCAACGAGTGCGCAAAATATCGGTGTTTATCCCCCGCCTGACAAGCGATAATAATTTCACCCAGCCAAAAGAAAAACTTATAGGTTGTTATGCGTAACCGACTGCCGCTGAACGCACTGCGTGCTTTTGAATCTTCTGCCCGCCACCTTAACTTTACCCGCGCCGGGCTGGAACTGAGCGTGACCCAGGCCGCCGTCAGCCAGCAGGTGCGCATGCTGGAAGAACAGCTGGGCATTGTGCTGTTCAAGCGCCTGCCGCGCGGTCTGGATCTTACCGAGGAAGGCCAGGCGCTGCTGCCGGTGTTAACCGAATCCTTTGACCGCATCGAGTCGGTACTGCAGCAGTTTGAAGGCGGCCATTTTCATGAGGTACTGACGATTGCGGTGGTCGGTACCTTTGCGGTCGGCTGGCTGATGCCGCGGCTGGCGTCGTTCAGGGAGGCCCACCCGTTTATCGATCTGCGTATCTTGACCAACAACAATCTGGTTAACCTGTCGGCGGACGGCATGGATTTCGCCATTCGCTTCGGCGAGGGGCTATGGCCCGCGACCTGCAATATCAAACTGTTTGACGCGCCGTTGACGGTGTTGTGCCCACCGGAGGTCGCCGTGCGGCTGCGTTCACCGGAAGATCTTAAAAACGAGCTGCTGATGCGCAGTTACCGCAAGGATGAATGGGAACGCTGGTTTGCCGCCGCGCAGATCGCCCCCTGGCGCATTAACGGCCCGGTGTTCGATGCGTCGCGATTGATGGTTGAGGGGGCGATAAACTGCGGTGGTGTGGCGCTGGCTCCCGCCAGTATGTTCGCCCGGGAATTGCAGGGTGGGCTGCTGGTGCGCCCCTTTGCCGCCGAAGCGAATCTGGGCGGCTATTGGCTGACCCGCCTGAAATCCCGCGCAATGACCCCGGCGATGAAAACCTTCGAAGGCTGGTTGCAACAGCAGGCCCGGCAAGAACAGGCTTAGGCAGAACCGCGCTCGATCAGTCGCGGCGGCAGCATGACGTTTTGCGCCGGCAACCCGGCGTCGCCAATCCGCTGCAACAAGCGTGAAGCCGCACTGCGCCCAACCTCCAACGCAGAGCTGGACACCAGGGTCAGCGGCGGCTCGGTCAGTTCGGCTTCAGGCACGTCGCCAAAACCAATCAGCGCCACCTGTTGACCATAATAGGTGTCCACGCCTTCCGAGCCTATGCTGCGCCCGCTGCGCACAATGCCGAAATAAGCGCCCAACGCCACCGAAGCCTTGTGACACACCAGCGCGCTGATGTTCGGGTATTGGCGCAGCAGGTTTTCCGCCGCCTCCGCCGCCGCCCGCTGATGGCCATCGCATTCGACAATCCATTCGGAGCGAAAAGGCAGGCCATACTGCACCAGCGTGGCGCAAAAGCCCCCCAGCCGTTCCGCGCGGGTCAGTGAGCTGCTCTGGCCGCCCAGATAGGCAATTTGGCTGTGGCCGCGTTTGATCAGAAATTCCGTGGCCATCTTGGCGGCCTGCATGTTGTCCGGGCGCACCACGTCGACGCCTTCCAGCCCGTTCGAACGCGCGGCGCACACCAGGGGAACGCCCTGCTCTGCGGCCTTCTCCTTCAGGCCCGCCGCCGAACGCATACCGCCCGCCAACACCATACCGTCGACACCGTGTTCCAGCAGCGTGTCAAAACAGCGCATCAGCCCTTTGCCGTCGCGGCCGCTCTGGGTGAGGAACAGCACTTTGCCGTGCGCCTCCAGCACCTCGCTCAGGCCCGCGGTCATTTCGGCATAAAAAGGGTCGCAGATATCGCGCAGGATCAGCCCTATCACGCCTGATTCTCCGCTACGCAACGTCGCCGCCTGGCGGTTGCGCACATAACCCAGCCGTTCGATCGCCTCATTGACCCGCGTCACTGTGGTGCCCGAAATACGCCCCTTGCCGCTCAGCACCAGTGAAACGGTGGTGACGGAGACGCCAGCCTGCTGTGCGACATCGGTGATGGTGATCTTTTTGATGGTCATAACCCCTGCAAGCCCGATCCTGGGCATAGTGTGCAAACGCTGCAGCCTGAAAGCCATAGGGCCTGTCTGTGAAACAATGGTATACCGAATCTCTTTGTTCGGTAAAACGTTTTACTGGCATAACCATTGTCACCGTAAAGCACCTGCCATAATTGTGATTAACGGCGCATTTTTGCTAGGTAAAACGTTTTATCTTATTTTTACCTAACAGGGGCACACATCACTTTTGCACGTTTTTTTCGCCAGGAGCCGCCGGTCATGCCAGCATCTAAAAAACAAAAAATAACGCTCTGGGAGTTTTTCCAGAGCCTGGGCAAAACATTCATGCTGCCCGTCGCCTTGCTGTCTTTTTGCGGCATCATGCTGGGGATCGGCAGTTCGCTGAGCAGCCGCGATGTCATCACTTTGCTGCCTTTTATCGGCCACCCCGCCTTCCAGTTGCTGTTCACCTGGATGAGCAAGATAGGCTCTTTTGCCTTTAGCTTCTTGCCGGTGATGTTCGCTATCGCCATTCCGCTGGGCATGGCTCGCGAAAACAAAGGCGTCGCCGCGTTCTCCGGCTTTGTCGGCTTTGCCGTGCTGAACCTGGCCACCAATTTTTATCTGACCACGACCAGCATCCTGCCCACCACCGACCCGCTGGTGTTAAAAGCCAATAACATCCAGAACATCCTCGGTATCCAGTCAATCGACACCGGCATTTTGGGCGCGGTGATCGTCGGCATTATCGTTTATCTGCTGCATGAGCGTTTCAATACCATCCGTCTGCCGGATGCGCTGGCGTTCTTCGGCGGCACCCGCTTTGTGCCGATCGTCACCACCCTGGTGCTGGGCCTGTGCGGGCTGGTTATTCCGTTGATTTGGCCCTGGTTCGCCGCCGGCATCAACGGCCTCGGCTGGGTGATCAACGGCGCGGGCGCTTTTGGCCCGATGATTTTCGGCACCGGCGAACGCCTGCTGTTACCCTTCGGTTTGCACCACATTCTGGTGGCGCTGATCCGCTTTACCGAGGCGGGCGGCACGCTGGACGTTTGCGGCCACAGCGTCAGCGGCGCCTTGACCATTTTCCAGGCGCAACTCTCCTGCCCAACCACCACCGGCTTTGCCGAAAGCGCTACCCGCTTCCTGTCGCAGGGTAAAATGCCGGCGTTCCTCGGCGGCCTGCCGGGTGCGGCGTTGGCGATGTATCACTGCGCCAGGCCGGAAAACCGACATAAAATTAAGGGCCTGCTGATCTCCGGCGTGGCGGCCTGCGTGGTCGGCGGCACCACCGAGCCGATCGAGTTCTTGTTCCTGTTCGTAGCGCCGTTCCTGTACTTCATCCATGCCATTCTGACCGGGCTGGGCTTCACCCTGATGGCGCTGTTAGGCGTGACCATCGGGAACACCGACGGCAATATCATCGATTTCGTGGTGTTCGGCATCCTGCACGGCACCGCCACCAAGTGGTATCTGGTGCCGATTGTCGCCGCCATCTGGTTTGCCGCCTACTACGCCATTTTCCGCTTCTCCATCCAGCGCTTTAACATCAAAACGCCGGGCCGCGAGAGCGACACCACCGCCAGCCAAAGCGCGCCGGTGGGCGCGGTCGGTAAATCCGGTTATAACGTGCCGGCCATTTTGGCGGCTCTGGGAGGCAGCGAAAATATCGTTTCGCTGGATAACTGCATCACCCGCCTGCGCCTGTCGGTCAGCGACATGAGCCAGGTGGATGACGCGGCGCTGAAGGCCAACCGCGCCATTGGCGTAGTGCACCTCAATGACCATAATCTGCAAGTGGTGATCGGCCCGCAGGTACAATCGGTGAAAGATGAATTAGACTCACTGATAGCGGCATCGCAACCTGCTGCCGCCCTGCAGGGAGCGTCACATGTTTGATTTTTCTACTCCGATCGATCGGCACGGCACCTGGTGCACGCAGTGGGATTACATTGCCGACCGCTTTGGCCGCGATGACCTGCTGCCGTTCACCATCTCCGATATGGATTTCGCTACCGCCCCCTGCATTATCGAGGCGCTGCAACAGCGCCTGCAGCACGGCGTGCTGGGCTACAGCCGCTGGCAGCATGAGGATTTTCTCGGCGCGGTGCGCCACTGGTATCAGCAGCGTTTCAATACGCCGATCGACACCGGGATGGCGGTTTACGGTCCGTCGGTGATCTACATGGCAGCACAGTTGATCCGCCTGTGGTCGGCGCCGGGGGAATTCGTGGTCACTCACACGCCGGCCTATGACGCCTTTTACAAGGTGATCCTCGGTAATCAGCGTCAACTGTTGGCCTGCCCGTTGCACAAGGACGGCGACCAATGGCGGTGCGATATGGCGCACCTGGAAGCGCTGCTGGCGCGGCCGCAAACCAAGATCCTGCTGTTGTGCAGCCCACACAACCCGACCGGCAAGGTGTGGAGCGTGGCGGAGTTGCAGCAGATGGCCGAGTTGTGCGAACGCCATGATGTACGGGTGATCAGCGATGAGATCCATATGGACATGGTGTGGGGCGAGAGGCGCCACACGCCATGGAGCCAGGTGGCGACCACGCCCTGGGCCCTGCTGACTTCCGGCTCCAAAACCTTCAATATTCCGGCGCTGACTGGCGCCTACGGGTTTATCAGCGACGATGCCGCTCGCGACGCCTACACTCAACTGCTGAAAAGCCGCGACGGGCTGTCTTCGCCGGCGGTGTTGGCGGTGGTGGCGCACATTGCCGCCTATCGCCACGGCGAACCCTGGCTGGATGCACTGCGCGATTACCTGCAAGACAACCTGACCTACGTCGCCGAACGGCTGAACCAGGCGTTCCCGGCGCTCGGCTGGCAACCGCCGCAGGCCACCTACCTGGCCTGGATCGATCTGCGTCCGCTGGGCGTTGATGACAGCCAACTGCAACAGGTGCTGATCGACCGCGAGAAGGTCGCGATTATGCCGGGTTTCACTTACGGCGAAGAGGGCCGCGGCTTCCTGCGGCTGAACGTCGGTTGCCCACGCAGCAAGGTGGAAGCCGGCTTGGATAAACTGATTAGCGGGCTGAGGTTTGTTCTGGGCGAGGTTTAGTCGACCGGCCTGGCACCGAGTATTGGCCAAGCCGTCACCGGCTACAGGCTGCACCCGCTATTGGGCCATTCAGGGCGAACCTGTTCGCCCTCTACTCATTTCACCTGCGGGATATCGTCCAGGCGGTAATAGACGTTCAGCCCGCGCTCATTGGCCAGCCGCACGTCGTTATCCGCCCCTGCCGATGTGCCTTCAATGCGATAAATAGCCTGGCATTGGGCAATCAACCGATGAGCCACCGGATAGAGAAACGCCTCGCTTACCGCGTCCCCCAATTGGGTTGAACCGGCCGCCGCCGCCAACGGCAGCGCCAGCCATTCGCCAATCACCGGCACATGCCCGCGCTGATACACCTCAAGCGCCGCCTGCTCCAAATGGTGCAGGTTAGCGGCAATACGCTGCGGATCGCCATCGGTGCCGCTGCGGTACGGGCCGGCTATCAGAATCAATTGAGCACTCATTGGTTATTCTCCAGGCTACGGTTAAGCGCCACAAACTGCAGCAGCATAATGGTTTTGGCATCCACAAGGGTTCCTTGCCGAATGGCGTGCAGAGCGTCCGCCAACGGCATCTCGATCACCTCGAGGTCTTCGCCTTCCGCCTCCACCCCGCCGCCGTCGCTCACCCGGCTGTCGGCATCATATTCCCCGATGAAGAAATGCAGTTTTTCGGTCACCGAACCGGGGCTCATATAGGCCTCAAACACCTTCTGCACGTTTTGCACCCGATAGCCGGTTTCCTCCTCCGCTTCGGCGCGAATGCGCTCCTCCGGCGAGGCATTGTCCAGCAAGCCGGCGGCGGCCTCTATCAGCATGCCGTCGTGGCCGTTGACGAACACCGGGAAGCGGAACTGGCGCGTCAGCACCACCTTTTGCACCTGCCGGTTAAACAGCAAAATAGTCGCGCCGTCGCCGCGATCGTAAGTTTCGCGGCTTTGCCGTTGCCATACGCCATCGCGGCGCAAAAAATCAAAAGTGGTTTTTTTCAGCAGATACCAGTCATCGGACAGCACCCGGGTTTCAACGATACGAACCCGATCTTTAGTCGCAATCATGTTGGTCAACTCCACAACTCAGGAA
Source organism: Serratia plymuthica NBRC 102599 (assembly GCF_001590925.1). Classification (GTDB taxonomy): domain Bacteria; phylum Pseudomonadota; class Gammaproteobacteria; order Enterobacterales; family Enterobacteriaceae; genus Serratia; species Serratia plymuthica. The sequence goes on from NZ_BCTU01000010.1 coordinate 146,856, forward strand.
AGGAACTGGATACTATCGTGCAGTTTCGTGTATGATCAAGATATTTCGTGCAATGCAAATTTAACGGGACAACGCGATGCTCACCAGTCAGCGCAAAAAAATCATTCTGGAAAAACTGGCACAAGACGGACAGGTGCTGGCCAAACAACTCAGCGAAATGTTCGGGCTGTCCGAAGACACCCTCCGCCGCGATCTGCGTGAGCTGGACAGCGAAGGGCTGCTGCAAAGGGTGCACGGCGGCGCGCTGCCGGTCTCCCCCGCCATCGGCACCTTTGCCGAAAGAAACGGGCAGGAATCCGCCGCCAAGCGCGCGATAGCCAAAGCCGCAGCGGCGATGATCATTCCAGGACAAGTGGTGATCATCGATGGCGGCACCACCTCCGCCGAGCTGGTGAAACAGCTGCCGCCCACGCTGGAGGCGACTATCGTCACCCACAGCCCCAGCGTGGCGGTCGGGTTGGTTGAACACCCCAAAGTGGAGGTGATCCTGATCGGCGGGCGGTTGTATAAACACTCTATCGTCAGCGTGGGTGCCGCCGCGGTGGAAGCCATGTCGCACATCCGCGCCGACATTTACTTTATGGGCGTGACGGGCGTGCACCCGACCGCCGGGCTCAGCACCGGCGATCTCGAAGAGGCCTATATCAAGCGCGCGCTGGCGGCACGGGCGGCAGAAACCGTGGTGCTGGCCTCCGCCGCCAAGCTGAACGCCGCCTCACAATTTGCGATTGGCGACATCACGCTGGCGCAGACCATTATCGTCGAACGCGCGACCGACGCCGCGTTGATCGCCCCGCTGGAACAGGCCGGGGTCACGGTGGTGAGGGCCTGAGTGGCACGGCCAAATAAAAGACTTAATCAATGCACGGTTATTAAATGGCTGCGTTTAATACCGCAACACCCCAAGCTTGGGACGGGTGGAGAGCATGCAGGTTAGCCGACCGTTGAGCGCATGGACGCGCGATACGAGCCTCCATGGATGCATTCACGGCGTGTCGGCGCTCTGCATGCTCCTCACCAGCAGTACTATTAGGCGCAGCTATTTAATCCTGACCCCATATTGAGGGATATTAATTTTACGTATTCGTCTCACTGCCACAAAAAATGCGAGAGTAATCACATTTCATTAAACTGATCCCGGCCCAACCTGCTATTTTTCCCGCTTTATAAAAAAACCGCAGTAATCGAATGGCAACATATTGATTATCAATAAATAGTCACCTTTTCTCTTTTATCTATCAAAAACAAAAACGAGACAAGCCTCACAGAAAAATCACTCTCAATAGTGCTGTCAATGTGTTCCAAGGAAATATTTGTGATTGTTTTGTGATATCGCTTGCAAATTTTACCGATGCCAAAAATAACAATGACTGCAACGGAACGGGCTGGGAGCAGGCATATGAAAATCGGCGTGGTAATAAGCGGTGGCGATGTCACCGGTATCAACAACTTTATTTTCCAGGTCGCCAGGCTGGCGCAGGCAGATATCGTTCTTTTTAACGGCGGAATACCGGGCTTACTGGCTAATCAGCATCATTCCATCGCCAGACGCGATCTGGTCGATTTCTCTATTTCATCGATGCCCATTATCTCTTCTGGCCGAACAGCAAAGAAACTGGTCGCCAGTGAATATGAAGCTATCGGCAAGCAACTTAAAGCTCTGCACATTGACGTGCTTATTATGGCCGGCGGCGACGGCTCGCTGCAGTTTTTAAATACGCTCAGCGAGTTTGGCGTTAACTGTTTTGGCGTGGGCATGACCATCGACAATGACGTTTTTGGCAGCTACTACACCATCGGCTTTTCCACCGCCTGCGAGCAGGTGATAAAAGAAGTCTCCAAGCTGAGAAATACCGGGCGCGCCCTGCCGGGCCGCGTATTTATGATTGAGCTGCTGGGCGGTTACTGCGGGGAACTGACGCTGCAATCGGCGATAAAATCCAATGCGGACTTTGCCCTGATTCCAGAATGCCAACATCCCTTGAACGCATTGGCGGAAAAAATAACCCACCGGCTGGAGCGGCAAAACAGCGTTATCATTTTATGTTCTGAAGGATATACAAAAGAGTATTCGCCAGGCTTCCAGGGGGCGATCGACACCATGATTAAACAGCTGGAACCCAAGATTGGCGTGCGTATTCGCAAAACCATCGTGGGGTACGGTCTGCGCAATGGCGATCCCACCTGCGAAGAAATTTATCAGGGAACCCTTATGGCCAGCGAAGTCGTGCGCTGTATTCATTCCGGAATGAAAAACAAGGCCATCATTATTAATGCCGGCAACCAACCTATTCCGATTGATTTAATCAGCATGCAAAAACGTTTGGTCGACACCGAAGGACACCATTACAAACTCGCCAGGCAGTTAAATATAATCTGAGGAGATGTCCATGCTTAAAATACTGTGTGTTTGCGGCTGCGGCCTCGGCTCCAGCTTTGCCATCGAAATGAGCGCAAAAGCGGTGCTTAAAAAATTAGAGATTGAAGCCGATATTGATCACACCACAATCTCTGAAGCCAGCGCCTTTAAATCAGATATTATTCTTACCCAAAAAACCTTCGCCGATATTTTAAATGCCGACGCCAGCGAAGAAGAAAAAAAACGGGTCATTGTTCTCCACCGGCTCACCGATAAAGTGGAAATAGAGCAAAAGATTGTGGCCTTTTTGAAAGAGCGCGACATGAAGGGCCCCCATCATGAGTAGCCTGATCGATTTTATCGTCAAAGATCTGCTTGGTCAGGCGTCGATCCTGATTGCCTTTATCGCCATGCTGGGATTGTTGCTGCAGAAAAAATCCATCGGCAAAGTCGCCGAAGGCACGTTCAAAACGCTGTTGGGTTTTCTGATCATGATGGCGGGCATCAACATCATTGTCGGCGCCCTGACCTACCTGAACAGTATCTTCACCCACGGCTTCGGCATGACCGGTTACATCACCGACGTTGCCGCCATTGCCGGCCTGGCCAACCGCGAGCTGGGTTCTGAAGTGGCGATGACGCTGCTGGTGATTTTCGCCGTGAATATCATCATCGCCCGCATCACCCCGTTCAAATACATTTTCCTGACCGGGCAGGCGTTGTTGTGGATGGCTACCATCGGCGCGGTGATCGGCTATAAAGCCGGGTTGACCGGGATGCCGCTGATTTTGACCGGCGGGATCTTTGGCGGCGTGATGGCGGTGTTGATGCCGGCACTGGCGCAGCCGGTAGTGCGCAAAATCACCGGCTCAGACGAGGTGGCGCTGGGGCACTTCTGCACCATCGGTTATCTGGTGCAGGCGGCGGTCGCCAAGGTGGTCGGCAAAGGGTCGCGTTCTACCGAGGATCTGGAATTACCCGACAACTTCAAGTTTCTGCAAGACACCTATCTGTCGATGGCGGTGGTGATGATCCCGATGTACCTGATCCCCGCACTGGCGGCCGGGCCGCAGTTCATCGCCCAATACACCGGCGGTATGAATTACCTGATGTACTCCTTTATGCAGGCCATTCAGTTCGTCGCCGGCGTGTTTATCCTCTACAGCGGCGTGCGTCTGTTGCTGAATGAGCTGGTGCCGGCGTTTCGCGGCATTGCCATGCGCATCGTACCGGATGCCCGCCCGGCGCTGGATTGCCCGGTGTTGTTCCCCTATGCGCCCAATGCGGTGATTGTCGGCTTCCTGGCCACGACCCTGGGTTCCATCATCGGCATGATCGTTTTCCCGATGTTCGGTCTGGCGATGATCCTGCCCGGCCTGCTCACCAACTTCTTCGCCGGCGGCACCGCAGGCATTTTCGGTAACGCTCTTGGCGGGCGACGCGGCGCGATGATCGGTGGCGTGGTTCACGGCCTGTTCATCACCTTCCTGCCGGCCATTCTGGTGCCGATGCTGGAAAGTTACGGCTTTGTCGGCGTGACCTTCAGCGATTCCGACGTCATCAGCAGCGGCCTGGTGATGGGGCATGCCTTCCAGGGTAACTGGCTGTTCATCGCCCTGTTTATTGTCTTCGTCACGCTGATTGCGTGGTTCGTTAACGGTAAATCAACCAAACACCCTGAGGGGAAAGTCCATGAAACTCTATAATTTCAACGAGCTGTTATCCGTTGCCAAGGCCCGCGACTTCAAAGCGATCGGCTCATTCAATCTTCATTGCCTGGAGATGCTGCCGGCCTTTTTCAAGGCGGCCAAGGCCACCCACAGCCCGCTGATGATCCAGATCTCCACCGGCACCGCCGAGTACCTGGGCTACCGGCTGCTGGTTGATTCTGTGCGCTCGCTGGCGGCAAGCGAAGATGTGCCCACCTGTCTGCATCTGGATCACTGCTCGGACATCGCCTCGATCGAGACGGCGATTGATGCCGGTTTCAGTTCGGTGATGTATGACGGTTCGCACCTTGATATGGACGAAAATATCGCCAATACCCGCAAGGTGATCGACATTGCCCGCCAGCGTAACGTCTCGGTGGAGGCTGAACTGGGCGCCATCGGCGGTTCGGAAGACGGCAAGGCGGTCGCGGAAGAGGACATCTGTTTTACTGCCGTAGAAGACGCCAAGCGCTTTGTAGACGAAACCGGGGTCGATATGCTGGCCGTGTCGGTCGGCACCGTCCACGGGCTGTACACCGGCAAGGCGCATATCCAGCACCAGCGCCTGGCGGAAATCACCGCGGCCACCCATACCCCGCTGGTGTTGCACGGCGGCACCGGGGTCAGCGATGAAGACATGCGGCGCGCGGTGGCCAGCGGCATTGAAAAGGTCAACGTGGGCACCGAGATGAACGTGCAGTGGGTTGGGCGCTGCAAGCAGACGTTTGAAAAAGGCAAAGTGAACGACAGCGTGCGGAAATTCCTGATCCCGGCTAACAATGCCGTCACCGAGGTATTAACGGAAAAGATCGGTCTGTTTAAATAACGGTTGTCATTAGTTCTTAATATATACCCTGTGCATTTCAAGTCGCGGTCAAGCGGTTAACTCATCAGTCCCGGATCCCCCGCTATTGCAGGGGCGAGGCATGCTGCGCCTGCCGGAGTCGGGGCCGTATATATTCGGCCGATTGATACACCCTGCCGCGGCGTGAAAGGCGCAGGTATAGACTGGAGAATATATGTTTAATTTTATGAAACGTCAGCGGGAAAAAGAAACGCTGCCCGCCACGAATTACGATGATGAAGCCAATGAAATTGCAGCCGAAATTAACGCACTGGAACGGCGGTTGGCGGCAACGCCGGCGGACGGCGAAATCCATAAGGCATTAATGCTGGCCTATAATCGGGCAGTAAAGATTTATGCCAAAAGCCAGAACCATCGCCAACATATCGATGCCGTTTTTATCAAGATGGACGAGCTGCGCAATATTATCAGGAAAAATCTCTGAGGGATCATGATGACAATTAAACAACTGCTGATTGAGGCCGGCGCCATACAGGTCGGCGTCAAGGAAACGGACTGGAAAAAGGTCATTACGCTGGCGGCTCAGCCCCTGGTGGATAACGGCTATATTCACGCTTCTTATTATCAGGCGGTGATCAGCAATACGCTGGCCCATGGCGCTTATTACGTGTTTGACGAAGGCATCGCCATCCCCCACGCGCGGCCGGAGTGCGGGGTAATTAAAAACTGCTTCAGCATGGTGTTGCTGGAGGAGCCTATCGCCTTTCGCGACAGCGAAAAGGCCGATATCGTTATCCTGTTCGGCGCGACCGACAGTAACCGGCATATCGAAGACGGTATTCGTGCCATTGTCGATTTGCTGGACAATAAAGAGCGACTCGACAAACTCCGCGCCGCGAAAATATGGCAAGAAGTGGTGGAAATATTATGACTCTGGCGAGCGGAAAAACCGTCATTCTGGTCAATGGCATTCCTGCCTCGGGCAAAAGCACCGTCGCGCAGGCCTTGGCGCACCATTTCGGCCTGCCGTATCTGGCCCTCGACGGTATCAAGGAGCCTTTTATGTCGCGGATGGACAACGTGGATCGGGGGCTGAACCGGCGGCTTGGCTGCGCCGCTTATGAAGCCATTTGGTCAATCGTGGCGCAGGCCCCCGACTGCTGCACTTACGTTATCGACGCCTGGTTCGGCTTTCAGCCCAGAGAGCCGTTGCGCCATTACCTGCGCGAAGCCGGGGTGACGCAACCTCTGGAAGTGTGGAACCAGATTTCCGGCGAGCTGGCGGCAGAGCGCTATGCTTCGCGCATCGGGCAACGGCCCAAAGGCCACCCCGGTACAGAATATTTGCCTGAATTGCGGGCGCTGGCCGAACGCGCCGCCCCGATGGCCATCGGCCCGGTGATCCGGGTTGAGCAAGCTCAGCCGCTGGAGATCGGCCGGATTGTCGACTCGCTGGCGGAGTACGGCATCGGTGGCGCTAACATCGGTAAGCGGATGGCAGGTTAATGTTTTCCGCGATTGCGGGTCAGAGCAAACACGGGGACTTCTTGCCCGCCATTAGCCAAAAATGCGACGCCGCCCGCAATTAATGTGATTTTCATCACTTTTTTATGCAACGTAATGGCAATTTTCATTCTTTTGTTTTTATACTGATATGCACTTTACCTACAACAAAATAACGAGTGCAGATCATGATTGACTCCCGCCTACCGCTTACCGACATTCACCGTCACCTCGACGGCAACATCCGTGCGCAAACCATTCTCGATCTGGGCCGTCAGTTCAATCTGGCCCTGCCCGCTGACGAGCTGGAAGCGCTGCGCCCGCATGTGCAAATCACCCATGCCGAACCGGATCTGATCAGCTTTCTGCAAAAGCTGGACTGGGGCGTGGCGGTGCTGGGCGACCTGGATGCCTGCCGCCGGGTAGCCTATGAAAACGTAGAGGACGCGGCCAATGCCGGCCTGCACTATGCCGAGCTGCGCTTCTCGCCGTATTACATGGCGATGAAACACCAACTGCCGGTGGCTGGGGTAGTCGAAGCGGTGATTGACGGCATTCGTTCCGGCGTTCGCGATCGGGGCATCGATGTCCGCCTGATCGGCATCATGAGCCGTACCTTTGGCGAAGCGGCCTGTTTGCAAGAGCTGGAAGGCCTGCTGGCGCACCGCGACGGTATTACCGCGCTGGATCTGGCCGGTAACGAGCTGGGCTTCCCGGGCAGCCTGTTCCTCAGCCACTTCAACCGCGCCCGCGACGCCGGCTTGCGCATTACCGTGCACGCGGGCGAAGCCGCAGGCCCGGAAAGCATCTGGCAGGCGATCCGCGAGCTGGGTGCCGAACGTATCGGCCACGGGGTGAAAGCGATTGAAGATCCGGCGTTGATGGACTTCCTGGCTGAACACGGCATCGGCATCGAATCCTGCCTGACCTCCAATATTCAGACCAGCACCGTCTCTTCTCTGGCCCAGCATCCGCTGGCGAAATTCCTGCGCCACGGCGTGCTGGCCTCGATCAACACCGATGACCCGGCAGTTCAGGGCATCGAGATCGAACACGAATATCGGGTTGCGGCGCCACAAGCCGGGCTGACGCCGGCTGAAATCCGCACCGCACAGGAAAACGGCCTGAAAATGGCGTTCCTCAGCGAGCAGGAAAAGCAGGCTCTGCGCGATAAAGTTCAGGGCTGATGAAGCAAGGGGCGCGTATAACGCGCCCCGGTTTATTTCACCGCCAGCGCCTCCCGCTGTTTGGCGGTTTTGCGCGCATAGCGCTGCGCCAGTACGGCGCACACCATCAATTGCACCTGATGGAAAATCATCAGCGGCAGCACCATGGCCCCCACTGCAGCGGCAGGAAACAGCACGTTGGCCATCGGAATGCCATTCGCCAGGCTCTTTTTCGAGCCGCAGAACACAATAGTGATCTCATCGGCGGTATCGAACCCCAGCCAGCGCGCAGTGTAAGTGTTGATAATCAGCACCACCGTCAGCAGCACCAGCGACATCACCAGAATGGTCAGCAACGACCAGCCATCAATGCGGTGCCAGATGCCTTCCACCACCGCCGCGCTGAATGCGGTATACACCACCAGCAATATCGATGAACGGTCAGTGATGTTGATCAGTTTACGGTGGCGATCGACCCATTTGCCAATCAACGGCCGCGCCAAATGCCCCACCACAAACGGCACCATCAGTTGCAGAATTATCGAACCAATGGCGTGCACTACGTCGGTGTTCCCGCCCTGAGTATGCATCAAGGCCCCCACCAACAGCGGCGACAGGAAAACGCCGAGGATACTGGACGCCGAGGCGCTGCAAATCGCCGCGGCCACGTTACCGCCCGCCGCAGAAGTGAATGCGATGGCCGACTGAACCGTTGCCGGCAACGCGCACAGATAAAGGAAGCCCAGATAAACCGTCGGCGTCATCAGCCCCGGTACCATCCAATTCATCGCCAGCCCCAATAGCGGGAACAGCGCGAAAGTGCTGAGAAACACCACCAGATGCAGTTTCCAGTGGCTCATGCCGGCGATAATCGCCTCGCGCGACAGCTTGGCGCCATGCATAAAGAACAACAGCGCAATGGCGGCGGTAGTCAGGCGTTCGAAGAAGGTTTTCCATACCCCTTCGCAGGGGAAGATCGAGGCGACGATCACCACAAAAATCAGGACCAACAAAAACTTATCAATGCGCAGACGCTGTAACCAGGACATGAATCGGGATCCCTCGAAGAGTAAAACGGGTTCGGCAAGCGAACCCGGAACCGTGGATGACAGAAGCTACGGCGTTCAAACCACCGGCAACGCCTTTTGCTGTTTCGCAGACTCAATGCCCAGCTCGATCATTTCCATCACTTTGATGGCGTCGCCGGCCGGCACCGGGTTTTCGCCCTCGCCATTAATCGCATCGCGAATTGCCGCGTAATAGGCCGGGTAGTTGCCGGGAATGCTCAGCAACGGCTTCTCCGCCAGTATGCCATCGCGTGACAATGTCACTACGCCGTCGCGCATATCGTAGCCCCAGTCGGCCTGCGGCAGGCGCTCACCGGCTTTCAGGCGATCTTCCTGCGGATCCAGCCCGAACTTGATAAAGCTGCCCTGGGTGCCGTGCACGATATAACGCGCGGTTTCCGCCGCCGCCAGCACCGTGCCATGCAGCACCACCCGGCGATTGCCGTAGTTCAGCACCGCATGGAAATAATCCACCGATTGCGAGCCAGGGCGCAGTTCGCCCAGATCGACAAACAGCGTTTGCGGCTTGCCAAACAGTTGCAGCGCCTGATCGATCAGGTGCGGTCCCAAATCGTACCAGATACCGGTGCCGGCGCCGGCCTGCTCGCGCCAGCGCTGGCGCACTTCCGGCCGGAAGCGATCGAAATGCGATTCAAAGTAAACCACTTCACCAAGCGCGCCTTCTTTCAGTAGCGCCTTGAGCGTGAGGAAATCGCTGTCCCAGCGGCGATTGTGGAACACCGACAGCAGTGTGCCGCTCTGTTCCGCCTGCTGTTTCAATTCTTGCGCTTGTGACAATGTCACGGTAAAGGGTTTATCTACCACCACGTGCTTGCCAGCGGCCATCGCCTGCTGCGCCAGCGGAAAGTGGGTATCGTTGGGGGTGGGAATGACGATCAGATCGATAGAGGGGTCGTTGAACAACGCCTGCGGATCGCTCACTACCGTCATCGCAGGCCAGTCGGCGTGCACTTTGCCGGCATCGCTGCTGGACACGGCGGCCAGTTCTACGCCAGGGGTGCCGACAATCAGCGGCGCATGAAAGGTTTTGCTGGCATAGCCGTAACCGACCAGCCCAACCCGAATTTTTTCTGCCATGGTATTTCCTCTTGCTGGCTCGCTATCTACCTATCCGATTTGACACCATGACGCAGGCGGGAACAAGAAGTAAATGTTATGTTAACTGCAGCGATGCACAATAACCCCACTCTTCAATCAACATGACCGAGGCGCTTCATTACAGTCAAGGACAGAGGGTTTAGCATCATTGGGCTAGCCGACCCTTTTGTTTCTGTAGCTAAAATCATTCATCATCTGGCTCTGACATAAAATATATTTCGCCGCGGAATCCCTCTCACCATTGAATTAACCTTGAACTCATCCATAAGTAAAAAATATGTCACCAACTTATACATCATCGTTATTAATTTATTTTTTCAAACTCATCATTAAATAAATTTGACAATGAAAAAAATGCGTCTTTAATTAAATTTCATTGATCAAAAAACATACTACCTGCAATCGAATTTATTTCGGGGGTCACTCGTGGAAGAAATGCTGATCCTCGTTGATGACAAAGATAACCCTATCCGTTCGGAGGGGAAACTCTCTGTTCATCAGCAAGGGCTATTACATCGTGCGTTTTCGATCTTTATATTTGATAACAAAGGAAGATGGCTGCTGCAACAAAGAGCGTTCAGCAAATACCATTCGGCCGGATTGTGGACCAACAGTTGCTGCGGCCATCCGCGCTGGGGTGAGGCTACCGATGCTGCCGCCCAGCGGCGTTTACAGGAAGAAATGGGGTTTTGCACCCCACTGAAAAAAGTTTCCAGTTTTACCTATCATGCTGAAGTACCTGGAAATCTGACTGAATACGAGTTCGACCATATTTATGTTGGCTTGTTTGAAGGTGAACCTGATATTAATCCTGACGAAGTAGAAAATTCGCGATGGATTGATGTTATCCCGTTATTGCATGAGGTTGAATTGCATCCGGAAAAATTCACCACCTGGTTCAGGTTAATAATAAAAAGTTTTGACACCAATGAAATAACACGATGGGAAAAGCTTGCATCCCGTTAATGCTATCCATATTAAACGACTGGTGAATGGCTATGGATACCTTATTGGAGTTAATTAATTTTCCGATTGATTTGCGGAAATTAACCCGTGAGCAATTAGCACAGGCAGCACATGAACTCCGGATGTTTTTATTATCCAGCATTGCAAAAAGCGGTGGCCATTTAGCCTCTAATCTCGGAGTGGTGGAATTAACCCTGGCGCTGCATTATGTCTTTGATACGCCAAACGATCGCATTGTCTGGGACGTCGGTCATCAATGCTATCCGCACAAAGCGATTACCGGCAGACGCGGACAGATGAGCAACCTGCGCCAAAAGGGCGGCATTTCAGGCTTTCCAAGACGGGATGAATCCCCCTATGACAGCTTCGGCACCGCCCATTCCAGCACGTCAATCTCCGCCGCGTTGGGGATGGCGCACGCCGCCCGGCTGCAGCGGCAGGCCCGGCGCTGTATCGCGGTCATTGGCGACGGAGCGCTCAGTGCCGGTCTGGCCTTTGAGGCGATGAACAACGCCACGCTCGATCCGAACCTGCCCTTGCTGGTGATCCTCAACGATAACGACATGTCGATCTCGCCATCGGTCGGCGCGCTGAAACAGCATCTCGTCGCTCTGCAAGGCGGCGAATCGGCGTCACTGTTCAGCACATTGGGCTTTGACTACTCGGGGCCGGTTGACGGCCACGATCTGGCGACGCTGATCCCGGCTCTGGAACGAGTGCGCGATCGACATGGGGTGCAGTTGCTGCATGTCATCACCCGTAAGGGCCAAGGCTTTTCGCACGCCGAGGCCGATCCCGTGAACTACCATGCACCGGCCAAATTTTGTCCGCAGGCCGGAATATTGCCCACCCCCGCCGGTAAGCTGAGCTATACGCGGGTATTCAGCGACTGGTTGTGCGACGAGGCAGAGCGCGACGTGCGCGTGGTCGGCATTACCCCGGCGATGCGTGAAGGTTCCGGCCTGGTGGCCTTTCAGCAGCGCTTTCCCGATCGCTATTTCGACGTCGGCATCGCCGAACAGCATGCGGTGACCTTTGCCGGCGGCCTGGCTGCCGAAGGCATGCGGCCGGTAGTGGCGATTTACTCCACCTTCCTGCAGCGCGGTTATGACCAACTTATCCACGACGTCGCCATCCAGAAACTGCCGGTAACCTTCGCCATCGATCGCGCCGGCGTGGTCGGAGCCGATGGCGCGACCCATATGGGCATGTTCGATCTGGCTTATCTGCGCTGCATTCCCAATCTGCTGCTGATGTGCCCGGCGGATGAAAATGAGTGCCGGCAAATGCTGCATACCGCGCTGAATCATCATGGCCCGGCGGCGGTGCGTTATCCGCGCGGCAGTGGCCCCGGCGTGCTGCCGCAGCGCGAGATGGCGACGTTGCCGTTGGGAAAGGCGCAGGTTCGCCGCATTGGGCGACGGATCGCCATTCTGGCCTTCGGCTCGATGGTCGCGCCGGCGCTGGAAGCCGGCGTCCGACTGGATGCGACCGTGGTCAATATGCGCTTCGTCAAGCCGCTCGACGTTGGGCTGCTGCAGCGCCTGGCGCGTACCCATGAAACGCTGGTTACGGTAGAAGAAGGCTGCATCGCCGGCGGCGCGGGTAGCGCCTGCCTGGAATGCCTGTCCGCCACCGGGATCGCGGTAAACAGCTTGTTGCTGGGCTTTCCGGATAATTTTGTCGAGCACGGCGAGCCGGCAGAGCTGCTGGCGACCTGCGGTCTGGACGCCGACGGCATCGAAAACGCCATTGTCAGCTTTGTTACACCGCCGGTGGCGAAGTTTGTTGCCGACGTGGGGAGTTTTACCGATGAAAGTGAAGCTTTTTTACACGAAAACACGCGCGTTTATCGAGGAGAGCGACCATGAGCAATCTGTCTGAAATGATGTCACCCGATCCGGTGTATTTACAAAACCTGCCGTATCAGGTGATCCGGGATAGCCATACCGACAGCTATGAGGAGAAGGTGGTACAGACCTACTGCGAAGAACCGGAACATTGGCGCAAGGCCATCGGCGAGACGCTGTTGTTTCAATTTGGGGTGTATGAAGATACGGCTCCTGCCCCCGCCCTGACGCCGACGTCGAAATTGAAACCCACCGCTGGGCTGGATGAGTCCAGTGTCCGTTATTTCGAGCAGCAGTTGTTTCTGGCCGGGGTAACCGGCAGCGATCGGCCGGCGATGCGCCGTATCCTGGATATCGGCTGCGGCTGGGGTTACATCCTCAAGCATCTGGCGGAGCGCTATCCGGAATGCCAGCGGCTGGACGGCGTTAACGTCAGCGCCCAGCAGCTCAACTACTGCGCCCGCTTCCATGCCGAGCAAGGGTTGAGCGGCCGCATCAATCTGTTTTTGTGCAACGCGCAGGACATCGGACTGTTGCCGGATCCTGATGATCTTTATGATCTGGTGATCATCCGCGGCGTCATCTCTCACTTCCCCAACGAGCTGTATGAGAAAGCCATGCGCGCGTTATTCAACCGGGTGCGGCCCGGTGGCAAGGTGATCATTTCCGACAATCTGTACAACGTCGAACCGGATCGCTACCAGTCCGATACGCCGGATATTGTTGATCGCCTGGCCTGCCGCCATCAAAAAACGCCGGTTTACTTTAGCCAGGTGCTGGAAGACAGCGGTTTCACCATAAAAGATTTTCGCGTATTGCCGTCAAACGTTGACGTAGCGCACTGGCTGATGGACTCCAAAGCCAATATCGAGCGTCATTTCCCCGCGGGGGTTGACGGCGCGCTGGAGGAGCTGCGGGTGCTGGCGGAAAACTGGTCGGTGGCGCTGCTGAAGAACAAGGTTTCTACTTACAGCGTGATTGCTTGCAAAAAATAATCATCCGTTAACGTCATATCTATTCAATGATGGGGAACAGTATGAACACAAATGATTTTTTGTCTCCCGAGGCCCAGCCGACGCTGACGTCCCAACCCGTCATGCATATTGTGCCTGACTATAATCCCTTCAACCGGCAGTACAAAGTGCATCCCCTGAAAGCCGAAGTTGAAAAGAAAGCGCTCGATTTCATGGAACGTTACCGTCTTTACTGGACTGAAGAACAGCGCCAGCGTCTGTACGGACAGGACTGCGGGGGGATTGCAGGTTATGTCTATACCTTGGCCCCCAATGCCGAGCAACTGCAATTGGGGGCCGATCTGGCGATGATTGCTTTTACCTGGGACGATGAATTTTGCGATGAAGGCCCAACTCGTGACAAGCCGATGGAAATGGCGGACAGCGCTTTCAGAACTATTCGTGCACTGGAATGCCACGACATCATAGTCGATAAAAATGATCGCTATGCAGTGGCCATGCGGGACATTCTGCAACGCGTTCGCCAATTGTCGCCTGACTATCTTGCCAACCAGTGGGTGGACTCGGTCCGACATTGGTTTTTCATCGAGATCCAGAAAGCATCGAACGTGGCGCGCGGGATACGCCCCAACCTGAGTGATTATGTGGTGACCCGCATGCATACTGGTGCCACCCCCACATTTATGCTCAATACGCAGATCGCCAACGGGTTGGAGTTGGGGCCGGGTTTGCTGTTCGACAGACGTGTCAATGCGTTGATGGAACTGGCCCGCACCGTGGTCAACTGGTCAAGTGATTGCTATTCCTACTTCAAGGAGGCGGAACGTACTGCCGATGGGTATAACATCATCGATGTTCTGATGGACACCCATAACCTTTCTGTCGAAGCCGCAATGGCAATGGCTTTCAATATGCAGGACCGTATGCTGATGCGTTTTGTCGAGCTCCGTGATGAAGTATTAAATGGACCGCATGACAAAGGAGCCGAAATTTATATTGATGCGCTGGAAGAATATACCATTGGCGGGATCTTGTGGTGCCAGCAAACCCAACGTTATCGATTTATTGATGGGACGACATCAGGCAGGCTGGCTTATACCGCTTCAGGATTCACCCGGCAAGCAAGGGGCAACGAGCTGTCAGAGCCGATCGACATCCCAACCATCGCCTGGTGGTGGCAGGTGGGGGAAAGAGCAGATCAGTACGGGCGGCGCTAAGCGGCTTTCAACACAGAATTTGGCTATGGACGCACGTGCGGCGGCGAGCGTGATGGGGGAATAGTCGTATGCGCGGTAACCGGGTTCCCTCTCCTCTGGCAGCCCGGTTACCGCGCATGTCCTCAACGCTACTACAGTTAACCGGTAACAGCCGCGTAAGGCGATTGGCGCTCGCTTTTCGCCGGGTAGTTAATCTCCAGGCTGCGGCGGCGGAAATCGCTTGGGCTGACCCCCACCCGCTTGCGGAATACGCGAGAGAAATAGAGTTGATCGTCGTAGCCCACCACCCGACCGATGGTGGCGATCGACTCCTGCGTAGTCTGCAACAGCAGCTTGGCGCGGATCACCCGCTGATCCTCGCGCCAGCGCAGGATATTGATGCCCACCTGCTCACGGAACAGGTGCGCCAGCCGCGACGGCGACAGGCAGACATGGCGCGCCACCTCGTCAATGCGCAACTCGCCCGCCAGGTTGCCGGTGATGAACTGACAGGCTTCGATGACCCGCGGATCCATGATTTTCTGCGGGCTGAGCGGATCTTCTTCCATCGCGCGCAGCAACAGGCGTTCCAGCAGGTTCATGCCCAGCTCTTCCGCAAAACGGCGGCCGGAGCGCTGGGTCTGTTCGATATTGGCGAACAGCCGGTCGAATTCCAGCAGCAGGTTGTTGTTTGGCAGCGTCAGGCGCCCCACCTCATGGGTTTTGCTGTGCCATTCCAGCCAGTCGGCCCAGTAAGCGCGCGGCCGGAAATAGACCCAGCGGTGATACCAACAGTCGCTGTCCGGCGAACGGCCGTAGTAATGGGATGCCTTGGGAGGAAACAGCAGCAGATCGCCGGGGTTGCAGTAAAAGGTGTCCTCGCCATCGAACACTTTTCCCTGGCCCTTGATGGTCAGGTTGAGAATATAGCCCTTCATGCCGCCGGGGCGGTCGATAAAGAAATCCAACGGGCCGTCCGCCATGATCGGCGTCAACCCGGCCACCAGATAGGCATTGAAGGTGTAACCCGGTAACAGCGGGTTCGGTTGCGGTTCCTGTGCCATGCGATGATACATCGGTCCTCCTCAAACGGCTTGTATTGTGAGGTTGATGACAAAGTTGTCTTTGAGTCCGAGATACCCGGGCCTAGCGCACCGAGGGGCCATTATGGGACACATCCCTGTGTCCCACCCTGCGGGCCGACATGAAGTCGTTCCAATTTGCTCCCGGCAAATTGGTCGACGGCCAAGGCCGTTACGACCCCTTCGGCACGCTCTCCCTAATAACGGGCTTTGTCAGCAGTCTGGTATACGTAGTGTATCGGCCCGGCAGATTACTGCCTGAGCCGATGGCAGAACTGTGAGCAGGGTTAACGATTTTCTACGCCGTACGTTTGGCCTGCTGTTTGTAGCGGTCGAAAATTACCGCCGCCAGCAGGATCACGCCGCGCACCACATATTGCGAGAACGGCGAGATATTCAGCAAATTCATCGCGTTCTCTACCGTACCGAGGATCAGGATGCCGGCGATAACGTAGGAAATTTTGCCGATACCGCCCTTCAGCGACACCCCGCCCAACACGCAAGCCGAGATCACGATCAGCTCATAGCCGATCGAGGTCATCGGCTGGCCGCTGGTCATGCGCGAAGCCAGAATGATGCCGGCGGCGGCCGACACCAGCCCGGACAGCACAAAGATGATGATTTTCGTGCGCACCACCGGCACCCCAGCCAGCCGCGCCGCCTCTTCGTTGCCGCCGATCGCCAGCGTATTGCGGCCAAAGGTGGTTTTGTTGAGCAGGAAACCGAACAGGATCAGGCAGGCGACGGTGATCCAGATCGGCGCAGGCAACCCCAGCCAGTTGGCGTAGCCCAGGGTGAAGAAGCGTTCGTCTTCAATGCCCACCGCTTTACCGTCGGAAATGATGTAGGCCAGCCCGCGCAAGATCTGCATGGTGGCCAGCGTGGTGATCAGGGCGTTGATTTTCAGCCGGGCGATGACAAAACCGTTAATCAACCCCGACGCCACGCCCAACAGCAGGCCGGCGCCTACGCCGATCCACAGGCTTTCGGTCAGGTTGATCACCACCGCCGTGGTAACCCCGGCACAGGCGATAACCGAAGCGACGGACAGATCGAAGTCGCCGGAGGCCAGGCAAAACAGCATGCCGCAGGCCACCATGCCGGACATGGATATCGCCAGCCCCAGCCCTTTCATGTTGATGAAAGAACCGAAGTTAGGCACAAACACTACGCAGGCGATAAACAGCACCGCGAACACCACCAGCATGCCGTAGCTGTCCCAGATACGCGCCAGCCCCCGGCCGCTGCGGTTTTTCACAGAATGGGTCGTTATGGTCGACATCTCTTTCTCCTTCACAATCAAGCCACCGCCACAGCGGCATCAGGGGCAATATCGGGGGTGCGCAGCATCGCCAGGCTGAGGGCTTTTTCCTCGCTGGCATCGTCATGCAATAATTCGCCGGAAATGGCGCCTTCGCGCATCACGATGATGCGGTCTGCCAGCCCCAGCACTTCGGGCAAATCGCTGGAAGCGAACAGCACCGCGATGCCCTGCTGCGCCAGTTGGTAAATCACATGGTAAATTTCATGCTTGGCGCCGACGTCGATACCGCGCGTCGGCTCATCCAGCAGGATCACTTTCATTTCTTCCGACAGCCAGCGGCCCAGAATCGCCTTCTGCTGGTTACCGCCGGATAAATTCATAATCAGCTGACCGGCACTTGGGGTTTTGATATTCAGCGCACGGATGTGGTGGTCGGCATTGCTGACTTCCCAGCCGTTATTGATCAGGCAGCCTGCGCGGATGCTTTTACGCCGCGCGCTGATGTTGATGTTGTCCCGCACCGAATGCACCGGAATGATGCCGTCCGCCTTGCGGTCCTCCGGGCACAGCATGATGCCGGCACGGATAGCGTCTATCGGCGAACGGATGTCCAGCCGCTGGCCATCCAGCGTCAGTTGCCCGCGGCTGACCCGCGTAGCGCCGAAAATGCCCTTCATCAGTTCGCTGCGCCCGGCGCCCACCAGGCCGAACAGCCCGACGATCTCCCCGGCGCGCACGCTCAGATCGATAGGGGTTTTGACGCCTGGCGCCTGCAATCCCTGTAGCGACAATCTCACCGGCCCCAGCTCACGCGGCTGATAACCATAGACGTCACCGAGATCGCGGCCCACCATCGCCTGCACCAGCTGCGCGTTGTTGACCTGGTTCATGTCGTCAAAGGTGCGCACATAGCGGCCGTCTTTGAATACCGTAATGGCATCGCTGAGGGCAAAGATCTCCTCCATACGGTGCGAAACGTAGAGGATCACCCGCCCTTCGGCGCGCAGTTCGCGGATCACCCGGAACAATTGCTCAATCTCTCTGGCAGACAGCGAACTGGTCGGCTCGTCAAACGCGATCACCTTGGCGTTGCGCGCCAGCGCCTTGGCGATTTCCACCATCTGCCACTGGCCGATCGACAGGTATTTCAGCGGCGTATCCGGGTCGATATCCAACCCGAGATGCTCCAGCTGCAAGCGGGATTCGTAACGCAACAGCTTGCGATCCACCAGCCCGAGCTTGGTCGGCAACTGGCCGAGATAAATGTTCTCAGCCACCGTCATTTCCGGCACCAGATGCAGCTCCTGGTAGATAATCGCGACCCCGGCGTTCAAGGCATCGGTGGTGTTGGTGAACTGAACCGGCTGGCCTTTCAGTTGAATTTCGCCCTGGGTCGGCGCGTAGTTGCCGCTGAGGATTTTCAGCAGCGTGGATTTCCCGGCGCCGTTTTCCCCCATCAACGCGTGGATCTGCCCGGCCTGGCAGCTGAAACTGATATCGTCCAGCGCCTTCACGCCCGGGAAGGTTTTACCGATGCCTTTAAACGTCAGATACGGCAATGCGGCGGTCATAATGCGATCCTCCTGCGGTCAAAAATGCCGCCCGGCGTTACGCTGCGGGCGGCTCGGTGATTACATCAGGCCTTTTTTCTGCAGTTCGGTTTTAAAGTTGTCGCGGGTGATCAGCACCACGTCGGTCACTTCGGTAAATTTCTGCGGCTCCACACCCTTTTCTACCCAGTCATGCAGCATCTGAATGCTCTTGTAGCCGTGAATGTCCGGGCTTGGCAGCAGCGACCCGTAGAAACCGGTAGCCTGCGCCTTGGACAGTTCGCTGACCGCATCCACACCGTTGATGCCGATGCCGATCACGTTAGGTGCCTTGAAGCCCTGGCCTTCGGTGGCGCGCACGCCGCCCAGCACGGTGTTGTCGTTCATGCCGACAATCAGCCAGTTTTTCACTTCAGGATGCTGCACCAGCATTGAGTTGGCGGCGTCGAACGCCCCCGGGATATCGTTGGACTTGGTCGGTACCGAGTAGATTTGTTTTTCCGGGAAGCCGGCCGCTTTCAGCGCGGCAATCGAACCGCCGGTGCGGCGACGGGCGGTATCCAGCTCATCGGCGGTGATCGCCATTACGGCGGTGTCCGCCGGTTTCCAGCCGCGTTTGTTCATCTCTTTCCACAGCTCCTGGCCCTGGCGTTCACCGATTTTGGTGGCCGCCATCATCACCAGCGGCACGCTGTCCATAGGTTTGCCCTTGGCAGTGACGAACTGATCGTCCACGGCGATCACTTTCAGGTTGTAACTGCGCGCCTTGGCCATGATCGCCGAGCCGAGCTTCGGATCGGGCGTGCAGATGACAAAGCCCTTGGCTCCGCTGGCCGCCAGGCTGTCGATGGCGTTAAGGGTTTTCTCCCCGTCCGGCACGGCGATTTTGATCACGTCGAAACCGAGATCCTTACCGGCCTTGTCGGCAAATTTCCATTCGGTCTGGAACCAGGGTTCCTCTGGCTGCTTGACCAAAAAGCCCAGCTTCATGGTCTCGGCGACAGCCGAATGTGACATAACGGCCGCCAGCCCCAGTGCCGCCAACGCCTTAGTGAATTTATGCATGATGCTCTCCGCAGTGTTGTTCTCTTCGGCGAATAAATTCGCTCGCCGTGAAAACGTTATCATTAGGGTACCTGTTGTCGGTGCGCCGCTTGTTTGCGCGGCATCTCCCAACACCAGCTGTAAGACGGATTAAGTTTTAGCGGGTATTTGTTGCCAAAATGTAGAGCGCTATCACATCCGTGGAATACAGCAGATATGTGCATATATTTAGCGAGTTTCGCCAAACATCAACTTATGACAACCGTCACAAAATCACTGTGCGAAGCAGAAAAGTGCATACTTCCAGCTAATGGCTCCTCACCTGCCCACCGCTCCGGCTCCTATGGTTGTCACAGCGTATTTACACATCAGGAGTCAACATCATGACGGCAGACGCTATTGCCCTGGGATTGGACTTCGGCAGCGATTCGGTGCGGGTATTGGCGGTTGACTGCCATAACGGCCAGGAGCTGGATACCGAAGTGGTTTACTACCCTCGCTGGCAGCGCGGCGAATTCTGCAACGCCGCAGAGAACCGGTTCCGCCACCACCCGCTCGACTATATAGAAGCCATGGAACAGGCGATCGTCAGCCTGGTGCAGCGCATGTCCCCGCAGCAACGGCTGCAGGTGATCGGCATCGGGGTCGATTCCACCGGATCCACGCCTGCGCCGATTGACGCGCAGGGCAAGGTGCTGGCGCTGCGGCCGGAGTTTGCCGACAACCCGAACGCCATGTTTGTGCTGTGGAAAGATCACACCGCCATCGAGGAAGCCGACGCCATCAACCGGCTGTGCCGCAGCGGCGATTTCCCCGACTATTCTCGCTATATCGGCGGCGTCTATTCATCCGAATGGTTCTGGGCCAAGATCCTGCACGTTTCGCGTCAGGACGCCGGGGTGCGCCAAGCCGCCGCCTCTTGGGTGGAACTGTGTGACTGGGTGCCGGCGTTGCTGTCCGGCACCACCGCCCCACAGCGTTTGAAACGCGGGCGCTGTAGCGTCGGGCATAAAACGCTGTGGCACCCCGACTGGGGCGGCCTGCCGCCGAAAGCGTTTTTCGCCGCGCTCGATCCCCTGCTGGTCGAAGACTTGCCCTGGCCTTTGTTTGAAGACTCCCACACCGCCGATTTGCCGGTCGGCACGCTCACCGCCGAGTGGGCCGCACGCCTCGGGCTGCCGCAGAGCGTGGTGTTATCCGGTGGCGCGTTCGATTGCCATATGGGCGCGGTGGGCGCCGGGGCGCAACCCTATACCCTGGTGAAGGTGATTGGCACCTCCACCTGCGACATCCTGATCGCCGATCGTCAGCGGGTCGACGGGCGCGCGATCGAAGGGATCTGCGGCCAGGTCGACGGCAGCGTAGTGCCGGAACTGATAGGTCTGGAGGCCGGGCAATCGGCCTTTGGCGATATGTATGCCTGGTTCAGCCGTTTGCTGAGCTGGCCGCTGCATGAGGCGGCGAAAAACCACCCCGAACTGCAACCGCAGTTGAAACAGATTGAAGCCGGCCTGCTGGCCGCGCTGACCGAATCCTGGGCCAACAATCCGTCGCTGGATCACCTGCCGGTGGTGCTGGACTGGTTTAACGGCCGCCGCACCCCCTATGCCAACCAGCGTCTGAAGGGCGTGATTACCGATTTGAACCTCGGGACCGACGCACCGACGCTGTTTGGCGGATTTATTGCCGCCACCGCCTTTGGCGCCCGCGCCATCATGGAGTGCTTCGAACGGCAGGATATCCCGGTCGACAACGTGCTGGCCATGGGCGGCATCGCGCGGAAATCGCCGACGATCATGCAGGCCTGCGCCGACGTGATGAACCGACCGTTGCAGATTGTCGCCTCCGATCAATGCTGCGCGCTGGGTGCGGCGATCTTCGCCGCCGTGGCCGCCGGCCGTTTCGGCAGCGTGCCCGAGGCGCAGCGCCAGATGGCCTGCGGCATCGAACGCACGCTGCAGCCGGATCCGCAGCGTGTCACGCGCTATCAACAGCTTTATCAACGCTATCAGCAATGGTGCCTGGCCGCCGAGCCGCGCTACGCCCCTGGCGCAGATTCGCCATGCTGAATCCCGATACCCAACACTAACCCCCAGGAGTCTCTGATGGATGCATTTAAGCAGCATGAAATCTGGTTCGCCATCGGCAGCCAGCACCTGTACGGCCCGCAAACCCTGCAACAGGTCAAGGCGCACGCCGAACAGGTCGTGG
Source organism: Serratia plymuthica NBRC 102599 (assembly GCF_001590925.1). GTDB lineage: Bacteria > Pseudomonadota > Gammaproteobacteria > Enterobacterales > Enterobacteriaceae > Serratia > Serratia plymuthica. Next base: position 168,721 of record NZ_BCTU01000010.1, read on the forward strand.
AAAGTCTCAACCGTGAGGCGGGGTTGCCGGTAAAACTGGTGCTGAAGCCGCTGGTCACCACACCGGATGAAATTACCGCACTGTGCCGCGACGCCAACTATCGCCAGGAGTGCATCGGCATCCTGACCTGGTTGCACACCTTTTCGCCGGCCAAAATGTGGATCGCCGGGCTGTCTATCCTCAACAAACCGCTGCTGCAATTCCATACCCAGTTCAATGCCCAGGTGCCTTGGGACAGCATGGATATGGACTTTATGAACCTGAACCAGACCGCCCACGGCGGCCGTGAGTTCGGCTTTATCGGCGCCCGCATGCGCCAGCAGCACAGCGTGGTTGCCGGCCACTGGCAGGATCCTGAAGCACACCGCCGCATTGCCCAGTGGATGCGTGCCGCCGCCGCCAAACAGGCAAGCCGGCAGCTGAAAGTGGCACGTTTTGGCGACAACATGCGTGAAGTGGCGGTGACCGAAGGTGATAAGGTCGGCGCGCAGATCCAGTTCGGCTACTCGGTCAATGCCTATGGCATCGGCGATTTGGTCAGCGTGATCAATGAGGTCAGCCGTGGCGATGTGGACACGCTGATTGAAGAATACGAAGCCAGCTATGTGTTGAGCGATGCGGCGAAAATCAACGGTGAAAAGCGCGAGAACCTGATCGACGCGGCACGCATCGAATTGGGGATGAAGCGTTTTCTGGAACAAGGCAATTTCCAGGCCTTTACCACCAACTTTGAAGACCTGCACGGCATGAAGCAACTGCCGGGGCTGGCGGTGCAACGCCTGATGCAACAGGGTTACGGCTTTGGCGGCGAAGGCGACTGGAAGACCGCAGCGCTGCTGCGCATCCTGAAAGTGATGGCCGATGGACTGAACGGCGGCACCTCGTTTATGGAGGATTACACCTATCACTTCCAGCCGGGCAACGATCTGGTGGTCGGTTCGCACATGCTGGAGGTGTGCCCCTCAATCGCCAAAGAAAGCAAGCCACTGCTGGACATTCAACCGCTCGGCATCGGCGGCAAGGCGGATCCGGCGCGATTGATTTTCTCCACCCCGGCCGGCCCGGCGGTTAACGCCAGCCTGATCGACATGGGCGACCGTTTCCGCCTGCTGGTCAATCAGGTGGATACCGTGGAACAGCCGCACCCGCTGCCCAAGCTGCCGGTAGCGCGCGCCATCTGGCGGGCTCAGCCGACGCTGGCCACCGCCGCAGAAGCCTGGATCCTGGCCGGCGGCGCGCACCATACCGTGTTCTCCCAGGCGCTGGACGCAGACCAACTGCGGCTGTACGCCGAGATGCACAACATCGAGTTCTTGTTGATCGATAACGCCACTGCTCTGCCGGCGTTCAAAAACGAAATCCGCTGGAACGAAGCCTACTACCAGCTAAACCGCCGTTAATCTGTCGGCAGCCGGGGGAAAACCGGCTGCCGGTAGCCAAACGTGCTGCCCTTGCCTCATTGTCCCGACCATCCGCTTGATATTGATGACTAACCCCCTATTACCCGCTAAGCTATGCGGCTTCATGTCTTACCCAGGAAGCCGTTTATGTCTCAAGCTGAATACACCCGTATTGGCGGTTGGTTGCTGGCCCCGATGGCCTATATGATTGTCACCCTGCTTAGCGCCAGCCTGATGATGCTCCTGTATGGCATGGCGATTTTCATGCCGGAATCGCGCGAATACCTGCTGACCAACGCCCAGGCATTTACCCTGCAATGGTATTTGTCCGTCCTGACCACGCTGGCGATGTGGTGCTTTACCCTGTGGCTGCTGTGGCTGTTTTGCCAGCGCTCGCAGCGTTTCCCCAAACTGTTCCTGGTGTGGTTGTTGATCACCGTGCTGCTGGCGATAAAAGCCTTCGCCTTTGCACCGGTGCCGGACGAACTGGCGGTACGCAGTTTGGGTTGGCCCCTGTTGATGGCGGCGCTATTGGTGCCCTACATGAAGCGTTCCCAACGGGTAAAAGGCACCTTTACCGAACGCTGAGTGCCGCTGTGGCACGTTTTGTGCGGATAATTGTGTAAATTTTCGCCAAAAAAGGGCAAAAAGAGCAATAACCTTGCTATCCCTATGTTGTCGTTATGCCGCCAATTCCCGATAATAGGCGGCTTTTATTTTTTTAGGCATCGCAATGACCGAATACCTGCTCCTGTTTGTTGGCACCGTCCTGGTGAATAACTTCGTTTTGGTGAAGTTTCTTGGCCTGTGCCCGTTCCTTGGCGTATCCAAGAAGCTGGAAAGCGCCATCGGCATGGGGATGGCGACCACCTTTGTCATGACGCTGGCCTCCGTCAGCGCCTGGGTGATCAACACCTTTATTCTGGTTCCGCTGGATCTGGTGTACCTGCGCACGCTGTCATTTATTCTGGTGATCGCCGTTGTGGTGCAATTTACCGAGATGGTGGTACGCAAAACCAGCCCGGCGCTGTATCGCCTGCTGGGTATCTTCCTGCCGCTGATCACCACCAACTGCGCGGTGCTCGGCGTGGCGCTGCTTAACGTCAATCTCGGCTACAACTTCCTGCAATCGGCGGTGTACGGTTTTAGCGCCGCCGCCGGTTTCTCGCTGGTGATGGTGCTGTTCGCCGCCATTCGTGAACGCTTGGCCGTCGCCGACGTGCCGGCGCCATTTCGCGGTTCTTCCATCGCGCTGATCACCGCCGGGCTGATGTCGCTGGCCTTTATGGGCTTTACCGGGCTGGTGAAATTCTAATGACGGCGTTATGGATTGCTATTGCCGCGCTTAGTGCCCTCGGCCTGTTGTTCGGCCTGGTGCTGGGCTTTGCCGCGCGCCGCTTTGAAGTGGAAGAAGATCCGGTGGCCGAGCAGGTCGACGAGATCCTGCCGCAGAGCCAGTGCGGCCAGTGCGGTTACCCCGGCTGTCGCCCTTATGCCGAAGCCGTCGCCAACGGCGAGATGATCAACAAATGCGCGCCGGGTGGCGAGCAGGTGATGCTGAAACTGGCAGAACTGCTTAACGTCGAGCCGCAACCCTTGGGCAGCGAAGCCGCCGCCGAGCCGGTGCGCCAGGTGGCCTATATCGATGAAGCCAACTGCATCGGTTGCACCAAGTGCATTCAGGCCTGCCCGGTGGATGCCATCGTCGGCGCCACGCGCGCCATGCACACCGTAATTACCGATCTCTGTACCGGCTGTGACCTGTGCGTTGCGCCGTGCCCTACCGATTGTATTGAAATGAAGCCGGTCGCCACCACCACTGCCAACTGGAAGTGGGATATGAAGACGATTCCGGTGCAAGTGATCCACGTGGAGCAACATGCTTAATCTGTTCGCCGCCTTCAAAAAAGACCGGATTTGGGATTTCGACGGCGGGATCCATCCACCGGAAATGAAGACTCAGTCCAGCGGAGTGCCTCTGCGCACCGCTCCGTTGGCCGACAGTTTTATTATTCCCCTGCAACAGCATCTTGGACCGGAAGGCGAGCTGTGCGTCAACGTCGGTGACCGAGTGCTGAAGGGCCAACCGCTGACCGTGGGCCGCGGCCGCACGGTGCCGGTACATGCGCCGACCTCCGGCACCGTCAGTGCCATCAAACCACATATCACCGCTCACCCTTCCGGGCTGGCGGAGTTATGCGTGATAATCCAGGCGGATGGCGAAGACCGCTGGTGCGAGCGTGCGCCGGTGGCGGACTATCGCCAACTGGCGGCGCAGGATCTATTGCAACGCATTCATCAGGCCGGCATCGCCGGGCTGGGTGGCGCCGGTTTCCCTACAGCCAGCAAGCTACAGGGCGGCATGAACGGCGTGGAAACGCTGATCCTCAACGCAGCCGAATGCGAGCCTTATATCACCGCCGATGACCGTCTGATGCGCGAACACGCCGACCAGATTATCGAAGGCACGCAGATTTTGCGTCACCTGCTGCAACCTAAAGTCACGCTGATCGGCATCGAAGACAACAAGCCGGAAGCGATCGAAGCCCTGAAGCTGGCGTTGCGCGATCAACCGGGCATCGCCCTGCGGGTGATCCCGACCAAATACCCTTCCGGCGGCGCCAAGCAGCTCACCAAGATCCTGCTCGGCAAGGAAGTGCCGCACGGCAAGCACTCTTCCGCCATCGGCGTGCTGATGCAAAACGTCGGCACCGCTTTCGCCATTAAGCGCGCCATTGTTGACGGCGAACCGCTGATCGAGCGCGTAGTGACCCTGACCGGCGATGCGCTCAGCCAGCCGGGCAATCTGTGGGCGCGCATCGGCACGCCGGTGCAGCACCTGTTGAATTTTGCCGGCTTCCAGCCGCAGGCACAGCAAATGGTGGTGATGGGCGGCCCGCTGATGGGCTTTACCCTGCCCGCCCTTAACGTGCCGATCGTTAAAATCAGCAACTGCATTCTGGCCCCGTCGGTCAACGAAATGGCGCCGCAGGAGCCTGAACAGTCCTGTATCCGCTGCGGTCTGTGCGTCGACGCCTGCCCGGCGGGCCTGTTGCCGCAACAGCTTTACTGGTTCAGCCGCGGCGAAGAACACGAAAAAGCCCGCAATCATAACCTGTTCGACTGCATTGAATGCGGTGCCTGTGCCTTTGTCTGCCCAAGCAATATTCCGCTGGTGCAGTATTACCGCCAGGAAAAGGCCGAGATCAAAGCCATCGATCAGGAAGCCGCACGCACCGCCGAAGCCAAGGCGCGTTATGAAGCCAAGCTGGCGCGACTGGAGCGCGAAAAACTGGCGCGTGAAGAACGCCACAAGAAAGCAGCGGTCAAACTGACCGATGACGATCAGGATGCCGTTCAGGCCGCTCTGGCGCGCGTACGCAGTAAAAATGCCGCGCCGGCGACCGGCACGGTGAGCGGTGATGCCCCAGACAACAGCGAGATGATTGCCGCCCGCGAAGCCCGCAAGGCTCAGGCTCGCGAACGCCGCGCTCAGTTGGAGACGACAACCGCTCCAGATGCGGCAACGGTCGCTGAAGGTGAAGACCCGCGTAAAGCGGCGGTTGCCGCCGCGCTGGCACGGGTAAAAGCCAAAAAAGCCGCGCAGCAAGCCGGGGTTGAAACACCTGTCGACACCGCGCCGGCCGAACCGGCAGCGGCGGTGACAGAGGAAGATCCACGCAAGGCGGCGGTCGCGGCGGCTATT
>NZ_BCTU01000011.1 GCF_001590925.1 Serratia plymuthica NBRC 102599
TACCAGAAACATTACCGGAGTAACGTTACCACGGAGGCGAATTCTAGAGATTTTGGCGGGTACGTCAATAGTTATTTCCCCTGTTTGCGGGCGTTTGCTGGAAAAACAGCCATATCGCTGCTTTTAGGGTTTTCAAACAGCCAAATCAGCCAGTCAATCAATACTCTGACCCGTGGCGCGAGAAATCGGCCGGGCGGATACATGATGTAAATCGGCATCGGCGGTGGTGGCGTTTCCGCCAGCACTTCCACCAACTCCCCGTTTTCCAGCCACGGCGCCAACGAATAGTGCGCCGCCTGTATCAACCCCATGCCGGCGCGACAGCCGCTGGTGTAAGCATCGGCGCCGCTGACGCTCAGCCTGGCGGGCAGTTCGCGCCGTTCCACTTTCCCGTTGCGGCAAAATTCCAGCGGGTAATCACGGTTGTTGGCGAGGGAAAAATACCCCACCGCGCGGTGTTGCCGCAGCTCGTCAATGGACTGCGGAACGCCGAACGCCGCCAGGTAACCGGGAGAGGCGCAGGTTAACTGCGGCAGCATGGCGATGCGTCGCGCCACCAGGCTGTCGTCTTCGGTTTCCCAGGCGCGCAGCACGCAGTCCACGCCTTCACGCAGCAGATCCACGTGAGTGTCATTGGCGCCTAACGCCAGCGTAATATCCGGATAGCGCTGATAAAAATCGTCCAGCGCCGGGATAACGATTTCACGCGCCAGCGAATGCGGCATATCGATACGCACCTTGCCGGAAGGTTGCAGCTTATGGCGGCTGAACAGCGTATCCGCTTCTTCCAGCGCGCCCAGCAGCTGTACGCAACGCTGATAATAGAGCGTGCCTTCGCTGGTCACCTGCACCTGACGGGTGGTACGGATCAGCAGCCGTACGCCGAGGCGCTGCTCCAGCCGCTTCAGCACGTTGCTGACCGTGGCGCGCGGCAGTTGCAAGCGCTCGGCCGCCCGGCTGAAACTGCCCAGCTCGACGATACGGGTGAAAATACGCATGGCCTGAACCTGATCCATTTTACCGTCCGTGATTGTTAGCGATTTTTGAACAGTGATGAGTAATCTGCATTATTTATCTTTACAGGGTAAACAACCAGACTTTGTTGCGACACCACTACGGTTAAAAAACAGCAAGAGGGCAGCACAATGCAACAGCGCACATTAGGGTTTAACGGGCCGGTCGTTTCCGCTCTGGGTTTGGGATGCATGGGCATGAGCGACTTTTACTCAACCGATTCCGATGAAAAAGAAGCCATTGCCACTTTGCATCGGGCACTGGAGCTGGGGGTAACCCTGCTGGATACCGCCGATATGTACGGGCCGCATACCAATGAGCAACTGATTGGCAAAGCGATCAAGGGCAAACGGGATCAGGTCTTTCTGGCCACTAAATTCGGCATTTTGCGCGATCCTACCGATCCCGCAGCACGGGGCGTCAGCAGCCGGCCGGAATATATCCGTCGTTCGGTGGAGGGCAGCCTGCAGCGGCTTGGGGTGGATGTGATCGATCTTTACTACCAGCACCGCGTGGATCCCGAAGTGCCGATTGAAGAGGTGGTGGGCACCATGGCGGACCTGATTAGCGAAGGTAAAATTCGTTATATCGGGCTGAGTGAGGCTTCGGTCGCCACGCTGGAGCGTGCGCACAAGGTGCACCCGATTACCGCATTGCAAACCGAATATTCGCTGTGGACGCGCGATGCCGAGCAGGGAACGTTGGCGGCCTGCTCGCGGCTGGGCATCGGCTTTGTGCCTTATAGCCCGCTGGGACGCGGTTTCCTGACCGGGGCGATCCAGCGGCCGGAGGATCTGGACGCCGACGATTTCCGCCGCAGTAATCCGCGCTTCCAGGGCGAGAACTTTGCCCGCAATCTGGCGCTGGTGGAAAAGGTCGCTGAGCTGGCGAAACGCAAAGGTGTCGCACCGTCACAGCTGGCGCTGGCCTGGGTATTGGCGCAGGGCGAACACATTGTGCCGATCCCGGGCACCAAGCGTCGCCGTTATCTGGAGGAGAATATCGCGGCGGCTGAGCTGACGCTGAGCGAGGCTGAGCTGGCGGCGATTGAGGCGGTATTCCCGTTCCAGGCTGCAGCGGGCCCGCGTTATGGCGCCGAGTCGATGACCTATATCAACGGCTAAAAAAAAGCGCAGCGTGAAAACGCTGCGCTCTTGGTCATGATATTCGGCGGGTAACCGTTACTTCTTTTTCTTCGCATCGCGCGGCGCACGGGCGACGGTGGCTTGATACACCTTGAAGCGGCCGTTTTGCGCCAGCACTTCGTGGCTGCCGAAGGTGGCGTCCAGAATGTCCGGGTACGGCAGGAAGGCGTTGGCCACGATGCGCAGACGGCCGCCTATCGGCAGGTGTTTCAACGCACCGCGGATCAGGGTTTCGGCTGCGGTCAGGCTGGTTTGCAGGCCATCGTGGAACGGCGGGTTGGAGATGATCATGTCAAAGCGGCCGGTAATGTCGGAATAGACGTTACTGACGATCACTTCGCCCTCGATACCGTTGGCGGCCAGCGTAGCGCGGCTGGATTCCACCGCGGCGGCGTTGACGTCGCTGAGCGTCAGCTTCACCTTAGGCGACAGCTTAGACAGCACCGAGGCCATGACGCCGGCGCCACAGCCCAGATCCAACACTTTGCCCTTCATGTGTTTTTCCAGGGTCGACAGCAGCAGTGAGCTGCCTACGTCCAACCCATCGCGGCTGAACACGCCCGGCAGGGTTTTCACTTCCAGATCGTGCAGCGGGTAGCTTTCCCACCAGTCGTCCAAATCAAATTCGGTTTGGGTATCCAGGCGACCGTGATACAGGCCACAGCGACGGGCGCTGTCGATTTTTACCAAGGTGGCGTAGTCTTCCATTATCTGTTCCGCACTGCGCACGCCGCTGCGGTTCTCGCCGACCACGAACACTTCTGCGCCTACCGGCAGCAACGCCAGAATGTTGCACAGCTGGAACTGCGCTTCCTGTTTGCTCTTCGGCCAGTAGTAGATCAGCGTATCGCATTCGGCGACAAACTCGGCATCTACGGTCAGACCGAACTGCACGTTGTCACCCATCGCCCGGTTCAGTAACTGCCAGTGATGGTATTGTTGGGTATGGACACGTACATCCGCGGCTTCGAATTGGGCCGGCAGGCTGTCCTGCAGGTCACCGGCGAACAGAACGCGGCGTTCAATAAACTCATCACTGTGGCGCAGCATGACTTCACTGGCGGGGGTTAATGCAGACATCGGTTTTTTGCTCCTGGAAATTAAGCTGGGGATTATAGAGCTTTGTGGCGATATGTTCGACGGGTTTGTTGGCGCAGGCCGCGCGGGTTTGTTAGCATAGCGCGGCGCATGGCAGGCATGGCGCACCACAACGGGTAGCTCCTGACAGGAATCGGCATGGCATCAAAACGCGACTGGCTGTTACAACAACTGGGTATTACGCAGTGGACATTGCGCCGCCCGGGCGTGTTGCAGGGCGAAGTAGCGGTCAGCCTGCCGCCCGATGTGCGTTTGCTGGTGGTGGCGCAGCCACTGCCTGAGCATAACGATCCGCTGTTTTGCGACGTGTTGCGCAGCCTGGGGCTGACCCCGGCGCAAACCTACGGCCTGACGCCGGACCAGGTAGCGATGCTGCCTGAGGATACCGAATGCAACAGTTGGCGGCTGGGCGTCGCGGAGCCGTTCGCGGTGGCCGGCGCACAACTACACAGCCCGGCACTGGCCGAGCTTTCCCTCGACGCGAGTGCCAAGCGCGCACTCTGGCAGCAGATTTGTCATCATGAACACTATTTCTACCCTGACGGCGGCCGATCTGGCCACGGCCTTCAAGATTGAGCAGGCCAGCCACGCCTTTCCCTGGACGCAAGCCACTTTTACCAGCAATCAGGGCGATCGTTACCTTAACCTGAAACTGGATGCCGAAGGGCAGATGGCGGGCTTCGCCATTACCCAGATCGTGCTCGACGAAGCGACGTTGTTCAATATCGCGATTCATCCTGACTGGCAGCGTCGCGGTTTCGGCCGTTTTCTGCTGGAAGCGCTGATTGCGCAGTTGGAAGCCCGTGGCGTCGTCACGCTGTGGCTTGAAGTGCGCGCCTCTAACCGTGCGGCTATTGCGCTGTACGAAGATCTCGGTTTTAACGAAGTGACTCTCCGCCGTAATTACTATCCGAGCGCCAACGGGCGTGAAGATGCGATAGTGATGGCGCTGCCGCTGGCTTGAGCTCGAACAAAAAACAGCTTATTTATTGTTCTGTTGTTTATTTACAACTAATGAGTTGTTTTTAGATGCAGGTACAGCAAATGAGTTGTTTTTGCCTAATTTAACAACTAATGTGTTGTTTATTGCGGTAGGTACAATCAATAAGTTGTTTTGAGGTGAAAGATGCGGAAATCATCAGAGATAGCAAAATTTTTGAAAGAGAAACGCACCGAGCTGGGCTGGAACCAAAAAGACTTTTTGATGAAAATCGGTATGACCCAACAGCAATATCAGCGTATTGAATCCGGCAGTGATATGCGAGTGAGCACCCTGCTACGCATATTGGCGGCGATGGATTTGGAATACCTTATCGTGCCGAAAAACGATGTGCGTGATGTGGAGCGCTTGCTGCAAAAAGAGGTGAACAAGGTTTCTGCAGCCGATGAATTGCAGAGCTTCGAAAAAAAACTGAAAGATCTCGAGGACTAGCTGATGAATGGGCAACGGCAGGTTGAATCGGTACAGGCATTGGCACTGATGCTGCACCAGGTGCGCATTGGTGTGTTGGCGCATTATAGCGGTGGCAAAAATATCCTGACCTTTGATCCGCAATATCTTGCTTTGCCGGAGGCCAGTCGTCCGTTGTTCACCCTAAGACAGCGGGCCCACCCGGGTTATCTTGAACAGGTTTTGATGTCATCACAGCGTCTTCCTCCCGTTTTATCCAATTTACTGCCTGAAGGGGCATTGCGTAGCTGGTTGGCCCAATCTCTGAAAACGCATGTTGATGAAGAGTTTTTTTTGATGGCCTGGGCTGGTGCCAACCTGCCCGGGGCGCTTGAGGCACAAGCGCTTGCTGCAAATGAGATCCCCGCTTGGGCATTAACCTCGCGCGGCGAGCTGGAAGCGGTGCAAATCGACGTCGGGCTGGATACGCAGAAGTTTTCTCTGGCAGGCGTGCAGATGAAGTTTTCCTCTCTGCGTAAAGATGGGCGCTTCAACATCTCTTCTCAGGTGGGAGCTGATAGCTGGATTATCAAAACGCCATCGACGGTTCATCGTAACGTGCCTGCAAATGAATATACGGCGATGCGATTGGCGCAAGCTATCGGTGTGGATATTCCTGATATTGAGCTGGTTGCGTTGGGGCAACTGGATAACTTACCGGATATTCGCTTAGTCGATGAACCTTATGCTTACGCCATTCGTCGTTTTGATCGTAGCGAAAGCGGGCGCGTGCATACGGAAGATTTTGCCCAACTATTTGAACTCTATGCACACGATAAATATCGTGGCAAAAACTATGAGCAAATAGCGGCATACCTTTATGACTGGGGCAGTGACCCTTTGGCCGATGTGCAACAGATGGCCCGCCGCTTATTGGCCAATATTTTGTTGGCGAATGGCGATGCCCATGTAAAAAACTGGTCCATGATCTACCCCAACCAAACCGGTGTTCGGCTTTCTCCCGCTTATGACATTGTTACTACACGGGTTTATATCCCGGGTGAATCAGAAGTGGCGCTGAATATGGCGAGAGAAAAGCGTTGGGCAATGATTTCCATGCAGACTTTTGAGCGTTGGGCGGAGCGCGTCGGCATTCCCTGGCCGGCTATTCGGGTACATTTATTGGATGCCATCGACAAGGCACGCACCTTATGGCCAGGTTTGTTGGAAAACTTACCTATGGTGGCAGAGCACCAATCCGTATTGCGGCAGCACTGGGCTTCGCTCTCATCCGACTTCCGTTTGTAATGACAAACAAAGTTATTCCCCCGCCGGGAAAAGCATTGATTGTCACCGGTTGACAAATCAGCGAAAATGCCCGGCTATTATCTTTTATTTACCGCTTTGCCTGGCGCCGTGCGCGGCGCGTTCTGATGATGTCGCAGGGCGGACTAACCGTAGAATCTGAAAAACATGTCTCCTAGTGAATTTGCCCGCGAAGTCTCGAAAAGAAGAACTTTCGCCATCATCTCGCACCCCGATGCCGGTAAAACCACCATTACCGAAAAGGTATTGCTGTTCGGACAGGCTATCCAGACCGCCGGTACGGTAAAAGGCCGTGGCTCGAACCAGCACGCCAAATCCGACTGGATGGAGATGGAAAAGCAGCGTGGTATCTCGATCACCACCTCGGTGATGCAGTTCCCGTACCGTGAATGTCTGGTTAACCTGCTGGACACCCCGGGGCACGAGGACTTCTCCGAAGATACTTACCGTACCCTGACCGCCGTAGACTGCTGTCTGATGGTGATTGATGCCGCGAAAGGCGTTGAAGATCGTACCCGCAAGCTGATGGAAGTCACCCGTCTGCGTGATACGCCGATTCTGACCTTTATGAACAAATTGGACCGTGATATCCGCGATCCGATGGAAGTGATGGATGAGGTTGAGCGTGAGCTGAAAATCGCTTGCTCGCCAATCACCTGGCCTATCGGCTGCGGCAAGCTGTTTAAAGGGGTTTATCATCTGTACAAGGATGAAACCTACCTTTACCAGAGCGGCAAAGGCCACACCATTCAGGAAGTGCGCATCGTCAAAGGGTTGGACAACCCGGAACTGGACGTCGCGGTAGGCGAAGATCTGGCCGCGCAGTTGCGTGAAGAGCTGGAGCTGGTGAAAGGGGCCTCCCACGAGTTCGATCACGACGCTTTCATGAGCGGTGATTTGACGCCGGTATTCTTCGGTACCGCTTTGGGCAACTTCGGTGTGGACCACATGCTCGACGGCCTGGTGGCCTGGGCACCGGCGCCGATGTCGCGTCAAAGCAGCACCCGTGAAGTGGTGGCGGCGGAAGATAAATTCACCGGCTTCGTGTTCAAGATCCAGGCCAACATGGACCCTAAACACCGTGACCGCGTGGCCTTTATGCGTGTGGTTTCCGGCCGCTACGAGAAAGGCATGAAGCTGCGTCAGGTGCGCACCGGTAAAGACGTGGTGATCTCCGATGCCCTGACCTTTATGGCGGGTGACCGTTCGCACGTGGAAGAAGCCTATCCGGGCGATATCATTGGTTTGCACAACCACGGCACCATTCAGATCGGCGATACCTTCACTCAGGGTGAAGACATGAAGTTCACCGGTATTCCGAACTTCGCGCCGGAGCTGTTCCGCCGCATTCGTCTGCGCGATCCGCTGAAGCAAAAGCAGCTGCTGAAAGGCCTGGTGCAACTGTCCGAAGAAGGGGCGGTGCAGGTGTTCCGACCGATAGCCAACAACGATCTGATCGTTGGCGCGGTCGGTGTGCTGCAGTTCGAGGTGGTCGTTGCGCGCTTGAAAAGCGAATACAACGTGGAAGCCTTGTACGAGTCGGTCAACGTCTCGACTGCCCGTTGGGTTGAATGCAGTGACGTGAAAAAATTCGAAGAGTTCAAGCGCAAGTGTGAGCTTAACCTGGCATTGGACGGCGGCGACAATCTGTCGTACATCGCGCCAACCATGGTTAACCTGAATATCACACAGGAACGCTACCCGGAAGTGGTGTTCCGCAAAACGCGCGAACATTAATAGAATAGCAGGGCGCCTTAGGGCGCCCTGTGTTATGTTGCCCGACCCTACTTCTGCTAATTAATAAATCTCCCTAATAATTTCCCTTTCCCCCGCTGCCGCCAGGATTTCATCGGTATTCCCTACGTTTTTCGCCCTATAGTCTATATTTAACAGGGGAGGGCGTATCCAATAAGCGTAATTCACTGCTTTTTGCTTTTTAGGTAGAGAGTTGTTCGGTGCTGTTGCCAATTGGAGACAGCTCGATCTGTTAAAGATCAGTGAGATAGCTAAAGTGTTGTTTTTACAGGTTGTCATTGTCGCTGATTGGCGACAGATTTTAGGTTAAACAATGAGCTATTTTTTATTTATAATTGATTTTTAACGATATTTTAAGGTTGGCACAGGTGTTGCAATAATCCTTGTGTGACAGCAATCGTTTTAGCGTGAACGTTTGATCGTATAGAAGTCGTGAAGTATTTACTGAGTGGGCCGCATCATGGCGGCTGAAGGATCCGCAATCATTTGGATCCGCAACCAAAGGAAGAGATCGATGAAAAATACCAAATTTGCACAATCACTGATGGCTGTTGTTTTGGGTTCCGTACTGGTTAGTGGCAGCGCGCTGGCTGAAGATACGCTGCTCAATAAAGCGTCAAGTGCCGCCGACAGCGCGGGTGCCAAAATCGATAGCTCCATGAAAAAAGTCGACGGCTACATGGATGACAGCGCAACAACGGCTAAAGTTAAAAGTGCGCTGGTCGACGATAAAACTATCAAAAGCACCGACATCTCCGTGAAAACGGAAAAAGGCACCGTGACCCTGAGCGGTTTTGTCGGCAGCCAGGCGCAGGCCGAGCACGCGGTTGAAGTGGCCGGCAAAGTAGAAGGCGTCAAATCCGTCAGCGACAAGCTGCACGTGAAAGATGAAGCCAAACAGTCGGTGAAGGCTTACGCCGGTGACACCGCAACCACCAGCGAACTGAAAGCCAAACTGCTGGCTGATGACATCGTGCCTTCGCGCAACGTGAAAGTAGAGACCACCGACGGCGTGGTGCAGCTTTCCGGCGAAGTGAAAACCCAGGCGCAGGCTGAACGCGCAGAGAGCATCGCCAAGGCTATCGACGGCGTGAAAAGCGTCAAGAACGACCTGGTCGTGAAGCCTTAATTGAAGCAACGGTAGAACCAAGCTCTACAGGTAGGGGTTCAGCATGCTGAACCCATTGATTCTTTGGGTCATCACGGGCGCAACCTATTGCGCCCCTACGTAAGGAGAGGCTTATGTTTCGTTGGGGCATTATCTTTTTAGTCATTGCATTGATTGCTGCGGCGTTAGGTTTCGGGACGCTGGCGGGTACCGCAGCATGGGCCGCGAAAATCGTTTTCGTCGTGGGGATTATCCTGTTCCTGGTCAGCCTGTTTACCGGCCGCCGGCGTCTTTAGTTTTTCTCAAAGTGTAACAAAGCTTCATTCCTTTTCTTGCAGTAGGGAGGTGCGTCATGAACAGCGACATCATCCTCGGACGCTGGAAACAGCTGAAGGGTCAGGTATGTCAGACCGTGGCGGAATGGTCCGGTAGTGACTGCATTTGGCTGATGGGAAGCAATGACTGCCTCTCTGGCGTACTGCAAGAGGATTACGGAAGAGAGCAAGACGAGGTATCCTCGGAAAAAACGTCTCACTGAGGATACAGGGTTGGGATACAGAATACCCATCACGCTCGGCAATATAGAACCGCTGGCGTATAAACCGTACCGGCCCGGTAAAATGGCGTTGGTATGTGAAGGGGGCGGGCAGCGCGGCATCTTTACCGCCGGCGTGCTGGACGAGTTTCAGCGTGCCCGCTTTAACCCTTTTGAGCTGATGATCGGCACTTCTGCCGGCGCGCAGAATCTCTCGGCCTTTATTTGCGGCCAGATGGGCTATGCACGGCGGGTCATCACCCGCTACACCACCACCGCTGACTTCTTTAATCCGCTGCGCTTTGTGCGCGGCGGGCACCTGATTGACCTCGACTGGCTGATCGACACGACTTCGCAGCAATTACCGCTGGCGATGGACGTGGCGGAAAAGCACCTGGTCGATGGCCGTGAATTCCTGATGTGCGCCTGCCGCAGCGATGACTTCGAACCGACTTACCTGCCGGCGCTGCGCGACAGTTGGCTACCGGCGATCAAAGCCTCCAGCGCCATCCCCGGCTTTTACCGCATGGGCGTAGAGTTGGACGGCGTCAGCTATCAGGACGGTGGCATTAGCGACGCTATCCCGGTCGAAGAGGCCTACCGCCGCGGTGCCGATACCATTGTGGTGATCCGCACCGTGCCTTCTCAGATGTATTACACGCCGCAGTGGATGAAGCGCATGGAGCACTGGCTGAGCGAAAGCAGCCTGCAGCAGATGGTGCGCATCCTGCAACACCATGAGCAAAGCTATCACCGCATCCAGCAGTTTATTGAGAAACCGCCGGGCAAGCTGCGCATCTTTGAGATTTTCCCGCCCAAACCGCTGGCCAGCAATGCGTTGGGCAGTCGCTTGACGTCGCTGAATCAGGATTATCATCTGGGCCGCCGCTGCGGGCGCTACTTCCTGGCGACAGTCGGCCATTGGCTGATGCAACAGGAAGAGCGGGACGGCGTCAAAGTGAAAAAGGCGCTGTCGCGGCGTCTGCTCCAGCCGGAAAATGTCAGAATGCCATCGCCGATCATTACTGATGTCAATCATCCGCATGGCCTTACTGCGCAACCGGAGGCCAACCTGGCCGCACCGAAAATTATCCTGCCGGGCGACGTGCCGCCAGGTGAAGGAGGCGCGCTGTGAGTCACGATTTTACCGACACCCACTGCCATTTCGATTTTCCGCCCTTCAGCGGCCAGGAGAGCGAGAGCCTGGCGCTGGCGGAACAGGCGGGGGTGCAGCGAATTATCGTGCCGACGGTGACTGCCGATCGTTTTGCGCGGGTGTTGAAGCTGGCGCGCGAGCATCAGCCGCTGTATGCCGCGCTGGGGTTGCACCCGCTGTATATTGCCCAGCATCAGGAGCCGCAGCTTGAGCAGTTGGCCGGGTTCCTGGCCAGTCGGCCGCCGAAGCTGGTGGCGGTTGGGGAGATAGGCCTCGATCTGTACATGGAAAATCCGCAGTTTGAGCGGCAGCAGCGGCTGTTGATTGCCCAGTTGAAGCTGGCGAAACAGCATGATCTGCCGGTGATCCTGCATTCCCGCCGCACGCACGATCAGCTGGCCGCCGCGCTGCGCCGAGTGCCGTTGCCGCGCCGTGGCGTGGTCCACGGTTTTGCCGGCAGCCTGTCTCAGGCGCAGGCGTTTATTCGTCTGGGCTATTACATTGGCGTCGGCGGCACCATCAGCTATGAGCGGGCGCAGAAAACCCGCAGCGTGATGGCCCAGTTGCCGCTGACCTCCCTGTTGCTGGAAACCGATGCGCCGGATATGCCGCTTTCCGGTTACCAGGGGCAACCTAACCGCCCTGAACGTGCCGCAGAGGTGTTCCGGATATTGTGCCAACTGCGCCCGGAATCCCCTGATGATATAGCCGCCCACCTGCAACACAACACCCGCGCCCTGTTTCGCTTCTGAACGATAAATGAGTTAAAAAACGTGACTATGATCACATTATAAGATTTTCATTTGCTTCCTGTTGTATGCATTTGTGACATAAATCGGTGCGGGGGTTGCCCCGCTCCGTATAATCGCACCCCGAAATCACTTTCCAGCGGCCCTCTCGTATCGACCGGGTAGGGATGCATTTCTTTTTCGCAACAGGGATACTTTGCATGCAACTCATCATGAGCCTGGTAGGAATGGCGGCACTGATCGCCATAGCCGTGCTGCTCTCCAGCAACCGTCGCGCCATCAAATTGCGCACCGTTGTCTGGGCATTCATCATTCAGGTGGCCATTGGCGCGTTGGTGCTGTACGTGCCGGTGGGCCGCAGCATTCTCGGCGGCATGTCGGCCGGCGTGGCTAACGTGATCGCCTACGGCAACCAAGGGATATCCTTTATCTTCGGCGGGCTGGTGTCCGACAAGATGTTCGAGGTGTTCGGTGGCGGCGGTTTCGTCTTCGCTCTGCGCGTGTTGCCGGTGATCGTGTTCTTCTCCTCGTTGATTGCCGTGCTGTATTACCTTGGCATCATGCAACTGGTGATCCGTGTATTGGGTGGCGGCTTGCACAAACTGCTGGGCACCTCACGCACCGAATCGCTGTCGGCGACCGCCAATATCTTCGTCGGCCAGACCGAAGCCCCGCTGGTGGTGCGTCCGTATATTGCCACCATGACCCAGTCAGAACTTTTCGCCGTCATGTGCGGTGGCCTGGCCTCGGTGGCCGGTTCGGTGCTGGCCGGCTATGCCCAGATGGGCGTACCGCTGGAATACCTGATTGCCGCGTCGTTTATGGCCGCGCCGGGCGGGTTGTTGTTCGCCAAGCTGATGGTGCCGGAAACCGAAAAAACCCACGATAAAGACGATGCGACGAAACTGATCGACGAAAATGACCGCCCGGCCAACGTGATCGATGCGGCGGCGTCCGGCGCGGCATCCGGCATGCAGTTGGCGTTGAACGTCGGCGCCATGTTGCTGGCGTTTATCGCGCTGATCGCCTTGCTGAACGGCATTCTCGGCGGTATCGGTGGTTGGTTCGACTACCCGCAGCTGTCGCTGGAGTTGATGCTCGGTTGGGTCTTCTCGCCGATCGCCTTCCTGATTGGCGTACCCTGGCATGAGGCGATGACCGCCGGTTCGTTTATCGGCCAGAAGATTATCGTCAACGAATTTGTCGCTTACATGAACTTCGGCGCCTATTTGCGTCCGGACGACGTGGTGGCGGCGGAAGGCTTGCAGGTGCTGTCGACGCATACCAAGGCGATCATCTCCTTTGCGCTGTGCGGCTTTGCCAACCTGTCATCGGTGGCGATCCTGCTCGGCGGCCTGGGCAGCATGGCACCGAACCGTCGTCACGATATCGCGCGCTTCGGCCTGAAGGCGGTCGCGGCCGGCACGCTCTCCAACCTGATGAGCGCCACCATCGCCGGGTTCTTTTTGGCGCTGTAAGCCAGGCAAGGTTCCGCAATGGCGCGCCAAGCCCTATTGCGGGACACCGCCTATACTCTAAGACGGGCACGCGATGTCGTGCTCGTCGTCTGCATCCGTTTCTTTAGCGAATTTGTGAACGATATCGCGTTATTTTGTGATGTTCTTCACATATAATTCCGTCCTGTTACAGTGTTATTTCATATAGTGTGACTCTGAGCGCGAATTGCCCCGGGCGATCGTGTTCAAATAGCTATTACTGACCCTGCACGATATGCAGGGCCAAGTGCGGTGAGAAGGATCTCAGTTGCCGCCGTGGGAACCCGTTCCCCAGCGCTATCTTCAAGGAACCAAGTCCGCTCGCCAACACCCAGATTCGCAGTTGGAGAGTTTTATGACCGAATTAACCGCAGCAGCGCAACGTGCGCTGGCCCTGATGGATTTAACCACGCTGAACGATGACGACACCGATGAGAAAGTGATCGCGCTGTGTCGTCAGGCCAACAGCCCGGCTGGCCATACGGCGGCCATCTGCATTTATCCGCGCTTTATTCCGGTGGCGCGCAAGACTCTGCGTGAGCAAGGGACGCCGGACATCCGCATCGCAACCGTCACCAACTTTCCGCATGGCAACGACGATATCGACATCGCGCTGGCGGAAACCCGTGCGGCTATCGCCTATGGCGCCGATGAAGTTGACGTGGTGTTCCCGTACCGCGCGTTGATCGCCGGTAATGAGCAGGTCGGTTTTGAACTGGTGAAGCAGTGCAAACAAGCCTGCCAGGCGGCCAATGTGCTGCTGAAAGTGATCATTGAAACCGGCGAGTTGAAGCAGGCTCATCTGATCCGCAAGGCATCGGAAATTGCCATCGACGCCGGTGCCGATTTTATCAAAACCTCTACCGGTAAAGTGCCGGTCAACGCCACGCTGGAAAGCGCAGAGCTGATGATGTCGGCGATCCGCGATCTGGGCGTCGCCAAAACGGTGGGGTTCAAACCGGCCGGCGGCGTGCGCACGGCAGAAGATGCGCTGCATTATCTGCAACTTGCCGATCGTATTCTGGGTGAAGGCTGGGCCGATGCGCGTCATTTCCGTTTCGGTGCTTCCAGTCTGTTAGCCAGCCTGCTGCTGACGCTGGGCCACAGCACCGCAGCGCCTGGCAGCGGTTACTGATCGATAACGTCGGCAAGGCGCGATGCAGCGCCTGCCTGCACCCTACATTCGCTCAATCAGGGGGATGCTTTGTTCCTGGCACAAGAAATTATTCGTAAAAAACGTGACGGTCAGCCGTTGAACGAGGCGGAAATCCGCTTTTTCATCAATGGGATCCGTGACAATGTGGTTTCCGAAGGTCAGATCGCCGCGCTGGCGATGACCATTTATTTCCACGATATGACCATGCCGGAGCGCGTGGCGCTCACCATGGCGATGCGTGATTCCGGCACCGTGCTGGATTGGAAAAGCCTGTCGTTGAACGGGCCCTTGGTCGACAAGCACTCCACCGGCGGCGTGGGCGATGTCACTTCGCTGATGCTCGGCCCGATGGTGGCCGCCTGCGGCGGCTATGTGCCGATGATTTCCGGCCGCGGTCTGGGCCATACCGGCGGTACGCTGGACAAGCTTGAGGCGATCCCTGGTTTTAACATTTTCCCGGACGATAACGCCTTCCGCAAAATTATTCAGGACGTTGGCGTGGCGATTATCGGCCAGACCAGCTCGTTGGCACCGGCGGACAAGCGTTTCTACGCCACCCGCGACATCACCGCCACCGTGGATTCGATCCCGCTGATTACCGCTTCTATTCTGGCGAAGAAGCTGGCGGAAGGGCTGGATGCGCTGGTGATGGACGTTAAAGTCGGCTCCGGCGCCTTTATGCCGACCTATGCGCTGTCGGCCGATCTGGCGCAGGCGATCGTCGGCGTGGCCAACGGCGCAGGATGCAAAACGACTGCGCTGCTGACCGACATGAATCAGGTGCTGGCCTCCAGTGCCGGCAATGCGGTGGAAGTGCGCGAAGCGGTGCGTTTCCTGACCGGCGAATACCGCAATCCGCGCCTGCTGGAAGTGACGATGGCGCTGTGCGTGGAAATGCTGCTTTCCGGCGGTCTGGCGAAAGATGACGCCGACGCGCGCGCCAAGCTGCAGGCGGTGCTGGACAATGGCAAAGCGGCTGAGGTGTTTGGCCGCATGGTGGCGGCGCAGCAGGGCCCGACCGATTTCGTTGAGCGCTACGACAGCTATCTGCCGGCCGCGACCCTGAGCAAGCCGGTTTACGCCGAAAAACAGGGCATTATCAGCGCGATGGACACCCGTGCGCTGGGCATGGCGGTGGTATCGCTGGGCGGCGGTCGTCGCCGCGCGACCGACAGTATCGATTACAGCGTCGGCCTGACCGGCATGGCGCGCCTGGGCGATAAAGTGGATACCCAGCAGCCGCTGGCGGTGATCCACGCCAACGACGAAGAGAGTTGGCAACAGGCGGCCGAAGCGGTACGCAGCGCTATGGTGCTGAGCGACAAAGCGCCGGAAGAAACGCCAGTGGTGTATAAGCGCATCACGGAATAATTAACGAATCAGGAGCGGCAGCGGCCTTTTCGCTGTCGCCCACAGCGTGAGAACACGCAGGAGAGCACAGATGAAACGCACATTTATTATGGTTCTAGACTCATTCGGCATTGGCGCAAGCGAAGACGCCGAGCGTTTTGGCGACAAGGGTTCCGATACTCTGGGCCACATTGCCGAGGTTTGCGCGCGCGGTGAAGCCAACGTTGGCCGTCAGGGCCCGCTGACTCTGCCTAACCTGAGCCGTCTGGGTCTGGGGAAAGCGGCGGAAGAATCCACCGGTACTTTTCCGCAGGGGCTGGACAGCAATGCGGATATCATCGGTGCCTACGCTTATGCGAGCGAACTGTCTTCCGGTAAAGATACGCCGTCAGGCCACTGGGAAATCGCCGGCGTGCCGGTCTTGTTCGATTGGGGGTATTTCAGCGACGAACACAACAGCTTCCCGCAGGAACTGCTGGACAAGCTGGTCGAGCGCGCCAATCTGCCGGGTTACCTCGGTAACTGTCACTCCTCCGGCACCGTGATCCTCGATCAACTCGGCGAAGAGCACATGAAAACCGGCAAACCGATTTTCTATACCTCCGCCGACTCGGTGTTCCAGATTGCCTGTCACGAAGAGACCTTCGGCCTGGACCGTCTGTATGAGCTGTGTGAAATCGCCCGTGAAGAATTGACCGAAGGCGGTTACAACATCGGCCGCGTGATCGCGCGCCCGTTCCTCGGCAACAAGCCGGGTGAGTTCCAGCGTACCGGCAACCGTCACGATTTGGCGGTAGAGCCGCCGGCACCTACCGTGCTGAAAAAACTGGTGGACGAGAAGGGCGGCGAAGTGGTGTCGATCGGTAAAATCGCCGATATCTACGCTAACGTCGGCATCACCAAAAAGGTGAAAGCCACCGGCATCGACGCACTGTTTGACGCGACCCTGATCGAAATGGAAAAAGCCGGTGACAACACCATCGTGTTCACCAACTTTGTTGATTTTGACTCCTCTTACGGCCACCGCCGCGACGTGGCGGGTTATGCCGCCGCGCTGGAGCTGTTCGACCGCCGCCTGCCGGAGCTGCTGAAATTGGTGAAAGACGAAGACATCATTATCTTCACCGCCGACCACGGCTGCGACCCGACCTGGCCGGGCACCGACCACACCCGTGAGCACATTCCGGTATTGGTTTACGGCCCGAAAGTGAAACCGGGCTCGCTGGGCCACCGTGAAACCTTTGCCGACATCGGCCAGACCGTTGCCAGCTACTTTGGCCTGTCACCGATGGATTACGGTAAGTCCATGTTCTAAGCCTTGTCTTTCGAGCCGCAGCCTTGTTGGCTGCGACTCGACATCCAAAGGCTTATACGTTTAACGTTTCTATTAAATAAGATTTCTAAAGGAAGATAATTATGGCTACGCCGCACATTAATGCTGAAATGGGTGATTTCGCTAACGTAGTACTGATGCCGGGCGATCCGCTGCGTGCAAAATACATCGCGGAAACCTTCCTGGAAAACGCGGTGGAAGTGAACAACGTGCGTGGCATGCTGGGCTTCACCGGGACCTACAAAGGCCGCAAAATCTCCGTAATGGGCCACGGTATGGGTATCCCGTCCTGTTCCATTTACGCGCGTGAACTGATTGCCGAGTTCGGCGTGAAGAAAATCATCCGCGTGGGTTCTTGCGGCGCAGTGCGCGACGATATCAAACTGCGCGACGTAGTGATCGGCATGGGCGCCTGCACCGATTCCAAAGTGAACCGCATGCGTTTTAAAGATCATGACTATGCGGCGATTGCCGACTTTGACATGGTGCGCAACGCGGTAGACGCTGCGGCGGCGCAAGGTATCCCTGCGCGCGTGGGCAACATCTTCTCCGCTGATCTGTTCTATACGCCGGATCCGGACATGTTCCAGGTGATGAAGAAGTACGGCATCCTGGGCGTAGAAATGGAAGCGGCCGGCATCTACGGCGTGGCGGCTGAGCTGTATGAAGAGTTCGGTTGTAAGGCGCTGACCATCTGTACCGTTTCCGACCACATTCTGCGTCACGAAGCCACCACCGCCGCAGAGCGCCAAACCACCTTTAACGAGATGATCGTTATCGCGCTGGAATCCGTGCTGTTGGGCGACAAAGAGTAACAATACTGCGGGCGCAGCATCCTGTTGCGCCCCTGTGCCAATCTATTCATCCTCCGCAAGGATTTTCTTCGAATGCTTTACCGTACAGGTAGTTGGCACCAGTAATCTATTCACCGATCTATTCACACATGAATAATGGCGAGCAAGTTATGCGCCTGGCTTAAGGGCGTTTCGTTTCTTCTTTATCCTGTGGCTTGTCGTCATCGTCGTCTTCCACCGTATTACCTTCTTCCAGCGGCGTATTGGCGGTCAGCAGATACGGCGATTGCTGCCAGCGGCTGCGGCGATGTTGCAGCAGGGTACGCGCCAGAATAATGCCGATGGCCAGCGCCAGCAGGATCATCAGACGCAGCAGGTTGGTGGTGTTATCCACCTGTTTGGATTCGGTCGCCAGCACGTGGGTGTCCAGCGTAATGCGGATAAAGCCTATCGGGCCGTCTTTGCCCTGAATGGATTCCACCAACTGGTGATTGAAATAGCTGCCGGCACGTTTGCCGTCAAGTGACAGGCGATCGCGTATACTGATCTGTTCACCGGCGTGGGAAACCAGCGTGCCGTCCAACTGATAGACGCTGGCGTCCAGAATGCGGCTGTGGTCGGTAAGCTGTTTGAGGATGGCGTCTACGCGCTGGTTGTCGACGTCGCTGTCGTCATCGAGCAAAGGTGCCAGGCTGGAGGCCACCTGTTTGGTCAGCGTTTGCGCCAGTTCTTCCACCTGTTCGGATCGCGCCAACTGGTGACTCAGGCTAAAATAGGACGCGCCCTGCATCAATAACACCAGCAAAGCCAGGCAAATCAGGATAATAGCGGTGCGGTGCAGGCGGAATTTCAGTTTAGCGCGAGCCATTCAGGTTCCTTGGGCATCTTGGACACTTTATGTTGCCAGAACCAATGACGATAGGATAGCTTGATGCGTCGTTTTATCATGCAGCGTTTTTTCAGGAGTTAATGATGTCGAATAGTCTGACCTATTGCGATCTCCCGGCAGAGATCTCTCAATGGCCGGGTCTTCCCCTTTCGCTGAGCGGCGACGAAGTGATGCCGCTGGACTATCGGGCGGGCCATACCGGTTGGCTATTATATGGCAGGGAACTGGATAAAACGCGCATTACCCATTTCCAGCGCAAGCTGGGCGCGGCTATGGTGATCGTCACCGCCTGGTGCGTAGAGGATTATCAGGTCGTGCGTCTGGCGGGCACCCTCACGGCGCGCGCCAAAATACTGGCGGCGGAGAGCGGGCTGGACGTAGCGCCACTCGGCAAGATCCCTCATTTACGCACCCCTGGGCTGCTGGTGATGGACATGGACTCCACCGCGATCGAGATTGAATGCATCGACGAAATCGCCAAGCTGGCGGGTGTGGGTGATGAGGTGGCGGAAGTGACCGAACGCGCAATGCGCGGCGAGCTGGATTTTACCGCCAGCCTGCGTCAGCGCGTTGGCAAGCTGAAAGGCGCCGATGCCAATATCCTCAAACAGGTACGCGATGAACTGCCTCTGATGCCCGGGTTGATCAACCTGGTGCGCAAGCTGCAGGCGATG
Source organism: Serratia plymuthica NBRC 102599 (assembly GCF_001590925.1). Taxonomy (GTDB): domain Bacteria; phylum Pseudomonadota; class Gammaproteobacteria; order Enterobacterales; family Enterobacteriaceae; genus Serratia; species Serratia plymuthica. The sequence continues at coordinate 18,969 of NZ_BCTU01000011.1, forward strand.
GACTGGCATGTGGCGATCGCTTCCGGCGGCTTCACATACTATGCCGAGTACCTGCGCGACAAACTGAAGCTGGTGGCGGTGGCGGCCAACGAGCTGGGGATCCGCGATGGCAAGCTGACCGGCGAAGTGCTGGGGCCGGTGGTTGACGCACAGTTCAAGGCCGATACGCTGGTCGCGCTGGCGGAAAAGCTGGGCATCCCGCCGCAGCAGACCGTGGCTATCGGCGACGGTGCCAACGATTTGAAAATGATACAGGTGGCCGGGCTGGGTATTGCCTACCACGCCAAACCGAAAGTGTATGACAAGGCGCAGGTGTCCATTCGCCATGCGGACCTGATGGGCGTGCTGTGCGTACTGACCGGCAGCCTGAAACACGAAGTTCGCTAACCCCGTCATACTTGAAGCTGCCTCTGTGTTAGCTGCGAGCGCTCACCTCAGTCACTTACCTAAGTAAGCTTCTGAGGATTCTCGCTCTGGCTGCCTTGACGCAACTCCAATTATTTAGGGTATAAACAAAAGATTGAGGTAATACGTGGCAAAAGCAGCAAAACGGGCGTTTGTATGTAATGAGTGCGGCGCAGATTATCCGCGCTGGCAGGGACAGTGCAGCGCTTGTCACGCCTGGAACAGCATTACAGAAGTTCGTCTGGCTGCGGTGTCCTCTTCTTCTCGCTCCGAGCGTTTAAGCGGCTATGCCGGCGATGCCGGCATCAGCAAAGTGCAAAAACTGTCGGACATCAGCCTGGACGAGTTGCCGCGTTTTTCTACCGGCTTTCTTGAGTTTGACCGCGTACTGGGCGGCGGCGTGGTGCCGGGCAGCGCGATCCTGATCGGCGGCAACCCCGGCGCCGGTAAAAGTACTCTGCTGTTGCAGGTGTTGTGCAAGCTGTCCGAGCAGATGAAAACCCTGTACGTCACCGGCGAGGAATCGCTGCAACAGGTGGCGATGCGCGCTCACCGCCTCGGGTTGCCGACCGGCAACCTGAACATGCTGTCGGAAACCAGTATCGAGCAGATTTGCCTGATCGCCGAACAAGAGCAGCCGAAGCTGATGGTGATCGATTCGATCCAGGTGATGCACATGGCGGATATCCAGTCTTCGCCGGGCAGCGTGGCGCAGGTGCGGGAAACCGCCGCCTACCTGACGCGCTTCGCCAAAACGCGCGGCGTAGCGATTGTCATGGTCGGTCACGTCACCAAAGACGGTTCGCTGGCCGGGCCGAAGGTGCTGGAACACTGTATCGACTGTTCGGTACTGCTGGACGGCGATGCCGATTCGCGTTTTCGTACGCTGCGCAGCCACAAAAACCGCTTCGGTGCGGTGAACGAGCTGGGCGTGTTCGCCATGACCGAGCAGGGCCTGCGAGAAGTCAGCAACCCGTCCGCCATCTTTCTCAGCCGTGGCGATGAAGTCACCTCCGGCAGTTCGGTGATGGTGGTTTGGGAAGGAACCCGGCCGCTGCTGGTTGAGATCCAGGCGCTGGTTGATCATTCGATGATGTCTAACCCGCGCCGGGTCGCAGTCGGCCTGGAGCAGAACCGGCTGGCGATCCTGTTGGCGGTGCTGCACCGCCACGGCGGGTTGCAGATGTCGGATCAGGATGTGTTTGTGAACGTGGTCGGCGGGGTGAAAGTCAGCGAAACCAGCGCCGATCTGGCGTTGCTGATGTCGCTGGTGTCGAGCCTGCGCGATCGCCCACTGCCGAACGATCTGGTGGTGTTCGGTGAAGTGGGGTTGGCGGGGGAGATCCGTCCGGTGCCGAGTGGGCAGGAGCGCATTTCCGAGGCGGCGAAGCACGGCTTCAAGCGCGCTATCGTTCCGCACGCCAACGTACCGAAAAAACCGCCGGCGAATATGCAGGTGTTCGGCGTGAAGAAACTGGCGGACGCCTTGGACGTGTTGGAACAATTCTATTAATTGCCATGTGATGCGCAGAATATGCTATTTTGTTTAGCATATTAAACCCTATGAATTTCAAGTTGCAGCTAGGCGCCCAGCTCGCTCATTCCCAGACGCTTACTAAAGTCAAGTCACTGGGATGAGCGACAAATCTGTCGGGAACAGATTTGAACGCTGCTTGCAGCGGCCCCGAAGGGGCAAGGCCCACGGATGGGTCTTGTAAAGCAGGTAACAACGCTGTGGCTTGAAATACGACGGGTATAAACGGAGGGATTATGCGGCAATTCGACTACCTGAAGGCGTCTATCAAGCAGAAGAACTGTACCCTGCAGCAGGTGGCGGATGCCAGCGGCATGACCAAAGGCTACCTTAGCCAGCTGTTGAACGACAAAATCAAAAGCCCGAGCGCCCAGAAACTCGAAGCGTTACACCGTTTTCTTGGCCTGGAGTTCCCGCGCCGCGAGAAAAAAGTCGGTGTGGTGTTTGGTAAATTTTACCCACTGCACACCGGCCACATTTACCTGATCCAGCGCGCCTGTAGCCAGGTGGATGAGCTGCACGTGATTTTGTGTCACGACGAACCGCGTGACCGGGAACTGTTCGAGAACAGTTCGATGTCGCAACAGCCTACGGTCAGCGACCGTCTGCGCTGGCTTCTGCAAACCTTCAAATACCAGAAAAACATTCATATTCATTCGTTCGACGAGCAGGGCATCGAACCCTATCCGCACGGCTGGAACGTTTGGAGCGACGGGATGAAAGCCTTCATGGAACAGAAGGGCATCGTGCCGAGTTTTATCTATTCCAGCGAAACGCAAGACGCCCCGCGTTATCGCGAGCACCTGGCGACGGAAACCATTCTGATCGATCCCGAACGTTCATTCATGAACATCAGCGGCCGCCAAATCCGTCAGGATCCTTTCCGCTATTGGGATTACATTCCGACCGAAGTGAAGCCGTTCTTTGTGCGCACCGTGGCGATCCTCGGCGGCGAGTCGAGCGGCAAATCGACGCTGGTGAACAAGCTGGCGAACATTTTTAACACCACCAGCGCCTGGGAATATGGCCGCGACTATGTGTTCTCGCACCTGGGCGGCGATGAGATGGCGTTGCAGTATTCCGACTACGACAAGATTGCGCTGGGGCAGGCGCAGTACGTTGACTTTGCAGTGAAATACGCCAACAAGGTGGCATTTATCGATACCGATTTCGTCACTACCCAGGCGTTCTGCAAAAAGTACGAAGGGCGCGAGCACCCCTTCGTGCAGGCGCTGATCGACGAGTACCGGTTTGATCTGGTGATCCTGCTGGAAAATAACACCCCGTGGGTGGCGGATGGCCTGCGCAGCCTCGGTGCGCCGACCGATCGCAAGGCATTCCAGCACCTGCTGGAAGAGATGCTGCGCGCCAACAATATCGAGTATGCGCACGTGGAGTCCAGCGACTATGAGGAGCGCTTCCTGCGCTGCGTCGAACTGGTAAAACAGTTGTTGGCAGCCGATGCCAGCCGACTGGTGGGCGCCACGACGGAATAAGCCGGAGGCGCAGCGTGCTGCGCCTCTCTTGCCTCAGTAAACAATCACCAGTTTGCCCTGCATATGCCCGTCGAGCAGCTTTTTATGTGCGGCGGTCAGGGTCTCGACCGTCAGCCCCTGCAGCGTTTCGCTCAGTGTGGTGCTCAACTTTCCTTCGTCCAGCAACTGCGCCACCTGCCTGAGGATTTCACCCTGCTGAGCGATGTCCGGCGTGGTGAACATGCTGCGGGTAAACATCAATTCCCAATGCAGTGCGGCGCTTTTCAGCTTCAACGCGTTTTGATCGAGCGGCTGTTGGTTTTCCACGATGGTGCAGATGTGGCCCAGCGGCGCAATCAGATCCGAGATCGCCTTCCAGTGGCCATCGGTATCGTTCAGGCAAAGAATATAATCCACGTTTTCAATGCCCTGCTGCGCCAGATTCCCTTTAAGATCGCGGTAATCCACCACCAGATCGGCGCCGCGCTCCCGACACCAGGCTGCCGACTCGGGGCGCGAAGCGGTGGCAATCACCTTCACCTTGCTCAACTGGGCGGCGAACGGGATCGCCAGCGAACCCACGCCACCGGCACCGCCGATAATCAGCAGGGTTTTCCCTTCCGCCGCGTCCTGGATTTTCAGGTGCTCGAACAGCGCTTCCCAGGCCGTCAGCGCGGTCAACGGCATGGCGGCGGATTCCGCCCAGTTCAGGCTGCGTGGTTTATGTGACACGATGCGCGAATCAATCAACTGCTGAGTGCTGTTGCTGCCCGGCCGAGTGATATCACCGGCGTACCAGACTTCATCACCGGCTTTGAAACCTTTGACGCCGCTGCCCACCTCAAGCACCACGCCGCTGGCGTCCCAGCCGAGGATGCGCGGCTGTTGCAGGCCGCTTTTTTGCAGACCGGCGTGGACTTTGGTATCCACCGGATTGACCGACGCCGCTTTGACCTCCACCAGCAGATCGTATTGGCCTGGGGCCGGTTTTTCCGGGCTGATTTCAATGAAACCGGCGGGGTTTTTCGGGTCTACGGCAATGGCTTTAATTGGCATGATTGTGCTCCTTTAGAATGAATACCCTCAGTGTAGACCTCTCAGAGGAGAGTGATAAGATGGACAATAGCTAACTAAGTGTTCGTTTGAGGTGAACAATGATGTTTAAACAGCTGCAGGATATGGCGTTGTTCGCGCTGGTGGCCGAGTGCGGCAGCTTTACCGCCGCCGCCAACCGCGCCGGTTTGCCTAAATCCAGCGTCAGCCAGCGCATCAGCCAACTGGAACAAACGCTGGGTTTGCGGCTGCTTAACCGCACCACCCGTCAGCTCAATCTGACCTTCGCCGGCGAACGCTATCTGGTGCACTGTCAGGAAATGTTGTCCGCCGCCGAACGGGCCGATCTGGCGCTGCAGCGGCTGCGTGACAACCCCAGCGGCCGGTTGCGCATCTCGACGCCCGCCGGGCTGGGGGCGACGCTGGTGGCGCGGCTGGCGGCGGATTTTCAGCGCCAGTACCCGGACGTTACGCTGGAGGTTTCGGTGTCTGATGCGATGGTGGATCTGGTACAAGAGGGCTATGACGCCGCGTTCCGCACCGGTAAACCGCAGGACTCCTCGCTGATTGGCCGCCGCCTGGGGCATGCCCCGCGTTATCTGCTGGCGGCGCCGGCCTATCTGGCGCAATTCCCGCCGCTCCTGCATCCCCAGCAGTTGCAGCAGCACCGCTGCATTACGCACCGCGCCTGGACGGCCTGGAGCCTGCGCCGCGGTGACGAGTATTACCGCTGGCAACTGCCGATGCTGCATATCACTGACAATCTGTTGTACGCGCGTGAATGCGCGATTTCCGGTGCCGGTATCACTCTGCTGCCGGCCTTTCTCAGCCGCGAGGTGGTGGCGCAGAAACAGCTGGTGGAGGTCCTGCCGGAATGGCGGGCGGAAGGGAATGAACTGTATTTGGTTTACCCCAGCCGCAAGCTTAACTCACCGGCGCTGGCCTGTTTTATCGATGTGGTGTTGCAGCATCCGGTATTTGTGGACTATGCACAGGCACTGGATTGGGGATAATAAAAAGCCCGCAAGATGCGGGCTTGATAGCATAGATAGCCAACCTGATGTTACTTGGTGACTTTCTTGTACTTGATACGACGAGGTTCCAGTGCATCGGCACCCAGAGTACGCTTTTTGTACTCTTCGTATTCGGTAAAGTTACCTTCGAAGAACTCCACCTTGCCTTCATCCTGATAGTCCAGAATGTGGGTGGCAATACGGTCAAGGAACCAGCGGTCATGCGAGATCACCATGGCGCAGCCAGGGAATTCCAGCAGGGCGTTTTCCAGCGCGCGCAGGGTTTCGATATCCAGGTCGTTGGTCGGTTCATCGAGCAGCAGCACGTTGCCGCCAACCTGCAGCAGCTTGGCCAGATGCAGACGGCCACGCTCACCACCGGACAATTCGCCCACGCGTTTGCCCTGATCGACGCCCTTGAAGTTGAAGCGGCCGACATAGGCGCGGCTTGGCATTTCGGTGTTGCCCACGCGCATGATGTCCTGACCGCCGGACACTTCTTCCCACACGGTTTTGGCGTTGTCCATGCTGTCGCGGAACTGATCGACAGAAGCCAGTTTGACGGTATCGCCCAGCGCGATGTTGCCGGAGTCAGGTTGTTCCTGGCCGGACATCATGCGGAACAGCGTGGATTTACCCGCGCCGTTCGGGCCGATAATGCCGACAATCGCGCCCTTAGGTACGGCGAATGACAGATCGTCAATCAGCAGGCGGTCGCCGTAGGATTTACGCAGGTTGCTGACTTCAACCACTTTGTCGCCCAGGCGTGCGCCAGGTGGAATAAACAGTTCGTTGGTTTCGTTACGTTTCTGGTATTCGGTGCTGTTGAGTTCTTCAAAGCGGGCCAGACGGGCCTTGCCTTTAGACTGACGGCCCTTGGCACCCTGGCGTACCCACTCCAGCTCTTTCTCGATCGACTTGCGGCGAGCGGCTTCGGTTGAGGCTTCCTGCGCCAGACGCGCGTCTTTCTGTTCCAACCAGGAAGAGTAGTTGCCTTCCCACGGAATGCCTTCGCCACGGTCCAGCTCGAGGATCCAGCCGGCCACGTTATCAAGGAAGTAACGGTCGTGGGTGATCGCCACCACGGTGCCTTCGAAGTCGTGCAGGAAGCGTTCCAGCCAGGCCACGGACTCGGCGTCCAGGTGGTTGGTCGGTTCGTCCAGCAACAGCATGTCCGGTTTTTCCAGCAGCAGGCGGCACAGCGCTACGCGGCGGCGCTCACCACCGGAAAGGTTGGCGATTTTGGCGTCCCATTCCGGCAGGCGCAGCGCATCGGCGGCGCGCTCCAATTGGGTGTTGAGGTTGTGACCATCGTGGGCCTGAATGATCTCTTCCAGGCGGCCCTGTTCAGCGGCCAGCTTGTCGAAGTCGGCGCCTTCTTCAGCGTACAGCGCGTACACTTCGTCAAGGCGTTTCAGAGCACCGACGACTTCGGCCATCGCTTCTTCAACCGATTCGCGAACGGTGTGTTCCAGGTTGAGTTGCGGTTCCTGCGGCAGGTAGCCGATTTTAATCCCCGGTTGCGGGCGCGCTTCGCCTTCGATATCGGTATCGATACCGGCCATAATGCGCAGCAGGGTGGATTTACCGGAACCGTTCAGGCCCAGCACGCCAATTTTGGCGCCAGGGAAGAAGCTCAGGGAGATATTTTTCAGGATGTGACGCTTCGGCGGAACCACTTTGCCGACGCGATGCATGGTATAGACGTATTGAGCCACGTTGCTCTAAGCCTCTCTATATCAGTTTTTATAGGATGTCTGGCTGCGGAGTGTAGCCCGTTTCGAACACGGATCCCAGACATCATCAGCGATCGCTAAGTATAACCCTTTATGCGCCTTTAACAGGCGCATCTCGACAGATTAAGGTGTGACGACGATTGCGACGCGGCGGTTTTCCGCACGGCCGCTGGAGGTGCGATTATCGGCGACCGGATCGCGCTTGCCCATGCCGCGAGTTTCGATATTGGCGCGCGGGATGCCTACGCTGGCCAGCAAATCGGCCACTGCGTTGGCGCGGCGCAGCGAAAGCTGGTCGTTATAGCTGTCTTCACCGTAGTTATCCGTATGACCATCCAAGCGGAACTTGGTGATGCCTACGCTCATCAGCGCACGGCCCATTTTCTGGACCGTTTCGGTGCTTTCCGGATTCAGTTTGCCGATGTTGTTGCCAAACAACACCTTGTCGGAGAGGCCGAATTCCCAGCCGTTATCCGTCAGTTTGAACCCTTGAGACTGTAACAACGCGACCTGCTCGGGCGTCAGGCCCTGCGGTTTGCTCTGGCACCCGGCAAGGGCGAGCAGGGCGACAAACATCATCGCCAGCAGTGAGAAACGGTTTTTCAGTGTTTGCTGTATCATAATCAAATCCCTGGTTTTAATTTTATAGCTGGGGCTTTATTTCTGTATTGCCAGCCGCCAGCCTCCGTTATAACGATGCTTTGCCTGATACATCGCATCGTCAGCTTCGTGCAAAAGACCCTGAGGCGTTACTGCATGTTCAGGGTAAAGTGCAATACCGATACTCAGAGAGGTCGTCACCGCCTCGTCGTTCGGCAAAATTATCGGTTGGGTCATGCAGTCGATAATGTTGTCGGCAATTTGCAGCACATCTTCCGTACTGTGAACCGGCGCCAACAGCACGGCGAACTCATCGCCGCCTAAACGTGCGACCAGGTCACTTTCACGCAGTTGCGCGCGAATCCGCCCGGCAATGGTGGTCAGCACCGCATCACCGGCCGCGTGACCGTAACTGTCATTCACCTCCTTGAAGCGATCGCCGTCGATAAACAACACCGCAAGTTTTTCCGTCGGCTGAATATCGCCCAGAGCGCGGCTCAGCCGGCCTTCAAAAAAGGCGCGGTTCGGTAATCCGGTCAGGCTGTCATGGGTCGCCCGGTGGGTCAGTGAATCATTTTCCTGCTTCAGGTGTGCCTGCCAGGCTTCCAGCTCATCGAGCAGGCCGTTGAAGTCGTTGCTCAGTTCGTGCAGTTCGGCAATGGGTGCCGACGGTACTCGCAGCCCAAAGGTGCGATCGCGTCGCACCACATGGGCCACCTTGGCGATGTCGTCCAGCGAACTGACAATGCCCAGCAGCATACGGCGGGAAAGCACCAGTGCGCACAGGGTACTGAGCACCAGGCAGGCGATCATGCCCAGAATACCCCGCAGCAGGAAACGCAGCAGGCTGCCGCCGTTGCCGCTTAGCCAGACCTTGCCGACCTGTTTGCCTTCGTGGGAGATCGGCAAGACCACCGGTTCCGGCAGTGCCCAGTGAGCGACAATCTGCTCCAGACCGTGCAGCGGACCGTCTTTGGGACGATGCCAACTGACCAGCACGTTGCCGCCGTTGTCCAGAATTTTGGCTTCCGACACCTCTTCTTTGGAGGCGATCAGCACCATCGCCTCTCGAATGTAGGGGCGATCCCCAAACACCACGGCGGCCTCGACGGTATAGCTGATGGAGCGCGCAATCAGATGCAGGTTGTGGTTGGCGTAGGCGCGCAGCGCGAACAGCGCTACCAACGTCAGAAAAATCCCGGCGGTGCCGACGGCAATCAGCGCCAGCCCAAGATTTGCCCGTTGCAGCACCCTGCCCAGCGTGGGCCGCGAATGCCCGGAACGGTTCTTGCGCAGCCATATCATAGCGGCGGCGCCTGTTTGCGCGCCAACTGCAGCACGTTAGGATGAACGCGTACGCCGCTGCGTGCCAGAGCGTCCAGATTTACTTTGAAACTGGCCTGGTCACCGTCAATCTGCAGGCAAAACGCGCTGCCGGCAGAGCATTCGCCGTCGTTCTCGCTGATACTGAGAATGGAATGACCCTGGATGCGCTGTATAAAGTTTTGTTTCTGGCCGGCGTTGATATTACCCAAATAAATCACGTCACATCCGGTGTTCAGCAGAGGGCTGTCAAAGGGCACTCGCTCGGTTTTTATCGGCCGGGGAGCGCTCAGCAAAATAGGGTCGAACAGGCCTTCGGCATATTGGGTCGGCGCCGTTACGCACAGGCGGATGGGTTTGGGCTCGCTGGGCCAGCGGGCATAGCTGATAATGCCGACCACGACGGTGGTGACGGCATGTGTGCGGTTCTGATAGGGACTGCGCGTCTCGGGACGAGCCAGCCCGGGAAGCGCCAACAGCAGGACCAGAATGAAGGGTAGCAGGCGGCCGTCGTCAAGACGTGCGCAAATGAAGCTCGTGAGTGAGCTTTTTGCGCTGGCTGCTAACATCACGGCATTTTTTGCCATCTTCATCTGCCATTCCTGCCAACGTCCGCAGTACGGTAGCGGTGATCTAACAATGAAAAACCTGACCCGACGGAGGGGATAATCGTAATGCTAAGAACTGTTAATCGCACTGTCTGATGAACACTATCTAACCCATAATTGGCGCGGATTGTATTATAAGATATCTCTGTTGCGCGCTTTATGTGCCGTTTTCTCGGATTTATCCTATCTTTTTTTAACAGTATAAAACGCCTCGGGGAGTTGGCCAGGCGTTTTCGGCAAAGAAAACGGCATTGGGTCGGCAGTACGGCGATTTGCGACATGCCTGTAGTTAATTTGTCAGCCAGGGTAAACGTTTTTTACCTGACGCCCCCCATGACGATAAACTTCTTCTTCTACAGTAGTGAATGGATAGGCGATTGCGCTGTCTATGATAGATGCCTGAGCTTATCGCTCTGCACACCTTTTTGCTCTGGCGTGTATTCCACTTCAGGGCGCGAAATACTCGAAGAACCGGTTTCTCCGGGCCTTGACCGTTGGCGTAGCGCGGCAAGGGGGAGGGGGTTCTGGCAACACAACCAGCGAGGAAAGAGTAAGTATGGTCAAGGTAGACAAATGGCGGCTGTTGGCGGTGGGGTTGTGCCTGACGGCATTCTCGGGCGCTGCACTGGCGGACTCTCTCGACGCACAGCGTCAGCGTTACCTGCAAATCAAGCAGGCGTGGGACAGCAATCAGATGGATGTCGTGGCGCAACTGATGCCGACGCTGCGTGATTACCCGCTTTACCCTTATCTGGAATACCGCGAACTGACGCAGGATCTCAGCCAGGCCGGCTTCTCCGAGGTGAATGACTTTATCAAGCAGCACCCGACGCTGCCGCCCGCCAAGTCGCTGGCGCCTCGTTTTGTCAATGAATTGGCGCGCCGTGAGGACTGGCGCACTTTGCTGGCTTTCAGCCCGCAGGCCCCCAAACCGATAGCCGCACGCTGTAATTATTACTATGCCAAATGGGCCACCGGCGATCAGCAGGCGGCCTGGAGCGGCGCGGACGATCTCTGGATGAGCGGTAAAACGCTGCCGGGCACCTGCGACAAACTGTTCAACGTCTGGCAGGGGGCCGGCAAGCAAACGCCGCTGAATACCCTGGCGCGCATGAAGCTGGCGTTAAAAGAGGGCAACAGCGGCCTGGTTAACAGCCTTTACCGCCAGTTGCCGTCCGAATATCAGACCATGGGTGACGCGCTGGTGCGCCTGCAGAACGATCCCGCCACCGTAGAGGCTTTCGCCCGCAGCGTTGGCCCGACTGACTTTACCCGGGCGGCGACCGGCATCGCTTTCGAGCGGCTGGCTCGTCAGGATGCGGAAAACGCCCGTGCGATGATCCCGAGTATCGCCCGCCTGCAGAAAATGAGCGACAGCGAGCGGTTGGGGCTGGAAGAAGCGGTGGCGTGGCGCCTGATGGGCAGCGATGCGACCTTCGAGCAGACCCAGTGGCGCGATAAGGTGATCCTGCGTAGCCAGTCTCCAACGCTGCTGGAACGCCGTGTGCGCATGGCGCTGGGCAGCGGCGATCGTCAGGGCGTGGCGACCTGGCTTGCGCGCCTGCCGGCAGAATCGCGCAATAAAGACGAATGGCGTTACTGGCGTGCGAGCATCTTGCTGGACGAAGGCAAACGCGGTGAGGGTGAAGAGATCCTGCGCAGCCTGATGAACGAACGTGGCTTCTACCCGATGGTGGCGGCGCAGAAACTGAATACGCCTTATCCGGTTATGGTGGCGGTGGCGGCCAAACCCCGCGCTTCGCTGGTGGACGGGCCGGAAATCGCCCGCGTACGTGAACTGATGTACTGGAACATGGATAACCTGGCGCGCAGCGAGTGGAGTTCGTTCGTTGCCAGCCGCAGCCGGCCTGAACAGGAAGCGCTGGCGCGTTTCGCATTCGAGCAGAATTGGGCCGATCTCAGCGTGCAGGCAACCATCGTCGGCAAGCTGTGGGATCACCTCGAGGAGCGCTTCCCGGTGGCCTGGTCGCAAGAGTTCCGCAGCGCTACCGATGACAAGGGGATCACGCCGAGCTACGCCATGGCGATTGCCCGTCAGGAAAGCGCCTGGAACCCGAAAGCGCAGTCACCGGTGGGGGCCAGCGGCCTGATGCAGGTGATGCCGCGGACCGCGCAACATACCGTGCAAATGTACAATATTCCCGGCTACTCAAGCCCGAGCCAGCTGCTTGATCCGAAAACCAATATTACTATCGGTACCAGCTACCTGGAGTATGTTTACCAGCAGTTTGGCCGTAACCGCATCCTGTCGTCGGCGGCTTATAACGCCGGCCCATCGCGGGTGAATACCTGGTTGGGGAACAGCGAAGGGCGCGTCGATGCGGTGGCGTTTGTTGAAAGCATCCCGTTCTCGGAGACCCGTTCTTACGTGAAGAACGTGTTGGCTTACGACGCGTTTTACCGCTATTTGATGCACCGCCCGGCCAAAGTGTTGACCGATGCCGAATGGCAGAGACGTTATTGATTTTGACGGCGCTATGGTATGCTGCTGTACTAGTTAAATAGTATGGTGGCTTGCCATGACGCAATTATCGCTTAACGATCCGGCTCTTTCAGAACAAGGCAATGAGGATTGGCTGCGCTTTGTCGCGCTGCTGCAAAATTCGTTCGCTCAGGAGCTGCATCAGCCCTTGATGCAACTGTTGCTGACGCCGGATGAGCGTACGGCCTTAGGCACGCGGGTACGGATTATTCAGGAACTGATGCGCGGTGAGATGAGCCAACGGGAACTGAAGAACGAACTGGGGGCGGGAATTGCCACCATCACTCGCGGTTCGAACAGCCTGAAAGCGGCGACGCCGGCGTTGAAACAGTGGCTGGAGCAGCAGTTGCTGGGCGATGCGCAGTAGCGCCGCGCCCGGTATGGGTTATTTATTCGGCGTGCCGTTGTGGCTTTGGTAGACAGGATTGTGAAATGGCACCAGCGCCAGCAGCAGAGCCTGATGATAAACGCTGGTGCGGCTCAATCGCCCATCGGTAAAGATGCCGATAGCGCCACCCTGGCGCTTCACGTCGACATTGCCGGTGATGGCCGCCATCTCCGTGCCCAATTCGCGGCCGGCGCGAATTCCCTGTAAAATTATCTCCGGCAGCATCAGGCTGGCTGAGCGCGATTCGCCGCGAGTCTGTGGGCTTTCCACCGTCATCCAGGCGAAGGTCATATTCTCTTCGATGCCTGCTTCCACGCCGACCCAGAAGTCGGCCTCCGGGCGAACCTGACGGGCTTCCATTACGCGCTGGCGTGCGCCGGTGCGGGTCTCGTGATTGCCTATCGGTTGCAGTGAGACGCCGCTGGCGACGTCGACAGATTCAATGCGACATTGGTCCGCGCCAAAGGTGTCATCAAAGGCCAACTGAATAGCCTTGATCTTTGCCGGGTTGGTAGTTGCAGCGACAACATGATACATAACGGGTTTGGCATCCTTAAGCTAAGAGCCTATTCACTGCGTCAGAGGCTTGCGTAAGCCGCTTCTGACGAAGATAAACTCAGGTTTCACGCAGTATAACGGAAAAGCAAAATGTTACAGGTATACCTCGTTCGCCACGGCGAAACGGAATGGAATGCGGCTCGCCGTATCCAGGGCCAGTCCGACAGCCCGTTAACCGCCAAGGGTGAACATCAGGCGCATCTGGTTGCCCGGCGTGTCAGCAAAGAGGGCATCACGCACGTTATCACCAGCGATCTGGGGCGTACCCGTCGCACTGCGCAAATCATCGCGGAAGCTTGCGGCTGCGAGGTGATTAACGATCCACGTTTGCGTGAACTGCATATGGGGGTGCTGGAAGAACGCCTGATCGACAGCCTGACGCCGCAGGAAGAGCAGTGGCGTAAACAGATGGTCGATGGCACTGCTGACGGCCGCATCCCTCAAGGTGAATCCATGAACGAGCTGGGCGAACGGATGCGTGCCTCGCTGGAAAGTTGCCTGATGTTGCCTGAAGGCAGTAAACCGCTGATTGTCAGCCACGGTATTGCCCTGGGCTGCCTGATCAGCACCGTGCTCGGGTTGCCGGCCTATGCCGAGCGCCGCCTGCGTTTGCGTAACTGTTCGTTGTCGCGTGTTGATCATCAACAGAGCCCATGGTTGGCTTCCGGCTGGATCGTGGAAACGGCGGGCGATGTCACGCATCTGGACATGCCCGCGCTGGACGAACTGCAGCGTTAACGGCGGATCGGGATCAGGTAGTCGCAGTTGATCTCGGTCGGCGGTTGGGGTGGCCGACGGTCACCCTTGGGATAAAAGCGCTCGATGTCGTGCCCTTTACGGCGCGTCAGTTTGAGCGCCGGCAGGCAGGTGCCATACAGCGTCAGGATAAAGTCCTGCAAACCGGAAGCCGGCCCTTCATAGCTGAACATCGCATATTCACCGCCCTGCAACACCAGCGGCTGGCCTTCCTGAACTTTATCCGGCACGTGGTGCGGCTCCAGCGCCGTGGTGTACAACACTTCCTGTTCGTCGTCTTTTTCCTGGCTCGGGCGCGAATGGTGCAACCCGTAGAGTACCGGTGGCAGCGTCTCGGCTTCGCCCAGATATTGGCGCCAGAACTGTGAACGCAACTCGGTACGGAAGTTGGAGATTTGCTCCAGCGTGCAAGAATAGCTTTGCGTCAGGCCAATCAGGTGCTGTTCCGGCAACGTGACGAATTCAGGCTGAGGCAGGGTGAAGGCACCCAGGCGGATTGGCGGACAGATGCCGAACGCGTTCCAGTCTTCGGCACGGCGATACAACGCCGGCGTTTGCGCAAACTGTTTTTTAAACGCGCGAGTGAAGGTCTGCTGCGAGTCGAAGCGATACTGCAAGGCGATATCCAAAATCGGCCGGCTGGTTAAACGCAGCGCCACCGCAGCTTTAGACAGTCTCCTTGCCCGGATATATGCGCCGATGGCGTTACCGGTAATATCTTTGAACATCCGTTGCAGATGCCATTTAGAGTAGCCCGCTTTTGCCGCCACGTTGTCCAGCGACAAGGGTTGGTCCAAATGGCTTTCCAGCCAGCTAAGCAGATCACGAATGATACCGGCTTGATCCATAGATCTTCCTCGTAGAGCTTTAGGGTAGGAACCCGAACTGTTTATTCATTACGCAGGTGCTTGCGCTATCAGACCAATCCATGAGCCATTTTGCGTAGCACTCTTTGCTTCTTGCAGCACGTTGCGCAAGAGTTGGACAGGGGCACACCTTAAACGGGCGCAAAGAAATAACGACGCCGCATAATAGCAATTTTTTTCCTCCGAGACTCTCAAAGATTTTTTTCACGCTCTGTGCTAGAAAGAGGAGTGCGGACCAGAAAAATCCCGATTCTGTGACCTAAGACATAAACAATATTGATCGCTGAGCCTGTTTTTCCAGGCGGTAGCTCTTGGAGTTAAGTGAATGAAAAAAGGATGGATATTTTTGTTTGGTTTAGTTTGCGCAACGGTAAACAGCGCGCAGGCTGAACAAGTAGGGTCGGTCGATACGGTATTTAAACTCTTTGGTCCGGACCACAAAATTGTGGTGGAAGCGTTCGACGATCCGGATGTTAAAAATGTAACTTGTTATATCAGTCGGGCAAAAACCGGTGGCATCAAAGGTGGCCTGGGATTAGCGGAAGATACGGCGGATGCGGCTATTTCCTGTCAACAGGTGGGGCCGATTACCCTGAACGATAAAATCAAAAACGGCAAGGCGGAAGGGACGGTGGTGTTCCAGAAAAGGACGTCGCTGGTATTCAAAAAGCTGCAGGTGGTGCGTTTCTACGACGCTACCCGCAATGCGCTGATTTATCTGAGCTATTCAGACCGTGTGGTGGATGGTTCACCGAAAAATGCGCTGAGCGCGGTGCCTATCATCCCTTGGGGTGAGACGAAATAAAATCAGGGGTTCAAATGAACCCCTGATGTTTTTAACGCGGGAGAGATTACTCTTCCAGATCGCCGCAGAAACGGTAGCCTTCACCGTGAATGGTGGCGATGATTTCAGGCGTATCCGGCGTTGATTCGAAGTGCTTGCGAATGCGGCGAATGGTTACGTCTACGGTACGGTCGTGCGGTTTCAGCTCACGGCCGGTCATTTTCTTCAGCAGCTCGCCACGGGATTGGATCTTGCCCGGGTTTTCGCAAAAGTGCAGCATGGCGCGGAATTCGCTGCGCGGCAGCTTGTACTGTTCACCTGCCGGGCTGATCAGTGAGCGGCTATTGATGTCCAGCTCCCAACCGTTGAATTTATAGCTTTCTACCAGTCGACGTTCTTCGCCGACGCTGCCCAGGTTCATGGTGCGAGACAGCAGATTGCGTGCGCGAATGGTCAATTCACGCGGATTAAACGGCTTGGTGATGTAGTCATCAGCGCCGATTTCCAATCCGAGGATTTTATCCACTTCGTTATCGCGGCCGGTCAGGAACATCAGCGCGACGCTGGCCTGTTCGCGCAGTTCACGCGCCAGCAGCAGGCCGTTTTTGCCTGGCAGATTGATGTCCATGATAACCAGATTGATATCATTTTCAGACAGGATGTTGTGCATCTCTGCACCATCATTGGCTTCATGAACAACGTAGCCTTCCGCCTCGAAAATGCTCTTCAGGGTGTTACGAGTGACTAACTCGTCTTCGACAATCAGAATGTGCGGGGTCTGCATATTTGCTACCTAAAATTGCCAACAAAATAGAAAATAGGAAGTACAGAAGTCTTTGCTTTCTTAGACGAGGGCAGAGATAGCGCTCACGTTCCCTCTTACCAAATGACTAAAGTACGTAAACTCGTTCTTGATGCACTTTCCATCTAATGTCAACAAGATCGCTAGCTTGGTGGGGCGGTTATTCCTTACACCCCAAAGGTGCCAAAACGGCGGATATCCTAACCCTATTAACAGCAATATAACAGTGCGTGCCGAATTCATCACCCAACAAAACTACGCTTTGTTGACATATATCAAATTCAATTGTAGCACGTTAACAGTTTTGTGAAAAACACTTACAGAACTGCCAGCTTAAGTCACAGAACCACAAATTCTGTGTACGATTCAGCATTGTTGCGCTTAATAGGTTACAATTATGGGCTTATTGATAAGAGTGCTATTTTAACGTATTGATTAATAAGAACAGTAAAACATAAGTGGCAATAATATCTATTCCACTCTATTTATCCGTTAAAAAACCTATTTATACATCTCTGTAGCAATTTTTGGGATTTTTGTTGCGCAGTTGTAAATATAATCAGACTATCCCGAACAGTCAAAAACTCGCGATTCCTCTTTCTGTGGAGTATTGATGCAGCTTCATATTGTTTTAGTGGCTCCGGCACGGCCGGAAAACGTCGGCGCCGCAGCGCGGGCAATGAAAACCATGGGATTCACCTCGTTGCGCATCGTCGACAGCGAAGCGCACCTGCAGCCGGCAGCGCGCTGGGTCGCTCATGGGGCGGGGGAGATCCTCGACGGCGTGCAGACTTTCGCCACCTTGGCTCAGGCGTTAGCGGACGTGGACTTCACCGTAGCCACCACGGCCCGCAGCCGTGCGCGTTTCCATTATTACTGTACGCCGCAGCAACTGTTGGGGCAATTGGGCGAGCGCAGCCAGTGGGTGAATCAGGCTGCCCTGGTATTTGGCCGCGAAGATTCCGGCCTGACCAATGAAGAGCTGGAACTGGCCGATCTATTGACCGGCGTACCTATGCAGGCGGACTACCCTTCGCTGAATCTCGGCCAGGCGGTCATGGTGTATTGCTATCAACTGTCGGAACTGATGAACGTCAGTGCGCGGCAGGAGACGATGGCCAATGAAGGGCAGTTGCGGGCATTGCGTCAGCGCGCCGAAGGATTATTGGGCGCGTTGGGGGTCAGCGATGACCAAAAATTGCGCGATTGGCTGCATCAGCGGCTGGGCGTTCTGCCACAACGGGATACGGCGATGTTGCACAGGTTGCTGCATGACATCGAAAAAAAGCTCACAAAGTGATACCTGCAAGCTCTGGTCATTATGCAGTGTGATCCACTGCAAAACTGCCTTCAGGTTGTTTTTTTGTTCTGCCATTTGGCTTTTCTGCTATCGCATTGCCCACTCGCCAAGCGGGGTGGAAAAGGGGCAAAAACAAGAAATAATTTGACTTGGGAAAGCGATTGCTTTAACCAATAGAGGGGACAGAGTATTTAATGAGACAGACAGAAAAAATGCGAAACATCAGCCTGAATATCACAATTATTACCACCACCGAAACCACAGGTAACGGGGCGGGCTGACGCGTACAGGAAACAAAAGAAAAAAGCCCGCACCTAAACAGTGCGGGCTTTTTTTTCGGCTTAAATTCGGGAGAGATCAGAAATGCGAGTGCTGAAATTTGGCGGAACTTCGGTAGCGAATGCAGAACGTTTTCTGCGCGTTGCCGACATCATGGAAAGTAACGCACGTCAGGGACAGGTAGCCACGGTATTGTCCGCGCCTGCAAAGATCACCAACCACTTGGTGGCGATGATTGAAAAAACGGTGGCCGGGCAAGACATTCTGCCAAATATGAGCGATGCGGAGCGCATCTTCGCCGACCTGCTGAGCGGCCTGGCGCAGGCTCTGCCAGGTTTCGAATACGATCGCCTGAAGACCCTGGTCGATCAGGAGTTCGCCCAACTGAAGCAGGTGCTGCACGGCGTAGCGCTGCTGGGGCAATGCCCGGACAGCGTGAACGCGGCGATTATCTGCCGTGGCGAGAAGCTCTCCATCGCCATCATGGAAGGCGTATTCCGCGCCAAGGGTTTCCCGGTGACGGTGATCAACCCGGTAGAGAAATTGCTGGCGCAGGGGCATTATCTGGAGTCGACCGTAGATATCGCCGAATCCACGTTGCGCATCGCCGCAGCGGCTATCCCGGCGGATCACATCGTGCTGATGGCCGGTTTTACCGCCGGTAATGACAAGGGCGAACTGGTGGTGTTGGGCCGTAACGGTTCCGATTACTCTGCTGCCGTACTGGCCGCTTGTCTGCGCGCCGACTGTTGTGAGATCTGGACCGACGTAGACGGCGTTTATACCTGCGACCCGCGCACCGTGCCGGACGCCAGGCTGCTGAAGTCGATGTCGTACCAGGAGGCGATGGAGCTTTCTTATTTCGGCGCCAGCGTGCTTCACCCCCGTACCATCACACCGATTGCCCAGTTCCAAATCCCTTGCCTGATCAAAAACACCTCCAATCCGCAGGCCCCCGGCACGCTGATCGGCGGTGAAAACGTGGATAGCGATACCCCGGTGAAGGGCATCACCAACCTGAACAACATGGCAATGATCAACGTCTCCGGCCCGGGGATGAAGGGCATGGTCGGCATGGCCGCGCGGGTGTTCGCCGTGATGTCGCGCACCGGTATTTCGGTCGTGCTGATTACCCAATCCTCTTCCGAATACAGCATCAGCTTCTGCGTGCCGCAGAGCGAGCTGCAGCGTGCGCGCCGTGCGCTGGAAGACGAATTCTATCTTGAGCTGAAAGACGGCTTGCTCGAGCCGCTGGACGTGATGGAGAAGCTGGCGATTATCTCTGTCGTGGGCGACGGCATGCGCACCTTGCGCGGCATCTCGGCCCGCTTCTTCTCCGCGCTGGCGCGCGCCAATATCAACATTGTCGCCATCGCCCAGGGCTCGTCGGAGCGTTCCATCTCGGTGGTGGTCAGCAACGATTCCGCCACCACCGGCGTTCGCGTCTGCCACCAGATGCTGTTCAATACCGATCAGGTGATTGAAGTGTTTGTCATCGGCGTCGGCGGCGTCGGCGGTGCCTTGATCGAGCAGATTTATCGCCAGCAGCCGTGGCTGAAGCAAAAGCATATCGATCTGCGCATCTGCGGTATCGCCAATTCCCGAGCCATGCTGACCAATGTGCACGGTATTGCTCTGGAGAGTTGGAAAGAGGAACTGGCCGCGGCTAAAGAACCGTTCAATCTGGGCCGCCTCATCCGTCTGGTGAAGGAGTATCACCTGCTGAACCCGGTGATTGTCGACTGTACCTCCAGCCAGGCGGTTGCCGACCAATACGCGGATTTCCTGGCCGATGGTTTCCACGTGGTGACGCCGAACAAGAAGGCCAACACCTCGTCGATGAACTACTATCAACAGCTGCGCACCGCCGCTGCCGGCTCACGCCGCAAGTTCCTGTACGACACCAACGTCGGCGCGGGTTTGCCGGTTATCGAGAACCTGCAAAATCTGCTGAATGCAGGCGACGAACTGACGCGTTTCTCCGGTATCCTGTCCGGTTCGCTGTCGTTTATTTTCGGCAAGCTGGACGAAGGCATGTCGCTGTCGGCGGCGACCCTGGAGGCCAAGGCCAAAGGGTTCACCGAGCCGGATCCGCGTGACGATCTTTCCGGCATGGACGTGGCCCGCAAGCTGCTGATCCTGGCCCGCGAGGCGGGTTACAAACTGGAACTGGGGGACATTGAGGTTGAGTCGGCGCTGCCGCCGTCCTTTGACGCTTCCGGTGATGTGGAAACCTTCCTGGCGCGCTTGCCGGAGTTGGATAAGGAATACGCGCGCAACGTGGCTAACGCCGCCGAGCAGGGTAAGGTGTTGCGCTACGTCGGCGTGATCGAAGATGGCCGCTGTCAGGTGCGCATTGATGCGGTAGACGGCAACGATCCGTTGTATAAAGTGAAGAACGGTGAGAACGCCCTGGCCTTCTACAGCCGTTACTATCAGCCATTACCTTTGGTGTTGCGCGGCTACGGCGCCGGTAATGATGTGACTGCGGCGGGGGTATTTGCCGACCTGTTGCGCACACTGTCATGGAAGTTGGGAGTTTAATATGGTTAAGGTGTATGCACCGGCCTCAATTGGCAACGTCAGCGTCGGCTTCGACGTTCTGGGTGCAGCGGTGTCTCCGATCGACGGCACTCTGTTGGGCGATTGCGTCAGCGTGGAAGCCGCCGAAACGTTCAGCCTGCAAAACGCCGGCCGCTTCGTCAGCAAACTGCCTGACGATCCGAAAGAAAATATCGTCTACCAGTGCTGGGAGCGTTTCTGCCAGGAGATAGGCCGGCAGATCCCGGTGGCGATGCGGCTGGAGAAAAACATGCCGATCGGTTCCGGGCTAGGCTCCAGCGCCTGTTCGGTGGTCGCCGGATTGATGGCGATGAATGAATTCTGCAATCGTCCGCTGGACAAAATGACGCTGCTTGGCCTGATGGGCGAGCTGGAAGGCCGCATCTCCGGCAGCGTGCATTACGACAACGTGGCGCCATGCTACCTGGGCGGCCTGCAGCTGATGTTGGAAGAAGAGGGGTTCATCAGCCAGGAAGTGCCCTGCTTTAAAGATTGGTTGTGGGTGATGGCCTACCCGGGCATCAAGGTGTCCACCGCCGAAGCGCGCGCTATCCTGCCCGCGCAGTACCGCCGTCAGGACTGCATCAGCCATGGCCGCTATCTGGCGGGCTTTATCCATGCCTGCCATACCCAGCAGCCGCGTCTGGCAGCCAAATTGATGCAGGACGTGATTGCTGAGCCGTACCGTACCCGCCTGCTGCCGGGCTTTGCCGACGCGCGCAAGGCCGCGCAGGACATCGGCGCTCTGGCTTGCGGCATCTCCGGCTCCGGCCCGACGCTGTTCGCCGTCTGTGACGACGGCGCCACCGCACAACGCATGGCCGACTGGCTGACCAATCACTATCTGCAAAACGACGAAGGTTTTGTTCATATTTGCCGTCTGGATACCGCAGGCGCACGACTACTGGGATAACGCATGAAACTGTACAACCTTAAGGATCACAACGAGCAGGTCAGCTTCGCACAGGCGATCAAACAGGGCCTGGGCAAACAGCAAGGGCTGTTTTTCCCGCTGGATCTGCCGGAGTTCGAACTGACCGAAATCGATCACCTGCTGGAGCAGGACTTTGTCACCCGCAGCACCCGCATCCTGTCGGCGTTTATCGGCGATGAAGTGTCGGAAGAGGCGCTGCATAAGCGCGTGGCGGCGGCGTTTGAATTCCCGGCGCCGGTTGCGCCAGTAGAAGACGACATTGCCTGCCTGGAGCTGTTCCACGGCCCGACGCTGGCATTCAAAGACTTCGGTGGCCGCTTTATGGCGCAGATGCTGGCGGAAGTGGCGGGCGATCAGCCGGTGACTATCCTGACGGCGACCTCCGGCGATACCGGCGCCGCCGTGGCGCACGCTTTCTACGGCCTGAAGAACGTACGCGTGGTCATCTTGTATCCGCAGGGCAAAATCAGCCCGCTGCAGGAAAAACTGTTCTGCACCCTGGGCGGCAATATCCACACCGTGGCGATCGACGGTGACTTCGATGCTTGCCAGGCGCTGGTGAAACAGGCCTTTGACGATCAGGAGCTGAAAGAGGCGCTGCACCTGAACTCGGCAAACTCCATCAATATCAGCCGCCTGCTGGCGCAGATTTGCTATTACTTCGAAGCGGTGGCGCAATTGCCGCAGGAAGCGCGCAATCAACTGGTGATCTCGGTGCCAAGCGGCAACTTCGGCGATCTGACCGCCGGTCTGCTGGCCAAGTCGCTGGGCCTGCCGGTGAAGCGTTTTATCGCCGCCACCAATGCCAACGACACCGTGCCGCGCTTCCTGACCAACGGTCAGTGGCAGCCGCACGCTACGGTCGCGACGCTGTCGAATGCGATGGACGTTAGCCAGCCGAACAACTGGCCGCGGGTGGAAGAGCTGTTCCGCCGTAAAATCTGGCAGTTGAAAGATCTGGGCCACGCTACGGTGAGCGATGAAACCACCAGGGACACCATGCGGGAACTGGCGCAATTGGGGTATCTCTCAGAACCGCATGCCGCGATCGCTTACCGCGCTCTGCGCGATCAACTGCGGGAAGGGGAGTTTGGTTTGTTCCTCGGCACCGCGCATCCGGCCAAGTTCAAAGAGAGCGTAGAAGAGATCCTCGGCCAGGAGTTGCCGCTGCCGAAGGCGCTGGCGCTGCGTGCCGACTTGCCGCTGCTGTCCCACAGCCTGCCGGCCGGTTTCGCCGAGTTGCGTAAATTCCTGATGGCTCTGCCGGCCTGAAACCGCCCAGCCTAAAAACGAAAGCCGTCATTGCGACGGCTTTTTTTTGCGTTCTTTTTTACTGTTCGGGGCGTTTGAACACCAGTTCATTGCCCTGGGAACCGGCTTCGTCAAAGACATAGCCTTCCAGGTTGAAATCCACCAATTGCTCGCGCTGCGTCAGGCGGTTTTTGATGATAAAGCGGCTCATCAACCCACGCGCTTTTTTGGCGTAGAAACTGATCACCTTATATTTGCCGTTCTTCTCGTCGAGAAATACCGGCTTGATCAGCGTGCCGTGCAGTTTGGCCGGTTTCACCGACTTGAAGTACTCGTCGGAAGCCAGATTGACCACTACGTCGTCACCCTGTTGTTCCAGCGCCTCGTTCAACTTTTTGGTGATCTGCTCGCCCCAGAAACTGTACAAGTCCTTGCCCTTGGGATTCTCCAGCCTGATGCCCATCTCCAGCCGGTAAGGCATCATCAGATCGAGCGGGCGCAGCACGCCATATAAGCCGGACAGCATCCGCAGGTGCTGCTGGGCGAAATCAAAGTCCTCTTCGCTGAAGTCCTGCGCCTGCAGGCCGGTATACACATCGCCTTTAAACGCCAATAACGCCTGGCGGGCGGTGTCCGGGGTGAATTTAGGCTGCCAGTCGCTGAAGCGAGCGGCATTCAGGCCGGCCAGTTTATCGCTGATGCCCATCAGGCTGGAGATTTGCGCCGGCGTCAGCTCGCGGCAGATTTTGATCAGTTGCTTCGACTTGTCCAGCAATTCGGGCTGCGTGAAGCGTTCTGTCGCCAGCGGGCTTGCGTAATCAAGGGTTTTTGCAGGTGAAATAATAACGAGCATGGCCAGATCCTGTTTATCCAAGAGCGGATACTGTAGCAAAAAGCGCGAGAAAAAGGGGCAATGGGTCTGATAGGCGAGACGCGCCCGTAAAAGTTAACCTTTATCCCACACGCCCGGTTCAAGCTGGGATTTCAGCTCGGGGAAACGCTTCGCGTCGAAAGTGGGCAATTGCCCCAGCTTGCGCTGGCGGTGGTAGTCGTTGGCCAGCCTCAGCGCCACGCGCGACAGCAGAAGGATCGCCGTCAGGTTGGTGATCGCCATCAGCGCCATCGAGGTGTCGGCCATTTTCCATACCACCGGCAGCTCGGCCAGCGCGCCAAACATCACCATGCCCAGTGCCGCGCAGCGGAAAATCGTCAACCCGGCCGGGTGGTTATGCTCAAGGAACACCAGATTGCTCTCGGCGTAGGCATAGTTGGCAATGATCGAGGTGAAAGCGAAAAAGAAAATGGCGATGGCGACAAACGGGGCTCCCCAACTGCCGACGGCGGCGGACAGCGCCCGTTGGGTCATATCTATGCCGCTGACGCTGGCTACCGGCTGATCCAGCACCCCGGACGAGAGAATTATCGCGGCGGTGGCGCTGCAGATAACGACAGTATCGATGAAGACCCCGAACATCTGCACATAGCCTTGCGAGGCGGGGTGCGGCGGGTAAGGTGACGCGGAGGCCGCTGCATTGGGCGCGGAGCCCATGCCGGCCTCATTGGAGAACAGACCGCGCTGAACGCCTTGGGCCATCGCCTGCGAAATGCCATAGCCGACGGCACCGGCCGCCGCTTCCTGCAGCCCGAAGGCACTCTTGAGCACCAGCGTTAGGATCGTCGACATCTGCTCAATATTGTGGCCAATCACCCAGAAAGCCAGCAGCAGATAAGCGCCGGCCATCAGCGGCACCACCCGTTCGGCCACGCGCGCGACGGAACGGATGCCGCCGAAGATCACGATGCCGCTCAGCAACACCAGGCCGATCCCCACGTGCAGCGGCTTCACGTTGAAAGCGACAGCGGAAGCCCGGGCGATGGAGTTGGCCTGGACGGCATTAAACACCAAGCCGAAGGCGATGATCAGGAAAAGGGAGAACAGCACGCCCATCCAGCGCATGCCAAGGCCCTTTTCCATATAGTAGGCCGGGCCGCCGCGGTAGTTGCCCTGATCGTCTTTGGTTTTGTAGAGCTGGGCGAGACTGCTTTCAACGAACGAGGTGGACATGCCGATAAACGCCACCACCCACATCCAGAAGATCGCCCCCGGGCCGCCGGCAGTGAGGGCTATCGCCACGCCGGTCAGGTTACCGGTCCCGACACGTGCCGCCAGGGTGGTACACAGCGCCTGAAAAGAGGAGATGCCTGCGCTGTCGCTTTTGTTGCTGTGCTTCAGCACCGAGAACATGTGGCTGAAATGGCGGACCTGAATAAAGCGGGTGCGCAGGGTGAAATAAATGCCCGTACCCAGCAGCAAATAAATCAGTACCGAATCCCACAAAACAGTGTTTATAAAATCTATCAGGTCCGTCACGGATCCCTCCTTGATGAAATTTACCGCACACCGCGCAGCATCCACCGCGGGTGAAAATACATTGAGTCAGTTTTTACAATAGCTTAGCTGAAATCAGCTGGGTTCAGATGAATTGAGATTTGTCTCAAGGCTCAGGATCTCTCGCCTCATTGGGCGCGAATTTAACATAATTCATTTCATCGATAGCACGTTATTGCCTTTTCATTAGCTCGGGAATGACGAAAGATATCTGCGTAAACGGTTGCTCGCCCAAGGAAAAAATCAACGCCGTCTGGCCGCGATTTTCCAGCCTTGCACCGGGCCTTGCGCATGTTATTATCAGGGCAGGGCATGGTTGAACGATGCCAAAAGTTCATGCACAAACGATGAGATAATGCCAACATGACCGATAAATTAACTTCCCTGCGCCAGCTCACTACTGTGGTTGCGGACACGGGCGATATCGCGGCAATGAAGCTGTATCAACCGCAAGACGCCACAACCAATCCTTCGCTGATCCTCAATGCAGCTCAAATTCCTGAATACCGTAAACTGATTGACGAAGCCATTGCCTGGGCGCGCGAGCAGAGCAGCGATCGCGAACAGCAGATCGCCGATGCCGCCGACAAGCTGGCCGTCAACATTGGTCTGGAAATCCTTAAACTGGTTCCGGGCCGCATCTCCACGGAAGTGGACGCACGCCTGTCCTACGACACCGTCGCCAGCGTTGCCAAGGCCAAGCGCCTGATCAAACTTTACAACGATGCCGGCATCAGCAACGATCGCATCCTGATCAAACTGGCTTCTACCTGGCAGGGCATCCGCGCAGCGGAGCAACTGGAAAAAGAAGGCATCAACTGTAACCTGACGCTGCTGTTCTCCTTCGCTCAGGCGCGTGCCTGCGCTGAAGCCGGCGTGTTCCTGATTTCTCCGTTCGTTGGCCGTATCCTCGACTGGTATAAAGCCAATGGCGACAAGAAAGAGTTCGCGCCAAACGAAGATCCGGGCGTGGTTTCCGTTACCGA
Source organism: Serratia plymuthica NBRC 102599 (assembly GCF_001590925.1). Taxonomy (GTDB): domain Bacteria; phylum Pseudomonadota; class Gammaproteobacteria; order Enterobacterales; family Enterobacteriaceae; genus Serratia; species Serratia plymuthica. The sequence goes on from NZ_BCTU01000011.1 coordinate 45,074, forward strand.
GATCTACCAGTATTACAAAGAGCACGGTTACAAAACCGTGGTGATGGGCGCCAGCTTCCGTAACGTGGGTGAAATCATCGAACTGGCCGGCTGTGACCGTCTGACTATCGCCCCTGCGCTGCTGAAAGAACTGGCAGAGAGCGAAGGCGCACTGGAGCGTAAACTGGCTTATACCGGCGAAGTAAAAGCGCGCCCTGCTGCGCTGACCGAGCCTGAGTTCTACTGGCAGCACAACCAGGATCCAATGGCGGTTGAGAAACTGACCGACGGTATCCGCAAGTTTGCCGTAGACCAGGGCAAGCTGGAAAAAATGATCGCCGATCTGCTGTAATTACCGCAATCAGCGCGAAAAAGGTGGCTTAGGCCGCCTTTTTTTATGCTCGCCGCGCCCGGCGGTGGGCCAGACACTTTATACTCTCAGGATTAATAACAGGATGGGAAGTGAACCCATCAGGCTGTAGAGGTTACGCATGGACATATTACGTATTGGTTTGGTTTCTGTTTCCGACCGCGCTTCCGGCGGTGTTTACCAGGATAAAGGCATTCCGGCATTGGAAGAGTGGCTGACCGCCGCACTCGTCTCGCCCTTTAAACTGGAAACCCGTCTGATCCCCGATGAGCAGACGCTTATCGAACAGACTCTGTGCGAGCTGGTGGATGAAATGGGCTGCCACCTGGTGCTGACCACCGGCGGTACCGGCCCGGCACGGCGCGATGTGACGCCTGACGCCACCCTGGCGATAGCCGATCGCGTGATGCCCGGCTTCGGCGAGCAAATGCGCCAAATCAGCCTACACTATGTGCCAACGGCAATTCTTTCACGCCAGGTCGGGGCGATCCGCAAACAGGCGTTGATCATCAACCTGCCGGGGCAGCCGAAGTCGATCAAGGAAACGCTGGAAGGGGTGAAGGATGAGCAGGGCAAGACGGTGGTGCACGGCATTTTTGCCAGCGTGCCTTATTGCATCCAATTGCTCGAAGGGCCTTATGTGGAAACGCAGGCGGCGGTGGTAGCAGCATTTCGCCCGAAGAACGCACGCCGCGAGATAAACCTCTAAATTTCAGCGATCTGTGAGATTAGCTTCAGTCCGTCTGGTGTGAAAATAATTTGCCGCTATAGTAAGAATTCGTTTACAGAAAGCCTGCGGCTTTTATTTCTACAGCCTTTTCCGACGGTACCCTATGCCTCACGACAATAATCGCCGGTTAAACCGGCAAGACTACAAAACTCTGACGTTGGCGGCCCTCGGCGGTGCGTTGGAGTTTTATGACTTCATCATTTTCGTCTTCTTTGCCGCGGTGATGGGCGAGCTGTTTTTCCCGGCGGACATGCCGGAATGGCTGCGACAGGTGCAGACCTTCGGTATCTTCGCCGCCGGTTATCTGGCCCGGCCGCTGGGCGGCATCGTGATGGCGCATTTCGGCGATCGGGTTGGTCGCAAAAAAATGTTCAGCCTGAGCATTCTGTTGATGGCGTTACCGACGCTGGCGATGGGCCTGTTGCCCACTTACGCCAATATCGGCATTGCCGCACCGTTGTTACTGTTGTTGATGCGTGTGTTGCAAGGGGCGGCGATTGGCGGTGAAGTGCCGGGCGCCTGGGTATTTGTCGCCGAGCATGTGCCGCGCCGCCGTATCGGCTTCGCTTGTGGCACATTGACCGCCGGCCTGACCGTCGGCATCCTGCTGGGGTCGCTGGTCGCGACGGTGATCAACACCACCCTGAGCCAACAGACCATTCTCGACGGTGGCTGGCGTATCCCGTTCCTGCTCGGTGGTATCTTCGGGCTGGTGGCGATGTATTTGCGCCGCTGGCTGCAGGAAACGCCCATTTTCATCGAGATGCAGGCGCGCAAAGCGCTGGCCAAGGAGCTGCCGCTAAAATCCGTGGTGCTTAATCATCGCAAGGAAGTGGCGGTGTCTATGCTGCTCACCTGGTTGCTGTCCGCCGGTATCGTGGTGGTCATTCTGATGACGCCAACCTACCTGCAAAAACAGTTTGGCATCGCCCCGGCGCTGTCGCTACAGGCCAACAGCATCGCCACCATTATGCTGATTGCCGGCTGCATTGCCGCCGGGCTGTCGGCGGATCGCTTTGGCGCCAGCAAAACCTTTATCGTCGGCAGTCTATTGCTGGCCGGTTGCAGCTGGCTGTTCTATCAGACGGTGGGCGTGCACCCGGAAATGCTGTTTGCTTGCTATGCCCTGGTAGGCTTCAGCGTGGGGGTAGTGGGTGCGGTGCCTTATGTGATGGTGCGAGCCTTCCCGGCAGAAGTGCGGTTTACCGGGATTTCGTTCTCATACAATGTCGCATACGCTATTTTTGGCGGTTTAACCCCAATATTTGTCACGCTGATCATGAAGTTAACCCCGTTAGCCCCCGCTTACTACGTGCTGGCGTTGTCCGGTATCGGGCTGCTGCTGGGCATCTACCTGCACCGCGATTTAAACAGCGAAACCAAGGTGCAACGCGCCGGTTCCTACAGCTAAAAAAAAACCCTGCGACGCAGGGTTTTTTGTTTCAGGCCAAAGGCAATTACGCCGTCGCCGGAACAGGCTCCGCACCTTTGGCAGTCACTGCGCCAATCGGCAGCACCGTACGGCCAAACTGCTCGTTGAGCACTTCCGCCATGGCCAGGTAAATGGCGCTGGCGCCGCAGATCACCCCTTCATAACCGGCAAAGGTCAGCAGCGCAGGGTTGCCGGTGATGTTGCCAATCGCCAACAGGGCGAACAGCAGCGTCAGGCTGGCAAAGATGAATTGCAACGCACGATTGGCGCACAGCGTGCCGAAGAACATGAACAGGGTGAAAACGCCCCACAGCGCCAGGTAAATGCCCAGCACGGTAGCGTCGGTCGGTTCGGCCAGGCCCAGGCGTGGCAGCAGCAGAATGCCGACCAGGCTCAGCCAGAAGCTGCCGTAAGAGATAAAGGCGGTCATGCCGAAGGTGTTGCCCTTCTTGTATTCCAGCAGGCCGGCCATAATCTGGGCCAGGCCACCGAAGAAAATCCCCATGCTGATGATGACGGAAGTCAGTGGGAAAAAGCCCGCGTTGTGCAGGTTCAGCAAGACGGTGGTCATCCCGAAGCCCATCAGGCCGAGAGGGCCGGGATTTGCCAACTTGTTGGTGTGCATATGTCCTCTGCGATAACAGAAAATTAACGGAAATAGCTAAGTAAATTCATAAATGGTCTGAATGGCCGAAAAAACCGTAACTTCCATCAGAGCGCGCGGCATCATAATGATCCCCTGAGCAGGAAACAATGATCTGAGTGACGATAAAAAAGAAATTTTTTTCACCTTGCCCCTTGATGCTGAGTGGGATGGCCCCATCTTATTTGCAACCGCAGTTGCTGACCGCGGGAAAGACTGAGATAGCGGGCAGTTGAAAAGCAAAAAATCGCCCGCATATAGGTTAGCAACCTGACCGATTATGAATTTATTAGTGGAGACGTTTAGATGGGCAAAATTATTGGTATCGACCTGGGGACTACCAACTCCTGCGTAGCAATTATGGATGGTGGTAAGGCGCGCGTGCTGGAAAACGCCGAGGGCGACCGCACAACTCCTTCTATTATCGCCTACACCCAAGACGGTGAGATTCTGGTTGGTCAGCCGGCTAAGCGTCAGGCTGTGACTAACCCACAAAATACCCTGTTTGCGATCAAGCGCCTGATTGGCCGTCGTTTCCAGGACGAAGAAGCACAGCGTGATAAAGACATCATGCCGTACCAAATCGTGGCCGCGGATAACGGCGACGCTTGGATCGAAGTGAAAGGCCAGAAAATCGCGCCTCCGCAGATTTCTGCTGAAGTGCTGAAGAAAATGAAGAAAACGGCGGAAGATTACCTGGGTGAACCGGTAACTGAAGCGGTTATCACCGTACCTGCCTACTTCAACGACGCACAGCGTCAGGCGACCAAAGACGCCGGCCGTATCGCAGGTCTGGAAGTAAAACGCATCATCAACGAACCGACTGCTGCAGCCCTGGCTTACGGCCTGGACAAAGAAGTCGGCAACCGCACCATCGCGGTTTATGACCTGGGCGGCGGTACTTTCGATATTTCCATTATCGAAATCGACGACGTTGACGGCGAAAAAACCTTCGAAGTTCTGGCAACCAACGGTGATACCCACCTGGGTGGCGAAGACTTCGACAGCCGTCTGATCAACTATCTGGTTGAAGAGTTCAAGAAAGAACAGGGCATGGATCTGCGTAAAGATCCGCTGGCAATGCAGCGTCTGAAAGAAGCCGCAGAGAAAGCGAAGATTGAGCTGTCTTCCGCTCAGCAGACCGACGTCAACCTGCCGTACATCACGGCAGACGCGAGCGGCCCGAAACACATGAACATCAAAGTGACCCGCGCCAAACTCGAGTCGCTGGTTGAAGATCTGGTTGCTCGTTCCATCGAGCCACTGAAAGTTGCGCTGAAAGACGCAGGCCTGTCGGTTTCCGACATTCAGGACGTGATCCTGGTGGGCGGCCAGACCCGTATGCCAATGGTTCAGAAGAAAGTCGCTGATTTCTTCGGTAAAGAACCGCGTAAAGACGTTAACCCGGACGAAGCCGTTGCGGTAGGTGCTGCGGTACAGGGCGGCGTGTTGGCCGGTGATGTGAAGGACGTTCTGCTGCTGGACGTTACCCCGCTGTCGCTGGGTATCGAAACCATGGGCAGCGTGATGACTCCGCTGATCACCAAAAACACCACCATCCCGACCAAGCACAGCCAGGTGTTCTCTACCGCTGAAGACAACCAGTCTGCGGTAACCATCCATGTGCTGCAGGGTGAGCGTAAACGCGCTAACGATAACAAGTCGCTGGGCCAGTTCAACCTGGACGGCATCCAGGCTGCTCCACGCGGTATGGCGCAGATCGAAGTGACCTTCGACATCGACGCCGACGGTATTTTGCACGTGTCTGCCAAAGACAAGAATACCGGCCGTGAGCAGAAAATCACCATCAAGGCTTCTTCTGGTCTGAACGAAGAAGAAATCCAGAAAATGGTGCGTGATGCCGAACTGAACGCCGAAGCTGACCGTAAGTTCGAAGAGCTGGTGCAGACCCGTAACCAGGCCGATCACCTGATCCACGGCACCCGTAAGCAGTTGGAAGAAGCAGGCGACAAACTGCCGGCGGAAGACAAAACGGCTATCGAAGCGGCGCTGAAAGATCTGGAAGTGGCGGTTAAAGGCGAAGACAAAGCCGAGATCGAAGCCAAGACCCAGGCGCTGGTGCAGGTTTCCGGCAAGCTGCTGGAAATGGCTCAGGCGCAGCAGGCTCAGCAAGGTGCTGATGCCGGTGCTGACAACGCGGCGCAGAAAGACGACGACGTGGTTGACGCTGAGTTCGAAGAAGTTAAAGACAAGAAATAATCGCCCTTAAGCGGGCACGTAACGGCCGTCAGGCCGTTACTGGAAACCAGCACGGGCGTCGAGGCAACTCTACGCCCGTGCACGCATGTTAAGGGTAAGAGAAATAATGGCGAAGAAAGACTATTACGAGATTCTCGGCGTCTCCAAGACGGCGGAAGAGCGTGAGATAAAAAAGGCGTATAAGCGCCTGGCGATGAAATACCATCCTGACCGCAACCAGGAGAAAGACGCCGAAGCCCAATTTAAAGAGGTTAAGGAAGCCTACGAGGTCCTGACCGACGCTCAAAAACGCGCGGCTTACGATCAGTACGGCCATGCCGCCTTTGAACAGGGCGGTATGGGTGGTGGTGGCGGGTTTGGCGGCGGCGGCGCCGACTTCAGCGATATCTTTGGCGACGTATTCGGCGACATCTTTGGTGGTGGCCGCCGTCAGCGCGCCAGCCGCGGTTCCGATCTGCGCTACAACATGGAGCTCTCCCTCGAGGAAGCGGTTCGTGGCGTTACCAAAGAGATCCGCATCCCGACGCTGGAAGAGTGTGGCGTATGTCACGGCAGCGGCGCGAAGCCCGGCAGTTCGCCGGTGACCTGTCCGACCTGTCATGGTCAGGGCCAGGTGCAAATGCGCCAGGGCTTCTTTACCGTGCAGCAGGCCTGTCCGCACTGTCATGGTCGCGGTCAGATCATTAAAGATCCTTGCAACAGCTGCCACGGCCACGGCCGGGTAGAGAAAGCCAAAACGCTGTCGGTGAAAATCCCGGCCGGCGTAGATACCGGCGACCGCATCCGCCTGGCGGGTGAGGGTGAAGCGGGTGAGCATGGTGCACCGGCGGGGGATTTGTACGTTCAGGTTCAGGTGAAAGCGCACCCGATCTTCGAGCGTGAAGGCAATAACCTGTACTGTGAAGTGCCGATTAACTTCGCGATGGCAGCATTGGGCGGCGAGATTGAAGTGCCGACGCTGGATGGCCGCGTGAAGCTGAAAGTGCCTGCGGAAACCCAGACCGGCAAACTGTTCCGCATGCGCGGCAAGGGCGTCAAATCTGTGCGTGGTGGCAGCCAGGGCGACCTGCTGTGCCGCGTGGTGGTGGAGACCCCGGTTAACCTGAACGACAAGCAGAAGCAGTTGTTGAAAGAGCTGGAAGAGAGCCTTGGTGGCCCATCCGGCGACAAAAACAGCCCGCGTTCGAAGACCTTCTTCGACGGCGTGAAAAAGTTCTTTGACGACCTGACGCGTTAATCTGCTGTTTACGTTAGCGTAATACATAAAACCCCGGCGTCGAATCCGGGGTTTTTTATTGATTTTCGGATCTCAACGTCCCCTCATTAGAATGTGACTTACATCGTTAATTGATCGGTTTTTACGATGTTAATAGCATTTATAAACGTGTTTTATCGAGTTAAAACGGCGTCTATACTCATTCCATTACTTTGTCTGAGGGGCGGTTTCTATAAGCCCCGCAATGCTGTGGAGAGACGTATTGTGACCAACATTATTCGTCAGTTTTTACGTCAGGAAGCCGCGGGCGGCATTATCCTGATTGTGGCCGCGATTATCGCGTTGATCATGGCCAACACCCCGGCTCAGGGGATTTATCACGCTTTTCTCGATTTACCTGTCATGGTGAAAATCTCCTCGCTGGAGGTTGGCAAACCCTTGTTGCTGTGGATTAACGATGGCCTGATGGCGATATTTTTCCTGGTGGTTGGGCTGGAAGTTAAGCGTGAGTTGATGGAAGGCTCATTGGCCGGGCGTGACAAGGCGGTATTTCCGGCGATCGCCGCGTTGGGCGGTATGCTGGCGCCGGCGCTGATTTATTTGATGTTCAACGGCGCGGATGAGGTCACCCGTCAGGGCTGGGCGATCCCGGCGGCAACCGACATTGCGTTCGCCCTTGGGGTTATGGCGCTGTTGGGGAACCGCGTTCCCACCAGCCTGAAGGTGTTCCTGTTGGCGCTGGCGATTATCGACGACCTGGGCGTGATCGTGATTATCGCGCTGTTCTATACCCATGAAGTGTCGATGACGGCGCTGGGCGTGGCTGCGGCTTCCATTGCCGTGCTGGCGTTGATGAACTGGCGCGGCGTGGGGAAAACCTCGCTCTATATGTTTGTCGGCCTGGTGTTGTGGGTGGCGATCCTCAAGTCCGGGGTGCATGCGACGCTGGCTGGGGTGATCGTCGGCTTTATGATACCGCTGCATGTGAAAAAGGGGCCGTCGCCGTCAGAGACGCTGGAGCATGGGCTGCACCCCTGGGTGGCGTTCCTGATACTGCCGCTGTTTGCCTTTGCCAACGCCGGTGTTTCATTGCAGGGCGTGTCGCTGAGCGGGCTGACTTCGCTGTTGCCAATGGGGATTACAGCGGGGCTGTTTATCGGTAAGCCCTTGGGTATCTTCACTTTTAGCCTGCTCGCCGTGAAGCTGGGCATTGCCCGTCTGCCTGAAGGAATTGGTTTCAAACAGGTGTTTGCTGTTTCTGTGCTCTGTGGTATTGGTTTCACCATGTCGATCTTCATCGCTTCGCTGGCTTTTGGCGATGCGGATGTTGCATTAAGCACCTACTCGCGGCTGGGTATCCTGATGGGTTCCACCACCGCGGCGGTAGTGGGATACGGTCTGTTGCGTCTGTCGTTACCTCGAGTCAGATAACTCTTTTAGGGGATCCCCTGTTGATGGGGACACACTACAATAGCTGGTCGGAGTTGTTCAGTATAAAATATGTTCAACTTCGACCATTCTGTTTAGGACGAATGCAGCAACAGGTTGTCTGAAACATTACAAGGACATTAATCGCTCATCACGGCAGGCCTTTTGCCGATGCGAAACGTTAAGGAGAGCACCTCGTGAGGATGTCGCATATCAACTTTAATCACCTTTACTACTTCTGGCAGGTCTGCAAAGAAGGTTCGGTGGTCGGTGCCGCCGAAGCGTTGTTTCTGACGCCGCAGACCATTACCGGCCAGATCAAGGCGCTGGAAGAACGTTTGGACGGCAAGCTGTTCAAGCGTCAGGGGCGTGGGCTGGTGCCTTCAGAGCTGGGGCAGCTGGTTTTCCGTTATGCTGACAAGATGTTTATGCTCAGCCAGGAAATGCTGGATATCGTCAACTATCGCAAAGAATCGAATCTGCTGTTCGACGTGGGGGTGGCGGATGCGCTGTCAAAACGTCTGGTGAGTCAGGTTCTGGAAACGGCGGTGGTGGTGGACAACGAGCAAATCCACCTGCGTTGCTTTGAATCAACGCATGAGATGTTGTTGGAACAGCTCAGCCAGCACAAACTGGATATGATCCTGTCAGACTGCCCGGTGGATTCCAGCCAGCAGGAAGGGTTGTTTTCGCTCAAGCTGGGCGAGTGCGGCATTAGCTTCTTCTGCCGCCAGCCGGCGCCGGACCTGCCGTTCCCTGCTTGTCTGGAGCAGCGCAAGCTGTTGATCCCCGGCCGCCGTTCGATGCTGGGGCGTAAACTGCTCAACTGGTTTAACACCCAGGGTATCCAGGTGGAAATTCTGGGCGAGTTTGATGATGCTGCACTGATGAAGACATTTGGCATGTACCACAACGCGATCTTCGTTGCGCCGACTTTGTATGCGCAGGACACTTATAACGATGATGACGTGGTGGAGATTGGGCGTATAGATAGCGTACAGGAAGAGTACTACATCATCTTTGCCGAGCGCATGATCCAGCATCCGGCGGTACAAAGGGTGTGTAACAAGGATTTCTCGGCGCTGTTTGCTTACTAGATAGAACGGGTATTGCAGACGTAAAAAAACCGGCCTGAGCCGGTTTTTTTTATCAAGCAGACAACACTAATGCTTATTGCATTGCGTTGATGCGCGCCGACAAGTTTGACTTATGACGTGCTGCTTTATTTTTGTGGATCAGACCTTTAGCAGCCTTGCGGTCCACGATTGGTTGCATTACGTTGAATGCGTTTTGTGCTACTTCTTTGTCGCCAGCTACGATTGCCGCTTCTACTTTCTTGATGTAGGTACGCATCATTGAACGACCACTAGCGTTGTGCTTGCGGCGTTTCTCAGACTGTACGGCGCGTTTCTTAGCTGATTTGATATTAGCCAAGGTCCAACTCCCAAATATATTCTATTGAGGACAATTCGAAGGCCGAGGAATATGCCCTTTTGGCCTGCGTTTGTCAATGAATTTGTGCAAATAAGCGCCGTTTGTACGGGCGGCACTTGCTACGTTGTGATGGCGCAGGATTTTACCAGCTTCGGTCATGGGAATACAGTCTTTCGCGAGAAAATTCGCCAATGATTTGTCGCCTTGGTCGCAAGCCATTGGCTGTAGTCGGTAATCGCGTTTATAGCACCGGATAAACTGCGGTCTGGGCGTTTCACCTGCAGATTATCTCCGGTATGGTATGTCTATTACATAAAGGCACCAATCGCGGGTTAACCTTAACCGCTGTACAAGGTATAATCCGGCGATTTCCACTGTTTTGAGCCAGCTATGCAGCTAATTCGCGGCGTTCACAATATCCGGGCACGTCACCATGGTTGCGTGCTCACCATCGGCAACTTTGACGGCGTACACCGCGGTCACCAGGCGTTGCTGGAGCAGCTGAAGCAAGAAGGGCAGCGTCTGGGGTTGCCCGTGATGGTCATGATCTTTGAGCCACAGCCGCTGGAAATGTTTGCAGCGGACAAGGCGCCGGCCCGGCTCACGCGTTTGCGTGACAAGGCCAAATACCTGGCACAGGCGGGGGTAGATTACCTGCTGTGCGTCAAGTTTGATCCGCGTTTCGCCGCCAATACCGCCCAGGCGTTCGTCGCCGAACTGCTGGTGGAAAAGCTTGGCGTGAAATTCCTGATGGTCGGGGATGATTTTCGCTTTGGCGCAGCCCGCCAGGGCGATTTTCCGTTATTGCAAAAAGCCGGAGAAGAATACGGCTTTGAGGTGATCAGTACGCCGACCTTCCGCGAAGGCGATCAGCGTATCAGCAGCACGGCCATTCGCAATGCGCTGCGCGATGATGACCTGGCGCAGGCGGAAACGCTGCTGGGCCATCCGTACAGCATTTCTGGCCGGGTGGTGCACGGCGATGAACTGGGCCGCACCATTGGCTTCCCAACCGCCAACCTGCCGCTGAAGCGCCTGGTTGCGCCGGTGAAAGGGGTTTATGCGGTGGATGTTTATGGTCTGGGCCCTGAACCGCTCCCTGGCGTGGCCAATATCGGCACGCGCCCGACCGTTGCCGGCGTGCGACAGCAACTGGAAGTCCATCTGCTGGATGTCACAATGGATCTTTACGGGCGCCATATTGACGTGGTGCTCCGCGCGAAATTGCGCAATGAACAGCGTTTTGCTTCGCTCGATGCGCTGAAGCAGCAAATCGCCAATGATGTGGTGACGGCCCGGAAGTTCTTCGGGCTACAGACACCGGTTTAATCTCTATAGCCGAAAACGGAACCGAGAATCTAATGAGTGACTACAAGAATACCCTGAACTTGCCGGAAACAGGGTTCCCGATGCGCGGCGATCTCGCCAAGCGTGAACCTGGCATGCTGCAACGTTGGTATGAACAGGATCTGTACGGGATGATTCGTACTGCCAAAAAGGGCAAAAAATCCTTCATTTTGCATGACGGCCCTCCGTATGCGAACGGCAGCATTCACATTGGTCACTCGGTTAACAAGATTCTCAAAGACATCATTATCAAGTCTAAAGGGATGTCCGGTTTCGACTCGCCTTATATTCCGGGTTGGGACTGCCATGGTCTGCCGATCGAACTGAAAGTAGAGCAGCTGTACGGTAAGCCGGGCGAGAAACTTACGCCGGCGGAATTCCGTCAGAAATGCCGCGAGTACGCCGCTGAGCAGGTTGAAGGCCAGAAGAAAGACTTCATCCGTCTGGGCGTACTGGGCGACTGGGATCACCCGTACCTGACCATGGACTTCAAAACCGAAGCCAACATCATCCGCGCGCTGGGCAAAATCATCAGCAACGGTCACCTGCTGAAAGGCGCCAAGCCGGTGCACTGGTGTACCGACTGCGGTTCTTCGCTGGCGGAAGCGGAAGTTGAGTATTACGACAAAACTTCGCCGTCAATCGATGTGGCTTTCCACGCGGTTGACGCGGCTGCCGTGGCGGCCAAATTTGGCGTGACCCACTTTAACGGCCCGGTTTCTCTGGTGATCTGGACCACGACGCCGTGGACATTGCCGGCTAACCGCGCTATCTCCCTGCACCCAGAGTTTGCTTATCAGTTGGTACAGGTAGAAGGCCAGTGCCTGATCCTGGCGGCCGAACTGGTCGAGAGCGTGATGAAACGCGCCGGCATCAGCGCGTGGACCGTGCTGGGCAGCTGTAAGGGCGCCGATCTGGAGCTGTTGCGCTTCGAACACCCGTTCATGGGCTTCGACGTGCCGGCAATCCTCGGCGATCACGTCACGCTGGACGCCGGTACCGGTGCGGTGCATACCGCGCCTGGCCACGGCCCGGACGACTTCGTGATCGGCCAGAAATACGGTCTGGAAGTGGCCAACCCGGTAGGGCCGAACGGCTGCTACCTGACCGGCACCTACCCGCTGCTGGACGGCAAGTTCGTGTTCAAGGCCAACGATCTGATCGTTGAGCTGTTGCGTGAGAAAGGCGCACTGCTGCACGTGGAAAAACTGCTTCACAGCTATCCTTGCTGCTGGCGCCACAAAACGCCGATCATCTTCCGCGCTACCCCGCAATGGTTCATCAGCATGGATCAGAAAGGCCTGCGTCAGCAGTCGCTGGAAGAGATCAAAGGCGTGCAATGGATCCCTGAATGGGGCCAGGCACGTATCGAAACCATGGTCGCCAACCGCCCGGACTGGTGCATTTCGCGTCAGCGTACCTGGGGCGTGCCGATGTCGCTGTTTGTGCACAAAGACACTGAGCAGTTGCACCCGCGCAGCGTAGAGCTGATAGAAGAAGTGGCGAAACGCGTTGAGCAGGACGGCATTCAGGCCTGGTGGGATTTGGATGCGGCCGATATCCTCGGCGCTGACGCTGCCGACTACATGAAAGTGCCCGATACCCTGGACGTGTGGTTCGACTCAGGTTCGACCCACTCTTCGGTAGTGGACGTGCGCCCTGAGTTCAACGGCCACGGCGCCGACATGTATCTGGAAGGTTCCGATCAGCATCGCGGCTGGTTCATGTCATCACTGATGATCTCTACCGCCATGAAGGGCAAAGCGCCTTATAAAGAAGTGCTGACCCACGGTTTCACCGTTGACGGTCAGGGCCGCAAGATGTCCAAGTCGATCGGCAACACCATCAGTCCGCAGGACGTGATGAACAAGCTGGGTGGCGACATTCTGCGTCTGTGGGTGGCGTCTACCGATTACACCGGCGAGATTGCGGTTTCCGATGAAATCCTGAAACGCTCCGCCGATTCTTACCGCCGTATCCGCAACACCGCGCGCTTCCTGCTGGCCAACCTGAACGGGTTCGAGCCGAGCACCGACTGCGTGGCACCGGAAGAAATGGTGGTGCTGGATCGCTGGGCGGTCGGCCGTGCGCTGGCGGCGCAGCAGGATATCGAGCAGGCTTACGCCAACTACGATTTCCATGAAGTGGTGCAGCGTCTGATGCAGTTCTGTTCGGTCGAGATGGGCTCCTTCTACCTGGACATCATCAAGGATCGTCAGTACACCGCGAAGAGCGACAGCGTCGCCCGCCGCAGCTGCCAGACCGCGCTGTTCCACATCGCGGAAGCGCTGGTACGCTGGATGGCGCCGATCATGTCGTTCACTGCCGATGAAATCTGGGGCTTCCTGCCGGGCAAGCGCGCGCAGTACGTGTTCACTGAAGAGTGGTACGACGGCCTGTTCGGTCTGGCCGAAGGCGAAAGCATGAACGATGCCTTCTGGGCCGAACTGCTGAAAGTCCGTGGCGAAGTGAACAAGGTGCTGGAACAAGCGCGGGCCGATAAGCGCCTTGGCGGTTCTCTGGAAGCGGCGGTCACGCTGTATGCCGACAGCGAGCTGGCTGAGCGTCTCAATAGCCTGCAAGACGAATTGCGCTTCGTGCTGCTCACCTCGGCGGCGCGCGTTGCGCCTCTGGCCGATGCGCCGGCGGATGCGCAGGCGTCGGAACTGGTGAAAGGTCTGAAGATTGCCTTCAGTACTGCAGAAGGCGAGAAGTGCCCGCGCTGCTGGCATTACACCACTGACATCGGCCTGGTGGCGGACCACGCAGACATCTGTGGCCGCTGTGTGATCAACGTAGCCGGCGACGGCGAAAAGCGTAACTACGCCTGAGAACAAGTGCCTGATGAGTAAACCAATCTGTTCGACCGGCCTGCGTTGGCTATGGGTGATGGTAGTGGTGCTGGTGCTGGATTTTGCCAGCAAGCAGTGGATCCTCGGTAACTTCGTGCTGGGCCAGTCCCAGCCGTTGATCCCGTCGTTCAATCTGTTCTATGCGCGCAATTACGGCGCCGCGTTCAGCTTCCTCGCCGATCACGGCGGCTGGCAGCGCTGGTTCTTCGCCGGTATCGCTGTCGCCATCGTGGCAGTGCTGCTGGTGATGATGTACCGCAGCCAGGCGCAACAGAAGCTGAACAATATCGCCTATGCTTTTATCATCGGTGGTGCGCTAGGCAATCTGTTTGATCGCCTTTGGCACGGCTTCGTGGTCGATTTTATCGATTTTTATGTGGGCAACTGGCACTACCCGACCTTCAACCTGGCGGATAGCTTCATCTGCGTGGGGGCGGCGATGATTGTGCTGGAAGGCTTCCTGTCGCCGGCGAGCAAAGGCGCAAAGAGTAAAGGTGAGTAATATGACGGCTCAGGTTAACGGTGACAGCGCCGTATTGGTTCACTTCACACTGAAACTGGAAGACGGCTCAACCGCAGAGTCGACCCGCGGTAACGGCAAACCGGCGTTGTTCCGCCTGGGTGACGGCAGCCTGTCGGCACCGCTGGAAGAGCAACTGCTCGGCCTGCGTGCGGGCGATAAATGCGCCTTTACCCTGCAGCCGGAAGCGGCGTTCGGCGCAGAGAATCCGGATCTGGTCCAGTTCTTCTCACGCCGTGATTTCGCGGAAACCGGGGTGCCGGACGTGGGCACCATCATGCTGTTTACCGCCATCGACGGCAGCGAAATGCCGGGTGTGGTGCGTGAAGTGGCGGAGGAGTCGATTACCGTTGATTTCAACCATCCGTTGGCGGGCCATCCTGTGAGCTTCGATATCGAAGTGCTGGAGATTGACCCGCAGCAGGAGGAGACGCATGCAAATATTGCTGGCTAACCCACGCGGCTTTTGCGCCGGGGTTGATCGTGCGATCAGTATCGTTGAGCGCGCGTTGGAAATTTACGGCGCGCCTATCTACGTGCGTCACGAAGTGGTGCATAACCGCTACGTGGTGGACAGCCTGCGCGAGCGTGGGGCGGTGTTCATCGAAGAGATTGCCGAAGTGCCGGACGGGTCGATTCTGATCTTCTCGGCGCACGGGGTTTCCCAGGCGGTGCGGGCAGAAGCCAAAGCCCGTGATCTGACCATGCTGTTTGACGCTACCTGCCCGTTGGTGACCAAGGTGCATATGGAGGTGGCGCGAGCCAGCCGCCGGGGTACCGAGGCGATCCTGATTGGCCATGCCGGCCATCCGGAAGTGGAAGGCACCATGGGCCAGTACAGCAACCCGAAGGGCGGCATGTATCTGGTGGAGTCGCCGGAAGACGTGTGGAAACTGCAGGTGAAGGACGAAAGCAACCTGTGCTTTATGACGCAGACCACGCTGTCGGTGGATGACACCTCAGAAGTGATCGACGCTCTGCGCCAGCGTTTCCCGAGCATTATCGGGCCGCGCAAAGACGACATCTGCTACGCCACCACCAACCGTCAGGAAGCGGTGCGCAATCTGGCCGGCGATGCTGACGTGGTGCTGGTGGTCGGGTCGAAAAACTCGTCCAACTCCAACCGTCTGGCCGAGCTGGCTCAGCGCGTTGGCAAGCCGGCGTACCTGATCGACTCTGCGGCGGATATTCAGGAAGCCTGGCTGAAAAACGCCCGTAACATCGGCGTGACCGCCGGAGCGTCGGCGCCGGACGTGCTGGTCCAGGATGTCATCAGCCGCCTGAGAACGATGGGCGGTGTGGATGTGCACGAAGTCAGCGGCCGTGAAGAGAATATCGTATTTGAAGTGCCGAAAGAGCTGCGTGTTGATATCAGACAGGTCGAATAAGCTTTTTGGCAAAAGTGTTACCACGGGGGGCTACGGCTCCCCGTTTTGCATTTTGGGGATAAGCTGCGGGATAAATAGCAAAATTGAGAAGGGCTGATTCAAATTTTCTGTTACTGAAAGCCAGGTTCGTTCTGACTATTTGAATTAACCCTGCAGGAATGATTATATTGGCGAATATAAAGTCATTAAGGATAATATCATTAGGCTGCAATCTAAAAATAACGCTCTGGTGCTGGTCAGCAATCGGCTGAAAAGTTAAAAAACTAAAGTAATTGGTGTTGCAGATACTTCTTATTTAATTAAGTGCGTAACTGGTCTACGGAATTTTGTTCTTTTTCTTTTAAATGGATTTTCATATGTTCCAGTAAACGGCGAACCTTTAATGGTTGGCTGTCACGGCGGGGCATAATCGCATAGCAATTAATCTCCGGTAATCGCCATTCAGGTAACACTTCCACTAAATCACCGCTGCGTAATTCACGTTCAACATTGACGAAGAAATTACGGATAATCCCCTTGCCGGCCAGCGCCAATTCTTTCATCGCCATGCCGTTATTGGTAAATAGACGCCCGGTCATGCGCAACCGGTGCTCATCGCCATTCGCGTGGTTCAGCCGAACAAACTGCGGGTTTCCCAACGGGGTGAAGGTGACCCATTGATGGCGGGTTAAGGCCTGTGGAGACTCCGGCACACCGTGGTCGGCAAGGTAGGCTGGGGAGGCGCACAACACTTCGCGAAAGCGCGCCAGGCGGGTGGAGACGTAGCTGGAGTCGGCCAGCACGCCGCCGCGGATCGCCAGATCTATCCGTTGGCCTATCAGGTCGATTTTCTCGTCATGGATTTCCAGCCGCAGCGTGATGCGCGGGTGTTCATCCAGAAAGCTTTGCAACGCCGGCACCAGATAATGGGTGGCGAATTCCGTGGAGGTGGCGACGCGCAGTTCACCGGCCAGTTCGCCGCGCAGCGCGGCAATACGCTGTTGACCCCGCTCGGCGGCATGGATCATCAGCACGCAATCCTCATAAAAACATTGTCCGGCCTCTGTCAGGCTCAGTGAGCGAGTAGAGCGCAAAAGTAATTGAATGCCCAGTTCGTTTTCCAGCTGGCGGATATGCTGGCTGACGGCCGAGGTGGTAATGCCTAATTCTTTGGCTGCCATGCTGAACGCGCCGCAATCGACAACTTTAGAAAAAATAGCCATGCGTTTTAGAATATTACTCATAGTTTGTTAAGTTCAACTTAACCAAGATTGCAAATTATAAGGGCTAATAATATAGCATTATCTCTTCTATATTGCCTGAAGCAGATAAACGCACGGTGAGACTTATTGCCTGCGCGTCATTCCTCTTTTTGATAAGTCTTATTGCGTTTGCGAATAAAATTCTTATGCCACATCTGAACAGGAGTTAATTGTGGATATTGCCTATATTGAAACCGTGTCATTAAAAATTCTCCATGAGTTATTACAATATCGGCGTCGCTTTCCCGGCCTTGAAACCTCAAATACTGAGGAGGAACGGGTCGTTTCTCAGGTGCAATTGCCGCGTATCCAGGCATTCATTGCAAACAATCAGCGCATCGAATTTGTGCTGCCGGCCTTCCCGACAAAATCACCCAATACCAATAAAGTGATCGGCGCGGTGCCCGACATGGCGGAACGGCTATCGTTGATATTCCTAAATTCTCTGTGTCAGCGCATCCAGCTTTATTACCCGCCGGGAGCGCATATCGTGATCTGCTCTGATGGCCATGTGTTCGGCGATTTGATCCGCGTCAGCGACGATGCCATCAACCATTATCAGCGCGAAATTGAAAACCTGTTGCACGAGGTGGGGGCGACGCACCTGAGCGTGTTCAACCTGGGTGACGTCGAAGGGCTGGCGGAACATACCGACGACTACGACCTGTTGCGTCAACTGCTGGTCGACGGCTACGCCGAACCGGAGGAGGCAATCAAGCAGCAACTGATGCAGGATGAGCAGGGATTGCAGCTGTATCGCGCCATTACCCGTTTTCTGTATGAAGACAGCCAGTTGCCGGGTTACAGCGGCTCCAATGCGGCGTTGCAGAAAGACGCCAAACAGCGCGCCTGCGGCGTAATACAGCGCAGCTGGGCATGGGGCAACCTGCTGGCCCAACATTTCCCGGCGGCGATACGCCTGTCTATCCACCCGCAACCCGCTGACAGCCTGAAAATGGGCATCCATATGATGCCGACCAAAGACGACTGGCTGACGCCGTGGCACGGCGTGGCGGCAAACGTCAACGGCCAGTTCGTGCTGATGAAGCGCAAAGACGCGCAGCAACTGGCGGGTGAACTGGTGGCGATCCGCGGCACGCCAAGCCATTACCTGATCGAACAGCCTCAGGTGGCGTAACACGCCACGTTGCGCCCGCAGCGTTGGCGGGCGTGTTTTTAACGGCACTGTTGCCGTGTGAGCAGCAAATTCGCTTCAAGGAGAGTCACCGATGGACAATCAACAACTGAACTGCCGCATTGAACTGAATACCCCGTTTGGCGCAGTGCTGACCCCGAAATATCCCGGACAGCCAATCAGCGAGCTGCCGGTAGCGGCGCTGCGGGCGCTGGCGCAAAGGCACCATCTGCTGGTGCTGCGCGGTTTCGATTCCGGCTTTACCGATCCTCAGGTGTTGACCCGCTATGCCGGGGGGTGGGGAGAGATCATGATGTGGCCGTTCGGTGCCGTGCTGGACGTGAAGGAGCACCCGGACGCCAAAGATCACATTTTCGACAGCAGCTACGTCCCGTTGCACTGGGATGGCATGTACAAACCGACCATTCCCGAGTTTCAGCTATTCCACTGCGTGGCGGCACCGTCACAGGATGAGGGCGGGCGCACCACCTTTGTCGATACTACGCGGCTGCTGGCCAATGCCGATGAGTCATTGTTGGCGCAGTGGCTGAAGGTGTCTATTTCTTATCGGATCAAGCAAGTGGTTCACTATGGCGGCGAGGTATGTTCGCCGCTGGTGGTGACGCATCCGAGCGGCAGCGGGGTGATTATGCGTTACAACGAACCGCCGACGGAGGGCAAGAAGTTCCTTAACCAGCATGCGCTTGAATATCATGGCGTGCCGCAAGAAGAGCAGGAGACTTTCCATCAGACTCTGCAACAGCATCTCTACGATCCGCGCCACTATTACGCCCACCAGTGGCAGCAGGGCGATGTGGTGGTAGCGGATAACTTCTCGCTGTTGCACGGACGCGAAGGTTTCACCGCCCGCTCCGCCCGTCATCTGCAGCGCGTGCATATTCAGAGCAACCCGGTGTGCGCCAACCTGGCGCTGAAGCCGGCCAACGCAGAGGCTTAACAGGACATTATGGCAAGGATACTGATGGCGGCCATCGCCACCCCAGGGCACGTTTACCCGATGCTGGGGATTGCCCGCTACCTGATTGCACAGGGCCACCGGGTGCGGCTGATGAGCGGTGCGCTGTTCCGCGAACGCGCCGAAGCGGTGGGCGCGCAGTTTGTGCCTTTCGATGCGCAGGTGGATTTCGATTATCGCTACCTGGAGCAGCATTTTCCCGAACGCGCCGCGCTACCACCGGGCAATGTACAGATGGCGCTGGCGCTGAAAGATTTCTTCGCCGCGCCGATCCCGTTGCTGGACCGGCAACTGAGGGCGGCGATAGCCGCCGAGGCGACCGATCTGCTGATGGTGGAAAACTGCTTCTACGGAGTATTGCCGCTGTTGCAGGTAACCGACCGCCTGCCGGTGATCGGCATTGGCGTGACGCCGTTGTCGTTCTCGTCCGAAGATTCCATCTTTTACGGGCCGCGCATTCCCCCAGCGCTGTTGCCGCGCGAACTGCAACGTGAACAATTGGTGGACGAAGCCACGCGAGCCTTGATCGATGAGGTACAGCAGAGCTTCAACGTCGCGATGGCGCAATCCGGCGGCGGGCCGCTGCAACAGCCGTTCACGGATGCGTTGATAGACGGCTGCGATCGCTTTTTGCAACTGGCTACCCCGGCGCTGGAGTATCCGCGTGACGATCTGCCGGCAGGCGTGCGATTTATCGGCCCGTTGCGCGGTGCGGCGGCGGCACAGCAAGGCGCAGGCGAGTGGGATGAAACGGATCCTCGCCCGTTGGTGATCGTGACGCAGGGTACGTTGGCGAATGTCGATCTGCACCAGTTGATTGTTCCGACGCTAAAAGCGCTGGCCGGGTTACCGGTGCGGGTGCTGGCGACCACCGGCGGCCGCCCGGTTGATGGGGTGTTGGCACAACTGCCGGACAACGCCAGAGTACGGGAGTTTATCTCTTTCGAGCACTGGCTGCCGCAGGCGGCGCTGTTGATCACCAACGGCGGTTATGGTTCGATCAATTACGCGTTGGATCATGCTGTGCCCTTGATTGTTGCCGGGACCGGTGAGGATAAGCTCGAGGCGGCTTCTCGGGTGGTGGCCGCGGGCTGCGGGATTAACCTGCATACCAGCGAACCGGATGAGGCGCAACTGCGGCAGGCTGTGCAGCAAATCCTGTCGCAGCCGGTTTATCGGCAACGCGCGGCGCTGGTACAGGCCGACTATGCCCGCCATGATGCATTGGCAGCGATTGCCGAAGAGGTGGCAGCCTTAACCGGCTGAAAGCCGTCATCGAGTTCCTCAAGGCGCCCTTTGCGGCGCCTTTTTTATGCAGGTTTCTCTCATCAAATTTGCATGATTATGTACAATTAAAAAATGGGCTTTATTTGACCGGTTGTTAACCCATTGACAACATTACTGATGAAAAGCGGGAGATATCATAATTTTCTAATTATGAAATGAATCTTCTGGCGGTGATCCTATGGGGCAGTTACCCTAAACCTATAGCCTATGGAGTAGGCGTCTAATCAAGAAGAGAGCAAGCATGACTGATTCACAAATCCGCATTGCGATTGCGGGTTCCGGCGGCCGCATGGGGCGCCAATTGATCCAGGCGGTACATCAGGCGCAGGGCGTGGTGTTGGGGGCTGCGGTGTCGCGTCCGGGTTCAAGTCTGATCGGCACCGATGCCGGCGAACTGGCGGGCGTGGGCACGCTGGGCGTGACCGTCAGCGACAGCCTGGAAAAGGTGGTCGATGACTTCGATATTCTGATCGACTTCACCCGCCCGGAAAGCACGCTAGCGTACCTGGCTTTCTGCGTCGAACATCGCAAGGCGATGGTGATCGGCACCACCGGTTTTGACGATGCGGGCAAAGAGGCCATCCGCGCCGCCGCGCAGCAGATTGGCATCGTGTTCGCCGCCAACTTCAGCGTGGGCGTTAACCTGGTGCTGAAACTGTTGGAAAAAGCCGCTCAGGTGATGGGCGACTACACCGACATTGAAATTATTGAAGCGCACCACCGCCATAAAGTGGATGCCCCTTCGGGCACGGCGTTGGCGATGGGCGAGGCGATTGCCGGCGCGCTGGGGCGTGACCTGAAAGAATGCGCCGTCTATGCGCGTGAAGGTTATACCGGCGAACGCGATCCCAAGAGCATAGGCTTCGCCACCATCCGTGCCGGCGATATCGTCGGGGAGCATACCGCCATGTTTGCCGACATCGGTGAGCGGGTGGAAATCACCCATAAAGCCTCCAGCCGCATGACTTTTGCCGCCGGTGCGGTTCGGGCGGCATCTTGGTTGCATAGCCACGATAAAGGTCTGTTTGATATGCGGGACGTGCTCGGATTGGACCAGTTATAATCTATTTGAATACCATCGTGATGTGGTTGTATTGATCATAAAGCTATGATTAACGGACAATAATTTTATTGTCCTTTTTTTTAACATTAAAAATGAAGGCTTGATCCGTTTTTTATTGCTTAATTATTATTTCTTGTTGTTTACTTGCGTTTTATGGCGAGTAATTTCCCTGATAGATACTTTTCACCCGATAACAGACCTTTGGAAAGGTGATTTTTTGTCATTCTTCCTCGCAACCGTTTACCCACCCGAGTTTAGCTGTGTTTTTATGGCTGCTGACCCTATTAAACGTTGAGAAGTGCAAAAATAAGAGAAAAAAAGGCGCTTTGGGTAGACAAGTGGAGCACTCATCATTAAAATGCGCCCAATTTGCCAAAAATTGGCCTTGAGGGCGGTTTTTGCATTGATTTAGATCGCGATATCTGAATTAATATGCAGATATTGTGATTGATTATTCCTCGGAGGGTGTTTTGATTAAGTCAGCGCTATTGGTTCTGGAAGACGGAACCCAATTCCACGGTCGGGCCATCGGGGCAGAGGGTACGGCAGTGGGGGAAGTGGTCTTCAATACGTCGATGACCGGCTATCAAGAAATCCTCACTGATCCTTCCTACTCTCGCCAGATCGTTACTCTTACTTATCCTCATATCGGCAATGTCGGCACCAATGCTTCCGACGAAGAATCCTCCGCGGTACACGCCCAAGGCCTTGTCATTCGTGATCTCCCTTTGATTGCCAGCAACTACCGCAGCGAAGAAGGCCTGTCAGAATACCTGAAGCGTCATAACATCGTGGCGATTGCCGATATCGATACCCGCAAGCTGACCCGCCTGTTGCGCGAAAAAGGCGCACAGAACGGCTGCATCATCGCCGCCGATTCACCGGACGCCGCGCTGGCGCTGGCCAAGGCGCAGGGTTTCCCGGGCTTGAAAGGCATGGACCTGGCGAAAGAAGTGACCACCAAAGAAGCTTACAGCTGGCAGCAGGGTAGCTGGACGCTTGAAGGCGACCTGCCGGAAGCCAAGCCGGCCTCCGAGCTGCCGTTCCACGTGGTGGCTTACGATTACGGCGCCAAGCGCAACATCTTGCGCATGTTGGTGGATCGCGGTTGCCGCCTGACGGTAGTGCCGGCGCAGACCCCGGCAGATGAAGTATTGAAGATGAATCCGGACGGCATTTTCCTGTCCAACGGCCCGGGCGACCCGGAGCCTTGCGATTACGCCATCACCGCCATCAAACAGTTCCTGGAAACCGACATTCCGGTGTTCGGCATCTGCCTCGGCCACCAGTTGCTGGCGTTGGCCAGCGGTGCGAAAACCGTGAAGATGAAGCTGGGCCACCACGGCGGTAACCACCCGGTGAAAGATCTGGATAACGACTGCGTGATGATCACTGCACAGAACCACGGGTTTGCGGTTGACGAAAATAACCTGCCGGCCGAACTGCGCGTAACGCACAAATCACTGTTTGACCACACGGTGCAGGGCATTCACCGCACCGACAAAGCGGCGTTCAGCTTCCAGGGCCACCCGGAAGCCAGCCCAGGCCCGCACGACGCCGCGCCGCTGTTCGACCACTTTATCGAACTGATCGAGACTTACCGTTCTAACGCCAAATAATCAGGAGCAGTAAAAAAATGCCAAAACGTACAGACATAAAAAGCATCCTGATCCTCGGCGCTGGCCCGATTGTCATCGGCCAGGCGTGTGAGTTCGACTATTCGGGTGCCCAGGCGTGTAAAGCGCTGCGCGAAGAGGGTTACCGGGTCATTCTGGTGAACTCCAACCCGGCCACCATCATGACCGACCCGGAAATGGCCGATGCGACCTACATCGAGCCGATCCACTGGGAAGTGGTGCGTAAAATCATCGAAAAAGAGCGCCCGGATGCGGTATTGCCGACCATGGGGGGCCAGACCGCGCTGAACTGTGCGCTGGAGCTGGAGCGTCAGGGCGTGCTGGCCGAGTTCGGCGTGACCATGATTGGCGCCACGGCCGACGCTATCGATAAAGCCGAAGACCGCCGCCGTTTCGACGTGGCGATGAAGAAAATCGGCCTGGATACTGCGCGTTCCGGCATCGCGCATAATATGGAAGAAGCGCTGGCGGTTGCCGCTGACGTTGGCTTCCCGTGCATCATCCGCCCTTCCTTTACCATGGGCGGCACCGGTGGCGGCATCGCTTACAACCGCGAAGAGTTCGAAGAGATCTGCGAGCGCGGCCTGGATCTGTCGCCAACCAAAGAGCTGTTGATCGACGAATCGCTGATCGGCTGGAAAGAGTACGAGATGGAGGTGGTGCGCGATAAGAACGATAACTGCATCATCGTCTGCTCTATCGAAAACTTCGACGCCATGGGCATCCATACCGGTGACTCCATCACCGTGGCACCGGCGCAAACGCTGACCGACAAAGAATACCAAATCATGCGTAACGCCTCGATGGCGGTGCTGCGTGAAATCGGCGTGGAAACCGGCGGTTCCAACGTGCAGTTCTCGGTTAACCCGAAAAACGGTCGCCTGATCGTCATCGAAATGAACCCGCGCGTGTCCCGCTCTTCGGCGCTGGCGTCAAAAGCCACCGGCTTCCCGATTGCCAAAATCGCCGCCAAGCTGGCGGTGGGTTACACCCTCGACGAACTGATGAACGACATCACCGGCGGCCGTACTCCGGCGTCCTTTGAGCCGTCCATCGACTACGTGGTTACCAAAATTCCTCGCTTTAACTTCGAGAAATTTGCCGGCGCTAACGACCGCCTGACCACCCAGATGAAATCCGTCGGCGAAGTGATGGCGATTGGCCGCACTCAACAAGAGTCGCTGCAGAAAGCGCTGCGCGGTCTGGAAGTGGGTGTCACCGGTTTCGACCCGAAAGTGAGCCTGGACGATCCGGAAGCGCTGACCAAAATCCGTCGCGAACTGAAAGATGCCGGCTGCGACCGTATCTGGTACATCGCGGACGCGTTCCGTGCCGGCATGTCGGTAGACGGCGTGTTTAACCTGACCAACGTTGACCGCTGGTTCCTGGTGCAGATTGAAGAGCTGGTACGTCTGGAAGAGCAGGTTGCCGAATCCGGCATCAACGGCCTGACCCACGAGTTCCTGCGTACCCTGAAGCGTAAAGGTTTCGCCGATGCGCGCCTGGCCACGCTGGCCGGCGTAGCCGAGAGCGAAATCCGCAAGCTGCGCCACGGCTATGGCCTGCACCCGGTTTACAAGCGTGTGGATACCTGTGCGGCGGAATTCGCCACCGACACCGCCTACATGTACTCCACTTATGAAGAAGAGTGCGAGTCCAACCCGACCAACGACCGTCCGAAAGTGATGGTGCTGGGCGGCGGTCCGAACCGTATCGGCCAGGGCATCGAGTTCGACTACTGCTGCGTGCACGCCTCGCTGGCGCTGCGCGAAGACGGTTACGAAACCATTATGGTCAACTGTAACCCGGAAACCGTCTCCACCGACTACGACACGTCCGACCGCCTGTATTTCGAGCCGGTTACGCTGGAAGACGTGCTGGAAATCGTACGCATCGAGAAACCGAAAGGCGTGATCGTGCAGTACGGCGGCCAGACCCCACTGAAGCTGGCGCGTGAGCTGGAAGCGGCAGGCGTGCCGATTATCGGTACCAGCCCGGATGCGATTGACCGTGCCGAAGACCGTGAGCGTTTCCAGCAGGCGGTACACCGCCTGGGCCTGAAACAGCCGGCCAATGCCACCGTTGCCACCATCGAACAGGCGGTAGAGAAAGCGGCCGGTATCGGTTACCCGCTGGTGGTACGTCCTTCCTACGTACTGGGCGGCCGTGCGATGGAAATCGTCTACGACGAGATCGACCTGCGCCGTTACTTCCAGAACGCCGTCAGCGTCTCCAACGACGCGCCAGTGCTGCTGGACCGCTTCCTGGATGATGCGGTAGAAGTGGACGTCGATGCCATTTGCGACGGTGAGCGCGTGCTGATTGGCGGCATCATGGAACATATCGAACAGGCTGGCGTGCACTCAGGGGATTCCGCCTGTTCACTGCCTGCTTACACCCTGAGCAAAGAAATTCAGGATGTGATGCGCCAACAGGTCGAGAAACTGGCGTTCGAGCTGCAGGTGCGCGGTCTGATGAACGTACAGTTCGCGGTGAAGAACAACGAAGTCTACCTGATTGAAGTCAACCCGCGTGCCGCACGTACCGTGCCGTTCGTTTCCAAAGCCACCGGCGTGCCGCTGGCCAAGGTAGCCGCACGGGTCATGGCGGGCAAGACGCTGGCCGAGCAGGGCGTAACGGAAGAAGTTATCCCGCCTTACTATTCAGTGAAAGAAGTGGTGCTGCCGTTCAACAAGTTCCCTGGCGTCGACCCGATTCTGGGGCCGGAAATGCGTTCTACCGGGGAAGTGATGGGCGTGGGTCGCACCTTCGCGGAAGCCTTCTCCAAGGCGATGCTCGGCAGCCAGTCAGGCATGAAGAAACAAGGCCGTGCGCTGCTGTCGGTGCGTGAAGGCGATAAAGCCCGCGTGGTGGATCTGGCGGCAAGCCTGCTGAAACAGGGCTTCGAGCTGGACGCGACCCACGGCACCGCGGTAGTGCTGGGCGAGGCGGGCATTAACCCGCGTCTGGTCAACAAGGTGCATGAAGGCCGTCCGCACATTCAGGACCGTATCAAGAATGGCGAGTACACCTACATTGTGAACACCACGGCCGGTCGCCAGGCGATTGAGGACTCCAAGCTGATTCGCCGCAGCGCGCTGCAGTACAAGGTGCATTACGACACCACCCTGAACGGCGGCTTTGCCACCGCGATGGCGCTGAAAGCGGATCCGACCGAACAAGTTACCTCAGTGCAGGAGCTGCATGCTCGCATCACCAAGTAATTCAGTGATGCCGTAATGCCAGAGGGCGCTGCATATGCAGCGCCCTTATTTTTTTATCTTGTTCAGCAAATTTGTTGCCTTGAATTAGAAATTTCCGCTATCAATCATTCAGCAAAATGTCACGCTGTGTGATTGGTATATGCTTGATAAATTGGCAAGGGACAAAGGAACGACGACAACAATGATTCTGATTATTTACGCTCACCCGTATCCCCGGCATTCGCATGCCAATCACCGTCTGCTGCAGGCGGTAAAAGACATTCCGGACGTGGAAGTTCGCGCGCTCTATGAGCTGTATCCTGACTTCAACATCGATATCAACGCCGAGCAACGTGCGCTGGAGCGTGCCGATATGGTGGTGTTTCAGCATCCCATGCAGTGGTACAGCCTGCCGCCGTTGCTGAAACTGTGGATCGACAAAGTGCTGGAGCACGGCTGGGCTTACGGCCATGACGGCGATGCGCTGGTGGGCAAAGATTGCCTGTGGGCGGTCACCAGCGGCGGGGACGAGCATCATTTCGAACTGGGTGATTACCCAAATTTCGCCGCGCTGGGGCAGCCGCTACAGGCGACTGCGCTCTACTGCGGCATGAACTGGCAACCCTACTTTGCCGTGCATAACACCTTTACCTGTAACGAGCCGACGCTGATTGCCGCCGGCGAGGCCTACCGTCAGCGTTTGGTAGAGTATCTGATGGAACACAGTGAGCCTGCGGATCAAGGAGCCGACCATGGATAATCACAACATGATGATCGAGGGGCTGATCTATCTGGGGTCGGCCGCACTGTTCGTGCCGATTGCGGTGCGTCTCGGACTGGGCTCGGTGCTCGGCTACCTGATCGCCGGCTGCATTATCGGCCCCTGGGGGCTGAAGCTGGTCTCCGACGCCGAGTCGATCCTCACCTTTGCCGAGATTGGCGTGGTACTGATGTTGTTTATCATCGGGCTGGAGCTGGATCCTAAACGGCTGTGGACGCTGCGCGCCTCGGTGTTTGGCGGCGGCAGCATCCAGATGACGGGCTGCGGGCTGGCGCTCAGCGCCTTTTGTTATTTCCTCGGGCTGGACTGGAAGGTGGCGCTGCTGATTGGCCTGACGCTGGCGTTGTCTTCTACCGCCATCGCCATGCAGGCGATGAGCGAGCGTAACCTGACGCCATCGCCGATTGGCCGCAGCTCGTTCGCGGCGCTGTTGTTCCAGGATATCGCGGCGATCCCGCTGGTGGCGATGATCCCTTTGCTGGCCAGCAGCGGCGCCACCACTACGTTGGGCGCGTTCGCCCTGTCTGCGGCGAAGGTGGTGGGCGCGCTGGCGATAGTGGTGCTGCTCGGGCGCTACGTAACCCGGCCGTTGCTGCACTTTGTCGCCCGGTCCGGCATGCGTGAAGTGTTCAGCGCCGTGGCGCTGTTCCTGGTGTTCGGTTTTGGCATCCTGCTGGAAATGGCCGGGCTATCGATGGCGATGGGCGCTTTTCTCGCCGGGGTGCTGCTGGCGAGTTCGGAATATCGCCATGCGCTGGAAAGCGACATCCAGCCGTTCAAGGGCCTGTTGCTGGGGTTGTTCTTTATCGGTGTCGGCATGTCGATCGACTTCGGGACTCTGTTCCACCATCCGTTGCTGATCGCCTCGCTGTTATTGGGCTTTATGTTGATCAAGGCGGCGTTGCTGTGGCTGATTGGGCCGTGTCTGGGCGTGCCAAAACGCCAGCGCGGCATGTTCGCCATTTTGCTGGGGCAGGGCAGTGAGTTTGCCTTCGTGATCTTCGGCGCCGCACAACTGGCCGGCGTGTTGCCGCCAGACTGGGCTAAATCGCTGACGCTGGCGGTCGCTCTGTCGATGGCGGCGACGCCGCTGTTACTGGTGGTGGCCGCGAGGCTGGAGAAAAATGCGCCGAAGGACGAACGCCCGGCGGATGTGATTGATGAAGAAAACGCCAGCGTGATCATTGCCGGCTTCGGCCGTTTTGGCCAGATCGCCGGCCGTTTGCTGCTGGCTAACGGTGTCCACACCGTGGTGTTGGATCACGATCCGGACCATATTGAAACGCTGCGAAAATTCGGTACCAAAGTGTTTTACGGCGACGCGACTCGTGCCGATCTGCTGGAAGCCGCGGGCGCGGCGCACGCCAAGGTGCTGATTAACGCCATCGACGATGTGGAAGCCAACCTGCAACTGACCGAACTGGCCAAGCGACACTTCCCGCACCTGAAAATCGTGGCGCGTGCGCGCGATGTCGATCACTGGTATCAGTTGCGGCAGTTGGGGGTGGAAAGCCCGGAACGCGAAACCTTCGAAAGCTCGCTGCGTATTGGCCGCGAGGCGCTGGAGCTGCTGGGGCTGGACGCCTACGAGGCGCGGGAAAAAGCGGATACTTTCCGGCGTTACAACCTGCAGATGCTGGAAGCGATGATGGAAAATTACGAGGACACGGAATTCCGTATCGCTACCCTGCAACGGGCGAAGGAAATGCTCAGCAACGCCATCCAGCAGGATCAAAACCGGTTGGCTCAGGTACCGCAAACCGGCTGGCGTGGCAGCATTGACGGCAAGGCGCCGGAAGACGACGTGGTGGAAGCCAAGGGTTAACGCTGAGGGGCGCAGTTCAGCACTGCGCCCTTTTTTCACATCAGCTCAGTGCAACCTTGATGCCCAGAGCAATCAGCATGCCGCCCAGCAGCTTGTCGACCACCTTCTGCGTTTTCTCCAATCCGCGACGTACCGGCCCGCTTTGGAACAAGAACACCAGTACCGGCCACCAGACGGCGGACAGGCCCAGGATAATCCCCGCATACCACAGTTTTTCGCTCAACCCGGAGTCGATCTGCAGCACCTGAGTGAAGACCGCCAGGAAGAACAGCGTGGCTTTGGGATTGAGCAGATTGCACAGATAGCCTTGCACAAAAGCGCTTTTCAGGCTCACCTGCTGCTGCGGCAGGTGGCTGACGTTCATCTTGCTGCCCCCGCGCGACAGCAGCGCCTGAATGCCCACCCAGATCAGGTAGACCGCACCGGCATATTTCAGTACGTTGAACAGCCACGGCGTAGTGGTGATCACCACCGCCAACCCGGCAACGCAGTAAGACATGTGGGTCGCGACGCCGCAGATCACCCCGAGGGCGGTCATCATGGCTGCGGGGCGCGGATAGCGAGCGGCATTCTTGATCACCAGGAAAAAGTCCGGGCCGGGTGACAGCATGCCCAGGGCGACAATACCGGCGACGAACAGCGAAGTTTCAAGCATGGTTTTGAGTCTCTGCACAAAAGGCGTAATTGCGCTGATAATAACGCTGCTTCTCCTGATTAGCATCAACCCATTGAGACCCTGTTAGGCAATATGATGAACTTTTATTCAGGGCACACCACGGGACATTATGAATCAAACCACAACGACCGATATGCCGGAGCCGCACCGGCAACAGCGTGAAATCACCCGCCTGTGCATTCAATGCGCCTTGTTGCTGTTGCAGCATGGCGCTGAAAGCATGGTGGTGGAACAGTTATCGACCCGGCTGGGAATAGCGCTGGGCATGGACAGCGTGGAAAGCTCCATTTCGGCCAATGCGGTGGTGCTGACGACCATCAGCCATGGCGAATGCCTGACCACCACGCGCAAGAACATCGATCGGGGCATCAATATGCAGATGGTGACCGAGGTACAGCATATCGTCATTCTGGCGGAGCACCGGCTGGCGGATGCGCGCGATGTTGCCCGGCGTTTCGAGAAAATTCGTCCGCTGCGCTACCCGCGTTGGCTGGTGGTGGTGATGGTGGGGCTGTCGTGTGGCTGTTTCAGCATGCTCAACGGCGGCGGCGGGGATGCCTTTGTGGTCACCTTTATCGCCAGCGGCGTGGCGATGCTGGTACGCCAGATGCTCACCGCCCGCCATATGAATCCGCTGATCAACTTTTGTCTGACGGCGTTTGTCGCTACTTCGGTTTCCGGCCTGTTGCTGCGGTTACCCGTGTTCAGCGACACCTCCAGCGTGGCGATGGCCGCCAGCGTGCTGCTGCTGGTGCCGGGATTCCCGCTGATCAACGCGGTGGCGGACATGTTTAAAGGCCATGTGAATACCGGATTGGCGCGCTGGGCTATGGCCAGTCTGCTGACGTTGGCTACCTGTATCGGCGTGGTGATGGCGATGTCGCTGTGGGATTTGCGGGGGTGGTCATGAGTCTGTTGTGGGCCTTGTTGCTGGAAATGCTGCTGGCGGCGGTGCCGGCGCTGGGTTTCGCCATGGTGTTCAACGTGCCGCTGCGCGCGCTGCGCTATTGCGCCCTGCTCGGCGCAGTGGGCCGGGGTTCACGCATGTTGATGATACACGCCGGCATGAATATCGAGTGGGCGTCGCTGCTGGCGGCGATTTTGATCGGCATCATCGGCATCTATTGGTCGCGCTGGTTGTTGGCGCACCCGAAGGTCTTTACCGTAGCGGCGGTGATCCCGATGTTCCCCGGCATTTCCGCCTATACTGCGATGATCACGGTGGTGGAGATTTCGCATCTGGGCTATAGCGAAGCCTTGATGGAAACCATGGTCACCAATTTTCTCAAGGCCAGTTTCATCGTCGGCGCGCTATCGATAGGGCTGTCATTGCCGGGGTTGTGGCTGTATCGAAAACGTCCAGGGGTATGAAACCTGGCAGCCGTAAACGCTGGTTATTAGATATACTGATAAGAGCTATCTTATATATTCATCTTGCTTGATTAGCCTATCGACGACGGATAGGCCTTTACGTATAGTGTGAGCAATTTTGCTGCCTACACAGGGTTTAACAATGATTATCAGCCTGATCGCTGCCTTGGCGGCGGATCGCGTTATTGGTATGGAAAACGCCATGCCGTGG
This sequence comes from Serratia plymuthica NBRC 102599, assembly GCF_001590925.1. GTDB lineage: Bacteria > Pseudomonadota > Gammaproteobacteria > Enterobacterales > Enterobacteriaceae > Serratia > Serratia plymuthica. The sequence continues at coordinate 76,039 of NZ_BCTU01000011.1, forward strand.
CATTTGCCGGCGGACTTAGCGTGGTTTAAACGTAACACGCTGAATAAACCGGTCATTATGGGCCGTAAAACGTTCGAGTCCATTGGTCGCCCGCTGCCGGGCCGCCATAACATCGTTTTAAGCAGCCGTCCCGGCAGTGAAACCGGGGTAACCTGGGCTACGTCTTTGGACGAGGCGCTGGCCGCGGCCGGTGATGTGGAAGAAGTCATGGTCATGGGCGGTGGGCATATCTATACCCAGTTCCTGGCGCGTGCTGACCGTATGTATCTGACGCATATCGACGCCGAAGTCGGTGGCGACACCCATTTCCCGGACTATGAGCCGGACGAATGGGAAACTTCGTTCAGCGAATTCCACGATGCTGACGAGCTGAACTCTCACAGCTACTGCTTTGAGATTTTAGAACGCCGTTGATTTTCGGGCGTTAGCCACCTCCTCCCAAAGGGCACAAGAGATTGTGCCCTTTGTCGTTTTTGCGCCGCTTGGTTGTAACATTTTCGTCACACTTCCTGATTAGTATGAAGCTCAACTTCGAGCGCCCGGCAACTCTGGTGAATCTTGATCGCGGCGCCATTTAAAAAGGAAGCAGACACATGACGAGCAAAATTGAGCAACTAGACGCCGACCGCCTGACCGATCCCACCCGTCGTAAACTGCTGCTCGGCAGCGCAGGCGCTGTTGGCCTGGCGGGATTCCTTGGCGGCGGCATCTGGACGGTTTCCGCCGAGGCGCTGGCCGAGGATTTGCCGCCGAACAAGCTGTTGGGCTTTAAAGGCATTGCAGCCTCCACCGCCGACGAAGTGGTGATTGCGCCAGGGTATCGCGCCGAGGTGTTGATCTCCTGGGGGGAGCCGCTGGTGGAGGGCGCCGCCGCATTTGACGCCCAGGGCAACAACAGCGCCGCCGATCAGGAGAAGCAGTTTGGCGACAACAATGACGGCATGAGCTTCTTCCCGATTGATGACAATCACGGCGTGATGGCCATCAACAACGAATACGTGAATGAACAGTACCTGTTCGCCCACGGCGGCAGCAAGGCCACCAGCCTGGAGGACGTACGTAAATCCCAGGCGGCGCATGGCGTTTCCATTGTGGCGGTGAAGCGCGCCGGCGATAGCCAACGCTGGGAGGTGGAGCGCCCTTCGCGCTACAACCGCCGTATCACCGCCAACACCGAAATGCAGTTCAGCGGCCCGGCCGCCGGCCATCCGCTGCTGCAAACCGCGGCCGATCCCACCGGGCGCAAAGTATTGGGTACTTTCGGCAACTGCGCTAACGGCAAAACGCCCTGGGGCACCTACCTGACCTGCGAAGAGAATTTCGATACCTATTTCGGCACCCATCAGGCCGACTATCAAACTACGGCAGAACAGAAGCGCTATACGCTGAAGGTCAGCGAACCTGAGCGCAACTGGCCGGACTATGATGAACGCTTTGACGTGGCGAAGAACCCGAACGAATTCAACCGCCACGGCTGGATCGTTGAAATCGACCCGATGAACCCTACGTCAACGCCAATCAAACACACCGCGCTGGGCCGCTTCAAGCATGAAAATGCCGCGGTGACCGTCGCTAAAGATGGGCGTCTGGTGGTCTATATGGGTGACGACGAGCGTGGCGAGCATATCTACAAGTACGTCTCTAAAGGCCTGGTTGACATCGCCAATCCGGCCAATAACCGCAGCTTGCTGGATGAAGGCACGCTGTATGTGGCGCAGTTTGACGGTGACGCCGGCGGTACGCCGCTGAAAGGGACTGGGCGCTGGATTGCACTGGAATTCGGCAAAAACGGCCTGACGCCGGAAAACGGCTTCCGTGATGAGGCGGAAGTGTTGATCTTCGCGCGCAAGGCAGCGGCGCAGGTGGGGGCAACCAAAATGGATCGCCCTGAATGGATCGCCGTGAACCCGCATGATGGGCGCGCTTATTGCACGCTGACCAATAACAGCAAGCGCGGTGAAGAAGGCATGCCGCTGAACGCCGCCAATCCGCGACCGAACAATGTTTACGGCCAGATTATCCGCTGGGATGAGGGCGGCGACGCCACCGCAGCCGCTTTTACCTGGGATATTTATGCGCTGTGCGGCAACCCGATCGCGCATCCGGAAGGGGTTAATCGCGGTACGCCGAACATCACCGCAGATAATACCTTTAACAGCCCGGACGGGCTGGGTTTTGATAAGGCTGGGCGCCTGTGGATCCTCACCGACGGCAAGTACAGCAACAAGGGCGATTATGCCGGGCAGGGGAATAACCAAATGCTGGTGGGGGACCCGCTGAGCGGTGAAATCCGCCGCTTTATGGTTGGGCCGAAATCGTGCGAGCTGACCGGCATCACCTTCACGCCGGATTACAAGACGATGTTCGTCAACGTGCAGCACCCGGGTGAAGAAGGCGACTCTCATTTCCCGAACAACAGCCCGCGTCCGCGTTCGTCAGTCTTGATGATTACGCGCGAGGATGGCGGGGTGATTGGCGCTTAAGCTTAAACGGAAAAGGCCGGGGCGGCGTCGAACTGCCCCGGTTTTATTATGACGCTGCCAGCGTATTCGCGTTGTCGAGTATATCGCGGCGGTTCGAAGGTTGAGTGAAGTACTGTTGGTCTTCCCAGCGCAACATGGTCAGATCGCCTCCCCAGCAACAGCCGGTATCGAGGCCGACAATGCCTTCTGGCGTGCCCTTACCTTCCAGCGATGCCCAATGACCAAAGATAATGGTGTATTCAGGATCCACTAAACGCGGCAATTCAAACCAGGGCTTCAGCGGCGCAGGGGCGGTGCCCGGCGCATCTTTGCAGATCATGTCGAGCTGGCCATTCGGGAAACAGTAGCGCATGCGCGTCAGGGCATTGGTGCTGAAACGCAGACGCGCCAACCCACTCAGTTCCGGGGCCCAGTTGTTCGGCATATCGCCGTACATGGCATCCAGGAACAACGGATAGCTGTCGCTGCTCAGTACCGCTTCTACTTCGCGGGCGCACAGTTGGGCGGTTTCAATATCCCACTGCGGCGTGATGCCGGCATGCGCCATCACCAGTTTGAGTTCCTCATCCACCTGCAGCACCGGCTGGCGGCGCAGCCAGTTGATCAGCTCATCGGCATCCGGGGCTTCCAGCAGCGGGGTAATGCGGTCTTTGGGTTTGTTGCGGCTAATACCGGCATAGACGGCCAGCAGATGCAGATCGTGGTTGCCCAACACCATGCGTACCGCAGGGCCAAGCGAACGCACGTAGCGCAACACGTCCAGCGAGCCGGGGCCGCGGGCGACAAGATCGCCGGTCAGCCACAGTCGGTCGCTTTGAGGATCGAAAGCCACCTGGGCCAATAGCGATTGAAGTTCATCAAAACAACCATGAACGTCGCCGATAAGATATGTCGACATAGTTAGTGAATCAGCGTTGGGATAGCTAAGCGGAACACGGGAATGGCAGTGCGGAATGGCTGACCCTGATGATCAACCATCTCGTAATGGCCTTCCATGGTACCCAACGGCGTTTCAAGAACCGCGCCGCTGGTGTATTGGAATTCACCGCCGGGCGGGATGAGCGGCTGTTCGCCGACCACGCCTTCACCCTGAACTTCGGTTTGGCGGCCATTGGCGTTGGTGATTAGCCAATAACGGCCCAGCAGTTGCACGTTGAAACGCCCCAGGTTGCGGATGGTGATGGTATAAGCGAAGACGTAACGTTCTTCTTCAGGTATCGACTGTGATTCCACGTAGATACTTTGTACCTGAATACATACACGGGGCGAATCAATCATGACCACTACTCCTTATTGCTGCGGCGTGGGGTTGGCTGAAAGCCAGTTAGCCAGCTTACAGTATTGCGCCACAGAAATATTCTCTGCTCTTAACGTCGGATCGACACCTAATTCCGTCAACTGCTCTGGGGTGAACAGATCGCCCAGGCTGTTGCGAACGGTTTTCCGGCGTTGGTTGAATGCCTGAGTGGTAATGCGGCTAAGCATACGCACATCACCCACCGGGTTTGGGTTCACCTGGTGCGGCACCAGACGTACCACGGCGGAATCCACTTTCGGCGCCGGCGTGAACGAGGTGGGCGGCACTTCCAGCACCGGAATCACGTTGCAGTAGTACTGCGCCATCACGGTCAAACGCCCGTAGGCTTTGCTGTTCGGGCCTGCAACCAGGCGGTTGACCACCTCTTTTTGCAACATAAAGTGCATGTCGCGAATGGCCTGAGTATAGCTGAAAAGGTGGAACATCAGCGGCGTCGAAATGTTGTACGGCAGGTTGCCAAACACGCGCAGCGGTTGGCCGGCCTGCTCGGCCATCTCGGCGAAATTCACCGTCATGGCATCTTGCTGGTGAATGGTCAGTTTGTCTTTCAGCTGCGGGTGGTTTGCCAGGCGGGCCGCCAGATCGCGGTCCAGCTCAATCACCGTCATGCGGTCCATGCGTGCGCCTACCGGCTCGGTCAGTGCGCCCAGGCCGGGGCCGATTTCAACCACCGCTTCACCCGGCATCGGGTGAATGGCGGAGACAATGCTATCGATGACAAACTGATCGGTTAAAAAGTTCTGTCCAAAGCGTTTGCGGGCAAAGTGCCCTTGGTGGACTTTATTATTCATTACAATTAATTATCATTTTAATGGCGAGATTCAAGGCCGTTTTGAAACTGCCCGCATCGGCGGTGCCGGTGCCTGCAAGTTCTAAAGCGGTACCGTGGTCGACCGAGGTACGGATAAAAGGCAAACCGAGGGTAATATTTACCGCCCGGCCGAACCCTTGGTATTTTAGCACCGGCAGACCCTGATCGTGATACATCGCCAGCACAGCATCGGCATGTTGCAGATACTTGGGCTGGAACAGGGTGTCCGCCGGTAGCGGGCCGATAAGATGAATACCTTCAGCTCGCAGCGTATCGAGCGCCGGGATGATGGTATCAATCTCTTCGCGCCCCATGTGGCCGCCTTCCCCGGCGTGCGGGTTCAGCCCACAGACATAAATCTGCGGCTGGGCGATGCCAAATTTGGTTTTCAGATCCTGGTCGAGTATGCGGATGACTTCGAACAGGCTTTGACGAGTGATGGCGCCCGGCACCGCCAATAACGGCAGGTGAGTGGTCGCCAGCGCTACGCGCAGTTCTTCGGTTGCCAGCATCATCACTACGCGTTCGCAACCGCTGCGATCGGCAAAGAATTCGGTATGGCCGATAAAGGGCACGCCGGCGTCGTTGATCACGCCTTTGTTCACCGGGCCGGTAATCAGCGCGGCGAACTCGCCGTTCAGGCAACCATCGCAGGCGCGTGCCAGGGTGTCCACCACATAGGCGCTGTTGCCCACGTTCAGCTCGCCCGCGACCACCGGCTGGGCGGTGGCGACCGGCAGCACCGTCAGGGTACCCGCGCGCTGCGGCTGGGCGGGTTGTCCCGCCTGATAGTCGCGAAGCTGCAACGGCAGGTTCAACTGCCGGGCGCGCTCAAGCAACAAGGCCGGATCCGCGCACACCACCAGTTCAACAGGCCAATCCTGTTGCGCCAGCGCTGCCACTAAATCCGGCCCAACCCCGGCAGGCTCGCCGGGGGTGATGACTATGCGATTATTGTTGTGCATTACCGTCGAGGATCTTCACGTAAGCCTGTGCACGTTGTTCCTGCATCCAGGTCTGCGCTTCTTCAGCAAACTTGCGGTTGAACAGCATGCGGTAAGCGCGATCTTTCTGCGCGGCGTCGGTTTTGTCCACCTGGCGGGTATCCAGCAACTGAATCAGGTGCCAGCCGAAGGAGGAGTGCACCGGTTTGCTGACTTCGCCTTTGCTCAGCTTCATCAACGCATCGCGGAAGGCCGGATCGTAAATGTCCGGAGAAGCCCAGCCCAGATCGCCGCCCTGCAACGCAGAACCCGGATCCTGAGACAGCTGTTTGGCTTCGTCAGCAAACTTGGCGTTACCGCTCTTGATGGCTTCGGCTACTGCCTGAAGCTTGGCGCGAGCCTGATCGTCGGTCAGCACCACAGAAGGTTTCAGCAGAATGTGGCGTGCATGAACCTCGGTGACGGACACGGACTGGTTGGCACCGCGGATATCATTCACTTTCAGAATGTGGAAACCGACACCGGAGCGGATCGGGCCGACCACGTCGCCTTTTTTGGCGCTGGCCAGTCTTTCGGCAAACAGGGTAGGGATTTCCTGCAGCTTGCCCCAGCCCATGTTGCCGCCTTTCAGCGCCTGTGAGTCGGCAGAATAAGAGATCGCCAGTTTGCCGAAGTCGGCGCCGCCGTTGATTTCACCCATCAGTTTTTTGGCCAGGGCTTCCGCTTCGTCAACCTGCTGCTGCGACGGGTTTTCCGGCAACGGGATCAGGATATGGCTGATGTTCATCTCGGTATCGCTGCCGTTCTGGGCACCAACCTGTTTTGCCAGTGCGTCGACTTCCTGAGGCAGGATAGTGACGCGACGGCGCACTTCGTTGTTGCGCACTTCAGAAATCAGCATTTCCTTGCGGATCTGGGAACGATAGGTGTTGTAGTTCAGCCCTTCGTACGCCAGGCGGCTGCGCATCTGGTCGATGCTCATTTTGTTCTGTGCGGCGATATTGCCGATGGCTTTGTCCAGATCGGCGTCGGAAACGGCGATCCCCATTTTCTTGGCCATCTGCAGCTGGATGTTATCCATAATCAGACGTTCGAGGATCTGGTGACGCAGCGTAGCGTCATCCGGCAATTGCTGGCCGGCCTGTTGCGCGTTGAGCTTCACCGACTGCAACAGACTGCTAACGTCGCTCTCAAGCACTACGCCGTTATCCACGACGGCGGCGACTTTATCCACTTCTTGGGGTGCTGCGAACGCGGTATTGGCGCAAACCACCAATCCGAGAATAAGCGTTCTCCAGTTCTTCATACATTTCCCATTCTGTAATCCGCAAATGCGGGTGAAAGTTGTCGTTTTCAAAGTGTTACAAAGTATCAAAACGCACGCTGGTAAGGCAGAATGCCGGAACGCAGCATTTCCGCGGAGCCCAGGCTGTGATCGCTGCTCAGGCCACGCAGTTCGATATTGAATGAAACTTTGTTGTCATAAACGCTGCTTTGGTTGCTGTTGTTCCAGTCGGTGATCTTGCGTTCATAGCCCAGAGTCACCGCCCAGCAGCAGGTGTTGTACTTCAGACCGAGCAACTGATCGGCGGACTGTTGCGCGCGGGTGTCGTAGTAATAAGCGCCCACGATTGACCAGCGATCGACAATCGGCCAACTGCCGGTTACGCCCACCTGAGAGATCCCGTCCTGATAAGCTGGAACCTGCCTGGTGTTCAGCGCCGTCTGGATATATTCCGGCGTTGCGTAGCGGTAGTTCAACTGCAGAACGCGTTCAGCGTCCTGGCGGTACTCCAGCACGCCGTTGCCCAATGAGATGCTGTTCAGGCGCGTATCATACTGCAGCCCGCCACGCAGTCCCCAACGATCGTCAATCTTCCAATAGGTATCGCCAGCCCAAGCCAGGCTGCCGGTATTATCGTTGTTGTCGTAGTTCGTCGTCTGGTCGCCGGTACGCGAACGGCTGAAGTAGTAGATTTGACCCACGGAAGCGTTAAAACGTTCAACCAGCGCGTCATCATAAATTCGCGTGGTTAAACCGGTGGATACACGGTTCTGCGAGGCGATGCGATCCAGGCCGCTGTATGTCCGGTCGCGGAACAGGCCGGAGTAGTCGGTCTGCAGCAGCGTGGTGTCGTAGGTGTAGATGTTGCTTTGGTCGCGATAAGGCACGTACAGGTACTGGAAGCGCGGTTCGAGGGTCTGGGTAGCGCCTTCTGTCCAGATCATCGGGCGCTCGAACACCAGCTTGCCGTCGACCTTGAACTGCGGTAGCACACGGTTGACCGAGTCTTGCAGGTCTGGCGCGTCGTTGCCGGTACGGCTCTTGTAGTTGTTGGCAAAGCCGTCAGGAATATCCTGCTGATAATGGGTGGCCAGCAGTTTGGCTTCGGTGTTCAGGCTGGCCCAACCGTTGGTCAACGGCAGATTGAGCGTCGGCTCCAGGTGCAAACGGGTCGCATCCGGGCTGTAGGGGTTCACGCTGGTGAACTTGGCCGCCTGGCCGTAAATGCGTAAATCGAACGGACCGAGATCGTTTTTATAGTAGTTCAGGTCCAGCTGCGGCTGAACCTTGTACGAATCCGATTGGCTGCGGTCGGTGTCGTCATAGATCTGGAACTGCTTGGAGCTTAAGGTGGCATCCCAGTTGTCGATGGCATAGCCGACGCTGAATTTCTGCGTTGCGTAACCGTCGGTGGTTGAGCCGTATTTCGAGTCCAGATCGGTAAAGTATTTGGAGTCGCTGACTTTGGTGTAGTCGACGTTGAAACGCCACACCTGATCCATCACGCCGTTGTGTTTCCAGAAGAACAACCAACGGGTGCTGTCGTCAGGGTTATCCTTGCTGTATTCCTTGTCGTCCGGCAACCAGTCGAACTCCATCAGGCCCAGGCCGGGTTGCACCAGATAGCGGAATTCGTTCTGCCACTGCAGGCCACGTTTGGACATGTAGTGCGGTGTGATGGTAGCGTCGAAGTTAGGCGCGATGTTCCAGTAATACGGCAACATGAACTCAAAGCCATTGCTGCTGCCGTATTTTGCATTCGGGATCAGGAAACCTGAACGGCGTTTATCGCCGACCGGCAATTGCAGGTACGGGCTGTAAAACACCGGTACGCCACCGATTTTGAAACGGGCATTCCAGACTTCGGCCACCTGCTCTTCGCGGTCGTGGATCACTTCTGAACCGACGACGCTCCAGCTGTTGTCGCCAGGCAAACAAGAGGTGAAGGTACCGTTTTCCAGAATGGTGTAACGGTTGGCGCCGCGCATCTTCATTTTATCGGCGTCGCCACGCCCCTGACGGCCTACCATTTGGTAGTCGCCTTCATAGACGTCGGTATCTTTGTTGTTCAGATTTGACCAGGCTTTCGGGCCTTTCAGCTTGATCTGATTGTCGCTGTAGTGCACGTCGCCGGTCGCAGTCACGGTGCGCACCGGTTCGGCTTGCCCCGGAGTTTGCGTCTGGTTCAGTTCCACTTGCTTGGCGGTCAGGGTGCTGTTGCCTTGTTCAATATTCACGTTGCCGGTGAACAGGGCGCTTTTCGGATAGTCTGCTTTAGAGTCATCCGCATTGATAGTGACAGGCAGGCTGTTCGGATCGCCGCTGACCAGCGGTTTGTCATAAACAGGGACGCCAAGCATGCATTGCTCGGCCAGATCAGCCAGCGCGTGCTGACTGTAGAGTGCCGTCCAAATCATTGTGGCCAGCAGTGTTGGGAAACTTTTTTTCATACGCGGTTTTGGTGTTCCGTCATCAGAGGCGTCATGTCCGGCAAACGGTCAGAGACTATATCACTCATCTGCGTTGCGCTAGTGTTAAATCCTGCCGTTTACTTGCGTCGTCGTTAGGCGCAAAGATAAATGACAGGTATGATAATCCAAATCCTGGGAAAAATCGCCTTAACCCTTATCTAAGACACAAGGGAGCCGGCGGCTTTCGGCATGATAATTGAGGAGTATATGCAGTATTGGGGAAAACTGCTCGGGGTCATCGTTGCCATTTGGGCTGGCGCGGGATTCTGGGGTGTAGTTTTGGGGCTGATTGTCGGTCATATGATCGACACTGCGCGCAGCAACAAGCGCAGCCGGGGCTTTTTCGCCGATCAGCAAACGCGGCAAACGCTGTTTTTCCGCACCACTTTTCAGGTGATGGGTCACCTGACCAAATCAAAAGGGCGCGTTACCGAGGCGGATATTCAGATCGCCAGCCTGTTTATGGATCGTCTGCAACTGCACGGGGAAGCCCGTACGGCGGCGCAGCAGGCGTTTCGCGAAGGCAAACAGAGCCAGTTCCCGCTGAGAGAGACGTTGCAGCAGTTCCGCAGCATCTGTTTCGGGCGTTTTGACCTGATTCGGATGTTTCTGGAAATTCAAATCCAGGCGGCGTTTGCCGACGGCTCGCTGCATCCGAACGAACGTCAGGTGCTGTATGTGATCGCTGAAGAACTGGGCATTTCACGCGCGCAGTTCGATCAGTTCCTCAGCATGATGGAAGGCGGGCGCCAGTTTGGCGGCGGGCAGCAGGGCGGCTATCAGCAAGCGCAACGCGGACCGACGCTGGAGGATGCCTGCAAAGTGCTGGGCGTCAGCAGCAGTGACGATGCCACCACCATCAAGCGTGCCTACCGCAAGCTGATGAGCGAACATCATCCGGATAAACTGGTAGCGAAAGGTTTACCGCCGGAAATGATGGAAATGGCCAAGCAGAAAGCGCAGGAGATTCAGGCGGCGTATGACCTGATCAAGCGCGAGAAAGGCTTCAAATAAGAAAAAGGGCTCAGCATGCTGGGCCCGTTTTAAATGCGATTCAGAAATCCGGTTCGGCGCGGAAATGCATCGGCGTCAGGAATGCCGGGTGGGTGATGCGCAGTTCCTGCGCATGCAGTTGCAATCGCGGCGCCATTGCCTTGGCTTCGGGATGCGCATAGAACCCATCGCCGAGGATCGGGTGGCCCAGCGCCAGCATATGCACTCGCAACTGGTGAGAGCGGCCGGTGATCGGCGTCAGTTTTACCCGTGTACTGCCATCGGCATCGCGCGACAACACCAGATACTCGGTTTGCGCCGCTTTGCCGGTTTCGAAACACACCTTCTGCAGCGGCCGGTTCGGCCAGTCGCAAATCAGCGGTAAATCCACCAGCCCTTCATCGTGCTCCAGATGGCCCCACACGCGGGCGATATAGGATTTCTTCGGCTCGCGCTCGCGGAACTGACGCTTGAGCTCACGCTCTGCGGCCTTGTTCAGCGCCACCACAATCACTCCGCTGGTCGCCATGTCCAGGCGATGTACCGATTCGGCCGCCGGAAAGTCCGCCTGAATGCGCGTCATCAGGCTGTCTTTGTTTTCCGGCGCGCGGCCGGGCACCGACAGCAGGCCGCTGGCCTTGTTGACCACGATAATGTGCTCATCCTGATACAGAATATGCATCGGGTCCTGAGGGGGATTGTAGGGTTCCATCTTGGCTCCGCTGAAAGTGACCGCCCGGGGAACCGGAGTTCCCCGTGCCGCAGGTTACTGGTGAGTGACCACCACCAGACGGATAGCGTCCAGACGCCATCCCGCTTCATTCAGGTTGACCAGTACCTGTTTACGGTTGAACTCCAGCGCTTCCACTTCGTCATCACGGATGTTCGGGTTAACCGCCTTCAGCGCTTCCAGACGCGCCAGTTCGGTGCTCAGCTTGTCATCCGCTTCTTGTTTCGCCTGTTCAATCAGCGCGCGCGCCTGGTCTTCAACCAGGCTTTCCGCCTGTTGCAGCATGGCATGTACGTCCTGCTGTACGGCGTTGACCAACTTGCTGGATGTATGGCGGTTGACCGCGTTCAACTGACGGTTGAAGCTTTCGAATTCGACCTGCGCCGCCAGGTTGGTGCCTTTGCGGTCCATCAGCATGCGGATTGGCGTCGGTGGCAGGAAGCGGGTCAGTTGCAGGTGTTTCGGCGCCTGCGACTCCACCACGTACACCAGTTCGACCAGCAAGGTGCCGACCGGCAGCGCCTTGTTTTTCAACAGGGACACCGCACAGCTGCCGGTATCGCCGGACAGGATCAGGTCCAGGCCGTTACGGATGATCGGGTGTTCCCAACTGACGAACTGCGCGTCTTCACGCGACAGCGCCTGTTCGCGATCGAAGGTGACGGTGCAGCCGTCTTGCGGCAGGCCAGGGAAGTCCGGCACCAGCATGTGATCGGACGGCGTCAGCACAATCAGGTTGTCGCTGCGATCGTCCTGGTTGATGCCGACGATGTCGAACAGGTTAAGCGCAAAGCCCACCAGATTGACGTCGTTGTCCTGATTGGCGATGGCCTCCGCCAGTGCCTGAGCTTTCTCGCCGCCGTTGGAGTGCATTTCCAGCAGGCGATCGCGGCCCTGCTCCAGTTGCGCTTTGAGGTGATCGTGCTGTTGGCGGCAGGCGTGAATGAATTCGTCCAGCCCTTCATGCTCGGTCGGCGCAGCCAGGAAGCCGATCAACTGCTCGTAACCGCTGTCATAAATGGTGCGGCCGGTCGGGCAGGTGTGCTCAAAGGCATCCAGCCCTTCATGGAACCAACGCACCAGCACCGCCTGAGCGGTGTTTTCCAGGTACGGCACCATGATTTCAATTTCATGCATCTGGCCGATACGGTCCAGACGGCCGATACGCTGCTCCAGCAGATCCGGGTTGAACGGCAGATCAAACATCACCAGGTGGCTGGCGAACTGGAAGTTGCGGCCTTCGGAACCGATCTCCGAGCACAGCAACACCTGGGCGCCGTCTTCTTCTGAAGCGAAGTAGGCGGCGGCGCGGTCACGTTCGATAATCGACAGCCCTTCGTGGAACACCGCAGCGCGGATCGCTTCACGCTCACGCAGCACCTGTTCCAGTTGCAGCGCGGTGTCGGCCTTGGCGCAGATCACCAGCACTTTCTTATCGCGGTTGGCCACCAGGTAGTCCAGCAGCCACTCCACGCGCGGATCAAAGTTCCACCAGGTGGCGTTCTCGCCTTCGAATTCCTGGTAGATTTGCTCTGGGTACAGCATATCGCGCGCGCGCGCTTCAACCGTTTTCTTCGCCCCCATGATGCCGGACACTTTGATGGCGGTCTGGTACTGGGTCGGCAGTTGCAGCTTGATCTGGTGCAGATTGCGATGCGGGAAGCCTTTAACGCCGTTGCGGGTGTTGCGGAACAGCACGCGGCTGGTGCCGTGGCGGTCCATCAGCATGGTGACCAGCTCCTGGCGCGCCTGCTCGGCGCCCTCGGCGTCGCTATTGGCGGCCTTCAGCAGCGGTTCGATGTCCTGCTCGTCGATCAGTTCGCCCAGCATGTTCAGCTTGTCATCGGCCAGACGCTCGCCGCTCAGCAGCAGGGTAACGGCATCGGCGACCGGGCGGTATTTTTGCTGTTCGCTGACGAATTCTTGGTAATCGTGGAAACGGCTCGGATCCAGCAGGCGCAGACGGGCGAAGTGGCTTTGCTGGCCAAGTTGTTCCGGGGTTGCGGTCAGCAGCAGTACGCCGGGGATGTGTTCCGCCAACTGTTCGATGACCTGGTATTCGCGGCTTGGCGCGTCTTCGCTCCAGGCCAGGTGGTGGGCTTCATCGACCACCAGCAGATCCCACTGGGCGTCCGCCAGCTCTTCCAGGCGCTGCTTGTTGCGGCGCACGAAGTCCAGCGAGCAGATCACCAGCTGTTCGGTTTCAAACGGATTGCTGCTGTCGAGTTTGGCTTCCGAGTAACGGCTGTCGTCGAACAGCGAGAAATAGAGGTTGAAGCGGCGCATCATTTCGACCAGCCACTGGTGCTGGAGCGTTTCCGGCACCACGATCAGTACGCGCTCGGCGCGGCCCGCCAGCAGTTGCTGATGGATGATCATCCCGGCTTCGATGGTTTTCCCCAGACCGACTTCATCCGCCAACAGTACGCGCGGCGCATGGCGCTGCCCGACTTCATAAGCGATGTGCAACTGGTGGGGGATCAGGCTGGCACGCATGCCGCGCAGGCCGGCGAACGGCAGGCGATACTGCTCGCTTTGGTATTTACGCGCGCGATAACGCAGGGCGAAGCGATCCATACGGTCGATCTGGCCGGCAAACAGACGGTCCTGCGGCTTGCTGAAGGTCAGCTTGCTGTCCAACAGCACTTCGCGCATCGCCACGCCGCTTTCCTGGGTGTCCAGGCGGGTGCCGATATAGGTCAGCAGGCCGTTATCCTCTTTGACCTCTTCTACCTGCAGCTCCCACCCTTCGTGGTTACTGATGGTGTCGCCCGGATTGAACATCACGCGGGTGATTGGCGAGTCACTTCTGGCATAGAGGCGGTTTTCACCGGTGGCGGGGAAAAGCAGGGTAACCATGCGCACATCCAGCGCCACGACGGTTCCCAGACCTAATTCGCTTTCCGTATCGCTGATCCAGCGTTGACCAAGTGTAAAAGGCATATGTTGTTGGCTCGATTCTTTTTAAGTAAGTCTTGTTACCGGGCGGGAAGGGCCGCGGCACCTGTATCAAACGTTTGCTAATCCCGGTTTATTTTAATTTGACGGGCAATAGCTGTTCACGCCATGCGGGCGTCGCGAGACGGCATGGGCGCAGCGTGGTTCAGAATTTGGGAAGGGCGCTATGGTAATGGAAGGCGGCGCGTTCGTCACCTGCAAAACCCGATGATTTTTCTTAACCCTTCGCCAAAGCCCGCATGGCGGGCGCAATGTCAGAACAGCCCCATCTGCCCGGTGACCAGCGTGGTAAAATCGTCATGCAGAAAAGGGAGTATAGCGTCTGCCACCGGTTGCAACTGACGGTCCAGATAATGTTGGTAATCTATTGCCGACTGCTGGGTCTCCAGGGGTTCCGGCCCGGCCACGGTCATGACGTAGCTGATCCAGCCGCCGCTCTGGTATTGCAGCGGTCGACCCTGTTGACGATTATAGTCGTCGGCGATACGTGCTGCGCGGACGTGCGGCGGCACGTTGCGCTGATACTCTTCCAGTTTCCTGCGCAGGCGCTTGCGGTAGACCAGCCGATCGTCAAAGTCGCCGTTAAGCGTTTTGCTGACGTATTCACGCACAAAATCCTGATACGGCTGCTGTTTGAATATGCGCTGGTACAGCAACTGCTGGAACTGTTGCGCCAGCGGCGTCCAGTCGGTACGCACCGTCTCCAGCCCTTTGTAGACCATTTCTTCGCTGCCGTCGGCTTTGACGATCAGCCCGGCATAGCGCTTTTTACTGCCTTGCTCGGCGCCGCGGATGGTGGGCATCAGGAAGCGCGAGTAATGGGTTTCAAACTCCAGTTCCAGCGCGTTCTCCAGCCCGAATTGCTGCTGAAGATGCTGCTGCCACCATTGGTTAACCTGTTGCACCAACGCCCTGCCAATCTGTGCCGCTTGCTGTTCGCTGTGCGGTTGCCTGAGCCAGACGAAGGTAGAATCGGTGTCGCCGTAGATCACCTGATAGCCCTGTGCCTCGATCAGTTCGCGTGTCTGGCGCATGATCTCATGGCCGCGCAGGGTGATCGACGACGCCAGGCGGGGATCGAAAAAGCGGCAGCCGCTCGATCCCAACACGCCGTACAGCGCGTTCATGATGATTTTTAAGGCCTGGGATAACGGCTTGTTCTGTTGGCGTTTTGCCGCCTCGCGCCCTTGCCAGATCTGTTCGACGATCGCCGGCAGGCAGTGTTTATCGCGCGAGAAACGCGCGTGGCGAAAACCGGGTACCGAATCGGCATCGCCCGGGTGCTGCATGCCTTCTACCAGCCCGACCGGATCGATCAGGAAGGTGCGGATGATCGACGGGTACAGGCTTTTGTAATCCAGCACCAGCACCGAGTCATACAGGCCGGGTTGGGAATCCATGACAAAGCCGCCGGGGCTGTGTTCCTCCGGCTGCTCGCCGAGGTTGGGCGCCACAAAACCCAGCCGGTGCATGCGCGGCATATACAGATTACTGAACGCGGCCACCGAACCGCCGCTGCGGTCCGCCGCCAGCCCGGTGACGGTCGCGCGCTCCAGCAAGAAGGTCAGCAGCTCGGCTTTGGCGAAAATCCGCGTGACCAACTCGCAGTCCTTCAGGTTGTAGCGCGCCAGCGCCGGTTTGTCTTCGGCGAAGCGCCGATCGATTTCCGCCATCCGCTGGTAGGGGTTATCGATGGATTTGCCTTCTCCCAGCAGCGCCTGCGCTACGTATTCCAGGCTGAAAGAAGGGAAGTTCCAGGTGGCGGATTTCAACGCTTCTATGCCGTCGATAATCAGCCGCCCGGCGGCAGAGGCGAAAAAGTGATTCTGCTTGAAGCCGTGTTCGCGCCATTCCAGCAGGTTGCCGCCACGGCCCAGCCGCAGAGGGATTTGGTAGCGCTCGGCGTGTTTTTGCAGCACGCGCAAATCGAACTGCACCAGGTTCCAGCCGATGATGGCGTCCGGATCGTGCCGTTCCAGCCACTGATTCAGCCGTTCCAGCATCTGTGGACGGCTGGTGCAGTATTCCAGCTCGAAATCCAGCGGTTCATTGCCGCCGTTGGCCGGCCCCAGCATGTACACCTGGCGTTGACCGCACCCTTCCAGCGCTATTGAATACAGCTCGCCGTGGGCGGTGGTTTCAATGTCCAGCGAGACCATTTTCAGCGTCGGGCGGTAATCCGGCGCCGGTTTCATCTGGCCGTCGAGCAGTGGGCCGCTGCCATTGGGCCGGCCGCTGAACCACACCGGCGCGGTGATAAAACGCTCCATCAGGTAGCGCTCCGGCGGGCGGATATCGGCTTCGTAGACATTGACGCCGCCGTCTTTCAGCAGCTTTTCCAGTTTGATCAATTGACGGTGCTGGCGGCAATACAACCCCAGCACCGGGCGGTGATGGAAATCGGTCAGCGGCAGGGTTTTCAGCTCCAGTTGCCGCTCTTCACGCAGCAACAGCTCAGCGCGCTGGCGCTGTTCGGCGGGGATAAAGGCTACGGAGTTTTGCGGTGGCAGGCGAAGTTGCTGCGGCCCGTGGTCGGTCGCCAGCCAGAACTCCACCTCGGTACCTGCGGGCGTATCGCGCCAGTGGCGGGTGAGCAGAAAACCCTGTTGGAGTGACATCACGCGGTTCCTGAGAAGCTAAACTGAAAGGGGATAGGCATAAGTTACAGTATGGGTTTTTATACAGTCATTGTCCATTGCCGGGCGGTTCCGCTAAAAACGCATACAATTCATCGGTTGACTCACTTCCGACCGCACCGGACAATCCCACGCCCACGCGCTTTTGATAACGAGTAGAGGTTTATGGAAGCCTATTTGCAGCATCTGATCACCCAGTCATTGGCTTTCACTCTGATGGTCGTCATGTTTGTCGCGTTTCTGGAATCGCTGGCGCTGGTTGGGTTGTTACTGCCCGGCACGGTAATGATGGCCAGCATCGGCGCGCTGATCGGCAGCGGCCAGGTGGATTTCTATTACGCCTGGGGCGCGGGGATCCTCGGTTGCCTGCTGGGGGACTGGATCTCGTACTTTATCGGCCGCGCTTTCAAGGGGCCGCTGCACCGC
Organism: Serratia plymuthica NBRC 102599; assembly: GCF_001590925.1. Taxonomy (GTDB): domain Bacteria; phylum Pseudomonadota; class Gammaproteobacteria; order Enterobacterales; family Enterobacteriaceae; genus Serratia; species Serratia plymuthica. The sequence goes on from NZ_BCTU01000011.1 coordinate 93,094, forward strand.
TGGTCATTTCTAAAAAAGAACAAGGCGATGCTGGACAAGACCGAGCACGCGCTGCATCAACACAGTATGGCGACCATTCTGATTGGCCGTTTTGTCGGCCCGACGCGTCCACTGGTGCCGATGGTGGCCGGGATGCTCGATCTGCCGCCGTACAAATTCGCCCTGCCTAACATTATCGGCTGCATCACCTGGCCGCCGGTCTATTTCTTCCCGGGTATTTTGGCCGGCGTGGCGATAGACATTCCTGCCAGCGCCAACAGCGCGTTATTCAAATGGTTGCTGTTTGCGGTGGTGGTGCTGATTTGGCTGGCCGCCTGGTTGAGCTGGCGTTGGTGGCGTGAAGGCAAGCGCAGCGCCGATCGGCTGAGCGCCTGGCTGTCGCCGGTGCGGTTGCGGATGGCCTGCGTGCTGAGTTGGGTGCTTGCTTTCGGCGCCTTTTATTCCCTATACCAACAGCCGTTGATGCCGGTGTATCGTCACCTGTTGTGGAAAGTACTGGCCGGTTGATATCCCCGTTGTTTTTCACGCGGCAGCGAACAATGCTGTCGCGTGAAATTCATCGGGGATAAGGCTTTGGTACTTGTCCACATTACTGGAAGAACGCTTCCAACTGCTCAAACACCCGCACGTCTTCGCTGTGGCGTTTCACCTGCAGCACGTCCTCGAGTTTTTCTACCTGGCTGATCATCTGCACCAGCCGTTGATCGTCCGCCACCAATAGCCAGATCCGGCTTTGTTTGCCGTCTTTCAGCGGCATGCACAGGATGCCTTCCACGTTGAAGGCGCGGCGCGCAAACAGACCGCACACGTGCGACATCACGCCGGGATGGTTGCGGACCGCCAGCTCAAGGATCACCTGTGGATTATTGTGTTGTTCTGACATGGCTTATTCTCCAATCATGTCGATGTTGGCGGCGCCCGGCGGCACCATCGGGAAGACTTTTTCATTGATATCGATCAGCGCGTGGATCAGGCACGGGCCAGGGCGTTGGATCGCCTCGGCCAGCGCGGCCTGCGGATCTTCTGCGGCGTTCAGATCGCAGGTGTCCAGCCCGAACCCGGCGGCAATCTTGATAAAATCTGTGCGTTTCGGGTAGGCGGCGGCAAAGATGCGCTGCTGATAGAACAGGGTTTGTTGCTGATGCACCAGCCCCAGCGCCTGATTGTTCATCAGGATAATCTTCACGTCCAAATCGTGTTCGACGGCGGTAGCCATTTCCTGGATGTTCATCATCAGGCTGCCGTCGCCGGAGAAGCACAGCACTTTGCGCTGCGGTTCGGCCAGCGCCGCGCCGATAGCCGCCGGCAGGCCGAAGCCCATGGTGCCCAGGCCGCCGGAGGTCAGCCACTGGCGCGGCCGGCTGAGTGGATAGGCCTGGGCCACCCACATCTGATGCTGGCCCACGTCGGTGGTGATGATGGCGCTTTCATCCACGCAGCGTGCGGCGGCCAGCACCAGCCCGTAGTGGCTCAGCGGATCTTCGGCGTTTGGCATGCTGAACGGGAACTCGCGTTTCAGGCCGTTGACGGTGTCCAGCCACTCGCTGCGCGGCTGCGCTTCAATCTGCGGCAACAGCTGTTGCAGCACCTGGCCGACGTCGGCATGAATGGCAATATTCGCCTGCTTTACCTTGCCCAGTTCGGCGCGGTCGATATCCACGTGGATGATGCTGGCGTTAGGGCAGAACTGTTCGGTTTTGCCAATCGCCCGATCGTCAAAGCGTGCGCCCAATACGATCAGCAGATCGGCTTCCTGCAGAATAAAGTTGGTGCTGCGGGCCGCATGCATCCCCAGCATGCCCAGTGACAACGGGTGCTGCACCGGCATGGCGCCCAGCGCCATCAGCGTCATGGTGGTCGGCAGGTTGGCGCGTTCGGCCAGCTCAATCGCTTGTTGGTAAGCGTTGGCGCAGATAATGCCGCCACCCAGATACAGCACCGGGCGCTTGGCCTGGTTGATCATTGCGGCGGCTTGCGCCACTGCTGCGGCTTCGAAGGCCGGCGCTGCGTCAGGCACCGCGACGGGCGGCAGTTCATCCAGAGTGATCACTGCCGTTTGTACGTCTTTCGGCACGTCAATCCATACCGGGCCGGGGCGGCCGGATTCGGCGATGCGGAATGCGTCGCAGATCACCTGCGGCAGTTCGCGGATGTCGCGCACCAGGTGGTTGTGCTTGGTGATGGGAATCGAGATGCCGTAGGTATCCACTTCCTGAAAGGCGTCGGTGCCAATCATGGAAGAGGGCACCTGGCCGGTGATGCACACCAGCGGGATGGAATCGAGTTTGGCGTCGGCGATGGCGGTGACCAGGTTGGTCGCCCCCGGCCCGCTGGAGGCGATGCAGACCGCCGCCTTGCCGTTGGCGCGTGCCATGCCCTGCGCCATAAAGCCTGCGCCCTGTTCGTGGCGTGCCAGCACGTGGTGAATGCGGGTGCTTTGGCTCAGCGCGTCATACAGCGGCAGTGCCGCACCGCCGGGAATGCCGGCTACGGTGGTGATGCCCTGGCGCTCCAGCAAATGAACGATCAGTTCTGCGCCGGTGAAGCGTTGGCCTTGATGTGGCGTGCCCGAAATTGCCATGTTCCTATCCTTTCTCAGGGCCGGTTCGCTTTTCTGGGCAGGGAGCTAAAACAAGAAACCCCGCCCGGTTTGCGCCGGCGGGGTTTGGGAATCGATGCGTTGATTCGGACCCTACGGCGCATTGCCGACGACCACCACCACACGCACGACGACCATCACCGCGGCTGGTAGCGCGGTAACTAGTAGGGTCGAAGTCAGCGAGGATGCGATCACAGGGAACCTTATCATCAGTAATAAAAGTCAGGTTTTTATAAAACCACAGGCGAAAAATTCGCACAACAGGTTTATTCGTCCAGCATAAAAAACGCGCTGCAGATCACGGTTTGTGCGAAATGCCCAGCACCCGGGCTTCCGGCGCGCTGCCGTCCAGCAGCGCCTGCGTGGAGCCGTCGTAATAAATACGCCCGTCGACCACCAACAGGGTGCGCGGCGCGATGCGTGCGGCGTCATCCAGGTTGTGCGACACCATCAGCAGCGTCAGGTTGCGTTGGTCGCAAACCTCTTGCAACAGTTGCAGCATCTCATTGCGCAGCGCGGGGTCGAGCGCCGAGAAAGGTTCGTCGAGCAGCAGGATGGGCTGCTGGCGGATCAGGCAGCGAGCCAGGGCTGCGCGCTGGCGTTGGCCGCCGGAAAGCTGTGACGGCAGGCGCTGCAGATGCTCCTCCAACCCCACCTGGCGGGCAATCTGCGCCAACTGTTGTTGCTGGTCCGCGTTAAGCCGCAGCCCGGGGTCAAGGCCCAATCCGATGTTCTGCGCCACCCTCAGGTGGGCGAACAGGTTGTTTTCCTGAAACAGCATCGAGACCGGCCTTTTGGCCGGCGGCGTGCCGGTGTGGTCGCTGCCGTTCAGCAGCAACTTGCCGCTGGCGGCCGGCAGGAAACCGGCGATCAGGCTGAGCAAGGTACTTTTACCCGCGCCGCTGGGGCCGAGCACCGCGACACGTTCGCCCGGCCGGATGCGCAGATCAAAGCGCATCGGCAGGTGTTCATACAGATAAGTCAGTTTTTCAAGCGTCAGCATGGCGCCCCGGTAAGCGTTCGATCAGGGTAAACAGCAGGAAGCACAGCAGCAGGAGCAACAGTGCGGTGACCGCGCCGTCATTGCTGCGATAGGCGCCGATCTGCTGATACAGGTAAAAAGGCAGGGTGCGGAACTGCTCGTTGCCAAACAGGGCAACCACGCCGAAATCGCCGATCGACAGCACGCAGGCGAAAGCCAGCGCCTGCGCCAGCGGGCGGCGCAGCGCTTTCAGCTCGATCCAGCGCAGCCGCTGCCAGCCGTGCATACCCAGCGACAGGCACAGCGGGTTATAACGCTCGGCCAGGTCTCGCATCGGGTTTTCCAGCACCTTCAGGGCGTAGGGTACCGCCATCAGCGCATTGGTGAGGATCACCAACGCATAGGGCGATTGCGGCAACCCGACAGTATCGCTCAACAGCAGGAAAAAACCGGTGGCCAGCACGATCCCCGGCATCGCCAGAATCACCATGCCGCTCAGTTCAAGCGTTTGGCCCCAGCGCAACCGCTGTTGCAGCTTCAGTTCTCGGCTGCTCCACAGCAGCATCATGGTCAACACCACGCACAACGCGCCGGCACCGAGGGCGATACGCAGTGACGTGAACAGCGCTTGCCACAGCACCTGCTGTTGCAGGACGCTGACCATCGTCTGATTGGCGCCATCGGCAATCACCGCCAGCAGCGGGGGCAACAGCAACAGCAGGGCGGCGGCGATCAGCAGAAAATCGCTGGCGCGACGCCACAGGCTGTCTTCGGGATTGCGCCAGATGTGGGCCTGAGTACTACCGACCGGCAGCGCCTGGCTCAGCCGCTGGCTGAGCACGACCAGGCCCAGACAGCACGCCAACTGGATCAGCGCCAGCAGGGCGGCGCGGCTGAGATCGTAGTCATAGCTCAGCGCCTGGTAGATCGCCAGTTCTATGGTGGTGGCCTGCGGCCCGCCGCCCAGTGACAACACGGTGGCGAAGCTGGCGAAACAGAGCATGAAGATCAGCGCGCCGCTCGGCAGGATTTGGCGGCGCAACGCCGGCCACTCGACGAAGCGGAACTGTTGCCAGCCGTTCATGCCGAGCTGAGCTGCCAGTTGGCGCTGTTCGACCGGAATGTTTTCCAGCGCCTGCAGCAACAGGCGGGCGGCCAGCGGCAGATTGAAGAACATATGCGCCAGCAGGATGCCCTGCAGACCATAGGGGGAAAAACTGTAGTTGATGCCGAGCCAGCCGCACAGCAATGCCAGCCAGCCCTGTCGGCCATACACGCTGAGCAGGCCGAATACCGCCACCAAGACCGGCAGCACCAGCGTCATGGCGCACAGACGCAGCAGCAACAGCCTGCCGGGAAAGCGGCGGCGGTATAGCGCACGTGCCAACGCGATGGCGGGCAGCACCGAGATCAGCGCAGACAGCAACGCCTGCCAGAAGGTAAAGCGGACTACGTGCCACAGGTAGCTGTCCTGCCACAGGCCGCGCCAATCGCTTTCCGGCGCGTGCCGCCACAGCGAGCCCATCGCCAGCGCGGCGACGGTCAGGATCAGGCCGGCGGCCAGCAGCCCCGGCCAGAGCCAGTGCGGGATCAGCGGCTGACGGCGGTTTGCCATGCCCGGATCCAGTTACCGCGTTGTTTGGCGACCTCTTCGGCGCTGTATTGCAGCGCGGTCTGGGGTACGGTCATTTGCTCAAAGCCGGCCGGCAGTTGAGTCTTGATCACTGGGTACATCCAGTTACCGGTTGGGATGGTGTTCTGGAACGCCGGGGTCACCATAAACTGCATGAAGCGCTCCGCCAGTTCAGGCTGCTTGCTGGCCTTGAGTTTGCCTGCCACTTCCACCTGCAGATAATGGCCTTCGCTGAAGTTGGCCGCGGCGTAGCTGTCTTTCTTCTCTTCGATCAGATGATAAGCCGGGGAGGTGGTATAGCTGAGCACCAGATCGCCTTCGCCTTTCAGGAACAGGCCGTAGGCTTCACTCCAGCCTTTGGTGACGGTGACGGTTTTCTTCGCCAGTCTCTGCCAGGCTTCCGGCGCGTTATCGCCAAACACTTTCTGCATCCACAGCAGCAGGCCCAGGCCTGGGGTGCTGGTGCGCGGATCCTCGTAGATCACCTTCCAGTTTTGATCGCTGTTGACCAGTTCCTGCAGGCTTTTTGGCGGGTTCTTCAACTTGTCTTTGTTGTAAACGAAGGCAAAGTAGCCGTAGTCATAAGGCACGAAGGTTTTATCCTGCCAGCCGCCCGGCACGCTCAGTTTGGCGCCGTCAACGCGGCTTGGCGCGAATAAACCGGTTTGTTGCGCGGCTTGCAGCAGGTTGTTGTCCAGCCCCAGCACCACGTCGGCGGTGCTGTTTTTCCCTTCCATGCGCAGGCGGTTAAGCAGCGAAACGCCGTCTTCCAGCGCGACGAATTTCAGCTCGCAGTTGCAGTCCGCTTCGAACGCTTTTTTCACCGCCGGGCCAGGGCCCCAGTCGGCCGCGAAGGAATCATAGGTGTAGACCGTCAACGTGGGCTTGGCAAACGCCGAAGCGGCACACAACAACAGTAATAAGGGCAGGCTTTTTTTGACCACTTTGCACTCCTGAAAGATAAGGGGGCAAAGGTATCTGAGGGCGAGGTGATTAAACCGGGTCGCTATGCTCAAATCCCTCCGCCGGTATTGACCGGATCAGGTTCGACGGGTTTGTTCTCAGCAAAACCTGCACGCCGCGTTTTCATCGCGCCGCCGCCGTTTCGCACCCCGTTGAGACGGCGCTATTGTAGAGATTAACGGGCGCCGGCGAAAGGCGCTTATGCTTCCGGCGGCGCAAACCAGGCGGATTTAAAATCAAACCAGCCAAGGGTGTTCATGCGCACACCGCGCATGCTGCGCTGGCCGTGCAGTTGCAGCCAATGATGAAACAGCGGGTGTAACTGGTGACCGTTGACCAAGCGTTGGCAAAAATCCGCCAGCGGCAGGGCATTGGCGCGCCACAGCGCCGCATCTGCGGCGAGATCGTCATTCATGCAGTGCTGCATCAATGGCAACTCATACAGGGTGGCGAACAGCGAGAACTCCAGCGGCAGGTAGAAGTTGGCGCTACCCAGCCACAGATCGCTGGTGGCCTCTCCTTTATGCCAGGCGTCGTAGCTCACCGTCTGCACGTTAAGTCGCACCCCGTGCAATGCCAGCAGCGGTTCAATTGCCTGTCGAATGGCGTGAAATTCCGAGTGTTCACTGTAGTAGGTCAGCGTCAACTCGGTCAGCCCGGCCGGCTTGGGTTGTTGCGCCAGCGCGCGATTGTGATGCCAGCGCGGCAGGATGCCATAGGCCGGTGACCAATAGCGTTGATAAACCGGTCCGGCGTTGCCCAGCAGCGAGATGGGATTAATCAGTTCGCACAGCCAGCTGCGAATGGCCGGATCGGCCGCCAAAGGAGAGCGCTGATCGAACAGCAGGAAATAGCAGCCTTCCTCCAGCCGGCTTTCCAGCTCGTTGTTGCCGGTGTCATCCGCCTGCAACTGCACGCCGGAATGCACCAACTCTTCGGTGAGCTCCGGCAACACCCAGATATTCACCTCATCAATCAGTGCCCGATAGCCGAAGTAGTCATCGAAGGCGTGGATTTTCATCTGGCTGCGGTGGTTGCGCACCACGCTGTACGGCCCGGTGCCCACCGGATGGCGCGAGAACTTCGGCATGCTTTGCCACTCGCGCGGCAGGATCATGGCAGGCACGCTGCCCAGCAGCCAGGGCAGCCAGTAATCGGGGCTGTGCAGGTGCACGTCAATCACGAAAGGCGTCGGTGAGGCCACGCTCTCGATATGCGAAAACAGCGGTTGAGGGATCAGACGAGTGAGGGAGCTGATCACATCGTCCATTTCCAGCTCGCGGCCGTGATGAAAATGTATCGCCGGGCGCAGATAAAAACGCCAGTGCAAAGGCGTCAGCGGCTGCCAGTGATGCGACAGGTCCGACTCAAGTTCCCCGTTTTCCTCGTTTATCCGCGTCAGACCGCTGAAAATCTGCCGGGCCAGGTGAGTTTCCGAGCGTCGTAGCGCCGAGCCGGGCAGCAGGTTGTACAGTTGGCGATAGTAGAGCACGCGCAGGATGTGTTTACCCTGCCGAAAGCTGCGCCCAAGTTGGGACAACAGCATCTGCCGTACCACGTTTTTATCGCCGACCAGTTGCACCAGTTGATCGATGCGGTCTTGCTCCAGCAGTTCCTCCGCTCTCTGCTGCTGCAGGGCCAGGCCGGTATAGTGGAAGGTCAGCCGCGAGCGCTTGCCGCGCCCCGATTCCGCCTGCCAGGTCAGCCACCCTTGCTGTTGCATGGCGCCGAGCAATGAACGCACGTGACGGCGCGAGCAAGTGAGCACTTCGGCCAACTCTTGCAGCGTGGTGTCGGTGGTCTCGCCGTGGCAGCGCTGCCACAGGCGAATGAACTGTTGTTGCAAACGTGAGGTAGACATAAAAGAGGAACACTCCGGCATCAATTCATCAATTTATCTTTCCCCATATTACGCCGATAATTTTCATCAATGAAAGGGGGAGGGCGAATGATGAAAGCTTTCTTGTCAAAACAGTTCTATCAGCGCTACTTCAGCGCGGTGCGCCGCCAGCATGCCGACTGGCTGGGCCTTGTGCCTGAACAAGCCCGGCTGGAGATGCTGGCTCACCTGACCCAGTGGGATATCAAGGATATGACAGACAAGCAATACCGCGAGCACCTCTGAGGTTGCGGTAGCAAAAATGTTTCTGAGTAATGGTGTTGTTCACCAGCCAGTGGGGTCATACCCACTGGTTTTTTTATTATTGGTCGCGGTGATGTTCTTGCAATTTTTTCACCGTAGCCTAAGGTTTTGTCTTCCGCTTTAGGGGCAGGGACGAAGATATGAAACGACTGTACTGGTTGCCGCGCCGCTTTAATCCCATCTTTGCCGCATTCCTGCTGATTGCTTTTCTTTCCGGGATCGCCGGAGCGCTGATGGCACCGACGCTGAGCCTGTTCCTCACCACCGAAGTCAAGGTGCGGCCGCTTTGGGTGGGGTTGTTCTACACCGTCAACGCCATTGCCGGCATCGTCGTCAGCTTTCTGCTGGCCAAGCGTTCAGATACGCGGGGTGACCGGCGTACGCTGATCCTGGTGTGCTGCCTGATGGCGGTCGGCAACTGCCTGCTGTTTGCCTTCAACCGCGACTACCTGACGCTGATCACCGCCGGGGTGCTGATGTCGGCGATTGCCAATACCGCCATGCCGCAGATTTTCGCGCTGGCGCGGGAGTATGCCGATAGTTCGGCGCGCGAAGTGGTAATGTTCAGCTCGGTCATGCGTGCGCAGCTGTCGCTGGCGTGGGTGATAGGTCCACCTCTGGCGTTCACGCTGGCGTTGAACTACGGCTTTACCTGGATGTTTGGGATCGCCGCCGCCACCTTCGCGATCTGTGCCTTGCTGGTGTGGTTTACCTTGCCTTCGGTGCCGCGCACCCAAGCGGCGGAGCAGGGCGATGCGCTGGACGGTGTGCCTTCGGCCCCAATAGCGTCCGCCAGCGCCTGGCGAAACCGCGATGTGCGGTTGTTGTTTATCGCCTCTATGCTGATGTGGACTTGCAACACCCTGTACATCATCGATATGCCGCTGTACATCACCGCCGATCTGGGCCTGCCGGAAAACCTTGCGGGGTTGTTGATGGGCACGGCCGCCGGGCTGGAGATCCCGGCGATGCTGCTGGCCGGTTATTACGTCAAACGTTTCGGCAAGCGCAATATGATGCTGTTTGCCGTGGTGGCCGGCATCCTGTTTTATGCCGGATTGGCGGTGTTTAAATTCAAGCTGGCGCTGATGGTCTTGCAACTGTTCAACGCCATATTTATCGGCATCATCGCCGGTATCGGCATGCTCTATTTCCAGGATCTGATGCCCGGGCGGCCGGGTGCGGCGACGACCTTGTTTACCAACAGCATTTCCACCGGGGTGATCCTGGCCGGCGTGCTGCAAGGCGCACTGGTAGAAAACCTGGGGCACTATGCGGTTTACTGGCTGGCGACGGCCCTGGCGGTGGTGGCGCTGTGGATCAGTGTTCGGGTACGAGAAGTGTAAACGCTAACGTCATTAACATTGACGCATGTCATTGAGAACATTACGCCAGAACCCCAAGCTATACGGACCCGGAGCGCGATTGCGGCGCTCTTGCCCATCTTGCTGCTGAGATGCCGATCCGTTTAGACCATTTGGGTATGCCATGGACAAACTAACACCGCTCAAACCCGTCCCCTCTCTGTGTGCCGTTGCCGCCGTTTTGCTAATTTGGTTTGTCATCCCGGTTCCTGAAGGGGTTGCGCCCAACGCCTGGCATCTGCTGGCGCTGTTTATCGGCACCATCATCGCCATCATCGGCAAGGCGATGCCGATCGGCGCCGTTTCGGTGGTGGCCATCGCGCTGGTGGCCATCACCGGGGTGACTAATCCCGGCAAGCCGGGTGCGGCGCTGGAGGATGCGCTGAGCGGCTTCTCCAATCAGCTGATTTGGCTGATTGGCTTCTCGATCATGATCTCCTTTAGCCTCAACAAAACCGGGTTGGGCTCGCGGATCGGTTACTATTTTATTTCCCTGTTCGGTAAAAAGACGCTGGGCATTGCCTATGCGCTGACGCTGGCGGAACTCACTTTGGCACCGGTGACCCCGAGCAATACCGCCCGTGGCGGCGGGATTATTCATCCGATAATGAAGTCGATCGCCGACAGCTTCGGATCCCGGCCGGAACTGAACAGTTCCGGCAAGATTGGCCGTTATCTGGCGCTGGTGAATTACAATATCAACCCGGTGAGTTCGGCGATGTTCATTACCGCCACCGCGTCTAACCCTCTGATCGTCAGCCTGATCGCCAAAGGCACCGGCGGCAGCCTGGAACTGTCATGGTCAATGTGGGCGCTCGCCGCACTGGTGCCGGGGCTCTGTTCGCTGGCGGCGATACCGCTGGTGCTCTATCTGTTGTACCCGCCGGAGATTAAAAGCACCCCGGATGCACCGCGTTTTGCGCGGGAAAAACTCACAGAGTTGGGCCCGGTGACGCTGCCGGAGAAAATCACTTTAGGGGTGTTTGCCCTGCTGCTGGTGTTGTGGGCCGGCATTCCGGCGATGATCTTTGGCCCAGCTTGGCTGGTAAACCCGACCACGGCGGCGCTGATCGGCCTGGCGGTGCTGCTGGCGACCGGCGTGCTGAGCTGGGAGGACGTGCTGAAGCACAAGGGGGCCTGGGATACGGTGGTGTGGTTCTCCGCGCTGGTCATGATGGCCAGTTTCCTCGGCAAGCTGGGGCTGATTGACTGGCTGTCGCACTCCGTCGGCAGCGGCATCGATCATATGGGTATGAGCTGGGTAGGGGGCGCTATCTTGCTAACCGCCATCTATCTCTATTCGCATTATTTCTTCGCCAGCGCCACCGCTCACGTTACCGCTATGTTTGCCGCCTTCCTGGCCGCCGGAATGACATTGGGCGCACCGCCGGCGCTGCTGGGGTTGATTCTGGCGTTCGCCTCTTCACTGATGATGTCGCTGACCCATTACGGTACCGGCACTGCGCCTATTGTCTTCGGCTCCGGTTACGTGACGCTGGGAGAATGGTGGAAAACCGGCTTTGTGGTGAGCGTGGTTAACCTGCTGATCTGGATCCTGATCGGCGGGGCGTGGTGGAAGTGGCTGGGTTACTGGTAACCCCGTCATACTTGGAGCTGCCGCCTTGCCGCAGCTCCAATTATTTAAGGTATTAGAAGGTGATCAGTTCAGAAACGCCGGCTGCTGTGCCTCGTAGCGGGAGATGTCCGCTTCGTGCTGCAGCGTGAGGCCGATGCTGTCCAACCCGTGGATCATGCAGTGGCGGCGGAAGCTGTCGATCTCGAACGGATAGCTTTTTCCACCGGCATTCACCGTCTGATTTTCCAGATCCACCACAAACTCGGTACCTTCGTTTTCAGCCACCAGCTTGAACAGCGTATCCACGTCCTGTTCGCTCAGTGTCACCGGCAGCAGTTGGTTGTTGAATGAGTTGCCGTAGAAGATATCGGCGAAGCTTGGCGCTATCACCACTTTGAAGCCGTAGTCGGTCAGCGCCCAGGGCGCATGCTCGCGTGAGGAGCCGCAGCCGAAGTTCTCACGCGCCAACAGGATGCTGGCCCCTTTGTAGCGCGGCTTGTTCAGCACGAACTCCGGGTTCGGTTGCTGGCCGGCGTCGTCCAAAAAGCGCCAGTCGTTGAACAGATGCTGGCCGAAACCCGTGCGGGTGACTTTCTGCAAAAACTGTTTTGGAATAATGGCGTCGGTGTCGACGTTGGCCGCATCCAAAGGCACCACTAAACCGGTATGTTGAGTAAATTTAGCCACGGTAGTGCCCCTTAGTGAATATCACGGATATCGGCGAAATGGCCGGCAACGGCAGCGGCAGCGGCCATTGCCGGGCTGACCAGGTGGGTGCGCCCACCGCGGCCCTGACGCCCTTCGAAGTTACGGTTGCTGGTGGATGCGCAGCGTTCGCCCGGATTCAGGCGGTCGTTGTTCATCGCCAGGCACATGGAGCAACCCGGCAAACGCCATTCAAAACCGGCTTCAATAAAGATCTTGTCCAGACCTTCGGCTTCCGCCTGCGCTTTTACCGGGCCGGAACCCGGCACCACGATGGCCTGAACGCCGTTGGCGACTTTGCGCCCTTTGGCAATCGCCGCCGCCGCGCGCAGATCTTCGATGCGTGAGTTGGTACAGGAGCCGATAAACACTTTGTCGATCGGCACTTCAGTCAGCTTAATGCCCGGCTTCAGATCCATATAGGCCAACGCCTTCTCGGCTGAGGCGCGCTCGACCGGATCGCTAAAGGATTCCGGTGCCGGGATCGCCTGATTGACGGCGATCACTTGCCCAGGGTTGGTGCCCCAGGTCACCTGTGGCGCGATGTCTTCGGCGCGCAGGGTTACTACGGTGTCGAATTTGGCATCGTCGTCGGATTTCAGCGTGCGCCAGTAAGCGACGCCTTGTTCCCAGTTCTCGCCGGTAGGCGCAAACTGGCGGCCTTTCAGATAATCAAAGGTGGTGTCGTCCGGTGCGACCAGGCCCGCTTTGGCGCCCATTTCGATCGCCATGTTGCACAGCGTCATGCGGCCTTCCATGCTCAGCGCTTCAATCGCCTTGCCACAGAACTCCACCACGTGGCCGGTGCCGCCGGCACTGCCGGTTTTACCGATCACCGCCAGTACGATGTCCTTGGCGGTGATGCCTTCCGCTGCGACGCCGGTCACTTCGATTTTCATGGTCTTGGCGCGGCCCTGCTTCAGGGTCTGGGTCGCCAGCACGTGCTCCACTTCCGAGGTGCCGATCCCAAACGCCAACGAACCGAAGGCGCCGTGGGTGGCGGTATGGGAGTCGCCACAGACGATGGTCATGCCCGGCAGCGTCATGCCCTGCTCTGGGCCGATAACGTGCACGATGCCCTGGAACGGGTGGTTCAGGTCATACAGCGAAACACCGAACTCAGCGCAGTTCTTGATCAGTTCCTGCATCTGAATGCGCGCCATCTCGCCGCTGGCGTTAATGTCTTTGGTCTGGGTGGACACGTTGTGGTCCATGGTGGCAAAGGTCTTGCCCGGCTGGCGTACTTTGCGGCCCATGGCGCGCAGGCCGTCGAACGCCTGCGGAGAAGTGACTTCGTGCACCAGATGGCGATCGATATACAACAGCGGCGTTTCGTTCGGCGCTTCGTACACCACGTGGGCATCGTATAATTTCTGATATAACGTTTTCGACATGTTATGCCCCCTGAGCTACAAAGCGGGCGATGATGTCACCCATTTCATCGGTGCTGATGGCTTTACCCTCACCGGCCAGATCGGCGGTGCGGTAACCTTGTTCCAGCGCCTGGTTGATGGCGCGCTCAATGGCGTCGGCCGCCTCAGAGGCCCCCAGGCTGTAACGCAGCAACAGGGTGGCGGACAGGATCTGGGCGATCGGGTTGGCGATGCCTTTACCCGCGATATCCGGCGCAGAACCGCCCGCAGGCTCATACAGACCAAAGCCCTGTTCGTTCAGGCTGGCGGAAGGCAGCATGCCCATCGAACCGGTGATCATCGCGCATTCGTCGGACAAAATATCGCCGAACAGGTTGGAACACAGCAACACGTCGAACTGCGACGGGTCTTTAATCAACTGCATGGTGGCATTGTCGATGTACATATGCGACAGCGACACGTCCGGATAGTCTTTGGCAACCTGGTTCACCACTTCACGCCACAGAATGGAGCTTTGCAGCACGTTGGCCTTATCGATAGAGGTCACTTTGTTACGGCGTTTGCGTGCGGACTCAAAGGCGATGCGCGCAATGCGTTCGATCTCGAAGCGGTGATACACCTCGGTATCGAAAGCGCGTTCCTGCATGCCCTGGCCTTCACGGCCTTTCGGTTGACCGAAGTAGATACCGCCGGTCAACTCACGCACGCACAGGATGTCAAAACCGCGGGCGGCGATGTCGGCACGCAGCGGACAGAATTCTTCCAACCCTTGGTACAGGCGGGCCGGACGCAGGTTGCTGAACAGTTTGAAGTGCTTGCGTAACGGCAGCAATGCACCGCGCTCAGGCTGTTCTGCCGGCGGCAGGTGTTCCCATTTCGGGCCGCCCACCGAGCCGAACAGGATCGCATCGGCCTGCTCGCACCCGCTGAGGGTGGCCTGCGGCAACGGGCTGCCGTGGCGATCGATGGCAATGCCGCCGACGTCGTATTCGCTGGTGGTGATGCGGATATCAAAGCGCTGACGCACGGCGTCCAACACTTTGTGCGCCTGAGCCATTACTTCCGGGCCGATTCCGTCTCCGGGCAAGACGGCAATATGGTAAGTCTTCGTCATGTTCACACCGTTTCCTGATTATTTTGATGTTTGCTTTGCTGCAGACGCTGTTTTTCTTTTTCTACCTGCTGGGAGCGCCAAATATTATTCAATACGTGAACCATCGCCTTGGCGGAGGATTCCACGATGTCGGTCGCCAGACCCACGCCGTGGAAGCGGCGGCCGTTGTAGGACACCACGATATCAACCTGGCCCAGAGCGTCGCGGCCCTGGCCTTTGGCGGTCAGTTGATATTTCACTAATTCGATCGGGTAGTCGGTAATACGATTGATGGCCTGATAAACCGCGTCGACCGGGCCGTTGCCGGTTGCCGCTTCGGCTTTTTCTTCATCGCCGCAGATCAGTTTCACCGAGGCGGTGGCCATGATGTTGGTGCCGGACTGCACGCTGAAATAGCCCAGGCTGTAATGCTCCGGCTCTTCCTGCTGCTTGTTAATGAAGGCTAAAGCCTCCAGATCGTAATCGAATACCTGGCCTTTCTTGTCGGCCAGTTTCAGGAACGCCGTGTACAGGGTGTCCAGGTTGTAGTCCTGTTCCTTATAGCCCATCTCTTCCATGCGGTGTTTTACCGCAGCGCGGCCGGAACGGGAGGTCAGGTTCAACTGCACGTCTTTCAGACCTATGGTCTGCGGCGACATGATTTCGTAGTTTTCACGGTTCTTCAGCACGCCGTCCTGATGAATGCCGGAGGAGTGGGCGAAGGCATTGGAACCCACGATCGCTTTGTTGGCCGGAATCGGCATGTTGCACAGCTGGCTGACCAACTGGCTGGTGCGGAAGATTTCCTGGTGATTAATGTTGGTGTGCACGTTCATGATGTCCTGGCGCACTTTGATCGCCATGATCACTTCTTCCAGCGAGGTATTGCCGGCGCGTTCACCGATGCCGTTCAGCGTGCCTTCAACCTGACGAGCGCCCGCCTGCACGGCGGCGATGGAGTTGCCTACCGCCATGCCCAGATCGTCGTGGCAGTGGACCGAAATAATGGCTTTATCAATGTTCGGTACGCGGTCATACAGGGTGGTGATGATGCCGCCGAACTGGTTTGGCGTGGTGTAGCCGACGGTGTCCGGGATATTGATGGTGGTGGCGCCGGCGTTGATGGCGGCTTCCACTACGCGGCACAGATTATCGATTGGCGTCCGGCCAGCGTCTTCGCAAGAGAACTCCACGTCGTCGGTGTAATTGCGGGCGCGCTTCACCGAGCGTACCGCCATTTCCAGCACTTCATCGAAAGAGCGCTTCAACTTGGATTCAATGTGCAGAGTGGATGTAGCCAGGAACACGTGAATACGGAAGGCCTCGGCAACGCGCAGCGCTTCGGCGGCGACGTCGATATCATTATCCACGCAGCGGGCCAGGCCACATACGCGGCTGTTTTTGATCTGACGGGCGATGGTCTGCACCGATTCAAAATCACCCGGAGAGGAGACCGGGAAACCGACTTCCATTACGTCGACGCCCATTCTCTCCAGCGCCATGGCTATCTGAATCTTCTCTTTTACGCTCAGACTGGCTTGCAGAGCTTGTTCACCATCACGCAGCGTGGTATCGAAAATAATGACTTGTTGGCTCATCAGGGCGTTCCTTATCGTGTTTATTTCACGCTAAGCGGGTAAAAAAAAACCCGCGCAGTAGCGCGGGTTTGTTATGAGTGAGGGACTGAATCAGCTCTGAACTCCGTCCACCAGCATACCGCGCAAAGAAGATGCGTTAAGTAGTAGGCTTAGTAGACGGTGAGTACGGATCATGAGGGTTCAGCTTCTCTTAAAATTGTGTCGTTCCTAATTTGATACGTTATTGGCCTGGCGATGTCAACATCTGATTGAATAGAGGGCGAACCCCTTGTCAGGAAATTGGGTAAAAGTGGTCGCAGAGGATAGTTCGGCAAAAATTCGCCGGGTTAGTGGAAAAACGGGGGGTGTTTTGCGCATTGCTTAGCATAAATTAATCGAATATATGCGGCGGCAATTGCTTCTGTATCTCATTAGGTTAAAATTTGCGTTGAAGCGATAAAGATGTCTGACATCCGGAGGACAAAGTGCATACCATTTTTTTTGTAAATGGTTTCATTTAAATATATATAATTTATTTATTGGTAGAAAGGACAGATAACAAGATAGTGCGTTTTTGCATAGGCTAAACGTATATTCTAGACGGTTGTGATATGTTTTTATCGCTTGGCTTATAATCGAAACTTCGTTGCTAAACAGTATTCATTATTTTATCTACCTATTTATTAGTACTGTGTTGGCGCCGTTCTTCCCCCGTAACGGTGGAAGTCTCTGATACGCACCTCATATGCGGTTCTCGCTACGGCGGTATAGCAAGGGTTTCTGTCGTTTGATTGAAGGAATAACTGATCTTGTCTTGCGGGAATAAAACAATACGGCTTCACATTGTTTGTCTTGCACAGCGATAAGATTATCTACACAGGATTTAGTGGAGTGATATATGGCTGAATATGATTCAGAAATTGCCATGGTTAAAGAGCCTGCGGACATTCATTTGCGCAGCGTCGATCTTAATTTGCTGACTGTTTTTGACGCCGTGATGCAAATGCAGAATATTACGCGAGCCGCTACTTCATTAGGGATGTCGCAGCCGGCGGTGAGCAACGCGGTTGCGCGCCTGAAGGTGATGTTCAATGATGAGCTGTTTGTGCGCAGCGGGCGGGGGATCCAGCCCACGATGCGGGCCAGACAGTTATTCGGGCCGGTACGTCAGGCGCTGCAATTGGTACAAAATGAACTGCCCGGCTCAGAGTTCGAACCCTTTACCAGTATACGGGCTTTCTCGCTATCCCTCTGCAGCCCGCTCGACTTACGGTTGGGAGCCAAGATAATCAACCACGTCAAACAGATAGCCCCACAGCTTAATTTGCAAGTGAAGTCATACATTAACAATAATATTGAGCATCAATTGCGTTATCAGGATGTTGAGTTCGTTATTGGCTACAGTCGATTTGAGTCAGCGGAGTTTCGCAGTTTGGCGCTGTTCGACGATGAACTGGTGCTGGCCGTCGCGCAGGCGCACCCGAGAATGACTGCGGGTCTTACACCGGAGCAAGCTTTATTTGAGCAACATGCCGTGGTCTCGCTGGAAAGCTTTGGATCTTTCAGCAAGCCTTATTATATCGAAGAAGCCATGCAGCGTGCCGTGACTCAGCAGTGTACCGATTTATATAGCGTGTTAAATATGGTCTCCCAGACGGAAATGGTGGCTATCGCACCGGCATGGCTGGTACGGCAACAGGCCACTTCACTGAAGATAAAAGCGGTGCCTTTGTGTGCGGAAGACAATAAAGCGACATGTTATCTTTCCTGGCACGAATCGTCCGAACGCGATAAAGGGCATCAATGGATGAAATCCGTTCTGACTGAGGCGGGTAACCCAGAGTAAATCCATGGAATACTCTCCCTGAAGAAAGATAATATTTATATGAGCAGGTTTTTTGCATGATAAAAAGCTAAGAACTATCTTGGTTTTTATTAAGATGTTTCTGGGTTTTTTGCGATAAAATAACTATTCTATAGCTGTTATGATTATTTTATGAAAAATAATAGCCATGAATTTATATTCTGATTTTTTAATTTTTATTGGTGTTTTAAACTGATTTGAATGAACGGCCCGCAGGGGCCGCATTTTGTCCCCGACATAAAACCTTTTCAACGCTGCTCTGTCCAACCTGAGGGTGTGGTGAAGCTAGCCTGCGTTTTGGCTCACACTTCTACGCTGAAAACTCTTTTCCCGCTGCCTGAGAGTAGGTAGACTGCGCGAAAAAAAGTAAACACGTGTAAGCTGAGATTCGGGGCCAGAGGCTCTGCTCGAGGTTAACTGTTTGATTCATTTCAGGCTTAGAGCGCTATGATCAATAATCTGCTGCAATACCATCTGACTCATCGTATACAGCACCAAATTTCCCATCGTGCCGATCGCACAGCTTTTCGCCAATGGTCTCCTGATGGCGAGACACAACTGACCTGGGGACAGGCCGACGTCCATATTAACCGCATCGCCAGCGCGCTGCTGGCGTTGGGGTCCGAAGTGCAGGAGCGCATCGCGATTTTTGCCAATAACTGCATGGCTTGGTCGCTGGCGGATTTGGCTATCCTGCAACTTCGGGCGGTGAGCGTACCCTTGTATGCCACCAACACGCCCGCCCAGGCAGCATTTATTATTAATGATGCGGATATTCGCATCCTGTTCGTCGGCGAGCAGGCACAGTTGGATGCAGCCATTGCGCTGCGCGGTGTGTGCCCGCAGTTGAATCATATCATCGTGTTCGATGACGCAGCCGATCTGCGCGGGTGCGATATTGCCCGGCATCTGAGCGCCTTTGAGCGTGGGGCCGATGTTGATGCCTTTGAACCTCAACGGCGGGAGCGTATTGCAGATTGCGATCTGCGGGATCTGTTCACTCTGATCTACACCTCCGGCACTACCGGCGAGCCAAAAGGGGTGATGCTGGATTACCGTAATCTGGCCGCGCAGCTCTATTTGCACGACGAGCGGCTAACGGTGAACGAAGAGGATGTCTCCCTCAGTTTCCTGCCGATATCACACGTATTTGAGCGCATCTGGAGCTTCTTCATCATGCACTCGGGCGCGCAAAACGTGTATCTGCCGAATACTGACTGGGTGCGTGAAGCCATGACGGCGGTACGCCCGACGTTGATGTGCGCGGTCCCCCGTTTCTACGAAAAAATCTTTAGCGCGGTGCATGAAAAGGTAGCGCGTGCGCCCTGGCTGCGTCGTGCATTGTTCCATTGGGCGATCGTCTGTGGTGAACGCAAGTTCCTGCAGGAGCGCGCCGGTAAGCCGCTGGGTAAGTTGTTCAACCTTTCCCACCGCTGGGCCGACAAGCTGGTCCTGAGCAAGCTGCGCGGCATCCTCGGTGGGAAGGTGCGTTTCTTGCCGGCGGCGGGGGCCAAACTTGACGACAATGTCATCCTGTTTTTCCAGGCGATGGGCGTCAATATCAAATATGGTTACGGCATGACCGAGACCTGCGCCACCGTCTCCTGCTGGGAAGAGGGGAATTTCCGCTTTGGCTCTATCGGCAAGCCGTTGCCGGGGGTTGAGGTGCGTATTGGCGAGGAAAACGAGATTCAGGTACGTGGCCCCGTCGTGATGCGTGGCTATTTCAATAAGCCGCTGGAAACCGCCGCTTCTTTTACCGGGGATGGCTGGCTGAAAACCGGTGACGCCGGCGCGATTGACGAGGCGGGTAACCTGTTCATTACCGAGCGACTGAAGGATTTGATGAAAACCTCCGGCGGCAAATATATTGCCCCGCAGATGCTTGAAGGCACGCTGGCTCAGGATCGTTTTATCGAGCAGGTGGCGATCATCGCCGATGCGCGTAAATTCGTTTCGGCCCTGATCGTACCCAGCTTTGAGTCGCTGGAAGAGTATGCGAAATCCATTAACCTGAAATACCAGGATCGGCTTGAGCTGCTGCGTAATAGCCACATTATAGAAATGTTCGAGAGCCGTCTGCGCGACATGCAAAAAGAGCTGGCGCGCTTTGAGCAGGTGAAAAAGTTTACCCTGCTGCCGGCGGCCTTTTCGATGGAGTTGGGTGAACTTACCCCCACGCTGAAGCTGCGCCGGAAGGTGATTCTACAGCGCTACCAGCATGAAATTGACTCGATGTACCAGGATCAGGCATAAGGATGCCGCCGGGCAGTACGGCCGGCTAAAAAAACAGCATAATTATTGCCTGATATAGTTCTGTAATTCCCTATCTGCTCGAAACAATGCCTAGCCCGATCCTCCAGCGGCTAGTGCATTGTTTTTGTAAACCCCCGATCCTCAGTCGCATGGCAATAACCACTCTGTTTCTGAGTCTTTTTGTCGTTTGCCTGCTCAATACTCTGACGTTATGTTAGCCAGTTAGAATCAATACACAAAAATTTTGGGGCATTGCCCCACAACAGGCGCTACGTTCCGGCGCCAGACAAGAATAAGTAAGCCTGGAGGCAAACCCATGGAGATGTTGTCAGGAGCCGAGATGGTCGTCCGATCGTTGATCGATCAGGGCGTTAAGCATGTATTCGGATATCCGGGCGGGGCGGTACTCGATATCTACGACGCCCTGCATACGGTCGGAGGAATCGATCACATATTGGTGCGTCATGAGCAGGGTGCGGTGCATATGGCCGATGGCTATGCGCGCGCTACCGGTGAGGTCGGCGTGGTGCTGGTGACTTCCGGCCCCGGCGCGACCAATGCGATTACCGGCATTGCGACCGCCTATATGGACTCGATCCCGATGGTGGTGCTTTCCGGCCAGGTTCCAAGCTCGCTGATTGGCTATGACGCCTTCCAGGAGTGCGACATGGTCGGGATTTCTCGTCCGGTGGTGAAGCACAGTTTCCTGGTGAAGCGCACCGAGGATATCCCCGGCATCTTGAAAAAAGCCTTTTATCTGGCCTCAACCGGCCGTCCTGGCCCGGTCGTGATCGACCTGCCGAAAGATATCGTTGGCCCGGCGGTCAGAATGCCTTACGCCTATCCGCAGGAAGTGAGCATGCGCTCCTATAACCCAACGGTGCAGGGCCACCGCGGGCAGATAAAGCGCGCGCTGCAAACCATTTTGGCGGCTAAAAAACCGGTTATGTACGTTGGCGGCGGGGCGATCAACTCGGCCTGCGATGCAGAACTGCTGGAACTGGCGGAAAAGCTGAATCTGCCGGTGACCTGCACCCTGATGGGGCTGGGCGCCTTCCCCGGTACGCACCGCCAGAGCGTCGGCATGCTCGGCATGCACGGCACTTACGAAGCCAATAAAACCATGCACCATTCCGACGTGATTTTCGCCGTCGGCGTGCGTTTTGACGATCGCACGACCAACAACCTGGCAAAATACTGCCCGGATGCCACCGTACTGCATATCGATATTGATCCCACCTCGATCTCCAAGACGGTCGATGCCGATATTCCGATCGTGGGCGATGCCAAACAGGTGCTGACCCAGATGTTGGAACTGTTGGCGCAGGACGATAAGGCGCAGGACTTCGATGCGTTGCGCGACTGGTGGCAGTCCATTGAACAGTGGCGCGCGCGCGACTGTCTGGGCTATGACAAAAACAGCGGTACCATCAAACCACAGGCAGTGATCGAAACCCTGCATCGTTTGACCAAGGGGGATGCTTACGTCACCTCCGATGTGGGCCAGCACCAGATGTTCGCCGCGCTCTACTACCCGTTCGACAAGCCGCGCCGCTGGATCAACTCCGGTGGGCTGGGCACCATGGGCTTCGGCCTGCCGGCTGCGCTGGGCGTGAAGCTGGCGTTGCCTGATGAGACCGTGGTGTGCGTAACCGGCGATGGCAGTATCCAGATGAACATTCAGGAGCTTTCCACCGCGTTGCAATACAACCTGCCGGTGATAGTGGTGAACCTCAACAACCGCTATCTGGGCATGGTGAAGCAGTGGCAGGACATGATCTACTCCGGTCGCCATTCGCAGTCTTATATGGATTCCCTGCCTGATTTCGTCAAACTGGCGGAGGCTTACGGTCACGTAGGCATCGCCATTCGCACGCCGGATGAACTGGAAAGCAAACTGGCGCAGGCGTTGGCCGAGAAAGAACGACTGGTGTTTGTCGATGTCACCGTCGATGAGACCGAACATGTTTACCCAATGCAGATCCGCGGCGGAAGCATGGACGAAATGTGGTTAAGCAAAACGGAGAGGACCTGATCATGCGGCGTATTTTATCTGTATTGCTGGAAAACGAATCCGGCGCGTTGTCGCGTGTGGTGGGGCTGTTCTCCCAGCGTGGTTACAACATTGAAAGCCTGACGGTAGCGCCGACCGACGATCCCACCTTGTCGCGTATGACCATCCAAACCGTCGGCGATGAGAAAGTGCTGGAGCAGATCGAAAAGCAGCTGCATAAGCTGGTGGACGTTCTGCGCGTCAGCGAGCTGGTGCAGGGTGCACATGTCGAGCGTGAGATCATGCTGGTGAAGTTGCAGGCCAGCGGTTATGGCCGTGAAGAGGTGAAACGCTGCGCCGATATTTTCCGTGGGCAGATTGTCGATGTCACGGCTACGCTTTACACCGTTCAGCTGGCCGGCACCAGCGACAAGCTGGATGCGTTTCTTAATGCAGTGCGCGAAGTGGCTGAAATTGTCGAGGTGGCGCGTTCCGGCGTCGTCGGCGTGTCGCGCGGCGATAAAATTATGCGCTGAAACGTGATATTGGCATAATCTGAGGGCGCGGCATGGCTGCGCCTTTTGTTTTTCGGTGTTTTTTGCCTGTTTGCTGGCACCTTTCGGCAAAAGCGGTTGCTCGGCAGTGTTTTCTGCTGTTAGATCGCAGAGGCTGGATTGAATAACCGCACGGGATGCGATGGTTAATCCGAGCATAGCTTTCACTTCTATTTTCAGCGTCATTAAGGGGTTAACGTGAAACTGGATGAAATCGCGCGTCTCGCTGGCGTTTCGCGCACCACGGCCAGTTATGTCATCAACGGCAAAGCGAAGCAGTATCGTGTCAGCGATAAAACCGTCGAAAAAGTGATGGCCGTGGTCAGGGAGCATAACTATCACCCGAATGCCGTCGCAGCAGGATTGCGCGCCGGACGAACTCGCTCTATCGGCCTGGTGATACCGGATCTGGAAAACACCAGCTATACCCGTATCGCCAACTACCTGGAGCGCCAGGCGCGTCAGCGCGGTTATCAGCTATTGATTGCCTGCTCGGAAGATCAGCCGGATAACGAAATGCGCTGTATCGAACACCTGCTGCAACGCCAGGTCGACGCCATTATCGTTTCCACCGCTTTGCCGCCGGAGCACCCGTTCTATCAGCGCTGGGCCAAAGATCCATTACCGATCATCGCTCTGGACCGGGCACTGGATCGCGAGCATTTCATCAGCGTGGTGGGGGCCGACCAAGAGGATTCCTTCGCGCTGGCGCAGGAGCTTCGCACTTTTCCGGCGGAGTCGGTGCTGTATCTGGGTGCACTGCCTGAGCTGTCCGTCAGTTTCCTGCGTGAGCAAGGATTCCGCCAGGCGTGGGAGGGCGACGAACGGCCTGTCGATTATCTGTATGCCAACAGCTATGAACGCGAGGCTGCCGGCGTACTGTTTGCAGAATGGTTGAAAACGCATCCGATGCCGCAGGCGTTGTTCACCACTTCGTTCTCTCTGTTGCAGGGGGTGATGGATGTGACGTTGAAACAGCGGGGTCGCTTGCCGACAGATCTGGCGATCGCCACTTTCGGTGATCACGAGCTGCTGGACTTTCTTGAGTGCCCGGTGCTGGCGGTAGCGCAGCGCCACCGTGATGTGGCTGAACGGGTACTGGAACTGGTGTTGGCCAGCCTGGATGAACCGCGTAAACCTAAACCGGGCCTGACGCGTATTCGCCGCAATCTGTTCCGTCGCGGCAGTCTGAGCCGGAAATAAATAATACGGGCGGGGCGGCGACGCTGTTTCCTGCCTGTCTCCCCGCTTTACACATAGCCGGTTACCCGGAACAGCTTTCTGCAGTATTCAAGAAAGTAGCCATATATCACGCCCATCGCCATCGAGACCACGGCATTTCCGGCCACCGCGGTCATAATTTGCTGCCCGTCTGCACCTACGCTCCACAATATGGCGGCGTACACCGGCGATTGAAAACTGACATACGCCAGCAAGTCGGCGAGGTTACGCAGCAACCATTCCCCGTGATGAGAGCGTTTCGCAAGGCGAATAAACAGGTCGCGGTAGCGTCCATAGGGCCAGGCGATCAGGATATTCACCGGGATCGACACCAGGCGGGAGGAGAGCGATTGCTGAAAATTCATGCCGGAAACCAGAATTTCTATCGCCATTCCGGCGATGAAACAGTACACCACCAGTGCAAAAGTATCGGCGGCGGCGCTGCGCCAATAAGCGACAGGCGAAAGCATGGTGCAATCTCCTTAAGTGTTGGTTAATATTCTGTTAAATTTGATAATTGTGGTTGTTGATTCTTGGTTTTTGCGTTTTTTATAGTTTACTCCTCTATCTTGTTTTTATTGGATAGCTGAATATTTTTATTTATTGCCCTTGGCTGATTTTTATCCTGAGGAAGAGCGGTAGAATCTGGCGCGAAGGGATTAAAACGGGAGGGTTTTTACTTTTTTGATTTAAAACATATGGTTACGAATTTTTTCATTATAAAGTGCATTTTCACAGCAAAAATTGTGGGAATAAATGATGTAAGGAAATGAAACCATAATTGTAAACAGGTATTTTGAGAATAATCTTACCAAGCTGATTTAAATCGAAAATAACTCGACTCGTAATATCCGAGTAATTTATTTTTTCATCTGGCTTATCACTGACGCTTTAATTGAAGTAAAATAGCGCCCGACCTGAAGTGCAATAACCGTTGAGCGTTATTAACTCAATGGCTTATACCGTATTTCACCAATGACCGGAGTTAACGGCGAGCCTTGACCGGTGCGGGTTACGGCGGGTTACAGGGTTGTGATTGCCGAGCTAAAAAATGAGACATCGATTGCAGAAGGAAGTAATGAGTTAATTAATCGCCAATTTGTCAGGTTTTTAATCACCCTCTTTCCGCTCAGAAAATTATCCCCGTTTATCATGATGTTAATTTTAACTCATCGAATAAATAGCGTTCCTTTCGCGAGTCAGCTCCCAAAATGACGGGAGAAATATTGCCAAAGCGCCGCCGCTCTGGCTTGACAAGGTTTTCATACCCTCCGTAAACTCCCTTATGTGGGAATTTGTGGTGTAAAGTGGTGAAAACGGTCATGAAGGGGTAGCTCAGGAATGTTCCGTGGGGCAACGATGGTTAATCTCGACAGCAAAGGGCGGCTTGCCGTACCCACCCGTTATCGGGATTTGCTGAACGAGCAATCGCAAGGCCAAATGGTCTGTACCATTGACCTCCATCAGTCCTGCCTGCTGCTTTACCCATTGCCCGAATGGGAAATTATTGAACAAAAATTATCCCGTCTGTCGAGTATGAATCCCGCAGAGCGCCGCGTTCAGCGCTTATTGTTGGGGCATGCCAGTGAGTGTCAGATGGACAGCGCCGGTCGGTTGTTGCTAGCTACTACGCTGCGTCAACACGCCGGGCTTACAAAAGAAGTGATGCTGGTCGGGCAGTTCAACAAGTTTGAACTGTGGGATGAACAGACCTGGTATCAACAAGTCAAGGATGATATTGACGCAGAACAGTCGACTCAGGAACCGTTGTCTGAGCGGCTACAGGACTTGTCGCTATAAGCATGTTGGAAAACTATAAACACACCACCGTACTGTTGGATGAGGCGGTCAATGGCCTCAATATTCGCAGTAACGGCATATATATCGACGGTACTTTTGGTCGCGGTGGCCATTCTCGTCTGATTCTGTCCCAACTGGGGCCGGAAGGACGTTTGCTGGCAATTGACCGCGATCCACAGGCGATTGCAGCCGCCAAATCTATTGAAGATCCTCGTTTTACCATCGTACACGGCCCATTTTCTGATTTGTCACACTACGTGCGGGAACGCGAATTGGTGGGGCAGATTGATGGCGTCTTACTCGATTTGGGCGTTTCTTCGCCGCAGTTGGATGACGCAGAACGCGGTTTCTCTTTCATGCGTGACGGCCCACTGGATATGCGTATGGACCCATCAAGCGGCCAGTCCGCCTCTGAATGGTTGTTGAAAGCGGAAGCGGACGACATTGCCTGGGTGCTGAAAACCTTCGGTGAGGAGCGTTTCGCCAAGCGCATTGCCCGCGCCATCGTGGAAAGAAACCGTGTCGAACCGATGACGCGCACCAAAGAGCTGGCTGACCTGATCGCCAATGCCAGCCCGTTCCGGGAAAAACACAAGCACCCGGCAACGCGCAGTTTCCAGGCCATTCGTATCTATATCAACAGTGAACTGGAAGAGATTGAGCGTGCGCTGGACGGCGCGCTGGAAGTGCTGGCCCCGCAGGGCCGCCTGTCGATCATCAGTTTCCACTCGTTGGAAGATCGTATCGTTAAACGCTTTATGCGCCACCATAGCCGCGGTGCTCAGGTACCGGCAGGCCTGCCGCTGACTGAAGAGCAACTGCGCGGCATGGGCGGGCGCACGCTGAAAGCGTTGGGCAAGATGATGCCTTCGCAAGATGAAGTGGCGGAAAACCCACGCGCGCGCAGTTCAGTGCTGCGCATTGCCGAGAGGATGCCTGCGTGATTGGTAATGAACGCCACGGTTTGGTTGGGGTGATTGGCGGCGATCTGCTGCGTAACGCCAAGATCCCATTGATTTTACTGATCGCTTCACTGATTTCTGCGATTTTTGTGGTGACTACCGCACACCGTACCCGCCTGCTGACCGCTGAGCGCGAGCAGTTGGTGCTTGAGCGGGATGCTCTGGATATTGAATGGCGCAACCTGATTTTGGAGGAGAACGCCCTCGGCGACCACAGCCGGGTCGAGCGTATCGCCACCGAAAAACTGCAGATGCAACATGTTGATCCATCGCAGGAAAATATCATCGTTAAACAATGAACAGTTTAACTGAAATCATGACACGGAGAAGAAAGGGAACGCATGAAAGCAGCACGCCCCGGTAAGTTGAAACGCCCGGAAAATCAGGCCAGCTTTGTAAGCTGGCGTTTTGCGTTGCTGTGCGGCTGTATTTTGCTGGCGCTGGTGGGATTGATGCTGCGCGTGGCCTATCTGCAGGTCATCAATCCGGACCGCCTGGTGAAAGAAGGCGACATGCGTTCGCTGCGTGTGCAGGAGGTACCGACCTCACGCGGCATGATCAGCGATCGCGCCGGCCGACCATTGGCGGTGAGCGTACCGGTCAACGCCATTTGGGCGGATCCTAAAGAGCTGAACGAGCGTGGCGGCATTACGCTGGATAGCCGTTGGAAGGCGCTGTCCGACGCGCTGAATATCCCTCTGGATCAGCTTTCTACCCGTGTTAACGCCAACCCGAAAGGGCGCTTTGTTTACCTGGCTCGCCAGGTGAACCCGGCGGTAGGCGATTACATTCGCAAGCTGAAGCTACCGGGGATTTACCTGCGTCAGGAATCGCGCCGTTACTACCCTGCCGGCCAGGTCACCTCGCACATTATCGGCGTGACCAACATTGACGGCCAGGGCATCGAAGGCGTCGAGAAGAGCTTTGACCGCTGGTTGACCGGGCAACCGGGTGAACGAACCGTGCGTAAAGACCGCTATGGCCGGGTGATCGAGGATATCTCCTCGGTCGACAGCCAGGCGGCGCATAACCTGGTATTGAGCGTCGATGAGCGCCTGCAGGCGCTGGTGTATCGCGAACTGAACAACGCGGTGGCGTTCAACAAGGCTGAGTCCGGCACGGCGGTGCTGATCGACGTGAACACCGGCGAAGTGCTGGCGATGGCCAACAGCCCGTCTTACAACCCGAATAATATGGCCGGTACGCCGAAAGACACCATGCGTAACCGCGCTATTACCGATATTTTTGAGCCTGGCTCCACCGTGAAACCTATGGTGGTGATGACAGCGTTACATAACGGTGTGGTGAAAGAAAACAGCGTGCTGAACACCATTCCTTTCCGCATTCAGGGCCACGAGATTAAAGACGTGGCGCGTTATGCGGAGCTGTCGGTAACCGGGATCTTGCAGAAGTCGAGTAACGTTGGCGTTACCAAGCTGGCGTTAGCGATGCCGTCCTCGGCGTTAGTAGATACTTACTCTCGTTTTGGACTGGGAAAAGCGACCAATTTGGGGCTGGTCGGAGAAAGCAGTGGCATATACCCAAAAAAACAACGGTGGTCTGACATAGAGAGGGCCACCTTCTCTTTCGGCTACGGGCTAATGGTAACTCCGTTACAGTTGGCGCGAGTCTACGCAACGATCGGCAGCCTGGGCGTGTATCGCCCATTGTCGATCACCAAGGTTGACCCTCCGGTTGCCGGCGAACGCATTTTCCCTGAACCTCTGGTGCGCACCGTGGTGCACATGATGGAAAGCGTGGCCCTGCCGGGCGGCGGCGGCGTGAAAGCCGCCATCAAGGGTTACCGCATCGCTATTAAAACCGGTACCGCCAAAAAGGTCGGCCCGGATGGCAAATACGTCAACCGATATCTCGCTTATACCGCCGGCGTCGCGCCGGCCAGTAATCCCCGTTTTGCTCTGGTGGTGGTGATCAACGATCCTCAGGGTGGGAAGTACTATGGCGGTGCAATTTCCGCACCGGTGTTCGGCGCCATCATGGGCGGCGTATTGCGCACCATGAACGTCGAACCGGACGCGTTGCCCACCGCTGATAAAAGCGAATTAGTGATTAACAAAAAAGAGGGTTCAGGTGGCAGATCGTAATTTGCGCGATTTACTCGCTCCATGGGTGCCGACGGCGCCCGGGCGCGCGCTGCGGGAAATGACATTAGACAGCCGTATTGCGGCTGCCGGGGATCTGTTTGTCGCCGTTGTTGGCCATCAGACAGATGGACGCCGCTATATTCCGCAGGCCATTGCGCAGGGTGTTGCAGCCGTGATTGCCGAAGCTGAAGGTCAGGCCGAAGACGGCGCAATCACGGAAATGCACGGTGTGCCGGTGATTTATCTGAGCCAGCTTAACCAGCGCCTTTCCGCATTGGCCGGGCGTTTTTACCATCAACCGGCAGAGCGCCTGCGTCTGGTTGGCGTGACCGGCACCAACGGTAAAACCACCACCACGCAACTGCTGGCGCAGTGGAGCCAACTGTTGGGTGAAACCGGCGCAGTGATGGGCACCGTCGGTAACGGTCTGTTGGGCCAGGTGTGCCCGACTGAGAATACCACCGGTTCTGCGGTGGATGTTCAACACGTATTAAACGAGTTGGTCGATCGGGGCGCAACCTTCGCCGCGATGGAAGTCTCTTCTCACGGGTTGGTGCAAAACCGCGTGGCGGCGCTGCCATTTGCCGCAGCGGTGTTCACCAACCTGAGCCGCGATCACCTGGATTACCACGGTGATATGGCCAATTACGAAGCGGCCAAATGGTCGTTGTTTGCCGGCCACGAAGTGGGGCAGGCGATCATCAACGCCGATGACGAAGTGGGTCAGCGCTGGCTGAGCAAATTGCCGGATGCGGTGGCGGTCACCATGCAGGATAACCTGCAGCTGGGTTGTCATGGCCGCTGGCTGAAAACCACTGCGGTCAGTTATCACGATAATGGCGCCACTGTCCGCTTCAGCTCAAGCTGGGGCGACGGCGAAATTGAGAGCCGCCTGATGGGCGCTTTCAACGTCAGCAACCTGTTGCTGGCACTGGCGACGCTGCTGTCACTGGGCTATCCGCTGGACAAACTGGTGGAAACCGGCAATCAGCTGCAGCCGGTATGCGGCCGTATGGAAGTATTCAACGCGCCAGGCAAACCGACGGTCGTGGTGGATTACGCCCACACCCCGGACGCGCTGGAGAAGGCGCTGGAAGCTGCACGCCTGCACTGCCAAGGGCAGCTGTGGTGCGTGTTCGGTTGCGGCGGCGATCGTGACAAAGGCAAGCGCCCGCTGATGGGTGGCATCGCCGAGCAGTTCGCCGATCGCGTAGTGGTGACCGATGACAACCCGCGTACCGAAGAACCGCAGGCGATCATTGCCGATATCCTTACCGGTCTGCTGGATGCCGGGCGTGCGCTGGTGATCCACGGCCGTGCCGAAGCGGTAACCAGCGCGATTATGCAAGCCAAAGAACAAGATGTGGTGCTGGTGGCGGGTAAAGGCCATGAGGACTACCAACTGGTGGGGAACCGCCGTCTGGATTACTCCGATCGCACCACCGTTGCGCGTCTGCTGGGGGTAATAGCATGATTCCTGTCTCCCTTCAGGCACTGGCCGATGTATTGAGCGCTGAGTTGATCGGCGCCGATTGCCAAATCATTGAGGTGACGACAGATACCCGCCAGGTAACCGCAGGTTGCCTGTTTGTGGCGCTGAAGGGCGAGCGTTTTGATGCGCATGCCTTCGCTGCCGATGCTGTAGCCGCAGGCGCTGGGGCGCTGCTGGTGAGTAAGCGCTTATTGGTGGACGTGCCGCAACTGGTGGTGAAAGACACGCGTTTGGCGCTGGGGCAACTGGCTGCCTGGGTGCGCCAGCAAGTGCCGGCCCGCGTTGTGGCGTTAACCGGTTCATCGGGCAAGACCTCGGTGAAGGAAATGGTTGCCGCTATTTTGCGTGAATGCGGTGAAGTGCTGTATACCGCCGGCAACTTCAATAACGATATCGGCGTGCCGCTGACGCTGCTGCGTTTGCAACCGCAACATGATTTTGCCGTGATTGAGCTGGGTGCCAACCATATTGGCGAGATTGCCTATACCACCGCATTAACGCGGCCACAGACCGCCCT
This sequence comes from Serratia plymuthica NBRC 102599, assembly GCF_001590925.1. Taxonomy (GTDB): domain Bacteria; phylum Pseudomonadota; class Gammaproteobacteria; order Enterobacterales; family Enterobacteriaceae; genus Serratia; species Serratia plymuthica. The sequence goes on from NZ_BCTU01000011.1 coordinate 123,866, forward strand.
GGTGAATAACCTGGCGGCTGCTCACCTGGAAGGTTTTGGCTCTTTGGCCGGCGTCGCCCAGGCGAAAGGTGAAATTTTTACCGGCTTGCCGGCTGACGGCGTGGCGATCATCAACGCCGACAATAACGACTGGCCGCATTGGCAGAGCATGCTGAACGATAAAACCGTCTGGCGCTTCTCGCCGCAGGCGGCGGAAGGCGTGGATTTCTTCGCCAGCGACGTGCTGGTGAACGCCAAAGGCACGCAATTTACGTTGCACAGCCCGTTCGGCACCGCGACGGTAGCGCTGCCGTTGCCGGGCCGCCATAACGTGGCCAATGCACTGGCCGCAGCGGCGCTGGCCGTGTCGGTCGGTGCCTCGCTCGAAGCCGTGCGCCAGGGGTTGAAACAGTTGCAGGGGGTGCCGGGGCGTTTGTTCCCGATTGCGCTTACCGAAAACAAGCTGCTGCTCGATGACAGCTATAACGCCAACGTCGGCTCGATGACCGCCGCAGCGCAGGTATTGGCAGAGATGCCGGGCTACCGCGTAATGGTGGTTGGCGATATGGCCGAGCTGGGGGCGGATGCCGAAGAGTGTCACCGCCAGGTGGGTGAAGCGGCCCGGCTGGCCGGCGTCGATAAAGTGATAGGTATCGGCCCGTTAAGCCAGGCGCTGTGCGCGGCTTCCGGTAGCGGCGAACATTTTCAGGACAAGGCAGCAGTGATCGCGCGCGTGGCGGAGTTACTGTCGGAACATGCGGTAATTACCGTGTTAATCAAGGGTTCACGTAGTGCCGCAATGGAGCAGGTAGTACGCGCGTTACAGGAGAAAGCACCATGTTAGTTTGGCTGGCCGAGCATTTGGTCAAATATTATTCCGGCTTCAACGTCTTCTCCTATCTGACGTTCAGGGCCATTGTCAGCCTGCTCACCGCGCTGTTTCTCTCCTTATGGATGGGCCCGCGCGTGATTAAACGCCTGCAGGAGATGTCCTTCGGTCAGGTCGTGCGTAACGATGGCCCGGAGTCGCATTTCAGCAAACGCGGCACGCCGACCATGGGCGGCATCATGATCCTGACCTCCATCACCATTTCGGTGCTGATGTGGGCTTACCCGTCCAACCCTTACGTTTGGGGCGTGTTGTTCGTGCTGGTGGGTTACGGCATCGTCGGCTTCGTCGATGACTACCGCAAAGTGGTGCGTAAAGACACCAAGGGGCTGATAGCCCGTTGGAAATACTTCTGGCAGTCGGTGATTGCGCTGATTTTCGCTTTCGCCATGTATGCCGTAGGAAAAGACACGCCAGCCACCGAGCTGGTTGTGCCGTTCTTTAAGGACATCATGCCGCAGCTCGGCCTGTTGTACGTGCTGTTGGCGTACTTTGTGGTGGTCGGCACCAGCAACGCGGTCAACCTGACCGATGGGCTGGATGGCCTGGCGATCATGCCAACGGTGTTCGTGGCGGCGGGCTTTGCGCTGGTGGCTTGGGCGACCGGCAACATGAATTTCGCCAACTACCTGCACATTCCTTATCTGCGTCATGCGGGTGAGCTGGTGATCGTCTGTACTGCCATCGTTGGCGCCGGCCTGGGCTTTTTATGGTTCAACACCTACCCGGCACAGGTCTTTATGGGTGATGTCGGCTCACTGGCACTGGGCGGCGCGCTGGGTACCATCGCGGTACTGCTGCGCCAAGAGTTCCTGTTATTGATTATGGGTGGCGTGTTCGTGGTTGAAACGCTGTCGGTGATCCTGCAGGTGGGATCGTTCAAGCTGCGCGGGCAACGTATTTTCCGCATGGCACCGATCCACCACCATTATGAATTGAAGGGCTGGCCGGAACCGCGCGTGATCGTGCGCTTCTGGATTATTTCGCTGATGCTGGTGCTGATTGGCCTGGCGACGCTGAAGGTACGGTAATTATGGCGGATTATCAGGGTAAAAAAGTGGTCATCATCGGGTTAGGCCTCACCGGCCTGTCCTGCGTTGATTTCTTTATGGCGCGTGGCGTAACGCCGCGCGTTATGGATACCCGTATTTCGCCGCCGGGGCTGGACAAGCTGCCTGAAAGCGTTGAACGGCATTTGGGTGACCTGAATCTGGACTGGTTGCTGGCGGCGGATTTGATCGTTGCCAGCCCGGGCATGGCGCTGGCTCACCCGGCGTTGAGCGCTGCGGCGGATGCGGGGGTGGAGATTGTCGGTGACGTCGAACTGTTCTGCCGCGAAGCCCAGGCGCCGATCGTAGCGATCACCGGTTCCAACGGTAAAAGCACCGTCACCACTCTGGTGGGCGAGATGGCCAAAGCGGCCGGCTGGGCGGTGGGTGTAGGCGGTAATATTGGCCTGCCTGCGCTGAGCCTGCTGCGTCAGGAATGCCAGCTGTATGTGCTGGAGCTGTCAAGTTTCCAACTGGAAACCACCTTCAGCCTGAAAGCGGCGGCGGCGACCATCCTGAACGTGACAGAAGATCATATGGACCGTTACCCGTTTGGCCTGCAGCAGTATCGCGCCGCCAAACTGCGCGTCTATGAAAATGCCGCCCTGTGCGTGGTTAACGCAGATGACGCGCTGACCATGCCGGTACGCGGCGCAGACCAGCGCTGCATCAGTTTCGGGGCCGACGTGGGCGACTACCACCTCAACCGCCAGCAGGGCGAAACCTGGTTGCGCGTGCGCGGTGAGAAAATCCTGAATACCCGCGAGATGAAGCTGACTGGCCGCCACAACTATACCAATGCGCTGGCGGCGTTGGCGCTGGCCGATGCGGTGAATATCCCGCGCGCCTCCAGCCTGAAGGCGCTAACTACCTTTACCGGGTTGGCACACCGTTTCCAACTGGCGTGGGAACACAACGGCGTACGTTGGATTAACGATTCGAAAGCCACCAACGTCGGCAGCACCGAAGCGGCGTTGAATGGCCTGCAAGTGGACGGCACTTTGCATCTGCTGCTGGGCGGCGACGGCAAGTCTGCCGATTTCTCCCCGCTGGGGCGCTATCTGCAGGGCGATAATGTTCGCCTGTATTGCTTCGGCCGCGATGGCGAACAATTGGCGGAGCTGCGGCCGGAAGTTGCCACGCTGACCGACACGATGGAACAGGCGATGCAAGCGATCGCGGGCCGGGTACAACCTGGCGATATGGTGCTGCTGTCACCGGCGTGCGCCAGCCTGGATCAGTTCCGTAACTTTGAAGTGCGTGGCGACGAGTTTGCCCGCCTGGCACAGGAGCTTGGCGGATGAAATTACGGGTGCCGACGTTCGGGTTGACCGAAAGACTGAAAGACTGGGTGATGGGATCGCGCGAGAGCGATTCGGTCAATATGGTGCTGTACGACCGTACCCTGCTGTGGCTGACCTTCGGGTTGGCCATTATCGGTTTTGTCATGGTGACTTCGGCGTCAATGCCGATCGGCCAGCGTCTGGCGGACGATCCTTTCCTGTTTGCCAAGCGTGACGCGCTGTACCTCGGGCTGGCCTTTGGCTTGTCGATGGTGACGCTGCGCATCCCGATGGAAGTCTGGCAGCGCTACAGCAATGTGATGCTGCTGTTGTCGATTGTGATGCTGCTGATCGTACTGGTGGTCGGCAGCTCGGTAAACGGCGCATCGCGCTGGATCGCGCTGGGCCCGTTACGTATTCAGCCGGCGGAGCTGTCCAAGCTGTCGCTGTTTTGCTATCTGGCGAGCTATCTGGTGCGCAAGGTAGAAGAAGTGCGTACTAACTTCTGGGGCTTCTGCAAGCCGATGGGCGTAATGGTAGTGCTGGCGGTACTGCTGCTGGCGCAACCGGACCTCGGTACCGTGGTGGTGTTGTTTATCACGACTTTGGCAATGCTGTTCCTGGCCGGCGCCAAAATGTGGCAGTTCCTGGCGATCATCGGCTCCGGTGCCTTCGCGGTGGTGCTGTTGATCATTGCCGAACCTTACCGTATGCGCCGCGTGACGTCGTTCTGGAACCCGTGGGCCGATCCGTTCGGCAGTGGCTACCAGTTGACCCAGTCGCTGATGGCGTTTGGCCGCGGTGAATTTTGGGGGCAGGGACTGGGGAACTCGGTACAGAAACTCGAGTATTTGCCTGAAGCGCACACCGACTTTATCTTCTCGATTTTGGGCGAAGAACTGGGCTATATCGGTGTGGTTTTCGCATTGTTAATGGTATTCTTCGTCGCTTTTCGCGCTATGTCGATTGGCCGCCGCGCGCTGGAGATCGATCAGCGCTTTTCCGGCTTTCTGGCCTGCTCGATCGGCGTCTGGTTCAGCTTCCAGGCACTGGTCAACGTCGGCGCCGCAGCCGGCATGCTGCCAACCAAAGGGCTGACGCTGCCGTTGATAAGTTACGGTGGTTCGAGCCTGTTGATTATGTCGACGGCGATCGTGCTGTTGCTGCGTATTGATTATGAAACGCGTCTGGCCAAAGCCCAGGCGTTTGTGAAGAGGTAAGGGATGAGCGGGAAACCTAAGCGTTTAATGGTGATGGCAGGCGGTACCGGCGGACACGTGTTCCCGGGGCTGGCGGTCGCGCATCATCTGATGGCGCAGGGCTGGCAGGTGCGCTGGCTCGGAACCGCAGACCGAATGGAAGCCGATCTGGTGCCAAAGCACGGGATTGAGATTGATTTCATCCGTATTTCCGGCCTGCGCGGTAAAGGGCTGAAGGCCCAACTGAGCGCACCGCTGCGTATCTGGCATGCGGTACGCCAGGCGAAGGCGATTATGCGCAGCTACCAGCCAGACGTGGTGCTGGGCATGGGCGGTTACGTTTCCGGTCCCGGCGGTTTGGCTGCGTGGTTGTGCGGCATCCCGGTGGTGCTGCATGAACAAAACGGCATTGCCGGGCTGACCAACCGTTGGCTGGCCCGTATCGCCAAAAAAGTGTTGCAGGCATTCCCCGGCGCGTTCCCGAATGCGGACGTCGTGGGCAACCCGGTACGTACCGACGTACTGGCGCTGCCGTTGCCGGCGGAGCGGCTGACCGGGCGTGAAGGCCCCATCCGCGTGCTGGTGATTGGCGGAAGTCAGGGCGCGCGGGTGCTGAATCAGACAGTTCCTGAAGTCGCGGCGAGATTGGGCGATAGAATTACGCTCTGGCATCAGGTAGGTAAAGGTGCGCTGGAAAACGTGTTGCGCGACTACGAGAGGGTAGGGCAGACGCAGCATAAGGTGACCGAGTTTATCGATGACATGGCCGCCGCTTACGCCTGGGCCGACGTTGTCGTGTGCCGCTCCGGCGCGCTGACCGTCAGCGAGATCGCCGCGGCGGGCCTGCCGGCGATATTTGTGCCGTTCCAGCATAAAGACCGGCAGCAGTACTGGAATGCCCGCCCGCTGGAAGAAGCCGGCGCGGCGAAGATTATCGAACAGCCGCAGTTCGACGCCGATATCGTGGCGGATCTGTTGGCAAGTTGGGATCGTCCGCAGTTGCTGGCGATGGCCGAAAAAGCGCGGGCAGTGGCTATTCCCGATGCCACCGAGCGTGTGGCGGCAGAGCTGGTGCGGGTTGCCAAATAAATAATGCAGGGGTTCGGTACGCCGAGCCTGAATCAAAGAAATGTCATGTAGGGGCCCGGCATGCCGGACCCGGATTAGAGAGAGTGATGAATACACAACAACTGGCGAAACTACGTACTATCGTGCCCGAGATGCGACGCGTCCGGCACATTCACTTTGTCGGCATCGGTGGCGCCGGCATGGGTGGTATCGCCGAAGTGTTGGCTAACGAAGGTTATCAGATCAGTGGCTCCGACCTGGCGCCTAACCCGGTAACCCAACAGTTGAGCGCGCTCGGGGCGACGATTTATTTCCATCACCGCCCGGAAAACGTGCTGGATGCGAGCGTAGTGGTGGTATCCACCGCGATTTCCGCCGACAACCCGGAGATCGTCGCCGCCCGTGAAGCGCGTATCCCGGTTATCCGCCGCGCGGAGATGCTGGCCGAACTGATGCGTTTCCGTCACGGCATTGCCGTCGCCGGTACGCACGGCAAGACCACGACGACGGCAATGGTGTCGAGCATTTACGCCGAAGCCGGCCTGGACCCGACCTTTGTCAACGGCGGGCTGGTGAAAGCGGCCGGTACCCATGCGCGTCTGGGTTCCAGTCGTTACCTGATCGCGGAAGCGGATGAGAGCGATGCGTCGTTCCTGCATTTGCAACCGATGGTGGCGATTGTCACCAATATCGAAGCCGACCATATGGATACCTACCAGGGCGACTTCGAGAACCTGAAGCAGACGTTTATCAACTTTTTGCACAATCTGCCGTTCTACGGCCGTGCAGTGATGTGTGTTGATGACCCGGTGGTGCGCGAACTGCTGCCACGCGTGGGCCGCCATATCACTACCTACGGTTTCAGCGAAGATGCCGATGTGCGCATTGAGAGCTATCGCCAGGTTGGGCCGCAGGGCCACTTTACCTTGAGCCGCCAGGATAAACCCTTGATGACGGTGACCTTGAACGCTCCGGGCCGTCACAACGCGTTGAACGCGGCGGCGGCAGTGGCGGTGGCGACGGAAGAAGGCATTGACGACGAGGATATCCTGCGCGCGCTGGCGGGCTTCCAGGGCACCGGTCGCCGCTTTGATTTCCTGGGCGAGTTCCCGCTGGAGCCGGTGAACGGCAAAAGCGGTACCGCGATGCTGGTCGATGACTATGGCCACCATCCGACCGAAGTCGACGTCACGCTGAAAGCTGCACGCGCCGGCTGGCCGGATAAGCGCCTGGTGATGATTTTCCAGCCGCACCGTTACACACGTACCCGCGATCTCTACGACGACTTCGCCAACGTGCTGTCACAGGTTGATGTGCTGTTGATGCTCGATGTGTACGCCGCGGGCGAAACGGCGATCCCGGGGGCGGATAGCCGCTCGCTGTGCCGCACCATCCGTAGCCGCGGCAAGCTGGATCCGATCCTGGTTTCCGATGCGGACATCGTGCCGGAAACCTTGGCGCAACTGCTGCAGGCCGACGATCTGGTGCTGGTGCAAGGCGCCGGCAACGTGGGCAAAATCGCCCGCAAACTGGCTGAGCTGAAGCTGCAGCCACAGAAAAAAGAGGAGGAACATCATGGCTGATAAAGTTGCCGTACTGCTGGGTGGCACCTCCGCCGAACGTGAAGTGTCATTGCAATCCGGTGCTGCCGTGTTGGCAGGGCTGCGGGAAGCCGGTATCGACGCCCATGGTATCGATATTCGCGATTTCCCGGTAACCCAGCTTAAAGAGCATGGGTTTACCAAAGTGTTTATCGCGCTGCACGGGCGTGGCGGCGAGGATGGCACCCTGCAGGGGATGCTGGAATTCCTTGAGCTGCCTTATACCGGCAGCGGCGTGATGGCGTCGGCGCTGACCATGGACAAGTGGCGCACCAAGATGGTGTGGCAGTCGATGGGGCTGCCGGTCGCGCCTTATGTGGCGCTTAACCGCCGGCAGTATGCCGGTGTAGAGAAACAGAGCCTGATTGCTCGCGTGGAGGCCTTGGGCCTGCCGCTGATCGTCAAGCCGAGCCGTGAAGGCTCCAGCGTTGGCATGAGCAAGGTAACCGAACGCGATGCCCTTGAGGCCGCGCTGGAAGAAGGTTTCCGCCATGACGACGACGTGCTGGTGGAGAAGTGGCTGAGTGGCCCTGAATATACTGTAGCGATGCTGGGCGACCAGGTGTTGCCTTCGATCCGCATTCAGCCGGCCGGCGTGTTTTACGACTATCAGGCCAAGTACATTTCGGACGATACCCAGTATTTCTGTCCAAGTGGCCTGGGCGCGGAACAAGAGGCCGAAATGGCCGCACTGGCGTTACGCGCCTACCGTGGACTGGACTGCAGCGGTTGGGGCCGCGTGGATGTGATGCAGGATAGCGATGGCAGCTTCTATCTGCTTGAGGTGAATACCTCGCCGGGCATGACCAGTCATAGCCTGGTGCCGATGGCAGCGCGCCAGTCTGGTTTAAGCTTCTCGCAGCTGGTAGCGAGAATTTTGGAGTTGGCCGACTGATATGTCGCAAGCTGCCCTGAATGCGCGTGAACGCGAGGTGGATAACAGCCCGCGCCGCAGCAATGGAACTCAATTGGCGGGAATGGTTTTCCTGCTGATGGTGCTGGGAACGGTGCTGTGGAGTGGCTGGATGGTGATTGGCTGGATGAAAGACGCCAGTCGGCTGCCGCTCTCACGGTTGGTGGTCACCGGCGAACGCCACTACACCACCAACGATGATATTCGCCAGGCGATTCTGGCGCTGGGTGCGCCGGGCACGTTCATGACGCAGGATGTTGATGTCATCCAGCAGCAGATTGAACGCCTGCCGTGGATCAAGCAGGCCAGCGTGCGCAAGCAGTGGCCGGATGAGCTGAAGATCCACCTGGTCGAGTATGTCCCGATTGCGCGTTGGAATGATTTACACATGGTGGACGCCGAAGGCAAATCCTTCAGCGTGCCGGCAGAACGAATTGGCAAACAAAAATTGCCGCTGCTCTATGGCCCGGAAGGGAGCGAACAGGATGTTCTGGAAGGTTATCAGGCCATGAGCAACATGTTAGCGGCCAGCAAATTTACGCTGAAAATGGCGGCCATGAGCGCTCGCCATTCCTGGCAGCTGGCTTTGGATAATGATGTTCGGCTGGAGCTGGGACGTGACGATCGTACCGGACGCCTGCAGCGGTTTATCGAGCTCTATCCGGTATTGCTGCAACAAGGGCAGGCGGAAAGCAAGCGCGTCAACTATGTCGATTTGCGCTATGAATCCGGCGCCTCGGTAGGTTGGACGCCGATATTGATCGACCCGCAGGCGGTAGGCGGTCAGCAGAACAGTAATCAGCAACAGAATCAGGCACAGGCAAAACAACAATGATCAAGTCGACGGACAGAAAACTGGTAGTTGGACTGGAGATCGGTACTGCAAAAGTCTCCGCATTGGTAGGGGAAGTTCTGCCCGATGGCATGGTCAACATTATCGGGGTGGGCAGTTGCCCGTCTCGCGGTATGGATAAGGGTGGCGTTAACGACCTGGAATCGGTAGTCAAATGCGTACAACGCGCTATCGATCAGGCCGAGCTGATGGCGGATTGCCAGATTTCTTCGGTTTACCTCGCATTGTCGGGTAAACACATCAGCTGTCAGAACGAAATAGGGATGGTTCCTATTTCCGAAGAGGAAGTGACGCAGGAAGATGTGGAGAACGTGGTGCATACCGCCAAATCGGTACGCGTACGTGACGAACACCGCATCCTGCACGTTATCCCTCAGGAATACGCCATCGACTATCAGGAAGGCATCAAGAACCCGGTTGGGTTGTCCGGCGTGCGTATGCAGGCCAAGGTGCACTTGATTACCTGCCATAACGATATGGCAAAGAACATTGTTAAAGCGGTAGAACGCTGTGGTCTGAAAGTTGACCAACTTATTTTCGCCGGTCTGGCCGCCAGCTATGCGGTTCTGACCGAAGATGAGCGCGAACTTGGCGTTTGTGTGGTGGATATCGGCGGCGGCACCATGGATATGGCGGTGTACACCGGCGGTGCTCTGCGCCACACCAAAGTGATCCCTTACGCCGGGAACGTGGTCACCAGCGATATCGCTTACGCCTTCGGCACGCCGCCGACAGACGCGGAAGCGATCAAAGTTCGACACGGCTGTGCGCTTGGGTCGATTGTTAGCAAGGATGAAAGTGTAGAGGTGCCAAGCGTTGGGGGACGTCCCCCTCGTAGTCTGCAAAGACAGACACTGGCTGAAGTCATTGAGCCACGCTACACCGAACTGTTGAATCTGGTTAACGATGAAATTTTGCAATTGCAGGAGCAACTGCGTCAGCAAGGGGTGAAGCATCATCTGGCAGCGGGTATTGTGCTGACCGGTGGCGCCGCCCAAATTGATGGCCTGGCAGCCTGTGCGCAACGGGTGTTCCACACCCAGGTACGCATCGGCCAACCCTTGAACATCACGGGTCTGACGGATTATGCGCAGGAGCCTTACTACTCAACTGCGGTAGGTCTGCTGCACTATGGAAAAGAGTCTCACCTGAGCGGTGAGGCAGAAGTAGAAAAACGCGCCTCGGTGGGCAATTGGTTTAAACGTATCAATAGCTGGCTGAGAAAAGAGTTTTAATGTTTCAACAAAGAGATCATGCTGAGTAATCTTTTTATGATCTCGCAGCGACAGGCACAAAACGGAGAGAAACTATGTTTGAACCAATGGAACTAACCAATGACGCGGTGATTAAAGTCATCGGCGTCGGCGGTGGCGGTGGCAACGCCGTTGAACACATGGTGCGCGAGCGCATCGAAGGTGTTGAATTCTTCGCCGTTAATACAGACGCTCAGGCGCTTCGTAAAACGGCAGTTGGCCAAACCATCCAGATCGGTAGTGGTATTACCAAAGGTCTGGGTGCAGGCGCGAACCCTGAAGTGGGTCGCAATTCAGCGGAAGAAGACCGTGAAGCCCTGCGTGCCGCACTTGATGGCGCAGACATGGTCTTCATTGCAGCCGGCATGGGCGGCGGTACCGGTACCGGTGCAGCACCTGTTGTGGCTGAAGTTGCTAAAGATCTGGGTATTCTGACAGTGGCCGTGGTTACCAAGCCTTTCAATTTTGAAGGCAAGAAACGCATGGCGTTCGCTGAGCAGGGTATCGCAGAGCTGTCCAAACATGTGGATTCACTGATCACTATCCCGAACGACAAGCTGTTGAAAGTTCTGGGTCGCGGCATTTCTCTGCTGGACGCGTTCGGCGCGGCTAACGACGTGCTGAAAGGCGCGGTGCAGGGTATCGCCGAGCTGATCACCCGTCCGGGCCTGATGAACGTCGACTTCGCCGACGTGCGCACCGTGATGTCCGAAATGGGCTACGCGATGATGGGTTCCGGCGTTGCCTGTGGTGAAGACCGCGCTGAAGAAGCGGCGGAAATGGCGATCTCCAGCCCACTGCTGGAAGACATCGACCTGTCCGGCGCTCGCGGCGTTCTGGTCAACATCACCGCCGGCTTCGACCTGCGTCTGGATGAGTTCGAAACCGTGGGTAACACCATTCGTGCTTTCGCTTCCGACAACGCCACCGTGGTCATCGGTACCTCGCTGGATCCGGAAATGAACGACGAACTGCGCGTGACCGTGGTTGCGACCGGTATCGGCATGGACAAACGTCCTGAAATCACTCTGGTGACCAATAAACAGGCTAGCCAGCCAGTGATGGATCATCGCTACCAGCAGCACGGCATGTCGCCGTTGCCGCAGGAAGTGAAACCGGCCGCCAAGGTGGTCAACGATCCGACTGCGCAGCCTAATAAAGAGCCCGACTATCTTGATATTCCTGCCTTCCTGCGCAAGCAGGCAGACTAAGAATATCCTGAGAATTTGGAATCTCCGCTCTTTGTGCTAAACTGTCCCGCCGGCCATGCTGTATGCTTGGTCGGTAGGATGGATAACATTGCGAGATAAAACGATGATCAAACAAAGGACATTAAAACGTATTGTTCAGGCGACTGGAGTCGGTTTACATACCGGCAAAAAGGTCACGCTGACAATGCGCCCAGCGTCGGCTAATACCGGGGTCATCTATCGTCGCACTGACTTGAATCCACCGGTTGATTTTCCGGCTGATGCAAAATCCGTGCGTGATACCATGCTCTGTACTTGCCTGGTCAATGAGCATGACGTGCGTATTTCTACCGTTGAGCATCTGAATGCTGCGCTGGCTGGGCTGGGTATCGACAACATCATTATTGAAGTTGACGCCGCCGAGATCCCAATCATGGACGGTAGCGCCAGTCCGTTCGTCTACCTGTTGCTGGATGCCGGCATCGAAGAACTGAACTCAGCGAAGAAATTCCTGCGTCTGAAAGACACCGTACGTGTTGAAGATGGCGATAAATGGGCAGAGCTGTCCCCGCATAACGGGTTCCGTCTGGACTTTACCATCGACTTCAACCACCCGGCGATCGACGCCAGTACGCAACGCTATCGTCTGGATTTCTCCGCCGACTCGTTCGTGCGTCAAATCAGCCGTGCGCGTACCTTCGGTTTTATGCGTGACATCGAGTATTTGCAGTCACGTGGTTTGGCCTTGGGCGGCAGCTTTGACTGCGCTATCGTGGTAGATGACTACCGCGTTCTGAACGAAGACGGCCTGCGCTTTGAAGACGAATTCGTACGCCACAAAATGCTGGACGCCATCGGCGACCTGTTCATGTGCGGCCATAACATCATTGGCGCGTTTACCGCGTACAAGTCAGGCCATGCGCTGAACAACAAACTGTTGCAAGCCGTTCTGGCGAAACAGGAAGCGTGGGAATACGTCACCTTCCAGGACGAAGCCGAAATGCCGTTGGCATTCAAAGCCCCGTCCACCGTATTGGCATAAGTCGATACTGCTGATTACTTCTTACGACTGGTAGCGTTGGCACTCTCTCCGGCCAGCGACGCCAGTCGTTCCAATACCTTGCGCAGTTTTTCCGGACTGCGGCTCGCCAAACCTCTTAATTCCTCAGCACTTTCCTGACTCAGATGCCGCATCGGCACGTTTGTTTGCGTATTCCCCAAGGTTTTTGCGGCGTCCTGCACAAGGTTGCTCCCTTTTGCCATCAAGGCCGGATTAATCCTGATGTCGATCGACGACAATGATGGTAGAATTTGCGCTCGTAGTGCAGATAATAACGCCGGTTGTTCGTAGCGTAGGCGCATCAGCCAGCTGGCATTGGCCGTTTCTAGCACTAAAATACCCTGTCGGAAATTCGCGACGCGGCACCAGGGATGCAGTTGAACGGGCAAGACGCCTTTCACTGCACGGTTAAGCTTAAGCAGCGCCACAGCGCGTTGTTGGACGTTATGCAGCGGCCCTTTGTCTTCTGCAGACGCGTCGTCGAACAGGACATCTAATAATTGTGGACGGCTATCGCGCATAATGGGCTCCGGCGGATTATAAACTCGTGATCGGTATTCTAAATCGTTGGCGACAATTTGGCAGACGTTATTTCTGGCCCCATCTCCTGTTAGGGATGGTCGCGGCCACGCTTGGCGTACCTTCAAATCTGTCAGGCAACTCCGATCAAGCCGCTCTGCCGAGCACCTCGTCCAGCCTGAACCGGCAAAATTCCGCCAGCGGCGCCTTTAATAGCCTGGCGTTGCTGCAGGAAGCGCACCGCCGCCCGACCTTCAGCGTCGACTACTGGCACCAGCATGCGCTTCGTACCGTCATTCGTCACCTCTCTTTTGCTCTTGCACCGCAGGCAGTCTACGCGCGGGTGCAGGAAAGCGAGGCGGAAGTCGCCGAACCCCCGTTGCAGGTGGCGCAACTTGCGCTGCTTTCCACGCTCAACGCGCTGCTGACGCATGAGCCAAAGCCGCCGACCATCATTCGCAATACCCATCATGCCGTGCTGCCTGCCTTTGCGCAGCACCAGACCGGCTTGTGGCTCGCGCAGGTGCAGGGCATCCGCGCCGGGCCAGTAGCGTTAAGCTGATTCATTGCCCTTTGGGCGACAAAAACCTAAAAATAACAGCAAGTTGACTGCCTTTTTTGGCTGTCATGACAGAGATATCAAACATCATGTTAGTGAAATTATTGACCAAAGTTTTTGGTAGCCGTAACGATCGTACACTGCGCCGCATGCGTAAGTCGGTTGAACTGATCAACCGCATGGAACCGGACATGGAAAAGCTGTCCGATGACGAACTGAAAGCCAAGACCAACGAGTTCCGCGCACGCCTGGAAAAGGGTGAAGTGCTGGAAAACCTGCTGCCGGAAGCTTTCGCCGTGGTACGTGAAGCGAGCAAGCGCGTATTCGGCATGCGCCATTTCGACGTGCAGCTGCTGGGCGGTATGGTACTGAACGACCGCTGCATCGCAGAAATGCGCACCGGTGAAGGTAAGACTCTGACCGCAACCCTGCCCGCCTACCTGAATGCCTTAAGCGGCCGCGGCGTACACGTGGTGACCGTCAACGACTATCTGGCACAGCGTGACGCCGAAAACAACCGCCCGCTGTTCGAATTCCTTGGCCTGAGCATCGGCATCAACCTGCCGGGCATGCCTGCACCGGCCAAGCGTGAAGCCTATGCCGCCGATATTACTTACGGCACCAACAACGAATACGGCTTCGACTATCTGCGCGACAACATGGCGTTCAGCCCGGAAGAGCGCGTTCAGCGCAAGCTGCACTATGCGCTGGTGGATGAGGTTGACTCCATCCTGATCGATGAAGCACGTACTCCGCTGATCATCTCCGGCCCGGCCGAAGACAGCTCAGAAATGTACATTAAGGTCAACAAGCTGATTCCAAAGCTTATCCGTCAGGAAAAAGAGGATTCAGACTCCTTCCAGGGCGAAGGCCACTTCTCGGTAGACGAGAAAGCGCGCCAGGTGCACCTGACCGAACGCGGCCTGATCCTGATCGAAGAAATGCTGGTGGAAGCCGGCATTATGGAAGAAGGGGAGTCACTGTACTCACCGACCAACATCATGTTGATGCACCATGTGACCGCCGCTCTGCGCGCGCACGTGTTGTTCACCCGCGACGTTGACTACATCGTGAAAGACGGTGAAGTGATCATCGTTGACGAACATACCGGCCGTACCATGCAGGGCCGTCGTTGGTCCGATGGTCTGCATCAGGCGGTGGAAGCCAAAGAAGGCGTGGAAATCCAGAACGAGAACCAGACGCTGGCATCCATCACTTTCCAGAACTACTTCCGCCTGTACGAGAAGCTGGCCGGTATGACCGGTACTGCCGACACCGAAGCGTTTGAATTCAGCTCCATCTACAAGCTGGATACCATCGTGGTGCCGACCAACCGCCCAATGCTGCGTAAAGACATGCCGGATCTGGTCTATATGACCGAGCTGGAGAAGATTGGCGCCATCATTGAAGATATCCGCGAGCGTACCGCCAACGGCCAGCCAGTGCTGGTGGGGACGATCTCGATCGAAAAATCCGAAGTCGTTTCCCGCGAACTGGCGAAAGCGGGTATTGATCACAAAGTGCTGAACGCCAAATTCCACGCCATGGAAGCGGACATTGTGGCGCAGGCCGGCCAGACCGGTGCGGTGACTATCGCCACCAACATGGCGGGCCGTGGTACCGATATCGTGTTGGGCGGCAGCTGGCAGGCAGAGATTGCCCAGTTGGAAGACCCAACCGAAGAGCAAATTGCGGCGATTAAAGAAGACTGGAAAATCCGCCATGAAGCGGTATTGAAGGCGGGTGGCTTGCACATCATTGGTACCGAGCGCCATGAATCACGCCGTATCGATAACCAGCTGCGCGGCCGTTCCGGTCGTCAGGGCGATGCCGGTTCATCCCGCTTCTACCTGTCGATGGAAGATGCTCTGATGCGTATTTTCGCCTCGGATCGCGTTTCCGGCATGATGCGTAAACTGGGTATGAAAGAGGGTGAGGCCATTGAGCACCCATGGGTCACCAAGGCGATTGCCAACGCGCAACGTAAAGTGGAAAGCCGTAACTTCGATATTCGTAAGCAACTGCTGGAATACGATGATGTGGCCAGCGATCAGCGTCGCGCTATCTATAGCCAGCGTAATGAACTGCTGGACGTGTCCGACGTGAGCGAAACCATCGCCAGCATCCGTGAAGACGTCTTCAAAACCACCATTGACAGCTACATCACGCCGCAGTCGCTGGAAGAAGAGTGGGATATTCAGGGCCTGGAAGAGCGCCTGAAAAACGACTTCGATCTGGATATGCCAATCGCCGAATGGCTGGATAAAGAGCCGGATCTGCATGAAGAAACGCTGCGTGAGCGTATTCTGGAAAAGGCCAAGGAAGACTACCTGCGCAAAGAAGAAGTGGTTGGCACGGATATGATGCGCAACTTCGAGAAGGGTGTGATGCTGCAAACGCTGGATTCCCTGTGGAAGGAGCATCTGGCGGCAATGGACTACCTGCGCCAGGGCATCCATCTGCGTGGCTACGCGCAGAAAGATCCTAAGCAAGAGTACAAGCGTGAATCCTTCAATATGTTTGCGACCATGCTGGAATCGCTGAAATACGAAGTGATCAGCGTGCTGAGTAAAGTTCAGGTGCGGATGCCGGAAGAGGTTGAAGCGATGGAGTTGCAGCGTCGCGAAGAAGCGGAGCGCCTGGCAGCACAGCAACAGCTGAGCCACTACGAAGAAAATGCGTTGGTTACCGAAGAGCCTAATGCTCCTGCAAGCGCGGAGCGCAAGGTGGGCCGCAACGATCTTTGCCCATGTGGATCCGGTAAAAAGTACAAACAGTGCCACGGCCGTCTGCAGAAGTAAGTAAGCCCGGCAGCGTTTAACGAGTCAAACCCAGGGGGTCAGCATGCTGAGCCCCTGTTTTTTAGGGCCAGAGTCCGCGCCCTTATGAATAAATCAGGAGTATGCGATGAAACATCTGAACATCGCCGTCGGTATCATTCGCAATGCCCGGCAGGAAATTTTTATCACCCGTCGTGCCGCAGATTCACATATGGCCGGTTTCTGGGAGTTTCCCGGCGGCAAAATTGAGCAAGGGGAAACCCCGGAGCAGGCGCTCAATCGTGAACTGCTGGAGGAAACCGGAATTGAAACTGAACGGGCTGAGCTGTTGGAGGTGCTGGAGCACCGCTTTAGCGATCGTATCGTGACGCTAAATTTTTATCTGGTGGAAGGTTGGCAGGGCGAGCCGTTTGGCCGCGAAGGCCAGCCAATGCGCTGGGTGCAGCAGGCGGATTTGCGTGAGGAAGAATTCCCCGAAGCCAATATTAGCATTATCAAACTGCTGGTGCAGCAGGCCAACGCTGCGCAATAAGGCGGGCGGCCTGGCTGGCGCCAGGCCGAAAGAGAGACAATCAGCGATCGTCTTTTTCACTCCATTCTTCGCTTTCCGACAGATCGCTGTTGCTGGGAATGCGTTTTTCTTCATCGGCCCATTCGCCGAGATCGATTAACTGGCAGCGTTTGCTGCAAAATGGGCGGAACGGGCTCACTTCACCCCACACCACGCCTTTGCCACAGGTTGGGCATTTCACTACGGTAGTCATCTCTTTTCCTTACTTCCTTCCAACGCGTGAAAGGTCTTTATGTCATTGGGTTAGCAACAGGCTAACTCAAAGGTTAACCGTTCCGGCACCACGCCAAGCTCGCTGTCCAGAGGCAGGAAACGGATCGCATAACGCGTCTTATGGCCGGAAATCTGCGGATAAAGCTGATGTGTCAGGCTAATGCGCAAACGCAACAGGTCTGCGCCTTCCGCGTTATCCTGGAAGAAGCCGTTCAAACTGATCTGGTTGCGGAATGGGCCGGCCTGACGAATCAGATCCAGCACCATAGTCAGCGCCAGGTTCAACGGCTCCAGTGCCTGCAGCCAGTCAGCGACGTCGGCGTCCCGTTCTTGCTGCGGTGCATGCATCCACATGTGCAATGTGGGCAAGTCAAAGCTGCAGCAGCCGCCGGGAATGCTCAGACGTTGGCGCACCAGGCTTATCAGCCGATCTTCGCGCAGCGCCTGCCCCAGACGCGGAGCGGACATCAGTACCGTTGCGCGCTCCTTCAGTTGGCCGCGTAGCTGGTTCATCAGAGACATATCGACGCCCGGTACATCGGTCCATGCCAACAGTTTCTGTTGCTGACGCTCTAACTCTTTCAGCAGTTCGGTGCGTACTTCGCCGCGTTCCAATACGTCCAGCAGGTCCGCAACAGTGCGGAAGAAGGTCAGTGCAATGGCGGTTTCGCTCAGTGCCCGCTGGCCATGCAATTGTTGCAGTAAAAACTCGATACGCAGCCAGGTGCGCATTTTTTCATTCAACGGATGTTCAAAAAGAACGCTTGGGGAAACATCACTCATTCAGTTTAATCCTGTCGGGTCGCTGATGCCGCCAGTTCAAGGTAGCGGCGATGCAGTGCGGCAACAAATGGCTCTATCCCCTGAGCGGCACCGCTATTATCGATTATGTCGTCTGCAGCGGCCAGGCGCTGCTCACGCGTGGCCTGTGCGGACACTATGTTCTGTGCCTGTTGGCGGTTGATCCCATCGCGGGTAATGGTTCTCGCCAACTGTGTTTCACTGTCGACGTCGACCACCAGCACGCGATCTGCGCGCGCTTGCAGGTTGTTTTCCACCAGCAGTGGCACAACCCACAACGCATAGGGGCTGGCGACCTGCGCCAACTGGCGTTGGGTTTCCTGATGAATCAGCGGGTGCAGCAATTGATTCAGCCAGCGCTTTTCATCCGGGGTGCTGAATATACGCTGCCGCAGTGCCGTGCGGTTAAGCGTGCCGTCAGCCAGCAACATTTCATTACCAAAACGTTCGGCGATAGCGGCTAAAGCTGGGGTGCCGGGTTCGACAACCTGCCGTGCAATGACGTCAGCGTCGACAATCTCCACGCCGTGGCGGGCAAAGGCTTCTGCTACGGTGGACTTGCCGCTGCCGATACCCCCTGTCAACGCTACAATGTAGGCCATGGTATAAAATGCACTCGATATTCATAAAAAAATAATAGACGAATCATAAAGCGATCGTGCAGAAGTGCAAGTCAGTAGGGAGCGCTAGCCCGGCAGGTTGCGTTGTACGGCGATAAAAAGCGCGACAGGGAAAGGAAAATGAGCGATGAATCACGCTGCGCGTGCGTAGGTAAATTTGTCGGATTGTAACGCAAATAAAGGTGAATTCGCAGTCTTGTCCGGCGATTATTAGCGCGTATCATAGCGTCACTGGAACTGGCATTAATCTATACCCGTCATTCTTCAAGCTGCAGGTGTGTTGACTGCGAGTGTTCACCCGAATCACTTACGTGAGTAAGCTCATCGGAACTCTCACTCTTGTCGCCTTCCTGCAACTCGAATTATTTAGGGTATACCCCGTCGCTTTTCAAGCCATTGCGTTCTTGCGATCCGTCGCCAAAAACCAGGAAATCATAAGTCATGCGTATTGAAGAAGATTTGAAGTTAGGCTTTAAAGATGTGTTGATTCGCCCAAAGCGCTCCACGTTGAAAAGCCGGTCTGAGGTTGAACTGGAGCGTCAGTTTACCTTCAAACATTCTGGCTGGAACTGGTCCGGTGTGCCGATTATTGCCGCCAACATGGACACGGTCGGCACCTTCAGCATGGCAGAGGCTCTGGCTTCCTTCGACGTTCTCACCGCCGTACACAAACACTACACCGTTGAACAATGGGCTGCATTCGTGCAGCGCGTACCGGCATCGGTCCTGCGCCACGTTATGGTTTCAACCGGCACCTCTGAGGCTGACTTTGTGAAGATGAAGCAGATTCTGGCGCTGTCTCCGGGTCTTAAGTTTATCTGCATCGACGTGGCCAACGGTTACTCGGAGCATTTTGTCGCCTTCTTGCAGAAAGCGCGCGAAGCTTGCCCGAACCATGTGATCTGCGCCGGTAACGTGGTTACTGGCGAAATGGTGGAAGAATTGATCCTGTCTGGTGCCGATATCGTAAAAGTCGGCATTGGCCCGGGGTCGGTTTGCACCACCCGGGTAAAAACCGGTGTCGGTTATCCGCAGTTGTCTGCTGTGATTGAGTGTGCCGATGCGGCACACGGTCTCGGCGGCCAAATCGTCAGCGATGGCGGCTGTTCTGTGCCGGGTGACGTGGCCAAAGCTTTCGGCGGCGGCGCTGATTTTGTCATGCTGGGCGGTATGTTGGCCGGTCATGACGAGTGTGAAGGCACCGTAGTGGAAGAGAACGGCGAAAAATTCATGCTGTTCTACGGTATGAGCTCAGAGTCGGCGATGAAGCGCCATGTGGGCGGTGTTGCCGAATACCGTGCTGCTGAGGGCAAAACCGTGAAGCTGCCTCTGCGCGGCGAGGTTGAGTTCACCGTCCGTGATATTCTCGGGGGGTTGCGCTCAGCCTGCACCTATGTCGGCGCAGAACGCCTGAAAGAGTTGACCAAACGCACCACCTTTATCCGCGTTGCGGAGCAGGAAAACCGCGTATTCGGTGCTAAGTAACCGATAATACAGCCACTCCCCGGGGGGCAGTTCACATTTTGCTGTGCCCCGGATCCTTCTGTTTACCCCAAAACA
The DNA here is from genome assembly GCF_001590925.1 of Serratia plymuthica NBRC 102599. GTDB lineage: Bacteria > Pseudomonadota > Gammaproteobacteria > Enterobacterales > Enterobacteriaceae > Serratia > Serratia plymuthica. The sequence continues at coordinate 143,826 of NZ_BCTU01000011.1, forward strand.
TTTCCCAGCTGAAATATCGGCAGATACATGGCGATCACCAGCGCCCCGACTATTCCTCCCACCACCAGCATCAATATCGGCTCCAGCGTTTGCGCCAGCGTATCGGCCAGTTCAAAGGTTTGCTGCTCATGCCACAGCGCCAGCTTGCCCAGCAAGGTGTCCAGCGAGCCGGACTCTTCGCCCACCCGCACCAATTGTTGGCATAATGGGGGGAACAGAGCCTGTTGACCCAGGGCGCTGTAGAAGGTATGTCCCTGTGCAATCTGTTGCCGAACCGTCTCAATCGCCTGGCGGTAAAACAGGCTGTCCACCGACAGCGCCGCGGCGTTCAGGCCTTCAACCAGGGTGAGGCCTGCCTGCTGAGTCATGGCCAGAATACGGAATATTTGGCTCAGGCTGCCGCCTTTGATCAGTTGCGCGATCAGCGGCAAGCGCAATAGCGTCGCCTGTTCGCGCCTGCGCCACTGCGGTTTTGGGTGCAGCCAGCGGAAATAGGAAAACACCGCTCCGGCCATTATCAACACCAGCCAGGGGCCGCTGTGGACCAAGATCGCGGACAGGTTCAACAGCCCTTGGGTAAACCAGGGCAATGGCGCATCGAACGACTGGTAGACGCCGGCAAACTCCGGAAGCACCATCACCAGCATCAGAATGCTTACCAACAGCGCTACTGCGCAGATAAACAGCGGGTAACGCAGTGCCTTGATCACTTTTTTTTGCAGTTTTTGTTGCGCCTCCTGCTGTTGAGCCAGTTGCAGGCAGCAAGCGTCAAGATTGCCGGTCAGTTCCCCGATAGCGATTAATTGACGGTAGATGAGCGGAAAGATGGCGCGTTGCCCGGCGATAACGTCGGAGAAGGGCTGGCCCTGCCGTACCTGCTCGGTTATCTCGCGCAGCAGGCAGCGCCAGGCGGCAGACGGGTGCTCTTCCGCCAACAGTTGCAATCCGTTGACCAGCGGTAACCCGGCTTGCAGCAGGGTGGCGAGCTGGCGGGTGAATTGGATCATGGGTTCGCCCCGCCACTGAGCGGGGGCAATGCGTTTCCCGCTATTAATCTGGCAGGGTTGCAACCCCTGCTCAATGAGCCACTGGCTGACCAGGTGTTTTTCGTTGCTCATCCGCTCCCCCTGGCGTAACTGGCCGTGAGGATCGACTGCTTGCCACAGGAAAAGACGCTGTGCTTTCACGGCGTCGCTCCGTTTTCGGCGGTGATACCGACAATGCGATATACCTCTTCCAACGAGGTGAGGCCTTGAGAAACCAGCGTTAATCCGGCTTGCAGCAGCGTTATCTGCCCTTGTTGTCGGGCGATATCGGCCAGCTGGCCGGGGGCTGCGCCTTGCAGCAGACCGGCTTGCACCTCTGGAGTGATCATCAGCAGCTCATAAACCCCTGTGCGGCCGTAATAACCGCTAAAGCAGTGTTCGCAGCCGTCAGCCTGCCAGGGCAACAGAGGGGTGGCCCAAATGGCGGTGGGAAAGTGAACGGGCAGGTTCTGTTGATAGCGACAGTGACTGCACAGCTTGCGCACCAGCCGCTGGGCGATGACCAGCTTCAGACAGGCGGCGATCAGATAACCCGGAATACCCATATGGGTCAGACGCGTCAGGGTTTCGCTGGTGGAGTTGGTGTGCAGCGTCGAGAGGACCAGATGACCGGTTTGAGCCGCTTTCACTGCGATTTCCGCCGTTTCCCGGTCGCGGATCTCACCGATCATGATGACGTCCGGATCCTGGCGCAACAAGGCGCGCAACACGCGAGAGAAATCCAGCTCGGTTTTGGGGTTTATCTGGGTCTGGTTGACGCCGAACAGTGGAATTTCAATCGGGTCCTCGACGCTGCACAAATTGCTTTGCGCGTCATTCAATTGTCGCAGGCCGCTGTACAGAGTGACGGTTTTACCGCTGCCGGTCGGGCCTGTGACCAGGATCATGCCCTGGGGGCAGGACAGTGCCTCAGCATACTGCGCCAGCGCCGTTTGGCTCATGCCTAACCGATCCAACGGCAGCTCCTGGCGTTCGGTTTGCAGGATCCTCAGCACCACTTTTTCACCGTGCAGTGTCGGCAAGGTAGCGATACGCATTGAATAACTGGCGTTGTCCAGTTGTACGCTGAGCTGCCCATCCTGCGGCAGCCGGCGCTCGGCGATATCCAACTGCCCCATGATCTTCAGCCGGGCGATAAGGCGTGCGGCCAGGGGGAAAGGCGGTGAAGCTACGGCCTGCAACACGCCGTCGATGCGCAGCCGGATACGCAGTGTCTGCAGATAAGGTTCGAAATGAATGTCCGACGCGCGTCGTTGTATGGCGATGCGCAGCGTTTGGTTGATAAACTGCACCACGGGCGCGTCGCTGTCGTCATTTAATGAGGAAGCGTCCGGCTCGGCTTCCGGCGCACTTTGTCCAAGCCTGTCACCCTGCATTTGCCGGCGGTTCAGTTCCAGTTCCAGTCGGGCCGAAGGCCACTGCTCCAGATGAATACGTTTGCCGGTGGCGAAACGCAGGGCCGGCAGCAGCCCCTGCGGTACTTCCGCGTTCAGGGCAACGGTCAGGCTGTCGTCGTCTTCGCTGAGCGCCAGCGCCTGGTAGCGCTGGCACAGGGCGTGAATTTCATCGCTGATGCCTATGTTCATTGAGATGCCCCCTTCGCCGTATCGTCAAAGCGGAAGACTTCCTGGCAGGTCTCCTGCAGATTGACGTTGTCGCTGGTGCACTGGCGTGTCCAACGCGTCAGGCCGCTGGCGTTCTGGGTGGGCGTCAGCGCTACGGTCAGACCTTGCAGCGTTTGCGTGCCGGTCAGCGAGATCACGCCCTGGCTGACCTTAACGGCGCTGACGTAACGTGAGGTGCCGCCGGCAGGAATGCCTTTACTGCCGGCATTACAACCTGCCGGTGCGCCGCCATCGAGCACGCATAGTTCAACGGCCAGCTTGTAAGGGGTCATGACTTGCAGCATGTCAGTCATCGCCGCTTTCTGAATATAACGTTGGTAGGCGGGTACGCCTATGGCGCTCAATATTGCGATAATGGCGATCACCACCATCAGTTCGATCAGAGTAAAACCGCGCTGTGTTTCCATTTGTTATTGCCTCCCTGTGAATGTGGAGGTAACGGTAACGGCTCGTACAGCGGGCTTCTAGCGGGGAGTCAGTGTTCTGCGGCGCGCTTCCACGGCAAGTTGTTCTGCTTGCAGTGGCATGAAAATAGTTGCGGCGGGATTCGCAGTTTTGACGAAAAAGCACCGTCCTGGCTGGCCAGGACGGTGTGAAAGGCAGAGATTATTTAAAGCGCATTGAGAGATCGAGTGCGGTCACATGTTTGGTCAGCGCGCCAACGGAGATGTAGTCCACGCCGGTTTCGGCGAAGGTGCGCAGCGTTTCGCGGGTCACGTTGCCGGAGACTTCCAACTGTGCGCGGCCTTGGGTCTGCGCTACCGCGGCACGCATCATCTCGACGCTGAAGTTATCCAGCATGACGATGTCGGCGCCGGCATCCAGCGCCTGTTGCAGTTCATCGAGGGATTCTACTTCCACTTCGACCGGCACGTCGGCATGCAGCCAAAAAGCTTTCTCGACCGCATTCTTGATCGAGCCGGAGGCGATGATGTGGTTTTCCTTGATCAGGAAGGCATCGGATAATCCCAACCGGTGATTGCTGCCGCCACCGCACAGCACCGCATATTTCAGTGCGGTGCGCAGTCCCGGCAGGGTTTTGCGCGTATCCAGCAGGCGGGTTTGCGTCCCTTGCAGCAGTGCCACATAACGGCTGACTTCGGTCGCTACGCCGGAAAGCGTCTGCACAAAGTTCAGCGCGGTGCGCTCGCCGGTCAGCAGTATCCGCGCCGGCCCGCTCAGTTTGCACAGCGGTTGGTCAGGCACCAGGCGATCGCCATCCGCCACCAGCCATTCCACCTTCACCTGGTTGCCCAACTGGATGAAGACCTCACTCAACCAGCGCCGGCCGCAAAACACGCCGGGTTCACGGGTGATAATGGTGGCGTCTGCCTGCTTGTCGGCCGGTAACAATTGCGCGGTAATATCGTGCTCGGCATTGACTTCACCCCCCAGGTCTTCGCGCAGCGCCTGGGCAACGGCATAGGGGATATCGCTTTCAATTCGTTCAAGAAGCTCGGTGCGGCGACTGTCGGCATCGTAGCGGCGTGTCGGCATAGAAAACTCCGAAATGGACGGTAAGATCGTAGGGGGAACATGCTACTCTGTTGCCGTGATAAGTACCACCGCAGAGAGGTGTCTGATGCAGTTAGAGCATGGCTGGATTGTCGGGGTGAAACGGGTCGTTTCGCCGCATTGCGATCTTCGCCCGAATGATGAAGCCCCTTCGCTGCTGGTGATCCACAATATCAGCCTGCCGCCCGGCGAGTTTGGCGGCCCCTATATCGATCGGCTGTTTACCGGCACCCTCGATCCCGCAGAACACCCCTATTTTTCCGGCATCCATCAGCTTAGGGTCTCGGCGCATTGTCTGATCCGCCGCGAGGGTGAAATCATTCAGTATGTGCCGTTCGACAAGCGCGCCTGGCACGCCGGCGTTTCCGAGTATCAGGGGCGCGAACGCTGCAACGATTTTTCGATCGGCATTGAACTGGAAGGTACCGATCAACTGCCGTTCACGCCGCAGCAATATCAGAGCCTGAAAGCGGTGACCGCGCTGTTAATCAGGTATTATCCGATGTCGGCGGCAAGCATTACCGGGCACAGTAATATCGCCCCTGGCCGCAAAACCGATCCAGGCCCGGCGTTTGACTGGGACTTTTATCTGGCATCTCTGGAACAACCCTGCGAGCCCGATGGCGCTATGCTTGGGAAAATGGAAAGGGAGAGGAGTCGCTAATGACGCTGTTTACGCTGTTACTGGTTCTGGCGTGGGAACGTTTGTTCAAGCTGGGCGAGCACTGGCAACTGGATCATCGCCTGGAAGTGGTGTTCCATCGGTTGCATAGATTTTCGCTGGTGCAGACGCTGCTGCTGACCGTCGCCTGGATGGTGGTGGTGTGGGGCATTTTGTGGTTGGCTCACGGGCTGTTGTTCGGCGTGGTGACGCTGCTGCTGTGGATTATTATCGATTTGCTGTGTGTGGGTGCCGGCATCAAGCGCAAACACTATCGTGCCTATCTTAAGGCGGCGCGGCAGGGGGATGCCCATGCCAGCGACCAAATGGCGGAGGAACTGGCGCTGATCCATGGCTTGCCGGCGAATTGCAGCGAAGAACTGCGCCTGCGCGAACTGCAAAATGCGCTGCTGTGGACTAACTTCCGTTATTATCTGGCACCGCTGTTTTGGTTTGTGGTCTGCGGGCCATACGGGCCAATCGCATTGGCGGGTTATGCTTTCCTGCGTGCTTATCAAACCTGGCTGGCGCGTCACAATACTCCGCTGGAGCGTTCTCAATCCGGCATCGATCATCTGTTGCACTGGCTGGACTGGATCCCGGTACGCCTGGCAGGCGTGGCCTATGCGCTGCTGGGGCACGGTGAAAAAGCCTTGCCGGCATGGTTTGCGTCGCTGGGCGATCGTCATACCTCGCAATACCAGGTACTGACTCGCCTGGCACAGTTCTCTCTGGCGCGCGATCCGCATAGGGATCCGGTACAAACCCCGCGTGCGGCGGTCACTCTGGCGCGTAAGGTGACGATGGTTATCGTGGTGGTAGTGGCGCTGCTGACGATTTACGGTACCTTGCTCTAACAAAATAAAAACGGGTGCTCAGTTCACACTGGCGCCCGTTTTTGTTTGACCGCGAAATATTACAGCTTGGCGAAGCAGCGGCGTGCGGCATCGATGGTGCGCTGAATGTCTTCCTTGCTGTGCGCAACGGACATAAAGCCGGCTTCAAAGGCGGAAGGCGCCAGATAAACGCCCTCATCCAGCATCAGATGGAAGAAGCGCTTAAAGCGTTCCACATCGCACTGCATCACGTCCTGGTAGCAGGTCACCGCCGGGGCATCGGTAAAGAACAGGCCGAACATGCCGCCGACGTGGTTGACGACCAGCGCGACGTTTTCTTCTTTGGCCGCATCCTGCAGGCCTGCCGCCAGCATATCGGTCAATTCGGTCAGCGTCTGGTGGACGCCGACCTGCGAAACCTCGGTCAGGCAGGCATAACCGGCCGCCATCGCAATCGGGTTACCGGACAGCGTTCCTGCCTGATAGACCGGGCCGGTTGGCGCCAGCGCCGCCATCACGTCGCGACGGCCACCGAACGCGCCCACAGGCATGCCGCCGCCGATGATTTTACCCAGACAGGTAAGGTCCGGCTCCACATCGTAATAGGCCTGCGCCCCAGCCAGCGCTACGCGAAAGCCGGTCATCACTTCATCGATAATCAGCAATGCGCCGTAGGTGTCGCACAGTGCCCGCAGGCCCGGCAGGAATTCCGGCAGCGGCGGCACGCAGTTCATGTTGCCGGCGACCGGCTCGACGATGATGCAGGCGATCTCGGCAGGATACTGTTCGAACGCGACGCGGACCGAATCCAGATCGTTGTAGGTGCAGGTCAGAGTGTGCTTGGCGAAATCGGCAGGCACGCCCGGCGAGTTCGGTTGGCCCAGGGTCAGCGCGCCGGAACCGGCTTTTACCAGCAGGCAGTCGGCGTGGCCATGGTAGCAGCCCTCGAACTTGATGATTTTATCGCGATGGGTGTAGCCGCGCGCCAGACGAATAGCGCTCATGGTGGCCTCAGTACCCGAGTTTACCATCCGCACCATATCCATTGTCGGTACCAGTTTGGTAACCAACTCCGCCATTTTGACTTCCATCTCGGTGGGAGCGCCAAAACTCAGGCCGCGCTGCGCCGCTTCGATGACCGCGTTGCGGATCGCCGGGTGGTTGTGCCCCAGCACCATGGGGCCCCAGGAACCGACGTAGTCGATATAGGCTTTGCCGTCGACGTCGAACAGGTAAGCCCCGTCCGCCCGCTCGATAAACAGCGGCACACCGCCAACGCCGGTGAATGCACGCACCGGAGAGTTAACCCCACCTGGGATCACCTGTTGCGCTTGGGCATACAGACTTTCGGACTTGCTGTGTAAGCTCATAAATCGGCTCCTGGATTCTCTTTCGAATGATTTAATCGCGCTATTCTAGAGAAGTGTTCGTCGATATGAAACGATCACAGTCAGATACCTATTTTGGGGGGCGGTCGCTCAGTGGGTGCGTTAGAATAATCGGCTTCCCTATTTGTATTACATTTAATTCCGTTAATGAATACCCCATTATGACTGAATTGCAGCAACAGCCGCCGGTGGCGCGGGCTCCACGCCTGAAACGCAGTGACGCGGTGCGTCAGTTTATCCGCCGAGACAAAACGCCGGTGGCCATCCTGTTTATGGCTGCGGTGGTGGGCACCCTGGCGGGATTGCTCGGCGTAGCCTTTGATAAGGCGGTGGACTGGGTGCAGCAGCGGCGGTTATCCGCGCTGGCGCAGGTCGCCGATTCCTGGATCCTGGTTTGGCCGCTGGCTTTCATTCTTTCTGCTGCGTTGGCGGTGCTGGGGTACTACCTGGTGCGCCGCTTTGCGCCGGAAGCGGGCGGCTCAGGCATACCGGAGATCGAAGGGGCACTGGAAGAGCTGCGTCCGGTACGTTGGTGGCGGGTTATCCCGGTGAAGTTTATCGGCGGCATGGGTACGCTGGGGGCGGGCATGGTGCTCGGCCGTGAAGGGCCTACGGTGCAGATGGGGGGCAACGTCGGGCGTATGGTATTGGATATCTTCCGCATGCGCGGCGCTGAAGCGCGTCATTCGTTGCTGGCCACCGGCGCGGCCGCCGGGCTGTCCGCCGCCTTCAATGCGCCGCTGGCGGGCATTCTGTTTATCATTGAGGAAATGCGTCCGCAGTTCCGCTATAACCTGATCTCGATTAAAGCGGTGTTTATCGGCGTGATCATGTCGAGCGTGGTGTTTCAGTTGTTCAATGGTGAGCACTCGGTGATTGAGGTAGGCAAGCTTTCCTCCGCGCCGATCAACACGCTGTGGCTGTATTTGGTACTCGGGGCGATCTTTGGCGCGGTAGGCGTCATGTTCAATGCGCTGATTTTCCGCACTCAGGACATGTTCGCTCGTCTGCACGGCGGCAAAATGCGCAAGGTTTTGCTGATGGGCGGCTTGCTTGGCGGCATCTGCGGCATTCTGGGGCTGATCCAGCCAGAAGCGGCAGGCGGGGGCTTTGGACTGATCCCGATCGCAGCGGCAGGTAATTATAGCGTCGGCATGCTGATGTTTATTTTTATCACCCGAGTGATCACCACGCTGCTGTGCTTTGGCTCAGGTGCGCCGGGCGGGATCTTTGCGCCAATGCTAGCGCTGGGCACGCTGTTTGGCACCGCTTTTGGCCTGGCCGGCGCGCACCTGTTTCCACAATACGGCATTGAGGCCGGTACTTTCGCCATTGCCGGAATGGGCGCGTTGTTTGCCGCCACGGTGCGCGCACCCTTGACCGGGATCGTGCTGGTGTTGGAGATGACCGATAATTATCAGCTCATACTGCCAATGATCATTACCTGCCTTGGTGCTACGCTGGTGGCGCAGTTCCTCGGGGGTAAGCCGTTGTATTCGTCGATATTGGCCCGTACGTTGCAACGGCAGGAAGCGCTGCAGGCGCGTGAGGCGGCAGATAAAACAGGTAAAGAAAATACAACAAATGCGGTGAATACTTGAACGCAGCACTCAGGTATTGGATAATCAAAAACATTAATCAGACTGCCATTGTAGCGGCCTGATGCAGAACAATGTTGGGAGTAAAGAGTATGAGTGATGAAACAGCACTGCCCCTGCAATTTACCGAGGCAGCAGCAAGCAAGGTTAAGGTACTGATTGCTGATGAAGAAAATCCGAATCTGAAGTTGCGGGTTTACATTACCGGTGGCGGCTGCAGCGGATTCCAGTACGGTTTCACTTTTGACGACAAGGTCAACGATGGCGATATGACCATCGAGAAGCAGGGCGTTGCGCTGGTGGTTGACCCAATGAGCCTGCAATATCTGGTGGGCGGTTCGGTCGATTATACCGAAGGGCTGGAAGGTTCACGTTTCGTGGTCACCAACCCTAACGCCAAAACCACCTGCGGCTGCGGTTCTTCGTTCAGCGTCTGATCCCGTCTGCAGCAGCATAAAACCCGCCAACCTCACCGGTTTGCGGGTTTTTTTATGGTCGCCATTTCATGCTGATCCGAACCGGGTTTGCTTCGGCGGGCAGTCGTTATCGTTCGAGGATAAATGCGGGCAGTTTCAGATGCCAGCGGATGGCCGCCAGCCGGATCGCCAGCGTGATGCCCATGCCAAGCATCATCGCCTGCTGCAGCGGCATACCGAAGGTAGCGAAAGCGGTAACGTGGACAATGCCGCCGACAATACAGGCGGTGGCGTAAACTTCGGTTCGCAGGATCATCGGAATTTCCCGCGCCAGGACGTCCCGGATAATACCGCCGCCAACCCCGGTAATGACCCCCATGCACACCGCCACCAGCGGACCGGTATCGGCGGCGAAGGCTTTATTGACGCCGATGCCGACGAACACCGCCAGCCCGACGGCATCCAGCACCGGCAGGATCCATTTCGGCAGGCGTCGCGGTTGGCGTACCAGCAGCAGCGTCAGCACGCAGGTTATCATCGCCACCACCAGATCGGTCGGGTCTTTCACCCAAAATACCGGGCCATTGGCCAGCGCCATATCGCGGATGGTGCCGCCACCGACCGCAGTGACCACGCCGAGCACCAACACGCCGAACGGATCCATGCGCAGCTTGCCGGCCAGCAATACGCCGGAGATGGCGAAAACTGCGGTACCCAGAATATCCAGCCAAAACACCAGCATCAGGGGAGCTCCGCCAGTTGGCTGCACAGTTGCTGTGCGGCCAGCATGATGCGCGGGCCGGCGCGGTTGAACCAGTCGCCGTTCAGCGCAATCACCGGCACTTGCAGCTGCGGCGCCCAAAAGGCTTTCACGCTGGCAATCTCTTTTGCGTCGCCGGTAATCACTACGGCCTGAGGGTGGCGGGCCAACACTTGCTCGCGGCTGATTTGCGGCCACGGCATGCGGCTGTCGGCAAAGATATTCTCCGCTCCGCACAGCGACAGCACCTGGCTTTGCAGAGTGGCGCCGGAGCTGGTGAACAGCGGCTGGGTGCCAAACTGCAACAAGACCCGGTGCGGCTGGTTGTGCGGGTATTTTGCTTTCAGCGCGGCGATCTGTTGGCGCATGGTGCCCGCAGCCTGGTGTGCCTGCTCCGGATGCGGGCTGTATTTGGCCAGATCATCCAGCGACTGGGCGATGTCATCGAGCGTGGTGGCATCCGCATAAAAAATCGGGATACCGAAGGCGGCGAGCTGATCCAGCACCCGTTGTGGATTGCCGCCGCGCCAGGCGAGGATCAGATCCGGCTTCAGCGCCAGTACCCGCTCAAGGTTGATCCCTTGCCAGGACGCCACCTGTTCCAGCTTCTTGGCCGCCGGTGGGTAATCGGAGAAGGCGCTCACCGCCAGCAGGGTATCGCCCATACCGGCGGCGTAGGCAAGCTCGGTGGCATTGGGCGCCAGGCTGATCACGCGTTGAGCAGCGCCGGCAGGCAGAGCCGCCCAGAGTACGAGCAGCCACAACAGAGCTGAAAAGCGTGGCTTCACATCAACCGCGCTTGGCCAGGGTTTGCAGCATCGCGTTGACCATCAGCGTTGATTGCTGGGCGGCCACGACAAGGAACTCGTCAAAGCTCATGTGCGATTCACTGTCGGCGACGTCAGAGATGGCACGCACCACCACAAACGGCGTGCCGAACAGGTGGCAAACGTGGCCGACGGCGGCGGCTTCCATTTCTACCGCGGCAACGGTTGGGAAGGTGGTGCGGATGCGTTCCAACGGCTCTGCGCCGTTAATGAAGGCGTCGCCGCTGCAGATCAGACCGCGTACCGCGTTAAGATCCAACTGCTTGATGCAGCTTTCCGCCAGCGCAATCAGCGCTTCGTCCGCCACGAAGGCCGCCGGGCAACCGGCCATCTGGCCTGGTTCGTAACCAAAGGCGGTGACGTCGGCGTCGTGATAGCGCACTTCTTCGGAAACCACGATATCGCCCACTTTCAGCGTAGCGGCCAGGCCACCGGCGGAACCGGTATTGATCACCAGATCCGGCTTGCAGTGCTCCAGCAGCAGGGTGGTGCCCATTGCCGCAGAAACTTTACCGATACCGGATTTCAGCAGTGCCACGTCAACGCCGCCGATCTGGCCGGTATAGATTTCACAACCCGCGCGTTGAATGGTCTGACGGTTTTCAATTTGTTCGCGCAGCAGGGTAACTTCCTGTTCCATGGCGCCGATGATGCCTACTTTCATAAATAACACTCGCTGATTGGGGGGTGGGAATTGCGCCATAGTCTATCATGGCTCTCATAGAGAGATAATCCGTTGCATATGCCCGCGGGAATTGTTATCACGGGGGCTGGGCGCAACGGAGGAGAAACAGATGTCCGGGATCGACTTTAAGCAAAAAATCAGCTTCCAGCGGCCTTTCAGTAAACCTATTGAAGCTGAGGAAGAATATGACATCGTGCGGCAGTTTGAGAGCGATCGCGGGCGTATCGTCAATTCAGCCGCCATTCGCCGTCTGCAGCAAAAAACCCAGGTGTTCCCTCTGGAGCGCAACGCCGCGGTGCGTAGCCGTCTGACGCACTCGATGGAGGTGCAGCAGGTCGGGCGGCACATTGCAAAAGAGATCCTCAACCGTTTCAAACAGGAACGGCGGATCGACGCGCTCGGCCTGACCAAACTGCTCGATCCTTTTGAAAGCATAGTTGAGATGTCCTGCCTGATGCACGACATCGGCAACCCGCCGTTTGGGCACTTCGGCGAGTCGGCGATTAACGACTGGTTTTCCCAGCGGCTCGATCCCGCCAGTTGCGGGAGCGAGCCCGCCAGCAACGATCGTTGCCAGATCGGCGTGCTGCGCCTGCACGAAGGCGAAGGCGATCTCAACCGCCTGCGCAGCCGCATCCGCCACGATCTCAGCCATTTCGAGGGCAATGCCCAGGCGATTCGGCTGGTGCATACGTTACTGAAGCTCAACCTGACCTATGCGCAGGTGGGCTGCATTCTGAAATATACCCGTCCGGCGTACTGGGCGAGCGAGATCCCCGCCAGCCACAGCTACCTGATGAAAAAACCGGGCTTTTATCTGGCGGAAGAGGCGTTTGTCGATCGTTTGCGGCGCGAGCTGAATATGGGCGAGTTCGATCGCTTCCCGCTGACTTATATCATGGAGGCGGCGGACGATATTTCTTACTGCGTCGCCGATCTGGAAGACGCGGTGGAAAAAAACATTTTCACCGTTGAACAACTTTATCAGCATTTAACTCAGGAATGGGGCGAGGTATCGCCGGGCGACTTGTTTGATAAAACCGTGGCCAGCGCTTTTCGCAAGATCGATCGCGGCGGCGCGCGGCGCAGCAGTGAAGATCAGTTCTTCATGTATTTGCGGGTGTTCACCGTGGCGCGGCTGGTGCCGCATGCGGCGCAGCGTTTTATTGATAATCTGGATGCGGTTTATCGGGGTAACTTTAATCAGGCGTTGCTGGAAGACTCCAGCCCGGCGTACCAACTGCTGAAGATCTTCAAAAATGTGGCCTTCAAGCACGTGTTCAACCACCCCGAAGTGGAGCAGCTTGAGCTGCAGGGCTACCGGGTGATCAGCGGCTTGCTGGACATCTACAGCCCCTTGCTGGCGATGTCGCTGGCGGATTTTACCCGCTTGGTGCGGGAAGACAGCCATCGCGCTTACCCGATAGAAACGCGCCTGTTCCACAAGCTATCCACCAAACATCGGTTGGCGTATGTCGAAGCGGTTGAAGGGTTGCAACACCTGTCGCCCGAGCAATTGGCGATCCGGGAATATTATTTCCGCGCGCGTTTGCTGCAAGATTATATCAGCGGCATGACCGATCTTTATGCCTACGACGAATATCGAAAACTAATGGCAGCTGAATAATTCATTCAGTTAATAAATATTATTTGAACGCATGCGTTGCAGGTCGCAGTGAGTATTTCGAGTTTTGTAAAGACGGACAATATTTGTTTACTATTACCAATAACCTGCGCCGGAACTTCGGGCTATTAATAAGCTCTGACTATGCACAAAGAACGCAATACTTTCTGAACGACTTTATAAGAGACACACAGATGAAAAAAACCGCATTAGTTCTTAGCGCCCTGGCTTTCAGTATTGGTATGGCACTGGGCCCGATGACGGCCGGCGCCGCAGAAACCGCTTCTTCAAGCACCCAACAGCTGCCTAGCCTAGCGCCGATGCTGGAAAAAGTGATGCCTTCCGTAGTGAGTATTAACGTTGAAGGCAGTACCACCGTCAACGCGCAGAAGATGCCGCCGCAGTTCCAGCAGTTCTTTGGCGAAGATTCGCCTTTCTGCCAGGACGGTTCGCCGTTCCAGGCTTCGCCAATGTGCCAGGGCGGCACTGATGGCGGGCAGGGCGCACCGGGTCAGGGCACCCAGGAAAAATTCCAGGCGCTGGGCGCCGGGGTGGTGATTGACGCGGCCAAAGGCTACGTGGTGACCAACAATCACGTGGTGGATAACGCCAATAAAATTCAGGTGCAACTGAGCGACGGCCGCAAGTTTGACGCCAAGGTGATAGGCAAGGATCCGCGTTCCGATATCGCGTTGATCCAACTGAAAGACTTTAAAAACCTGACGGCAATCAAAATGGCGGATTCCGAGCAACTGCGCGTCGGCGATTATACCGTGGCGATCGGCAACCCTTACGGATTAGGCGAAACCGCGACTTCCGGCATCGTTTCCGCGTTGGGCCGCAGCGGGTTGAATATCGAAAACTACGAAAACTTTATCCAGACCGATGCGGCGATTAACCGCGGTAACTCCGGTGGCGCGCTGGTTAATCTGAACGGCGAACTGATCGGTATTAACACCGCGATCCTGGCACCGGACGGCGGCAACATCGGTATTGGTTTCGCCATCCCGAGCAACATGGTGAAAAACCTGACGGCGCAAATGGTTGAGTTCGGCCAGGTGAAACGCGGCGAACTGGGCATTATGGGCACCGAGTTGAATTCCGAACTGGCGAAAGCGATGAAGGTGGACGCACAACGCGGGGCCTTTGTCAGCCAGGTGATGCCGAAATCCTCCGCCGCCAAGGCGGGCATCAAGGCCGGTGACGTTATCGTCACCATGAACGGTAAAGCCATCTCCAGCTTTGCCTCGTTCCGTGCGGAAATCGGCACGCTGCCGGTCGGCAGCAAAATGTCGCTGGGCATCATCCGCGACGGCAAGCCGGTTACCGTGGACGTCACGCTGGAGCAAAGCGCCCAGACTCAGGTGGAGTCCGGCAATATCTACACCGGCATTGAAGGGGCCGAGCTGAGCAATGCCCAGGCCGGCAGCCAGAAAGGCGTGAAGGTGGATAACGTCAAAGCCGGCAGTGCCGCTGCGCGCATCGGCCTGAAAAAAGGCGATATTATCCTCGGGGTTAACCAGCAGCCTATTCAGAACCTGGGCGAACTGCGCAAAATTCTCGACAGCAAGCCGTCGGTGCTGGCGTTGAACATCCAACGCGGCGATACCCAGCTGTATCTGTTGATGCAGTAAGTTCTTCACGGTCTACCGCTCTCAAGGCACGCTACGGCGTGCCTTTTTTACGTCGTGAAAACTGTGAACCTTGCCGCAACTTCAGCAATGGTCACCAAGCTTTGTGCAACTGCACAATGTGCCTGAGGATCGCCGTCGGTATGCTGAAGAATTGGCACCTTTCCGGGCAGGAGAACACGGCATGTCGGAATACCATCTCGATGGCAAGCTGGCGCAAGAGATCGTTGCGCGCACCATGCAAATCATCGACAGCAATGTCAATGTGATGGATGCGCGCGGCAAGATTATCGGCAGCGGCGATCGTGAGCGGGTGGGGGAACTGCACGAAGGCGCGCTGCTGGTGCTGTCACAGGCGCGGGTGGTGGATATTGACGAAGCGGTGGCGCGTCACCTGCATGGCGTGCGCCCCGGCGTTAACCTGCCGCTGCGCATTGACGGGCGCATCGTCGGGGTCATCGGCCTGACCGGTAACCCTGGCCAGCTGCGGCAGTATGGCGAGCTGGTCTGCATGACCGCCGAAATGATGCTGGAGCAGGCTCGGCTGTTGCATATGCTGGCGCAGGACAGCCGGCTGCGGGAAGAATTGGTGCTGAACTTGATCCGTACCGACGAACTCACTCCGGCGCTGATGGAGTGGGCGCAGCGGCTGGGGATCGATCCTAGCCAGCCACGGGTCGCGGCGGTGGTGGAGGTGGACAGCGGCCAGCTTGGCGTTGACAGTGCAATGGCCGAACTGCAGCAATTGCAGACGTTGCTGACCATGCCGGAGCGCGACAATTTGATCGCCATCGTTTCATTGAGCGAAATGGTGGTGTTGAAACCTGCGCTCAATGGCCATGGGCGCTGGGATGCGGAAGATCACCGGCGACGGGTGGATAACCTGTTGTCGAGGATGAATGAGAGCAGCCGATTGCGGGTGCGCATCGCACTCGGCAATTATTTCACCGGACCGGGCAGTATCGCCCGGTCCTATCGCACCGCGCGCACCACCATGGTGGTCGGCAAGCAGCGGATGGGGGAGCAACGCACCTATTACTATCAGGATCTGATGTTGCCGGTATTGCTGGATAGCCTGCGCGGCGGCTGGCAGGCGGATGAGCTGGCCCGCCCGCTGGCGAAGCTAAAGGCGATGGACGGCAATGGCCTGCTGCGCCGTACGCTGACTGCCTGGTTCTTGCATAACGTACAACCGACCGTCACCGCCAAGGCGTTGTATATTCATCGTAATACGCTGGAATACCGGCTCAACCGCATTGCAGAACTGACCGGGTTGAACCTCGCCAGTTTTGACGATCGCCTGCTGCTGTATATCGGTCTGCAACTGGATGCCGACGCCTGATCTAGGTCACCGGCGCCGGATTAAATACCGCCAGCGCGTTATGCAGCCCCCATTGATCCGACCAGGTTTGCTTGCGCCCGCTGGCGATATCCAGAATCAGTTCAAACAGCTGCCAGCCCACCTGTTCGATAGTGGCTTCGCCGGTGGCGATAGTGCCGGCGTTGATGTCCATTAAATCGTACCAGCGATCCGCCAGCGCGCTGCGGGTCGCCATTTTAATCACCGGCACCGCCGGCAGGCCGTAAGGCGTACCGCGTCCGGTGGTGAATACCTGGATAGTGATGCCGGAGGCCAGCTGCTGGGTGCCGCAGACAAAGTCGCTGGCGGGCGTGGCTGCGTAGATCAGGCCGCGTTTGGTGGGACGCTGGCCGGGGGACAGCACCTCTACAATAGCGCTGGTGCCTGATTTGGCGATTGATCCCAATGCTTTTTCCACCACGTTGGCCAACCCGCCTTTTTTATTGCCCGGGGACGGATTGGCGCTGCGATCGCTTTGGCCGGCTTCGAGATAGGCATCGTACCAGGCCATCTCCTCCAGCAAGCGTTTGCCAACCTGTTCATCCGCCACTCTCGGCGTCAGCAGATGTACCGCATCGCGCACTTCAGTGACTTCAGAGAACATCACCGTCGCGCCGCAGCGCACCAGCAGATCGGAGGCGAAACCCACCGCCGGATTGGCCGTTACGCCGGAAAACGCATCGCTGCCGCCGCACTGCATGCCGACCACCAATTCTGAGGCTGCGCAGCTTTCGCGCTGACGGCGGTTCAGGCGTTGGAGATGGCGCTCGGCGAGCGTCAGGATGTCGTCAACCATAGATCTGAAACCCCGATGTTTCTCGTCTTGCAAACGGACAATGTGGCTCTCGTCGAGCGAGATCGCCTGCACGTCCGGAGTGCCTTGCAACAGGCGTTCCGGTTGCAGTTTTTCGCAGCCGAGGCCGACCACCATCACCTCGCCGCCAAAATTGGGATTCAGCGCCAGATTGTGAATGGTGCGGATCGGCACCACCGCGGCCGGCGCGTTGATCGCCACTCCGCAACCGTAAAGATGGTTGAGGCCGACCACGCCATCCACATTGGGGTAACGCGGCAGCAGATCGCGTTCAATGATTTTCACTACGTAATCAACCACGCCGGCGACACACTGCACGCTGGTGGTAATGCCGAGCAAGTTTTTGGTGCCGACGCTGCCGTCGGCATTGCGGTAACCCTGGAAGCGATAACCCTCGAGTGGCGGCAGCGGTGCGGGAACCTTATTGGCCAGTGGCAGGCGCTGCAACTCGGGGGCCTCCGGCAGTGAGACCAGCGATTCGTCGATCCAGCAGCCGCGTAAAATGGCACGTTGCGCATGACCGATGATCTCGCCGTAGCGGACAATCTCGCCGCCGGCGGCAATGTTTTCCAGCGCGACCTTGTGCCCCTGCGGTACATGTTCCAGTAATTGCAGCCCGCAGGAAAATAATGCGCCTTTCGGCAGGCCGCGATCGTTTACCACGATGGCGACATTATCCGAGTCGTGAACCTTAATATAAAGCGGCGTCTCGTTTATATCGGACATGCTTATTATCCTGAGTAGATTTATTTTGGGTAGTCTGTGGGTAATAACCGGCACGGTTGCTCATTAAGCAGTATAAGTGCGGTACGGCTGAGGGGCATTATGCAAATGACCGGGATTAGCGGGTATTCGGCATGGATTATTTGGCATCGGACCAGTCGGTTGTGAGGCGGCTCACGGATACCCCTTCATTTTCAAGTTGTGGTCCGGTTGCAGATTTAAAGCCAGAGGGCAGGAAAGGCTCGTGGGCGACGTTTCGTGAGCCAGTCGCCACTGCATTGGGCATATGCCATAAATTACCCGTGATATCCCCGCAATCCTTGTTGTATTGCCTGATGAGATATGAATTTACGGCGCATATACTTTTCTGCGTAGTGAAATTCATTGGATTTAAATATTGCCGCTGGCGTATTAACCGCACTGCTCATTGTTGGCGCAATCTAATTTAATCGATTTCGTTCTGAGATATTTACATGCCCGTTGTATTTCAATTGCATGGAATGTGCGAATTGGCCGATTGGCGGCCACTTGAAATTCATAGGGGATATATCTGTGGTTCAGGATGAATATAGCAAGCCGCTATCATTCAGGAGAACACAATGTCTACCATCAGCTCCGCAACGAGTTCGATTAAAAGAACCCATGCGCGTTACTGGATCGTGGTGATGCTGTTTATCGTTACCTCGTTCAACTACGGCGATCGCGCCACCCTGTCGATCGCCGGCTCGTCGATGGCCAAGGATATCGGTCTGGATCCCATTGGGATGGGCTATATCTTCTCGGCTTTCTCATGGGCCTACGTAATCGGCCAGATCCCCGGCGGTTGGTTGCTCGACCGCTTCGGATCGAAGCGCGTCTATTTCTGGAGCATCTTTATTTGGTCGCTGTTCACGCTGTTGCAGGGGTTCGTGGATATCTTCAGCGGCTTTGGCATCGTCGTGGCGCTGTTCGCCCTGCGTTTCCTGGTGGGGCTGGCGGAAGCGCCGTCCTTCCCCGGCAACAGCCGCATTGTCGCCGCCTGGTTTCCGGCGCACGAGCGTGGCACGGCGGTGTCGATCTTTAACTCGGCGCAATACTTCGCCACGGTGATCTTCGCGCCGATCATGGGTTGGCTGACTCACGCCGTGGGCTGGTCGCACGTGTTCTTCTTTATGGGCGGGCTCGGCATCGTGCTCAGCTTCATCTGGCTGAAAGTGCTGCACAACCCCAAGGAGCATCCCGGCGTAAACCAGGCCGAGCTGGACTATATCGAGGCCGGTGGTGCCTTGATCAACATGGATCAACCGCGGTCGCAGCAGGTGAAGGTGAAAGGCGAGAAGTGGCATCAGATCAAACAGCTGTTGCAGTCGCGCATGATGGTCGGGGTGTATATCGGCCAATACTGCATTAACGCACTGACCTATTTTTTCATCACCTGGTTCCCGGTCTATCTGGTGCAGGCGCGTGGCATGTCGATCCTTAAGGCCGGGATGGTGGCTTCGGTGCCGGCCATCTGCGGTTTTGTCGGCGGCGTGCTCGGCGGCGTGATCTCCGACTACCTGATGCGCCGCACGCAGTCACTGACCTTCGCCCGCAAGGCGCCGATTGTGCTGGGCATGCTGCTGTCGATGACGATGGTGTTCTGCAACTACGTCGATACCGAATGGATGGTGGTCGGCATCATGGCGCTGGCGTTCTTCGGCAAAGGGGTGGGGGCGCTCGGCTGGGCGGTCATGGCGGATACCGCGCCAAAAGAGATCAGTGGCCTGAGCGGCGGGCTGTTCAATATGTTCGGCAACGTCTCCGGCATCGTCACGCCGATCGCTATCGGCTACATCATCGGCACCACGGGATCCTTTAACGGCGCTCTGGTGTATGTCGGCATCCACGCCCTGCTGGCGGTGGCGAGCTACCTGTTCATTGTCGGCGAAATCAAACGCATCGAATTGAAACCCTTGCACGGGTGAGGAAATCAGCATGAGCAACACGCAAAGTACGCCGGTGATCACCGAAATGCGCGTGATCCCGGTGGCCGGGTACGACAGCATGCTGCTGAATATCGGCGGCGCGCACGGGGCCTGTTTCACCCGCAACGTGGTGGTGCTGACCGACAGCGCCGGGCATACCGGCGTCGGGGAGGCACCGGGCGGCGAAGTGATTTATCGCACGCTGATGGCGGTTATTCCCCGGGTCATCGGCCAGCAGGTTGCGCACATGAACCGGTTGGTGCACGACATTCACAGCGGCAATCAAGAGGCCGATTTTAACGCCTTCGGTCAGGGGGCCTGGACCTTTGAGCTGCGGGTGAACGCGGTGGCGGCTTTGGAGGCCGCGCTGCTCGACCTGCTCGGCCAGTTCCTCGGCGTGCCGGTGGCGGAGCTGCTCGGCCCCGGCAAGCAGCGTGACGAGGTGGCGGTGCTTGGCTACCTGTTTTATATCGGCGACGCCGGGAAAACGGATTTGCCCTATCAACCCGCTCAACGCGGCCGACACCCCTGGTACCAGCTGCGACATCAGCAGGCAATGGACACGCCGGCGATCGTCGAACTGGCCGCGGCAGCCAGGGATCGTTACGGCTTCCGGGATTTCAAGCTGAAAGGCGGTGTGTTGCCGGGCGAACAGGAAATGGACGAGGTGCGTGCGCTGGCTAAGCATTTCCCGGATGCCCGCATTACCGTCGATCCCAATGGCGCCTGGCTGCTCGATGAGGCTATCGCCTTGTGCAAGGGCATGCGGGGCATTCTGAGCTATGCCGAGGATCCTTGCGGCGCCGAACAGGGATTCTCCGGCCGTGAAGTGATGGCGGAGTTCCGCCGCGCCACCGGCTTGCCGGTCGCCACTAACATGATCGCCACCAACTGGCGCGAGATGTGCCATGCGGTGATGCTGCAAGCGGTGGATATCCCCTTGGCGGATCCGCATTTCTGGACCCTGCACGGCGCGGTGCGGGTAGCCCAGCTGTGCAACGACTGGGGGCTGACCTGGGGTTGCCATTCCAATAATCACTTCGATATTTCGCTGGCGATGTTTACCCATGTCGCCGCCGCCGCGCCCGGCAATCCCACCGCCATCGACACCCATTGGATCTGGCAGGAGGGCCAGCACCTGACGAAAAACCCGCTGCAAATCGTCGACGGCCGCATTGCCGTGCCGGATCGACCGGGGCTGGGCATTGATCTGGATTGGGCCGCATTGGAACAGGCGCATCGGTTGCACCAGCAGCTTCCGTCGGGTGCTCGCAACGACGCGGTTGCCATGCAATACCTGGTCCCCGGCTGGCAGTTCGATGCCAAACGCCCGGCCTTTGGTCGCTGATTTTTCTTAAAGGATAACCTTATGACTTCACTTAGTGCCGCAGCCAAAATAACCGCCATGCAGATCGTGCCGGTCGCCGGCCATGACAGTATGCTGCTAAATCTGAGTGGCGCCCATGCGCCGTTTTTTACGCGTAATATCGTGATCCTGCAGGATAATGCCGGCCACACCGGCGTGGGCGAAGTGCCGGGCGGCGAGAAAATTCGCCACACGCTGGAAGAGGCCCGGTCGTTGGTGGTGGGTAAAACCCTGGGGGAATACAAAAACGTGATGGCGGCGGTACGCAGCCGCTTTGCCGAGCGTGATGCCGGTGGGCGCGGCCTGCAAACCTTCGATCTGCGCACCACCATTCACGTGGTGACCGGCATTGAAGCGGCGATGCTGGATTTGCTCGGACAGTTTCTCGACGTGCCGGTGGCGGCGCTGCTCGGAGACGGCCAGCAGCGTGATTCGGTGGAAATGCTCGGCTATCTGTTCTACCTCGGTGACCGCAATAAGACGCCGCTGGCGTATCGCAGCCAACCGGATGAGCGCTGCGACTGGTACCGACTGCGGCATGAAGAGGCGCTGACGCCGGCGAGTGTGGTGCGGCTGGCGGAGGCGGCCTATGAAAAATACGGTTTCAACGATTTCAAGCTCAAGGGCGGGGTGCTGGCCGGGGAAGAGGAAGCTGAGGCGGTGACCGCGCTGGCCGAGCGTTTTCCGCAGGCGCGCATTACCCTTGATCCCAACGGTGCCTGGTCGCTGAACGAAGCGGTTTCCCTCGGCAGGCAACTGCGCAACGTGCTGGCTTATGCGGAAGATCCCTGCGGCGCCGAGCAAGGGTTTTCCGGCAGAGAGGTGATGGCGGAGTTTCGCCGCGCCACCGGCCTGCCGACCGCCACCAACATGATCGCTACCGACTGGCGGCAGATGGGCCATACGCTGCAATTGCAGTCGGTGGACATTCCGCTGGCGGACCCGCATTTCTGGACAATGCAAGGTTCGGTGCGGGTGGCGCAAATGTGCCACGAGTTCGGGCTGACCTGGGGTTCTCACTCCAATAATCACTTTGATATTTCGCTGGCGATGTTTACCCATGTCGCCGCCGCCGCACCGGGAAAAATCACCGCCATCGATACCCATTGGATCTGGCAGGAGGGCGATCAGCGCCTGACCCGCGAACCCTTGCAGATTGTCGGCGGCCGCATTGAGGTGCCGAAGAAGCCGGGGCTGGGCATAGAGCTGGATCGCGATCGGTTGATGAAGGCCCATGAGTTGTATATGGCCAACGGACTGGGTGCCCGAGACGACGCTCAGGGTATGCAGTATCTGGTGCCGGACTGGGTTTTTGATCCCAAGCGCCCATGCCTGGTGCGTTAACGCCCGGTGCATAACATTTCAATCTTAACCCAAGGAAACGCCATGAAGACTAGCCTTCTCCCCAACCGCTTCCGCCAGGCCCTGTTGCAGGGCGAAACCCTGATTGGCTGCTGGTCGGCGCTGGGCAATCCGATATCTACCGAGGTGCTGGGGTTGGCCGGTTTCGACTGGCTGGTGCTGGACGGCGAGCATGCGCCTAACGACATCACCACTTTCGTGCCGCAGCTGATGGCGCTGAAAGACAGCGACAGCGCAGCGGTGGTGCGGCCGCCGTGCAACGAACCGGTGATCATCAAGCGCCTGCTGGATATCGGCTTTTACAACTTCCTGATCCCCTTTGTGGAAAACGCGGAACAGGCACGGCTGGCGGTAGCGTCCACCCGTTATCCGCCGGCGGGCATTCGCGGCGTGTCGGTCTCTCATCGCAGCAACGGTTACGGCACGGTGGCGGATTATTTCACCACCATCAACGACAACATCAGCGTACTGGTCCAGATAGAAAACCAGGCCGGGGTGGATAATCTGAATGAGATTGCCGCCGTGGACGGCGTTGACGGCATCTTTGTCGGCCCAAGCGATTTATCGGCGGCGCTCGGCTACCTAGGCCAGCCCAATCATCCGCAGGTGCAGGCGGCGATCCGCCATATCTTTGCATGCGCCAAGGCGCACGGCAAACCGAGCGGCATACTGGCGCCGGCTGAGGCCGATGCGCGTCGCTACCTGGAATGGGGGGCCACGTTTGTCGCGGTTGGGAGCGATCTCGGGGTGTTCCGCGCAGCCACCCTGGCGCTGTGCGACAGGTTTAAAAAATAACGTTCTGCTTTCCACTTTGCAAAGAGGTTAACCTTATGAAAATTGGATTTATTGGCCTGGGTATCATGGGCAAACCCATGAGTAAAAATCTGCTGAAAGCCGGTTATTCGCTGGTGGTGCTCAATCATCATCCTCAGACCACCGCCGAGCTGGTTGCGTTGGGCGCAACCGCCGCCGAGACGCCGAAAGCGGTGGCTGAGCAAAGCGATATCCTGATCACCATGTTGCCGAATTCGCCGCAGGTGCAAGAGGTTGCATTGGGCAAGGACGGCATTATCGAAGGTGCCAGGCCGGGCAGCGTGCTTGTCGACATGAGCTCAATTGCGCCGCTTGCCAGCCGTGAAATCAGCGCCGCGCTGGCGGAAAAACAGATTGCCATGCTGGACGCGCCGGTGAGCGGCGGTGAGCCGAAGGCCATCGATGCGACCTTGTCGGTGATGGTTGGCGGCGACAAGGCGGTATTCGAGCGCTGTCTGCCGGTCATGAAAGCGATGGCAGGTTCGGTCGTGCACACCGGGGAGATCGGGGCCGGCAATGTCACCAAGCTGGCGAATCAGGTGATTGTGGCGCTGAACATCGCCGCGATGTCCGAAGCGCTGGTGCTGGCAACCAAGGCGGGCGTCAACCCGGATCTGGTCTATCAGGCCATTCGCGGCGGGCTGGCCGGCAGCACGGTGCTGGACGCCAAAGCGCCGATGGTGATGGATCGTAATTTTAAGCCGGGCTTTCGCATTGAACTGCATATCAAGGATTTGGCCAACGCGCTGGATACCTCGCACGGCGTCGGCGCACAGCTGCCGCTCACCGCCGCAGTCATGGAAATGATGCAGGCGCTGCGAGCCGATGGGCTGGGGGCGGCGGATCACAGTGCGCTGGCCTGCTATTATGAGAAATTAACCAAGGCGGAAGTGAGCCGATAGGGGGCGACCTGGTCAGGTGAGCAGGCTCTGCCTCTGCCGCGGGCGCCAACGCGCCGGTTGGCGAATCAAAGGACGAGTGCAGTCGAGGAAACGGACCGTATATGAAAATAGTGATCGCGCCGGACTCATACAAAGAAAGTCTGTCGGCACTGGAAGTGGCGACCCAGATTGAAGCGGGTTTTCGCGAGATATTTCCTGATGCCGAGTACATCAAACTGCCGGTAGCCGACGGCGGGGAAGGTACGGTGGAGGCGATGGTGGCCGCCACCGGCGGGCGTAAAGTGGATGTCGACGTCACCGGGCCGCTGGGCGCAAAGGTGAAAGCCTTTTTCGGCCTGTCCGGCGATGAGCAGAGCGCCTTTATCGAGATGGCTGCCGCCAGCGGATTGGAACTGGTGCCGGGGCGGCAGCGTAACCCGCTGAACACCACCTCTTATGGCACCGGCGAACTGATCCGTTCGGCGCTGGATCACGGCGTAAAACATTGCATTATCGGCATCGGCGGCAGCGCCACCAACGACGGCGGCGCCGGCATGGTGCAGGCGCTGGGGGCGAGGCTGCTGGATAAAAACGGCGACGACATTGGCTTTGGCGGTGCGCAGTTGGAACGCCTCGTCGCGATCGACGTCAGCGGGCTGGATGCGCGCATTGCCCAGTGCAAATTCGAGGTCGCTTGTGACGTCACTAACCCGTTAACCGGCAAAGAGGGCGCTTCGGCGATTTTCGGCCCGCAGAAAGGGGCTACGCCACAGATGGTGGCGCAGCTTGATCGCTGCCTGCAGCACTATGCGCAGGTGATTGCGCAGGATATGGCGATTGAGGTGGGCGGAGTACCCGGTGCGGGCGCGGCCGGCGGTATGGGGGCCGCGTTGTTGGCGTTCTGCCATGCCGATCTGCGTCAGGGGATTGAGATCGTCACCGAAGCGCTGGGGCTGGACGCGTTGGTGCGCGACGCGACGCTGGTGATCACCGGCGAAGGACGCATCGACAGTCAGAGTATCAACGGCAAGGTGCCTATCGGCGTGGCGCGCGTCGCCAAGCGCTACAACAAGCCGGTGATCGGCATCGCCGGCAGCCTGACGGCCGACGTCGGCGTGGTGCATGAGCACGGGCTGGATGCGGTGTTCAGCGTGCTGTACAGCATCTGCACGCTCGAGGAAGCGCTGGAGAATGCCGCCGACAACGTGCGCATGACCGCACGCAATATTGCGGCGACCATAAGGCTGTCGCAGCAGATATAGGTTCCGCTAATCATGCTGAGGGGGGCACCCTCAGCTTGTCGCTGGGCGATCGCTCTCCAGATGGCTGCGGGCTGCCTGGCTCACCAATTCGATCTCATCCAGCAGTTCCAGCCATTCCGGCTCCAGTTCGTCGTTGCCGACGCCCTTGCGCAACTGCTGTTCAAGGTAGAAGCACAGTTGCTTCATGCGCGGCACGCCACTGTAGCTGCAACTGCCGTGCAATTTATGGATCAAATCGAGAATGCTGTCGTCTGGGGTGCCGTCCAGCACCGCCTGCACCCGTTCGCTGACTTGCGGCAGGAAGTCGAGCAGCATCTGCAGCAGATCGCGCGCCAAATCCTGTTTGTTCGCCGCCTGGCGCAACGCCAGCGGCCAGTCTAACGACAGCAATGGCTCGGCGGCCGGTTCGCCGCTGTAATAACGGGCCAGCACGCGGGTCAGCATAGCTTCATCAATCGGCTTGGCCAGATAGTCATCCATTCCCGCTTGCAGCAAATGCTCGCGCTCCCCGCTCACCGCATGGGCGGTAACCGCGACGATAGGCGTAGAGTTGTGGTGCGGCAGTTGGCGGATCAGTTCGCTGGTGCGGATGCCGTCGATATTCGGCATTTGGATATCCATCAGGATCAGATCCAGCACGTTATCGCGCGCCAGCGCCAGCGCCTCTTCCCCGCTTTCGCACAGCAGGGTCTTTTCCACTTGTTCAGCCAGCAGAGTGCCAATCAGTTTCAGGTTGGCCGGGTTATCGTCGACCGCCATCACCGTCAATGGCAGGCGTTTGGGTTCCGGCGCGGCGATGAGGCGCTGCGGCGTTTCCATGCGCAGCAGCGGGAACAGGCGGTTGCCGGTGATGGGCTTGATCAGGCAGCCGATAGCGCCCTGCTGTTTAAGCTGCTCGGCGTTGATCTGCGATTGGCAGGGTAGCGCCAGAATCACCCGGTCGGCGATCTTCAGCGCCGCCATCAGTTTGCCTTCGTGCTGCGCCAGGTTGTCGCGGAACGGGATCGGCACCCCGACCAGCAAGAAGTCGTAATCTTTTTTCGGCAGTTGAGCCAGCGTAGGTGAATGGGTGATCACCAGCGGGGTGACGCTCAGCATGTTGAGCGTGGCTTCCGCCGCCATCGGGTTGGCTTCGATGTACCCCAACGTCTTGCCGCGCAGGTCCGGCAGGCTCGGCGGCAACGACAACATGCCCTCGTGCAGCTCGAGGGTGATGTGGAACCAGAAGGTTGAACCTCGGTTCAGCTGGCTGTGGAAGCAGATATCGCCGCCCATCTCTTTTACCAGCTTCTGGGTGATCACCAACCCCAGACCGGTGCCGCCGTGGCGGCGCGAAATGCTGGCGTCCGCCTGGCGGAATGCCTGGAACAACTGCGACTGCTGCCGTTCTGATATACCGATGCCTGTGTCATGGATTTGCACTTCAAGTTCGACCTGACGTTCCTGCAGGCCGCGCAGCTCTACGCGGATATCGATGTTGCCGGTTTCGGTAAATTTGATCGCGTTACCCAGCAGGTTGGTAATGATCTGCTGCAACCGCAACGAATCGCCGATCACCTGCTCCGGCACGTCGTTATGCACGTCCAGCGTCAATTCCAGCCCTTTCTCGTGAGCGCTGGGTGCCAGCAACACAATCACTTCGTCCAGCGTTTCACGCAGCGAGAACGGAATGTGCTCCAGCACCAGTTTGCCGGCTTCCAGCTTGGAGAAGTCCAGCACGTCGTTGATGATGGTCAGCAGGTTGTTGGCCGAGCGCTCGATGGTTTGCAGATAGTCGGTCTGGGTGACGCTCATCTCGGTTTTCAGCATCTGGCGGGTAAAGCCGATCACACCGTTGAGCGGGGTGCGCAGCTCGTGCGACGTGTTCGCCAGAAACTCGGATTTGATACGCGCCGCTTCCTGATCGCGTTTTTTCGCCAGATCCAGCTCGACGTTCTGGATCTCCATCTGTTCCAGCGTCTCGCGCAGGTCCGAAGTCGCCTGGTCGATATTCTGCTGCATCTCTTCGTGATAGGCGGTCAGCGACATCGCCATCGAGTTGATGCCGTTCTTCAGCATATGCAGTTCGCCGAGCATAAAGCCTTCAACGCGGCTGTCGAGCTGGCCACGGCGGATGCGGTCAACGGTGTTCACCATATTGCGGATCGGGCCGGTCACGTCGCGCATCAGACGGTAAGCAAACAGGATGGCAATGCACATGCACAGCAGCAACAGCAGGGTGGAAACAAACACCTCTTTATACTGTTGCAACCGCACCGATTGAAGATCAAGTTCGATCGCCACATAACCCAGGTTGTTGTCTTGCGGAACCGGGTCGGTGGCGTTTTGATCCGGGTACTGGCTCTCCGAAAGGATCGGCGTGCGCAGGATCAGTGAGTTGCCGCGCCGCGTCAGCATCAGATCGGTGGGCATTGGCACACCTTTCGGCAACTGCAATTGGGCGAAATTGTGATGATAATTGGAGGTGACAAACAGATTATTCTGCGCATCGAACACCGTAATTGAACGCACAATATCCGAATGACGGCGGTGCAGCAGGCTGACCAACTGCCTGACCGACTCGCGGCTGCGGAATGTCATGCCGTACTCGCTGGCCACCGCCAAGGGTTCGATAATGCTGGCGCCGGCGTCAACCAGCTGTTCTTGCAGCTCATTGTAACGGTGCACCACGAAGAAGGTGCTGAGCAGCAGACCAATCAACAGCGTTGGGGCCAGAATCAGGATCATCATGCGCGCACGCAAGCTGTATTTGGTCATGGGATTCCAATGTGGGAGAATTGCCGAACTCACTCTACTTTAATGAGCCGGCACGCAATCGGCAAATATGGTGCAATTCTACTCTCCCAAACGCTGCGTGACGACCCGGCAAAGTCTGCAAATGTTAATCGCAAGGGTGAGCGACCTCGATCCCTTTGGACAGGCGTGACACGCCACAACGGCAAAGACGTGTTTGTGCGGGGAGTCTTGCCGGGCTGGCAGGCGGAAATCCAGCTGACGGAAGAAAAAAGATGAGGATCGCCAGGCGTTACCGGCCTTTGCGCAGCCAAAAAACGTAACCGTTTATTGGGTGCCCGACAGCGACAGGAGCGAAAAACTGTGCGGCGAAACGCCGTATTATCAGGTCGGCGGGCTACGCTTAGACATCAGTTCGCGTGGCTTTATTGGGGTAAATGACACAGTAAATCAGCAAATGGCAGCGCAGGCCCTTGAATGGCTCGACATTCAGCCCAATGATCGGGTATTGGACCTGTTCTGCGGCATGGGCCAACTGTACCCTGCCGCCGCGGTGTTGGGGATAGAAGGTATTGCCACGCTGGTAGCGAATGGGCAATATAATGCACATAAGAATAAACTGAATAATGCCTCCTTCTTTCCTTCCATGAAAATCTGGAAGAGGACGTTGAGCGGCAACCTTGGGCAGCACAAGGATTTGATAAAGTGATGCTGGACCTTGCCCGTGCGGGTGCGGTCGGCGCGATGTCACATAGTGTAAAACTGGCGCCAGCACGGGGGGGACGTTTCTTGTAACCCTACCAGGCTGGCACGCGACAGCAAAATATTGCTGGATGCCGGTTATCGTCTTGCACGTGTGCGGATGTTGGATAGGTTTCCGCATACGGAGCATCTTGAGTCAATGGCGCTGTTTATTAACGACAACACGCCTGGGGTCGCTGCAAAGTAGGGAGAGGGTATGGTTGCGGTAAGAAGTGCACATCTGAACACGGCTGGTGAATTTGCTCTCGACGAGTGGATTGCCAGCTTGGGGCTACCTAACCCGCAGTCATGTGAGCGATTAGCCGCAACCTGGCGCTACTGTGAGCAACAGACCCAGAACCATCCCGATGCACCACTGTTGTTGTGGCGCGGGCTGGAAATGGTGGAAATCCTCTCCACGCTGAGCATGGACAACGACAGTATGCGCGCCGCGCTGCTGTTCCCACTGGTGGACGCCGGCATCGTGCCGGAAGAAACCCTGACCGAAGAGTTTGGCAAGGGTATCACCTACCTGGTGCACGGCGTGCGCGATATGGACGCCATCCGCCAACTGAAAGCCACCCAGAACGATTCCATGGCCTCCGAACAGGTCGACAACGTGCGCCGCATGCTGTTGGCGATGGTGGAGGATTTCCGCTGCGTGGTGATCAAGCTGGCGGAGCGTATCGCCCACCTGCGTGAAGTGAAGGATGCGCCGGAAGACGAGCGCGTGCTGGCGGCAAAAGAGTGTTCGAATATCTATGCGCCGCTGGCCAACCGCCTCGGCATCGGGCAACTGAAATGGGAACTGGAGGATTTCTGCTTCCGTTACCTGCACCCGGATGAATACAAGCGCATCGCCAAGCTGCTGCACGAACGCCGCATCGATCGCGAACAGTTTATCGACGACTTCGTCGCCTCGCTGCGAAAAGCGATGGGTGACGAGGGCATCAAAGCGGATATCTACGGCCGCCCTAAACATATCTACAGCATCTGGCGCAAAATGCAGAAGAAGGCGCTGGCCTTCGACGAGCTGTTTGACGTGCGCGCGGTGCGCGTGGTGGTCGAGCGTTTGCAGGACTGCTATGCGGCGCTGGGGATTGTGCATACCCACTTCCGCCATCTGCCGGATGAGTTCGACGACTACGTCGCCAACCCGAAACCCAACGGCTATCAGTCTATCCACACCGTGGTGTTGGGCCCGCGCGGCAAAACGCTCGAAATCCAGATCCGTACCCGGCAGATGCATGAAGATGCCGAACTGGGCGTGGCCGCGCACTGGAAATACAAAGAAGGCGCGGTAGCGACGGTACGCTCCGGCTATGAAGAACGCATAGCCTGGCTGCGCAAGCTGATTGCCTGGCAGGAAGAGATGGCGGACTCCGGCGAGATGCTCGACGAGGTTCGCAGCCAGGTGTTCGACGATCGCGTCTACGTGTTTACCCCGAAAGGCGATGTGGTGGATCTGCCGGCCGGCTCCACGCCGCTCGACTTTGCTTATCATATTCACAGCGACGTCGGCCACCGTTGCATCGGCGCCAAGATTGGCGGGCGCATCGTGCCGTTTACCTACCAGTTGCGGATGGGCGATCAGATTGAAATCATCACCCAGAAGCAGCCGAACCCGAGCCGCGACTGGCTGAACCCGAACCTGGGCTATGTCACCACCAGCCGTGGGCGCTCCAAAATCCATAACTGGTTCCGCAAGCAGGATCGCGACAAGAACATCCTTGCCGGCCGCCAGATGCTGGACAGCGAGTTGGAGCACCTCGGCATCAGCCTGAAAGAGGCCGAGAAGCTGCTGATCCCGCGATACAACATGAATTCGCTGGATGAAATACTGGCGGCGATTGGCGGCGGCGATATCCGCCTGAATCAGATGGTGAACTTCCTGCAAGGCAAGTTCAACAAGCCGAGCGCCGAGGAGCAGGATCGCGAAGCGTTGCGCCAATTGGTGCAGCATAAAGCGCCGCCGGCGACCCGCAGCAAGGACAACGGCCGGGTAGTGGTGGAAGGGGTAGGCAACCTGATGCACCACATCGCCCGTTGCTGCCAGCCGATCCCGGGCGACGATATTGTCGGCTTTATCACCCAGGGGCGCGGTATCTCCATCCACCGTGCGGACTGCGATCAGTTGGTGGATTTGCAGTCGCACGCGCCGGAACGCATCGTTGACGCCGTGTGGGGCGAAAGCTATTCCAGCGGTTATTCACTGGTCGTGCGTGTGATGGCCAACGATCGCAGCGGCCTGCTGCGCGACATCACCACCATTCTGGCCAATGAAAAGGTCAACGTGCTGGGCGTGGCCAGCCGGAGCGACACCAAAAAGCAGCTGGCGACCATCGACATGGACATTGAAATCTACAACCAGCAGGTGCTGGCCAAGCTGAATCAGTTGCCGGACGTGATTGACGCCAAGCGCCTGCACGGCAGCTAAATCCCCTGCGTCTTTCGAGCCGTATCGTTGTTGGCTGCAAGCGAACACCGATACGGCTCGAAATCCATTGGCGACTAATCCGGCGGACGCACAAATGCGCTCCCATTCTTTCTCAGAGATCTTTTTATGACCCAATCCACCCCGCTGCAGCGCCTGCTGAACATCATGAAAACGCTGCGCGACCCGCAGAACGGTTGCCCATGGGACCGCAAGCAGACCTTCGCCACTATCGCGCCTTACACGTTGGAAGAAACCTACGAAGTGCTGGACGCCATTGAGCGCCAGGATTACGCCGATCTGCGCGATGAGTTGGGCGATCTGCTGTTCCAGGTGGTGTTTTACGCCCAGATGGGCCAGGAGCAGGGGTTGTTTGACTTCGATGAGGTGTGCAACGCCATCAGCGACAAACTGGAACGCCGCCATCCGCACATCTTCGGTGATGCCGATGCGGCGGATAGCGAAGCGGTAGCGGCCCGCTGGGAGCAGTTGAAGGCCGGCGAACGCGCCGAGAAGGCGCTGCATTCCGCGCTGGACGATATCCCGCAGGCGTTACCGGCGCTGATGAAGGCGCACAAAATCCAGAAGCGTTGCGCCTCGGTCGGTTTCGACTGGCATACCCTGGGGCCGGTATTGGACAAGGTGTACGAAGAGATCGACGAAGTGATGCATGAAGCCAAACAAGCGGTGGTTGATGAACAGAAGCTGGAAGAGGAAATCGGCGATCTGCTGTTCGCTACGGTGAATTTATCGCGCCATCTCGGGCACAAGGCGGAAAACGCGCTGCAGGCGGCCAATCGCAAGTTCGAACGCCGTTTCCGGCAGGTGGAAGAGATTGTCAAACAGCGCGGGCTGCAGATGGAGGAGGCTACGCTGGAGCAGATGGAAGAGGCGTGGCAACAGGTTAAACGTCAGGAAAACTAATCCCGTTCGGCGTTGTCCTAAAGTTGTTCGGCGAGGGTCGTAATGTTGATCGGCGACAAGGTTCGCTCAAGCTGAAACGGTTAAGCTCAGAGCCCTGGTTTGCTGAACGACGAGAGAACGGCAAGAAAATGCCAACAAACTGAAATTTAAGGTGTTTTAGTGCCATGAAACGGCGGTAAAAGAAAATTTTCCATGCTAACTCATTGTTTTAAAAAGACAGTAAGCAAGGTGCCCGCGGATTAAACCCTGATGAACTCCCGGTGGTGACAGAGATGATGGACAGTAAAACGATCGTTTGTAGGTCTGGAGAGGTTCGGGTATACTACTTTCCCGTCTTGGTACTTCCATCGTCTTTAAACCTAAACTCTCAGGTTCAGCATGACAACTAATTATATTTTTGTGACCGGCGGGGTCGTATCCTCTCTGGGTAAAGGCATTGCCGCAGCCTCTCTGGCGGCTATTCTCGAAGCCCGTGGCCTCAACGTTACCATCATGAAACTGGACCCGTACATCAACGTGGATCCGGGCACCATGAGCCCGATTCAGCATGGGGAAGTTTTCGTCACCGAAGACGGGGCAGAAACCGATCTGGATTTGGGTCACTACGAGCGCTTCATCCGCACCAAAATGTCGCGCCGCAACAACTTCACCACGGGTCGCATTTATTCCGACGTTCTGCGTAAAGAACGCCGTGGCGACTACCTGGGCGCCACCGTACAGGTTATCCCGCACATCACCAACGCGATCAAAGAACGCATTCTCGAAGGTGGCGAAGGCCACGACGTGGTGTTGGTTGAAGTGGGCGGTACCGTCGGCGATATCGAATCGCTGCCGTTCCTGGAAGCTATCCGCCAGATGGCGGTAGAAGTGGGCCGTGAGCACACTCTGTACATGCACCTGACGCTGGTGCCGTACCTGGCTGCCGCCGGTGAAGTCAAAACCAAACCTACTCAGCATTCCGTTAAAGAGCTGCTTTCCATCGGTATTCAGCCTGATGTGCTGATTTGCCGTTCCGATCGCACAGTTCCTGCTAACGAACGTGCGAAAATCGCACTTTTCTGCAACGTGCCGGAAAAAGCGGTTATCTCCCTGAAAGACGTTGATTCTATTTATAAAATCCCGGGCCTCTTGAAATCTCAGGGCTTGGATGATTATATTTGTAAACGATTCAGCCTCAACGCACCGGAAGCGAACCTGGCCGAATGGGAACAGGTGATCTCTGAAGAAGCCAATCCGGGCGGCGAAGTGACCATCGGTATGGTCGGCAAATATGTTGAACTGCCGGATGCATATAAGTCGGTGATTGAAGCCTTGAAACACGGCGGTCTGAAAAATCGTCTGACCGTGAACATCAAGCTGATCGACTCGCAGGATGTCGAAACCCGCGGTGTGGAAGTGCTGAAAGGTCTGGATGCGATTCTGATCCCAGGCGGCTTTGGCTACCGTGGCGTAGAAGGCAAGGTGATGACCGCGCGTTACGCGCGCGAAAACAACATCCCTTATCTGGGCATCTGCCTGGGTATGCAGGTGGCGCTGATGGAGTTCGCCCGCAACGTAGCGGGTATGGAGAACGCCAACTCAACCGAGTTTGTGCCAGACTGCAAGTACCCGGTGGTGGCGTTGATCACCGAATGGCGTGACGAAGACGGCAACGTCGAAGTGCGCACTGAAGAAAGCGATTTGGGTGGCACGATGCGTGTCGGTGGCCAGCAATGCCACCTGACAGACAATAGCCTGGTACGCAAGATGTACGGCGAACCGACCATTGTTGAACGTCATCGTCACCGTTATGAAGTCAACAACATGCTGTTGAAGCAGATCGAAGCCGCCGGGCTGCTCGTTGCCGGCCGTTCTGCAGACAACAAGCTGGTTGAGATTATTGAACTGCCGAATCACCCGTGGTTTGTCGCTTGTCAGTTCCACCCGGAATTTACTTCAACGCCGCGTGATGGTCATCCGTTGTTCGCCGGCTTTGTGAAGGCCGCTGGTGAGCACCAGAAGCGCCAGGTGAAATAAAATATTTGGTAAGCGGCGCGCGGTGAGAACCGCGCGTTGTTTGTCTGGAGTTTTAGTTTAACTTGTACTGAGGAAAACCTAATGTCCAAAATCGTTAAAGTCATCGGTCGTGAAATCATCGACTCCCGCGGTAACCCGACTGTTGAAGCCGAAGTGCATCTGGAAGGCGGTTTCGTAGGTCTGGCTGCTGCGCCGTCAGGTGCTTCTACCGGTTCCCGTGAAGCACTGGAACTGCGTGACGGTGACAAGTCTCGTTTCCTGGGTAAAGGCGTACTGAAAGCCGTTGCTGCAGTAAACGGCCCGATTGCTCAGGCAGTACTGGGTAAAGATGCCAAAGACCAGGCTAACATCGACAAGATCATGATCGACCTGGACGGCACTGAAAACAAATCCCAATTCGGTGCAAACGCCATTCTGGCGGTTTCCCTGGCTGCTGCCAAAGCGGCTGCTGCTTCCAAAGGCATGCCGCTGTATGAGCACATCGCTGAACTGAACGGCACCCCAGGCAAATTCTCTATGCCACTGCCTATGATGAACATCATCAACGGCGGCGAGCACGCTGACAACAACGTCGACATTCAGGAATTCATGATTCAGCCGGTTGGCGCGAAGACCCTGAAAGAAGCCGTTCGCATCGGTTCTGAAGTGTTCCATCACCTGGCTAAAGTGCTGAAGGCCAAAGGCCTGAACACCGCTGTAGGCGACGAAGGCGGCTACGCGCCAAACCTGGGTTCTAACGCCGAAGCGCTGGCTGTTATCGCTGAAGCGGTAAAAGCGGCAGGTTACGAGCTGGGCAAAGACGTGACCCTGGCGATGGACTGTGCAGCTTCCGAGTTCTACAAAGACGGTAAATACGTTCTGGCCGGCGAAGGCAACAAAGCCTTCACTTCCGAAGAGTTCACTCACTTCCTGGAAGACCTGACCAAACAGTACCCAATCGTGTCTATCGAAGATGGTCTGGACGAATCTGACTGGGCTGGTTTCGCATACCAGACTAAAGTGCTGGGCGACAAAATCCAGCTGGTGGGCGACGACCTGTTCGTTACCAACACCAAGATCCTGAAAGAAGGTATCGATAAAGGCATCGCTAACTCCATCCTGATCAAATTCAACCAGATCGGTTCTCTGACCGAAACTCTGGCTGCTATCAAGATGGCAAAAGACGCAGGCTACACCGCGGTGATCTCTCACCGTTCAGGTGAAACCGAAGACGCAACCATCGCCGACCTGGCGGTAGGTACTGCGGCTGGCCAGATCAAAACCGGTTCCATGAGCCGTTCTGACCGCGTTGCTAAATACAACCAACTGATCCGTATCGAAGAAGCGCTGGGCGACCGCGCACCGTTCAACGGCCTGAAAGAAGTTAAAGGTCAGTAATAACGGCTTGGTTCGTTGTTGAATAAAAACCCGCTGCGGCGGGTTTTTTTATCGCCATTTTTCAGTATTCATTATTTACGTGAGTAATAGTGTGTTATTTATTGATATTTAATTAATCTTCCAGCAGTGTTTTTAACGCTATAATTTAATTGTAATAACAAAATTCCCATTTATAAATTCCATTTTTAATTGCTTTATATTTTTTAGTTACTAGACTGCCTGTAAGGCAGAGCTATTACCCGCTGTCCTGCCTCTTTGAGTTTCCTAACAGAATCGCTGCTCTATGGGCGGCTGGGTGAGGGCTTGATGCGGAACAGGATTGTGATTGTCGGCGGTGGAACCGGTGGGACGATATTGGCCAATTTACTGGCCACTAAATTACATCGGGAGATAGTGAATAATAAGGTTGAGTTATTAATGATTTCGGATTCTCCGATTCATTATTATAAACCGGCATTTATGTATGTGGCATTTAACGCCTTTTTTAAACAGGAGTTAATGCGCCCACAACAAAGTTTGCTGAGCCCGGAAATTAAGTTTGTTGTGGATAAAGCGGAGCGGTTCGATTTATCTCGGCGGGTGATCCATACCCGTAGCGGCAAACAGTACGCGTACGATTTTCTGGTGTTTGCTACCGGTTGCGTGCCTTGGCCCGAGCGTATCGAGGGGTTGGCACAGGCGGGGGATCACTTCTATCAGTATCAGGCGGCCCGGCAGTTGGCACAAAAGCTGGCGACAATCGAAAAAGGCCGCATTTTTATTACCGTCTCCTTCCCTGAAACGCCCAACGTGCCACATCAATGTGGTATCGCACCGATTGAGACTACGCTGATGCTGGATGATTACCTGCGTCGGCGCGGTGTGCGTAAGGCGATTGAGATTGTTTATACCTATCCCAGCGTTTCACAGCTGCTGCGTAATTGCCTGTTTCTACAGCGCCCTACCGCCGAAGCTTTACCCGCGATTTTCGCGGCGCGAGATATTCGCCATCAACGTGGTTTTACCCTCAACCGGGTGGATACGCAGCGACAGGTGGCTTACTCCGCCGAGGGCGAGGAGCAACCTTTCGATATCCTGATGGCGACGCCGCCCATTCGCGCGGTGGAGGCGGTGCGCAATACCGGGCTGAGCGATATTAAAAATGGAGAAGGCTGGCTGCCGACCGATCACCAGACGCTGCAGGTCTACGGCCAGCAGGGGGTTTATGTGATTGGCGATACCGTGGATCTGCCCGTCAGCAAAGCCGGCGGCTCCTGCCACAATCAGGCGCCGGTGATCGCCGATAACATTGTGGCTGAACTGAGGCTGGGCCAGACCGTCAGCCATTACGACGGCAAGGTGCAGGCAATTGCTCAGATGGGGCTGCACGCCGGTATGCCGCTAGTTTATGACTACCGGCATGATGTGTTGCCGACGCCGCCGACCAAGGTGGGCGGTATGCTGCGCAACGTGTTTAACCGCGGCCTCTACTGGGCGACGGTTCGCGGGCTGATATAGCGAGGGGTACTGATGAACGCACCTGAAAATGAACCCCTGACGGCACTGCTGGAGAAGCTGGCACCGCTGCTGGCCGGTGGGCGGCTCGATAACGTAGTCGATCTGCTGTCGTTGCTGTCAGATGGGGTGGATATCGCAGATAACGCGCTGGTGGAAAAACTGGCCGGTAAATTTGAAGGCGTAGTAGCCGCAGGATGGGAAGGCGGCATGGCGCTGCGAATGGCACACACGGAACTGCAGCTGGATCCGCCGCCTGCCAATTTTCGTTCACTGTATGCCTTATTGCGCCAGCCGGATACCTTGTTGGGCCTGATGTTGGTGCTGCGTACCTTGCAAATCATCGGTGGGCGTATGCGCATGAGCACGCTGCCGCCTGACGCCGCTGATGAATAACGGGAATTGTTTTACTCGATCAGGTAAGGAGTTGTTATGTCTGACACTATCCGACACGCCTTTGCCACACGTGCGATCCACCACGGCTACAATCCTCAGCAATATCTGGGGGCGCTTTGTCCACCGGTCTTTATGAGTTCGACCTTTGCCTTTCCTACGGCAGAATACGGCGGCGCCTGCTTTGCCGGCAGCGAGCCGGGCTATTTTTATTCCCGCATCGCCAACCCGACACTAAATCTGCTGGAACAGCGGATAGCCAATCTGGAGGGCGGGGGGGCGGCGGTGGCGTTTTCTTCCGGCATGGGGGCGATAACCGCCTGTTGCTGGACGCTGCTGGCGCCGGGAGATGAGCTGATCGTCGATGAAACCATTTATGGCTGCACTTTCAGCTATTTTCATCAGGGTCTGGCGCGTTTTGGCGTCAAGGTTACGCACGTCGATCTGACGCAGCCGGAAAAACTGGCCGCAGCCATGGGGCCACGTACCCGCTTGGTGTACTGCGAAACGCCGGCCAACCCCAATATGCGGTTGATCGATATCGCCACAGTGGCGGAGATTACCCACCGGCAGCAGGCGTTGCTGCTGGTGGATAACACGTATTGCACGCCCTATCTGCAACAACCGTTGGCGCTTGGTGCGGACATCGTGGTGCATTCCGCCACCAAATATATCGGGGGCCACGGAGATTTGCTGGCCGGGTTGGTGGTGACCACTCAGGATCTGGCGCAAACTATCCGGCTGGTGGGTCTGAAGGATATGAACGGGGCGGTGCTGTCGGCGCAGGATGCGGCGTTGTTGTTGCGCGGCTTGAAGACCTTGCCGTTGCGCATGGAGCGCCACTGCGATAACGCTCAACGGCTGGCGGAAATGCTGTCTCAGCATCCTGCGGTAGAGCAGGTGTATTATCCGGGGCTGGAGACTTTCCCGCAGTATCCTTTGGCTCGGCGGCAGATGACGCGTCCTGGCGGCATGATCGCTTTTGAACTCAAGGGCGGTATGGCGGCGGGCATTCGTTTCCTCAATGCCTTGCAGTTAATCTTGCGTGCCGTCAGCCTGGGGGATTGCGAAACGCTGGCGCAGCATCCGGCGAGCATGACCCATTCCGCTTACAGCGCGGAAGAGCGTCAGCGGCATCATATCAGCGATGGATTGATTCGCTTGTCGGCGGGCCTGGAAGACATAGAGGATTTGTGCGGCGATATCGAACAGGCGCTGGCGCAGGTGTGATAAAAAACCCGCCTGTGGCGGGTTTAAGCGTTAATACTGAGGCGAGCTTGTGACGGGGGAACCCCCACCTTTTTTACGCACCCACAACCAGTATGCCAGGGTAAGGAAAGCCACCCACACCAACCCGACGTACAGGGCGATACGGCTATCCTCGAAGTAACCGAGCAGGCCGATGACGAACAGCATAAATACCGTCGCCAGCGCCGGTGCTATCGGCCACCACGGAACCGGGAAACTCAGTTTGCTGACCTCCTGCGGCGTCAGCGTACGGCGCATGGCTGCCTGCGACAGCAGGATCATCAGCCACACCCAGACGGTCGCGAAGGTGGCGATGGAGGCGATGATCATAAAGACCTGTTTGGGTATCAGGTAGTTAAGTACCACACCCAACAGCAGGGCGACAGACATTACCAGCACCGTCATCCAGGGCACGCCGTTGGCGGTCAGTTTGGAGAAGCTTTTCGGTGCCTGACCATCCTGCGCCATGCCGTACATCATGCGGCCTGCACCGAAGATGTCGCTGTTGATGGCGGAAATGGCGGCGGTGATCACCACCACGTTCAACACGTTGGCGGCGGAGCTGATGCCCAGATTGCTGAAGATCTCCACAAACGGGCTGCCGTTCTGGCCGATGCTGTTCCACGGATAGATGGCCATCAACACCAGCAGCGTCAGCACATAGAACAGCAGGATACGCACCGGCACCGCATTGATCGCTTTCGGCAGCACCTTCGCCGGGTCTTTCGCCTCGCTGGCGGTGATACCGATGATCTCGATGCCACCGAAGGCGAACATCACGACCGCCAGCGAGGCGATCACGCCGCCGATGCCGTTAGGCATAAAGCCGCCGTGCTGCCACAGATTGCTAAAGCCGGTGGCGTGCTGGGTCTGGCCGAAACCAAACAGCATCACCGCCGCGCCGCCGACGATCATCGCCACGATAGCCGCGACCTTGATCAGCGACAGCCAGAACTCCATTTCGCCGAACACTTTCACGCTGCACAGGTTGAGCGCGCCGATAAACATGATAATGCTGAGCACCCACACCCACTGGGCGACGTCCGGGAACCACAGCCCCATATAGATGCCGAAGGCGGTAACGTCCGCCAGGGCGACGATCACCATTTCGAAGGTATAGGTCCAGCCGGTGAGGAAACCGGCCAGCGGGCCAAGATAGTGGCTGGCGTAGTGGCCGAACGAACCGGATACCGGTTGATGCACCGCCATTTCACCCAGCGCGCGCATGACCATAAATACCGCCGCGCCACCGACCAGGTAAGCCAGCAGCACGGCTGGGCCGGCCAGTTGGATCGCCCCGGCGGAGCCGTAGAACAAGCCGGTACCTATGGCAGAACCGAGCGCCATAAAGCGGATATGCCGCGCGTTTAATCCGCGTCTGAGTTGTGTTGTTTCATTACGCATGTTGCTTCCCGTTGAGTTTTTATTGCCGAACAGGCACGCGCTATCCGCACCGAGTGGAAAGCACCCGGCGGGACAGAACAAACTGCGTGGTATAACCCTTATTTACTCGAAGTCGCCGCGTTGTTAGCGGCAACGCCAACTACTTTGGGTAGAGGTTTTATTTATGCCTGGCTAGGCAGCAGCGCTGCTGGCATCAGCGATGTCAGGTGACCGGCCGCCAACAGCAGGCTGGCGGCTTCAATGTCGGGGGCGAAGAAACGATCCTTGTCGTAGTAGCTGACGTGTTCACGCAGCGTGCGGCGCGCCTGCTCCAGGGCTTCCGACGTTTTCAGGCCCTTGCGCAGATCCAGCCCCTGACAGGCGGCCAGCCACTCGACGGCTAAAATGCCGCGCACGTTATCCGCCATTTCCCAC
Source organism: Serratia plymuthica NBRC 102599 (assembly GCF_001590925.1). GTDB lineage: Bacteria > Pseudomonadota > Gammaproteobacteria > Enterobacterales > Enterobacteriaceae > Serratia > Serratia plymuthica. The sequence goes on from NZ_BCTU01000011.1 coordinate 184,143, forward strand.
AGGCGGCGGCCTGCGGCCGGTGCCATGGAGACATGGTCTTCCTGATTGGCGGAGGTCGGGATGCTATCGACGCTGGCCGGGTGGGCCAGTGCCTTGTTCTCGCTGGTCAGCGCCGCGGCGGTCACCTGGGCGATCATAAAGCCCGAGTTCACCCCACCGTTGTCCACCAGGAATGGCGGCAACTGCGACATGTGTTTATCCATCATCAGCGAGATGCGGCGTTCGGACAGCGAGCCGATTTCGGCAAACGCCAGCGCCAGGTTATCGGCGGCCATGGCGACCGGCTCGGCGTGGAAGTTGCCCCCGGACAGCACGTCACCCTCTTCGGCGAACACCAGCGGGTTGTCGGATACGGCGTTGGCTTCGATCTCCAGCACTTCGCTGGCCTGACGGATCTGCGTCAGGCAGGCGCCCATGACTTGCGGCTGGCAGCGCAGGGAGTAAGGATCCTGCACTTTCTCGCAGTTGCGATGCGAATCGGACACTTCGCTGCGTTCGCCGAGCAAGTGGCGGTAGGCGGCAGCGGCGTCGATCTGGCCACGTTGGCCGCGCACCGCATGGATACGCGGGTCAAACGGGCTGCGCGACCCCAGAGCGGCTTCCACCGTCAGGCTACCGGTGACCGTCGCCGCAGCGTACAGGTCTTCCGCGTCAAACAGGCCGCGTAGGGCAAAGGCGGCGGAAACCTGCGTACCGTTCAGTAGCGCCAGGCCTTCTTTGGCGGCCAGCGTCAGCGGTTTCAGGCCCGCTTTGGCCAGCGCCTCGGTGGCCGGTAGCCATTCGCCCTGATAGCGGGCCTTGCCTTCACCCAGCAGCACCAGGCTCATGTGCGCCAGCGGCGCCAGGTCACCGGAGGCGCCAACGGAGCCTTTCAGTGGAATGTGCGGATAAACTTCTGCATTCACCAGTGCCATCAGCGCCTGGATCACTTCCAGACGGATGCCGGAAAAGCCGCGCGACAGGCTGTTGATTTTCAGCACCATAATCAGGCGCACCAGGCTGTCGTCGGTCGGGGCGCCAACGCCGGCGGCGTGGGACAGCACGATCGAACGCTGCAGGTTTTCCAGATCTTCACGGGCGATGCGGGTGGAGGCCAGCAGGCCAAAACCGGTGTTGATGCCATAGGTGGTGCGGTTTTCTTCAACGATGCGCTCTACGCAGGCAACGCTTTGCTGAATGGCGGCATAGGCGCTGTCGTCAAGCTGAAGGTTGACCGGGTGCTGATAAACTTCACGCAGTTGCGCCAGCGTCAGTTGGCCAGGGCGAATAGTCAGCGCTTTCATGCTTTGTCTCCTTGAGTGGCGGCGACCATCGGCAGGTTCAGACCTTGCTCGCGGGCGCATTCGATGGCGATGTCGTAACCGGCATCGGCATGACGCATTACGCCGGTGGCTGGATCGTTATGCAAGACGCGGGCGATGCGCTCGGCGGCTTCATCGGTGCCGTCACAAACGATGACCATGCCGGAATGCTGCGAGAAGCCCATGCCGACCCCCCCACCGTGGTGCAGAGAAACCCAGGTCGCGCCGCTGGCGGTATTCAGCAGGGCGTTGAGCAGCGGCCAGTCGGATACGGCGTCTGAACCGTCTTTCATCGATTCGGTTTCGCGGTTCGGGCTTGAGACCGAGCCGGAGTCCAGGTGGTCGCGGCCAATCACGATCGGTGCGGACAGCTCGCCGCTGCGTACCATCTCGTTGAACGCCAGACCCAGCTTGGCGCGCTGGCCCAGACCGACCCAGCAGATGCGCGCCGGCAGCCCCTGGAAGCTGATACGCTCGCGCGCCATATCCAGCCAGTGGTGCAGATGCTCGTCGTCCGGGATCAGCTCTTTAACTTTAGCGTCGGTTTTGTAGATGTCCTGCGGATCGCCGGACAGCGCAGCCCAGCGGAACGGGCCGACGCCGCGGCAGAACAGCGGGCGAATATAGGCCGGTACGAAGCCCGGGAAGTCGAAGGCGTTGCTGACGCCCATTTCTTTCGCCATCTGGCGGATGTTGTTGCCGTAGTCGAAGGTGGGCACGCCCATCTTCTGGAAGGCCAGCATGGCTTCCACGTGTTCGGCCATTGACTGCTTGGCGGCGATGACCACCTGAGCGGGTTCGGTCTGCGCACGCTGGCGGTATTCTTCCCAGCTCCAGCCCTTCGGCAGGTAGCCGTTCAACGGGTCATGGGCGCTGGTCTGGTCGGTGACCATGTCAGGACGCACGCCGCGGCGTACCAGTTCCGGCAGGATATCCGCTGCGTTGCCGCACAGGGCGATAGAGATGGCTTTGCCTTCGGCGGTGTATTTCTTGAGACGCGCCAGCGCGTCGTCCAGATCGGTCGCCTGTTCATCGACGTAGCGGGTTTTCAGACGGAAATCGATGCGGCTCTGCTGGCATTCGATGTTCAGCGAGCTGGCACCGGCCAACGTGGCGGCCAAGGGTTGTGCGCCGCCCATGCCACCCAGACCGGCGGTCAGCACCCAGCGGCCTTTCAGGCTGCCGTCGTAATGCTGACGGCCAGCTTCCACGAAGGTCTCGTAAGTGCCCTGGACGATGCCTTGGCTGCCGATGTAGATCCAGCTGCCGGCGGTCATTTGGCCGTACATGGCCAGGCCTTTGGCATCCAGTTCGTTAAAGTGTTCCCAGGTAGCCCAGTGTGGCACCAGGTTGGAGTTGGCGATCAGCACGCGCGGTGCGTTGCTGTGGGTTTTGAATACGCCGACCGGCTTGCCGGATTGCACCAGCAACGTTTCGTCGTCTTCCAGTGTTTTCAGAGTGGCGACAATTTTGTCGTAGCAGTCCCAGTCACGCGCGGCGCGGCCAATGCCGCCGTACACCACCAGTTCATGCGGGTTTTCCGCTACTTCAGGATCGAGGTTGTTCATCAGCATGCGCAGCGGCGCTTCGGTCAGCCAGCTTTTTGCATTTAATTGTGTGCCGCGTGGCGCGCGTACATCGACATGGCGAACTTTGTTATTTGCAGTCACAGCATTTTCCTCAAACAGTATCGGTGCAGATTCCATGACGCGGTGGGGTGAATCACCACGGCATAACAATGCGTAGGGTTTATTAACATATACTTGTATGTACAAGCATATGCAACACTGACCAGTGGATGCCGTAAATGGCATAAGAGAAAGTTATTTTTGTTTATTATCAATAATATGATGTTGTTTGTGGGGCTGAGATCATTAGGTTGGGGCAGAAGAATAGTGAGCTATTCAACAAAAATGAATTAAAAATGGGTCATTTTTGAGCGTCAAATCACAATAATTTTACATACCCATTACAAGTTAGCGGTGGCGATAAAAAAATCATATCGCCGACAGCAAAACGCCCGCCGACCCATTTGCCGGGAGCAAGCTGGAACGACGTCCAGTCGGCCTAAAGGATTGGACACATCCATGTGCCCCATCATGGCGGGGGTTGCCTTATGCCGTCGGTTGCAGCGCCGCTCTTCGGGTCATTTTGAATACCGTCGCGATGGCGGCGATCAGCGCCGGCACGCACAGGAACATCAGGATGCTTTGCACTTCCCAGTGCATGGCCAGCAGTTGCGCGCCCATCATGGTGCCCGCCACGCCGCCAAAGCGGCCGATGCCCTGCATCCAGGCAATACCGGTGGCGCGGCTGTGGGTGGGGTAAAAGGTGGCGGCCAACGTTTGCAGGCCCGACTGCGCGCCGTTCATGGTGATCCCCATCAGGAAGATAAAGGTGCCCAGCAACACGATGTGGCTGTCCTCGGTCGCCATCGCCACAATCAACAGGGCGGTGACCACAAAGCCGCTTGATACCACCTTATGGGCGTTCCAGCGGTCCATCAGCCAGCCGGCCGCCAGAATGCCGAGGGTGCCGCCGAAGGTGAACAGCGAGGTCAGAATGGCCGACTGTTCAAGCTGATAACCCAACCCCTGCATCAGGATCGGCATCCAGCTAAGCAGCACGTAATAAATCACCAGCCCCATGAAGTAGGTTAGCCACAGCATCAACGTGCCGGCCAGATAAGGACGGGTAAACAGCAGGCCGACGCTGGTTTTTGATTGCGCCAGCTTCTCTTCATACAGATAGAAACGCGTGACGTTATCAATATTCTGGCTGACAAAACGCTGGGCTATGCGTCTGATTTTCATCGCGTCCTTGCCGCGGTTCACCATGTATTTCACCGATTCCGGCAGGAACAGGATCAACAATATCGTCAGGATCAACGGGGCAAGCGCCCCCAACAACAGCACGCTGTGCCAGCCGTAGGCCGGGATCAGCCACGATGAGATAGCGCCGCCACCGGCCGCACCCAGCGGGAACCCGCAGTACATGGTGTTAATCGCCATTGAACGGCAGCGCTGCGGCGCATATTCGGAAATCAGCGTGATGGCGTTCGGCATCGCCGCACCCAAGCCCAGCCCGGTCAGAAAACGCCACAGCGTCAGGCTGTTGAGCGAACCGGCATAGGCGGTGGCCAGGCTGGACAGGCCGAAGAACAGGCACGAAAACACCAGCACCCGCTTGCGGCCGATGCGATCGGAGATCGGTCCGGCCACCAGTGCACCGAGTGACAGCCCCAGCAGCGCGGCGCTCAGTACCGGGCCGAGATCCTGTCTCACAATTCCCCAATCTTTGGCGACCGAAGGGGCGATATAGCCCATTGCCGCAGTGTCAAAGCCATCAATGGCAAGGATCAGAAATCCCAAAATGATCAAAGTCCAATGGAACAGCGAGAATTTGCTGTCGTCGATGGCTTGCTGAATATTCAACTCGGTGGAATGAGCCATGGCACCCTCTAAACGCAGATGTGATGTTGGTGGATGCACTGCCGGAACCGATGTCCGGCTTGTGCTTGCCTGTATATACATCTGCGTCGCGGCAATTCATGTCAAATATATTTGTCCGATTTGTTATCTGGATGTTGTTTTTGCGCCGCAGGATGCATCGCCAATGCGGCCGTTGACGTAGATAAACGTAATAAATGAAGCAGATAGGCGGTGGGATAGGCTGAACCGCGGGCAGAAGATAAAATTTAATACAATTTAGCCGGTTTGGTTGCCGGGCCGTAATCTGAGATAATCGCTTTTTCCCTATCCTGATTGAGAAACCGATGCAGTACCCGATTAATGAAATGTTCCAAACCTTGCAAGGCGAAGGCTTTTTTACCGGTGTTCCGGCCATTTTTATCCGCCTGCAGGGCTGCCCGGTAGGATGCAGCTGGTGCGATACCAAACATACCTGGGAAAAGGAAGCCAATCGGGAAGTGGATATGCAGCGGATCCTGGTAAAAACCGAAGAGAGCGACGCCTGGGGCAGCGCCAGCGCGGAGCAACTGCTTGCGGTTATCCGTCAGCAGGGCTATACCGCGCGTCACGTGGTGATCACCGGCGGCGAGCCGTGCATTTACGATCTGACTCCGCTGACCCAACTGCTGGAAGACAACGGCTATGGTTGCCAGATTGAAACCAGCGGTACCCATGAGGTCCGGTGCTCGGCGAAAACCTGGGTGACGGTTTCCCCCAAGGTGAATATGCGCGGCGGCATGAAGGTGTTGGATCAGGCTTTGCAGCGTGCAGACGAGGTGAAGCATCCGGTTGGACGCGAGCGTGATATTGAAGCGCTGGATGCGCTGCTGGCGACGCTGCACGATGAAAAACCGCGGATTATCGCGTTGCAGCCAATCAGTCAAAAGGAAGAGGCGACTCGCCTGTGCATTGAAACCTGCATTGCGCGCAACTGGCGCTTGTCGATGCAGACGCATAAGTATTTGAATATTGAATAAAAAGTTAACCAAGGACGGTTGATGTTGAACAGACAAATTGCTTGGGAAGAGCCTTTTAATGACAGTTATGGACCGGGATTTATTACCAGAATGTTTGTTGTTTCCGGTAGGGTCTATGCGGTGGGTTTTGAGGTGATTTACAGCGATCAACAGTTGATAAATAAAGGTATTCGCATCAACGCGGATATACCTGATTTCCGCTTCCCTGATACGGGAATGTGGGCAGTGGCATTTGATCGGGTTGAAACCGTCGAAGCATGGGGCGGTTATAACCATGTTAGTTTACCCGGACTATCGGCAGGTAAGGTACTGCTTAATGTTGCCAGGTCAATTATTGAGCATGACTATGTATCAAATGCAGGCGCTTATATATTCACGGCAGCAGTAGACAGAGAGCATGAGAGATGTGGATCTCGTCAATATTTATAATGGTTTCTTAGGGTTAGGGTATAAACGAACGAAGCCATTAATCGCGCTGCCTAATATGAAATGCTATGGCAACCTGGGTGAAGGAGGGAGAGGATATGTCGTCACTACAGAAAGTTACTGATGCTCGGACCATGGAGCGGCTGTCTTTAGACTTAGGTTCCAAACTTCACGCCGCAGCCAGTGACATTATGAAGAAGAAACTGCAGACGGGTGAATACCAAGTGGTTAATGGTCGAATTGTTCAAGTTGGCCGGAAGACTAGCAAAAAACTCGTTGCTAAGGTTTGAACCAGTACATTTTGTAGAAGGGCGCTATACAGCGCCCTTTCTTCAACCTTTATAGACGCATCCCGCGCTGCAGGTTTCTTTCACCATGACCGCACTCAGTTCCGGCAACTGGGGTTTAAGCTGTTGCCAGATCCAGGCGGCAAGCACTTCGCTGGTGGGATTTTCCAATCCTGGAATATCGTTCAGATAATGGTGATCCAGGCGCTCCCAAATCGGGGAGAACACGGCTTTAAGCTCGGCGAAATCCATCACCCATCCGGTGTGTGCATCCACTTCACCGGTCACTTCCAGACGCACCATAAACGAATGCCCATGCAGACGGCCGCATTTATGGCCCTCCGGCACATGCGGCAAACGGTGTGCGGCTTCAAACTGAAAATCTTTAAACAGCGTGGTTGCCATTATTACGGCCTCATTGACTCAAAAACCGCCGCATAGTACCGGAAAGCGCGCCTGCTTGCCATTTATACTGCTTTAGTCTGGCCGCGCGCCGTTAAACCGGCGTTAGCACTTTTTTTGTTTGGTCCGTGCCGCACCTATCGGATGGGGTAATCAGCGGTAAATGCGATTCATTCAAAAATCGCCAAAAAAACCGGTTTATTTTCAAAAGGATAAAAAACGCGCTTTAGCGTTTTAACCGTTATCCCTTACCAGAAAAACCGCTTAGTCATTTTGGTTATTATTTATTGCTATCCCTTATTTAATCGTTGCTATTGTGCTCGGTAACCTTACAAACTCACCTGATCTTTTCAGGACCCCAGACTGAACGAAAAGACAGCGACTGACATTGGCGAGCGCCTGGCTGGATAGGTGCCATACCCGTTGCCTTTCAAACTGCAGCGTTGTTACCTGCACTCGCTCACCCTAGTGACTTACCTAAGTAAGCGCCTGGAGTGAGCGAGTTGGCCGCCCGGCTGCAGCTTGAAATTCATAGGCTATAAGTAAGGAAATAAGTACTGCGATGACGACTCAGGCTCCTCCAACATCTTTGCTCCCGCTGACGCCCGAACAGCTGGCGCGCCTGCAAGCGGCGATTGGTGAATATTCACCGACGCAACTGGCGTGGCTGTCAGGCTATTTCTGGGGAATGGTTAACCAACAACCTGGAGCCGTAGCCGTTGCGCCGGCTGCATCCGCTGCCGCCAGCATTACGATAATTTCTGCTTCCCAGACCGGCAATGCGCGCCGCCTGGCGGAGCAGCTGCGTGACGATCTGCTGGCCGCCAAGCTGAGCGTCACTCTGGTGAACGCCGGCGACTACAAATTCAAGCAGATTGCCCAGGAACGTTTGCTGGTGATCGTCGCCTCCACGCAGGGGGAGGGCGAGCCGGCGGAAGAGGCGGTTGCGCTGCATAAATTCCTGTTCTCGAAGAAAGCCCCCAAACTCAACGAGACCGCATTTGCGGTATTCGGGCTGGGGGACACTTCCTACGAGAATTTCTGTCAGTCCGGTAAAGACTTCGACGGCAAGCTGGCCGAGTTGGGTGCCGAGCGTCTGGTAGAACGCATTGACGCCGATGTGGAGTATCAGGAGCTGGCCACGGCCTGGCGCAAGCAGGTAGTGGAGGTGCTGAAAGCGCGTGCGCCGGCGGAAAACGCCGCACCGGGCGTGCTGGCCAGTGGCGCTGTTGACCTGCTCGACAGCAGCCCGTACAGCAAAGAACAGCCGCTGACTGCACAACTGGCAGTGAAGCAAAAAATTACCGGCCGCGGCTCCGATAAAGACGTGCGGCACATCGAGATCGATCTCGGCGATTCCGGCCTGCGCTACAAACCGGGCGATGCACTGGGCGTATGGTTCGATAACGATCCTGCATTGGTGGACGAACTGGTTCAGTTGCTGTGGCTGAAGGGTGATGAGCCAGTGGAAGTGGAGGGCAAGACCCTGCCGCTGGCTGAAGCGTTGCGCAGCCACTTCGAGCTGACGCAAAACACCACGCCGATTGTCGATAAATATGCCGCGCTGTCGCGTGACGAGAAATTGATTGGCCTGTTGGCGGATAAAGCCGCGTTGCAGCATTACGCGCACAATACGCCGATCGTCGACATGGTGCGCCAGGCCCCGGCGGATCTCAGCGCCGAGCAGTTGATTGGCCTGCTGCGCCCGCTGACGCCGCGTCTGTATTCCATCGCCTCCTCGCAGGCTGAGACCGAAAACGAAGTGCACGTCACCGTTGGCGTCGTACGTTACGACATCGACGGCCGCGCCCGCGCCGGCGGCGCTTCCAGCTTCCTGGCCGATCGCCTGGAAGAGGACGGCGACGTACGGGTTTTCATTGAGCATAACGACAACTTCCGCCTGCCGGCCAACCCGGAAACCCCGGTGATCATGATCGGTCCCGGCACCGGCATTGCCCCGTTCCGCGCCTTTATGCAACAGCGTGACGTTGAGGGTGCGAGCGGCAAGAACTGGTTGTTCTTCGGCAATCCGCATTTTACCGAAGATTTCCTGTATCAGGTTGAATGGCAGCGCTATGTCAAAGACGGCCTGTTGACCCGCATTGATTTGGCCTGGTCGCGTGACCAGCAACATAAAGTTTACGTACAAGACAAACTGCGCGAACAGGGCGCTGAAGTGTGGCGCTGGATTCAGGAAGGCGCGCACATTTACGTCTGTGGCGATGCGAACCGCATGGCGAAAGACGTGGAAAACACATTACTGGAACTGGTGGCCGAGCACGGTGGCATGGATACCGAGCTGGCGGATGAATTTTTAAGTGAGCTGCGCCTTGAGCGCCGTTATCAGCGAGATGTTTACTGATGAGTGATAAACACCCGGGGCCTCTGGTGGTTGAAGGCAAACTGGCCGATGCCGAGCGTTTGAAGAAAGAAAGCAACTTCCTGCGCGGCACTATCGCCGAAGATTTGAAGGACGGCCTGACCGGCGGTTTCAACGGCGATAACTTCTTGCTGATCCGTTTCCACGGCATGTACCAGCAGGACGACCGCGATATCCGCGCCGAGCGCGCCGAGCAGAAGCTGGAGCCGCGTCATGCGATGATGCTGCGCTGCCGTCTTCCGGGGGGCATTATTTCCCCGCAGCAATGGCTGGGCATCGATAAGTTCGCGCAGGAAAGCACGCTGTACGGCAGCATTCGCATTACCAACCGTCAGACTTTCCAGTTCCACGGCATTGTGAAGGGCAACGTCAAGCCGGTGCATCAATTACTGAACCGTCTGGGGTTGGACGCGCTGGCTACCGCCAACGACGTGAACCGCAACGTGCTCTGCACCTCGAACCCGGTGGAGTCCGAGCTGCATCAGGAAGCCTACGAATGGGCGAAGAAGATCTCCGAGCATCTGCTGCCGCGTACCCGCGCTTATGCGGAAGTGTGGTTGGATCAGGAAAAAGTGGCGACCACCGACGAAGAGCCGATCCTCGGCGCCACCTATCTGCCGCGTAAATTTAAAACTACGGTGGTGATCCCGCCGCAGAATGACGTCGATCTGCACGCCAATGACATGAACTTTGTGGCGATCGCCAAGAACGGCAAGCTGGTGGGCTTTAACCTGCTGGTGGGTGGCGGCTTGTCGATTGAACACGGCAACAAAAAGACCTATGCGCGCCAGGCCAGCGAGTTCGGTTACATTCCGCTGGAACACACGCTGGCGGTAGCCGAAGCGGTGGTGACCACCCAGCGCGACTGGGGTAATCGTACCGATCGCAAGAATGCCAAAACCAAATACACGCTGGAACGCGTCGGTGTGGATACCTTCCGCGCCGAAGTGGAAAAACGCGCCGGCATTACCTTTGAACCGATCCGCCCGTACGAATTCACCGGGCGCGGCGATCGTATCGGTTGGGTAAAAGGCATTGATAATCAATGGCACCTGACGCTGTTTATTGAAAACGGCCGCCTGCTGGATTATCCGGGGCGCCCGTTGAAAACCGGCGTTGCCGAGATCGCCCGGATCCACAAGGGGGATTTCCGCCTGACTGCCAATCAGAACCTGATCGTCGCCGGCGTGCCGGAAAGCGAGAAGGCGAAGATCGAAGCCCTGGCGCGCGATCATGGTCTGATCGACGACGGGATCAGCGAGCAGCGTAAAAACTCGATGGCCTGCGTGTCTTATCCTACCTGCCCGCTGGCGATGGCGGAGGCCGAGCGCTTCCTGCCGGAGTTCGTCACCAAGGTGGAAGGGATCATGCACCAGCATGGCGTGGGTGATGAGCACATCGTGTTGCGTATCACCGGCTGCCCGAACGGCTGCGGCCGTGCGTTGCTGGCGGAACTGGGCCTGGTGGGCAAGGCGGTAGGTCGCTATAACCTGCATTTGGGCGGTAACCGTGAAGGCACGCGCATTCCACGCATGTACCGTGAAAATATTAACGAAGAAGAAATTCTCAAGGAGATCGACCAACTGGTTGGCCGCTGGGCGAAAGAGCGCACTGTGGGCGAAGGTTTTGGCGATTTCACCATCCGCGCGGGCATTGTCAGACCGGTTGTGGATCCGGCGCAGGATTTCTGGGACTGACGCCGTTTGGCCCCTCTTTGGAGGGGCCAAGTGAGCGCGGTAGAGTTCAAGAATCAGGAGGCAGGCAATATGGCTGAATTCGATCTGGCGGCGCTGAATGCGTTGCCCAAGTCCGGACAGGCGTTGAAGCTGGGGGCCGTCAACGGCCAACTGGAAACCCTTTCCGCCGAGCAACGCGTGGAATGGGCATTGGAACATCTGCCCGGCGAGTTTGTGCTTTCTTCAAGCTTTGGCATTCAGGCGGCGGTGTGTCTGCATCTGGTCACCCGGATCAAGCCGGATATCCCGGTGATCCTCACCGACACCGGCTATCTGTTCCCTGAAACCTATCAGTTTATCGATCAACTGGTCGACAAGCTGAAGCTGAATCTGCAGGTGTTCCGTGCCGAGCAGTCGCCTGCCTGGCAGGAGGCGCGCTATGGCAAACTGTGGGAACAGGGCGTAGAAGGTATCGAGAAATACAACCAGATCAACAAGGTTGAACCGATGAATCGCGCACTGGAGACTCTGGGCGGGCAGACCTGGTTCGCCGGCCTGCGCCGTGAGCAATCCGGCAGCCGCGCCAACTTGCCTGTGCTGGCGGTGCAGCGTGGCGTATTCAAAATCCTGCCGATTATCGATTGGGATAACCGCAAGATTTATCAGTGCCTCACCGACCACGGCCTGAGTTATCACCCGTTATGGGAGCAAGGCTATCTGTCGGTCGGGGATACCCATACCACGCAAAAATGGGAGCCGGGCATGAGCGAAGAAGAAACCCGCTTCTTCGGCCTCAAGCGTGAGTGCGGCCTGCACGAAGGCTAAGTTTGCAGTTACCCGCTCAAGGCCCGGCAACATTTGTCGGGCCTTGTTATTTCAGTTGGACATTACTTTTTCTGCGCTTTAACCGGATGTGCCTGCGCCAGCTCCTTGATTAGCGGCAGCAGGATCTGCACGCTCTCGCGGCTGCGCTTGTCGATCCTGCCCGGCAGATAACGTTCCAGGTACTGCAGGTTGTCGTACTGCGGGCGATGCCAGGTCATGCCTTGCGGGAAATGGGGGCTGACGGCGCGTTGCTGGTAGCCGTCTTTATCACCCAGAGACCAGTTGGTGGCTTCGACCGAAAGCACCGGCATACCTGCGTTATCAAACACCTCTTGATCGGAACAACAACCGGTACCTTTCGGCCGTTGTTTGCTGCCAGGGTTAATGGCGGCGGCGATGCCGTAACGGTGGGCGATATCCAGGGCGCGATCGCGGCTCCGCTTAGCCATCTTCGGCGGCGTATTGCGACCGGCGTTGAAGTACAGACGATCGCCGGTTACCAGGCTGTCGAGGTTAATCACCAGTACGGTGTTGCGTTTTTCTTCCGCGCTCATGCGCTGCAGGTAGTTCTGTGCGCCCAGCGAACCGATCTCCTCGGCGCTGGTGGCAACAAAGCGCAGGCCGTAAGCGGTGGGGATGTTCTTCAGGCGTTCCGCCAACTCCAGCATTACGCCGACGCCTGAGGCGTTGTCATCGACGCCCTGCAGCGTCAACCCGCCAAGGTTATTGTCCAGATCGGTATCGCTTTGCGGGGTGTAAGTATCAAAATGCGCCACGATCAGGATCTGCTGCGGACTGCTGCCATTTTTGGCGGCGATCACCGAGCTGGCGGTGACGTTATTCCAGTTCTTTTTACCGTCTTTGCTGGTGTAGAGATAGCGGGTGTTGAAGCTGCGGATATCGCTCTGATAGCCCATCTTGCCGAATTGTTGTTTGAGGTAGTCTGCCGTGAGCAATTCTGCCGGGCTGCCCGCCATGCGGCCGGGGAAATAGGTGGCGATATGGCGAATCTGGTCGGCGGCGAATTTGCCCATGGGGGCTTCTTTCACTGCCGGGAGAGCGGCCGAAACGCTGAAAACGCCGCTGAGCGCTGCTGCCAGCAGGCCGGTCTTCAGGTAAACGCGGGAGAACATACCGAAAAATCCTTCTTTGATATCGGCGATACCGATGATTTTTTGCGGTGTCCAGTATGAGACGACGCGCGGCATTACACAATTTCTTCGGCTCCTAATTTTGGTGCCGGCGCGCAAACTTTCACCCTGCTTATCACCGCCTGAGCCATGCAATGCGGCCTATATTCCATAAAGGAACTATTAATTCCTTTTCGTCATTTCAGAGGCTAAATCTCAGCCCGTATAGTCACACTATCTTCCCGCATTACGAAAAGGCTGTTGTGGACTATCTACCTATATTTGCCGACCTGAAACAACGCCCGGTGTTGGTCGTTGGCGGCGGCGAAGTGGCTGCGCGCAAAGTTGATCTTCTCCTGCGCGCCGGGGCTGAAATACGGATAGTTGCGCAGTCGCTCTCACCGGAACTTGAACATCAGCGTCAGCAGGGGCATATCCGCTGGCTGGGGCAGGCTTTCGCCGCGCAACAGCTGGATGACGTTTTCCTGGTGATTGCCGCAACCGACGACAGCGTGCTGAATGCCCAGGTGTTTAGCGAGGCGGATAAACGCCGGGTGCTGGCTAATGTGGTCGACGATCAGCCGCGCTGTTCGTTTATTTTCCCGTCGATTATCGATCGCTCACCCTTGGTGGTGGCCGTTTCTTCCAGCGGCCAGGCGCCGGTATTGGCGCGCATGCTGCGCGAAAAGCTCGAAGCGCTGCTGCCTGCCAGTCTGGGGCAGATGGCGGAGGTGGCCGGGCGCTGGCGCGGCCAGGTGAAGCAACGGCTGAGTTCGATCGGCGAACGTCGTCGCTTTTGGGAGAAAACCTTCGGCGGTCGCTTCTCCACGCTGGTGGCCAATGGCCAGCAGGCGCAGGCGGAGCAGCAGTTGGAGCAGGATTTGCAGCAGTTTGCACTGGCGCGCGAAGGCACCCAGGGTGAAATTGCGCTGGTGGGCGCAGGCCCCGGCGACGTGGGGTTGCTGACCCTGCGCGGGCTGCAGGTGATGCAGCAGGCCGATGTGGTGCTGTATGACCATTTGGTTAGCGATGAAATCCTGGATTTGGTGCGTCGCGACGCCGAACGCATCTGCGTGGGCAAACGTGCCGGCGCACACTCGGTGATTCAGGAAGAAACCAACCGTCTGCTGGTGGAGCTGGCGCAACAGGGCAAACGCGTGGTGCGGTTGAAGGGGGGAGATCCCTTTATCTTTGGCCGCGGTGGCGAAGAGCTGCAAGTGGCTGCAGCCGCAGGCATTCCATTCCAGGTTGTGCCAGGCGTAACTGCAGCGGCCGGGGCGACGGCTTATGCCGGCATTCCGCTGACGCACCGTGACCACGCGCAGAGCGTGACCTTTATTACCGGCCACTGTCGTCCAGACGGCGACGGGCTGGATTGGGCCGATCTGGCGCGTGCGCGACAGACTCTGGCTATCTACATGGGCACCATGAAGGCGGCGGATATCAGCCAGCGTCTGATTGCCCACGGCCGCGAGGCCAGCACGCCGGTCGCGGTGATCAGCCGCGGCACGCGTGCGGACCAACAGGTGCAGATCGGTACCTTGCAACAACTCGAACAATTGGCTCAACAGGCACCGTTACCGGCGCTGCTGGTGATCGGCGAAGTGGTGGAACTGCATCATCAAATCGCCTGGTTTGGGCATCAACCGCAGACGGAAGGGGTATCACGCCCAGCCGTCGTGAATTTGGCTTAAGGATCTGTTATGGACGAAAAACGACTCACTCATTTGCGGCAATTGGAGGCGGAGAGTATCCATATCATCCGTGAAGTCGCCGCTGAATTCGGCAACCCGGTGATGCTCTATTCCATCGGCAAAGACTCTTCCGTGATGCTGCACCTGGCGCGTAAGGCGTTCTACCCAGGCACGTTGCCTTTCCCGCTGCTGCATGTGGATACCGGCTGGAAATTCCGCGAAATGTACGAATTCCGTGATCGCACCGCGAAAGAATACGGCTTTGAACTGCTGATACACAAAAACCCGGAAGGCGTGGCGATGGGCATCAACCCGTTCGTGCACGGCAGCGCCAAGCACACCGATATCATGAAAACCGAAGGTCTGAAGCAGGCGCTTAACAAGTACGGCTTCGACGCCGCCTTTGGTGGGGCGCGCCGTGACGAAGAGAAATCGCGCGCCAAAGAGCGCATCTATTCCTTCCGCGACCGCTTCCACCGCTGGGATCCGAAAAACCAGCGCCCGGAGCTGTGGCACAACTATAACGGCCAGATCAACAAGGGCGAGAGCATTCGCGTGTTCCCGCTGTCGAACTGGACTGAGCTGGATATCTGGCAATACATCTTCCTGGAAAAAATCGACATCGTGCCGCTGTATTTGGCGGCACCGCGTCCGGTGGTAGAGCGTGACGGCATGTTGCTGATGGTGGACGACGATCGTATCGATCTGCAGCCGGGCGAAGAGATCAGCCAGCGTATGGTGCGCTTCCGCACCCTGGGCTGCTGGCCGCTGACCGGCGCGGTGGAATCGGAGGCGGAAACGCTGCCGGAGATCATCGAAGAGATGTTGGTATCTACCACCAGTGAGCGCCAGGGACGGATGATCGACCGCGATCAGTCCGGCTCGATGGAGCTGAAGAAGCGTCAAGGGTATTTCTAAGGAGCCGCCGGATGAAGACTATAGTTTCGCAAAACCAGGCAATTGCCCAGCAAATCGCTGACCAGGGCGGAGTAGAAGCCTATCTGCACGCGCAGCAACATAAAAGCCTGTTACGGTTCCTGACCTGCGGCAGCGTCGATGACGGTAAAAGCACCCTGATCGGCCGCTTGCTGCACGATACCCGCCAGATCTACGAAGATCAGTTGTCAACGCTGCACAGTGACAGCAAGCGCATCGGCACTCAGGGTGAGAAACTCGATCTGGCGCTGCTGGTGGACGGCCTGCAGGCCGAGCGCGAGCAAGGCATCACCATCGACGTGGCTTATCGCTATTTCTCGACCGAAAAACGCAAATTTATCATCGCCGATACCCCGGGACATGAGCAGTACACCCGCAATATGGCGACCGGCGCTTCGACCTGCGATCTGGCGATCCTGCTGATCGACGCCCGCAAAGGGGTGTTGGATCAAACCCGCAGACACAGCTTTATCGCTACACTGCTGGGGATTCGTCACCTGGTGGTGGCGGTTAACAAAATGGATCTGGTGGACTATAAAGAGTCGGTGTTCGAGCAGTTCAAGCAGGACTATCTGACCTTTGCGCAGCAGTTGCCGAACGATCTGGACATCAAATTTGTGCCACTGTCGGCACTCGACGGCGACAACGTCGCGACCGAAAGCGTGCATATGCCTTGGTACAGCGGCCCTACGCTGCTGCAGGTATTGGAAACCGTGGATGTGATCAGCGAGCGGGAAGCGCAGCCGCTACGCTTCCCGGTGCAATACGTCAACCGACCGAATCTGGATTTCCGCGGCTACGCGGGCACGCTGTCGGCCGGTGTGGTGCGTGTGGGCCAACGTGTGAAGGTACTGCCTTCCGGCGTGGAATCCACCGTAGCGCGCATCGTCACCTTTGATGGCGACTTGCAGGAGGCGGTGCCGGGTGAAGCCATTACGCTGGTGCTGAAAGATGAAGTGGACATCAGCCGCGGCGATCTGCTGGTCGATGCCGGGGAAACCCTGCAGGCGGCGCAAAGCGCGTTGGTCGACGTGGTGTGGATGGCTGAGAAGCCGCTGCTGCCGGGCCAGAGCTATGACATCAAAGTCGCGGGCAAAAAGACCCGAGCGCGTGTGGAAGGCATTCGCCACCAGGTAGAAATCAACTCGCTGGCGCAGCATCAGGCGGATACCCTGCCGTTGAACGGCATCGGTTTGGTGGAACTGACCTTTGACGAGCCGCTGGTGCTGGACAGCTATCAGCGCAACCATGATACCGGCGGGCTGATCTTTATCGATCGTTTGAGCAACGTTACGGTCGGCGCCGGCTTGATCCGCGAAACCTTGCAAGGTGCGCAGGCGCTGGCGGGGGACCATAGCGCGTTCGAGCTGGAACTGAACGCCCTGGTACGCAAGCACTTCCCGCATTGGGGTGCGCGCGACCTGCTTGGGGGCAAATAACGTGACCGAGGATCAACAACGGCCCACCGGGCCGGATGATGACAACGTGGTCTGGCATCCGCATGCGGTAGCGCGTGCGGATCGCGAAGCCCGCAACGGCCATAAGGGTGTGGTGCTGTGGTTTACCGGGCTGTCCGGCTCGGGAAAATCTACCGTTGCCGGCGCGCTGGAACAGGCTCTGCATGCGCTTGGCGTCAGCACCTATCTGTTGGACGGCGATAACGTGCGTCACGGCTTGTGCCGCGATCTGGGTTTCTCCGATGACGATCGGCGTGAGAATATTCGCCGCGTGGGCGAGGTGGCGAAGCTGATGGTGGATGCCGGGTTGGTGGTGCTGACCGCGTTTATTTCACCGCATCGCGCCGAACGGCAAATGGTGCGTGAACTGCTCGATAGCGATCGTTTTATCGAGGTGTTTGTCGATACCCCGTTGGCGATTTGCGAAGCGCGCGATCCTAAGGGATTGTACAAAAAAGCACGTGCCGGCGAGCTGCGTAATTTCACCGGGATCGACTCGGTTTACGAGGCGCCGCAGCAGCCTGATATTCACCTTGATGGCCAACAATTGGTAACAAATTTGATTGCGCAATTGTTAGACGTGTTGCGTGGTCGGGCTATTATCAAACCCTGAATTCAAAAAAGCGTGTGGCGTTTTTGCGCCATACGCTTTTTACGCTAAGCCCGCCGCAGAGCGCGCCGAATAACCAGGGATTACTATGCAAAATGTCTCGCCTGTCTTGATCGACTCTACGCTTGAAAAAGAGGAACCCTCGTATTCTTTCCTGGGCGGCGTCTGCGGCTTTATTTTCTACTGGCTGGCGTTCGCTGTGCCGTTTCTGGTTTACGGTTCCAACACCCTGTTCTTTCTGCTCTACACCTGGCCGTTCTTCCTGGCTCTGATGCCGGCTTCGGTGCTGATTGGCATCACGCTCAGCATGTTGCTGCGCGACAGGCTGCTGCTGACGTTGCTACTGACCGGCGTGATCGTGCTGTGCCTGTTCTGGCTGGTATTCAGTTTCCTGACCGGCTGGTGAGCTGCCGGGCGCCAAACCAGCGTGCCCGAAGCATTGCAAAGCGGTGCTGAAGGTTACAAAACTTTGCTTAACACGCCTGAATGCGCGGTTGGGGCGGGTGGGTGAACATCTGCTGCGGCAACCTTTCCTCTTAATCACGCCCCGAACGGTGAATTTAGCCCCATCGGCGCTAAAATGCTGTTTTCCGGCATTGCCACCGGCGCAAACAGAGTAAAACTGCCACCCCATTTTTCTTGCTGCATCACCTCCAAAAGCATAACAGGAGAAAAAACCGTGCGGTCGATAGGTTTTTTCTGAGATGAAATGGGCTTTTTTTACCGCTTTCAGCGCGAATTTAGGTTATAAACTCAGTAAATTCTCATCCTTACTCTGAATTTGGCGGTGAATGCCGCTCTCAGTGTGGAGTCCAACGAAAAGTTGTGGGATGATTGGTCGGTTTTTCAGGGGGCGGAGATGGGAAAACTTACGCTGCTATTGCTGGCATTGCTCGGATGGTTACAGTATTCACTGTGGCTGGGTAAAAATGGTGTTCACGATTACGTGCGGGTCAATGAAGATGTTGCGCTCCAACAGGGCAGCAATGCTAAATTGAAAGCGCGTAACGATCAGTTGTTTGCCGAAATCGACGATTTGAACGGTGGTCAGGAAGCGATCGAAGAGCGTGCGCGCAATGAACTGAGCATGATTAAGCCCGGTGAAACCTTCTATCGTCTGGTTCCTGATCAATCAAGACGCAACGCGGCGTCCTCCTCGCAAAATAACGTACAAAAGTAACGAATGAATCACTCTGCAGGCACCTTTCCCTCGGTGATTGCCGTCCTGCCCGCTGCCGGTATCGGCAGCCGCATGCAGGCGGATTGCCCGAAACAGTATTTGACCATCGGTAAGCAAACCATTCTCGAACATGCGATCCACGCGCTGCTGCGTCATCCGCGCATTCCGCAGGTGATTGTGGCGATCGGTCCTGAGGATCGGCAGTTTTGCCAGTTACCTATTGCCCAGGATCCTCGAGTACGGGTGACCGTTGGCGGCCGGCAGCGCGCCGATTCGGTAATGGCCGGGTTGCAACTGGCGGGCGAGGCCGATTGGGTGCTGGTGCATGACGCCGCACGCCCCTGCTTGCATGCAGAAGATCTCGATCGTCTGCTGGCGATCACCGAACACAGCAACGTTGGCGGCATTCTGGCGGCAATGGTGCGCGACACCATGAAGCGTGCGGAGCCCGGCCACGCAGCTATCTCCCATACCGTTGAACGTCAGGACCTGTGGCATGCGCTTACGCCGCAACTCTTCCCGCTGCAATTGCTCAAGCTTTGTTTGCAGCGCGCGCTGGACGACGGGGCGACGGTCACCGATGAAGCCTCTGCGCTGGAGCATTGCGGTTATCACCCGCTGCTGATTGCTGGGCGCTCGGACAATATTAAAGTGACGCGGCCGGAGGATTTGGCACTGGCGGCGTTCTATTTAACCCAGTTAGACGATTAAGGAGCGCATCATGCGTATCGGTCACGGTTTTGACGTACATAAATTTGGTGGCGAAGGGCCGCTGGTGATCGGTGGTGTTCGCATCCCTTATGAAAAAGGTTTGCTGGCCCATTCGGACGGTGACGTAGCCCTGCATGCGGCGACGGATGCCCTGCTGGGGGCGGCGGCGCTTGGGGATATCGGTAAACTGTTTCCGGACACCGATCCGGCCTTCAAAGGCGCCGACAGCCGCGAGCTGCTGCGTGAAGCCTGGAAACGCATCCGCGCCAAAGGTTATCGTCTGGGGAACCTGGATATCACTATTATTGCCCAGGCGCCCAAAATGGCGCCGCATATTCCGCAGATGCGCATTTTCCTGGCGGAAGACCTGCAGTGCCATATGGACGACGTTAACGTGAAAGCCACAACCACCGAACAGCTTGGTTTTACCGGGCGTGGCGAGGGCATTGCCTGCGAAGCGGTTGCCTTGTTGATCAAGGAATAACGCATGGATATGGCTAATTTGACCTGGCTGCACGGCCAGCCGCAAAGTACAGGCGTGCTGAAAGCCAGCCCGGAAGATTTCGTGGTGGTGGAAGATCTGGGCTTTGCGCCGGACGGAGAAGGCGAACATGTGCTGGTGAACATCCGCAAGAACGGATGTAACACCCAGTTTGTCGCCGATTATCTGGCGCGTTTCGCCGGCATTCACGCCCGTTCGGTCAGCTACGCCGGCCTGAAAGATCGCCATGCGGTGACCGAACAATGGTTCTGCCTGCATCTGCCGGGCAAAGAAACGCCTGATTTCAGCCAGTTCTCGCTGGAGGGCTGCGAAGTGCTGGCCAGTGCCCGCCATCTGCGAAAAATGCGCATCGGTACGCTGAAAGGCAATGCTTTTACTCTGGTGCTGCGTCAGATCTCCGATCGTCAGGATGTGGAACAGCGCCTGCAGGCCATTGCGGCGGGTGGCGTGCCGAACTATTTCGGCAGCCAGCGTTTTGGTCGCGGTGGTAATAACCTGGTCATGGCGCGCCGCTGGGCGAATGATGAGATCCGGGTTAAAGAACGCAGCAAGCGCAGTTTTTATCTTTCCGCCAGCCGCAGCGCGCTGTTTAACCTGATCGCCAGCCGACGCTTGGCCAATCAACAGCACCGCACGGTGCTGGAAGGGGATGCGCTGCAACTTACCGGCCGCGGCAGTTGGTTTGTCGCCAAACCGGACGAACTGGCTGAGTTGCAGCAGCGGCTGGATGCCGGTGAACTGTTGATTACCGCACCGTTGCCGGGCGACGGCGAACCGGGCACCGCCGGGGAAGCGCTGAACGTTGAACAGCAATGTTTGGCGGAACAGCCGGAGCTGATGGCGTTGTTAAAGCGGGAACGCGTTGATCCGGCTCGTCGCGCGCTGTTGTTGCAGCCGCAAAAGATGCAGTGGAATTGGTGGGACGATGCCACCGTTGAATTGCGCTTTTGGCTGCCGGCCGGCAGTTTTGCCACCAGCGTGGTGCGCGAAATCATGCGGCAAGAGAGCAGTGACGCGGACATTAGCGAGTAATAAAGAAAACCTGCAGAGGCAGGTTTTTTTTCGTCTGGCGAAGGGTGACCGTGAAACTTGGGGGGTTTTGACCTGCCAGTGGCTGGGCGGTCAAAATTCGTCTTTCCCCTTGGTTACTGGACACGCCGGGGGGAGTAAACATAATATCTGCTGGTTAAGTACCGCCTTTTGGGCGGCTATTGCGAGTATTTAAATGCCAGGCTGCGTGAAACGCTGCGTGGGTGAGAGAGATAAAAGAAGACAACCTCTTATGCGGATATTGCTGAGTAATGACGACGGTGTTACCGCCCCTGGTATCCAGGTGCTGGCGGCGGCGCTACGAGAATTCGCTGAGGTGCAGGTTGTGGCGCCCGATCGTAACCGCAGCGGCTCTTCGAATGCGCTGACGCTGGAATCACCGCTGCGTACCCTGACGTTGCCCAATGGTGACATTGCAGTGCAGCAGGGAACGCCGACCGACTGCGTGTATCTGGGCGTGAATGCCTTGATGCAGCCTGCGCCGGACATCGTGGTTTCCGGTATCAACGCCGGCCCCAATCTTGGCGATGACGTTATTTATTCCGGCACCGTAGCGGCCGCCATGGAAGGGCGCCATTTGGGCTTGCCCGCGTTGGCCGTGTCGTTGAATGGCCATCAGCATTACGCTACTGCAGCTGCTATCACCTGCCGCGTGCTGCGCGCTTTACAGCGTGAACCGTTGCGAACAGGAAAAATTCTGAATATTAACGTACCGGATTTACCGCTGGACCAGATCAAAGGCATTCGCGTGACCCGCTGCGGCAGCCGTCACCCGGCCGACAAAGTGTTCTGCCAGCAAGATCCGCGTGGGCAAAACCTCTATTGGATTGGGCCGCCGGGTGATAAGTTTGATGCCGGGCCAGACACGGATTTCGCCGCGGTGGAGCAAGGGTATGTGGCGATTACGCCATTGCAGGTGGATTTAACCGCCTATGCGGCCCAGGACGTGGTAAAAACGTGGTTAACCAAAGCAGGGGTTGGCGGGGAATGGTGAACAAGCGTATGCAAACATTGCTGACGCAACTGCGTCAACAGGGGATCCAGGAAGAACGGTTGCTGCAAGCGATAGAGGCGGTACCGCGTGAACGCTTTGTTGACGAAGCGCTTGAACACAAAGCCTATGAAAATACTGCGCTGCCTATCGGCTCAGGCCAAACCATTTCCCAACCTTATATGGTTGCGCGAATGACCGAATTGTTGAATCTGACGCCAACGTCGAGAGTCCTGGAGATCGGTACAGGCTCCGGCTATCAAACCGCTATTCTGGCGCATCTGGTGCAACATGTCTGTTCCGTCGAACGTATCAAAGGGCTGCAATGGCAGGCCAAGCGCCGTTTGAAACAGCTCGATCTTCACAACGTGTCCACGCGTCATGGCGACGGCTGGCAGGGGTGGGCATCGCGCGGCCCGTTTGATGCCATTATCGTGACTGCCGCGCCGCCGGAGATCCCACCGGCGCTGATGGAGCAACTGGACGACGGCGGCATTCTGGTGTTGCCGGTGGGCGAACAGACCCAAACTCTCAAGCGTATTCAACGTCAGGGTAATGATTTTGTCATCGATACCGTCGAAGCGGTGCGTTTTGTGCCGCTGGTGAAGGGTGAGCTGGCCTAAGGATTGTCTGAATTTTAGGCGTAAAACGAAATCTGTTGCACTTTCATCACGCCTGGTTAAGGTTTTAACGTTTCAATAAAGTTAATTTTCAATACAATTGCCTTTCTGCGTAGTTGTCTTATGGTGCGGCATCGCTAATGTGGTTAGCATTGGCGCGCTGTTTTGAGGCTCCGGCAGGAGATTTCCTGGCATTCAGGGATCGGCCGCGGGCACCTTTCATCGCAGAAACTGAGAGAGTGGTAAAAGCTCAGCTACGATGTAAAGGGTATTTTGGATATATCGCTGATATTGCTGTCATGGGGGAAGCATGAGCACGGGAAGCCCAATGATTACTTTACGCCGGGTTGCGGTGTGTACGATGGTGAGTTTGTGGTTGGCGGGTTGTACGAATGATGCATCGACATCAGCCCCTATCAGTAGTGTGGGCGGTGGCGGAGCCGCTGCATCCGGCAACGCCGGAGCAAACGCCAGCCCTGAAGGGCGTATCGTTTACAACCGCAGTTACAATTCAATCCCCAAAGGGAGCTACAGCGGTAATACCTACACGGTAAAACGAGGCGATACGCTATTTTACATCGCGTGGATCACCGGGAACGATTTCCGTGACCTGGCGCAACGTAATAATATTCCTGAGCCATACAGTTTGAATGTGGGTCAAAGCATTCAGCTTGGTAATGGTTCTGCGAACGGAAACGGTGGCATGCTGGCGGCGACAGACGCAACCCGCGGCGGTGTTCCGAAGCCGCCTTCCACTACGCAGATACAAACTGCAACGGTTGATTCTCCATCAACTAACGCGTATTCTGATAATTCGGGTAAACAGAATGTAGGTAAAATGTTACCTGCAGCGGGTGCAGTAGCGGCAACCACCGCAGCAGCACCTGTTACCGCACCGGTCGTTGCTCCACCAGTGAGCAGCACCGTCAGTAACAGCTCGCCAGTGAGTAGCTGGAGATGGCCAACTGACGGTAAGATTATTGATAACTTTTCCTCATCAGAAGGTGGGAATAAAGGTGTCGATATCGCCGGCTCCCGTGGGCAGCCTATCTTCGCTACCGCCGATGGTCGCGTAGTGTACGCAGGCAACGCTTTACGGGGTTACGGTAATCTGATCATCATCAAACACAATGATGATTACCTGAGCGCCTACGCTCACAACGACACAATGCTGGTCCGGGAACAACAAGAAGTGAAGGCGGGTCAAAAAATAGCCACCATGGGTAGCACCGGAACCAGTTCAGTACGTTTGCATTTTGAAATTCGTTACAAGGGGAAATCCGTAAACCCGCTGCGTTTTCTTCCGCAGCGATAGATTGGGCAGAATACGCTGATATTCTGCTCGCGGTATCACGGGTAGGAGCAGCATATGAACCAAAATACGCTGAAAGTTAACGAGTTACAGGATGATGCGGATTTCGACGAGAACGCAACGGAAGCGGAGTCATTCGACGAAAAAGCACTGGTCGAAGAAGAGGCCAGTGAGAGTGATTTAGCGGAAGAAGAGTTGCTGTCTCAAGGCGTTACCCAACGCGTATTGGATGCGACGCAGCTCTATCTGGGTGAAATCGGTTATTCTCCGCTGCTTACCGCAGAGGAAGAGGTTTATTTCGCGCGGCGTGCACTGCGCGGTGATGTGCCGTCCCGCCGCCGAATGATCGAAAGCAACCTGCGGCTGGTGGTGAAAATCGCCCGTCGCTACAGTAATCGCGGCCTGGCGCTGCTGGATCTGATTGAAGAGGGCAACCTCGGCCTGATCCGTGCAGTGGAAAAGTTTGACCCGGAACGCGGTTTCCGTTTCTCAACTTACGCAACCTGGTGGATCCGTCAGACGATTGAACGGGCGATAATGAACCAAACCCGAACCATTCGTTTGCCTATCCATATCGTTAAAGAACTGAATGTCTATCTGCGCACGGCGCGCGAGCTTTCTCATAAACTGGATCATGAACCGAGCGCTGAAGAGATTGCCGAGCAACTCGACAAGCCGGTCGATGACGTCAGCCGTATGCTGCGTCTGAACGAACGTATCACTTCCGTCGATACGCCGTTGGGCGGTGATTCAGAGAAAGCGCTGCTGGACATTCTGGCTGACGAGAAAGACAACGGTCCGGAAGACACCACGCAAGACGATGACATGAAACAGAGCATCGTTAAGTGGCTGTTCGAACTGAACGCCAAGCAGCGTGAAGTGCTGGCTCGTCGTTTCGGCCTGTTGGGCTACGAAGCGGCGACGCTCGAAGATGTGGGCCGTGAAATTGGCCTGACTCGCGAACGCGTTCGCCAGATCCAGGTTGAAGGTTTGCGTCGCCTGCGTGAAATTCTGCAGTTGCAGGGCCTGAGCATTGAGGCGCTGTTCCGCGAATAACGTCGGCAGTTGAATCGCATCAAAATAAAAACGGTGAGCATTATGCTCACCGTTTTTTTATGCCCGTAGCGCCGGCGGATTTACACCATCTTCTTCAGGCGGTAAAGCCACTCCAGCGCCTGGCGCGGCGACAGAGAGTCCGGGTCCAGCGCCTCTAGCGCTTCCACCGCCGGCGAGGTTTCTTCATTCAGCAGCGTCATCTGTGTGGCGTCAACGGTACCGGAGGCGGTATGGCTGGAGATGGCCTCCAGCTCACGCAGCTTCTGGCGTGCGCGTTTGATCACCTCGCGCGGCACACCGGCCAGCGCCGCAACCGCCAGACCATAGCTTTTACTTGCCGCGCCGTCCTGCACGCTATGCATGAAGGCGATGGTGTCGCCATGTTCCAGTGCATCCAGGTGAACGTTAACCACACCTTCCATTTTCTCCGGCAGGGTCGTCAGTTCGAAGTAATGGGTGGCGAACAACGTCATGGCCTTAATGCGGCTGGCCAGGTTTTCTGCGCAAGCCCAGGCCAGGGAGAGGCCGTCGTAGGTCGACGTGCCGCGACCGATTTCATCCATCAATACCAGGCTGTGCTCGGTGGCGTTATGCAGAATATTGGCCGTCTCGGTCATCTCCACCATAAAGGTAGAGCGGCCGGAGGCCAGATCGTCCGCGGCGCCAACGCGGGTAAAGATACGGTCCACCGGGCCGATAACGGCTTTGGCTGCCGGCACGTAGCTGCCGATGTGCGCCATCAGAACGATCAGCGCCGTTTGACGCATATAGGTGCTTTTACCGCCCATGTTGGGGCCGGTAATGATCAGCATTCGACGCTGAGGCGACAGCGACAGCGGGTTGGCGATAAACGGCTCGCTCAGCACCTGCTCCACCACCGGGTGTCGGCCTTCGGTAATGCGCACGCCCGGCTGCTCGCTCATGGTCGGGCAGGTATAGTTCAGCGTTTCCGCACGCTCCGTCAGGTTAGCCAGTACGTCCAGTTCAGCCAGCGCAGCGGCGCTTTGCTGCAATTCCCCGAGGTGCGGCAGCAGCAAATCGAACAGTTCGTCATACAGGCCTTTCTCGATCGCCAGCGCTTTGCCTTTGGAGGTCAGGACCTTGTCTTCATACTCTTTCAGTTCAGGAATAATATAGCGTTCGGCGTTTTTCAGCGTCTGGCGGCGCACGTAGTGGATAGGTACCAGGTGGCTTTGTCCGCGGCTGACCTGGATGTAATAGCCGTGCACGCCGTTGAACCCCACCTTCAGCGTGTCCAGCCCCAGCTTTTCGCGTTCGCGGATCTCCAGCCGGTCGAGATAGTCGCTGGCGCCGTCGGCCAATGCGCGCCACTCATCCAGCTCGCTGTTGTAACCGGGGGCGATGACGCCGCCGTCGCGCACCAGCACAGGCGGGGCTTCAACCACCGCTCGTTCCAGCAGATCCTGCAGTTCATTAAACTGGCCGACTTGCGACAACAGATGTTGCACATGCGGAGTTTCCACACCCTGGAGCAGAGCGTGAATATCCGGCAATTGCTGGAATGCATGGCGCATGCGTGCCAAATCGCGCGGACGGGCAGTACGCAACGCCAGACGCGCCAGTATGCGTTCCAGATCGCCCACCTGCCGCAGCGAAGGCTGCAGATCGGCATACAGATCCTGCAGCGCGCCAATCGCCTGCTGGCGGTTGTTCAGCACCTTGATGTCGCGGGTCGGCATATGCAGCCAACGCTTGAGCATACGGCTGCCCATCGCCGTTGCGGTGCAATCGAGAATGGCAGCCAGCGTATTTTCGCTGCCACCAGACAGGCTCTGGGTCAGTTCAAGGTTACGCCGCGTTGCGGCATCCATGATGATGCCGTCCTGCTGACGCTCCATGGTGATGCCACGGATATGCGGCAATGCCGTGCGCTGAGTATCTTTGACGTACTGCAACAGACAGCCGGCGGCGCGTAATGCCTGATGGGCCTGTTCCACGCCAAAACCTGTGAGATCGCGGGTGCCAAATTGCAGGTTAAGCTGCTGGCGTGCGGTTTCGGGTTCAAACTCCCACAATGGACGACGGCGCAGGCCGTGGCGCTTCTCGATAAGCGCCATGTGTTCAAAGGTTTCCGGATAAAGCAGCTCGGCAGGATTGGTGCGCTGCAACTCGGCCGCCATGGTTTCAATGTCTTCCGGTTCGGCGACGCGAAAACGGCCTGAGCTGATGTCCAGCGTGGCGTAGCCGAAACCGCGCGCATCCTGCCAGATCGCCGCCAACAGGTTATCCTGGCGTTCCTGCAGCAGAGCCTCGTCGGTAATGGTGCCGGGCGTGACGATACGCACGACTTTGCGCTCGACCGGGCCTTTGCTGGTCGCCGGATCGCCGATTTGTTCGCAAATGGCGACGGACTCGCCGAGCTGAACCAGCTTGGCAAGGTAGTTTTCGATCGCGTGGTGCGGCACGCCGGCCATTGGGATTGGCTCACCCGCCGAAGCGCCGCGTTTGGTCAGCGAAATATCCAGCAGTTGAGAAGCGCGTTTGGCGTCATCGTAGAACAACTCATAGAAATCGCCCATGCGGTAGAACAGCAGAATTTCGGGATGCTGCGCTTTAAGGCGCAGGTACTGCTGCATCATCGGCGTGTGTGAATCGAGTTTATCGGTGCTGGTCATAACGTTACCGTTTCCAATCCATTGAATTTAAAGTTAATTGTGATTTTCATTGTCATCATTAGGTATCACGCCGTTTCACAAAAAATCACTAAATCTGTGGGTTGCGAGCAAAATAGACGATAGCTCATGTAAATCAATCAGTTGGTCTAAAACGGAGCTTATATGACAGGCAAACAGGCTGGCAAATTTTTGTCGCCCGGGTCATCAAGATGATGAGGCTTGCGTGTTACTTGAAGCGCTACGAATAGAGGACCTTTTTCCACCGCTATACTAGCCCAGTGGGCAATCCGCTGTCACAGGTAAAAATTGGAAGCTTTGCGCAAAGTTGGCTTGCAATGAAAGGATGAAGTTGCAGATCAATCTGCCGGTCGGCACCAAAGTTCCATGATTTTTCCCTTCGCTGTTTTACTTTCCCCTTTCCGTTGGCGCATGCCTGTTCGCTACAGATTTTCGGATGCTCCCTGTACCGCGCCATAATCAACTATGAACTATTTTATACTGTTACCTTGAAGGCTATAAGACAAAGCCGCCGATAAGGCATATATATAGCATGTGTATTTACAACTTATTGTTTATAGATAATATTTAATGGTTCCCTTCGTTTTTATTTCGTCATGTGTATTTATTTGTTAAGCCGATCACATAATTTTTTTGCCCGAAATGTGAAGAGGGTCAAGCTGTCAGGTCAAGGAGAGACGGTTATGTAGAGCGGTGAATTACTTATCCGCGCCCGCGGCTCCGTATACTGTTCGCAACCAGGGCAACATTCATGGAGTCTTCACAAGGAAAGTGCGTAGGGCAATCGTCATTGCATCTGGCATACAAATGACATGTGGCTTTTTTGATTATCTCAAGGTGCTTGGTATGGAAAAGAAAAAAATCTATCTGTTCTGTTCTGCCGGTATGTCCACCTCTCTGCTGGTTTCAAAAATGAAAGCGCAAGCGGAGAAGTACGAGGTGCCGGTGATCATTGCCGCTTATCCCGAAGCTCTGGCTGCGGAGAAAGGCGCTGAGGCAGATGTGATCCTGCTGGGGCCACAAATTGCCTACACGCTTGCCGAAGTGCAGAAACAGTTGCCGCATAAGCCGGTCGAAGTGATCGACTCCGTTTTGTACGGCAAACTCGATGGCCTTGGGGTGCTGAAGGCGGCGGTTGCCACAATAAAAAAAGCTAACCAATAAGGGGCGTTGCCGTGAATACGTTAATTGCCTCGTTGGAAAAGGTCATTTTGCCCTTTGCCGTGAAAATTGGTAAGCAACCCCATGTTAATGCCATCAAAAACGGGTTTATCCGGTTAATGCCGCTGACGCTGACCGGTGCGATGTTCGTTCTGATCAACAACGTGTTTCTCAGCTTCGGTGAGGGATCGTTCTTCTTCTCCCTGGGAGTGCGGTTGGATGCATCCACCATTGAAACGCTGAATGGCCTGAAAAGCATCGGTGGCAGCGTGTATAACGGCACCCTGGGGATCATGTCCCTGATGACGCCCTTTTTTATCAGTATGGCGTTAGCTGAGGAAAGAAAGGTTGATCCGCTGGCAGCCGCGTTGTTGGCCGTTGCGGCCTTCATGACCGTAACGCCGTTCAGCGTGGGTGAAGCCTACGCCGTGGGGGCGAACTGGCTGGGGGGCGCCAACATCATTTCCGGTATGGTGATCGGCCTGGTGGTGGCGGAGATGTTTGCCTTTGTGGTGCGCCGCAATTGGGTGATCAGCCTGCCGGACAGTGTACCTTCTTCGGTATCACGCTCTTTCTCCGCGTTGATCCCCGGCTTTATTATCCTGTCGATTATGGGCGTGCTGGCTTACTGCCTGACGCTGTGGGGCACCAACTTCCACCAAATCATTATGGACAGCATCTCGGCTCCGCTGGCGAAAATGGGCAGCGTGGTGGGGTGGGTGTATGTGATGTTCTCCTCGCTGCTGTGGTTCTTTGGGGTGCATGGCTCGATGGCGCTGGCGGCGTTGGACAGCGGCATCATGACGCCATTCGCGCTGGAGAACGTGGAGCTTTACAACAAGTACGGTTCCGTCGAGGCGGCGGTTGCTGCGGGCAAAGAGTTCCATATGTGGGCGAAACCCTTTGTGGACTCTTACATTTACCTTGGCGGGACCGGTTCGACGCTGGGGCTGATTATCGCCATCTTTATCGCCTCACGCCGTGAAGACTATCGTCAGGTTGCCAAGCTGGCTACCCCGTCGGGCATCTTCCAGATCAATGAACCTATCCTGTTTGGTCTGCCGGTGATTATGAACCCGGTGATGTTCATTCCGTTCATCCTGGTTCAACCGGTATTGACGATTATCACCACGGTGGCCTATTACACCGGGATGATCCCGCCCATCACCAACATTGCGCCCTGGACGATGCCGGTCGGGTTGGGAGCGTTTTTCAACACCAACGGCAGCATCGTCGCCATGTTGCTGAGTTTCTTCAACCTGGGCGTTGCGACCTTGATTTACCTGCCGTTCGTAATGATTTCCAACAAGGCGCAAAGCCAGATCGATCAGGCGACCGAGAGCGAAGAAGATATCGCCAAGGCGCTGAAATTCTAACTGTCGGAATGGGGCAGCGTCTGCTGCCCCGGTTTTAGGGGCGTTTGAATGAAATATCACTTTGCTGACGATTTCTGGTGGGGAAGCGCCACGTCTGCGCCGCAGTCGGAAGGGGCCTCTGCGCGGGATGGCAAAAGCCGGAACATCTTCGATTACTGGCATGAAACCGCCCCCGAACGTTTTCATCATCAGGTGGGTCCCTCCGAGGCGTCTACGTTTTATGACAATTTCCGCGACGATATCCTGCTGTTAAAAACGCTCGGGCATAACACCTTCAGAACGTCCATCTCCTGGTCCCGGCTGATACCTGATGGTGATGGCGAAGTGAACCCCAAAGCGGTCGCCTTCTATAATGCGCTGATTGATAGCCTGTTAGCGCAGGGCATCACGCCATTTATCAATCTCTACCATTTCGATATGCCGCTGTGCATGCAGCAGAAAGGCGGCTGGGAAAGCAGGGCTGTGGTCGAAGCCTATGCTCGCTACGCCAAAACTTGCTTCACTCTGTTCGGCGACAGAGTCACCCACTGGTTCACGTTCAATGAGCCGATTGTGCCGGTTGAGGCGGGCTATCTGAACGACCTGCATTATCCGTGCGTGGTCGATTTCAAAAGGGCCGTCGTGGTGGCTTATCACAGCGTTCTGGCGCACGCCAAAGCGGTGAGTCATTTCAGGGCACTGGGTAACGAGGGCACGATAGGCATTATTTTGAACCTGAGCCCGACCTATCCCCGCTCGACCCGCCAGGAAGACCTCCTGGCGGCCAACTATGCGGATCTGTTGCTGAACAAGAGCTTCCTCGATCCAGTAACAAAAGGGCGTTATCCGCAAGAATTGGTGGATTTGCTGAAAGCCAACGGGCTGCAACCACAGACCAAGCCTGAGGATGCACAGCTGATTGCCGACGGGGTTGTGGATATCCTGGGCGTCAATTATTACCAGCCTCGCAGGGTTAAAGCGAAAGAAGGTTTTCGGACCACCGATAGGGTGACGATGCCGGAAGATCTGTTCAGCTACTATGAGATGCCGGGCCGGAAGATTAACCCGCACCGGGGCTGGGAGATCTACGAAAAAGGGCTGTATGACATTCTGATGGACCTGAAAGAAAACTACGGCAATATTCCCTGCTATATTTCAGAAAATGGCATGGGCGTAGAGGGGGAGGAAGCCTTTATCGGCGCTTCCGGCCGGGTGGAGGATGACTATCGCATTGACTTTATACGCGATCATCTCAAATGGTTGCATCAGGCGCTGGCAGAGGGGTCTCAGTGCAAAGGGTATCACTTATGGACCTTTATTGACTGTTGGTCCTGGCTCAATGCCTATAAGAATCGCTACGGACTAGTCAGGCTGGATAGGGAAAACCAACGGCGCACGCTTAAAAAGAGCGGCTACTGGTTTGCCGAAACGGCCAGACAAAACGGTTTCGACTAATGGGAGCGTATGCGGTGACTGATAATCAGGTTTCGCTGAATGCGAACGACGTTAAGCTGATTCGGGAGCAGGATTTTTTTAACTGCAAAGACTTTCATCTGTTTATCTATAACAAGGTGGAGAGCGCGACCGGGCTGCATCAGCATGACTACTATGAGTTCACCATTGTCCTGAGCGGTAAATGCTATCAGGAGATCAACGGCAAGCGGGTGCTGTTGGAGCGGGGAGACTTTGTTTTTATCCCTATCGGCTCACGTCACCAAAGCTTTTACGAGTTTGGCGCCGCGAAAATTTTCAACGTGGCGGTCGGCAAGGTCTTCTTTGAGGAGCATTACCTGCAGCTTTTACCGCGCTGTTTTGTCGCCTCGCAGGCCTATAGCCTCAAGAACGAGTTTTTGGCCTATATCGAGTCGGTGGTCGGCTCACCGCAGTTTCGCGAAGATGACTTTGCCGAGTTCCTGGAAACGCTGACTTTTTATATCGTCAGCCGTATCCGTCATTACAAGGAAGAGTGCGGCGAAGGCGATGACATTCCCCAATGGCTGAGGAACACGCTGGCGGGCATGCATGATAAAGCGATGTTTGGCGAAAAGGCGCTACTGAATATGGTTGAGCTGTCGGGGAAAACGCAGGAATACCTGACCCGGGCGATGCGGCGTTACTACCATAAAACGCCGATGCAGGTGATTAATGAAATCCGCATCAATTTCGCCAAAACGCAGCTTGAGGTGACGAACTATTCCGTGTCGGATATTGCCTTCGATTCAGGCTACGGTGACGTGAGCCTGTTTATTAAAAACTTTAAAAGACTCACCGAAGTCACCCCAGGTAATTACCGAAAAAAGTTCTACGGCCCTATTTAGGGCCGCTCCCGATAAGCATTAACGCCGATATTCCGAATACCTTTCAGGCCACTCATAGCCTGATGAAATAAGTTTCTTTGTAGACGTGAAGGGGACCTGCCGTACCAGACGGACGGCTTCCCCTTGCCAAAAATTTGTTAAATGGATGCCAAAATGGAAAAGTTACTGATAGTGAACGCCGACGATTTTGGCCTGAGCAAGGGCCAGAACTACGGCATTATCGAGGCGTTTCACTATGGGGTAGTCTCTTCAACTACCGCCATGGTGAATGGCGAGGATGTACACCACGCGGCGCAGTTAAACAGGATTTTTCCTGGGCTGCAGGTGGGGCTGCACTTTGTGTTGACTCATGGGCGCCCCTTGACCGCCATGCCGTCATTGGTCAATGAGCGGGGGGAATTGGGTAAGTGGCTGTGGGAAAGGGCCGAGTCTGCAATGTTGGATTTGGACGAAATCTACAATGAGCTGGTGGGGCAGTACGACAAGTTTACGGCCGTTTTCGGTAAAGCGCCGACTCATATCGACAGCCACCATCATGCGCACATGCTGCCGCAGATCTATCCGTTGGTGGAAGCCTTCGCTCAGTCCAAATCCATTCCGCTGCGTATTGACCGCCAGGCAGTGGATCGACAAGGCATTCCGTTGCGTTGTGATCGCAGCACCGAGTGGTTTGATTCGGGTTTTTATGGCGAGGCTATATCCGAAGCCCTGTTTTTGCAGGTGCTTGACCGGGCCGACGAACGTGGCGTCGGCTCAGTAGAGTTGATGTGCCACCCGGCATTCCTGGATAAGACCCTGTTGGAGAGCAAATACTGCTATCCGCGGCTTGCGGAGGTGGAGGTATTGACCGCGTCAGGCATTAAAAACGCGATTGCGGAGCGCGGTTACCGCCTGGGATCCTTCCTGGATCTGTGATACGCGGATACCGGCTCCAAGAAGGGGCCGATGATTAAAGCATCGAGTGGGCCTTTTTCAACCCCGTATCTTCATCGGGGTCTGCGCCCTGCGGGATGGGCTCCTCCGCTGCCGGTGTTTCGCTGGGTTGATCATCTACCGGATCCGGTGCGGCCTCCGGAGGCGGCATGGTATCGTGGATGATCTGCTCATCGAAGGTTGGGTTCAGTGCCGGGGAAAGCGGCGAACTGGTCAGACTGTCCGGCAGGGGAATATGCGGTAACGGCGCATCCTGCACAAACTGCGATTCGTCTTCTTTTACCGTACGGCTAAAGGCCACCAACAGCACGCCGCAAAGCGAGAAGAACGCATACAGAATGTTGCCGCCCAGGGGCTGAATCAGCGCACCGACCGCCAGTGGCCCGATGCTGGTGCCGACGCCGAATGCCATCAGCAAACAGGCTGCCAACGATACGCGTCGCTCAGGTTCGATCAGATCGTTCGCCAATGCCACGACCAGTGGATACAGCGTGAATTGCAGCATGCTGACGATAAACCCCACCACCAGCAGCACCGGAAAATCAATGTGTGGCACCAGAGCCAGCGGCAGCGCCGCCACGATCAGTAAAATGGCATTGATGCGCATCAACAGCGTACGGTTATAGTGATCTGACAGCCAACTGAGCGGGAACTGCGCCACCAGCCCGGCAAAGATGGAGATCGCCATAAACAGGCCGGTTTGTTGGGTAGTTAGCGCCTGCATGCTGGCGTAGACCGGCGCCAGCCCATAGAAAGAGCCGACGACCATGCCGATCACCAGCGTGGTCGCCAGTACCTTGGGAATGGCGCCGATAAAATAGCGCAGTTCCATTGGCGCCGGTGACATATGACGCGCATTGGTGCGGGTGGTGAGGGCGATTGGCACCAGACAGAGTGCAAAACACAGTGCGATCACCAACAAAGTGGTGATGCCGAGATTGGTCTGCAGCATCAGAACCACCTGGCCCAGCGACATGCCCAGGTAGGTGGCCGCCATGTAGAAACCGAAAACCCTACCGCGCTGATTGGATTCCGATTGGTCGTTCAGCCAACTCTCCAGCACCATAAACTGGCACATCATGCACAGGCCGATAATCAGGCGCAGCACCACCCAGGCCGGAATGTATTCCGTCAGGCCGTGCCCCAGCACTGCGGCGGTAATGATGCCGGCGCAGGAGACGTAAGCGCGGATATGGCCGACGCGGGCAATCAGGAAATGACCGACTTTACCGCCGATCACCAGGCCGATGTAGTTGGCGGCGATAATCGCGCCGATCAGCGCGCCGGTGACGTGGATTGAGGTTAAGCGCAGGGAGATGTAAGTGGTGAGCAACCCTGAACCCAGCAACATCAGCAGGGTGGTGGTATACAACGGAAAGAAGACGCCTAACGTTTTTTTCACTCTATCATCCTAATCTTTTGTCCTGGTTTGCCTGGGGCCAGCCATGCCGGCAGCATAGACAGCCCTGTGAGATCCCTCATCTGGAAACGCCTCTCGTAACCCGCGCGTTACATTTGATACTAGCAGTTTGACCCACGGCTTAACACTGCCTCTCCTGCGAAGCACTGCGCATTTATGTCATCGCGCCGTCGGCCAGGTATTGATAAGTGCTACTATCGGGCGCATATACCTGATTCGCTATGGAGGGATTATGAGTGAAAATCAGCTGCGGGAACTCAGCATTGCCGTAGGGGAAAAACTGAAGGCCAAAGGTCTGTGGATCACCTGTGCGGAATCCTGTACCGGCGGCGGCATCGCCAAAGCCATTACTGACATTGCCGGCAGCTCCGCCTACTTCGATCGTGGGTTCGTCACCTACAGCAACGCGGCGAAACACGAGTTGCTGGGCGTGGCTGAAGCGACTCTTGCCGCTCACGGTGCCGTGAGCGAGGAAGTGGTTCGCGAGATGGCGCAGGGGGCATTACACGCGGCGCAGGCCAGCCTGGCGCTGTCGGTCAGCGGCATTGCCGGCCCGGACGGCGGCAGTGTGGAAAAACCGGTGGGTACCGTATGGTTTGGTTTCGCCGAACGCTCT
The DNA here is from genome assembly GCF_001590925.1 of Serratia plymuthica NBRC 102599. Taxonomy (GTDB): domain Bacteria; phylum Pseudomonadota; class Gammaproteobacteria; order Enterobacterales; family Enterobacteriaceae; genus Serratia; species Serratia plymuthica. The sequence goes on from NZ_BCTU01000011.1 coordinate 219,593, forward strand.
GGGCAGGTGTTGGCGCACAAGATGCAATTTGCCGGCGATCGTGATGCAGTGCGGCTTCAGGCGACGATCTTCGCGCTGCAAACCGCACTTGACGAATTTTTGTAAAATTAGGCTTGATACTGTATGACCATACAGTATAATTAGCGACATTTCCTGCACAACATACATTCCGTGGCAGTGTGGGGTAACACCGGCATTGCGAAACGAAGGAGCAAAAATGGCTATTGATGAGAACAAGCAAAAGGCGTTAGCTGCGGCACTGGGCCAGATTGAGAAACAGTTCGGCAAAGGCTCCATCATGCGTCTGGGTGAAGACCGTTCTATGGATGTAGAAACGATCTCCACCGGCTCACTGTCACTCGATATCGCACTGGGTGCGGGCGGCCTGCCAATGGGCCGTATCGTTGAAATTTATGGCCCGGAATCCTCCGGTAAAACCACTCTGACGCTGCAGGTTATCGCTGCCGCACAGCGCGAAGGCAAAACTTGCGCATTTATCGATGCCGAGCACGCGCTGGACCCGATTTATGCCAAAAAACTGGGCGTCGATATCGACAACCTGCTGTGTTCCCAGCCGGACACCGGTGAGCAGGCTCTGGAAATTTGTGATGCCTTGACCCGTTCTGGTGCGGTTGACGTGATCATCGTTGACTCCGTAGCGGCGTTGACGCCAAAAGCGGAAATTGAAGGTGAAATCGGTGACTCACACATGGGCCTTGCGGCACGTATGATGAGCCAGGCGATGCGTAAGCTGGCCGGTAACCTGAAAAACGCCAACACGCTGCTGATCTTCATCAACCAGATCCGTATGAAAATCGGTGTCATGTTCGGTAACCCGGAAACCACCACCGGCGGTAACGCACTGAAATTCTATGCCTCCGTTCGTCTGGATATCCGCCGTATCGGTGCGGTTAAAGAAGGCGATGAAGTGGTGGGCAGTGAAACCCGCGTTAAAGTGGTGAAAAACAAAATCGCTGCGCCATTCAAGCAGGCTGAGTTCCAAATTCTGTACGGTGAAGGCATCAACAGCCGCGGTGAACTGGTCGATCTGGGCGTTAAGCACAAGATGATCGAGAAAGCCGGCGCCTGGTATAGTTACAACGGCGATAAAATCGGTCAGGGCAAGGCGAATGCCTGCAACTTCCTGAAAGAAAACCCGGCTGTTGCCGCTGAGTTGGACAAAAAACTGCGCGATCTGCTGTTGCACAGCAACGGTGAACTGGTTACTGCTACCAATGAAAGCTTCGATGATGGCGAAGCTGAAACCAGCGAAGAGTTTTAATCGCTGTTGAGGCTGGTGCGTGCCGTTTAGGCCGCACCAGCGTCGATTAAATCAGGCTTGAATAATGAATGATTTGCTGAGCCGCGCAATGCGCCTGCTGTCGCAACGCGATCATAGTGAAGCTGAACTGCGCCGCAAACTTGCGGCGCAGCCATTTATGGCGAAAGCCAGATTCGGCTCCAAGACCCCCAGCCCCTCTGCGCCTCCTCCTGAAGAACCCGTAGATCCCGCCGTTATCGAACAGGTTATTGCCTATTGTTACCAGCACAACTGGCTGGACGATCAACGCTTTGCCCGCAGTTATATCGGCAGTCGCAGCCGTAAAGGCTACGGCGCGCAGCGCATTCGCTCGGAATTGATGCAAAAGGGCGTGGATAAAGAGCTGACTCAGACTGCGCTGGCAGACTGTGATATCGACTGGTGTGAACAAGCCAAACTGGTGGCGCAGCGTAAATTTGGCGACGAGCTGCCAACGGACTGGAAAGAGAAAGCCAAAGTGCAGCGTTATCTGCTCTATCGGGGCTTCTTTCAGGAAGAAATTCAGTCAATTTACCGTGATTTTGCGCAATGAGCGCACACGGGGTTTTACTTCCCTCTGAAGAAAATTTATCTTATCCCCACTTTTTGTTCGTGAGCCAGATGCCATCGTCAGGATGCCGCGCTCTTGCTCACGTGTCGTTATTCTAGCCTTTCCGGGAAAATTATGAGCAAGAGCACCGCTGAGATCCGTCAAGCGTTTCTCGATTTCTTTCATAGTAAAGGCCACCAGGTTGTAGCGAGCAGCTCCCTGGTACCTAACAATGATCCGACATTGTTGTTTACCAATGCCGGCATGAACCAATTTAAAGATGTTTTCCTGGGGCTGGACAAGCGTGCCTATTCCCGCGCCACTACCTCACAGCGTTGCGTGCGTGCGGGCGGTAAGCATAACGATCTGGAGAACGTCGGTTATACCGCGCGTCACCATACGTTCTTTGAAATGCTGGGCAACTTCAGCTTCGGCGACTATTTCAAACACGATGCCATCAGCTACGCATGGGAACTGTTGACCGGCGAAAACTGGTTTAACCTGCCGAAAGAAAGGCTGTGGGTGACCGTCTATGAAACCGATGACGAAGCCTTCGATATCTGGCAGAAGCAGATTGGCGTACCGGCGGAACGCATTATCCGTATCGGCGACAACAAGGGGGCGGCCTTCGCGTCCGACAACTTCTGGCAAATGGGCGATACCGGCCCATGTGGCCCGTGCACCGAGATCTTCTACGATCACGGTGATCACATCTGGGGTGGCCCGCCAGGCAGCGCGGAAGAGGATGGCGATCGTTACATCGAGATCTGGAACATCGTTTTCATGCAGTTCAACCGTCAATCTGACGGCACTATGTTGCCTCTGCCAAAACCTTCGGTAGATACCGGTATGGGCCTGGAGCGCATTGCCGCGGTGCTGCAGCATGTGAACTCCAACTATGAAATCGATCTGTTCAGCAAGCTGATTACCGCTGTGGCGGAAGTGACCGGCGCGGTTGATTTGGATAACAAATCCCTGCGTGTTATCGCCGACCATATCCGTTCCTGTGCCTTCCTGGTGTCAGACGGCGTAATGCCGTCAAGCGAAGGCCGCGGCTACGTGCTGCGTCGCATCATCCGTCGCGCTATCCGCCATGGCAACATGCTGGGCGCGAAAGAGAGCTTCTTCTATAAACTGGTTGCGCCGCTGATCGAAGTCATGGGTCCGGCAGCCGACGAATTGAAGCGTCAGCAATCGCTGGTTGAGAAAGTGTTGAAAACCGAAGAAGACCAGTTTGCCCGTACGTTGGAGCGTGGTCTGGCGTTGTTGGATGAAGAGCTGGCCAATCTGCAGGGCGATACCCTGGATGGAGAAGCCGCCTTCCGCCTGTATGACACTTACGGTTTCCCGGTCGATTTAACCGCAGACGTGTGCCGTGAGCGCGGTTTGAAAGTGGATGAAGCCGGCTTCGAACAAGCTATGGAAGCGCAGCGCCGCCGTGCGCGCGAGTCCAGCGGCTTCTGTGCCGACTACAACAGCATGATCCGCGTTGATGGCGCCAGTCAGTTCAGCGGGTATGACCACGAAGAACAGCAGGCTACAGTGACGGCGTTGTTCCGCGATGGCCAGCCGGTGGATGAGATCCACGCGGGCGAAGAGGCTGTTGTCGTACTGGATGAAACGCCATTCTACGGTGAGTCAGGTGGTCAGGTTGGTGACAAAGGCGTGCTGAAAGCCGCCGGCGCGGACTTTGTGGTTAGCGATACGCAGAAATACGGCCAGGCTATCGGGCATCAGGGCAAGTTGTCCCATGGCGTGCTGAAGGTGAAGGATCGCGTCGATGCGCAGATTGATATCGCCCGCCGTAACCGTATTCGTTTGAACCACTCGGCTACCCACCTGCTGCATGCCGCATTGCGTCAGACGCTGGGTGAGCACGTGGCGCAGAAAGGCTCGCTGGTTAACGATAAATATCTGCGTTTTGATTTCTCGCATTTTGAAGCGATGAAACCGGAACAAATCCGCGTTGTGGAAGATTTGGTTAACCAGCAGGTGCGTCGTAACCTGCCGGTGCAAACCGAAGTGATGGCGCTGGACGATGCCAAAGAGAAGGGCGCGATGGCGCTGTTTGGCGAGAAGTACGACGACAGCGTACGTGTACTGACCATGGGTGACTTCTCTACCGAACTGTGTGGCGGTACTCACGCCAGCCGTACCGGTGATATTGGCCTGTTCCGCATTCTGACCGAATCAGGTACCGCAGCGGGTATTCGCCGTATTGAAGCCGTAACCGGCGAGGGCGCGATTGCGACCCTTCATCAGCAAAACGATCTGTTACAGGACGTTGCGCAGTTGGTGAAAGGTGACAATAGCAACCTGACGGACAAGGTGCGTGCGGTGCTGGATCGTACTCGCGCACTGGAGAAAGAGTTGCAGCAGTTGAAAGATCAGCAGGCTGCGCAGGAAAGCGCTTCGTTGTCCAGCCAGGCGAAAAAAGTCAATGGCGTGCAGCTGTTGGTCAGCCAGCTTGATAGCGTTGAGGCGAAAATGCTGCGGACCATGGTTGACGATCTTAAAAATCAGCTGGGTTCCGCAATTATCGTGCTGGCCACTACGGCTGACGATAAGGTTAGCCTGATTGCCGGCGTGACCAAAGATTTGACCGACCGGGTGAAAGCCGGCGAGTTGATCGGTCACGTAGCGCAGCAGGTTGGCGGCAAAGGGGGTGGGCGCCCCGACATGGCGCAGGCCGGGGGTACCGATGTCAGTGCCCTGCCTGCGGCCTTAAACAGCGTAGAGGCCTGGGTGGCTTCGAAACTGTGAATATAAATAAATAGCACTTATAAACGCCATAACTCATTGCTGATTATGGCGTTTTTAGCCTGTGCTAACACAATTTAGTTACAATTCCGGGAACAAAGTTTTTCAGGTCGGCTAAACTTATTATTATCTGAGGTGAGACCAAGCCTGCTTACACTTATTGTGGGTTAGATGGCTTACGTTTTCGCAGCATATGATGGATAATGACGGGGAAACTGAGAGACCCGACTCTTTTAATCTTTCAAGGAGCAAAGAATGTTAATTCTGACTCGTCGAGTTGGTGAAACCCTCATGATTGGCGATGAGGTCACTGTCACAGTGTTAGGGGTCAAGGGCAACCAGGTTCGTATTGGTGTGAATGCCCCTAAAGAGGTGTCAGTGCACCGCGAAGAAATCTATCAGCGCATTCAGGCAGAGAAGTCTCAACAGACGACCTTCTGATTTCGAAGCAGCGTCTCGTTGCTTGGCGAGACGCTACTGAGCTTTTTTGTGCCCATTATTATCCTTTCCCGCTTTCTTCTTCTCATTTCCCGATTGCAGCCATTCGCTTTGTTTGCGGTTTTACCCTGGTTGCCTGTTGATAAAACACTCCTTTTGCCGTGAAATTGCCCATGTTGAGCGTGAATTGCTCAAACGCACGTGAGTTGGGAAAAATTGTTTGACTTAAAAGTCGGAGAAAGTAATATGTGCGCCACGCAGTGCCGATGAGCTTCTCTAAAGCAAGTTAGGCACAATTCGAAAGAAGCGTATGGTGAGGTGGCCGAGAGGCTGAAGGCGCTCCCCTGCTAAGGGAGTATGCGGTCAAAAGCTGCATCCGGGGTTCGAATCCCCGCCTCACCGCCATTTGCATCCATAGCTCAGCTGGATAGAGTACTCGGCTACGAACCGAGCGGTCGGAGGTTCGAATCCTCCTGGATGCACCATATTTTGCAGTATGGTGGGGTAGTAAAACGTACCATACGGTATCAAAAAAGAATTCCTGTGCATCCATAGCTCAGCTGGATAGAGTACTCGGCTACGAACCGAGCGGTCGGAGGTTCGAATCCTCCTGGATGCACCATCTAAGAAAAACCCGCTTTGGCGGGTTTTTCGCTTTTCCGGCTTTGGCAAAATACTTTCAGCACTTCTCTTCTCACCGGACTTTTCCCAGAGCACATTCCGCCATTACGCGATCAGCGACAACCTTCCGGCTTTACGCTAAAGTAGTTTTCTTTCCTCAACGATCATGGAGTAACGATGTACGACCGCTATCAGGGTCTGATCTTCGACATGGACGGCACTATCCTTGATACCGAGCCGACGCACCGTAAAGCGTGGCACGAGGTGTTGGCCCGTTACGGTATGACGTTTGATGAAGCGGCTATGGTGGCGCTGAACGGTTCTCCGAGCTGGCACATTGCCCAGTCGATTATTACCCGCCATCAGGCCGATCTCGATCCCCATCAACTGGCTGCGGAGAAAACCCGTGCGGTGGAAACTATGCTGCTGGATACCGTGCGCCCATTGCCGCTGATTGAGGTAGTCAAAGCCTATCACGGCCGTCGTCCAATGGCGGTTGGCACCGGCAGCGAACACCGTATGGCGGAGTCTTTGCTACGCCATTTGGGCCTGTTCCACTGTTTTGATGCGATCGTGGGTGCCGATGACGTACTGCGGCACAAGCCCGAACCCGATACTTTCCTGCGTTGCGCCGAGCTGATGGGTGTGCCGCCGGAAAAATGCGTGGTGTTTGAAGACGCAGATTTCGGTATTCAGGCGGCGAAAAGCGCCAATATGGCTGTCGTAGACGTTCGCACGCTTTGAGTAGTACGCTGGCGGTTATGTCGTTATTCGGCAGCAGCTTCCTCAGTGCGACGCTGCTGCCGGGAAATTCAGAGATTGTTTTGGTTGCCTTGCTGACCAACAGCCGTGCCTCACCGGAATTACTGGTGTTGGCCGCGACGTTGGGGAATACGCTCGGTGGGTTGACCAATGTCATTATAGGACGCTTGTTGCCGGCGTTGAAACCGCAGCGGGGGCTGGAGACGGCGCTCGGGTGGATGAAACGCTTTGGCCCGGCTGCGCTGTTGCTCAGTTGGGTGCCGGTAGTGGGCGATTTGTTGTGCGTGTTGGCAGGTTGGCTGCGCATGCCCTGGGGCCCTGTAGCGCTGTTTCTGTGTATCGGAAAGGCGCTGCGTTACATCATTTTGACTATGATAACGTTACAGGGAATGGCCTGGTGGCATTAACGAAGTGAATATAACTCAATATTCACTCGGGTGCAGATTCAGTATGCTTACGAGTTATTGTTTTTAGAAGCGGGAGGTCAATTTGATCCCGGACGTATCACAGGCGCTTTCTTGGTTGGAAGCCCATCCCCATGCATTAAAAGGTATTCGTCGCGGCATTGAGCGTGAAACGCTGCGTGTCACTGCGGACGGAAAACTGGCGACAACCGGACATCCGGAAAAGTTGGGGGCGGCATTAACGCACCATTGGATTACTACAGACTTTGCCGAGGCGCTGTTAGAGTTTATTACGCCGGTTGACGATAACCTCGACCATCTGTTGACGTTCCTGCGTGATATCCATCGTCACGTGGCGCGTAATCTGGGTGATGAACGCATGTGGCCGCTCAGCATGCCGTGCTTTATTGAAGCCGAGCAAGACATTGAGCTGGCGCAGTTCGGTTCGTCGAATATTGGCCGCATGAAAACGCTGTACCGTGAAGGATTGAAAAATCGCTACGGTGCGTTGATGCAGACCATTTCCGGCGTGCATTACAATTTCTCGCTGCCGCTGGAGTTCTGGCAGGCATGGGCCGGCGTAAAAGACGCAGAAAGCGGTAAAGAGCAGATTTCGGCGGGCTACTTCCGCTTGATCCGCAATTACTACCGTTTTGGCTGGGTGATCCCGTATTTGTTCGGCGCGTCGCCGGCGATCTGTTCCTCGTTCCTGAAAGGGCGTGAAACCGCATTGCCGTTCGAGCGTACTGAACAGGGGATGTGCTATCTGCCGTATGCCACTTCGCTGCGATTGAGCGACCTGGGCTACACCAATAAATCTCAGAGCAATCTGGGCATTACCTTCAACGATCTGCAAAGTTATGTCGCCGGTCTGAAGCGGGCGATTGTCACGCCTTCTGAAGAGTTCGCCGAATTGGGTGTAAAGGACGGCGATCGTTACCTGCAATTGAACAGTAACGTGCTGCAGATTGAAAATGAACTGTATGCGCCGATCCGGCCGAAGCGCGTGACCAAAAGCGGTGAGACGCCGTCAGATGCGCTGCTGCGCGGCGGTATCGAATATATCGAAGTTCGTTCGCTGGACATCAACCCGTTCTCGCCAATCGGCGTGGATGCGGTGCAGGCGCGCTTCCTGGACCTGTTCCTGGTGTGGTGTGTGCTGGCCGATGCGCCAGAGATGAACAGTGATGAATTGCTGTGCACGCGCAAAAACTGGAATCGGGTGATCCTCGAAGGACGCAAGCCTGGCCAAACCATCGGTATGGGCTGTGATGACAGCCGTGAACCGCTGGAGAAAGTCGGTAAGGCGTTGTTTGACGATCTGCGACGCGTGGCGGAGGTGCTGGATAGCGAAGCCGGCGATCGCCAGTATCAGCAAGTTTGCGATGAACTGGTTGCGGCGTTTGACGATCCGGAGCTGACGTTCTCTGCTCGAATCCTGAAAGCGATGAAGGAAGAGGGAACAGGCCGTGTGGGCTTGCAATTGGCAGAGCAGTACCGTCAGATGCTGATGGAAGAGCCGTTGGAAATTCTGACCGAAGCCGATCTGGCGAAGGAACAGGAAGCCTCATGGCAGCGTCAACGCAACATAGAAGCCAGCGATACGCTAAGCTTTGAAGAGTTCCTGAAGCAACACGGCGGGGGCTGAAAAAGAAAAAGGCCACATCAATGTGGCCAAATATGCATCTCTGATGACAGGGATGATGATAACAAATGCGCGTCTTTCACATACTCAGACTCGCTGGGTTGGAAAAGGTTTCCTGGTTAGTTAAAAAAGTTTCGAAATAAATACTCTTTCACGAGGAGGTAACGAAATGCCACTGCTGGATAGCTTCACCGTAGACCATACCCGCATGGCAGCCCCGGCTGTCCGCGTCGCGAAAACCATGAAAACTCCTCATGGCGATACCATCACCGTGTTCGATCTGCGCTTCTGTCGGCCGAACCTGGAAGTGATGCCAGAACGCGGCATTCATACGCTGGAACACCTGTTTGCCGGCTTTATGCGCGATCATCTGAACGGCCAGGGCGTTGAGATTATCGATATCTCCCCGATGGGATGCCGCACCGGTTTCTACATGAGTCTGATCGGCGTGCCGGAAGAGCAGCGCGTTGCCGATGCGTGGAAAGCGGCGATGTCCGACGTGCTGAAAGTGACTGACCAGCGCAAAATTCCTGAGCTGAATGAGTTCCAGTGCGGGACTTATCACATGCACTCTTTGGAAGAGGCGCAGGAAATCGCCAAGCACATTCTTGATCACGACGTGGTAGTGAACCACAACGAAGAGCTGGCGCTGCCGAAAGAAAAGCTGCAGGAACTGCATATCTAGTTCACAGCCGCAGGCTACGGCGATAAAAAAAAGACGCGAGGTTCGCGTCTTTTCTCTTTCTGGTGGGTAAGTCAGCGCTGTTGAACGCTGGATTGCAGCGACTTTATCGGTGTGACCCGCACCTGTTTTATCATATTGTCTTGCACGTCGAGGATATCGACGTCGTAGTGACTTACGCGCACACGGGTACCGATCTCGGGGATCTCTTCCAACTCTTCCAGCAGCATGCCGTTAATGGTGCGAGCTTCGGTGGCCGGCAGTGTCCAGTTGAACGCCTTGTTTAACTCGCGCACGTTGGCAGTACCGTCTATCAGTACGGAGCCGTCGCTCTGCGGATTAACTTCCTCCGCCAGCGTGGGTGACATGGAGGTCGTGAAATCGCCTACGATCTCCTCCAGAATATCTTCCACCGTTACCAGCCCCTGAATATCACCGTACTCGTCCACCACGATGCCGACTTTCTCTTTATTCCGCTGGAATTTGACCAGTTGGACATTGAGCGGCGTACCTTCAGGCACGTAGTAAATTTCGTCAGCGGCGCGCAGCAAATTCTCTTTGTTAAACTCTTTCTTCTCGGTCATCAGCCGGTAAGCTTCACGCACCCGCAGCATACCGATGGCGTCATCCAGCGAGCTGCGATACAGCACGATGCGGCCGTGCGGCGAGTGGGTAAGCTGGCGCATGATCGACTTCCAGTCGTCGTTGACGTCGATACCGACGATTTCGTTGCGCGGTACCATGATGTCATCGACCGTCACCTTTTCCAGGTCCAGTACCGAGATCAGCATGTCTTGATTGCGGCGGGAAATCTGCGAGTGGGATTCATTGACGATGGTGCGCAGCTCGTCCTTGCTCACCGCATCGCTGACGCGCACGTTGGTGCGAATGCCGAACACGCGCAATATCAGCGTGGTGATGCCATTGAGCAGCCACACTAGCGGGAACATCACCTTCTGCAGAGGTGCCAGTAAAAAGCTGCTGGGGAAGGCGATACGTTCCGGGTACAGCGCCGCGAAGGTTTTTGGCAGCACTTCGGCGAACAACAGCACGGCGAACGTCAATACGCCGGTAGCGATGGCTACGCCGAGGTCGCCATACAGGCGCATGCCGACGATGGTCCCCAGTGCCGACGCGAGAATGTTTACCAGATTATTGCCGATCAACACCAGGCCAATCAGGCGATCCGGTTTTTGCAGCAATTTCTCGACCCGGCGGGCAGAGCGGCTACCCTGCTTGGCGAGATGACGGAGACGATAGCGGTTGAGCGTCATCATGCCGGTTTCGGATGCTGAGAAGTAAGCGGAGACCACAATCATGATCACCAGAATAATGATCAGGGTCCCTGTCGAAACGTGCTCCAACGCGGTATTCCTTATATAAGGGAAAAGAGGGCCTGAGGCGGCTTAGCGCACCATGACTTGTTGAATCAGACGGCTGCCGAAGTAGGCCAGCGTCAGCAAGAAAGCGCCGGCAAAGCTGAACCAAACGACGCGGCGTCCGCGCCAACCTTCATGATAATGGCCCCACAGCAGAACGATGTACACAAACCAGGCCATAATGGACAGCACGGCTTTATGAACGTTCTCTTTACTGAACAGGTTATCCATATAAAGCAGACCGGTGCACAGTGTGAGCGTGAGCAGCACTACGCCGATCTGGGTGATGTGGAACATTTTGCGTTCGATACTCATCAGCGGCGGCATGTCGGCACTGAAGGACAGCTTTTTGTTTTTTAGCAGGTAGTCCAACCAGGCAAGCTGCAGCGCATACAGTGCGGCAATAATCAGCGTAGCGTAAGAGAACAGCGCCAGACCTATATGCACCATCAGCTCCGGGCTGGCTTCCAGATGGGTGATGAACTCGCCCGGCATAAAGCTGGCGAAGGCCAGATTGATCATCGCGAAGCTATAAACGATGGGCAGCAAGAACCAGCCGCGATTGCGCGAAGCGACAAAGGTCATGATCGAACAAATGATCAGGCTGACGATGGAACCGATGTTCAGCAGGCTGAGATTTTGCCCGGCGCTGACGTCAAAGATACGTTGCTGCAGTGCGATGGCATGGCAAATTAGCGCCACCACCGCCGAGACGATAGCAAGCCGACGGTATGCGCTGTTCTTCCGCAACAAGCTGGGAATAATCAGTCCAAGGCTGAGCAGGTAGGCCATCAAAGCCACAATGGAGAAAACTGGCATAGCGTTTAATTTTGCTTCGGCATGGTTAATTGGATTGCCAGTATAGCGTTGAGCGCGTTCCACTCCAACCGATCTCCAACGCTGAGGCAGAGATCCTGTACGCTTCGTGTTATCATCGCCGCAATTGTGTCGCCAAAGCGGCCTGTCATTACACGTTGAGCATGAGACGATGTTTGAAAATTTAACCGATCGATTGTCGCGCACACTGCGCAATATCAGCGGCCGTGGGCGGCTGACCGAAGAGAATATCAAGGAAACCCTGCGTGAAGTGCGCATGGCGTTGCTGGAAGCGGACGTTGCGCTGCCGGTAGTGCGCGACTTTATCAACCGCGTCAAAGAGAGTGCGGTGGGGCATGAAGTCAACAAGAGCCTGACGCCGGGGCAAGAATTCGTCAAGATCGTCAAGAGCGAGCTGATTGCCGCGATGGGCGAAGTGAATACCGAGCTGAATCTGGCGGCGCAGCCACCGGCCGTGGTGCTGATGGCGGGCCTGCAAGGTGCCGGTAAAACCACCAGCGTCGCCAAGCTCGGCAAATTCCTGAAAGAAAAACAGAAGAAAAAAGTGTTGGTGGTTTCCGCGGACGTTTACCGTCCTGCGGCGATCAGGCAGTTGGAAACGTTGGCGGAAGGCGTCGGCATCGATTTCTTCCCGTCGGATGTCAAAGAAAAGCCGATCGACATCGTTAACCGTGCATTGCAGCAGGCCAAGCTGAAATTCTACGACGTGCTGATCGTCGATACCGCCGGCCGTTTGCACGTAGACGAAGCGATGATGGACGAGATCAAACAGGTGCACGCGGCGATCAAGCCGGTGGAAACCCTGTTTGTGGTCGATGCCATGACCGGTCAGGATGCCGCCAATACGGCCAAGGCCTTTAACGAGGCGCTGCCGCTGACCGGTGTAGTGCTGACCAAGGTCGACGGCGACGCGCGTGGCGGTGCCGCGCTGTCTATCCGTCACATCACCGGCAAGCCGATCAAGTTCCTCGGTGTGGGCGAGAAGACCGATGCGCTGGAGCCATTCCATCCAGACCGCGTAGCGTCACGTATTCTCGGCATGGGCGATGTGCTGTCGCTGATCGAAGATATCGAAAGCAAGGTTGACCGCGAGCAAGCGGAAAAACTGGCTAACAAGCTGAAGAAGGGCGACGGTTTCGATCTGACCGACTTCCTGGAGCAGTTGAAGCAGATGCGTAACATGGGCGGCATGGCGAACATGCTGAGCAAATTGCCCGGTGCCGGCCAACTGCCGGACAATGTGAAATCGCAGATGGACGATAAAGTGCTGGTGCGCATGGAGGCGATCATCAACTCGATGACGTTGAAAGAGCGCGCCAAACCGGAAATCATCAAAGGCTCGCGCAAACGTCGTATCGCGATGGGCTCCGGCATGCAGGTGCAAGATGTTAACCGCTTGTTAAAGCAGTTCGACGACATGCAGCGCATGATGAAGAAGATGAAGAAAGGCGGGATGGCGAAGATGATGCGCGGCATGAAAGGTATGATGCCGCCGGGCTTCCCAGGTCGCTGACAGGCGCTTGCCCCCTGGGGTGAGCGTGTTTAAGCATTTGCCGTTTGCGGCAAAAACCGCCCGAAATAGTGCTGGCCGAAAAAAGTTGTTGACGGTGATCTACGCTTTAGATTGCTTTTTGCGCCAAAATGAGTAAAATTTTCGGGCTTTTTATATTGCAACCGGGCCCCGTTCCCTCAATGGGGCCCGGCTGTTTTATTAACTAAAGAGGATGTTATGGTAACAATTCGTTTGGCACGTGGCGGCGCTAAAAAGCGTCCGTTCTATCAAGTAGTAGTGACCGACAGCCGCAATGCTCGTGATGGTCGCTTCATCGAGCGCGTAGGCTTCTTCAACCCGATCGCATCTGGTCAGGCTGAAGCACTGCGTCTGGACCTGGACCGCATCGAACATTGGGTCGGCCTGGGTGCAACCGTTTCTGATCGCGTTCACGCGCTGATCAAAGACGCTAAGAAAGCAGCTTAATCTGTCGCGGTGGTGGCAATGAGCAAGCAACTCAAACCGGTAGCACCGATCGCGCCGATTGTACTCGGTAAAATGGGGTCTACTTACGGCATCCGTGGTTGGCTCAGAGTATTTTCATCCACCGAGAATGCCGAAAGCATTTTTGACTATCAGCCCTGGTTTATCCAGCAGGCGGGTCAATGGCAGCTTGTCGAGTTGGAAGACTGGAAGCGCCACAGTCAGGACCTGATCATCAAAGTCAAAGGCGTTGACGATCGGGATGCTGCGAATCTACTGACCAATCGCGAGATTGTCGTGGATTCCGAACAACTTCCCGAGCTGGAAGGTGATGATTACTACTGGAAAGACCTTATGGGTTGCCAGGTAGTCACTACCACCGGCTACGAGCTGGGTAAAGTCGTCGATATGATGGAAACCGGTTCGAATGACGTGATGGTTGTGAAAGCTAACCTGAAGGATGCGTTCGGCATGAAGGAGCGGTTGGTCCCGTTTCTTCATGGGCAGGTTATCAAGAAAGTCGATCTCACTGCTCGCGTGATTGAGGCAGATTGGGATCCTGGTTTTTGACCTCCGAATTAAACGGTCGAAACAAGTGGAATAACGGTATGGGGATTGGCTTGTGTTCATTGGTATTGTAAGCCTGTTTCCTGAGATGTTCCGCGCGATCACCGATTACGGGGTGACTAGCCGGGCAGTAAAAAATGGCCTGCTGAGCGTGCAGTGTTGGAGTCCGCGTGACTTCACCTACGACCGGCATCGTACCGTGGACGATCGCCCTTATGGCGGCGGCCCGGGAATGCTGATGATGGTGCAACCCTTGCGGGAAGCTATTCATGCAGCAAAAGCAGCGGCAGGCGAGGGAGCAAAGGTGATTTATCTGTCACCTCAGGGGCGCAAGCTGGATCAAACCGGCGTGTGCGAACTGGCGGCCAACTCGAAGATGATTCTGGTTTGTGGCCGTTATGAAGGGATAGACGAGCGCGTAATCCAAACCGAAATTGATGAAGAATGGTCAATCGGCGATTATGTCCTCAGCGGCGGGGAACTGCCGGCAATGACCCTGATCGATTCTGTCGCCCGCTTTATACCGGGTGTACTGGGCCATCAGGCTTCAGCAGAAGAGGATTCTTTTGCCGATGGATTGCTGGACTGCCCGCACTATACCCGTCCTGAGGTGTTGGAAGGGATGGAGGTTCCGCCGGTTTTACTGTCGGGCAACCATGCCGAGATACGTCGCTGGCGCTTAAAGCAGTCGCTGGGCCGTACCTGGCTTAGAAGACCTGAACTTCTGGAAAGCCTAGCTCTGACTGACGAGCAAGCGGTGTTGCTGGCTGAGTTCCAACGGGAACATCAGGCCAAGCAGCAGGACTATGAAGGGAACGTCTGAGCATCTGGCTCGACGGGACCGATATATCAGTTTACCTAGGGTAAGAGACATATTATGAGCAACATTATTAAGCAAATTGAACAAGAGCAGATGAAGCAAGACGTACCTGCATTCCGTCCGGGTGATTCCGTGGAAGTGAAGGTATGGGTCGTTGAAGGTAGCAAAAAACGTCTGCAGGCATTCGAGGGCGTGGTTATCGCTATCCGTAACCGCGGTCTGCACTCTGCATTCACTGTTCGTAAGATTTCCAACGGCGAAGGTGTTGAGCGTGTATTCCAGACTCACTCCCCAGTAATCGACAGCATTACTGTTAAACGTCGTGGTGCCGTTCGTAAAGCCAAACTGTACTATCTGCGTGAGCGTACTGGTAAGTCTGCTCGTATCAAAGAGCGTCTGAACCGCGTCGGCTAACGCTGCATCCAAAAGTTAATAGCTATGAAGGGGTTGGCAATATGCCAACCCCTTTTTTTATGTTTATTGTTTTTGAGTTGCATATGCAAGATTTTATTTCGCAAAGACGATATTCAGGTTGTATTTGGAAGGCATAAAAAAGCCTGCTGTCGCAGGCTATGCATTAGAGTGCGGCAGCGCGCTGTTTGCCTTTTTCCGTGTGCGGCTGAGCCGGAATGATATCACCGGGCTTTACGATCACCCGCGCGACGGACTCGTGCGTGGCAAAGGTGCAGCTGCAGTTAATGTTCTGGCATTGATGATAGCGCTCCTTGGTCGACTCGCTCAGGTAGCGGCTGGAGCGAGTGTGGGCCACGTTACCGCATAGTGGACAGTGCATCATAGTTGAATCCCCCTTTCGACTGCATCAAGTTATGTGACTTATAATAACCTATTAACTTGCAAAAGCAAGTTAATATGATGAAAGAGATCTCAGGTTTCTTTAGTGGCGATATCGATCCCCTCAATGTAGACATTGAGCTCCAGGTTGCTGAAGAAGCCACCGTTGCTTAAGGTGTGACTGACTTTATTTACCACCCAGAGCTGTCGATCGATAGCTTCTTTGAAACCGAATACCTTGACGGGCGTCTCCGGGAACAAATCGGGTTGGCCGGTAGCCAGAGTGATGCTGAAGGTGGCTATTCCCCTTTGCAACTGTTCAAACAACGATTTTGCCGCCCGCATGGCAGTTTCTTTGTCACTGAAGATCTTGGCAATGTGATAGACCTGTTTTTCCTTACCGACCATATAGCTGTTGGTATGCTGCTGTTCGGTTGTGGCATGGTTACTTGGCCTGGCAGCGGGATGCTGGGTGACGCGGGCATTTTCCAAGCGATTTGTTCGCTCAATTTGTACGCTGCTGCTTGCCCGTTCAGGCTGTTCGGTATTTAGCCAGCTGGCGCTGACCCCGGTGTAACTGCCGCGATCTTTTAGTTCAAAGCGATGGCTGTCTCCGTCGTTGCGGGTCAGTGTTTTAAACGGGTTTGGTTCTCCCCGAGGGCTGCGGCCGTATCCGGGGCGGATAAACTGCAGGCGTTGGTATTTGACGGTCACCCGGGCACTGTTTGCCAGAGCCAGTCGGGAAAGGAACTGAACGTCAGTTTCATCCGTTTGGTCGACATGTGGGATTCGGGTTGCCGCCAGCTCATTGCTCAAATAGGGTTCGCGCAGCCCATTACGGGTTGAGATTTGTTGCACTATTTCGCCAAAGGTTGCATTTGAATAGGACTGGGTGCGGGATTCGTTCAGTGAGCCGCGAAAATCGATGCTGCGCGCCGTGATCATGATCATGTCAGGGGCACCTGAATGGACGACGGTATCGACGATGAATTTTCCTTGGCCAACCAGCGCCGAGTTCTCCCACCCCAGGAACAGTTCTAGAATGGCTCCCCTTGTGGGCAGGGCCATCAGGCCATCGCTGTCGTCCAGGGAAATACTCAATTGGTCCGCGCTCAGGCCACCGTTATCCACCATATTCAGTGAAATAAGCCTGTTACGGATATCGCTGGTAATATCTTTGTCAGCCAGAGTCAGGATAAAATCGGGAGCTGGCTTGGCCCCCATTGGTTGAAATACATCGGCGATCATAATGAAATCCCCGTCGCTTTTTGCGCTTTATTCAACAGATCGCCGGCTTGCTGACGTAAATCGCCGAACATGGCATACAGCGACTCATCCACACGCTTCAAAGTAATGCTGAAGTTGATTTCGCGAGGCTGACCGTTGGCAAAAAACTGTTTGTTGTCCTGCGTGATTTTTTCGATCACAAACATGCCGTAAATAGTGCCGGTACCTTCGATAAGTGGCCAGGCCCGTCCTTGTTCTGCCATGGTTTGCAGGGCGAGCAACGAAAGTCGACCACCGGTCAGTTCAGGCAGCAACTGTCCGCTCAGGGTGATTGTTTCTGTGTCCATCCCCAGAAACTGAGCACTGGGCCGTTGGCCTACGCGGCTCCCTGTCGGCCAACGATAGCTCAACTGGCGGTTCATGCTTTGGTAGGGTAGGGTACGTAACATAAATACGAACAACCCCAATGTTAGCATCATGAGTCTGGCTCCTTATGTAAGCGCATAAGCGCTGAGGTTTTGATTACGGCGGGTATTCTCGACGTCCATCATGGCGGTACGGACGATGTGCTCCATTTCCTCACGCGTACTCCCCGCAGGTACACTGATGGCGACGTTATTGGTCAGCACGCTGTGATCGGTAACGACAGGGCCACTCGTTGGGCGAACGGCACGATAGTTTTCGTTCCCCAGACTCAACACACCGCCGCTGGGAGAAAGGCTGCTGTCGTATTCTGGTGAAGTAGGATCCGCTTTTTCATTGCCAAACCACCCGATGGCTTTATCGATAAACCCCCTCGCCTTACCTATTAAGCCGATGAGTTGGTTAAGCGCATCGCCGGGCAACCTAAAGGCCCAGACCAGCCATTCACCCAGCTTCTTTCCGTAAGCTGCAGCGGTGTCCAGTTCTTCTTGCGTGCTTTTGATTGGTGTCAACAAAGCCTTGAACCAGTCGTATACTGGCCTTAACGTATCCATCACGCTGTTGAAAGCGGCAATAACTGGAGAAAATGCATCGCTGATCGGCCCCATAGCCGCGCTGAAACTTTCTGCTACTCCCCCCATAAAGGCACTTATAGGCTCCCAATATTTATAAATTAAAGCGGCACCGCCGATAATGGCCGCCACTACGGCGACGATCGGCAGGCTGAGAGCGGCAAAGGCACCGGCAATAACCGTACCAACGGAGGTAAATACGCTGCCCAGCAGGCCAGCACCGGCCATCAACATGTTGATGGCACTCAATGCCGGGACGATAAAGGTGCCAATAGTCGACAGGCCGCCAAGCAGTGCGGTAATGGCAATACCTACCGTCATTAAGCTGTTGGCCAATGCGGGGTTTTCTGTCGACCATTGAGCGAGGGTGTTTAACCAGCCGGTCGCGGTCTGCGTCAGCTGACGCAGGGACGAGTCTTGGCCGGTAAACAGATCGATGCGGATACTGTCCCATGAGGCGAAAAGCTTCTTGATATCGCCATCCAGATTGTCGCCCCTGACGGTGACGATAGCCTGAGCGGCACCGTCTACTTTCCCCAGGCTACGCCCCTGAGGCGCCAATTGCGCGGCGGTTTGCTCCAGCCCCATGCCGTTCTTTAGGGCTGCCGGAGCGGCGGCCTGCATTTTTTTATCGAGATCGGAAAGGCTCAACTGATAACTGCTGCTGGCCTTGGCCATCACATCGGCGATGTTTTCCGCCTGATCGGCAGGCAGTTGAAAAGCCTGCTGGATGCCCGACAGCGCTTTTACTGCTTCATCAATGCTGCTACCACTAGCCTTGGCCAGGTTCAGCGCGGCGGGAACGGCAGCCAGAACGTCTTGTGGGTTATAGCCGGCGCTCGCCAGAGCGGATTGAGCCTGAGTGACATCCTGTGCGGATTGCCCCTTGGCTGCTCTGCTGGTCGCCTGCTGACGCAGGGCGATCAGCCGTTGATCGCCGCTATCTAATCCCAGCTGCGCTTGTACTCCGGACATTTGTTGTTCAAACTTTATCCCCGGTAGCAGTAATTTTTTACCGGTGTCGAAGGCTTTGTTGGCCAGGCCAAAGCCTTGCGAACTGACGTCGCGAATTTTTCCAATTCCATTCTGACGGGTTTGAAAATCATCAAGTACCTCAGTGCGTCTTTGTTGACGCAGTTTTTGGCCGGTACTGCGATGATGGTTAATATAACTTTGAGTCACGTCCGATTTTTTTTTGGCTTGTTGTTGGGCTCCGACTAAATCCGCAGTATCTATTCCTTTTGCCTGTAGTTGTCGTTCAAGCCGGTTTTGTTGGAATGACGCGATGGCGCCACGGGCCTTTTGCACAACGTAATTCAGATTAACTTGTTGTGTTGTTTCGATATCCTCGGGCGAAGATAGAAATTTGGGCAAGGTGTTACGGGTATTTTTAATCTCCTCGAGTTTCTGGAATATATCTGACTGTGCTTCTTTTATTTTCAGTAACTGGGTTAACTGAGAATAATTCTTCTGCTCTAACCTCCGCTTTTTGCTGAGGTTTCGGACTGCGGCGTCCTCTTTCGCCAACGCCTCTTTGCTGTCGGTATTACTCATCTGTATTTACTCCGCTGCGTTGCAGCGCCCTGTGGCGCCAGCCTATTAGCTCTGTCAACGTCATGCCGCTCATCTCCGATGGCGGCCAATGAAAAATCACTGCGATGTCCGCCATCAGATCGTCCACGGTCAGAACGGGGTCGATGTTTATTCGGCCGATTTCGGCGACAAAAAACCGATCACCTGGCCGGCCAGTGCAATCAGGTCCGGCAGTTCCAGGCGCGCACACTCTTCCTTGGTCAGATTCGGATAGGTGACGCGCGGCAGGATGGTGATCAGGGCGTCAACGTCTGCGTTGGCCAGGGCCGCCAAACCGATGCCACGCAGGCTGCCGGCATTGGGTTTGGTGACTTGAACTTCGCGGATTTCGCTATCGCCACGCTTGATCGGGGTTTCCAGTACAACGGTATTTTCTGGGGATGCATTCAGTTCCATGGGATTTCCAATTATCAGTCAGGTAAAGAAGGCCAGCGCACGGCTGGCCATTAAAGTTATGGATTACAGGCCAATGGCACGACGGTGAGCCGCCAGCAGATCCACGCCGTCGACTTTCTCGATCATGTTGACGGTATCGATCTCGATCAGCTCTTTGCCGTCGATGCTCAGCTTGAAGTAGGTACAGTCTGTAGAGACCTTGGTTTCGGTGTCTTCGCCTTGCTTGAAGTCGCCGCTGTCGATTTCCTTGTGACGGCCGCGCATCACCACTTCGAGTGCCGAAACTTCGCCGGTGTCATCACGCTGGAAAGAGCCGGTAAAGCGCAGCGGCACTGCATCTACGCGGCCCCACTGTTTCAGCACCAGCTCATCGATGCCGCCCATGGTCCACTCAACAACCAGCGCATCGTCGTCCAGACCGAAGTCCACGGACGCCGCACCGCTCATGCCGCCGCCGCGGAATTTTTCCAGCTTGCGGGTCAGTTTCGGCAGGGTCATGGCTGAGACCACGCCCATGTAGTTGAAGCCGTCGTTAAACAGGTTCAGGTATTTCAATTTTTTTGGCAGTGCCATGATTCAGGTCTCCTTAGCTGTTCACGGACGCGGCGAAGTTCGCCAGGTAACGGTCGGTAATGCGCTGGCGCAGGGTCAAATCTTCCAGCGGTGGAACCGGGGTATAGTCGTAATCGATAAACAGTTTGCCTGCCTTCAGGGTGTCCTTATCGTTGGCGTTTTCGTCATACCAGCAGTCGCCGTCGATGATTAATCCTGCAGATTTCAGCTCGCGGAACTTGGCTTTGATGCCGTCGATCATGTCGCGGATCAGCGTAGGCGTAACCGGGCGGTCAATCGCCCACAGGTGCGCTTCAGCCAGGGTGTCAGCCAATACCTGCGCGGTGCGGGTGTAGTTTTCGAACTGGAATAACGGATCGTCGGAGCAGGTGCGTGAGCCCCAGAATTTGAAACCCTCTTTGCGGATCAAGGTGGTGACGCAGCCCTGGTTCAGCAAATCGGCGTCGGTACCCACGGTTTGCAGATCCCAGAACACGCTGGACGAAATGCCGCTCACGCCGTTCACACCGACGTTGGACAGGGTTTTGTGCCAGCCGGTTTCCTGGTCGATTTTGGCACGCAGACCCAGCGCACGTGCAGTGGCGAAGGCAATGTCGCTACTGCTGGTGGTGGTGTTCCAATTGACAAAATCCGGCCAGATCAACATCAATTCACGCTGGCTGAAGCCTGCGCGGTACTTGATGGCATCGGAAACGGTTTTGCAGCCGTAGGCGCTGATATAACCGAAAGCACGGAGTTGTTGGCAGATGCCGGCCAATGCAGTAGCCACTTCCAGGTTGTCGTGGCCTGGTACACCCAGGATACGCGGCTTCACACCCAGTTCGGCCTGTGCAGCCAGCAAGGCTTTCATGCCGGTATACTTACCGTTCTCATCGGCACCGCCAATGATATTGGAGGTGGTTTCGGCTTCGTCTTTGCCTTCCGCCACGCGCACTACGACGGTAACCGGTTTGGCCTGCTCGGCAATCGCCAGCAGCGAGCGTGACAGAGTGCCTTTCTTCCCGGCCTGGCCGCTGGCGGCCAGAACGTCAGTGATCAGCACCGGGGTGTTGAGGGGAAACAAGGTTGCATCGGCATCTTCTGCGGTACAAACCATGCCGACAATTGCCGTTGAGACGGTGGAAATTACGCGGGTGCCTTCGTTGATTTCGAGGACACGCACGCCGTGGTGATAATCACCCATAGTATTACTCCGTTTGTGGTTGGTAGTAACAGGATGCCCGTCACGGTGCGGCGGCGCACGTCATTGGGTATGTATGGGATCTGGTACAACAGCAGGAAAAATAAAGATAAAAAAAACGCCCCGAGCGGGGCGTTGAGTGTGTTACTGCGGCGGCTGCGGCCAATCAATATCGGGGGCGGTGCCAGGATCTAGCCGGCTAAGCAGAACGCGATAGGTTTTCCATGTGATTAACGACCTTTTTTCCTCCTCTGTCACGATGTCTAAATCTACGGCATCTTGTAATGGTGAAATTCTATTATTTGCTGTCATGAGTAAGTCGCTTTTTCTTTGCTGTGCTTGAATAACCATCTCATGTAGAGAATACTCTCTTCGCTTGATGCCTTCTTCAGTGTAAATCCAGTCACCGAGAATATTACATCCGGAAGGTAATTCATCGATATCAATGACACTTAAATTTAATGGGTAAATACGATCGGCCTCTTCACTGATGCTGCGAATTATTCCTGTTTCATTTTCAATTGCAAGGGTGTATTTTTTATTGAATTCAGGCAGTGATTTAAACCAATCATTCCCACTTTCATCTATAAAATACTGAATGCCTTCACCCAAGAATAAATCCTCAGGTACATAGCGTTGAAGATTGACTAATTTCATTATTTATCCCTCAATCGTGGCCCAAATGCCATTTCGCATAATTTGTATTGGACGATATAAAGCAACGCCGACCTGATTTCCTTCGTTACCGTTCCCTCCAGTGAGGAAACAGCCTCCGGGTGCCTCCACAAGATTCCCATCCATATTTAAGCTACTTTGCGCCCCGCGTTGCACTCGGTTGACAAGATTTTGATAAGCCCAGTTTTGGGCGTTGTTTTGTGCGGTGTTAGCTCGATTCTGTGCATCTTGTTGAGTACAAAAGGTCCCTGCTTTACTCGCAATTAACCCTGTGTTGGGATCAAAGTCCCATATGCAATCGAAATTATTATCGCCAAGAACATGGATCACTGGATGGGCAAAGCTGTTGTCTGGTTTGAGAAGATAGCCAAAGCTAACGGCTGTTGGATAGCCGATGTCTTTGCGATTAGATACCCCTTTTACGATAGGAACATAAAGCCCGCCAGTATTTACCGTCCAGTCAAATCTCTGCTGATGAAACGGTGCCGCAGTATCAAGTTGAGCTGAGAATGAGCCGCTACCCTCTGGCGTTGCTTCCTTAGTCAAAGCAATATGGGCTCGAGAGGAAACGTTTTTTTCCACCCATAAAGCATGCCCCATATTAACATTTCCTGACATTAGGTTAACGTATAGGGGACGGAGATTATTATACCCTCCAAACTTATCTCCCTTATTTGTTAACATTAAATAAAAATTTGAATCATCATTGCGCCAGAATGTGCCGTAATTGGCTGATGCAATCCTGAAATTTTCTATATTTAGTGATTGAATATCAGATGAGGTTTTAACGATCCCCTGTAGTGTGCCACCAGCGACCATTAAGTAACGCGTATCAGATTCCGTTTTGCTCCAGGAGTTAATATCAGTAGCTGATAGTGATATATCACCGGTGAGGTTTTTCCCATTAATTTTTGTCGTGCGGAGTGCATATTTTTTCTCCGCATCATTGTCTGTTAAAGCACCGACATCCGCCGCTGTGGGCTTATAGGCAGTGGTGTAAATTCGGTACCACGACAGTGGTTTCTCCGGTGTGCTGGAGCTGCCGATATAAGCGGCTGCGCTATTTTGGATTGCCAGATAACCACTTGAAGGGCCGCCATCGCATGGCAGGTTTATTACCCCATAAGTTCCTGAACCCGGTGCGTTTTTCGATGTGCCATTGACCCGATAGATTTCACCAAGATTGCCGTAGGCGTCGGCACGATGCATTGATCCTGAACCGAGACCGAACGCGCCAACTTCCATCAAGTTTGCAGCTTCAGTTCCCACGTTGCGTGTGGCTGCGCTGCCTAAACCCAGATTGCTTCGTGCAGCACCTTTATCCGCCACATCTTTCAGGTTTGCGGTGATTTTTAGCGAGGCGTCATTCACCGCCTTCACCGCCTTTGGTGTTGCCGCCAGGGATTCGCTGTTGCTGTTGCTGTCATTGCTTAATTGGATAAAGCCTTTGGCCAGCAGAGTGGCATCCGGATGATTGCGTGAGCGGGCATGCTCGGCGATTGCCGCATCCAGCGTGTCGCGGGAAACCAGCACGGCAGTTTTGTCCGCCACAATCATCGCGCTGGCGTCACCTTTGACCAGCAGCACCATGCGCACTACCTGGGTGCGACCGGCGCCTTCGGCCAACAGTGGTTTGTAGGTATCTGGGGTATTGGCGATCGCCACCAGCACGCCGTTTTTATCGTACAGCCCCAATTCGCGGATCCACCAGCCGCCAGCGTCTTCCGGGATCACCAGCTCGGCGATCACCTGATTATTACTGTTGGCATCAACCTGCAGCGAGTTCAGCGCGGCACGACGTTTTTCGCCCACCAGTTCGGTCTGGCTTTCACTGGGAATGGTGGCTGAACCGCCGCCGTCACCCACTGCCATTTGAGTGATTTCCAGCTTCTGGCCGGTTGCTGCGGCGTTAGCCAGCAGTGCTTTGCCCTGATCGGTGAGCAGGGCGCGGTATTTTGCTGTCATAGTGTTGCTCTCTTCTGTTCGTCGACCAGATAGTTAAGGCCGCTCTTGTACATCACATACAGGCTCAATCCGCGCAGGATTTCACCCGACCAAAAACCGAAGAACATCCCATTGTCGGTACCGGGACGCGGTGCCGGCGACCATGCGCCATCCATCACGTCGCCAGTGGCCAGATAGTTCTTCTGTAACTCTGTTACGCATTGCTCAATAAAGTGATCTGTGTCGCTGACCGAGCAACCGGCCATTTTTGCCATGACTGCGCCGGCCAGCCACAGGCCGCACATATGGCCGGTGAAGTCGTGTTGGTCGGATTGCGGAACGCCGGTCATCGGGAAATCGGTCGGCGTGATGCCACCGGAATCCTGGGTAAAACCGATCAGCCAGCTCAGCCAGTTTTCGACATAATCAACCAGTTTGTCCGGCGGCGTTTTACCCGCCAGTTTCAGTTCATACCAGGCGCGGGCCGCACCGAAGAAAGCGCGTGGCTGATAGCCGGCCCATGCAGTACCCTTGCCCCAGTGGTACATGGTCCAGCTGTCCGCACTGCCGTAGCTCAGGTTATCCCAGCGATTCCAGATATAGGCGGAAGCACCGGGACCTAATACGCCGAACTGCTGCTGATACCATTGTTGCGATTGCCACAGGAACTCGACCATATTGTTGAGCATCACGTCGTCGGGGTCGGCATCGGCATGGACGAAAATAAAGGGATACTGGTAGCCCGGATAAGGCATGCCGTGCCAGCCGTCAAACTGTTGGCTGTCGGCCTGGTAGATATTGGAAAACGGAATCACCCCAGGCGTACAGAACAGGCTGTCCTGACGATGATCCAGCATGGTGCAATCCCCCAGCAGGGCGGTATAAGGGTTTTCCGCTTGCAACGTGATGCGGTACTTGATGGTGTAACCGTCATCGGCGTTAAAGGTGGGGGGAATATCGTTCAATACGTAATAGCTGAAATTGGCGTCCGCCACGTTGCCATCCTGCAGGATGGTGATTTGTTCAACGGTGCTGACGTTGGGGCGCGTGGGTTTTACATCGCCATCTTGATGATCCGGTTGGTAACCGCTCAGCACCGCTGCATCCGGCGAAAAGGTTGCCAACATCCACTTGCCGTCGGTGGCGGGCAGCATCCAGTACCAGCGCCATTTGTCGTCATCTTCCAGGCGCAGGTTAAAGTCGGCGTCGGCGCGGTAAACCAATTGAGTGACAGGGAAGCGCTCTTGGGCAGTCAGCCAGGCGCCAATGACCATGCCGGCATCATCATTGGGGAAGCGGGCGTTGATCACCATTGCGCTGCGGCTATCGTAAACCTGTTCTTCAAACAGACTGCCGATCACGCAACCACCGTAGTCGGTCACCGCGCGTTGGTCGGCCAGTAGATAATCGCTGCCGTCTTCGCGGGTCAGCGCCGCCAGACTGCTGAGTGCGATATCGTAAGTTTTCACCTGTGCAAGGGTGGATTGCGGCAAGCCTATTCCCCACTCGGTGGCCTGCGCAGCCTCTTTTTCCGGTGCAATGGACAACTGCAGTTTGCAGGAAATAGGCTGATTCAGGTCATCAACACCACCGAAAGTGGTGCGAACTTTTGACTGTTTGCCAACGCGGAACCACACGGATTGCTGTTCCAGTGACTGCTGTGACGCAACTTCTTTGCGCAGGGTGATCATGCCATCGGCATTGCGTGCATAGCTGACGGGCGCGCCGGCAGGGTATGACCAGTCATAGGAGATACCGTCGGTGAATGGCGTATTGGCATGCAGACTCTGGCGGAAGAATTTATCCTGCGCATCAATGTCGGTGTATTCGATGGCGGTGAATTCAACGCTTTTCCACGCTTTGAAATAGCGTTGTTCGCCGGTGATTTTGTAAAGCAGATAACAGGCGTCAGCGAACCACAGCTCGGCGTCTGCCGCATTGCCCATGGCGTTGTGCGGTACCGGGACGTGCAACGGACGATTATGCTGGATCTGATTGCGCTCAATCATTACGCCGCCGTGTTCGACCGGCTGGCGATTGGCAAAGTTCAGCTTATGGCTGCCGTCGAGCGTGGCGTCGTCCAATTGCACGGTGCCGAACTGAGCTGCGGGCAAGTCTTTGGCGAGAATGTCGCCGTCGGCATTAATCTGATACCCCTGCCAGTTGATGATCCACGCCACGTCATAGCGTTTGCCCTCGCTGCTCCAGTCAACGTTGCCGGCGGCGTCAGTCGCATGCACCTTCGCATTGATGGCGTCCCATGCCAGTGTGCCGTCAAAGGCGAAGGTGGCGATATCCAGATATTCTCCCCAGTAAGGCGCGCCCTGTGGGATCTGGGTTTTGCCTTTGTTGAAGGTCATCGACACGCCTTTGAAACCGCTATGCGTCGGATCCTTGCTGTCTACCGGCCAGTTAGCCGGTACGGGTTCCTTGGCATTGACAATCCAGTTAGCCACCCAACGCCGGGGCTTGTCCGGGATGGGAGAACCGTCGTAAAAATGCGTCACGTAGGCGTCGAAGCAGGCGATGGCCTGATCCAGGTATTTCTGCTGTTTGGTCGCCAGATAGGCATGGGCATAACCGAGGATCTGCAACGACTGCCCTTCGGTGGTGGCGTCGTTGGGCAATCCCGCCATGCGGGAAAGTTCTCGTTCATGACGTGAGTCGGCCAGAACATGTTCTTCATTGAGAACAAAATGCTGCTTGGTCGAATCCAGGGTGGTGCCGGTATTGCGCTGTAAAAACTGGTAATGGCCTTCCAGCATCTGCAGCGCAAATTCAACGTAGTCTGGATACACGGTGGTGATCTCTGCGTCATAATTGCCGCCGGCTACCTCAATGTTGCCGGATGCTTCCAGATTCAGCGCAAGGTTGGTCAGTTGGCGGCTGACTGGCTTGGCATCGGCGATCATCCGCTCCATTTCCAGGTACATTTCTTCGGTAATGCCGCTCTCCAGCACGCCGATATCCAGCGAGAAAGTGCCGGGTTCGCCGTTGGTTTCCCACCATTCGCGCAGTTTAATCAGGTAACCCAGCGGCTCCACCACGCGGCGAATAGCGCCGATGGTGCCTTTATGGCGGTGTACGAAGAAAGCGGAGGAGACGACGTTGCGCTTGGCTTCTTCCGTCCAGTCTTCATCCCAATGATCCACCGAAAACGCCCAAGCCAAATAGGGCAACAGGTTGAGCGGGCAGGTGGCAGGATCCCACAACTCGCGCAGTGGTACCGGCATTGTGGCCAACTCGGCGCAGGCGGCCGCTGCGGCGACTTCCAGCGCTGATGAGCCAACCGGCAAAAGACGGTTATTCATCTGAACCCCCTACGGTCAGTTGATAGTCGGAGCAATATGACGCCTGGGTTTTATCCAAGACGATATCGGCAGGAGGGCTTTTCAGCTCCACCCGCTGAACCCCTTCGGCGTGCAATGCCGCATAAATTGCCGACAGACGGATATCGCGTCCCAGGCGGTGTTGGGCACTGATGTAGTTTTTTAGCTTGGCTTCGGCGGCACGCCGGATCGGTTCTGCTTCCGGACCGGGGTAGAGGTATAACGTGGCCTCGATACTGTAATTGACGATGGTGGCGGAGCGAACGCTGACGCGGTCCGCCACGGGGCGTACATCTTCGTCATTCAAGGCTTTATCGACGATGGCTATCAGCTCGGCGCTGGCGGTGCCATTCCCTTCGCGCGACAGTACTGAGATCAGCACGTTAGCCGGACTGGGGCTGGTAGCGGATACGTCGGCCACCCGGCCATCGGCTGAGCGGCCGTGGTACTCGTAGGAACCGCTGGAGCCGGCGACGCTCAGTCCTTCAAACGCCTGCTGGATACGCACGCGGAAATCGCTATCGGACTCCATAATCGCAGGGGTCGGCGGGATGACCGTATCGTCAGGCTGCTGCACCACCAGGCGTTGAGCCTGGAAGTTGGCGCCAAGCTGATCGAGGTCACTGCCGCCGGCGTAGCCGAGCATCACCGACTGTGCGGCTTCGTTGACACGTTGGCGCAGGATCAGCTCGCGGTAGGCGTTTTCCTGCAGCAGTTTGACGATTGGCTCCGATTCCAGCGTCAGCGTGCGCGCAATAGCTTCACGCTGCTCTTCCGGGTAGAGGGAAATCAGCGTGGCCTTACGCTCGGCCAGCAGCGATTCGTAGTCGAGAGAGTCCACCACCGTCGGGGCGGGTAATAAGCTCAGGTCAATGGTTGCCATGGTATCAGCTCACTGAAACAGAAAGAGAAAAGGTATCCGGCGTATCCGTGCGATTGCCGGTGATGTCGACCACCATTTTTCCGTCAATGGTGGTGCTAAAGGTGATGCCGCTCAGTTGAATGCGTGGTTCCCACTGCAGCAGTGCGCTGTAACAGGCGGCCATAATCTGCAGCCGCAGCACGTCGTTTTGCGGTTGATCCAGCAGTTCGGACAGCAGAGAGCCGTAGCTGCGGCGCATGGTGCGTGAGCCAATCGGGGTGATCAGAATGTCGCTCACCGACTGGCGAATATGTTCGAGGTCGGTGACCGTGCGGCCCGAGCCTCGATTCATGCCGAGATATTTCGCGTTGTTCATGCTGGTTTGTCCGTTTGGCCTCCGCCGTTCTGCACACCGCCGTGGGTGTGGGTATGGACTACAATGCCGTTGGAGCTGATGCTGCCGCCGGAGTGGTTGAGATCGCCGGTCATCGAGCCGCCTTGACGGATGGCGATGGTTCCGGTGGTCAATAACTGGGTGCATTCCACCTCGGGAGCATCCAGCGTAATTTTGCTCGTTGCGCGGCAGGTGATGGCCGGCGCGGTGACGTTCACCTGTTCAGTGGCATCAATAGTGGCGCTTTTGATGCCGATAGCCTTCAGTGATCCCGCAGCCGGTTCGTACTCGATCACCGCGCCGTCGGGAAAGGTGATGTGCGCCGCTTGCGCCGAAGCCGAGGGGGCCGGATTGGCAGCGGAAAAAATGCCGGGCAGCACGAAAGCGGTATCGAGTTCGCCGCCCAGCGACAGCACCAGCACCTGTTCGCCAATGCTGGGCGCCCACCAGGTACGGGCACCGCCGGCGCGGCCGGACAGCCAATTAAGCCAGTCAGTGAGGTTGCCACCGGTGGCGACGCGGCAGCGCCCGCGGTCGAGATCGACCTCGCTGACGGTGCCGATGCGTATCAGGTTGCGCACCAGGCGCTGAATATCGAAGTTGTCTGTGTTCATCTCTCAAGAATGCCGTTGGGTGAAGAGGGCGACAACGCCGCGGCGTTTAGCTGACGCCAGCACAACCGAAGCCGCTCCTCTGGTAAATTTATGGCTGCTGAAAGTGGCTGATCAGCTCACCGTGCAGATAAACCTGGGTGAATCGAATGACGTTCTCCGGCTCAGGCGGTTCCGCCAGCGGTGTGATGTGCAGCGCGCCGTCGCGTTGTTCAACCAGAATGCGTTCGGTCAGCTGTAGTTGTAGATCGAGCTGACCGGCGGAGGTGACGTCGTGCTGGAATGCAAAGCCGTTTTTACGTTTTTCGGGATTGGCGAGGAGGTCCGGTTGGTGGCTGCGCAGCCAGGCCAGCACGGTGACCATCACCAGATCGTAATTGGCTGTCGGTTCGTTCAACGACAGGTTGAGCTGGTATTGGTATTCGAACGACAGCGAAGGACCCAGCGTAGAAACCACGCGGCCGTTATCGAGGCTGAGGCGTAGCCTGTCGGGGTACGCCTGCAGAGCAGGCAGAGCGTTGACCAGCGCTGTGCGCAACTGCTCGGGTTTTAACATGATATGTCTCCTGGCAGGCGGGGCCTGCTTGGGGGGATGAATAGAAGAAAGCAACGCCAGAAGCCGCCGTCATGAACGGCTTCCCTGCAGGCATAACGCTTGTTCGGCGTTGCGGCGGCGTTCCAGCCCTTTGCTTTTGACGCCGTTGACATAAACCCAGCGCGGCAATTGATCGCAGGCTGCCTGCCATTGCCGGCGTTTAATAAAGGTGGCCAGGGTGGAATTGCAGGCGGCATTGACGCCGACGTTAAAGGCGAAGGCGCTGACTGCGTCATAAACCTTCTGCGGCATCGCTACATTGATGCAGCGAGCTATGCCTCGTTCGACGTTGCGGACATCGTCGAGCAGATTGGCGGCCGCCTGACGTTCGCTGATGACGGCACCCGGTTTCACGCCGGCGGTATGGCCGATGCCGCTGGTCCAGACGCCTGCGCTGCACTGATAAGGGGCGAGCTGACAGCCTTCAAAATCGGCGATCAGGCGCAATCCTTGTTCGGAGGTTTGCAGGGTATCGAATTGCGGCAGTAAGGCGGCGATCGCCAAAATAACGGCCACGCTGCAGCGTTTAGCGAGTGAGTTCATCGTAGACTCCGGGTTTCAGGCCGTTTTTTTTTAATGACTCCAACAGCTGATAGCTTTTGCGCCGGTAGTACCAATTCACCGCGAAGGTGCCGACACCGACCGCTGCGCCGACCAGAATGGCGATATCCTGTGCGGAGTGTCGTCCGAGCCAGGCCAGGCCGGCTGCCACTATGTAGGCGAAGGTTGATGTGAATTTTTCCATCGCTTAGTCCCAGAGTTTGACGGTTTCGCGTTGCGCCGCCGCCGGCAGGTCCGGTAGCTCGATCGGGTGACCGTGCGGCAGCAGCGGGCCAACGTTGGCCAAGCCGATATTGGCGAGATAGACCTGCTCTACCAGACGTTGTGTACGGCCGTAATAGCGCCAGCAAATCGCGTCAATGGTGTCGCCCTGTTGTGCATAAATTTTCATCATTACCATCCTGCGATGTGAGTGGGTGAGAGGGGGCTGGCCCCCGAATGCTCATCAGTTTCCCGCGCGTGGTAAGAGCCGGCAATGCAATGGCGTTGTGGATGAGGTGGCACAACTAAAGCGAAAAATGTGCGCGACAGAAACGAAAACACCCGCTGGTTGCGGGTGTTGGAAAAAGGGGCGTTTAGGCGTATTCAGGCGATGGCCTAGCGGGGGGCCTGCCTGTCGGCCGGGTAAAATATTTCTTGATAATCGTTGTCTGGCAGTACTTGGCCGGCGAGATCCGAGATCAGTGACATGGCGATCAGTAACTCGGTGGAGCTGCATTGTGCAGCCTGTGAAACATCGGCGATGAACTGGATTCGGGACAGTGTTACTTGTTGTTTATCCATGACATTCACTGTTTTTACCCTCTATTAAGTATACTGTTTATTTATACAGTATTAAGCAAAACGCTAAAGGCGTCAATGGTCAGACTTATCATTTGTGCAGTAAAAATATGCCCAGTCATTGATTAGCAGAAATTGTACGAGAGGGGCCTTGAAGGCAATGCTCGCCTTCTGAGCAGGACTTGCCGTTGCTGAATGCGTGTCCATAACTGGCGTACGAAACGAGTCCCCCATGGCGCCAGTGGGTTCAGCCGCTGCCGGTGGCGTTCGGTGAACTGCGCCCGCAAATATAGGGTGGCGCGGGGTGATCCTGTACCGGCACGAGGAAGGAGAGCATGGCTTTTAGCGCCGAATAAAATGACGTTGTTGGGCCTCTGCGATTTCCTGACAGGCCACACAGCGGCTTACGCCGGGAATGGCGATGCGCCGTGCCGTCGGGATCGCGGCTTCGCATTCGATGCAAAACAGTGCAGAGGTCTGTGTTATTGCCGGTCTGGCGTGCGCGATTTGCTTCTCGAGCATCAGCGCTTGGCGCTCTTGCGCCATATCAATGGTGTCAGCCAAGGTATGTTCTCCTGACAAGGGGCGAATTTGGGCCGAGAGGCATCCGGCGGATTGCACGCCTGGAATGACCAACGGTTATTTTTTCTGAGTTAGCTGGCAGTCTTCTTCGCTGATATAGCGCGGCAGCGACTTGCCCAGCGCAATAAATTCATTGAGCGCAGCAACAATTTTCTGTCGCTGGGAATAGCTCATTTCGTGGAACAACGGCAGCAACGAGTGACTTTCGGTCAAGCCGGCGTGAAAACACAACGTGTGGCGTAAATGCAGCGGCGCCGTGTTGTAGATCTCCTCAGCCTGGTTGGTCTGTCGGGCAAACAGCGTACGGCGGATTTCTGCAATGCGCCGCAGGCCGATAGCCCGTTGCTCTTCAGTGGCCAGCAGCATGACAACCTCCTTGGCATGCGAATTGACGTTTCACTTGCAAAAGCAAGGTCCGATTCTCCCCGGGCACCTGCAATACAGAGTATCGAACCCGATACCTATAGACTTGCTATTGGCATGATGCGGTGTTTGCATTTTCGTCAATCATGTCGCATCATCTTAACTAAAGTGACATGAAAATCGTTTTTCAAACGATATGACGCTACTTTAGATCGCAAAATGCGACTTGTAAATGCAAATTTTGATTTTAATCGGTGATGATATGCGTGAAGAGACTGTGAGTGATAATGCCTCTGTGGGCGCAGTGATTGAAAGGATCCTTTCATCTTATGGCGTTAGTACGCAAAAGGAGCTGAGCGAAATCCTCGGGATAGCCCCAAATAACATCAGCAGCTGGCAACAGCGCGGCAGCGTGCCCGGCTATGTGATCATCAGCTGTGCATTGGCCACCGGTGCAGATTTGGCTTGGTTAATGAACGGCGAACTTGCAAAAACAAAAAACACCCACAAGCCAGTGCAGCCTGCGCAAGGTAAAGCGCTTTATGATCGGGTGCTTGCTTCGGGTGGGAAGAGCGTGCTTCGTCGTATTCTCGATGCCTATGGCTTCAGTCTGCAAAAAGAACTGGGGGATCTGCTGGGGATTTCTTCGGGCACGATGAGCACCTGGGTGCGCCGTAACTATTTCCCTGGGGATATCGTGGTGACCTGCGCTCTGGATACCGGCGTGTCTTTGTTGTGGCTGGCGACCGGCCAGGGAGAGATGTGGGCCGACAAAGGGGCTGAAGCCGCGCCTGCAGAAGGGCGAACCTTGCCTAAATATCGATTGATCGCCGGGCAGTTGAAAGACGCGGGCGAATGGGTGGCGGACAGTTCGTTGATCCCGGCCGGTGTAGCGCAACCGGCCTATATCGACGGCGGGCGGTTATCCTGGCTGGTGGATTTGTCGGTGACGCACATTGCCAATGGCCGTTGGCTGATCGACATCGACGGCAACCTGGACGTCTATGATATCGCACGTCTGCCGGGTAATCAGGTGCAGGTGAGTGGAGGTCATACGGATTTTCAATGTTCTCCCGATGCACTGAAAGCGTTGGGCATAGTCTGGCTGACGCTGAGCCCGCAAGCATAAAAAAGCCCATCAATGATGGGCTTGGTCGAGTGAGGCTTGGAAGGATTACAGGCCGTAAACCAGCGACACCGAGGTGGTGGTGTCGGTATTTTTCGGCGCAGACGCCGGTGGTTTACTGTTGTAAGTCACGGTATAAGCCAGGCGCAGCGAGAACTTGTCGTTGATCGCAACGCTCAATGCGGTTTCGGAGTTCAGCGTGGTTTCTTCGTTAGCCAGTGCCGAAACGCCTTCAGAAAACTTGGTGGTGTCGGTCAACTGGTACGAATAGTTGGCTGCGCCGTAGGCCAGCGCTTTCGTTGAACGGCCGCCGCCATGATATTCATCGTGGCGCACACCCGGACCAAATTCTACCCGTAAATCGCTGAGCGGCCCGTTGAGCAATTGACGACCGTAACCGCCGGTTGCAGTGGAGCGAGAATCGTAACCGTTAAAACGATCGCTCAGCCAGCTTGCCTGACCGAACAGATAGTTGCGATCGGACAGGTTATAACGGGTACGGCCGCCGGCCTGATACTTTTCCGATGAGCGCACGTTGGAAGACGTGGTGTTGTTGGCCGCTCCCCACAGGCTGTAGGCAGCATCGCTGTTAAACCAGGTCATGCTGGTATTGGCCAACAGGGTCGAACTTTGCGAGTTGCCTGACTGGGCGTTGTATCCGGCCTGGACATTACCTTCAAACGGTTTTTTGGCGGTGGCCGGGTCGTCCATCGCAGTGAAAAGCGTATTGTCGGCAAAGGCTGAAACGCTGGTGAAGGCAGTCAAACAGCTAATGAATAGTGGAATAGCGCGACGAGCGCGTAAAGAGAGCATTTTGGATCCAGTTGTTAAGAGTGATTATAGGTGATAACGGTCACATTATAACGATTCGGCATTGCGACAAAAATAGCCGTGATTAGCTTAAGTTTTAAATTTTCCATCCTCACTTATTCACTTTTCTTCTACTTAATTAACCCCTCCTGTTGGCATATCATGCTAAGTGTCCTTAAGGTCTGATGGGTTTTTAGCCGAGATTGTCGCCAGTGGGCAACAAAACCGGCTGTCATAGCCCCGTTGAAGCTCTGTTCCTGCCCGTCATGCGCTGTAATGTTTTGTGTACAATGATGTTTACACCTGTCGCCTGGGGCGTTCAACACAATAGGCCGTAAATCAGAACCGGAAAAGTTGATTGTGTTTATTTTTATTTATTTAAAATCAATGTAATGAGTGTTTTTTGTTACTGGCGATATCCTGAATTTTTGATGGCGCCATGTGGTGGTAATTTTTTATTTACGGATTTCGGATTGAAAACTTTACAGTTCGTGGTAGGGTAAGGCTCTGAAACGCTCAACGTTCTCATCACGCTTACGCATAACGGCAAAACGACAGGAATAGCATCATGCAAAAAGACGCGCTCAATAACGTACATATCAGTGCAGAACAAATTCTGATCACTCCGGAAGAACTGAAGAACCAGTTCCCGCTTAGCGCCAGCGATGAAAATGAAATCGCCACTGCGCGCAAAACCATCGCCGATATTCTGCAGGGGCGCGATCACCGTCTGCTGGTGGTGTGCGGGCCTTGTTCTATCCACGATCCGGATGCGGCACTGGATTACGCCCGTCATTTGAAAACCCTGTCGGCTGAATTGAGCGATCAGCTGTATATCGTTATGCGTGTCTATTTTGAGAAACCGCGGACTACGGTCGGCTGGAAAGGCCTGATTAACGATCCGTACATGGATGGTTCGTTTGACGTTGAGGCAGGTTTGCACATCGCGCGTCGCCTGTTGCTTGACCTGGTCGGGATGGGGTTGCCGCTGGCGACCGAGGCGTTGGATCCGAACAGCCCGCAATACCTGGGCGATTTGTTCAGTTGGTCAGCGATTGGTGCCCGTACTACAGAATCACAAACTCACCGTGAGATGGCTTCAGGGCTGTCAATGCCGGTAGGTTTCAAGAACGGTACCGATGGCAGCCTGGGTACGGCAATTAACGCCATGCGCGCAGCGGCAATGCCGCACCGGTTTGTCGGTATTAATCAGGCGGGTCAGGTGTGCCTGTTGCAAACTCAGGGTAATCCGGATGGCCACGTGATCCTGCGCGGCGGCAAAACGCCAAACTACAGCGCCGAGCACGTTGCGGCTTGTGAAAAACAGATGCAGGATGCGGGACTCCACCCATCCTTGATGATAGATTGCAGCCATGGCAACTCGAATAAAGATTATCGCCGTCAGCCGGCGGTTGCCGAGTCCGTGGTTGAGCAGATCAAAGCGGGTAACCGTTCGATTACCGGCATTATGCTGGAAAGTCACCTGCACGAAGGCAGCCAGTCTTCCGAGCAGCCACGTGCAGATATGCGCTACGGTGTTTCTGTTACTGACGCCTGCATTAACTGGGAGAGTACAGAGACGCTGCTGCGCCATATGCACCAGGAACTCGGCGCTGCGCTGACGGCACGCACTGGAGAGTAGTAAGTTATGGTGGCTGAACTGACCGCGTTGCGCGATCAAATCGACGAAGTGGATAAAGCGCTGCTGGAGCTGCTGGCGAAACGCCTGCAACTGGTGGCGGAAGTGGGCGAAGTTAAAAGCCACCACGGTTTACCGGTGTACGTTCCCGAGCGTGAGGCGGCGATGCTGGCCTCGCGCCGTAAAGAAGCGGAAAACCTTGGCGTGCCGCCGGATCTGATCGAAGACGTACTGCGCCGCGTGATGCGGGAGTCTTACGTCAGCGAGAATGACAAAGGCTTTAAAACCCTGTGTCCGCAGCTGCGCCCGATTGTGATTATCGGCGGTAACGGCCAAATGGGGCGGTTGTTCAACCGTCTGCTGACGCTGTCCGGCTACCAGGTCAAGGTGTTGGATCAGGAAGATTGGCCGCAGGCCGACGCATTGTTGGCGGATGCCGGCATGGTGATCGTCAGCGTGCCTATCCACGTGACCGAACAGGTAATTGGGCGGCTGCCGCCGTTGCCGGCGGATTGTATTCTTGTCGATCTGGCTTCGGTAAAAAATCGTCCGCTGAATGCCATGCTTGCGGCACATGGTGGCCCGGTGCTGGGGCTGCACCCGATGTTCGGGCCGGATGTAGGCAGCGTGGCCAAGCAGGTCGTGGTGTATTGCGATGGACGCCAACCGGAAGCCTATCAGTGGTTGCTGGAGCAGTTGCAGGTGTGGGGCGCTCGTTTACACCGCATCAGCGCAGTTGAGCACGATCAGAATATGGCGTTTATCCAGGCGCTACGCCATTTCGCGACTTTTGCCTATGGGCTGCATTTGGCGGAAGAGAATGTTCAATTGGAACAACTGCTGGCGCTGTCTTCGCCAATCTACCGGCTGGAACTGGCGATGGTCGGGCGACTGTTTGCTCAGGATCCGCAGTTGTATGCGGATATCATCATGTCGTCGGAAGAGAACATTGCGCTGATTAAACGCTACTACCAGCGTTTTGGCGAGGCGATAAAGCTACTGGAACACGGAGATAAACAGGCGTTTATCCAGAGCTTCCAGAAGGTGGAAGACTGGTTTGGCGATTACGCCCAGCGCTTCCTGGTGGAAAGCCGTTCGCTGCTGCGGCAGGCGAACGACAGTCGGCAATAAGTTATCAGGGTTCGGTTAGCCGAACCCTTTTTTATTTCATTCAGGACGGATTGACCGGTACCACGCTG
Organism: Serratia plymuthica NBRC 102599; assembly: GCF_001590925.1. Classification (GTDB taxonomy): domain Bacteria; phylum Pseudomonadota; class Gammaproteobacteria; order Enterobacterales; family Enterobacteriaceae; genus Serratia; species Serratia plymuthica. Next base: position 256,559 of record NZ_BCTU01000011.1, read on the forward strand.
TCGCTGGGATAGCAGCCGAGTACTTTCAGCGAACGGGTAATCGGCGTCAGATCCTTCAAGGCTTTTTGCATCGCTTCAGAACGCAGGTTCGCCTGCACATCGATATAAAACATCTCTTCCCATGGATTGCCGTTAATTGGACGGGACTCCAGTTTGGTCATGATGATGCCGTTGTCACGTAACACCAGCAGCGCTTCAACCAGCGCGCCTGACTGCTGGCCGGTGGCCATAATCAGCGTGGTTTTGGCCGGTACTTGTTCCGACACCTCGATAGCCTTGCGCGCCAACACGATGAAGCGGGTAATGTTCTGCTGCTGGTTTGCCAGGTTGTGTTCCAGTACCTGCAGACCATACAGCGCGCCGCCAGCCTCGCTGCCCAATGCCGCAGCTTTCGGTGAGTTTAGCTTGGCGACTTTTTCCATTGCTGCCGCGGTGCTTTCGCAGTACTCGATTTTCCAGTGCGGGTAGCGGTTAATGAACTGGCTGCACTGTTGGAACGGCTGCGGGTGGCTGTACACGGTTTCGATCTGATTCAGGTCGGTGTCGCCGGCTACCAGAACGCAGTGATTGATAGGATTGGTCAGTTCGCCCACGATCGACAAGCTGGTGTGTTGCAGCAGATCGTAGACGTCGTTGATCGAGCCGGAACTGGTATTTTCAATCGGCAGGATGGCGTAATCCGCCTGACCGGTGTCGACCTGAGTGAAAATGTCCTGGAATTTATGGCAACCACACTCAATCAGTTGGTCGAAGTGGCGAGCGGCGTATTGGCGCGCGGCCAGGTGCGAATAAGATCCTTTCGGCCCGAGGAAGGCAATGCGGGCCGAATGTTGGCTGATTTGATTAAGCTGATGCTGCAACAGCGCTTGCTGGGTCAATACCGAGTCTTCGATAATCAGCTGGAACAGGCGGGTCACGTAAAAACCGTCGAGATCGTAGGGTTTGGCGGCAGCGATTAACGCATCCAGCAGATCTCGCTCGCGTTCTTTATCGCGGATGGGGCGATGGGAATGCAACTTGGTTTTCCCGACCTCCACCGCCAGCTCACGGCGCTCCGCCAGCAGGGCCAGCAGTTTGAGGTCCAGTGCGCTGATGCGTTCGCGCAGCACGAGTAATGGGTTGTCAGTCATAATCAGCTTCTGCCTTGTATTTTTATACGTCGTAAATAGCCATAAAAAAAGCCCCCTGTTTCAGGAGGCTTTGCTGTTCGTCTTCGCATTCTTTATCACACGACGAAACGCCTCCCAATCAGGGGAAGGTAAAAAAGAATGCGAAGAAAAACGGTTTGCGGGCCATGCGTTATCCAAAATAGGCGTGAGACAGGTTTTAAAGTAACCGCAGGCTTTTATCTCTGTCAATAAAAACCCCAGACAAAAAACGCGCCCTCAGGCGCGTTTGAAGTGAAATAGCCGATAAACGGTTATTCCTGTTCCGGCTCAACTTCCGGAACGATGTCTTTCACACTGGCGGCGGCGCGGCGTGCTTCGCCTTTGTGCTGCACCTTATTCAACTGACGCTCCAGCTTGGCGATCAGATCGTTAACGGCGGTATACATGTCTTCATGTTTTGCGCTGGCGACCAGCGGGCCGTTAGGGGTGGTAATGGTGGCGTCTGCTACAAACCCTTTAGGTTCTTTGGATAAAACAATATGCGGGTTAATCAGCTGGGCCTGCCATTTTTCCAGTTTGGTGAGACGGTCTTCGACGTGACTGCGGATTGCGGGAGTGATATCCATTTGTTTGCTGGTAATGTTCAATGTCATATAACTTACCTCTTCTGTCTTTCCGTCTTGGATGACCCCAGCATACCGCGCTTTTTGCTTAAATGCGTGATGAAAATCACGTTTTTTTGTCACTTTTTGCAAAGTTAGTTCAATCTGTGATTCAGCATTTGAATCGGTCATCTAACGCTTGAGTCTTGCGGGCAGAACGCGCATTATTGAACGGATAAGCGGTTGTGCAATCTTGCTAATGCCGTGTTTTTGCTTGTGTATTTTTCAAATCATGACCAAATCCGCAGCAAATAAAAACGGCAGCCGAAGCTGCCGTTTTGCTTTTCTGCCATCACTAATCCGCTTATGACGGATTGGCGGCAATCACTTTGGCCACTTTGTCGGCCTGGCCGCTCAATTGCAGCTGTTTGTAAGCGTTTTCCATCAGAGGTAAGGCGTCGCGCGTGGCCTGGGTATCCGGATATTCACGCAACATCTGATCGGCACGATTAACGACCGCGACGTAAGCACCGCGTTTAGTGTAGTATTCCACCACCGAAAGCTCATATTTGGCCAGGCGGTCTTTCAGATACACCAGACGCTTGTTGGCATCGGTTACATACTGGCTGGTCGGGTATTGCTGAATCAGCTGGCTGAAATCGCGAAAAGCAGCGCGAGCATGCTGTGGATCGCGGTCTGAACGATCGACCCCGAAGAAGCCTTGCAACGCACTGTCATCCAGCGCCATATCGGTCAGACCACGCATGTACATCACGTAGTCAATGTTCGGGTGCGTTGGGTTCAAACGCATGAAACGATCGATAGACGCCTGAGCCAGCGGTAAATCGGCAGATTTATAATAGGCATAAATCAGGTCCAACTGAACCTGCTGGGAGTACGGCCCGAAAGGATAGCGGTTATCTAACGCTTCGAGTTGCGTAATCGCGCCCTTAAAGTTACCGTCCTGCAATTTTTGCTGGGCAGTAGCATAGATTTCCGAAGGTGGGTTGTCGGGAACCGCATCCTTGGATGTGGAGCAACCTGCCAGCGCCAGGCTCAACGTGGCTGCCGCCACCAGATATTTCATACGCGTCATGACGTTTTGATTATCCTCAGGGTGTTATTCCGGGAGACTGTCCGTTAAGCTCCCGACAAAGACCAGGTACAATAGCACATTATATTAAACGGCATCGCCGTGAAAACCCAACGTTAACGAAGAAGCTGCATATGGCACAACAAGTACAACTCACCGCAACGGTGGCCGAATCTCAACTCGGACAACGTTTAGATCAGGCTTTGGCCGAATTGTTCCCTGATTATTCACGATCTCGCATAAAAGAATGGATCCTGGACGATCGGGTACAGGTTAATGGCAAAACGACGAACAAACCGAAAGAGAAAGTTCTGGGGGGAGAGACGGTCGCCATCGATGCCCAGATAGAAGAAGAGGCCCGTTGGGAACCGCAGGATATCGCACTGAATATCGTCTACGAAGACAGTGATATTTTAGTGATCAACAAGCCTCGCGATCTGGTTGTGCACCCTGGCGCCGGTAACCCGGACGGCACTGTGCTCAATGCGTTGCTGCATTACTACCCGGAAATTGCTGACGTGCCGCGTGCCGGCATCGTGCACCGTCTGGACAAAGACACTACAGGCTTGATGGTGGTGGCGAAAACCGTTCCTGCGCAAACCCGCCTGGTCGAGGCATTGCAGGCACGTGAAATCACCCGTGAATACGAAGCGGTCGCTATTGGTACCATGACCGCCGGCGGTACCGTTGAAGAGCCGATCTCACGCCACTCCACCAAGCGCACGCATATGGCGGTGCACCCGATGGGCAAACCGGCGGTGACGCATTACCGCATTATGGAGCACTTCCGTGCGCATACCCGTTTGCGTCTGCGTCTGGAAACCGGTCGTACCCACCAGATCCGCGTGCATATGTCGCACATCAATCATCCGCTGGTAGGCGATCAGCTGTACGGTGGCCGCCCACGTCCGCCGAAAGGCGCTTCGGAGGCATTTATTGCTACGCTGCGCGGTTTCGATCGCCAGGCGCTGCACGCCACCATGCTGCGTTTGTATCACCCAATCAGCGGTATCCAGATGGAGTGGCATGCGCCGTTGCCGCAGGATATGGTCGATCTGATTAACGCGCTGAAGGTCGATACCGAAGAATTCAAAGATCAGATGAATTGGTAATGGATTCGCTTATCCTGCCTGATTGGCCGTTGCCTGCAGGGGTAAAAGCCTGCAGCACCACACGTGGTGGCGGTATTAGCCTGCCGCCATATGATTCGCTCAACCTCGGCACCCATGTCGGGGATGTGGCGTCTGCGGTGGAGAGTAACCGTGAACGGCTGATGGCAGGCGTGAGCCTGCCGCAAATGCCGCTTTGGCTGGAGCAGGTTCACGGTACCCGCGTAGTGCGGCTGGATGGGCAAACCCCAACCGATCTGTGCGCGGATGCGGTTTACAGCAATGTGCCGGGGCAGGTGTGCGCAGTGATGACGGCGGACTGCCTGCCGGTGTTGTTCTGCTCACATGCCGGTGATGAAATCGCCGCTGCCCACGCCGGTTGGCGCGGGCTTTGCAATGGCGTGCTGGAACAGACTCTGGCGGCATTTACCGCTGAGCCGGGCCATATCAGCGCCTGGCTTGGTCCGGCAATCGGTCCGCAGCAGTTTGAAGTGGGGCCAGAGGTCCGCGCCGCATTTATTGCGGTGGATAGCGTCGCAGCTGCCGCTTTCACTCCGCACGGCGATAAGTTTCTGGCAGATATCTATCTGCTGGCTCGTCAGCGCCTGCAGCGCGCTGGTGTAAAACTCATCTACGGCGGTGATCGCTGTACGGTTAGCGAAATCAGTCATTTTTTCTCCTATCGACGCGATGGAATAACCGGACGTATGGCAAGTTTAATCTGGCTGATATAACCTATTGAATTAGGACGGTCCGCTGACGCATAACGTTGTACTGATAATATAGTGTCGAAATAACCTTGAAAATTTGAGGGATGACCTCATTTAATCTCCAGTAGCAATTTTGACCTACATTGGAGGTGTTATGCGTCTGGATCGTCTTACCAACAAATTCCAGCTTGCCCTCGCCGATGCCCAATCCTTAGCCCTTGGGCACGACAACCAGTTTATGGAACCGTTACATCTGATGAGCGCTCTGCTCACTCAGGAAGGGGGCACGGTTCGTCCATTATTAACTTCAGCCGGTATCGATAGCGGGCGCGTGCGCACCGAAATCGAACAGGCATTGTCTCGTCTGCCTCAGGTTGAAGGCACCGGTGGCGACGTTCAACCGTCCCATGAGCTGGTGCGCGTTCTGAACCTGTGCGACAAGCTGGCGCAAAAGCGGGCGGACAAATTCATTTCTTCCGAACTGTTCGTCCTGGCGGTGCTTGAAGATCGCGGAACCTTGACCGATCTGCTGAAAGCCGCCGGAGCAACAGCCGATAAAATCAGTAAGGCCATTGAGCAAATGCGGGGTGGTGACAGCGTGGAAGATCAGGGTGCTGAAGATCAGCGTCAGGCGTTGAAGAAATACACTATCGATCTGACCGAGCGCGCCGAACAGGGCAAGCTTGACCCGGTTATCGGCCGTGACGAAGAGATCCGCCGTACCATTCAGGTGTTGCAACGTCGTACCAAGAATAACCCGGTGCTGATCGGCGAGCCTGGCGTGGGTAAAACCGCGATTGTCGAAGGTCTGGCGCAGCGCATCATTAATGGTGAAGTGCCGGAAGGCCTGAAGCACAAACGCGTGTTGTCCCTCGACATGGGGGCGTTGATCGCCGGGGCTAAATACCGCGGTGAATTTGAAGAGCGACTCAAAGGCGTACTGAGCGATCTGTCAAAACAGGAAGGCAGCGTCATTCTGTTTATCGATGAATTGCACACTATGGTCGGCGCGGGCAAGGCCGATGGCGCAATGGATGCCGGCAACATGCTTAAACCTGCGCTGGCGCGCGGGGAACTTCACTGCGTTGGCGCGACCACGTTGAACGAATACCGTCAGTATATAGAGAAGGATGCGGCGCTTGAACGTCGTTTCCAGAAAGTCTATGTGGCTGAGCCGAGCGTCGAAGATACCATTGCTATCCTGCGTGGCTTGAAGGAGCGTTATGAGCTGCACCACCATGTGCAGATCACCGACCCGGCGATAGTTGCTGCGGCCACGCTGTCACACCGCTATATCTCCGATCGTCAGTTGCCGGATAAGGCTATCGATCTGATCGATGAGGCTGCGTCAAGTATCCGTATGCAGATGGACTCCAAACCGGAATCGCTCGACAGGTTGGAACGCCGTATTATTCAGCTCAAACTGGAACAGCAGGCGCTGAACAAAGAGTCGGACGACGCCAGTAAGAAACGCCTGGAAATGCTCAGCAGCGAGCTGGAGCAGAAAGAGCGCGAATATTCAGAATTGGAAGAAGAGTGGAAAGCCGAGAAAGCTTCGCTCTCCGGCACCCAGAATATAAAGGCGGAACTGGAGCAGGCCAAGATCACTCTGGAGCAGGCGCGCCGCATCGGCGATCTGGGGCGCATGTCGGAACTGCAATACGGCAAGATCCCGGAGCTGGAAAAACAGCTCGCCGCCGCTACGCAGGCCGAAGGCAAAACCATGAAGCTACTGCGCAACCGGGTGACCGACGCGGAAATCGCTGAAGTGCTGGCGCGAGCCACCGGTATTCCGGTAGCCAGAATGTTGGAGGGCGAGCGTGACAAACTGCTGCGTCTGGAGCAGGAGCTGCATTCCCGGGTGATTGGCCAGGATGAGGCGGTCACTGCGGTATCCAATGCAATCCGTCGCAGCCGTGCAGGATTGTCCGACCCTAACCGGCCTATAGGCTCGTTCCTGTTCCTTGGCCCTACCGGGGTGGGGAAAACCGAGCTGTGCAAAGCGTTGGCGTCGTTCCTGTTCGACAGTGACGATGCGATGGTGCGTATCGATATGTCCGAGTTTATGGAGAAACATTCGGTATCGCGGCTGGTGGGCGCACCTCCGGGCTACGTTGGTTATGAAGAGGGCGGTTATCTGACCGAGGCCGTGCGCCGTCGACCTTATTCGGTGATCCTGCTGGATGAAGTGGAGAAAGCGCACCCGGATGTGTTCAACATCTTGCTGCAGGTATTGGATGACGGGCGTCTGACCGATGGTCAGGGCCGTACCGTTGATTTCCGCAATACCGTGGTGATCATGACCTCTAACCTTGGGTCTGACCTGATACAGGAACACTTTGGTCAGATGAACTATGCGCAGATGAAAGAATCGGTTATGGAAATGGTTACTCATCATTTCCGTCCGGAATTCATCAACCGTATAGATGAGGTGGTAGTGTTCCATCCGCTCGGCCAGAAGCATATTGCCGAGATTGCCAAGATTCAGTTGGCGCGTCTGTACAAACGTCTTGAGGAGCGTGGTTACGAAGTCACCATGACCGAACCGGCATTGGCACTGTTGGGCCAAACCGGCTACGACCCTGTTTATGGCGCGCGTCCGTTGAAACGCGCTATCCAGCAGGAAATCGAGAATCCGTTGGCGCAGCAAATTCTTTCCGGCAAGCTGATCCCAGGTAAACTGGTGACGCTGGATGTGGAAAACGAGCATATCGTGGCCAGGCAATAACGGCTATTTAGCGTAATAACAGAATGGGGAGCGGGATACCGCTCCCTTTTTGTTATCTACTTTTTGCCGGGCTTGTGAGATTTGCATCCTCCATAACCCTAAAACCCCACTTTTTAGGCTAATAAATATCCTAAAAAGCCATTATTGGTTAATGTTTGA
>NZ_BCTU01000012.1 GCF_001590925.1 Serratia plymuthica NBRC 102599
GATTCCGTCACTTTTTCCGGCAAACAGCCACAAAAGCTGGCGATCCGTAGAGTAAAATAAGAATAACGATGTCAGTAAGGACCCGCAGCCATGCAATTTAACGCTCAACAACAGGCCGCCCAACGTAACCTTTCTTATCTGCTTGCAGAGAAACTCGGCCAACAAATTCTGGCTGGCGATTATCAGGCGGGCAGTATCTTGCCCGGAGAGATGGAACTGGGAGAACAATTCGGCGTTAGCCGCACGGCCGTGCGCGAAGCAGTAAAGATGCTGGCAGCCAAAGGTATGCTGTTGCCACGCCCGCGCATCGGTACCCGGGTGATGCCGCAAAGCCAGTGGAATTTTCTCGATCAGGATTTACTGACCTGGTGGATGACCCGGGAAAACTTCGATCAGGTGATGCAACACTTCCTTATATTACGCACGTCATTGGAACCGCAAGCCTGCTCACTGGCTGCGACTAACGCCAGCGCTCAGCAAACCGCGCTTCTGGCCGAATTGATGGCGGAGATGCGCGCGCTGCATACCCAGTTTGACCGCGAACGCTGGATCCAGGTCGATACCCAATTCCACCAGCTTATCTATAAAGCCAGCGGCAACCCGTTCCTGACATCATTCGCCAACCTGTTCAGTTCGGTGTATCAAAGCTACTTCCGCGCCATTACCGGCAACGAAGTGATTAAGCTCCAACACCATCAGGCCATCGTAGATGCGATACTGGCCGGTGACGGCCCCCAGGCGTTAGCCGCATGCCAGGTTTTACTTAAAGAGAAAGACTGACTCATCCCCTACTTATATATAGAGAAGAAAGGTGAGAGAGACGGATACGACAGTTAACCAGGACCGACAATGACCAAATCCGCGCGTAGTATGGCAGGACTACCCTGGATCGCCGCAATGGCGTTCTTTATGCAGGCGCTGGACGCCACCATTCTCAACACCGCATTGCCGGCGATCGCCCACAGTCTGGATCGCTCGCCATTAGCAATGCAGTCTGCCGTGATCAGCTATACGCTGACGGTCGCCATGCTGATCCCGGTCAGTGGCTGGCTGGCGGACCGCTTCGGCACCCGCCGGGTATTTATCCTCGCGGTGTCACTGTTTACCCTCGGCTCACTGCTGTGTGCGCTTTCCCCTACGTTGAGCGTGCTGGTGACCTCACGTGTCATTCAGGGGATCGGCGGTGCGATGATGATGCCGGTAGCGCGTCTGGCGCTGCTGCGCGCCTACCCGCGTAGCGAACTATTACCGGTACTGAACTTCGTGACCATGCCAGGGTTGGTTGGGCCGATCATGGGGCCGCTGCTGGGCGGCTGGCTGGTGACCTACGCCACCTGGCATTGGATTTTCCTGATTAATATCCCGATAGGCCTGCTCGGCATCTTCTATGCGCGTAAATACATGCCGGACTTCACCACCCCCAAGCGCCGTTTCGATCTCATTGGTTTTATGTTGTTTGGCCTGAGTCTGGTGCTGGTTTCCACCGGGCTTGAGCTGTTCGGCGAACGGGTCCTGGCCAGCTATATCTCGCTGGGTATCCTGCTGAGCGGCGTGGTGATGCTGTTCGGTTATATCGCTCATGCCCGCAGACATCCCCAACCGCTGATTGGTCTGGATTTGTTCAAGACCCGCACCTTCTCGGTGGGTATTGCCGGCAACGTCGCCTCACGCCTGGGTACCGGCTGCGTGCCGTTCCTGATGCCGCTGATGCTGCAGGTGGGCTTCGGTTATTCTGCGATTATCGCCGGCTGCATGATGGCGCCGACCGCCGTCGGTTCGCTGATGGCAAAATCCACCGTCACACAGGTGCTGCGCTGGTTCGGTTACCGCAAGACGTTGGTTGGCATCACTGTGATTATCGGCGTGTTGATTGCTCAGTTCGCGCTGCAAAGCCCGGGGATGCCGCTGTGGTTGATGATCTTGCCGCTGTTCGTTCTGGGCATGGCGATGTCTACGCAATTCACCGCCATGAATACCATCAGCCTGGCGGATTTGAACGATGCCAATGCCAGCTCCGGCAACAGCGTGCTGGCGGTCACCCAGCAGCTTTCCATCAGCTTCGGCGTGGCGATCAGCGCGGCAGTGTTGCGTTTCTACGAGTCAATGTCGCTCGGCACCATGATCGATCACTTCCACTACACCTTTATTACCATGGGGATTGTCACCGTCGCGTCGGCGTTTGTCTTCATGCTGTTGAGAACAAAGGATGGCCGCAATCTGATCGGCGGCCGGGAAGCGAAGAAAGAAGCGAAAGCGGCGGGCTAGCGGTGGCCCACCGAAGCGCGTTCCACCAGCTCCGGGGTCAGCACCAGGACCTGGGCTTCCCGTTCAGGGTTCTGCAGACGGTTGATCAACGCATCAATCGCCAGTTCGCCCAGCGAATCTTTCGGCTGGTGAATAGTACTTAGCGGCGGCGCGAGGTACTTGGCCAGCTCGATATCATCGTAGCCCATCACCGCCATGTCCTGCGGTACCGACAGTCCGGCCGGTACAACGCCTGATAGGCACCTACCGCTACTGCATCGTTACCGGCGAATACCGCATGCGGCGGTTCGGCCAGCGCCAGCAGCTGTTTCATCGCGGCAACGCCACCTTCAAACTCGAAGTCGCAGTGTACTTCGTATCCGGGCAGGATCGCCAGCCCGGCGCGTTGCATGGCGCGGCGGTAGCCTTCCAAACGATGGCGTGCAGTGGTTTTATCCTGCGGGCCGGCGATACAGGCAATGTTGCGATAACCGCGGGCGATAAGGTGATCGGTCGCCATCTCCCCACCCAGCAACGAGTTATCCTGAATGATATCGTTAGCCCCTTCGAAGGGCGCCCAGTCCATCATCACAATCGGCAGCGACGGATAGCGGCTCAACGCGTCCTGCGACGGTCGGTGGTTTTCGGTGCACATCAACAGCAAGCCATCGACGCGTTTTTGCAACAGCGTCTCCATGCTGCGGTTCATGCGTGCGGCATCTTCTTCGGTATTGCACAGGATCAGGCTGTAGCCGCGCTCGTAACAACTGCGCTCAACGCCACGCACCACTTCGGCATAGAACGGGTTGTTGCTGGAGGTAACCAGCATGCCAATGGTCCGCGTCTGGTTCAGCTTCAGGCTGCGCGCCAGCGCGGAGGGCGCATAGTTCAATTGTTCAACAGCCGCCATGACCTTGTCGCGCACGCTGTCGCTGACAAAGCGATTGTTATTGATAACGTGTGAAACCGTCGAGGTTGAAACGCCCGCCAGGCGGGCGACATCTTTCATGGTGGCCAAAGGCGTTACTCCTGCTGCAGCAAGAAGGCGTCGATCTCTTCACGCCAGGGTACGGAGGGCTGAGCGCCGGGACGGGTTACCGCAATCGCCGCCGCCGCATGGGCAAAGCGCACCGCATTCGCCATAGTTTTACCTTCCAGTAGCGCCGTCACCAGCGCCCCGTTGAAGGTATCACCGGCAGCGATGGTGTCTACCGCTTTAACCTTGAAGCCGGGCACCAACTTACCGTTACCGTTCTCACTCAACCAAACGCCACGGCTGCCAAGAGTTATGATCACCGTGCCGATGCCTTTATCGTGCAAGGCTTTCGCCGCACGCGCCGCGTCATCATCATTAGCGATAGCTATGCCGGTGAGGCGCTGTGCTTCTGTTTCATTGGGTGTAATCATATCGACCAACGCCAGCAGTTCATCCGGCAGCTCACGCGCCGGTGCCGGATTGAGGATCACCTGCGTTTGATGCTGCTTCGCCAGACGGGCGGCGGCCATCACCGTTTCCAGCGGCGACTCGAGTTGCATCAGCAAAGCATCGGCTTCAATAACCCGTTGCTGGTAACGCGCCAGATAGTCGGGCGTTACGGCGGCATTGGCGCCGGCATCGATGCCGATCACGTTCTCGCCTTCAGCATTAACAAAAATCAGCGCCACACCCGTGGTGTTGTCGGCAATCGCCTCAATAGGTTGGGTATCAATGCGATCGGTCGCCAATTGCAGGCGGATGCGTTCACCGATGTCATCTGCGCCGACGCAGGCTATAAAAGCGATATCCGCACCGCTGCGCCCTGCCGCCACCGCCTGATTCGCGCCTTTACCGCCAAATGCCACCTTATACTGTTTCCCGATCACCGTTTCGCCCGGGCGGGGAAACTGCTCAATATTGAGGATATGGTCGGCATTGATACTGCCAAGCACCACCAGCTTACCTGTTTCCATCGCATTGATTCCTGAATTGCGCGCCATCACAAACGCCCCGTTTTGATGGCGCTAGTATGACTTATTTAGTGACCAGTTTCAAATCAACCGGGAGGGTGGCCGGCACTTTCTCGCCTTTCAAGACTTTATCTGCCGTTTCCACGCCAATCACGCCGATTTGATCCGGACGCTGCGCCACGGTCGCCGCCAACTTGCCGCCTTCAACCGCTTTCACGCCGTCGGCGGTGCCGTCGAAGCCTACCACGACCACATCGGTTTTACCGGCGGTTTGCAGCGCGCGCAGTGCGCCCAGCGCCATTTCGTCGTTCTGCGCAAACACCGCCTGCACGTCCGGGTGAGCAGTCAGCAGGTTTTGCATTACGTTCAGGCCCTTGGTGCGGTCGAAATCTGCCGGCTGGCTGGCCAGCAGTTTGAACTTGTTCTGATCAAGCGACTGTTTGAACCCTTCGCCACGCTCGCGGGCGGCAGAGGTGCCGGCAATCCCTTCCAACTGGATCACTTTAGCGTCGGTGCCCACTTTTTTAGCGATAAAGTCGCCGGCCATTTTGCCGCCAACGCGGTTGTCCGAGGCGATATGGCTGACCACCTCGCCCTTGCTTGCCACGCGGTCCAGCGTAATGACCGGGATCTTGGCCTGATTGGCCATCTTGATGGCGTTACCCACCGCATCGGAATCCGTTGGGTTAATCAGCAGCAGTTTAGGTGCCTGCACCATCAGATCCTGCACGTTAGCCAGCTCTTTCGCCGGGTTGTTCTGCGAGTCCAGCACCACCAGGTTATAACCCAACTTGTTGGCTTCCTGCTGCGCGCCTTCTTTCATGGAAACGAAGAACGGGTTATTCAGGGTGGACACCACCAGCGCGATGGTGTCTTTCGCCAACGCGTTAGCGCTCAAGGTGGCGGTCAGAGCGAAGGCCGAAGCCAGGATTGCCAGTTTTTTCATTTTCATCATCGTGATTCCTGTAGGGGAGGTTACTTGTTGCTTTTGTTATCTACCAGAACCGCCAGCAGTATCACCACTGCCTTCACGATCATTTGGTAGTAGGAAGAAACACCCAGTAAATTCAGGCCGTTATTCAGGAAGCCGAGGATCAGCGCCCCGATCAGCGTGCCGACGATGCGGCCCTTGCCGCCCGCCAGGCTGGTGCCACCCAGCACGACGGCCGCGATAGCGTCCAACTCATAGCCGGTACCGGCAGTCGGCTGCGCAGAAGACAGGCGCGCCACTTCGATAACGCCAGCCAGCGCCGCCAGCAGCCCGCACAGTGAATAAACGATAATCTTCACTTTATCGACGCTAATACCGGAAAGGCGGGTCGCCGCTTCGTTACCGCCCAGGGCATAAATATAGCGGCCCAGACGGGTGTGGTGCAGCATGTACCAGGCGGCGATAAACACTATCGCCATAATCCAGATCGGGGTTGGCACCCCCAGCGGGCGGCCGATACCGAACCAGCCGAAGGTATCAGCCACGTCGGTAAAGCCGGTATTCACCGGGCTGCCGTTGGTGTACACCATGGTGACGCCGCGCAGCAGCAACATCATCACCAGGGTGGCAATAAATGCCTGCACCTTGCCTTTGGCGACAATCACGCCGGTGCAGGCGCCCACCGCAGCACCCAACGCCAGCGCCGCCGCAACGGCCACCACCGCGTTAATTTCAAAACCGACGATCGACGCCGCCACCGCACCGGTCAGCGCCAGCAGCGATCCCACCGACAGATCGATACCGGAAGTCAGGATCACCAGCGTCATCCCGACCGCCATAATGGCGTTCACCGAAGTTTGCTGGAGAATATTGAACAGGTTGTTCAGGGTGAAGAAATTCGGGCTCATTGAAGAGACCACGGCAATCAGCACCAGCAGAGCAATCAGGGACTTTTGCTCTAACAGCCACTCTTTACTGAACCAGCGCTTTGCGACACTCTGGGAACTCATATCTGATTACTCCTGCTTTACGCCGTATTGCTTGCCGACGGCCGCTGCCATCAACACTTCCTGGGTGGCCTGTTCAATCGGGAATTCACCGCTTAGGTGCCCTTCGTGCATGACCAGGATGCGGTCGCTCATGCCCAGCACCTCCGGCATTTCCGAAGACACCAGAATGATGCTCAGCCCTTCCTGCTTGAACTGGTTGATTAACTGATAGATTTCTTTTTTGGCACCGACGTCGACCCCGCGTGTCGGCTCGTCGAGGATCAGCACCTTTGGTCGCGTCATCAGGCCACGGGCAATCGCCACCTTCTGCTGATTACCGCCGGAAAGCAGGCCAATCGGCTGCTCCATCGAGGGGGTCTTGATATTGAACAGGCGAATGAAATCCCCTACCGCCAGCTTCTCATCAGCCTGTTTCAGGCTACCGCCGGCGCGGCTGAAATAACGCAGCGCAGTCAGCGACATGTTTTCCTTCACCGACATCCCCAGCACCAGGCCATCGCGCTTGCGGTCTTCGGAGATATACACGATGCCGTTCGCCAGGCCGTCCTGCGGGGAGCGAGTCACCACCTCATGGCCATCGAGGCTGACCGTGCCGGCTTTGCGCGGCGCGGCGCCGTAGAGAATTTTCATCAACTCGGTGCGCCCGGCTCCCATCAGCCCAGCCACACCCAGGATTTCACCGCGGTAGAGAGTAAAGCTGACGTCATGCACGCCGGGGCCGGAAAGCTGGCTGACCTCCAGCCGCTTTTCGCCACGCGGCAGGTTAAGCCGCGGGTACTGCTCCTCCAGCTTGCGGCCGACCATCATTTCGATAAGCAGGTCTTCCTGCAGCTCACTGACCGGCCGTTCGGCGATAAACTGCCCGTCACGGAACACCGTGACGTCATCGCAGATTTCGAAGATCTCCTTCAGCCGGTGCGAAATATAAACAATGCCGCGCCCCTCGGCCTTCAGTTCGTTGATCACTTTAAATAAAGACGCGGTTTCCGTGTCGGTCAGCGCATCGGTCGGCTCATCCATGATGATGACTTTCGACTCGAAGCTCAGCACCTTGGCAATTTCCACCATCTGCTGATCGCCGATCGACAGTTCGCCCACCAGCCGGTGGCTGCTGTAACTCAGGTTCAGCCGTGCCAGCAGTTTGTCGGCTTCGGCGTACATTCGCTTCCAGTCGATGCGGCCAAAGCGGTTAACAAACTCACGCCCGAGGAAAATGTTTTCCGCAATCGTCAGTTGCGGGATCAGGTTCAGTTCCTGATGGATAATGCCGATGCCCGCTTCCTGCGAATCCTTTGGCCCGTTGAACGCCACCTCTTTGCCGAGAAAATACTGACTGCCGGCGTCTTTGTCATAGATGCCGGTCAGCACTTTCATCATGGTGGACTTCCCGGCGCCGTTTTCGCCCACCAGCGCCATCACCTTACCGGGATAGACGCTGAGCGCGGCGCCGGAAAGCGCCTTCACGCCGGGAAAGGCTTTATCGATCCCTTTCAGTTGCAGTAAAGGTTGCATAAATGCCTCAGAAAGTTACGCCGGCGCAGAGGATGACGTTCGCGTACGGCGAACATTCACCGCTGCGGATCACCGCCCGGCTGTGTTCAGTTTGCGCTTTAAAAGCCTGGTGGCTGATATAACTCACGCTAATGGTGTTTCCCTGGTGTTGGCCAAGCTGTATCAGTTGAGCCAACAAAGCTTGGTGGAGCTGCGGATTTTGATTCACCATCTCTTCCGCCAGAATGGCGCTTTCAACCTGCATCTCCTGCGTCACTACCCCGACCACCTGCAAAAACGTCGGCACTCCCTGAGTCAGCGCCAGATCGATACGCTGCGTTACCGCCGGGATCGGCAGCCCTGCATCGCAGATGACAATCTGATCGGTATGGCCGAGCCGGGAAACCACGGCAGAAACCTCAGCATTCAGCAGTACGCCTTTTTTCATCTTCTCACTCCAGCAGCGAAACGTTTCGCTATCGGATGAGTTTAAAAAAACGGCAGGGGAAGGCAACTGGGATAATGCAGAAATGTGATCGCTATCGAAACGTTTCGCTCACACAACTAAAAAGCGGAAACAAAAGGGGCCCAGCATTGCTGAGCCCCTGAGAGGGAGTTAAATCTCGACCTGGGTTCCCAGTTCTATCACCCGATTCGGCGGGATCTCAAACTGGTCCGGCGCACGCAGCGCGTTACGGCTCAGCGCGATAAACAGCTTCCCGCGCAGGAACAGATACCAAGGCCGTTTGGTCAGGATCAACGACTCATGCGACATAAAGAACGAGGTTTCCGTCATGCGGCACGGCAGCCCTTCCAGCCCGCAGCGGTGGAATACTTCTTCAACGTTCGGCGTTTCGCGCCAGCCGTAGCTGGCCACCACCCGCCAGAAGGTCGGTGAAAGCTGTTCGATGGTCACCCGGCGCACATTATGTACGTAAGGTGCATCCTCGGTGCGCAGCGTCAGCAGCACTACCCGCTCATGCAGCACCTTGTTGTGTTTCAGGTTATGCAGCAGCGCAAAAGGGATCACGTTAATGGCGCGCGACATAAATACCGCCGTACCAGGCACTCGCACCGGCGGCGATTTCTCCAGTGAGGCAATCATCGCCTCCAGAGAGTTACCGTGTTCATGCATGCGGCGCAACAGACGGAAACGTTCGCTTTTCCAGGTGGTCATGATGATGAACATCACCAGCGCCAGCATCAACGGCAGCCAACCGCCAGAGAACAGTTTCAGGGCGTTGGCGGAGAACATCGGCACGTCGATAATCAGCAGGATAATCAGGATGCCGACCATGAAGAAGCGGTTCCAATGCCAGTTTTTGATCGCCACCGAGGTCACCAGAATGCTGGTCAGCACCATGGTGCCGGTCACGGCAATGCCATACGCCGCCGCCAGGTTGCTGGAGTGTTCGAAGCCCACAATCACCAGCACTACCGCGATATACAACGTCCAGTTAATCACCGGAATATAGATTTGGCCCGATTCCATTTCCGAGGTATGGATAATGCGCATCGGCGACAGATACCCCAGGCGCACCGCCTGACGGGTCAGGGAGAACACGCCGGAAATCACCGCCTGAGAGGCGATGACCGTAGCCAGCGTCGCCAATATCAGCAGCGGGATCAGCGCCCAATCCGGCGCCAGCAGGAAGAACGGGTTCTTGATCGCCTCGGGATTTTTCAGCAGCAACGCGCCCTGGCCGAAATAGTTCAGCACCAGCGAAGGTAACACCACGGTGAACCAGGCCAGGCGGATAGGGAATTTGCCGAAGTGCCCCATATCGGCATACAGCGCCTCAACGCCGGTAATCGACAGCACCACCGCGCCAAGCGCAAAGAACGAGACCTTCTTATATTCCATAAAGAAGTTCAGCGCCCATTTCGGGTTCATCGCCTGCAACACTTCCGGGTTAGCGATGATGCTGCGCGCGCCCAGCACCGCCAACACGATAAACCACAGCAGCATCACCGGGGCAAACAACTTGCCGACGCTGCCGGTACCGTGTTTTTGGATAGCGAACAGCAGCGTCAGCACCAGAATGGATAAGGGGACGATATAGCCGTCGAGCGACGGCGCGGCAATCTCCAGCCCCTCTATCGCCGACATCACCGATATCGCCGGGGTGATCACCACCTCACCATAGAAGAAGCTGCCGCCAATCAGGCCGAGAATCACCAGCACCGCAGTGGTGCGCGCCGAGGTATTGCGCCCGGCCAGCGACATCAGCGTCAGGATACCGCCTTCACCGGCGTTATCCGCACGCATGACATAGCTAAGGTATTTAAGCGAAACAATGATAATCAGCATCCAGAAAATCAGGGACAGGAAGCCAAACACCACGTCAGGACGCACATCGAAGCCATAATGGCCGGAGAAACATTCTCTCAGGGTATAAAGAGGGCTGGTGCCGATATCACCGTAAACCACCCCAATGGCCGCCAGAGTTACCGCTGATAAGGACTGTTTATGTTCTGTGCTCATAATTCGTTTCTTTATTAGAACATCCGTTAGCGATGCATCCGCATCAGCCAGAGATACGGGCTCTAAGATCCGTTACGCCCACTAAAAGGCGCACAGTATGCACGATTTATACTGCTTGCCTACTCTTATATCAGTCCCAAAAAATAAACAAAATGTGAACCAGCCACTCTTTTGATAATAGAAAGATTTTACTAATCAACAAGCTATACCATTAAAAATAATGGTGGTTTATCATCGGATTATCCACCAAGATTGGCTAACTCTCGGACAACACGACAATAATATGGCGCCATCATCACTTCTGGCAGAACGGATCTCCCGCCTCAGCAGCGCGCTGGAGAGCGGTCTTTATGAACGGCAGGAAGCAATTCGCCTGTGTTTACTGGCGGCGCTCAGCGGCGAAAGCGTGTTTCTTCTCGGCCCGCCCGGCATCGCCAAAAGCCTGATTGCCCGCCGGTTAAAATTCGCCTTTCGCAGCGCGCGCTCGTTTGAATACCTGATGACGCGTTTCTCGACGCCGGAAGAAGTGTTCGGCCCGCTGTCTATCCAGGCATTAAAAGATGAAGGCCGCTATCAGCGTCTGACCGCCGGCTATCTGCCCGAGGCAGAGATCGTGTTCCTGGATGAAATCTGGAAGGCCGGCCCGGCCATCCTCAATACCCTGTTAACGGCGATCAACGAACGCCGCTTCCGCAACGGCAACAGTGAAGAACCGATCCCGCTGCGGTTACTGGTTACCGCCTCTAACGAACTGCCTGAGGCCGACAACAGTCTGGAGGCGCTGTACGACCGTATGCTGATCCGCCTGTGGCTGGACAAAGTTCAGGATAAACAGAATTTCCGCTCACTGCTGGTCAGCCGCCAGAACGAGAATGACAACCCGGTCCCTGAAGCCTTGAGCATCAGCGACGAAGAGTTTCACCAGTGGCAGTCGCAGATCGACAAGGTCAAGCTGCCCGAAGGCTGTTTTGAACTGATATTCCAGTTGCGCCAGCGATTGGATGCGCTGGAGAGTGCGCCCTACGTCTCCGACCGTCGTTGGAAAAAGGCCTTGCGGCTGTTGCAGGCCTGCGCCTTCTTCAGCGGCCGCGACGCCGTCGCCCCGCTCGACCTGATGTTATTGAAAGATTGTCTGTGGCATGACCTCACTTCGCTAAAGCTGCTGCAACAGCAAATCGACCAATTGCTGACCGAGTCGGCCTATCAGCAGCAGACGCTGTTGATTCAACTGCAACAGATCCACACCCGCTGGCTGCAACACCAACAGCAGCAAAGCGATCGTCAGGCGATAGCGCTGGTGAAAAAAGGCGGTATGTTCAGCAGAAAGCCCCAATACATGGCGGCGGCGCCGTTAGGCACCGGCACCCTGACCCTGCTGCTGCAAAAACCGCTGCAACTGCATGATATTCAGGTCAACCATCTGAGCATTGAAAGCAGCGCGCTGGAAAACTGGCTGCAAAAGGGCGGCGACGTGCGCGCCAAGCTGAACGGCATCGGCTTTGCCCAGCAGATCGACCTGGAAGTGGACGAGCAGTTGCACCTGACGGTGCTGGACGTCAGCCGCCAGCCTTCGCTGCTGGCCCTGCCCGGTAAACAGACCGGCGGTACGCCCCAGGCGATGCTGGACGAAATGGACGTATTGGCACAGCGTCTGGCGGAACAGCGCCGGTTGTTCAGCCAACACCAGCCCTGCCTGTTTACCCCTGCCGGTGGCCTGGCAAAAATTGAAGCCAGCCTGTTGCAGGTGGCGGAACAGATCAAACAGCAGCACCAGCAGATGCGCGGCCAGTAACGATGCTCAGCCTGGAAACGCTCGATCTGCTGCTGGCGATCACCGAAGGTGAGCTGATCGAGGAGATGATCGTCGGCATGCTGGCAGCCCCGCAGCTAACGGTTTTCTTCAAGAAATTTCCGGCCATCCGCCGGGCGCTGGATCGCGACCTGCCACGCTGGAAGCTGCAACTGAAAGAGCGTATCCATGAAGCCATGGTCCCGCCGGCGCTGGCTCAGGAGTTTTATCGCTATCAACAGTGCCAGTTGGAGAACAATACCCAGTTCTATCACCACCTGAACGACACCCTCGATCTACTGCGCCAGCTGGTTTCCCCGTTTTATGAGCAGGCCCGTTCGCTGGTGGATGCCGCCGATCTGCCCAATCATCCGCTGGACGACAGTTTCCAGACCCTGTTTTTGCAGCGCTGGCGCATCAGCCTGACGCTACAGGCCACCATGCTGCACCATCAGTTGCTGGAACAGGAGCGAGAGCAACTGATGGCGGAGTTGCAGGAACGTCTGGCGCTGAGCGGTGCGCTGGAGCCGCTGTTGTCGGAAAACGACACCGCCGCCGGGCGGTTGTGGGATATGAGCAAAGGCCACCTGCAACGCGGCGACTACCAGCGGCTGGTGGAATATGGCAATTTCCTGCAACAGCAGCCGGAGCTGAAAAAATTGGCGCAGCAATTGGGCCGGAGCTATCAGGCCAAGGCGGTGCAACAGCAAGATGCTCTGCCGGAACCGTTCCGCGTAATGGTCCAGGTGCCGGCCACGCTACCGGAAGAGGTCAGCGGCATTCACCAAAGCGACGATATTCTGCGCCTGCTGCCGCCGGAACTGGCCACGCTGGGCATTGAAGAGCTGGAGTTCGAATTTTACCGTCGCCTGCTGGAAAGGCGGCTGTTGACGTATCGCCTGCAGGGCGACGTCTGGCAGGAACAAATCCTGATCCGACAGGTCACCCACCAGCAGCAAGATCAGCAGCCGCGTGGGCCGTTTATCGTCTGCGTGGACACTTCAGGTTCGATGGGCGGTTTCAATGAGCAGTGCGCCAAGGCTTTTTGCCTGGCGCTGCTGCGCATCGCGTTGGCGGATAACCGCCGTTGCTACATTATGCTGTTCGCCAACCAGATCGTGCATTACGAACTTACCGCCGCCAGCGGTATCGAGCAGGCGGTGCGTTTTCTCGGCCAGCATTTTCGCGGCGGTACCGATCTGGCCGCCTGCCTGAACGCCACGGTCACAAAAATGGCAGACAGCGGCTGGTTTGACGCCGATGCGGTGATCATTTCTGACTTTATTGCCCAGCGGTTGCCGGAGGAGGTCATAAAGAAGGTGAAACAGCAGCAACAAAGCCACCAGCAGCGCTTTCATGCCGTGGCGATGTCTGCCTATGGCAAACCCGGCATCATGCGCATCTTCGATCATATCTGGCGCTTTGATACCGGGTTAAAAAGCCGTTTAATGCGCCGCTGGCGGCGCTGAGGATTACAACAGCCCTTCGACCGCTTCACGCACTTGCGGCGACCACACGCCGCATTGCACCTGGCCGATATGCGACAGCTGCAGCAACAGCATGACCAGACGCGATTGACCGATGCCACCGCCAATGGTCTGCGGCATATCGCCGCGCAGCAACGACTGATGCCATTCCAGCTTGAGACGATCTTCATCGCCAGTCAGCGACAGTTGGCGTTTCAGCGCCTCGGCGTCAACGCGGATCCCCATAGAAGAAAGTTCAAAGGCATCCTGCAATATCGGGTTCCACACCACAATATCGCCGTTCAGGCCGGCCAGCCCTTCAGCCGCCGGTGTGGTCCAGTCATCATAATCCGGCGCACGCACGTCGTGGGATTTGCCATGCGACAGTTTACCGCCGATACCGATCAGGAATACCGCACCCAGCTCTTTGGCAATAGCCCGCTCGCGGCCTTTGGCGTCCAGCTCGGGGTAACGTTGCAACAGGGTTTCGCTGTGAACAAAGTGGATTTGCTCTGGCAGGAACGGCGTTAAGCCGTATTCGCGGCTCACTTCGGCCTCCGTAGCCTTAATAGCCGTATAAATGCTGCGCACGGTGCTTTGCAGGTAATCCTGGCTGCGTTCACCGTCGCCCATCACCCGTTCCCAATCCCATTGATCAACGTAAACCGAGTGGATCGCGCTCAGACGATCTTCATCCGGGCGCAGCGCTTTCATATGGGTATACAGGCCTTCACCTGCACCGAAATCATAGCTGCCCAAGGTTTTGCGTTTCCACTTGGCCAGCGAATGCACCACTTCGAAGGTGGCGTCCGGCAAGGTTTTCACCTTCACTTGCACCGCTTTCTCGCTGCCGGACAGGTTGTCCTGAGTGCCGTCACCCAAACGGCTGAGGATAGGCGCCTGCACTTCGATCAGGCCAAGCTGCTGTTCCAACTGGCGGGAGAAGAAGGATTTAACCAGGCTGATTTGTTGTTGTTTTTGGATAAACTGTTTTTTCATTGCCGTATCTCTTATAAATTTGTCTCTGTTGCCATCGATTAAGCAACAGAACGGCAGCGTAATTCAATATCCGCTAACTAATATTGCCTTTTCACTTTTAATCATTCATTTTTAGGCGGTGATAATTCAACAATCAGCAATTAATGGGGGTTTAAATGGCGGAAAATTACCAGATCGATAATCTCGATCGCGGCATTCTCAACGCCCTGATGGAGAATGCGCGCACGCCCTATGCCGAACTGGCGAAGACCTTTGCCGTCAGTCCCGGCACCATCCATGTGCGGGTAGAGAAAATGAAGCAGGCCGGTATCATCACCGGCGCACGGGTAGACGTGAACCCCAAACGTCTGGGTTACGACGTCTGCTGTTTTATCGGCATTATATTAAAGAGTGCCAAAGACTATCCTTCCGCGCTTAAAAAACTCGAAAGCCTGGAGGAAGTGGTCGAGGCCTACTACACCACTGGCCACTACAGCGTGTTTATCAAAGTGATGTGCCGCTCGATAGATGCATTGCAACAAGTACTTATCAACAAGATCCAGACGATTGACGAGATCCAGTCCACCGAAACCCTGATCTCGCTGCAGAACCCCATCATGCGTACCATCACGCCTTAGTCAGTTAATTAGTATACCCATATTATCCACAGGTAGATCCCAGCCGATTCACAGCGTACAATGCTGCGACTTTAAGAAGGCTGGGATCATTCATTCATGGCAGATATAACCCTGATCAGTGGCAGTACGCTTGGCAGCGCCGAGTATGTAGCCGAACATTTGGCTGAAAAGCTGGAAGAAGCGGGCTTCACTACCGAGATGCTGCACGGTCCTGAATTGGATGAACTGACCCTGTCCGGACGTTGGCTGGTGGTGTCTTCAACCCACGGCGCCGGCGACTTGCCGGATAATCTGCAGCCGCTTCTGGAACAAATAGAAGAACAGCAACCTGACTTATCCCAGGTGCAGTTCGGTGCCGTCGGTTTAGGCAGCTCTGAATACGATACCTTTTGTGGCGCGATCCAACGGATCAACGATCTTTTGATCGCCTGTGGAGCGAAAAGGATCGGCGATCGGTTGGAGATCGACGTGACTAAACACGAAATTCCTGAGGATCCGGCAGAGGAATGGGTGAAAAACTGGGTTAATTTACTCTGATTTGCTCAAAGATCACGCGAACGATTGTGGATAACTATGCTTGAAAGCAGGGTAAAAGCAGTAGTTATCCCAATAACAACCCTAGGTCGCTTTTTGTCCTGTGCATAACATGCCATTTAGATCCCAGCTTATAAGCAACAGGATCACCGATCATTCACAGCTAACGATCCTCCTTAATCCACTGATCTCACTCGCGAATAATCACTTATCCACAGAGGATCGCGATCCTAATAAGAGATCTAATAAAGAGATCTTTAAATAAAAAAGATCTTCTTTTAATTACCTAAGATCCTGACCACTTGGTCGATCGACTAAACTTGAGTAGAATCTCCCACCCCAGGGCAAACAACGATCGTTCGCAATACGGCGAGGTGCAGTTCCATGTTTTATCCAGATCAATTTGACGTCATCATCATCGGTGGTGGCCATGCCGGTACCGAAGCCGCTATGGCTGCGGCACGCATGGGGCGTCAGACTTTATTATTGACACACAATATCGATACGCTGGGGCAGATGTCTTGCAACCCGGCAATTGGCGGTATTGGTAAAGGGCATCTGGTTAAGGAAATTGATGCACTTGGCGGCCTGATGGCCACGGCGATCGACCATGCCGGCATCCAGTTTAGGATACTAAACGCGAGTAAAGGCCCTGCGGTACGAGCGACTCGTGCTCAGGCAGACCGCGTACTGTATCGCCAGGCAGTTCGCACCGCTCTGGAGAACCAACCTAACCTGATGATCTTCCAACAGCCGGTCGAAGATCTGATTGTGGAAAACGATCGAGTCGTCGGTGCCGTTACCCAGATGGGCCTGAAATTCCGTGCCAAAGCGGTAGTACTGACCGTAGGCACCTTCCTGGACGGCAAGATCCACATTGGTCTGGAAAATTACAGCGGTGGCCGTGCCGGGGATCCACCGTCGATCTCGCTGTCACAGCGTTTGCGCGAATTGCCGTTGCGGGTAAACCGTCTAAAAACCGGTACGCCACCGCGCATTGACGCACGCACCATCGATTTCAGCGTATTGGCTCCGCAGCATGGCGATACGCCGATTCCGGTTTTCTCGTTCATGGGCAATGCCAAT
The DNA here is from genome assembly GCF_001590925.1 of Serratia plymuthica NBRC 102599. Taxonomy (GTDB): domain Bacteria; phylum Pseudomonadota; class Gammaproteobacteria; order Enterobacterales; family Enterobacteriaceae; genus Serratia; species Serratia plymuthica. The sequence goes on from NZ_BCTU01000012.1 coordinate 16,600, forward strand.
CAGCACCCGAAACAAATGGCGTGCTACATCACCCATACCAACGAAAAAACCCATGACGTGATCCGTAATAACCTCGATCGTAGCCCGATGTATGCCGGGATCATCGAAGGGATCGGCCCACGCTACTGCCCGTCGATCGAAGACAAAGTGATGCGCTTTGCCGATCGTAACGCGCACCAGATCTTCCTCGAACCGGAAGGCCTGACCAGCAATGAAATTTATCCAAACGGCATCTCCACCAGCTTGCCGTTTGACGTACAGATGCAGATCGTTCGTTCGATGGAAGGGATGCAGAATGCCCGCATCATTAGACCAGGCTATGCCATCGAATATGATTTCTTCGATCCGCGCGATCTGAAACCCACGTTGGAAAGCAAATTTATCCAGGGCTTGTTCTTCGCCGGCCAGATCAACGGCACCACCGGCTATGAAGAAGCCGCGGCCCAGGGCCTGCTGGCCGGTCTGAACGCCGGGCGCTATGCCAATGAAGACGAAGGCTGGTCGCCACGCCGCGATCAGGCCTATCTGGGCGTGCTGGTAGACGATCTCAGCACGCTGGGTACCAAAGAACCCTACCGCATGTTTACCTCACGCGCCGAATACCGCCTGATGCTGCGCGAAGACAATGCCGATCTGCGCCTGACCGAAAAAGGCCGTGAACTGGGCCTGGTTGACGATGCCCGCTGGGCGCGTTTCAGCGAGAAGCTGGAACATATCGAACAAGAACGTCAGCGCTTGCGGGACATTTGGATGCATCCGCACGCCGAAAACGTCGAGCAGGTCAACGCGTTGCTGAAAGCCCCGCTGTCACGCGAGGCTAACGGCGAGGAACTGCTGCGTCGACCTGAAATGGATTACGCGCAACTGACCACCGTTGCCGCTTTCGCGCCGCCGCTGGCGGATACTCAGGCTGCCGAACAGGTTGAGATCCAGGTAAAATACGAAGGTTATATCGCTCGCCAGCAGGAAGAGATCGAAAAGCAACAGCGTAACGAGAATACCGTGCTGCCGCTGGATCTCGATTATCAGCAGGTGTCCGGCTTGTCGAATGAAGTGATCGCCAAACTGAACGATCATAAACCGAACTCTATCGGTCAGGCTTCGCGTATCTCCGGCATCACTCCGGCGGCGATCTCGATCCTGCTTATTTGGCTGAAAAAGCAGGGGCTGCTGCGCCGCAGCGCATAAATCCTGTTTCTGAACGGCCGTTTGTTTACTCAGTGAACAAACGGCCGCTGACATCATCCCGGGCCTGAATTATCATGGTCGCCTTATTGGCCAGCCCTGATTAGGCTTGCCGTTTCGCGCCTGTCAGAGGACACGTTGTGCAGAAAAAATTAGATTCGCTGCTCTCGGCGGCAGGCATTGCGCTTCCCGATCAGCAAAAACAGCAGTTGCTGGGTTATGTCGGCATGCTGGATAAGTGGAACAAAGCTTACAACCTCACCTCCGTGCGCGATCCGCAGCAAATGCTGGTGCGCCATATTCTCGACAGCATCGTGGTGAACCCGCATCTGCAAGGCTCACGTTTTATCGACGTCGGCACTGGGCCTGGTCTGCCGGGGATCCCATTGGCTATCGTTCGTCCTGATTCTCATTTCACCCTGCTCGACAGTCTGGGCAAGCGCGTGCGCTTCCTGCGCCAGGTGCAGCATGAACTGGGATTGACCAATATCGAGCCGGTGCAGAGTCGTGTTGAAGCGTTTCCGGCCGAACCGCCTTTTGACGGCGTCATCAGCCGCGCTTTCGCTTCGCTGCAGGATATGCTGTCCTGGTGCCATCATCTGCCGGCAAGAGGGCAGGGGAGGTTCTACGCGCTGAAAGGGGTACGCCCGGATGAAGAGCTGGCGCAACTGCCTGAAGGCATAGTGCTGGAGTCGGTGGTGCGTCTGCAGGTACCGGAACTCGAAGGTGAACGCCATTTGGTGGTACTTAAGGCAAACTGAGTTTGCTTTTGATCAAATAAGCGTGAATTAAAGAGGGGGCCCAACGCAGAAGGTAAGCAGGCTAACTAAATGGTGGTTTCTTTAGTTAATTTACTTTTTATTAACACAAAAATAGCCGCTAATTAGCGACAATAGAGTAATTGCCATTTGAAATAGTCACGTTAGCAACGATAGGCGAACGATTCTGCTTTGCTGCTAATGTTAATTGGCTGTTGTAATATTAGCCCGGAAGCTGTCAATAAAAGGTTTTTATCGGGTATATGGATTGTTTTTGAACAGTTAACTTGTAATGTTTTGATTTATAATATTTTTTGATCGCCCAATTAGCTAAAGACTGTTTGCGTTACGATGAGCTATAAATCATTACGAGGCATTATTGTGAGCGGCTCCACGTTTCTTGGTGCAATGCTGGAATAATCAGACAATTAAATTAGCCCTATTATTCCGACCGTTTTCTTGTGAAAATGGCCTGAAATGGGGGAATTTAAATAATTGTTCACCTTTTCGCTACTTATCGATTGAATTCGTTGGTATGCCCCGTATAATTTGCTCGTTTTTTGCTGCTTGACTCAGGACAGCAAAGACAGTTTTATACGTCACTCAGCATACCCCCTCTGGGGTACGGAGAGAACAAACGTCATGTCTGTGTCCCTTTACAGCGGAAAAGTAGCACGCAAACTGCTGTTCCTGCAGTTAATGACTTTTGTTCTGATCAGCGCTGTTTTCTTGCTGAAAAGCCTGGAATGGAGCGCTTCGGCATTGGCAGGTGGTCTCGCCGCCTGGTTGCCGAGTGCAATGTTTATGCTGTTTGCCTTGCGCCATCAGGCGCAGACGCCGGCGCCCGGTCGGGTTGCCTGGTCGTTCGCCATAGGCGAGGGGCTAAAGGTCGTGATCACCATCGTTTTGCTGATCGTGGCGCTTGGGGTGTTCAAGGCGGAGTTTATACCGCTTGGCCTGACCTATTTAGCGGTGTTAGTGGTGCAAATAGTGGCACCCGCCGTGATTAACAGTTACCGAAATTAACTAAATAAGGGTAGAGGCATCATGTCTGCAGGAGAAGTCTTGACTCCACAGGAGTATATCGGTCACCACCTGACGCAGCTTCAGGTCGGGACGGGGTTCTGGTCGATCAACATCGACTCGATGTTTTTCTCCGTCGTCCTCGGAGCGCTCTTCCTGGTGATCTTCCGCAAAGTGGCTAAAAACGCCACCAGCGGCGTGCCGGGTAAACTGCAAACCGCGGTGGAACTGGTCGTTGGGTTCGTCGACAGCAGCGTCAAAGATATGTACCACGGCAAGAGCAAGGTGATCGCTCCGTTGGCGCTGACTGTGTTTGTCTGGGTATTCCTGATGAACATGATGGACTTGCTGCCGATCGACCTGTTGCCAACCATTGGTGAACGTTACCTCGGTCTGCCTGCGCTGCGCGTCGTGCCTACCGCGGACGTCAACGTGACCTTGTCGATGGCGTTGGGCGTATTTATCCTGATTTTGTTCTACAGCATCAAAATGAAAGGCGTTGGCGGGTTCGTTAAAGAGTTAACCATGCAGCCGTTCAACCACCCTGTATTCATTCCTATCAACCTGATTCTTGAAGGTGTCAGCCTGCTGTCCAAGCCTGTTTCTCTGGGCCTGCGACTGTTCGGCAACATGTATGCGGGTGAGTTGATCTTCATCCTGATTGCCGGCCTGTTGCCGTGGTGGTCACAGTGGGTCCTGAGCTTGCCTTGGGCTATTTTCCACATCCTGATCATTACGCTTCAAGCCTTTATTTTCATGGTTCTGACGATTGTCTATCTGTCGATGGCATCTGAAGAGCACTGATTTTCTTAAAACACTTGCACTTTTAAACTGAAACAAACTGGAGACTGTCATGGAAAACCTGAGTATGGATCTGCTGTACATGGCTGCCGCTGTGATGATGGGTTTAGCGGCAATCGGTGCTGCGATCGGTATCGGCATCCTGGGTGGTAAATTCTTGGAAGGCGCTGCACGTCAGCCTGACCTGATTCCTCTGCTGCGTACACAGTTCTTTATCGTTATGGGTCTGGTTGACGCCATCCCGATGATCGCTGTTGGTCTGGGTCTGTACGTGATGTTTGCTGTCGCGTAAGTAGAGAAGTTCTCTACACTGAAACCACACTATTAACTTTTAAAGAGGCATTGTGCTGTGAATCTTAACGCAACAATCCTCGGCCAGGCCATCGCGTTCGTTCTGTTTGTCTGGTTCTGCATGAAGTATGTATGGCCGCCGATTATGGCTGCCATCGAGAAGCGTCAGGGAGAAATTGCTGACGGTCTCGCTTCTGCAGAGCGTGCCAAAAAAGATTTGGACTTAGCGCAAGCCAATGCGACCGACCAGCTGAAAACTGCTAAAGCAGAAGCTCAGGTGATCATCGAGCAAGCAAACAAACGCAAAGCTCAGATCATGGATGAAGCGAAAGCCGAAGCCGAGCAGGAACGTAACAAAATCGTGGCGCAGGCTCAGGCTGAGATCGAAGCCGAACGTAAGCGCGCTCGTGAAGAGTTGCGTAAGCAAGTCGCGATGCTGGCAATTGCCGGCGCCGAGAAGATCATCGAACGTTCCGTGGATGAAGCTGCTAACAGCGACATCGTTGATAAACTGGTCGCTGAACTGTAAGGAGGGAGGGGCTGATGTCTGAATTTGTAACTGTAGCTCGCCCCTACGCCAAAGCAGCTTTTGACTTTGCCGTTGAGCACCAAAGCGTAGAACGCTGGCAGGATATGCTGGCGTTTGCCGCTGTTGCCACTCGCAATGAACAAATTTCTGAACTGCTGTCTGGTGCTGTCGCGCCGGAGACGCTGTCCAAAACGTTCATCGCTGTTTGTGGCGAGCAGCTCGACGAACATGGCCAGAACTTTATCCGTGTAATGGCCGAAAATGGACGTTTACTGGTTCTTCCTGCGGTGCTGCAGCAGTTCATCGAACTGCGCGCTTTGCTGGAATCCACCGTCGAAGTCGAAGTGCTCTCTGCGAGCGTACTTAACGACGAACAGCAGGCTAAAATTGCCGCTGCGATGGAAAAACGTCTGTCACGCAAAGTTAAGCTGAATTGCAAAATTGACAAGTCTGTTCTGGCTGGCGTGATTATCCGCGCCGGCGATATGGTGATTGATGGCAGCGTTCGCGGTCGTCTTGAACGCCTGACAGACGTCTTGCAGTCTTAAGGGGACTGGAGCATGCAACTGAATTCCACCGAAATCAGCGAACTGATCAAGCAGCGCATTGCTCAGTTCAATGTGGTGAGCGAAGCTCACAATGAAGGTACTATTGTTTCCGTCAGTGACGGGATCATCCGCGTTCACGGTCTGGCCGAAGTTATGCAGGGCGAAATGATCGCGCTGCCAGGCAACCGTTACGCAATCGCATTGAACCTGGAGCGCGACTCCGTAGGTGCCGTGGTTATGGGTCCGTACGCGGATCTGGCCGAAGGCATGAAGGTAAAATGTACCGGCCGTATTCTGGAAGTTCCGGTTGGCCGTGGCCTGCTGGGCCGTGTAGTTAACACCCTGGGCGCACCTATCGACGGTAAAGGCCCGGTTGATAACGACGGTTTCTCCCCGGTTGAAGCTATCGCCCCTGGTGTTATCGAGCGTCAATCCGTAGATCAGCCGGTTCAGACTGGCTACAAATCTGTTGATGCGATGATCCCAATCGGCCGTGGCCAGCGTGAGCTGGTGATCGGTGACCGTCAGACCGGTAAAACCGCTCTGGCCATCGATGCGATCATCAACCAACGCGACTCCGGCATCAAATGTGTTTACGTGGCTATCGGCCAGAAAGCATCCACCATCGCTAACGTGGTACGCAAACTGGAAGAGCACGGCGCATTGGCTAACACCATCGTTGTGGTTGCGACCGCGTCTGAATCCGCTGCACTGCAATACCTGGCTCCCTATGCCGGTTGTGCGATGGGTGAATACTTCCGTGACCGCGGTGAAGATGCACTGATTGTTTACGATGACCTGTCCAAACAGGCTGTCGCTTATCGTCAGATCTCCCTGCTGCTTCGTCGTCCACCAGGTCGTGAAGCTTACCCAGGCGACGTATTCTACCTCCACTCCCGTTTGCTGGAGCGTGCTGCGCGTGTTAACGCCGACTACGTTGAAGCCTTCACCAAAGGTGAAGTCAAAGGCCAAACCGGTTCACTGACCGCTCTGCCGATCATTGAAACCCAGGCAGGTGACGTTTCCGCGTTCGTTCCGACCAACGTAATCTCGATTACCGATGGTCAGATCTTCCTGGAATCCAACCTGTTTAACTCCGGTATTCGTCCGGCAGTTAACCCGGGTATCTCTGTATCCCGTGTGGGCGGTGCAGCGCAAACCAAGATCATGAAAAAACTGTCCGGTGGTATTCGTACCGCGCTGGCACAGTATCGTGAACTGGCTGCGTTCTCTCAGTTCGCTTCCGATCTGGATGATGCGACCCGCAAACAGCTGAGCCACGGTCAGAAAGTGACCGAGCTGCTGAAACAGAAACAGTATGCGCCGATGTCCGTCGCACAACAGTCTCTGGTGCTGTTTGCCGCAGAACGTGGCTACCTGAACGACGTTGAAGTCGCGAAAGTCGTGAGCTTCGAAGCCGCGCTGGTTGCTTACGCAGACCGCGAGCATGCCGAGTTGCTGAACCACATCAACCAAACTGGCAATTTCAACGATGAGATCGAGGGCAAGCTGAAAGCTATCCTCGAGACCTTCAAGAAAACCCAGTCCTGGTAACGCCTAACGGTCCTGCTGTTGAAAGACAGCAGGCCGTCTGGTAATGAGGAGAAGCAGAGATGGCCGGCGCAAAAGAGATACGTAGTAAGATCGCGAGCGTGCAAAACACGCAAAAGATCACTAAAGCGATGGAAATGGTCGCCGCCTCCAAAATGCGTAAATCGCAGGAACGCATGGCGGCCAGCCGTCCTTATGCAGAGACCATGCGCAAAGTGATTGGTCACCTTGCGTTAGGTAATCTGGAATATAAGCACCCGTACCTGGATGAGCGTGACGTTAAGCGCGTCGGGTATCTGGTGGTGTCTACTGACCGTGGTCTCTGTGGTGGCTTGAACATCAACCTGTTCAAGCGGCTGTTGTCAGAGATGAAAGGCTGGTCCGAAAAAGGCGTCGAAGTTGATTTGGCGTTGATTGGCTCGAAAGCGGCTTCTTTCTTTGGTTCCGTGGGCGGCAACGTGGTTGCCCAGGTGACCGGCATGGGGGATAAACCTTCCCTGTCGGATCTGATCGGGCCGGTGAAAGTGATGCTGCAAGCCTACGACGAAGGTCGTTTGGACAAGCTGTACATTGTCAGCAACAAATTTGTCAATACGATGTCCCAGGAACCACAGATCGTTCAGCTGCTGCCGTTACCGCCTTCCGATGACGGTGAGCTGAAGAAAACGTCCTGGGATTACCTGTATGAACCCGATCCAAAAGTGCTGCTTGATACCTTGCTGCGCCGCTATGTGGAATCGCAAGTTTATCAGGGCGTCGTGGAAAACCTGGCCAGCGAGCAGGCCGCACGAATGGTAGCGATGAAAGCCGCAACCGATAACGGCGGTAGCCTGATCAAAGAGCTGCAGTTGGTATACAACAAGGCTCGTCAGGCCAGCATCACTCAGGAACTCACCGAGATCGTTTCGGGAGCCTCCGCGGTTTAAGCTAGGTTTACGAATTACGTAGAGGATTCAAGATGGCTACTGGAAAGATTATCCAGGTAATCGGCGCCGTAGTGGACGTCGAGTTCCCTCAGGATGCCGTACCGAAAGTGTACAACGCTCTTGAGGTAGAAAACGGTGCCAATAAGCTGGTGCTGGAAGTTCAGCAACAGCTGGGCGGTGGCGTGGTTCGCTGTATCGCGATGGGGACCTCTGATGGTCTGCGTCGCGGTCTGAAAGTGATCGACCTGGATCACCCGATTGAAGTACCGGTAGGTAAAGCTACCCTGGGCCGTATCATGAACGTATTGGGTGAACCAATCGACATGAAAGGCGACATCGGCGAAGAAGAACGTTGGGCAATTCACCGTCCAGCGCCAAGCTACGAAGATTTGGCCAACTCCCAGGATCTGCTGGAAACCGGTATCAAGGTTATGGACCTGATCTGTCCGTTCGCTAAGGGCGGTAAAGTGGGTCTGTTCGGCGGTGCGGGCGTGGGTAAAACCGTAAACATGATGGAGCTGATCCGTAACATCGCGATCGAACACTCCGGTTATTCCGTGTTTGCGGGCGTGGGTGAGCGTACTCGTGAGGGTAACGACTTCTACCACGAAATGAACGACTCCAACGTACTGGACAAAGTATCCCTGGTTTACGGCCAGATGAACGAGCCACCGGGTAACCGTCTGCGCGTTGCTCTGACCGGTCTGACCATGGCGGAGAAATTCCGTGACGAAGGCCGCGACGTTCTGCTGTTCGTTGATAACATCTACCGTTATACCCTGGCCGGTACCGAAGTGTCCGCACTTCTGGGCCGTATGCCATCTGCGGTAGGTTATCAGCCAACGCTGGCGGAAGAGATGGGCGTTCTGCAAGAACGTATCACCTCTACCAAGACCGGTTCTATCACCTCCGTACAGGCCGTTTACGTTCCTGCGGATGACTTGACTGACCCGTCACCAGCCACCACCTTTGCCCACTTGGACGCAACCGTGGTACTGAGCCGTAATATCGCTTCTCTGGGTATCTACCCGGCCGTTGACCCGCTGGATTCCACCAGCCGTCAGTTGGATCCGCTGGTAGTTGGCCAGGAGCACTACGATGTAGCGCGTGGCGTGCAGTCCATTCTGCAACGTTACCAGGAACTGAAAGATATCATCGCAATTCTGGGTATGGACGAGCTGTCAGAAGAAGACAAACTGGTCGTATCCCGTGCGCGTAAAATCCAACGCTTCCTGTCTCAGCCGTTCTTCGTGGCAGAAGTCTTTACCGGTTCTCCGGGCAAGTTCGTATCGCTGAAAGACACCATTCGTGGTTTCAAAGGCATTATGGACGGCGACTATGACCACCTGCCTGAACAAGCGTTCTACATGGTTGGCACCATTGAAGAAGCAGTGGAAAAAGCCAAGAAACTGTAACGTCTTGAGAGGAGGGTGATATGGCTATGACTTACCATCTGGATGTAGTCAGCGCGGAAAAACATATGTTTTCCGGCCTGGTGCAAAAGATCCAGGTGACAGGTAGCGAAGGCGAACTGGGGATTTTCCCTGGCCATGCGCCGCTGCTGACTGCCATCAAGCCTGGCATGGTGCGTATTGTTAAACAACACGGTGAAGAAGAGTTCATCTACCTGTCCGGTGGTATCCTTGAGGTACAACCGAGCGTGGTAACCGTGCTGGCTGACACTGCTATCCGTGGAACGGACCTCGACGAAGCGAGAGCGCTGGAAGCTAAGCGTAAAGCTGAAGAGCATATCAGCAGCTCTCATGGCGATGTCGACTATGCTCAGGCATCTGCAGAACTGGCGAAAGCGATCGCGAAACTGCGCGTTATCGAGCTTACCAGAAGATCGATGTAATATTTTGGCGTGTGCATAACGCAGCTAAAATTAAGAAAGCGGCCTATAGGGTCGCTTTTTTTTTGCTTTAAAATAAGCGTTTCTACCCGGCGGGGATTGTGATGTATAACACCCGGTACAGGCTAAAAATGTCTCCGATTGCCGACAATTATACCCTGCATAACGGGATGTCAGGCTGAGCTGCGGAACGCCTAGTGCCACATGGCTTATGCCCGGTTCGTGCAGAGAAATATGTAGTAATATTGTCACCAAAGGGTTCTACTTTCGTCCATCAAAATGGAGTTATCAGGTTGCTTATGTCGAACAGCGCAATGAGTGTGGTGATCCTCGCCGCGGGCAAGGGAACACGCATGTATTCCGATCTTCCCAAGGTGTTACATCCGTTGGCCGGCAAGCCGATGGTGCAGCACGTCATTGATGCCGCGATGAAACTGGGCGCGAAAAACGTCCATCTGGTGTATGGCCACGGCGGTGATTTGCTGAAAAGTACCCTGACCGATGAAGCGTTGAACTGGGTGCTGCAGGCCGAGCAACTGGGTACCGGCCATGCCATGCAGCAGGCTGCGCCGCATTTTGCCGATGATGAAGACGTCCTGATGCTGTACGGTGACGTGCCGCTGATCTCCGTCGATACGCTCACTCGCCTGCTGGCGGCGAAGCCGCAGGGCGGCATTGGCCTGCTGACGGTAAAGCTGGCTGACCCAAGCGGTTACGGCCGCATCGTGCGTGAGAACGACGATGTAGTGGGTATCGTTGAGCATAAGGATGCCAGCGAAGCCCAGCGCCAGATTACTGAAATCAATACCGGTATTTTGGTCGCTAACGGGCGCGATCTTAAGCGCTGGTTGGGGATGTTGAACAACGACAATGCGCAGGGTGAATTCTACATCACGGATATTATTGCGCTGGCCCATGCCGATGGTAAGAAAATTGAAGCGGTGCACCCGTCACGCCTGAGCGAAGTGGAAGGCGTGAATAACCGCCTGCAGCTGTCGCGGCTTGAGCGTATCTATCAGGCAGAACAATCTGAAAAATTACTGCTGGCCGGCGTAATGCTGCTGGATCCGGCGCGTTTTGACCTGCGTGGGGAACTTGTGCACGGCCGCGATATCTCTATTGATGCTAATGTCATCATCGAAGGATCGGTAACGCTGGGGGACCGGGTGAAGATCGGTGCCGGCTGTGTACTGAAAAACTGCGTGATCGGCGATGACTGCGAAATCAGTCCGTACAGCGTGTTGGAAGATGCGGTGCTGGAATCTGCTTGTACCGTGGGGCCATTTGCCCGTTTACGCCCGGGCGCAGAGTTGGCAGAAGGCGCTCACGTCGGCAATTTCGTGGAGATAAAAAAAGCGCGTCTGGGCAAAGGTTCCAAAGCGGGCCATCTGAGCTACCTGGGTGATGCTGAAATTGGCGATGATGTGAATATCGGTGCCGGTACCATTACCTGTAACTATGATGGTGCCAATAAGCATAAAACCGTTATTGGCGACGGCGTGTTTGTCGGTTCAGACACCCAACTGGTGGCGCCGGTTTCCGTTGGCAAAGGTTCCACCATTGCTGCGGGTACCACGGTCACCCGTGATATCGCTGAAAACGAGCTGGTGCTGAGCCGCGTCAAGCAGGTGCATATTCAGGGCTGGCAGCGCCCGGTGAAAAAGAGATAGCCCTTCATCTTTCGAGCTGCAGCGTTGTTGGCTTCATGCCAGAACCCCAGTCACTTACTTGAGTAAGCTCCTGGGGATTCTGGCACTTGCCGTCTAGCTGCAACCCGAAATCTATTGGGCGGTAGTTAAAAAATTATGTTTTGTATTGGGCTCCGAAGATGAGCCCAATACAAAACATAATAATCCCCATTCTCTACAGGCTCGGGGACGCACGGTAAAAACCGGCAAAATCAGGTCAAGGCATCGAAAGCGCCCCGAAAGGCGTTTAATTAGGAATACAACTGATGTGTGGAATTGTAGGCGCAGTAGCGCAACGTGATATTGCAGAAATTCTGTTGGAAGGGTTACGCCGTCTTGAGTACCGCGGTTACGACTCCGCCGGTCTGGCGGTGGTTGATGCCGAAGGCAACGTAAGCCGTTTACGCCGCGTAGGCAAAGTCAATAAACTGACCGAAGCCGCAGAACAACACGAGCTGCATGGTGGCACCGGTATTGCTCACACCCGCTGGGCAACGCACGGTGAACCTACCGAAGCGAATGCGCACCCGCATGTTTCTGATTACATCACCGTGGTGCATAACGGCATCATCGAAAACCACGAACCGCTGCGTGAATTGCTGATCGAGCGCGGTTATCACTTCAGCTCTGAGACCGACACTGAGGTGATTGCACACCTGGTGCATTGGGAACAGCGCCAGGGCGGTACGCTGCTGGAAGTGGTGCAGCGCGTGATTCCACAATTACGCGGCGCCTACGGCACCGTGGTCATGGACAGCCGCGATCCTAGCGTGCTGGTGGCTGCGCGCTCCGGTAGCCCGTTGGTTATCGGCCGCGGCGTGGGCGAAAACTTTATCGCTTCCGATCAGCTGGCTCTGCTGCCGGTAACTCGCCGCTTTATCTTCCTGGAAGAAGGCGACGTGGTGGAAGTGACCCGCCGCACCGTCAGCATTTTCGACAAACAGGGGAACGCCATCGAGCGTCCTGAGATCGAATCCAAAGTGCAGTATGACGCCGGTGACAAAGGCGCTTACCGTCACTACATGCAAAAAGAGATCTACGAACAGCCGCTGGCGCTGAAAAACACCCTGGAAGGGCGTTTCAGCCATGGCCAAATCAACCTGAGCGAACTGGGTCCGCGCGCCGATGAATTGCTGGCTAAAGTGCAGCACGTGCAAATCATCGCCTGCGGCACCTCCTACCACTCCGGTATGGTGGCGCGTTATTGGTTCGAAGCGCTGGCCGGCGTGCCGTGCGACGTCGAAATCGCCTCGGAATTCCGCTACCGCAAATCTGCCGTGCGCCCGGGCAGCCTGATCATCACGCTGTCGCAGTCCGGTGAAACCGCCGATACCCTGGCGGCGTTGCGCCTGTCTAAAGAGCTGGGTTACCTCGGTTCCCTGGCGGTGTGTAACGTGGCCGGTTCTTCGCTGGTGCGTGAGTCCGATTTGGCGCTGATGACCAAAGCCGGTACTGAAATCGGCGTAGCTTCTACCAAAGCCTTCACCACACAGCTTGCGGTATTGCTGATGCTGGTGGCGCGTTTGGGTCGTCTGAAAGGCATGGCGGAAAGCGTTGAGCATGAAATCGTGCATGCTCTGCAGGCGCTGCCGGCGCGTATCGAACAGATGCTGTCGCTGGACAAAAATATTGAAGCGCTGGCGGAAGGTTTCTCCGACAAGCATCACGCGCTGTTCCTTGGCCGTGGCGATCAGTACCCGATCGCTATGGAAGGCGCACTGAAGCTGAAAGAGATCTCCTACATTCATGCGGAAGCCTATGCGGCGGGTGAGCTGAAACATGGCCCGCTGGCGTTGATCGACGCCGATATGCCGGTCATCGTGGTGGCGCCGAACAACGAACTGCTGGAAAAACTGAAGTCCAACATCGAAGAAGTGCGCGCGCGCGGCGGCCAGCTGTACGTGTTCGCCGATCAGGACGCCGGTTTCGTCAGCAGCGAAGGGATGACCATCATTCCATTGCCGCACGTGGAAGAAATCGTGGCGCCGATCTTCTATACCGTGCCGTTGCAGCTGCTGTCCTATCACGTAGCGCTGATCAAAGGCACCGACGTTGACCAGCCGCGTAATCTGGCGAAGTCCGTCACGGTAGAGTAATCAGCTGCTGTTATGTTTGAAAAGCCGGCCTGAGCGCCGGCTTTTTTATCATTTAATTTTGTTATTCAGGTCTTGTACCGAGCGTTTCAGATCGCTGATTTCGCTTTGGGCATTGTCTTGCCCTTGTAACTTACGTTTCAGATTGTCGATCTCGCTGTTTTGATTTCGGTTCTCGCTTTCCATATTGCTCAGCTTGTCTTGCAGTTTCTTGATGGCCTGTTCCTGAAGCCTTAATTGTTCTTTGAAGCCGTCTAAATCTCCAAGATCATAATTGGAAATGATGTAGCCTTGGTCGTAATGGCTCCAAAGAAGAATGTTATCGGTACTGCCGCTCGATTGCTTGCTGCGCTGTAATCCATCCGCCGCCGTGGCGTTGGCCATAGCCAGCAAACCAAGGCTAACCGTTGACAATATAAGTATTTTTTTCATATGAAGTCCCTTTTCCTGGGTAAGGTATAACAGAATGTTTCAGGTTAAATAATAGCCTAATCAATATGTTAATTGCACTCTTGGTGTCTTGTAATATAACTGTCATATTTCGTACATTTTACTGTCACCAAACTGTCCTATTTTCCCTCCTGCAGCAATACTTACTCTGATGAAAACGACTTGAAGTCGATTTTTGAATATCCCATTAGGAGGGATTATGAAACTGATGCGTACCACCGTCGCCAGTATTGTGGCAGCGACTTTCTCCCTGACCGCCGTGTCCGCGTTCGCTGCTGCCAGCCTGACCGGTGCAGGTGCGACATTCCCCGCTCCGGTGTATGCCAAGTGGGCAGATTCTTATCAGAAAGAAACCGGCAACAAGGTTAACTATCAGGGGATCGGTTCCTCTGGCGGCGTGAAGCAAATCATCGCCAACACCGTTGACTTTGGTGCTTCTGATGCCCCGTTGTCTGACGACAAACTGGCGGCCGATGGCCTGTTCCAATTCCCTACCGTGATCGGCGGTGTAGTGCTGGCCGTAAACATCCCGGGTATCAAATCCGGTGAATTGACCCTGGACGGTAAAACGCTGGGTGACATCTACCTGGGCAACGTGAAGAAATGGAATGACCCGGCAATCACCAAGCTGAACCCGGGCGTCAAGCTGCCGGATCAGAATATCGCCGTGGTACGCCGCGCTGACGGTTCAGGCACCTCTTTCGTGTTCACCAGCTACCTGTCTAAAGCCAACGCGCAGTGGAAAGAGAAAATCGGCGCAGGCTCTACCGTTAACTGGCCAACCGGTCTGGGCGGCAAAGGCAACGACGGCATCGCCGCGTTCGTACAGCGTCTGCCAGGCTCTATCGGCTACGTTGAGTACGCTTACGCCAAGCAAAACAACCTGGCTTACACCAAGCTGATTTCTGCCGACGGCAAGCCGGTCAGCCCAACCGAAGAGAGCTTCAGCGCCGCCGCTAAAGGCGTGGATTGGAGCAAAACTTTCGCTCAGGACCTGACTAACCAGAAAGGCGATGGCGCATGGCCAATCACCTCCACCACCTTCATCCTGGTGCACAAAGAGCAGAAAAACCCGGCTCAGGGCGCAGAAGTGCTGAAGTTCTTTGACTGGGCGTACAAAACCGGCGCCAAGCAGGCCAACGATCTGGATTACGCCTCTCTGCCTAACGAAGTGGTTGAGCAGGTGCGTGCAGCATGGAAAACCAACGTAAAAGACAGTTCCGGTAAAGCACTGTACTAAAGAACGCAGGGGCGCGGGTTCACCGCGCTCCAGCCTATTTTGCAGGGCTCACCCATTGAGCTCGCCAGGGTTAAAACAGAGAGTGATCTATGGCTGAGTATAAGCCGACCATTAAAGCACCGAGTAAAAATGGTGATGTCATCTTCAGCGCGCTGGTCAAACTGGCGGCGCTGATTACCCTATTGTTGCTGGGCGGCATTATTGTTTCGCTGATTTTCGCCTCCTGGCCGAGCATGCAGAAATTCGGCTTCGCCTTCTTGTGGACCAAAGAATGGGACGCGCCTGCCGAACAGTTCGGTGCGCTGGTTCCGATTTACGGTACCGTCGTCACGTCGTTGATTGCCCTGATTATTGCCGTACCCGTGAGCTTCGGTATCGCGCTGTTCCTGACCGAGCTGGCGCCAAACTGGCTGAGACGCCCACTGGGCATCGCTATTGAGTTGCTGGCGGCAATCCCGAGTATCGTTTACGGCATGTGGGGCCTGTTCGTGTTTGCGCCGCTGTTTGCCGAATATTTCCAGACTCCGGTTGGCGACGTGCTGTCCGGCATTCCTATTGTCGGCGAGCTGTTTTCCGGCCCGGCGTTCGGTATCGGTATTCTGGCAGCCGGGGTGATCCTGGCGATCATGATTATTCCTTACATCGCCGCCGTCATGCGCGACGTGTTCGAACAGACCCCGGTGATGATGAAAGAGTCGGCCTATGGCATCGGCTGCACCACCTGGGAGGTGATGTGGCGTATCGTGCTGCCGTTTACCAAGAATGGCGTGATTGGCGGCGTGATGCTGGGATTGGGTCGCGCGCTGGGGGAAACCATGGCGGTGACCTTCATCATCGGTAACACCTACCAGCTCGACAGCGCTTCACTGTATATGCCGGGTAACAGTATTACCTCTGCGCTGGCCAACGAATTCGCCGAAGCGGAATCGGGCGTGCACACCGCAGCGTTGATGGAGCTGGGCCTGATTCTGTTTGTTATCACCTTTATCGTCCTGGCGCTGTCGAAGTTGATGATCATGCGTCTGGCCAAGAAAGAGGGGCGCTAACGTGGCGACTATGGAAATGCAAAACGACGTGGCGCTGTTAGAAAGCCGCCGCAAAATGCAGGCCTGGCGCCGCCAGAAAAACCGACTGGCGCTGTTCTTGTCGATGGCGACCATGGTATTCGGCCTGTTCTGGCTGGTGTGGATCCTGTTCTCCACCGTGACCAAAGGCATCGACGGCATGTCGCTGGCGTTGTTCACCGAAATGACGCCGCCGCCGAACACCGCAGGCGGTGGCCTGGCGAACGCCATCGCCGGTAGCGGCTTGTTGATCCTGTGGGCCACCGTGTTCGGTACGCCGCTGGGCATCATGGCCGGCATTTACCTGGCGGAGTACGGCCGTAAATCCTGGTTGGCGGAAGTCATCCGCTTTATTAACGATATTTTGCTGTCGGCGCCGTCGATAGTCGTGGGCCTGTTCGTCTACACCATTGTGGTGGCGAAGATGGAACACTTCTCCGGCTGGGCCGGGATCATCGCGCTGGCGTTGTTGCAGGTACCGATCGTTATCCGTACCACTGAAAACATGTTGAAGCTGGTGCCGGATACGCTGCGTGAGGCGGCTTACGCGCTGGGTACGCCGAAATGGCGCATGATTTCTGCCATCACGCTGAAAGCCTCGATCTCCGGCATTATCACCGGCGTGTTGCTGGCCATTGCGCGTATCGCCGGGGAAACCGCACCGTTGCTGTTTACCTCGCTGTCGAATCAGTTCTGGAGCACCGACCTGATGCAGCCGATCGCCAACCTGCCGGTCACCATTTTCAAATTCGCCATGAGCCCGTTCGCCGAATGGCAACAGTTGGCTTGGGCAGGGGTGCTGTTGATTACCCTGTGTGTACTGTTACTGAATATCCTGGCGCGTGTGGTTTTCGCCAAGCAGAAGCATTCATAAAATTTTGAGCGCTGCCGTGGCGGCGCTGATGAAAAGAGAGAAGTCTTGATGAGTATGGTTACTGACGCTTCCAGCAGCAAAATTCAGGTACGCGATCTGAACTTCTACTATGGCAAATTCCATGCGCTGAAAAACATCACGCTGGATATTGCCAAGAACAAGGTCACCGCGTTTATCGGTCCGTCCGGCTGTGGCAAATCCACTCTGCTGCGTACTTTCAACAAGATGTACCAGCTGTACCCCGAGCAGCGTGCTGAAGGCGGCATCCTGCTGGATGGGCAGAACATTCTGACCGACAACTCGGATATCGCCCTGCTGCGCGCCAAAGTCGGCATGGTGTTCCAGAAACCGACGCCGTTCCCGATGTCGATTTACGACAATATCGCCTTCGGCGTGCGCCTGTTTGAAAAGCTGTCGCGTGCCGACATGGACGAGCGCGTCCAGTGGGCGTTGACCAAGGCGGCGTTGTGGAACGAAACCAAAGACAAGCTGCACCAGAGCGGTTACAGCCTGTCTGGCGGTCAGCAACAGCGCCTGTGCATCGCACGCGGCATTGCCATTCGCCCGGACGTTTTATTACTGGACGAGCCCTGCTCTGCGCTGGATCCGATCTCCACCGGCAAAATCGAAGAGCTGATCAGCGAACTGAAGTCTGACTACACCGTGGTGATTGTGACCCACAACATGCAGCAGGCCGCGCGTTGTTCTGACTCCACGGCATTTATGTATCTGGGCGAACTGATCGAGTTCAGTGATACTGATAACCTGTTCACCGCGCCACAGAAAAAACAGACCGAAGACTACATCACCGGCCGCTACGGTTGATTACGGGAACCCAAATGGACAACCTGAATTTAAATAAACACATTTCCGGCCAGTTCAACGCAGAACTTGAGCACATCCGTACCCAGGTGTTGACCATGGGCGGGCTGGTGGAACAGCAACTGACCGACGCTATCACCGCGATGCATAATCAGGACGGTGAACTGGCCAAACGCGTTATCGAAGGTGACGCCAAGGTCAATATGATGGAAGTGGCGATCGACGAAGCCTGCGTGCGCATCATTGCCAAGCGCCAGCCGACCGCTAGCGATTTGCGTCTGGTGATGGCGATCATCAAGACCATCTCCGAGCTGGAACGTATCGGCGACGTGGCGGATAAAATTTGTCGCACCGCGCTCGAGAAATTCTCGCACCAGCATCAGCCGTTGCTGGTCAGCCTGGAGTCGCTTGGCCGCCATACCGTGCAGATGCTGCATGACGTGCTGGACGCCTTTGCGCGTATGGATCTGGATGAAGCTATCCGGATTTACCGCGAGGACAAGAAGGTCGATCAGGAGTATGAGGGCATCGTCCGTCAGTTGATGACCTATATGATGGAAGACACCCGCACTATTCCAAGCGTGCTGACTGCGCTGTTCTGTGCCCGTTCGATCGAGCGTATCGGCGACCGTTGCCAGAACATCTGCGAATTTATTTTCTACTTCGTGAAAGGTCAGGATTTCCGTCACATTGGCGGCGATGCGCTGGAAAAACTGCTGTCTGCCGACGGCAAAGAAGAGAAAAAAGAGTAATTTTCCCCGCGAGTTACTCCCCGGAAGGCGCAGAAAACTGCGCCTTTATGCTGTTTAAAACCCTCAAAGATAAAAAGGTTATAAATATAGCTTTTTATATTATTTCCTGACCTATGTGGCTCTTGCTAGCTTAGCAGCCAGCAGGACATCAACCACTTAGGAGCTTTTCATGAAACACCGCGCTTTGGCCTTAACTCTGTTAGCCAGCCTGACCAGCCTCGCCACCGGCGCCGCACATGCGGATAAACTCGACGACATCAAGAAAGCCGGCGTAGTGCGTATCGCGGTGTTCGACAGTAACCCGCCGTTCGGCTATATCGATCCGCAAAGCAAAAAGTTGGTCGGTTATGACGTTGATGTCGCAGACGCGATCGGCAAGGCGCTGGGCGTAAAAGTTGAGTTGCGCGCCACCAACCCGGCTAACCGCATTCCCTTGCTGGTATCCAAGAAGGTCGATTTGATCGCCGCCAACTTCACCATTACCGACGAGCGCGCCAAGGAAGTGAATTTCAGCGTGCCGTATTTCGCTACCGGCCAGAAATTTATCGCCCGTAAAGGCGTGCTGAAAACCCCGGAAGACATTAAAAAGCTGCGCATCGGTGCAGATAAAGGGACAGTGCAGGAAATCACCCTGCGTGAACATTACCCAACGGCAAAAGTGATCTCTTACGACGATACCCCGCTGGCCTTTGTGGCGCTGCGTAACGGCAACGTACAGGCGATCACTCAGGATGACGCCAAGCTGGTTGGCCTGCTCGGCAACCTGCCGGCGGCGCAGAAAGCCGATTTTGAGATTTCACCGTTCAGCATCACCAAAGAGTACCAGGGCGTTGGCATTCCAAAAGGGGAAGATCGCCTGACCGCCAGCATTAACGACACGCTGATCAAGCTGGAAAAAGACGGCGAAGCGGTTAAGATCTACGACCGCTGGTTCGGCCCGGAAACCAAAACCGCCCAACCGCGCGGCGATTTCAAGATCGCGCCTTTGGATCAACAGCCAAAAGCCTGACGATCTGGAGTGCCGAGATCTGAACGGAGGGGCGCAGCTTGCTGCGCCCCTGATGCATTTGGCAAAACAAGGATTGAACATGAATTTGGACTGGCTGCTGGCGCCTCAGTATCTGGGCTGGTTATGGGATGGCTTCCTGCTGACGCTGTGGCTTTCCGCTTGCGCGAGCCTGGCGGCCACGCTGTTGGGCTTGATACTGACGGCGATGCGCGACAGTAGCCTGCGTCCGCTGCGCTGGCTGGCGGTGGGCTACAGTTCGTTGTTTCGCAATACGCCGCTGTTGGTGCAGCTGTTCTTCTGGTATTTCGCTGCCGGGCAGATCCTGCCTTCCTCCGCCATGCAGTGGCTGAACACTTCGCATCAAATCGGGCCAATCGCCTGGCCGTCGTTCGAGTTTCTCGCCGGCTTCTTTGGCCTGACGTTGTATTCCACTGCTTTTATCGCCGAAGAGATCCGCTCCGGTATCCGCGGTGTCGCAGGCGGGCAAAAATACGCGGCCAATGCGCTGGGGCTGACCGGCTGGCAGGCCATGCGTTACGTGGTGCTGCCGCAGGCGCTGAAAATTGCCTTTCCGCCGCTGTTGGGCCAATACATGAACGTGATAAAAAATTCTTCGCTGACCATGGCGATCGGCGTTGCCGAGCTGTCTTACGCCTCGCGTCAGGTGGAAACCGAAACGCTGCGCACCTTCCAGGCGTTCGGCGTTGCGACGGTGTTGTACATCGCCATCATTGCGTTATTGGAAGGCTGGGGCATGTGGCGACAGCAACGTAAACCCCTGGGAGGGCACTAACATGGATTTCGGCGTTATTTACGACAATCTGGGTTATTTATTGTGGGGCACCTGGCCGGATGGGCCATTGGGCGGCGCGGCGTTGACGCTGGCGATCAGCCTGATGGCCGGCGTGGCTTCGGCTGTCCTCGGCACGCTGCTGGGCGTGGCGTTGGCGATGTCGCGCGGCGTAGCCGCCGGGTTATTGGCTGCGGTGCTGGGCTTTTTCCGCGCAATCCCGGTCATCATGCTGATTTTTTGGACCTACTTCCTGCTGCCGATCCTGTTTGGCGTGGATATCCCGGAGATCACCACCGTGGTCTGCGCATTGGCGCTGATCGCGTCGGCCTATCTGGCCCATGCGGTGAAAGCAGGCATTGTCGCCATTGGTCCCGGCCAGTGGCAGGCCGGTTTGTCGCTGGGGCTGACCCGTTGGCAAACGCTGCGGATGATCGTGCTGCCGCAGGCGTTGCGCATGATGGTGCCGTCGTTTATCAACCAGTGGATTTCCCTGATCAAGGACACCTCATTGGCTTATATCGTCGGCGTCAGCGAACTGACCTTTCTGGCGACCCAGGTCAATAACCGCAGCATGGTGTACCCGATGGAAGTGTTCCTGTTTGTCGCGCTGGTGTACTTCGTGTTCTGCCTGGCGCTTGATCTGCTGGCCAATGCGGTTAACCGCCGCCTCAGCCCGCAGGCCAGGGCATTGAGACGTTCCTGGCGCTGGTGGCGCAACAAACCGCCGCTGCCGGCGAGTTGATCGGGGTCGATTAACGGGTCAACTGCCAGCCGCGTTCCCGCCATAACGCCGGAAGTTGGGCCAGATCGTCAAACGGGGTGACCAACGGGTGATCGATAGGCTGGTTGTGCGGATCGGCACAGAAGTAAAACACCGGAATGTCGGCGGCGATCCCGGCCTGGGCTCCGGCGGCGGAATCATCCACCAGAATACAACGCTCTACCGGCACCTGCATTTTTTCGGCGGCGTGGAACAGGAGCGCCGGGTCCGGTTTCCAGCGCTGGATGTCATAGCCGCTGAACAACCGGTCATCAAAATAGTTCAGCATGCCGGTCAGGCCGAGCGAGTGCTGCATTTTGCTGACCGGGCCGTTGGAGACGGTGCACATCGGCACCGCTACTTGTGCCAGCAACTCGCGCGCGCCGGCGATCTCCTGTAGCTCACTGTCGAACAGACGGGCTACTTCCCGGCGATATAAGGGTTCCAATTCCTCTTTCGGCAGCGTGATGCCGTGCTCCGCATTAACCTGTTCGATGATCTCGTACAGCTTTATCCCTTTGTATTTCCTGAACATCTCGTCCAACGACAACTGAAGGCCGTAGTGGGCGAACATATGCACATAAGCTTTGCTGCACAGCACTTCGCTGTCTACCAGCGTGCCGTCGCAATCAAACAAAATGCAGTCGATCTGATTCATCAGGGTAAGCGTCCTTCGGTTAAGCGGCGATAAACCACTTTAACCGTATCAGGCAAGATTGCGACTCCTTAATCCACTTTGCCAATGAATATCAATAAATACAGTCTGTTGACTACTTTAGCCGTAAAGACGGCGAAAAAAACCTGTGACCTGCGTCAAAAGCCAGACTTTTTGTTATAGGATAGCCAACGACTGTCCATTCCCCTCTTCGGAATTCTGATAATGAGCAAACCAGTATCTGGCCTTGACGTTGAGCAAGGCTTGCTTGGGCGCGTGTTTAAACTCAAGCAGCATGGAACCACGGCGCGTACGGAAACGATTGCCGGTATTACTACCTTTTTGACCATGGTGTATATCGTGTTCGTTAACCCCCAGATCCTGGGCGCGGCGGGCATGGATACGCAGGCGGTGTTCGTAACAACCTGCCTGATTGCCGCTTTTGGCAGTATTTTTATGGGCTTGCTGGCTAACCTGCCGGTAGCGTTGGCGCCGGCGATGGGCCTGAATGCGTTCTTCGCCTTTGTGGTGGTTGGCGCCATGGGCATTTCGTGGCAGATCGGCATGGGCGCTATTTTCTGGGGCGCCGTCGGTTTATTGCTGTTGACCATTTTCCGCATCCGTTACTGGATGATTGCCAACATTCCGATGAGCCTGAGGGTGGGGATCACCAGCGGTATCGGCTTGTTTATCGGCATGATGGGGCTGAAAAACGCCGGCATCGTGGTGGCCAATCCGGACACTCTGGTCACCATCGGCAGCCTGACCTCGCACAATGTGCTGTTGGGAGCGTTGGGCTTCTTTATCATTGCCGTGCTGTCCTCACGCAATTTCCATGCGGCGGTACTGGTTTCTATCGTGGTGACCACTCTGATCGGCTGGGCGCTGGGCGATGTTAAATACGGCGGCGTGTTCTCCATGCCACCGAACATTACCTCGGTGGTGGGCCAGGTTGATCTGGCCGGTGCGCTGAATATCGGCCTGGCGGGGGTGATCTTCTCCTTTATGCTGGTTAACCTGTTCGACTCTTCCGGCACCCTGATTGGCGTGACCGATAAGGCGGGGCTGACCGACGACAAGGGCAAGTTTCCGCGCATGAAACAGGCGCTGTATGTGGACAGCATCAGTTCGGTCGCCGGTTCGTTTGTCGGCACATCTTCCGTCACCGCGTACATCGAAAGCTCTGCCGGCGTATCCGTTGGCGGCCGCACCGGCCTGACGGCGGTGGTGACCGGTATCCTGTTCCTGCTGGTGATCTTCCTGTCGCCGCTGGCGGGCATGGTGCCGGCTTATGCCGCCGCCGGCGCGTTGATCTACGTTGGCGTGCTGATGACATCGAGCCTGGCGCGCGTGAAATGGGATGATCTGACCGAGGCCGTGCCGGCGTTTGTCACCGCGGTGATGATGCCGTTCAGTTTCTCGATCACCGAAGGCATCGCGCTGGGCTTTATTTCTTACTGCGTGATGAAGCTCGGTACCGGCCGCTGGCGTGAAATCAGCCCCTGCGTGGTTGTCGTGGCGCTGCTGTTTATACTGAAGATTGTCTTTGTAGACGGCCATTAATACGACCAGGGCCGATATTTGTCGGCCCTGTTCTCTATACCCCAGGCTTCGCGTCCGGTGCCTGATTCAATACCCACTGTAATGGCCGTTTGAAACGCGCCTGCCAGCCGCCTTCCGCGTTCTCTCCCTGGGGAAAATGCAACGTCTCTACCTGATTATTTTCGCTGAAAAGATTGGCGAAGTGCAGGGCCAGCGCCTGCTCGCTGAAGTTTTGCCGATCGTAGTACGCCACCACCACCTTCTTGTTCGCCGCCAGCGACTGCTGCGCCGGTTTGATCTCGCCATTGGGCGCAATCAGCATTGCACCGGCATAAAACTGCGGATACTTGCTCAGCAGGTTGGCGGCATGCAACGCCCCCTGTCCGCGGGCCGCGAGGTAGATCTTTTGCGGGTTGAGCTGTAATTCTTCCTGCGGCCGGAGGGCCTGTTGAATGGCGTTTTGGGTACTTTCCTCGCTGTAATTCGACCAGCGGAAGCTGTTTTCCGACAGCATCTGGGTGCCGTTGATCTCAATATAGGCGACGCCCATCTCACTGAACAGCAAGCGTTCTTCGGGGCTGATATTGGCGCCTTTGCCATAGCCGTGCAGGAACACCACGATTGGCCATCCTCCAGCCGGAGGAGTGCCGTCCGGTATGGCATAGCTGGCTTTGCCTTCAAACAACGGGGCGTGCCGCAGGTAGCGAGCTTTGGTGGCGGCGAGGATCGACTGATAGGTGGCACGGTGCTGGATGCTGTTAAAGGCGTCGTCTTCGAGCAATGCGTAGTAATACCACAACCCACGATTGGCGCTCAGTTGCAGATAGCGCTCAGCCAGCTCTGTCTGGCCCTTTTCAGCCGAAGAGGCCGCTAACTGATAGGGTGCCCATACGTTGCTTCCATCTTCTCGCATCAGCGTCAGATAGAGCGACATGGCTCCTAGTTTCTTGTCTTCCTGGCTTTGGGCGGAGCGCGGCAACTGAGCGTTCAGCAGGCTATGTGCCGGCAGCTCGATCGGTTCTTCTCCGGCTGGATAGCGCATTTCTGTGGCGAACGAAGGTCTGGTGAACAAGGCCAGTAATAGGGCTAAAATAAAAAAATACATAATTGCATAACTTTATTTTTTAATGGGTTAGAGAAAATCCTCTCACGGGAGCAGCGCCTTCAGCCGATTGATGGCCGAAGGCCTCAAAAACAGGATTTACTTCAGGCGGCGGATATAGTCGCTGAATGCGGACAACTGGCCGGTCAGGAAATCCAGCGTGCCTTGTTCGACCAATTGCCCGGCCTGCGCATCCACTTTGTTCTGGATGACACCACCCATAAACTCCGGCTTGTTCATCACCATGGCGTCGAGGAACACCAGAATCTGGCGCAGATGATATTGGCAACGCGCGCCGCCAATGGGCCCCATCGAGCTGGTCTGAATCGCTACCGGTTTACCGGCCAGCGGCTGGTTCGGTAAGCGGGACAGCCAGTCAATGGCATTTTTCAATCCGCCCGGCACCGAGTAGTTATACTCCGGGGTCACAATGATCACGCCGTCAGCCTGACGGATTTGCGCGGCGATAGCCTCAACCGAGGCGGGGAAACCTTCATCTTGTTGCACATCGGCATCATACAGCGGGATATCACGGATTGAGGGAAGCGCTTCGATGATCACCCCCTGAGGGGCGAGGTCTGGCAGCGCTCGGGCCACCATGGCGTTGTAAGAACCTTTACGCAGGCTACCGAGCAGGGTGACTATTTTTAAGGCTTGGTCTGACATGGTGATTCTCCCTTTCGAATGAACAGATTCAGCTTAGAACACCTGCCGATAGTAGGGCAAACATGGCGGTGAGAATAGCCAATTCCTGCATATTTGCCTGCCTTTACAATTTTATTCAGAAATTAATAGGTTAAAGAAAGTTTTATCTTATCTTTTTTGCCATAAGCCGCCGATGTCAGCGGTGATGGGCCAGGCTGGTCAGTTTTACAAAGCGGGTGGAGATGGTGGGGGTGCGTGATGAGATCTCGCCGTACTTCTGCAGGCCTTTGTGCTCTTCGTACTGCCAGCACACCAGCCGATCAAGATTGGGCTCATGCGCACAGGCCCAGCTAAGATACTCGTCGATATCGCTCATCACCTGAACCTGGGGGGTAGCGCTGGAGCGAAGATGGCCGGAAAAGGGGTGCAGCAGCAGCGTTGATTGCCCGCTATTCCCCAGACCGGAAAGCTTCAGCACGCTCTGGCGGATACTCCACAACTGGGTTTCCGCTTCCAGCTGATCGTACTGTGCGCTGATCCAGGCGGTCTCTGTCGGTGTCTGATACTGGTGTTGCAGTTTTTTTTGCTGGCCGCCGCGCGCGCGCATGACCTCTATATCCAACCCTACTTTGCCTTCATTGCTGAGCAGGACGCCTACGGTATCGCTGGCATAGGCCAGGCTGAAATCAGGCAGGTGGTTGTCGGCAAAACAGGGGCGCCCGGTGGGCGTGGTGGCTATCGGCGGCAGTGTCGGCAGCCCATAAAGATAAAACATCATTTCGGCGAGCAGGATGCGTCCCTGAAGGAAACGCTGGCGGCGTTTAGCGGAAAAAGCCGCGGTCGCGGTCAACATCTCGGCAGATAATCTATGGGTATCCAGGGCGGCGCTAGCGGGGATCCATCGGGCAAAATGACACGCCATTGTTCACTCCATGACAGAGAGGTCTCTGATAACGCAGGAGTGTTAGATTAAGCATAAGTCGCGGATTTATCATTAAAAAACAGTATGAGGTTTATCCTATTTATCTGTTTCTTGAATGTCATTGTCTGGCGCCGCATCACTCCACCATTGTATCAGCGAGGCATTTGGCGTCAGATCAAAATGCGGTTTGCCGAGCAAATGATTGAGGATACGGGCAGAGCGCCAGGCCATCAGGCTCAGGCCGCCTTCAGCGCTGCCGTGGCTGTGGATACCGGCATTCACCGCATAAATCCGGTTCTGCTCCGGCCCTTGCCACTCAAGGTTAAAATCCGGTAACAGCGGCAGGTGCTGTTGATTGTCGAAGGGGATGCGCGGCAACAGCGGTTTCAGGCAGGAAGGCAGTGAAGGGCGGTAGCCGGTGGCTAGAATGACCATATCGGCCTTAAATCCTTCCTGACGATTTTCCAGGCCATGCCGGGCACGCAACTGGAAATCCTTTCCCGTTGGCTCTATCGCCAACAGCGTTCGGTGCGGCAAAAGGCGTACGTTACGTGTCTGGTGCATTACGTCAAAACGCATGTACAGCTCGCGATACAGGGTACGCAGCGTATGGTTGCTGATGCCGTCGGCGGGTAGCTTCTGCGCCTTGATTTCCCGTTCGCGGATATCTTGCGGCAGCGTATAGAAATAATCGACGTATTCCGGGGTGAAGTACTCATTGGTGAAGGCGGATTCATCCAGAGGCTGGAAGTTGGGCCGGCGGGAAAGCCAGTCCAGCTGCGCCGGTTTTCCCCAATGCCCGCGCAGCGCATTGAGGAAAATATCGGCACCGCTTTGGCCGCCGCCCACCACCATAACCCGTTTGCCGGTAAGATCCGGATTGCGGAGGGCGATCTCTGCGGCATGCAGGCAATTTACCCCCAGAGCCGGGTAGAACTCATCGGGGATCCAGGGATCGTGGCCGGTGCCCAGGCAGATGTTTTTTGCCCACAGGGTTTGGTTGAGAGTACGGACTTCAAACAGCCGCTGGTCATCGTCAAAATCAATGCTTTCTACCGACTGCGAAAACTGTAGCCCATCTAATCTATCGCAGGCCCAACTTAGGTAGTCCGAAAACTCTTCACGGCTGATAATTTGCTGCTCGGTGATCAGAAAACGGTAAATTTTTTTCTGCTCGACCAGATAATTGATAAATGAAAACTGGCTGCGCGGCGCAACGGCGGTCACTAAGTCCTGCAGCACGTAAGTCTGCATATACGCCGAGGGTAACAACATGCCGGGATGCCAGCGAAAGCTGGCGTTGCGATCGAGAAAGGCGTAGTTCACCTCACCGCTTTCGAAGGCCATGGCTGCCAGACTGAGATTGAATGGCCCCAGGCCGACGCCCAGTAAATCCAGTGGTTCGTTCATTTATGCTTATGTCTCCCGGCAAAAATCGCTGAGATAAGCTTAGGCCAGTTTGGGCGGGTAAAGGGGAAATGGCGGGGGGATTGTTGGATGCGGGTGCCGTTTCCAGCACCCGTCGCCGATTATTTTCCGATGCAGAAACTGGAGAAAATGCGCCCCAGCAGGTCATCTGAGGTAAATTCGCCGGTGATTTCACTCAGCGCTTGCTGCGCCAGGCGCAGTTCCTCGGCCAGCAGCTCCCCCGCGTAAGCGCTCACTAACTGTTCTTTGCCCTCGACCAGATGACTGGCCGCCTGTTCAAGCGCTTGCAGATGCCTACGACGCGCCAGGAAGCCGCCTTCCATATTGCTGGTGAACCCCATGCTCTGTTTCAGATGATCGCGCAGCAGGTCGATGCCTTCGCCGGTGCGCGCCGAGAGGCGAATAAGTGAGTGACCATTCACTTCGGTCATGCCCAGCGTTTCACCCGTGATATCGGCTTTGTTACGCACAACAGTGATTGGCAGGCTGTGCGGCAGGCGCGCCATAAACTCTGGCCAAATCTCTGCCGGTTCGGTTGCGGCGGTGGTGGTGCCGTCAACCATAAACAGAACACGATCGGCCTGTTCGATCTCGTTCCATGCACGTTCGATGCCGATGCGCTCCACTTCGTCGCTGGCTTCACGCAGGCCTGCGGTGTCGATGATGTGCAGCGGCATGCCGTCGATGTGAATATGCTCACGCAGTACGTCGCGGGTGGTACCGGCAATGTCGGTGACGATCGCCGCATCGCGGCCGGCTAACGCATTGAGCAGGCTTGATTTACCGGCGTTTGGTCGCCCGGCGATCACCACCTTCATCCCTTCGCGCAGCAGGCTGCCCTGACGTGCCTCGGCGCGTACGTTGTCCAGATCGGCCATCACGCCGTTGAGCTGCGCTTCGATTTTACCGTCAGACAGGAAGTCGATTTCCTCATCGGGAAAGTCGATCGCGGCTTCCACGTAGATTCGCAGGTGAGTGAGTGCTTCCACAAGCTGGTGGATGCGGGTGGAAAACGCCCCCTGCAATGAGTTCATTGCAGAACGTGCTGCCTGTTCGGAACTGGCGTCGATCAGATCGGCAATTGCCTCGGCCTGCGCCAAATCCAGCTTGTCGTTGAGAAAGGCGCGTTCGGAGAACTCGCCGGGCCGCGCGATGCGCACGCCGGGTAGCGCCAGTACGCGTTTCAGCAGCAGATCGAGGATTACCGGCCCACCGTGGCCTTGCAGTTCCAGCACGTCTTCGCCGGTAAACGAGTTTGGGCCGGGGAACCACAGCGCAATGCCCTGATCCAGGGTGGCGCCTGCGGCGTCGCGGAACGGCAGATAATCGGCGTATCGTGGCTTCGGCAACTTGCCGAGCAGGGCCTGGGCGGCGTCTTTCGCGCCACGACCGGAAATACGCAGAATGCCGACGCCGCCGCGTCCCGGCGGAGTGGCTTGGGCTACGATGGTATCGGTAGTGCTGCTCATAACGGTTCTCTCTGACGATTCAATATGCAAAAAGGCGGTCTAATGACCGCCTCTTATCTTTCGCTG
The DNA here is from genome assembly GCF_001590925.1 of Serratia plymuthica NBRC 102599. Taxonomy (GTDB): domain Bacteria; phylum Pseudomonadota; class Gammaproteobacteria; order Enterobacterales; family Enterobacteriaceae; genus Serratia; species Serratia plymuthica. Next base: position 45,438 of record NZ_BCTU01000012.1, read on the forward strand.
CAAGGGTTCAGCGTGCCGAACCCCTACAATACGCTTAGGTCTTTTTCTTGTCGCGGCTGTGTAAGCCACGTTTTTCCAGGCCGCGGTAAATCAGCTGCTGCTGGAGGATGGTGACCAGGTTACTGACGATGTAGTACAGCACCAGACCGGACGGGAACCACAGGAAGAACACTGTGAAGATCACCGGCATAAAGGTCATGATTTTCTGCTGCATCGGGTCAGTCACGGTGGTTGGCGACATCTTCTGGATGAAGAACATCGTCACGCCCATCAGGATTGGCAGAATGTAGTACGGGTCTTGCGCCGACAGGTCATGGATCCACAGGGCGAACGGCGCATGGCGCAGCTCAACCGAGCCCATCAACATGTAGTACAACGCCAGGAAGATTGGCATCTGGATAACCAGCGGCAGACAACCTCCCAATGGGTTCACTTTCTCGGACTTGTACAGCGCCATCATTTCCTGACTCATGCGCTGTTTGTCGTCACCGATACGCTCACGCATCGCCTGCAGTTTTGGCTGCAGCATGCGCATTTTCGCCATCGAGGTGTACTGCGCTTTGGTCAGCGGGTACATGATGCCGCGCACGATGAAGGTGATGATGATAATCGAGAAGCCCCAGTTACCGATAAAGCCGTGGATGAACTTCAGCAGTTTGAACAGCGGCTGGGAGATGAACCACAACCAACCGTAATCCACGGTCAGGTCCAGATGCGGCGCCAGTTGGGCCATCTGATCCTGCAGCTCCGGACCCACCCACAGGGTGGCATTCAGCTGTTGCTGCGCACCAGGCTGCACCACAACCGGGGTAGATTTGAAGCCGATGGTGGACAGGTTGTCACCAGGTTTAGCGGTATAGAAGGTATTGCTGCCCTGAGTTGCCGGCACCCATGCGGTGGCGAAGTATTGTTGCAGCATCGCAACCCAACCGCCCTGAGTGGTGACATTCAGGTTCTCGTCCTTGTCGAACGCATACTTCTGATATTTGTCTTCGCTGGAAGAGTACGCCGCGCCGCGGAAGGTGTGCAGAGCGAAGTTGTTGCTGCCGGTGTCGCGGTGCTTAGGTAGTTCAGTAGTCTGCTTCAGTTGGCCGAACAGGGTCAGCTCCAGCGGAGCGGTGCTTTTGTTGTCGACGTTGTAGTCAACGCCAACCGCGTAATGGTTACGCTTGAGCACGAAAGTCTTGGTGTAAACCGCACCGTCTTTGCCGGTGAAGGTCAGCGGGATGCGCAACTCATCCTGGCCTTCCGGCAGGGTGTAGTTGTCCTGCGCTGCCTGGAACAAAGGACGTTCGCCGTTTGCCGGGTTATCCGGGCCGTTTCTGCCGGTCAGACCGCTTTGCGCCTGATAAACAAATGACGGGGTGTTTTCCAGCAGTTGGAATGGAGTCGATGAACCCAGGGTATCCGGGTAGGCCAACAGTTTAGCCTGCTCGATATCACCACCACGCGTGTTGATGGTCAGCGACAGCACGTCAGTGTTAACGGTAATCAGTTTACCCTGGCCACTGGCTGGCACAGCCTGGCTTGCAGCATCACCGGTAGCTGTGTTCGAAGTCTGTTGCGTGGTCTGGGCGACTGGTTGCGGAGCGTTGTCCGTTTGCCAGGCCTGCCAGATCATGAAAGACACGAACAGCAGAGCGATGAGGAAAAGATTGCGTTGCGAATCCATCGTTAGTGTTCTCTGTTATCGTCGGTTTTCGGCGGCACGGGATCATCGCCACCTGGGTTCAAGGGGTGGCATTTTAATACGCGTTTCAATGCTAACCAACTGCCTTTTATCATGCCAAACCTGCTTAATGCCTCAATTGCGTAATGAGAACATGTCGGCTGGAAGCGACAACGAGGCCCAAGCAACGGACTGATGACGAGCTGGTAAGCCCGCACCAGCCCGATCAGGATGCGGGAGCCTGGCGACAGTGGCGACGCCATAATTTTTCCAAAGCTTCCGTCAACGCGCGGTTATCCAAATCCGCTATCCCTTTTTTGGCCACCACGACAAAATCCATCGCCGGTAACTCGTGCTGACGTAAACGGAAGCTCTCGCGGGTAAGGCGTTTGATCCGGTTGCGTTCATGCGCGCGTTTGACGTGTTTTTTGGCGACGGTAAGACCGATGCGGGGATGCCCCAGCTGGTTCAGGCGGCCGAGGATGGTGATTTGCGGCGTGCCAGCCCGTTGTGGCTGCTGGAAGACGAAAGTGAAATGAGTGGGAGTTAACAAACGTAACTCCCTGGGAAAAGCGAGCTTAACCACTCAGCGGGTTAGCTTTTATTACTTAGAAACAGTCAGACGAGCACGGCCTTTCGCACGACGGCGGGCCAGAACTTGACGACCATTTTTGGTGGCCATACGAGCACGGAAACCATGGCTACGGTTGCGCTTCAATACGGACGGTTGGAAAGTGCGTTTCATGGCGATTTCTACCTAAACTTAAATAAGGACATAAGTCAAATGCGTTTGGCTACTCGGCGTGAAAGCTACCGACGCCTCAATCGCAATATATAAAGAGGCGGGATTGTAATAATTGTACAGTCCTGAGTCAATTCACATCGCGCGAGCCTACCTGGTTGTCTGCCAATACGGAGTAAAATCCGGTCTTGGCCCGTGGTCACAGCTGAATCCTGTCTGGCTAATGACTCACCATAAGGAACCAGGTATTACACGTAGGGCGAATATTATACGGATTCGGGGGTAAACCGCAAGGATCCTGAAGCGATCCTTGCGGTTAAAAGCCAGGATCCGGGGTGGATAACAGGGTATAACCGGTTGACAATGTAAAAAATACCGTCCTTCGGGCGCGATCTCGCCTGCAATTTGACGTGGATGGCGAAAAGATCGCCGCAGGCCGCGGCCTGTGGATAAAATGGATCTAATCTGTGATGAAGGGGAGGATCTCTTGCTCGGATTGCGCTATGATCCGTCATTCCGATCGCGATCTCTCAAGCGGGGATCGTGAGGGACATAAACCGTGAAAGGCGGTTCGCATGCCCCACTGGTGTTCAGCCGATGCCGGGCATGTGTCAAAAATCATGAGTTATAAAAAATTAGCCTGATTCTTTTCTTTTATTGATCTTGTTCGAGTGGAGTCCGCCGTGTCACTTTCGCTTTGGCAGCAGTGTCTTGCCCGATTGCAGGATGAGTTACCTGCCACAGAATTTAGTATGTGGATACGCCCATTGCAGGCGGAACTGAGTGACAACACCCTGGCGCTTTATGCGCCCAATCGCTTTGTGCTGGATTGGGTTCGCGACAAATACTTAAACAATATCAATGGGCTGCTGAATGATTTCTGCGGTACGGATGCCCCTTTGCTGCGTTTTGAAGTCGGCAGCAAACCGCTCACCCAAATCATCAGCCAGACCGTCACTGCCAGCGTCAGCGCACCTAGCGCGCCGGTGGTGCGCGCCGTAGCGCCTTCCCGGCCAAGCTGGGATAACGCGGCGCCACAGCCCGAACTCTCTTACCGTTCCAACGTTAATCCAAAGCACACCTTTGATAACTTTGTTGAGGGTAAATCCAACCAACTGGCGCGCGCGGCGGCCCGTCAGGTGGCGGATAATCCGGGCGGTGCCTATAACCCGTTGTTTCTGTATGGCGGTACCGGGTTGGGTAAAACTCACCTGTTGCACGCGGTCGGCAACGGCATCATGGCGCGCAAGGCCAACGCCAAAGTGGTCTATATGCACTCTGAACGTTTCGTGCAGGACATGGTAAAAGCCTTGCAGAACAACGCCATTGAAGAATTTAAGCGTTACTACCGTTCGGTCGACGCGTTGCTGATCGATGACATCCAATTTTTTGCCAACAAAGAGCGTTCGCAGGAAGAGTTCTTCCATACCTTTAACGCCCTGTTGGAAGGCAATCAGCAGATTATCCTGACGTCAGATCGCTATCCCAAAGAAATTAACGGGGTGGAAGATCGCCTCAAATCCCGTTTCGGTTGGGGCCTGACGGTGGCAATAGAGCCGCCGGAGCTGGAAACCCGAGTGGCGATCCTGATGAAAAAGGCCGACGAGAACAATATCCGTCTGCCGGGCGAAGTGGCGTTCTTTATTGCCAAGCGCCTGCGTTCCAACGTGCGTGAGCTCGAAGGGGCGCTGAACCGCGTGATCGCCAACGCGAACTTTACCGGCCGTGCCATTACCATTGATTTCGTGCGCGAAGCGCTGCGCGATCTGCTGGCACTGCAGGAGAAGCTGGTCACCATCGATAATATTCAAAAGACGGTGGCGGAATACTATAAAATTAAAATCGCGGATTTGCTGTCCAAGCGGCGTTCGCGTTCGGTTGCCCGCCCGCGCCAGATGGCGATGGCATTGGCAAAAGAACTCACCAACCACAGCCTGCCAGAAATCGGCGATGCGTTTGGTGGCCGCGACCATACCACGGTGTTGCACGCCTGCCGGAAGATTGAGCAGCTGCGTGAGGAAAGTCACGACATCAAAGAAGATTTCTCAAATTTAATCAGAACATTATCTTCCTAGCGCTATGAAATTTATCGTTGAACGTGAGCATCTGCTAAAACCGCTGCAACAGGTGAGCAGCCCGCTGGGCGGCCGCCCAACATTGCCAATTCTGGGTAACTTGCTGCTGCAGGTGACGGAAGGCTGCCTGCTGCTGACCGGCACCGATCTGGAGATGGAGATGGTGGCGCGCGTTGCCCTGTCCCAACCCCATGAAGCGGGCGCGACTACCGTCCCCGCGCGTAAATTCTTTGATATCTGCCGTGGCTTGCCGGAAGGGGCAGAGATCGCCGTAACGCTTGAAAGCGAACGCATGCTGGTGCGCTCCGGCCGCAGCCGTTTCTCGCTGTCAACGCTGCCGGCGGTGGATTTCCCGAACCTGGACGACTGGCAGAGCGAAGTTGAATTTACTCTGCCGCAGGCGACGCTGAAGCGCCTGATTGAGGCCACGCAGTTCTCGATGGCTCATCAGGACGTGCGCTACTACTTAAACGGCATGCTGTTCGAAACCGAAGGTGAAGAACTGCGTACCGTAGCGACCGACGGTCACCGCCTGGCGGTGTGCTCGATGCCTATCGGTCAGCAGCTGCCTTCGCATTCGGTGATCGTGCCGCGTAAAGGGGTGATGGAGCTGGTGCGTCTGCTGGACGGTGGCGATACGCTGCTGCAACTGCAGATCGGCAGTAACAATATTCGTGCCCACGTCGGTGATTTTATCTTCACCTCCAAGCTGGTTGACGGCCGTTTCCCCGATTATCGCCGCGTATTGCCGAAGAATCCGGACAAAACGCTGGAAGCCGGCTGCGACTTGCTCAAGCAGGCGTTTGCCCGCGCAGCCATTTTGTCGAACGAAAAGTTCCGCGGCGTGCGCCTGTATGTGAGCCAGAACCAGCTTAAGATCACCGCCAACAACCCGGAGCAGGAAGAAGCTGAAGAGATCCTTGATGTCAGCTACGACGGCACCGAGATGGAAATTGGTTTCAACGTCAGCTACGTGCTGGATGTGTTGAATGCGCTCAAGTGTGAAGATGTGCGCCTGCTGTTGACCGACTCGGTTTCCAGCGTGCAGATCGAAGACGGTGCGAGTCAGGCGGCGGCGTACGTCGTCATGCCGATGCGGTTGTAGAAATTATCGGGCTATCTTACTTGCCCCTTTGCGATTGGGCAGTGCTCGCAATCCTCGTGTACTCTGTGTACGCTCCGGTTGCTGCGCGCTGGCCGTGCGCAAATGGCCTGCGACGATTACGCCCTGGGCTGTTCGATGATTAAGATAACTGCAGCATGGCTCTGACGCGTTTACTGATTAAAGATTTCCGCAATATCGAAGCGGCGGATTTGGCTCTGGCGCCGGGATTCAATTTCCTGGTTGGGGCCAACGGCAGTGGGAAAACCAGCGTGCTTGAGGCGGTGTATACCCTTGGCCACGGGCGCGCATTTCGCAGCCTGCAGGCCGGAAGGGTGATCCGCCACGACCAGCCGGAGTTCATTTTGCACGGCCGTATTGAAGGCGCTGAGCGTGAAATATCCGTTGGATTAAGCAAGAGCCGTCAGGGAGACAGCAAAGTACGCATCGATGGCAGCGACGGCCACAAAGTGGCTGAGCTGGCGCAGTTATTGCCGATGCAGCTGATTACCCCCGAAGGTTTTACCCTGCTAAACGGCGGGCCGAAATTTCGGCGCGCCTTCCTGGACTGGGGTTGTTTTCATAACGAACCCGGTTTTTTCACCGCCTGGAGCAACCTGAAACGGTTACTGAAGCAGCGTAATGCCGCGCTGCGCCAGGTCAGTCGCTATGCGCAGATCCGCGCCTGGGATCAGGAACTGATCCCGTTGGCCGAGCGTATCAGCGAGTGGCGGGCAGCTTACAGCGACGCGATTGCCGCGGATATCACCGCGACGTGCGCGCAGTTTTTGCCCGAATTTGCCCTGAGTTTCTCTTTCCAGCGCGGCTGGGACAAAGAGAGCGACTACGGAGAGCTGCTGGAGCGCCAGTTTGAGCGCGACAGGGCGTTAACCTATACCGCCGTGGGGCCGCATAAGGCGGACTTTCGCATCCGTGCCGAGGGCACACCGGTAGAGGATTTATTATCGCGCGGTCAGTTAAAGCTGCTGATGTGCGCGTTGCGCTTAGCGCAGGGTGAGTTTCTCACCCGGCAGAGCGGGCGGCGTTGCCTGTATCTGATTGATGATTTTGCCTCCGAGCTGGACACCGGCCGTCGCCGGTTGCTGGCCGATCGCCTGAAAGCCACCCAGGCCCAGGTCTTTGTCAGCGCGGTAAGCGCTGAACAAGTGACCGATATGGCCGGTGAAAAGGGCAAGATGTTCCGCGTGGAACAGGGTAAAATAGAGGTTCAACCACAGGACTAAAATGAGCGAGAAACGTTGATGTCGAATTCTTATGACTCCTCAAGTATCAAGGTATTAAAAGGGCTGGATGCGGTGCGTAAGCGCCCGGGCATGTATATCGGCGACACCGATGATGGCACCGGTCTGCACCACATGGTATTCGAGGTTGTGGACAACGCTATCGACGAAGCACTCGCGGGCCACTGTAGTGACATTCAGGTGGTCATCCATGCCGATAACTCCGTTTCGGTACAGGATGACGGCCGTGGTATCCCGACCGGTATTCACGAAGAGGAAGGGGTTTCTGCGGCGCAGGTCATCATGACCGTGCTGCATGCCGGCGGCAAATTTGACGACAACTCCTACAAGGTATCCGGCGGCCTGCACGGCGTGGGTGTCTCCGTTGTTAACGCCCTGTCCGAGAAGCTGGAACTGGTTATTCGCCGCGAAGGCAAGGTGCATGAGCAGACCTACGCCATGGGTGAGCCGCAGGCGCCGCTGAAAGTGGTCGGTGAAACCGATCAGACCGGCACCACGGTGCGTTTCTGGCCGAGCTACGAAACCTTCACCAACAACGTTGAATTTGAGTACGACATTCTGGCCAAGCGCCTGCGCGAGCTGTCTTTCCTTAACTCCGGCGTGTCTATCCGCCTGAAAGACAAGCGCACGGACAAAGAAGACCACTTCCACTACGAAGGCGGCATCAAGGCGTTTGTTGAATACCTGAACAAAAACAAAACCCCAATCCACCCTAACGTGTTCTATTTCTCCACCGTGAAAGACGACATCGGTGTGGAAGTGGCGCTGCAGTGGAACGACGGTTTCCAGGAAAACATCTACTGCTTCACCAACAACATCCCGCAGCGCGATGGCGGTACCCATCTGGTCGGTTTCCGTACCGCGATGACCCGTACCCTGAACAGCTACATGGATAAAGAAGGCTACAGCAAAAAGGCTAAAATCAGCGCCACCGGCGATGATGCGCGTGAAGGCCTGATTGCCGTGGTTTCGGTGAAGGTGCCAGATCCCAAGTTCTCTTCCCAGACCAAAGACAAGCTGGTTTCCTCCGAGGTGAAAACCGCGGTTGAAACGCTGATGAACGAGAAGCTGGTCGATTATCTGATGGAAAACCCGGGCGATGCGAAAATCGTCGTCGGCAAAATCATCGATGCGGCGCGTGCCCGTGAAGCGGCGCGTAAAGCGCGTGAAATGACCCGTCGTAAAGGCGCGTTGGATCTGGCCGGCCTGCCGGGCAAACTGGCGGACTGCCAGGAACGCGATCCGGCGTTGTCCGAACTCTACCTGGTGGAAGGGGACTCTGCGGGCGGCTCTGCCAAGCAGGGGCGTAACCGTAAGAACCAGGCGATTCTGCCGCTGAAAGGTAAAATCCTCAACGTCGAGAAGGCGCGCTTCGACAAGATGCTGTCTTCGCAGGAAGTGGCGACGCTGATCACTGCGCTGGGTTGCGGCATCGGCCGTGACGAGTACAACCCGGACAAGCTGCGTTACCACAGCATCATCATCATGACCGATGCCGATGTCGACGGTTCGCACATCCGTACGCTGCTGTTGACCTTCTTCTACCGCCAGATGCCGGAAATCATTGAACGCGGCCACGTGTTCATTGCCCAGCCGCCGCTGTACAAGGTGAAAAAAGGCAAGCAGGAGCAGTACATCAAAGATGACGAAGCGATGGATCAGTATCAGATCGCCATCGCGATGGACGGCGCAACCCTGCACACCAATGCCAACGCGCCGGCGCTTGCCGGTGAACCACTGGAAAAACTGGTGGCCGAGCACTACAGCGTGCAGAAGCTGATCGGTCGTATGGAACGCCGCTACCCGCGCGCGCTGCTGAACAACCTGATCTACCAGCCAACCCTGAATGAAAGCGATCTGAGCGATCAGAGCAAAGTGCAGGTATGGATTGAGTCGCTGGTGAAACTGCTGAACGATAATGAGCAGCATGGCAGCAGCTATGACTCGGTAATCTTCGAGAACCGCGAGCGCCAGATGTTTGAGCCGGTGTTGCGCATCCGTACCCACGGCGTGGATACCGACTACCCGCTGGACTTCGAGTTCTTCCACGGCGGCGAATATCGCAAAATCTGCCAACTGGGCGAAAAACTGCGTGGCCTGATCGAAGAAGATGCCTTCATCGAACGTGGCGAACGCCGTCAGCCGGTAGACAGCTTCGAGCAAGCGCTGGAGTGGCTGGTGAAAGAGTCGCGCCGTGGCCTGTCGATACAGCGTTATAAAGGTCTGGGCGAAATGAACCCTGAGCAGCTGTGGGAAACTACCATGGATCCGGAAAGCCGCCGCATGCTGCGCGTGACCGTGAAGGACGCCATCGCCGCCGATCAACTGTTCACCACCCTGATGGGGGATGCGGTCGAACCGCGTCGTGCCTTTATCGAAGAAAATGCCCTGAAAGCGGCAAATATCGATATTTAACGCATTAATGGCTGTGAAAATCCGCGCCGGGCAACCCGCGCGGATTTTTTTACGCTTTTTTTAGCGCTGACACCGCAGGCTTAAACGCGTTAGCATGAAGAAAATACACCTGGGAGAGGACGTTATGGCTATTGAACTGATTGCAATTGATATGGACGGCACGCTGCTTAATCCGCAGCACCAGATTACGCCTGCGGTGAAGCAGGCCATCACCGAAGCGCGCCGCAAAGGGGTTCACGTGGTGCTGGCTACCGGGCGGCCTTACGTCGGCGTGCAGGATTATCTGCGTCAATTGGACATTCAGGGCAGCGGTGATTTCTGCATTACCTATAACGGTGCCCTGGTTTTACAGGCCGTAGACGGCGCCTGCATCCTGCAGGAAACCCTGGATTTCGAAGACTACGTCTATGTTGAAGGGTTGGCGCGCGAGTTTGGCGTGCACTATCAAGCGTTTGATTTCGATACCCTGTATACGCCGAACAAAGACATCGGCAAATACACCATCCATGAAGCCCACATGACCGGTATTCCATTGAAATACCGCAGCGTGGAAGAAATGGACCGCCAGATGCGTTTCCCTAAAGTGATGATGATTGATGAGCCGGAACTGCTCGATCGCGCGATTGCCCGCCTGCCGGCCGAAGCGTGGGAGCGTTACACCATCCTGAAAAGCGCGCCTTACTTCCTGGAGATTTTGCATAAGCGGGTTGATAAGGGCACCGGGGTGAAAATGCTGGCCGAACACCTCGGCATTGCGCAGGAAAACGTGATGGCATTGGGCGATCAGGCCAATGATACCGCGATGATCGAATACGCCGGCGTTGGCGTAGCGATGGGCAACGCCATCCCGGAACTGAAAGCGGTGGCGCAGTTCGTTACCACCGCCAATACTGAAGACGGCGTGGCGCGTGCCATTGAGAAGTTTGTGCTGAATGCCTGAGGCGTTGTTGCACCCCAGGGGCGCACCTGCGCCCCTGAAGCGCGTCAGAGGCGCGCTAAAATGCCTTTCACAATCTGTACGTCCTGAATCGCCAGCCCGGTAAGATCGGCAATAGTGATTTGTTGCGGGCTGCTGCGCAACCTTCCCCCGTGCGCCAGAGCAGTGCCAAATTCGACGATCGGCTTCGATGTCAGCAAACCTTGCCGATAAGCGGTGGCGATCTCGCCGTAGTCTGCACACTGCGACAAGGCATCAACCAGCAACAGGTCCGCCCTGGCGACCAGATCGGTCGCCAGCTCCTGCTTGCCGTGGGTGTCTGCGCCAATTGCCGTGATATGGGTACCAGGCTGAATATCCGTCGCCTGCAGAATGGGCTCGCGGCTGGGGGTTGTGGTGACAATCAGCCGACAATGCGCCGCCAGCTCTGCCGCGTTTTGGGTGGTCTGCACCCGGAAACCCTCAGCTTCGGCATCGTGGCGAAAGGCTTGCAGAGCCGGTTCGTTACGGCCCCATACCCAGACATCGCGGCATGGGGTGAGCGGTTTTAGCTGTTGCAGTTGCAACCGGGCCTGCATGCCGCAGCCGACGATGCCGATCGCCGGGATGTCCGTCGGGGCGCACAGTTCGGCGGCAATACGCCCCGCCAGCGCGGTGCGTAACGCGGTCAGCCAGCCTTCGTCCAGCAGCAGCGCCTGTGGTTCGCCGGTCAGTGCAGAGAAGGCCATCAGCAACCCCTGATTGCTGGCCAACCCTTGCGCCGGGTTGCGGTAGAAACCGGCGGACACCTTGACAACAAACTGCTCATCGCCTTCCAGCCACGCCGATTTGATACAGCAGTCGCCTGCGGCTTGCTCAAACAGAAAATGCTGTACCGGCGGCTGTTGTACCTGTTGGCGCGAGTAAGCAATAAATCCGGATTTAAGCAGTGACGTGATGCTATCTGCGTCGAAACTGTCAATTATCTGCTGCTGGTTAATGATTTTCATCGGCGATGGCCTTGAGGTATTTCTCCAGCACGATGTTTTTTCCGCACAGCACCACAGCCACTTTTTTTCCCTGAAATTCCGGTGCCAGCTTGATGGCCGCCGCCAGGGCTACCCCGGCCGCGCCTTCAATAATCCAGCGATCGCTGGCGGCAATCTGGCGCATCGCCCGTTTGATTTCCGTTTCACTGACCAGAATTTTGCGATCGATCAGCTGCTGGCACAGTGGGAAGGTAATGGCGTTAGGCTCCACGCCGCCGGCGGTGCCGTCGGACAAAGTCTCCTGCTCCTCTACCGGGAAGATATGGCCGGCTTCCAGCGCGCTGTACATGCTGGTGGCATTCTCCGGCCAACAGGCGATCAGTTGGGTTTTCGGCGACAATTGCTGCAGTACGGTGCCAATACCTGAAATATAGCCACCGCCGCCTACGGCGACAATCACCGCATCCAGATCCGGTTGCTGTTCGACCAACTCCATGCCGCAGGTGCCTTGGCCGGCGATCACCTGTTCGTCGTTATAAGGGGAGACATACACTTTGCCCTGTTCCTGGGCCGCCTTCTCGCCCGCCTGTTCCGCTTTCAGAGCATCCCCCGGCACTGTCACGACTTTACCGCCCAAAGCGCGGATGGTTTCGAGCTTGATCGCGGCGGCGGTTTCCGGCGCATAGACCGTCACGCTGACGCCCATCAGTTTGCCCGCCAGCGCCATCGCCTGGCCGTGATTACCGCTGGAGGCGGCGATCACCCCGCGTTGACGCTGTTCGTCACTCAGCAGCCGCAGTTTATTGCTGGCCCCGCGAAATTTGAATGAACCGGTTGGCTGCAGATGGTCGCATTTCAGATACAGCTCGCAACCCAGTTGCTGCGACAGCAGCACGCTGCGCTCCAACGGGGTCACGCGTACCTGAGGACGCAACTGCTGATGGGCGGAAACAATTGCGTCGAATAAGCTGCTCATACCGGTTCCTTTTATTTTCATCGAGTTGACGATCTTTTTGATCTGATTTTCCACATGGGTATTTTCCATTGATGTGGACTTTAAAATCCATATTGTACTTTATTGTATTCATTGTAAACCCCCCTGCGTCGATGGGAAGCACCTTGATGGGCGATGTGAAGCCCTTGCCCAATCCGGTAAGATGGTGACTTAGTGCCAACATGTGCAGGGGAGCCGCCATGAGCTATCGGGAAAAACAACTGACTTTTGAACCACGCGGACACCAGTTAACCAATATCAACGTCTGGACGCCAGACAGCCAGTGGCTGGCTTACGACGTGCGTCCGAACGGCGCTTCCTTTACCGGTCTGAGTATTGAAAGGGTGAATGCCAACAGCGGCAAGGTCGAGGTGGTATATCGCGCGCAGCAGGGTGCACATGTGGGCGTAGTGACCGTCAGCCCGGACGCGCCGGCCCGTTACGCTTTTATTCACGGCCCGGAACACCCGGACAGCGTTTGGCATTACGACTTTCATCATCGCCGTGGCGTGATCGTCAGCGAACCGGATCTTGAACTGGCCGTGACTCTTGATGCGATGGATATCACTGCGCCCTATACCCCCGGGGCGCTGCGCGGTGGCACGCACGTTCACGTGTTCAGCCCGGACGGCAGTCGCCTGAGTTTTACCTATAACGACCACGTGATGCACGAGCTGGACCCTGCACGGGATCTGCGTAACGTAGGTGTGGCTGTGCCGTTGCAGGGCGTAAATCCGCCCAAGCAGCATCCGCGTGAATATGATGGCAGCCATTATTGCGTGTTGGTCAGCGAAACGACGCCGCAGCCGCAGCCGGGCAGTGACCAGATTAACCGTGCCTACGAAGAGGGTTGGGTCGGGCAACGTGGCTATCTGCGGCCCGATGGACGTCAACAGCGTTGGGCATTGGCGTTTATCGGCGACACGCGTTCCGCTGCCGGCGAAAAGTTGCCGGAAGTGTTTATTGTCGACCTGCCGCGCGACGACGCCGATTACGCTAAAGCCGGCTCCCGACCGCTGCAGGGCACCCCGACCCATTTACCCGCTCCCCCTTTGGGCGTGCACCAACGTCGCCTGACCTTTACCGACGGGCGTCGTTATCCCGGCGTTGTCACCGCACCGCGCCATTGGCTGCGCAGTTCGCCTGATGGCAGCATGATTGCCTTTCTGATGAAGGATGACGAGGGTGTAGTGCAGCTGTGGACGGTTTCGCCGAACGGCGGTGAGCCGCGCCAAATTACCCGGGGTGAGCATGGGATCCAGTCTGCGTTCAGTTGGCATCCGCAGGGCGGGCGAATCGCGCTGGTGTGCGATAACAGCCTGATGCTGTGCGAGGTGCCCAGCGGCCGCATGCAGCGCCTGACGAAACGCACCGCGCTGCCACCGTCGGGCGATGCCATTGTCTTTTCGCCGGACGGTAATCAAGTGGCGTTTATGCGCGAGGTTGAGGGTTTCAGCCAGATTTTTGTGGCTACGGTGTGATCAGGATGCGGGCCGGGCAGCCCGCGTCAGAGCCTTTTTAATGTGCGGCTACGCTGGCTGCATGGCTGGGATCGCCGCTGGCCGCCAGGTTCTGCTCTTCGCCGCGCAGGATGCGTGCTCTCGGTGAGTCTGCGGTGTCGTCACTGCCGGAGCGCATATAGTCGTAAGGCAGCAGCACGGTGTCCATCACGGCCGAGAAGGGCAGATCCAGCGCCACCAGCGGCATCATCGCCCAACTGGTGTTGTCGTCCTTCAGCATGCCCACGCTGGCGCGGGTACCCGGATAGTAGCCCTGATTCGGGCCGGTGTGGCTCATCACGCTGGAGCAGCCGTTTGTCGCCAGCAGCATGCAACTGGTTGCTATCACTTTTATCGTTTTCATTATTCCATCCTGCAGGGTGCTGTTCCCTAAAATTTGCTGATCTATAACATCTTGTCGATGTTTTAAAAGGAGCAAGGTCACGCTCTGTGGCGGCTCTCTCACTTTATTGTAAGGGATAAAAAAACTTTCGCCGAACTGATTGTCATTTTTTTGATCGCCGCCGGTTGAAATGATGCAATCAACCCCCATTTTCTTATCAGAAGCAAATTAAGAATTTGCCGTAAGGGAATTCTTATTATTAGCCTGTCCTTAGTGGAAGGCGTAATTATTAAACCTCGCTGAAGTGCCTTAGGAGGCTGTTTTATGCGCAATTTCGATCTTTCCCCGCTATACCGTTCCGCCATTGGTTTTGACCGCTTGTTTAACGCGCTGGAGGCTGGGCAGAGCCAGGGGAATGGCGGCTACCCACCTTATAATGTTGAGTTGGTGGATGAAAACCATTATCGCATTGCGATCGCCGTGGCCGGGTTTGCCGAGCAGGAACTGGAAATCACCACCCAGGACAATCTTCTGATTGTGCGTGGTGCCCATAATAACGAACCTGCTGAAAGAACCTACTTATATCAAGGTATTGCCGAGCGTAACTTCGAGCGTAAATTCCAGCTGGCCGAGCATATCCAAATTAAAGGCGCGAAGCTGGAAAATGGGTTGTTGTATATCGACATGGAACGCATCGTACCGGAAACATTAAAACCGCGCCGGATTGAAATTAAATAATTTTTATTTCATCAGCGAAACGTCTCGCTGGTGTTAAATGTTAACTTGCCCGCCGTCAGGGGGCATAGCTTAATTTGCCCTATGAATTTTAAGTGGCAGCCAGGCGACCCGCTCATTCATCCCACGGCGCTTACTAAGGTCAGTGATTGGGGTGACAAATTTGCCGGGAGCAGATTTGAACGAGCCACATAACCGAGAACGACGCTGTAGCTTGAAAGACAACGGGTAACATCTCGCTTCATAGAAGGAGTTTTACATTATGCGTAATTACGATCTGTCACCTTTGCTGCGTCAGTGGATTGGTTTCGACAAGTTGGCCAGCTCAATGGGCGGCCAGGAACCCCAGGGTTTCCCGCCGTACAACATCGAGAAAAGCGACGACAACCACTACCGCATTTCTCTGGCGCTGGCCGGGTTCAAACAAAGCGAACTGAACATTGAAGTGGAAGGGCCGCGCCTGACCGTGAGCGGTAAGCCGACACCGCCGGAAAAACAGGTGGAATACCTGCATCAGGGGCTGGTATGCAAAGAGTTTACTCTGACCTTCACGCTGGCCGAGCACCTGCAGGTTGCTGAGGCGCAGTTTGAAAATGGCCTGTTGCACATCGATCTGGTGCGTCAGGTGCCGGATGCCTTGCAACCGCAACGCATCGCCATCGGCACCACGCCGGGGTTAGACGCTCAGTAACCGACTGAAAAAAATCGGTAATAACACGGGGGAAGTCCTAGCGGGCTTCCCCCGTTGCATTCTGTGGCGTAACCCACATTCCCCCCGTCCCGCTTATGCCAGAATCCCTATTAATTGTGTGCTTTAACCGCAAACCGGTTGTTAAACTTCTGGCAAGGATGTGACCTATGAGCGATATCGCCCTGACCGTCAGCATGTTGGCGTTGGTGGCCGTTCTCGGGCTGTGGATGGGTAACTGGAAGGTGTATGGCGTCGGGCTGGGCATTGGCGGGGTCCTGTTCGGTGGCATTATCGTGGGGCATTTCGCCCAGAGCTGGCAAGTCAGTCTTAACGGCGACATGCTGCATTTCATTCAGGAATTCGGGCTGATCCTGTTCGTTTACACCATTGGCATTCAGGTGGGCCCAGGTTTCTTTTCTTCCCTGCGGGTGTCCGGGCTGCGGCTCAACGGTTTCGCCATTTTACTGGTGCTGGTTGGCGGCGTGGTGGCGGCGGGGGTTCACAAGCTGTTTGCCGTGCCGCTGCCGATCATTCTCGGCGTGTTCTCCGGAGCGGTCACCAATACTCCCGCGCTCGGTGCCGGGCAGCAAATTCTTACCGATCTGGGGTCCGATCCGGCGTTGGTCGATCGCATGGGGATGGGTTACGCCATGGCCTATCCGTTCGGTATCTGCGGCATCCTGCTGGTGATGTGGCTGATCCGCCTGTTCTTTCGTATCAATATCGATAAGGAAGCGCAGGCGTTTGAAAACAGCCTGGGCAATCACCACGAACTGCTGCACACCATGAACGTGGCGGTGCGTAATCCCAATCTGCAGGGGATGGCGATAAAAAATGTGCCGCTGCTGAATGGGGAGGACATCGTCTGCTCACGGCTGAAACGCGGCGAGCTGCTGATGGTGCCCGAGCCGCTCGAGAGGCTGGAGTTGGGTGACTATCTGCATCTGGTAGGAAAGCGCGAGAGCCTGGAAAATGCCCGGCTGGTGATTGGCGAAGAGGTGGACGTTTCGTTGTCAACGCGCGGCACGGCGTTACAGGTGGTGAGGGCGGTGGTGACCAATGAGAAGGTGCTGGGCAGCAAAATCCGCGATCTCAACCTGAAGCGGAAATATGACGTGGTGATCTCGCGCCTGAACCGTTCCGGGGTTGAACTGGTGGCCGGCAGCAACGTTACGCTGCAATTTGGCGATATCCTCAACCTGGTTGGCCGGCCGGAATCGATTGAAGCGGTCGCGGCCATCGTCGGCAACGCTCAGCAGAAATTGCAACAGGTGCAGATGTTGCCGGTATTTATCGGCATCGGGCTGGGAGTGTTGCTGGGTTCTGTCCCGCTGTTTGTACCGGGTTTCCCGGCGGCATTGCGCCTTGGGCTGGCCGGCGGGCCGCTGGTGGCGGCATTGATCCTCGGGCGTATCGGCAGCATTGGCAAGCTGTACTGGTTTATGCCGCCGAGCGCCAACCTGGCGCTGCGCGAGTTGGGCATTGTGCTGTTTCTGGCGGTGGTGGGGCTGAAATCGGGGGGGAACTTTGTCGATACCCTGATGCATGGCGAAGGGCTGGCGTGGATTGGCTACGGCGCGTTGATTACCGCTATCCCGTTGCTCAGCGTGGGTGTGCTGGCGCGGGTCGTGGGCAAGATGAATTATCTGACGCTGTCCGGCATGCTGGCAGGTTCGATGACCGATCCGCCGGCGCTGGCCTTCGCCAATGGCCTGCACCCGACCAGCGGCGCTGCCGCGCTGTCTTACGCCACGGTTTACCCTTTGGCGATGTTCCTGCGCATCATGTCGCCGCAGTTGCTGGCGGTGCTGTTTTGGGTGATGTAACGAGCCGGGGCGCAGCTGTTACCTGCTAACTGCGCCCCGGCTCAGGCATCAGCCCGCTTCCTGGTGCGCGCGTTCGATCTCTTCCGCCAAAATCGCCACGCCGCGCTCGATTTTCTCCGGATCCGGCACGTAGTTCATCCGCATGCACTGGTGAGTATGCGGCCATTCATGCTCCAGCCCCGGGAAGAAGTAGTGGCCCGGCACCATCAGCACGCCGCGTTTTTTCAGGCGCTGATACAGCAGCTCGGTGGTGATCGGCAGATCCTTGAACCACAGCCAAAGGAAAATCGCCCCTTCCGGTTTGTGGATCAGGCAACGCTCTGGCGACAGATAGCGGCGGATTATCTCGATGGTGTGTTCAACGCGCTGTTTGTAGAACGGGCGGATAACCTCGTTCGACAGGCGCAGCAGATCGCCGCGTTCGATCATTTCCGCTGCCATCGCCGGCCCCATGCTGCCCGGTGACAGGCTGATGATGCCGTTCATGTTGGTCAGGGCGCTGATGATTTTCTCATCGGCAATCACGATGCCGCAGCGTGAGCCGGGCAACCCGAGCTTGGACAAGCTCATGCACAAGATGATGTTCGGGTTCCACAGCGGCGTCGCTTCGCTGAAGATAATTCCGGGGAACGGCACGCCGTAAGCGTTATCGATCACCAGCGGAATATTGCGTTGCTGCGCCAGCAGATCGAGCTTCATCAGCTCTTCGTCGGTGATCACGTTACCGGTTGGGTTGGTCGGGCGCGACACGCAGATCATGCCGATGTCGTCGCCAATATGCAGGTGTTCGAAATCAACGTGATATTTGAACTGGCCTTCCGGCAGCAGCTCGATATTGGGCTTGGCCGACACGAACAGACCCTCGTCCAGCCCGGCGTCGGCGTAGCCGATATATTCCGGTGCCAGCGGGAACAGCACGCGGCGACGGCTGCCGTCGGCATAACGCCCGGCAAACAGGTTAAACAAGTAGAAAAACGCGCTCTGGCTGCCGTTTGTTAGTGCAATATTCTGTGGTGAAATCTGCCAGCCCAGCTCGTCGCGCAGCAAAGTAGCCAGCGCTTTCAGCAGGGCGTCTTTGCCCTGCGGGCCATCGTAGTTACACAGCGCCTCGGTCAGTTTGCCCTGGTCGAGCATGTCCTGGCACAGCTGTTTGAAGTAGCTTTCCATCTCTGGAATTTGCGCCGGGTTGCCGCCGCCGAGCATGATGGCACCGGGCGTGCGCAGGCCTTCGTTCAGGTCATCCATTAAACGGGTAATGCCCGCGTAACGGGTAAATTTGTCGCCGAAAAGTGAAAAAGTCATAGGTGCAGCAGTATTGTTTTTAGCAGGTAATCGCCCACCATACCGCCAGATAATTTTCGGCGCAATGCGGTTCATAAAACAACCACCGGGGATAAACTTCACCCGGTGGTTGTTTTCCAGCAGATTGTACTGAATTAATGTGACCGATCGCCGACCCACACCACCATCACCTTGTCGTCGCCAAGCCGGCGGCTGAAGGCATAGTAGCCTGCGGTTTGCTGCGACTGTTGCACACCGGCCCCGATCGCCGGATGGCGGGCACGGAACTGCCCAAGCCTTTGCCAATGCGCCAGCAGTGGCGCTTTGGCACCTTGCTGTTCACGCCAGTTCATATCGGAACGCGTGCCCTGCAGCGGATCCGAACCGGTCGGGCCGAGCTGGCGGCCGCTTTCATCACCGTAGTAAATTTGCACCGCCCCCGGGGCCAGCAGCAGCAAATCTGCCGCACGCTGCTGCAATGGCAGCGAACCTTTGGCATCGCTGGCGAAGAACAGCCGGGTATCGTGCGAGGAGAGATAGCTCAGTACGTTGAAATCCTGCAGCTTGTCGGCCATTTGCTGGTAAGTGGCGTCGATACTGGAGAAACAGCTCAGCGCCTGCGAAGCCTGATCCTGAAAGTCGAAATTGATCATCGCGTCAAAGCCATTCTGGTAATAGTCGCTTTTCATCACGCCGTGGCCCCAGGCTTCGCCGGTCATCCAGAATGGGGCGTCATCCAGCGCCTGGTGTGGATTGGCGGCTTTCCATTGCGCCAGCGCCGCCGTGGCTCGCTGTTTCAGCAGCGCCAGCGTGGGTTTCTCCACGTGCTTGGCGGTATCGACGCGGAAGCCGTCGATACCGTAATCGCGCACCCATTGGCTGAGCCAGGTGGTCAGGTAGTCGCGGGTCGTGGCACCGGGAATATCCTGTGCGGCGGTGTCGGGTTTGTGGCGATAGAACAGCGGCAGGCCACTGGCGCCGGGCGCTTCAGTTTTGATGTCCGGGAGGAAGGCCAGTGACATGGTGAGGTCGTTATAACCCGGCGAGTCATAGTCGCCGATATCGGTGCGGATCCAGTTTTTCCCCCACCACGGGCTCCAGCCTGCCTTGTCGCTGAAATTAATGTAATCGTTGAAGCTGTGCCAGTTTTGCCCTGGACCAGGCCGCCAGTCGCCCCAGTTTTTACCCAGCGTTTTTTCGATCTCCGCGCCCTTCAGGTAGAGCGAGCCGAAGTGGAAGGTCTGCATATCGGCCAAGGTGGCGTAGCCGACATGGTTCACCACCACGTCGAACAGAATGCGGATGCCGCGTTGGTGCGCCTGTTCGACCAGTTTGCGCAGGTCTTGCTCGGTGCCCATATTGGCGTCGAGCCGGGTCCAGTCCAGTGCGTAGTAGCCGTGATAAGCGTAGTGCGGGAAATCGCCTTTGGTGCCGCCGCCGACCCAACCGTGGATCTGTTCCAGTGGCGAGCTGATCCACAGTGCGTTGACGCCAAGCTGTTGCAGGTAATCCAGCTTTTGCGTCAGCCCGGCGAGATCGCCGCCGTGGAAGGTGCCGATCTCCTGCATGCCGTCGCTGCGGCGGCCGTAGCTGTGGTCGTTGGCCGGGTTGCCGTTTTCAAAGCGATCGGTCAGTGCGAAATAGACCGTGGCGTTGTGCCAGTTGAACGGTGCCGGTTTTTCCGTGCCGGCGGATTCCAGCAGCAGCATGCCGCCGCTGCCTGCGGCAGGCTGAAGGGTCACTTTGCCCTGGCTGACCCTGGCCGTTTGGCCGGAATAGAAATCGCGCACTGTTTCGCCTTCGGTGAAGGTCGCCGCTACGTCAAGGGTGACGGGCTTGCCGTCCCAGCGCTGACAGGTGCGGGTTACCGCTGCGGCGGCGGCCTGTGGGGCCGTTTTCAGGCTGAGTTGCAGCGTCGGCGTACCGCTGCGGGTATCGACGCGCACCTGGTATTCACCGTCGCGGAACAACCGCCAGGTGACCGGTGGGGCATCGCCGCAAGGTTGCAGCGACAGGGTTTGGTTCAGCCTGGCCGCCGCGGTCGGCTGCCAGCATTGCCGATCCTGATAAATTTTCAGCGGCAGTTCGCCCTTGGGCAGCGTGGCGTGGCTGGTGAACAGCCCGGCGGTGGATTCGTCAAAGGTCGGGAAGCTTTGCAGCGTCCAGCTTGCTAGTGCGGCCGGTGACAGCAGCATCAGCAGGGGTAGGGTCAGGCGTTTCATGGCTCTCCTTACGCGTGGCAGGAAGCGTTTTTATTCTGGGGTAACGCTCAGTGTGACAAATGAAGAAAAAATAGCCTCATCCCGATGGCGTATTTTCAGGGAGGAGGGAGAAGGGGGAGAACCCCGTCTGTTATCCGGTGTTTTTTTAATCTATATTACAATGTATACATTGTAGTGTGAGGTGACCTATGAGCGTGATGTCCGTTCGACTCCCGGAAGATCTCAGTGAGCAGCTAGAAGCTTTGGCCAAAGCGACCGGCCGAACAAAATCATTTCTGGCCGGGCAGGCTATCCGGGATTTCATCAACCGTGAAGCCTGGCAGATTGCGGAAATTCAACAGGCCATCACTGAGGCGGATAAGGGGGATTTTGCTGCTGATGATGAAATGGAAGCCCGCTTCAAGAGGATGGGAGTGAGTGATAACGCTGAAAATTAAATGGCTAAGGAAAGCCGCAAGCAATTTTGACGATGAATACGAGTGGCTTTATCTGGAGAGTCCGCAGGTAGCGACAGAATTTGCCAGGGAGGTTTTTCGTTTAGTGAGTTTACTGGTTACAAATCCGGCCCTGGGCCGGGCCGGCAGAGTGATGGGAACCCGGGAAATCGTGATGCAGACCTTTCCTTATCTGATCCCTTACAGAGTTAAAAGCAATGAAATACATATTCTTAGGATATTTCATATACGGAGACGCCCACCGAAAGGCGGTTGGTAGTTTTGCCAGGATGCCAGTGGGTCACCTGCTGACATCCTGGCAAGTTACCTCTTCAGCAACTGCGGATTGACGCAGTTTTCTTTTACCGTACCGGTCAGGGCGGCAATCAGGTTATCTACCGCGCATTCGGCCATCGCATTGCGGGTTTCATGAGTGGCGGAGCCGATGTGCGGCAGTGCCACCACGTTCGGCAGCGTCAGCAGCGGCGAAGAGACCGGCAGCGGCTCTTTCTCGAAGACGTCCAGCCCGGCGGCGTGGATCGTTCCGTTCTGCAACGCTTCTATCAGTGCGGCTTCATCCACCACCGGGCCACGGCCGGCGTTGATCAAAATACCGCTCTTTTTCATCTTCGCCAGTTGGTCGCGGCTGATCATATGGAAGGTTTCTTCGGTCAGCGGCAGCGTGATGCAAATGAAATCGGACTCGGCCAACAGGGTGTCCAGATCGCAGCGACGGGCGTTAAAACGCGTCTCGGCCTCTTCGTGGGTGCGGCGGGCGTTGTACAGTATCGGCATGCCGAAGCCGAAATGAGCACGCTGCGCCAGCGCCAAGCCGATGCGGCCCATGCCGAGGATGCCGAGGGTTTTATGGTGCACGTCGACGCCAAACCAGTCCGGCCCGATGCTGCCTTGCCATTCACCGGCTTTTACCCGCTCGGCCACTTCCACCACGCGGCGCGCCGTCGCCAGCACCAGGCTCATGATGGTATCGGCGACGGTTTCGGTCAGCACGGTCGGGGTATGCATCAGCACCACGTTATGGGCGTTAAGCGCGTCGACGTCGAAATTGTCGTAACCGACGGAAATGGTTGAAGCGGCGCGCAGCTTGGGTGCTTGTTGCAGGAAAGCTTCATCAATCTTGCCGCCGGAACCGATGATCCCTTCCGCCTGAGCGAGCGCTTGTTTCAGCTCGTCGCGGTTATCCGGCGACAGGCCGTCGAAGGCGTGCACGGTGAAGTGCTGTTCCAGCCGTTGACGCAATTCGGTGGGGATGCTTTTGTACAATACGATAGAAGGCTTCATCACGAACTCCAGCAATACCCTTTGTCTTTCAGGCTGCAGCGTTGTTGGCTACAACCTGAAATCCATCGGGTATGTTCAACAGAAAATAAAGTATAACGAGATCAGGCTACTTGTGGATGAACCTCGTTGCGAGCGGGTTTGACGATCAGCGTCACGACGACCGCCACGACCAGCGCTATCGCCATAAACATATAAGAAGCTGACGGGTTGCCGGTCGCGCCGTTCAGGTAGCCGACGAACCAGGAGCCGAAGAAGGAGCCCAGCGCACCCATGCTGTTGATCAGCGCCATCGCGCCACCGGCGACGTTTTTCGGCAGCATTTCCGGAATGATGGCGAAGAAGGGCCCGTACGGGGCATACATTGCCGCGCCGGCGATCACCAGCAGACCGTAGGAAACCCAGAAATGGTTGGTGCCGACGGCATAGGAACCGAAGAACGCCAGCGCGCCGATCAGCAGCAGCGGCCAGACGAACAGTTTGCGGTTCTGCATTTTGTCCGAAGCCCAAGACACCAGGATCATGGAGATAGTCGCCGCCAGGTAAGGCACCGACGACAGCCAGCCGGCTTCCACCATGCCCATTTGCATGCCGCTGCGCAGAATGGACGGCAACCACAGCACGAAGCCGTACACGCCGATGCTCCAGGCGAAATACTGTACGCACAGCAAGATCACGTTGCGTGAACGGAAGGCTTCACCGTAGTTGCGCACCGCCTTGATGCCTTTCTGCTCCTCATCAAGCTGCTTTTGCAGCGCCGATTTTTCGTCTTCGCTCAACCATTTGGCCTGCGCCGGCTTGTCTTTCGCCAGCACCCACCAGCAGAAGGCCCAGAGTACCGCCGGAATACCTTCGATGATGAACATCTCGCGCCAGCCGAAGGCGTGGATCAGGTAGCCGGAAACCACCGACATCCACAACACGGTGACCGGGTTACCGAGGATCAGGAAGGTATTGGCGCGTGAACGTTCTGATTTGGTGAACCAGTTGCTGATGTAAATCAGCATCGCCGGCATCACGGCCGCTTCCACTACGCCGAGAACAAAGCGAATGGCGGCCAGCATCGGGATATTGCTGACCACGCCGGTCAACGAGGCGCAGCCACCCCACAGGATCAGGCACCAGAAGATCAGTTTTTTTACGCTGCGGCGTTCGGCATAGATCGCGCCGGGAATTTGGAAGAAGAAATAGCCAAGGAAAAACAGCGCGCCCAGCAGCGAAGACATGCCTTTGGTAATGCCCAGATCGTCGTTGATGCCGGCGGCCGAGGCAAAGCTGAAGTTAGCGCGATCGAGGTAGGCCAGGCTGTAGGTGATAAACACGATGGGCATGATGTACCACCAGCGTTTGGCCGCGAGAGTGACTGTATTCATGTTCAGATTCCTCAGTGGTGTCGTATTCCCGTTGCCTTTCAAGCTGCAGCCAACAACGCGGCAACTTGGAAATCATTGGGTATTGCTCTCCCGGCGAGTCTGGTTGTAGGGCCAGAGGCGTGTGCCGTTCGGAGAAGGCTGTTAACTGATTTTGTTTGTTATTTTTATTCAGCCAGTGCCGCGCGGGTTGGCAACCCTTCGCTGTCGCCGATGGCCTGGATCGCCAGCGAGCCGATTTTATTGCCGCGTTGCACCGCCTGTTTCAGCGTTTTGCCCTCCAGCAGGGCGCTGATCGTCCCAACGGCAAAGCCGTCTCCTGCACCTACGGTATCCACTACGTTGCTGACTTTTATCGCCGGCACCGTGGCCCGATCGCCGGCGGCGGTTTTAAACCAGGCGCCGTCCGGGCCGGTTTTGATGATCACCGCTTGCACGCCGCGTTCCAGGTAGAAATCGGCGATGCCTTCCGGCGTGGATTGGCCGGTAAGGATTTGCCCCTCTTTGAGCCCCGGCAGTACCCAGTCGGCGGCGAACGCCAGCTTGTTCAACTGATCGATCATCACCTGTTGGCTGGACCACAGCACCGGGCGCAGGTTGGGATCGAATGAAATGGTCTTGCCCATGGCGCGCATTTCACGGGCGGCATGGTTGCACAGTTCCAGCGATTGGCCGGACAGGGCCGCAGCCACGCCGCTCAGGTGCAGATGGCGTGCGGAGCTGAAGTAATCGCGGTTAAAGTCGGCGGTCGACAAATGGCTGGCCGCTGAGCCTTTGCGGAAATATTCCACGCTGGGATCGGTACCATCCGTGGTTTTCGATTTGATCTGAAAACCGGTCGGATAGTTGCCGTCTACCGTGACTTGCTGGAAGTTAATGCCTTCTTTTTTCAGCTGTTGCAGGGCGAAACGGCCGAAAGCGTCGTTGCCGATCCGGCTGACCCAGCCCACGTTCAGGCCCAGGCGCGCAAGGCCAATCGCCACGTTCAGCTCGGCACCGGCAATGCGTTTGGTGAAGGTCTCGACTTCAGCCAGATCGCCGGTTTGCGTGGCCACGAACATCGCCATGGCCTCACCCAGCGTAACTACGTCCAATGGCGCATTACGCGCCGCGGTCAGCGTTGTCATGATGTTTACTCCGCACGCAGAAGGTTAACGTAGTGGCGGGTAACGGCTTCCAGGCTGTCACCCTGCAGAGGGAATTCGATGCCACGCGGCGCGTCCAGCGGCAGGCGGGCCAGCAGTTCGCGCCAACTGCCGTCGGTGTCGTCCAGCGCCACTGCGCGCCAGCCGCGCGGGCCGTGGATGGCGGCTTTAACGTGAACATAGCTGACGTGCTGCGCCAGGCGTTCTGCGGCGGCGAAGGCGTCTTGCCCCACCCAGTGCCAGTTGGCCATATCGAACGTCATGCTGACCGGCAGGCGGTTGTCTTCCGCCGCATGGAAAAAGGCATTCAACAGCGACAGGATGCCGCAGTCAGGGGTCTGGTCATTTTCCACCACCAGCTTGACCGGGTGCTGCTCCAGCGCCACTTTCAATTCGGTAAAATCGAAGCCCGGTTGGTAATGCCCAAGGGAGAG
Organism: Serratia plymuthica NBRC 102599; assembly: GCF_001590925.1. Classification (GTDB taxonomy): domain Bacteria; phylum Pseudomonadota; class Gammaproteobacteria; order Enterobacterales; family Enterobacteriaceae; genus Serratia; species Serratia plymuthica. Next base: position 70,881 of record NZ_BCTU01000012.1, read on the forward strand.
TTTCAACTGACGTGCATGCAGCACCTGAGCTTCCGCCAGCAGCGCCGGCAGGTTTGGGTTCAGCGTATGCTGTGGGGTAAACAGCGCTTCAGGAGCGGAATAAACGGCAAACAGCTGCTGCTGTTCAATCGCCTGAGCCAGCGCCGGCAGGCTTTCCAGCTCCTGGGCGGAAAACAGCTCGCGGCGGATTTCCACGCCATCCGCGCCCGCCCCGGCAATGATCGGCAGTAAAGCGGCTTGACCACCCTGTTGCTGAACCACATCGGTGCCGTATGCGCCGGTCACTACGATAATTTCTCTTTTCATTTTGGCTCCTGAGGTGGCGTTATTCCCACCGCTGCTGTTAAGGGTACGTTAAATGGAACCGGTTCCAGGTGAAAGCGACAGAATGTAAAAATATGATCGCAATCACGAACATGAGCAAAAAATAGTCTTTCGAGGGAAGCAGCGAGGCGCCGTAAACCGCGCCACTGCTGGGGAAAGAGGAGGTTAGCGGGTGGTGGAGCCGCGCACGATCAGCTCACCGGAGAACATCTGTTCGCCGATCGGCGCATCCAGGCCTTGAATACGTTGCACCAGTTGTTCCAGCGCCGCGTGGCCCATTTCATAGGTCGGCTGCTTCAAGGTGGTGATGCCTACCCCCGCCAGTTCGGCCCATTCCAGCTCGTCAAAGCCGAGCAGGCCGATGTCGCTGCCCCATTGAATGCCCAGCCGGCGCATGGCGCGCGCGACCTGCAATGTCAGCGCGCCGTTGGCGGAAATCACCGCCTTGCGCATACCGCGGTGGCGGGCGTTAAAGCCACTGAGCACGCTTTCCAACTGCTTCAGGTCGTTAAGCGGCGTCTCGGCCTGCTCGGCCAGCAGCCCGGCATGTTGCGCCATGGTTTGGTTAAAGGCGTGCAGTCGCTCCAGCCGGGTATTGACCGTGCCGATGGGTTCACTGAGAAACAGGATGGCTTCGAATCCCTGCTGCAACAGATGTTCGGTGGCGGTGGTCGCCGCCTCATGGTTGTTCAGGCCGACCACGTCGCAGGCAAAATCAGGGATTTTGCGGTCGATCAGGACCATCGGCAGCATGGATTGTTGCAGCGTCGACAAGGCTTCTTCACGCATGCCGACGGCATTGACCACGATGCCCTCCACCCGGTAGCTGCTGAGCAACTGCAGGTAGTGTTGCTCCTGATTGACCTCGTTATTGGTGTTACACACCAGCAGGGTAAAGCCGTGTTGACGGCAGGCGGCTTCGATGCCGCGCATGACGTCCACCGAGTAGGGGTTGGTGATATCGGCGATGATCAGGCCAATCAGGCGCGTTTGCCCGCCCTTCAGGCTGCGGGCCATCTGGCTCGGCCGGTAGTCGAGCTGGTGGATTGCCTGTTCGATGCGCTGTTTGAGATCGTCAGAAAGCAGGTGCTGCTCACCATTCAGATAGCGCGATACGCTGGTCTTGCCGGTTTTGGCGGTTTTCGCCACATCGCTGATGGTGGCGCGCCCCGAAGCGCGCATTGCCTTAACAGTGCTCACTGCCGATCTCCCCTGCGGTTAATTGCCAAGGAGACTACCACACCCGGCGTGGGGCCGGGAATGTTGAATGGCAGGTTGTGTGTGACTAAGGGATAGGCGCAAAGCGAGAAGCGGCGGGGCTTGGCGCCCCGCACGGGATTACTGCAGCGGACTGAGGGTGATCTCGACGCGGCGGTTTTGCGCCTTGCCTTCCGCCGTGCTGTTGGAGGCGATCGGATTATCCGGGCCTGCGCCTGAGGTGCGGATGCGGTTTGCCGCTACGCCCTGGGTGATCAACGCGCTGCCCACGCCGTCGGCGCGTTGCTGCGACAGGGTCATGTTCAGGGAGCGGGAACCGGAGCTGTCGGTGTAGCCGATCACGTTAACCGCCGTTTTTGGGTATTCCTTCAGCACCATGGCAACGCCGGTCAGGGTGTTGGCACCCGCCGGTTTCAGGGTGGCGCTGCTGCTGTCGAAGGTGACATTGTTCGGCATATTCAGCACGATATTGTCGCCCTGGCGGGTGACGCTGACGCCCGTGCCTTTCATTTTGTCGCGCAGCTTGGCTTCCTGCACGTCCATGTAATACCCCGCGCCGCCGCCCAGCGCCGCACCGGCTGCTGCGCCGATCAGCGCACCTTTGCCGCGGTCTTTTTTCGACGAGGAGATCATACCCACGCCGGCACCCAGCGCTGCGCCAATGCCGGCGCCAATACCGGATTTACCGGCTTCAGATTCCCCGGTGTACGGGTTGGTGGTACAGGCTGACAGCGTGAGCGCAACGCTCACCGCGCCGGCAATAATCGCAATGCGTTTCATGTTTTTTCCTTAACAAGCAGATAGAAGCTGAGCCTGTTATCAGGGAAAAATCAGAGGAATACCATGCAGCGGATTCTGAATTGACCGGATCCCGGTGCGGGATGCGTTATTTTTAAGCGAAATCGACAGGGTTCAGACGGCCGGCGGCCAGTTCATGATCAGCGTATAAGCCTGAGTTTCTTCATTGTACAGCCGTTGGGATACCTGAAAACCCTGCTTACGGTAAAACGCGCAGGCACGCAGATTTTGCTCATACACCTCAAGGCTCAACCGGGGATAGCGCTGCTGTACGTGCGTCATCAGCGCCTGGCCGACGCCGTGGCCGTGAAAGGCTTGTTCGACAAACAGCGCGCCGATAAAACGGTCATCCAGCACGCTGATAAACCCGACGATCTCCCCTGCGTGACAATACGCCCAGCTTTGCGCCCGCGGCAGATAGCTATCCCGCACCAGCACAGCGCTTTCCCGCCAGTAGCTTTCCACCACGAACGGGTGGGCGGCGATGGTGCTGGGTAGCCACAGGGCCATCAGCCGCGGAATATCGGCCGGGCGGCAGGGGCGGATCATTTCTGCTTTGGGTAGCAAATACACCCGGTCAGATGATCGTTCACCAACCCGCAGGCCTGCATAAAGGCGTAACAGATGGTGGAGCCGATAAATTTGAAGCCGCGTTTTTTCAACGCTTTGGACAAGGCATCGGACAGCTCGGTTTTCGCCGGCACCTGGCTCAGCGCTTGCCAGCCGTTGAGCTGTGGCTCGCCGCCGACAAAGCCCCAGATAAAGGCGGAAAAATCTTCGCCGGCCGCTTCCATGGCCAGGTAGGCTCTGGCGTTGGTGATGATGGCTTCGATTTTGCCGCGATGGCGGATGATGCCGCTGTCTTGCAGCAGCGTTTCCACGTCTTGCTCGGTCATGGCCGCCACCCGTTGCGGATCGAAATTGTGGAAGGCGCGACGGTAATTTTCACGCTTTTTCAGCACGGTGATCCAGGAAAGCCCGGCTTGCTGGCCTTCCAGGCACAGCATTTCAAACAGTTCACGCGCATCGGTGGTCGGTGCGCCCCATTCTTTATCGTGATAGTCGAGATATAACGGATCTGCCGTCACCCAACCGCAACGTTCGCTGGCCATACTGCCTGTCCTTAAGCTGTGTTTATTTACAGTAATCATCGCCTGAAGCGGCAAGCTTGGCAAGCCCCTGATTGTTTTATCATCAACTGGCTTGACGTGACGGAAAAGCCAGCAATATTTACTAGATGGCCGCAGGCAGAAAAAGGCCAATGATAAAAAACGGGTTTCCTTCATTTGCTGGCTCTCAGGAGTCTCTTCATGCCTCTAAAAATAACTCGCATGCCCCGCCCGGCGGTGCTTGCAGTGGCGATATTATGCAGTATGACTACCCCGGCGCTGGCCTATGACCAGGTTTACGTATTTGGCGATAGCCTGAGCGATACCGGCAACAATGGCCGCTTTACCTACGACGGCAATAAACACCTGCTGTATGACGAAGTGCTGGCGCAACGCATCGGCGCCGCGTTGGTGGCGTCGGACGACGGCGGCTACAACTATGCCGCCGGCGGCGGTGTGGCGGTGCCGGCGCTTAACCCGGCGGACAATACTCAGGATCAGGTGCAGAGCTACCTTGGCCGGGTCGATGGCCGGGCCGATGGCGAGGGTCTGTATATTCACTGGATTGGCGGCAACGATCTGGCGGCGGCGGCGTTAAACCCGACAACCGCGTCGGACGTGGCCTATAACAGTGCAGCCGCCGCCGCGGTGCAGGTTCGTTCGCTGTTGAATGCCGGCGCCGGTACGGTGATCGTACCGACGGTACCGAATATTGGTTCAACGCCGCAGCTGATGGAGCTGATTATCCAGCAGGCGCTGACGCCGGTGCAGAGCGCCGCAGTACAGGCGGCCTATGCCACCCTCAATTCACTGACTACGCCGGATAATGCTTCGCGCACCCAGGCTATCCATCAGGCGCTGACTTCCGCCGCCGCACAGGCCAGCGCAATCCCGCAGGTGCAGCAGGCGATCGCCGCACAGCTGATTGCCGCCTTTGACAGCCTGAGCGCTCAGGCCGCGCAACTGACCGATTTTTATAACCAGAGTGAGGATCGCCTGCTGGCGCAGGGCAGTGGCAATGTTGTTCGCGTCGACGTGAACAAGCTGTTCGCCGAGGCGATAGCCAATCCGGCGCAGTTTGGCTTCGCCAATACCGCCGGCATGGCTTGTCCGGCCGGGGTGTCGTCGGCGGTGTGCAGTTCCGCCACGCCGGGCTTCGACGCCAGTCAGTCCTATCTGTTCTCCGATCATTTTCACCCCAGCCCGCAGGCGCATCTGTTGATTGCCGATTATATTCAGGCGGTGCTGGATGGCCCGGCGCAGGTGGTGGCGCTGAATCAGGCGACGGCGGCGATGGCGCGTGACAGCCGCGCGACGCTCGACAGCCGTTTTCAGCAACTGCGCAATGGCGACAACCCGCAGGGATCGCTGGGCGTCTTCGGCGGCTATGCCGGGCAGCATTATGATTACTCGGCCAATAAGGCTGCGGGCGACGGCAATGCCACCACCCATAATCTGACGGTTGGGGTAGATTATCAGTTGGCCGAAGGCTGGCTGATTGGCGCACTGATATCCGGTTCCAATGACGATCAGCAGCCGTCCAGCCGCTATGAATACAAGGCGCGGGGCCTGCTGTTGTCGGCCTTTACCGCCCTTGATCTGTTTGAGCACGGTTGGGTGAATGCCGATCTGCACTACGCGACGATGGATTACGACGATATTCGCCGCAGCATGCAGCTCGGGCCGCTAACCCGCACCGAAACCGGCTCGACCTCCGGCAAGCAGTGGGGCGCACGCCTCACCGCCGGTTATGATTTCCCGATCACCTCTTATCTGACGACCGGCCCAATGGCGCAGTTTGCCTGGGATTACAGCAACGTCTCCGGTTACAGCGAGGATGGCAACAACAGTACCTCAATGCGTTTTAACGACCAGACCTATCATTCGCAGATCGGCGCGTTGGGCTGGCGGCTGGACAGCCAATTTGGCCTGTTTAATCCGTATGCCGAGGTGAGCTATCAGCATCAGTTTGGCGACGATGTTTATCGGGCCGGCGGTGGGCTGAAGTCCACGCAAACCTCGTTCACCCGCGACAGCGCTGGGCAGGATAAAAACTGGGTGGATGTGACGCTGGGGGCGAACATGCCGCTGACCGATCAGGTGGCGGCGTTCGCCGCCGTTTCGCAAACCGGCGGCCTGAGCAGCGGCGAGCAGTTTATGTATAACGTCGGCGTCAGCGCGCGGTTTTGATCGTTAAGGCTCGTGGGCCTAAGGCACAAGGCCCACACATCTTCATCAGTCATTTTCTTTCCGCTTGCTCCTTCGCCTTATGCGACAAAATCACACAATTGCCATAAATAATGACTCATCTTCTGGCTGGAATCCTTTCCTGCTACGGTTTGAAAATATTGTGTTTATTGGCATTCGAACTGCAGGAGTAAGGCGCTCGCCGTACAGGCTATTTACATGCCATAAGAAAAAGCATAGTGTATCGACTGTACTTTAGTAGGGTGCTTGATGTGAGGTGCCTTACGGCGACAACGTATGAAGTTAAAGAAAAAAGTCGCTTTAGAATTTATTGCGCAACACCAGGGAATCCTTATTAATCAATAGGATGATATTTTCATCGTTGTTATTAGTCCTCCATCCCACTCGAATGTGCCTTCTGGCGCTTCTATTTTCCTCTCTGGCGATCTGCCTGGTATCGATATAGCGTAAGGATGTTCATTTCAGGTCAAGTAACGGCATTGTTCGCTGATTTTTCAGCTCATTCATTAACCACTTCGTGCCATGCCTTTTATCCAGATATAACTTTAGACGAGCGGTCGGTTTGTTTTTACCCTATGACAATCTCTATTGTGATCGGAACTTAATATATATTTCATAATGTGCCTATCATGATTATTATTTCGATGTGAAATAATAATCATTAAATGCGTTGTTGATGAATGTCAGTTAACAAATGTATCAGTGTGGCATTGGATTAGCATGCTATATTATACTTTTGTTTTCTTTCAAGGAGGTGTTACGTGACTAGTTCATTCTTCGATAATGAATCAATCAATGAGAAAATTAAAAGGGATCTGGAAAACAGTCTTATAAGTTATAATAATATAAAGTACGTTTATGCAATAATGAATAAAAGAAATCCGGCAAATTTTTCTGTCATATCAAACAGAATGGATTGGTTTGAACTCTACACGAAAAGTAATTTTCAGTTTATCGACCCCGTCCTTATCACTGCATCCAGTCGGATTACCCCATTTCCCTGGGATGAAAACCTCATCGTCGAGTCAGGGGTGAAATTCTCAAAGTTATTTGACGCGGCTAAAGATTATAACATCGTTAATGGTTATACTTTTGTGCTGCATGATCATCATCATAATCTCGTCGTGTTGTCTTTCTTTTTGGATGCTCTGTACTCTGAAAATAGAGGGAAGTTAGAGAAAAATAAAAACAAAATTCAGATGTTATTAATAACTACGCATGAAAAATTAATCACTGAATACCAGAATATTAGCAGTGCGAGATATTTTGAAAGAATAAATGACAAAGAAATTTTCTCCGCTCGCGAAAATGAAGTGCTTTATCTGGCAAGTATGGGGAAATCCTATCCAGAAATTGCACTTATCTTGGGCGTGAAGTTAACGACAATAAAATATCATGTTGGTAACGCGGTAAAAAAACTGGGCGTCACCAATGCTAAGCATGCCATTAGACTTGGGGTCGAGTTACAGCTCATCAGGCCTGTGCTCCTTGACGCGGAAGGTTAACGCGCGAGTATCGCAATCTGATTTGAAGCCTGGGTTGGCTGATGCGAACGACCAATATTTGCCGGTTGCGGTCGTCAATTTGTACGTAAACCCATTAATTTCCGCGGTAGATACGCGATAGATAATATGAAGCGTCACTATCGGCGGGAGCTGAAATTCACTTAATGCAGAATGCGCTGACCTGAAGGCATCCTTGCCTCAGGAGTATTACCGTTGTCAGGGAGCGACTTGCTGAATACCACGGCGGTGCGCAAGCGTGCTGCCGGCCACGAGCTTCTTTTCCGGTTGCAGCAGGGTCATGCACAGCATGCTGCAGAAGGATACCGCGGCGGTGGCGAAGAACATGGCGCCATAGCCGTGGTGCTGCGCCAACCAACCGCTCAGCATCGGCGCGGTGATCGACGCAATATTGGCGATCGCCAGCGTCATGCCGCTGTAAGCGCCCACCGACGCCTTCGGCGTGACGTCGATCACCACCGACCAATACACGTTATTCACCAGCGCGTTCAGCGCATTGCCCAGCGTCATCAACAAAATGATTTCGGTCGGCGTGCTCATAAACGGGATCAGCAGGAAGCAGGTGGCGGTCAGCAGCAGCGTCACCGCCGCAAACAGGTTGCGCGCCAGCCGCAGGTTGCCAAAACGCCTCAGCAGCGCATCGGCGATGCGGCCGCCGAGCAGCACGGTAAAGCAGGCACCGCTCCAGGGGATCATCGCCACATACCACAGCGAGTGCAGATCGTAGTTGAAGGTGTCCTGCAGGTATTTTGGCCCCCAGGTGACCAGCACAAAGGTAACGTAGAGGAAAGAGAAGTAACCCAGGGCGTTAAACACCAGCGTGCGGTTAGTGAAAAATGCCCACCACGGCAGGTGCGGTTGTCGGCTGTCCGGTTCCTGATCGGCGCCGATGGTCGCCAGTTCGGCGGCGTTAACCCGAGGATGCTCCTGCGGCGTATCGGTAAAGACGCGGGCGAACAGCAAAATGGCGATCAGCGAGAACAGGCCCAGCAGGATAAACATGCTGCGCCAGTCATCGGTCAGCAGCAGCAGCCCCACCGCCAGCGGTGCGGTGAGCAGCGAGCCCACCTGGGTACTCAACAGGCCTATGCCCAATGAAAATCCCCGTTCCTTGCGCGGTGCCCAGTTGGCGATGGTTTTGTTCATCAGCGCGTAGGCCGGGCCTTCGGCAAAGCCGAACATGATCCGCAGCGCGGCGAAACCCATGATCGCCGAGCCACCGAACAGCGCCACCCCCAACTCGCCGGCCCAGGCAGTGGCGATCTCCAGCAGCGACCACAGCGCCCCGGCCATCAGCCAGACTTTTTTGGTGCCGATACGGTCGGCCAGAAAGCCGCCGCACAGCGAACCGAACAAATAACCGAAGCCGAAGTAACCCAGTACGGCACCCAGTTGCGCCTTGTTGAAGTTGAATTCATGCGAGATATCGTTGGCGGCGAAGGATAACGCGCCGCGATCGACGTAGTTGATCAGCGCTATAAAAAACACCATGGCGAAAATACGGTAGCGATAGCGGCTGTCGGTTAAGGCGTTGGTCATCAGCGAACCTCCTGAAACGTTTGATATCAGGACGCTGCAAGGTTGGTGCCAGTCTCGTTGGCCGTTGCGGGACGGGAGATGGCGGCGGTGCGGATGCGTTGAACGGGCATCCTGCATGGGCATTTGCCCTGTGATGGTGCATGAAAAGGCGACGCCTCTTCGCCGATTCGCACTTGTTGCCGGATTCTGGCTGTATATCTTACGGTCAACGGGTATACTGGCCCATTCCATATAAATCCACTTGTATCGCGTGCGAATTCAACATGCAAAAGTTTGATACCAAGACCTTTCAGGGCCTGATCCTGACACTGCAGGACTATTGGGCGCGCCAGGGCTGCACCATTGTTCAACCATTGGACATGGAAGTCGGCGCGGGAACCTCTCACCCGATGACGTGCCTGCGCGCACTCGGCCCAGAGCCGATTGCCGCCGCCTATGTGCAGCCGTCCCGTCGCCCGACCGACGGCCGTTACGGTGAAAACCCTAACCGCCTGCAACACTACTATCAATTCCAGGTGATCATTAAACCGTCGCCGGACAACATTCAGGAACTGTACCTCGGCTCGTTGAAAGAGCTGGGTCTGGATCCGACCATCCACGATATCCGCTTCGTAGAAGACAACTGGGAAAACCCGACGCTCGGCGCCTGGGGCCTGGGCTGGGAAGTCTGGCTGAACGGCATGGAAGTGACGCAGTTCACTTACTTCCAGCAGGTCGGCGGCCTGGAGTGCAAACCGGTTACCGGCGAGATCACTTACGGTCTGGAGCGCCTGGCGATGTACATCCAGGGCGTGGACAGCGTCTACGATCTGGTCTGGAGCGACGGCCCGCTGGGTGTGACCACCTATGGCGACGTGTTCCACCAGAACGAAGTGGAGCAGTCCACTTACAACTTCGAGTATGCCGACGTCGACTTCCTGTTCTCCTGCTTCGAGCAGTACGAGAAAGAAGCTCAGTCGCTGCTGGCGTTGGAAAAACCGCTGCCGTTGCCGGCTTACGAACGTATTCTGAAGGCCGGCCACACCTTCAACCTGTTGGATGCGCGCAAGGCGATCTCGGTGACCGAGCGTCAGCGCTATATTCTGCGCATCCGCACGCTGACCAAAGCCGTTGCCGAGGCCTACTACGCTTCCCGTGAAGCGCTGGGCTTCCCGATGTGCAAAAAGAACGAGAACTAAGAGGCAGCCATGACTCAACAGACTTTCCTGGTGGAAATCGGCACGGAAGAGCTGCCGCCGAAGGCTCTTCGTTCACTGGCAGAATCCTTTGCCGCGAATTTTACCGCTGAGCTCGATAGCGCCAACCTCGAGCACGGCGAAGTGAGCTGGTTCGCCGCTCCGCGCCGTCTGGCATTGAAAGTGGCCAATCTGAGCGCCGCACAGTCCGATCGCGAAGTTGAAAAACGCGGCCCGGCGATCGCCCAGGCGTTCGACGCCGAAGGCAAGCCGAGCAAAGCGGCCGAAGGCTGGGCGCGTGGCTGCGGCATCACTGTCGATCAGGCAGAGCGCCTGGTGACCGACAAAGGCGAGTGGCTGCTGTATCGCGCCCATGTCAAAGGCCAGTCCGCGCAGGCGCTGCTGGCGGGCATGGTCAGCACTGCGCTGTCCAAATTGCCGATCCCGAAATTGATGCGCTGGGGCGACTCCGAGGTGCAGTTTGTGCGCCCGGTACACACCGTGACCCTGCTGCTGGGTGCTGAACTGATCCCGGGCACCGTGCTGGGCATCGAGTCCGCCCGCACCCTTCGCGGCCACCGTTTTATGGGTGAAGCCGAGTTCACTATCGACAACGCCGACCAATACCCGCAGATCCTGCTGGAGCGCGGTAAAGTGATTGCCGATTACGAAGCTCGCAAGGCGCTGATCAAACGTGACGCCGAGCTGGCGGCGCAGCAGATTGGCGGCAAGGCCGATCTGAGCGAAAGCCTGCTGGAAGAAGTGGCCTCGCTGGTGGAATGGCCGGTGGTGCTGACCGCTAAATTCGAAGAGAAATTCCTGGCGGTGCCGGCGGAAGCGCTGGTGTACACCATGAAGGGCGACCAGAAGTATTTCCCGGTGTATGACGCCGCGGGCAAACTGCTGCCGAACTTTATCTTCGTGGCGAATATCGAATCCAAAGATCCGCAGCAAATCATCTCCGGTAACGAGAAGGTAGTGCGTCCGCGTCTGGCCGATGCCGAGTTCTTCTTCAACACCGACCGCAAAAAACGCCTGGAAGACAATCTGCCGCGTCTGGAAACCGTGCTGTTCCAACAGCAACTGGGCACCCTGCGCGACAAGACCGATCGTATCCAGGCGCTGGCGGGCTGGGTTGCCAGCCAAATTGGCGCCGACGTAAACCACGCCACCCGCGCGGGCCTGCTGTCGAAGTGCGATCTGATGACCAACATGGTCTTCGAATTCACCGACACCCAGGGCGTGATGGGCATGCACTACGCGCGCCACGATGGCGAAGCGGAAGACGTTGCCGTTGCGCTGAACGAGCAGTATCAACCGCGTTTTGCCGGCGATGCGTTGCCGGAATCGCTGGTGGCCTGTTCGCTGGCGATCGCCGACAAGATGGACACCCTGGCCGGTATTTTCGGCATCGGGCAACATCCGAAAGGCGACAAGGATCCGTTCGCTCTGCGCCGTGCTGCATTGGGCGTGCTGCGTATCATCGTTGAGAAAAACCTGCCGCTGGATCTGCAGACCCTGACCGAAGAGGCCGTGCGCCTGTACGGCAGCAAACTGAGCAATGCCAAGGTCGTCGACGAGGTTGTCGAATTCATGCTGGGCCGTTTCCGCGCCTGGTATCAGGAAGAAGGCCACGCCGTCGACACCATTCAGGCGGTGTTGGCACGTCGTCCGACCAAACCGGCGGACTTCGATGCGCGCGTCAAGGCGGTGACCTACTTCCGTACGCTGGAAGAAGCGGCGGCGCTGGCGGCGGCCAACAAGCGGGTGTCCAATATCCTGGCTAAATCCACCGATACGCTGAACGATCGCGTTCACGCATCGGTATTGAAGGAAGCGGCCGAGATCCAACTGGCGACCCACCTGGTGGTGCTGCGCGACAAGCTGGAGCCGGTGTTCGCGGCAGGCGACTATCAGGATGCGCTGGTGCAACTGGCTGCCCTGCGCGAGCCGGTGGACGCATTCTTCGACAACGTAATGGTTATGGCAGAGGATGACGCCGTGCGCGTCAATCGCCTGACGCTGCTGAGCAAGCTGCGTGAGCTGTTCCTGCAAGTGGCGGATATCTCCGTATTGCAGTAAGCGGTTCTGCCGTGAAAAAGGCGCCTGCGGGCGCCTTTTCTATTGCTGGCGGCGCAGGGCTGCGCCTTCTGCGGTGAGCCGGTATTTTTGCAGACGGCTGTTGGGTTTATCCGGTAGCGTCATTTCGATCCATCCTGCATTCAACGCCGGTTGCAGATAGCGCTCGCGGAAAGATTTCCGATCCTGCAGTTGCAACGCGCCCTGAATGGCCTCGCGCGACATCTCTCCCTTTAGCGCCGCTAACAGCTCGCCGACTTGGGGGGTGACTTGGGGGGTGACTTGGGGGGTAAGACTTTGCTCCAGCGCCCGCAAAATCATCTCCAGCATAAACTCCACAAAGGGTGCGCAGTCGGTGCATCTGACAGAGTCCCCGTTACCGTCATTGCGCCGCCTTTAGCCACAGAATCGCAACCGAATGGTGAATCGCGTATCGGATCGCACGCAGTTGATCTATTCTTATAGGCGCACGGAGTGCAACAAAAGGGACGGAGTCCGATGAGAAAGCAGGTTTATAACAGGAGTTATGTCACATGGCGGTAGGGATCCAGAGCAGAGTTTTCGCGCGTTGGTTGGCCCCGGTATTGGCATTGTTGGTGGTCATGCAATTGACTGCCTGCGGCGATAAAGAGCCGGAACAACGCAAGGCGTTTGTTGATTACTTACAGAATACGGTTATGCGCAGCGGCGCGAAAATCCCGACGCTGAGCGAAGATCAGAAGCAGAAATTCGGCAACTATGCCGGTGATTACGCCATCCTGGTCGGTTTTTCACAGCAGTTGTCCAAATCGCTGGATGCCAGCCTGACGCCGGCGTTGGATCAGATTAACCAGATCCGCACCGCGCAGGATTACATGAGCAAGCGCGACTCGCTGCAGCAATCCGTTGGGGCGCTGAACCTGCTGGGCCAGCAGATTCAGTCTGCCAAGTCACAGGCGGACACCTCCCGGGCGGCGCTGAAGCAACCTGACGATCTGAAAGCCGTTTATAATCAGGTGTATGACAAGATTGTCACCGGGCCGGCCAATGCGCTGATGCCGGTTATTCCTACTACCGCCAGTTTCGTTCAGGATCTGGTGCAGGTCGGGGATTTCCTGCGCACTCAGGGCAATCAGGTAAGCTTTAACAACAACGGCGTGCAGTTCCGTACTTCTCAGCAGGCAACGCAGTACAACACCATGATGTCGAATCTGGTGGCCAAGCAGCAGGATTTGCTGAATGCACAGAAAACCGTCGCTAGCGTGACCCAGTAATTGTTTTTTAAGAGGCCGGCTTGCCGGCTTCTGTTATTTATCCCCCCAGCTTTCCAATAGCTTGCTCACTTCTTCTCCATCGCTTCTGTACTACACTCAATTCATCATCGTATTTCGTCATGTAGTTTTCTTACATTCATCACATCGCTATTTCCCGGCGGGATGAATGCTCACAGGGAAGGTCTTCCTCAAACCAGGATTCGGTAGTCACTGATAAAATAAATTGTGATTAATGTCACAATTTAAAAACAAACACGCGACTAGAAAGTGTGATGCTTATCACTATTTTTGCGCATTTACGCGGGTTTTGTTCTCGTTGTGTTTTTTTTACACGGAGTAATTGTGACGAATATCACTGTAAGTGCCCGGTGCATGGGGTGTTTGGTGTGACACTGATCACGAAAAGTCCGTGAAGTTCGCGTGGTAAAAACAGCGTGATAGAGTCCACTCGCAGACAGCACCAACACGGCTGGATCGTAACAACAATAATCACGCGCTCTATTGTCAGCGCGTAACAATAGGGGTGTGTTTTATGTTTTCACCAGACATCAAAGTCAAAGTTCAAAACTTTGGCCGCTTCCTGAGCAACATGGTGATGCCCAACATTGGCGCCTTTATCGCCTGGGGTATCATCACCGCGTTATTCATTCCTACCGGCTGGCTGCCGAATGCAACTCTGGCCAAACTGGTTGGCCCGATGATCACCTACCTGCTGCCGTTGCTGATCGGTTTCACCGGTGGGCGGCTGGTGGGGGGCGATCGCGGCGGTGTGGTCGGTGCCATCACCGCCATGGGGGTGATCGTCGGTGCAGACATGCCGATGTTCCTCGGTGCGATGATCGCCGGTCCGCTGGGCGGCTGGGCGATCAAGCATTTTGACCGCTGGGTCGACGGCAAAATCAAAAGCGGTTTCGAGATGTTGGTGAACAACTTCTCGGCCGGCATTATCGGTATGCTGCTGGCGATTTTGGCATTTATGGCCATTGGTCCGTTGGTCGAAGGGTTGTCGCATATCCTCGCCGCCGGTGTAAATATCATGGTGAGCAACAACCTGTTGCCGCTGGCGTCCATTTTCGTCGAGCCGGCGAAAATCCTGTTCCTGAACAACGCCATCAACCACGGTATCTTCTCGCCGCTGGGCATTCAGCAGGCTACCGAAACCGGTAAATCTATCTTCTTCCTGATTGAAGCTAACCCAGGCCCGGGCATGGGGGTGCTGATGGCATACATGTTCTTTGGCCGCGGCAGCGCCAAGCAGTCTGCCGGCGGTGCGGCGATCATCCACTTCTTCGGGGGGATCCACGAAATTTACTTCCCGTACGTGCTGATGAATCCACGCCTGCTGCTGGCGGTGATTCTGGGCGGCATGACCGGCGTGTTCACCCTGACCCTGCTGAACGGCGGCCTGGTGTCTCCGGCTTCGCCTGGCTCCATCCTGGCGGTGCTGGCGATGACACCGAAGGGCGCTTATTTTGCTAACCTGGCGGCGATCGGTGCAGCCTTTGCCGTGTCCTTCGTGGTCTCCGCTTTCCTGCTGAAAACCTCCAAAGTGAAGGACGAGGACGATTTGGAAGAAGCGACCCGCCGCATGCATGAGATGAAATCTCAGGCTAAAGGCGGTGCCGCAGTACAAGCTGCTGTGGACGGCGATTTGACCACTGTGCGTAAAATCATCGTCGCCTGCGATGCGGGTATGGGGTCCAGCGCCATGGGCGCCGGCGTGCTGCGCAAAAAAGTGGCGGACGCCGGGCTGAAAAACATCTCCGTGACCAACAGCGCCATCAACAGCCTGCCGGACGATGTGGATCTGGTGATCACCCACCGCGATCTGACCGAGCGTGCGATGCGCCATGCGCCACAGGCCCAGCACATCTCGCTGACCAACTTCCTCGACAGCAAGCTGTACAGCGATCTGACCGAACGCTTGGTGGCGGCCAACAAAATCACCGACAACCAGCAAAAAGTCATCAGCACGTTGGACGACAGCTTTGAAGCGACCGAGCAAAACCTGTTCAAACTGAGCGAAAGCAACGTGTTCCTTAACCTGCAAGCCAGCGACAAAGAGCAGGCGATACGCTTCGCCGGCGAACAGCTGGTTAAAGGCGGCTACGTAGAGCCGGAATACGTCCCGGCGATGCTGGAGCGTGAAAAACTCACCTCCACCTATCTGGGCGAGTCGATCGCGGTGCCGCATGGCACCATAGAAGCCAAAGATCGGGTGCTGCGCACCGGCGTGGTGTTCTGCCAGTATCCGCAGGGCGTGCGCTTCGGGGATGAAGAGGATGAAGTGGCGCGGTTGGTTATCGGTATTGCCGCCCGCAACAACGAACATATCCAGGTGATCACCAGCCTGACCAACGCGTTGGATGACGAAGGCGTCATCGAGCGGTTGGCGAATACCACCAGTGTGCAGGAAGTGTTGGACCTGCTGGGTGGCAAAAAAGTCGGATAACAGAATCATTTTAAAGGGTGCAGCTTGCTGCACCCTTCGACATTGGAAAGGTAGGAATATGAAAGCATTACATTTCGGTGCAGGGAATATTGGGCGTGGCTTTATCGGCAAACTGCTGGCGGACGCGCACGCCGAACTGACCTTTGCCGACGTTAACCAAACCGTGCTGGACTTGCTGAACAGCCGCAAAAGCTATCAGGTTCACGTCGTGGGTGAGCAGGCTCGGGTTGAGGGCGTGAATAACGTCAGCGCGGTTAACAGCGGCAGCGAAGAAGCGGTGGCGCTGATCGCCGAAGCGGACATCGTGACTACCGCCGTCGGCCCGCAGATCCTGGCTAAAATTGCCGGCACTGTCGCCAAAGGGCTGATCAAACGCCATCAGCAGGGCAACACTCAGCCGCTGAACATCATCGCCTGCGAAAACATGGTGCGCGGCACCAGCCAGTTAAAACAGCACGTGTTCGACGCGCTGCCGCAAGATGAGCAGGCGTGGGTCGAACAGCATGTCGGTTTTGTCGATTCGGCGGTGGACCGCATCGTGCCGCCGGCGGAAGCGGGCAGCAACGATCCGCTGGAAGTGACGGTAGAAACCTTCAGCGAATGGATTGTCGATCAGACCCAGTTCAAGGGTCAGCCACCGGCGATCGCCGGCATGGAACTGACCGATAACCTGATGGCGTTTGTCGAACGCAAGCTGTTTACGCTCAATACCGGCCACGCGATCACCGCTTACCTTGGCCAACAGGCCGGTCTGCTGACCATCCGTGATGCGATCCTCGATTCGGCCATCCGCCGCGTGGTGAAAGGCGCGATGGAAGAGAGCGGTGCGGTGTTGATCAAACGCTACGGCTTTGACGCCGACAAGCACGCCGCCTACATCGACAAAATCCTCAGCCGCTTTGAAAACCCGTATCTGCACGATGATGTCGAGCGCGTGGGCCGCCAGCCGCTGCGTAAACTGAGCGCCGGTGATCGCCTGATCAAACCGCTGCTGGGCACGCTGGAATATGGCCTGCCGCACGACAACCTGATCCAGGGCATCGCCGCTGCCATGAGCTACCGCAGCGAGCAGGATCCGCAGGCGCAAGAGCTGGTGGCGTTGCTGGCCAAACTGGGGCCAAAAGCGGCGCTGGCGCAAATTTCCGGCTTGCCGGTTGAAAGTGAGGTTGTAGAACAGGCGGTTGCTGTGTATAACGCCATGCAAAAGTAGATTCAGTATGACGAATCCACGGGCGCGGCAAGCTGCGCCCCTATACCCCGACTTCAGCATTGACGGCATCTCCCAGGCCATTCGAAAAGCGACGATGATCGAGCCACAGGCATTTGAAAATCAGGTTCTGGAAAAGCTGAACGCAGGCAAGACGGTGCGCAGTTTTCTGATCGCAGCGGTAGAGCTGCTGGCGGAAGCGCTTAACGTGCTGGTGGTGCAGGTGTTCCGCAAGGACGACTATGCGGTGAAGTATGCCGTTGAACCGCTATTGTCCGGCGCCGGCCCCTTGGGTGAGCTGTCGGTGCGCCTTAAGCTGATGTACGGGCTGGGCGTTATCTCGCGTCATGAGTACGAAGATGCCGAACTGCTGATGGCGATGCGTGAAGAGCTCAATCACGACGGCTCGGAATACCGCTTTGTCGACGATGAAATCCTCGGCCCGTTCGGCGAACTTCACTGCGTGGCCGCGCTGCCGCCGGTGCCGACTTTTCTGCAGCCCGGCGAAGCGGAAGAATCGCTGATCGCCATGCAGCGTCAGCGATACCAGCAGGTGGTGCGTTCCACCATGGTGCTGTCGATTACCGATCTGATCGCCGGCATCGGCGCCAAACAGCCGTCCCGGCTTTCTCCTCTCGGCCGCGGTTAAGCAAAGGCCGCGCGCCACTCATCGAACAACAGCCACAGCGCCGTTACCGCCATCAAACCCGCCATCGTCGCGTTAAACAGCCGCAGCTTCCAGGTGACGCGCAGCGCATCGCGCAGGCGATCGCCCAGCGCCGCCCACACCAGCACGCAAGGGATATTCAAGGCGACAAAGCCGGCAACGAGCATTAGCGTGTGGCTAAGGCTGGTCCCTTCGCGCGGGGTGAACAGGATCGCGATGTTAATGGCCATCAACCAGGCTTTGGGGTTCACCGCCTGGAACAGCGCGCCGTTGAGCAACCGCATTGGTTGCGCCTGCTGTTTGGCATCCGGCGAGGTCGCCTGGAACAGCTTCCACGACAACCACAGTAAATAGGCGCAGCCAATCACCGCCAGCGGGAAACGTATCGCTCCGGCCCAACTGAGCACCAACGCCAGCAGGCTGGTGGTCAGGGCCAACTGTACCCCACAACCCAGGCTGATGCCGAACACCATCGGCAGGGTGCGGCGCAGGCCGAAGTTGACCCCGGAAGAGGCCAGCAGCAGGTTGTTGGGGCCGGGGGTGATCGACATCACCGTGACATAACTGATAAAGGCGGAGTCCAGCATAACGGGTTCCTTAAACGACACAGTAGCAAGGGAACCAGCATAAAACCTGCGAGCGGATGGTGACAGAACCAGAAACACGCTATTGTTATGGGTACAGTTTTGCAGGAAGCAAACTGTACCCATAACCTGGAGAGAAACTGTGACCCTGCTCGATGAAATGCCTGAAACGCGTTATCAGCAACTGGCGGATACCCTGGCACAGGCCATTCGCCGCGGCACGCTGCTGCCCGGCAGCCGTTTGCCTTCGGTGCGCCGCTGCGCGCAGACCCACAGCGTCAGCATCAATACCGTGGTGGCGGCCTACCGCGCGTTGGAAGACCGTGGGCTGATCGAAGCGCGGCCGCAGTCCGGCTTCTATGTGCGCAGCACGTTGCCGGCGCTGAAAGCTGCCTCGCAACCCAGTAGCCGAATAGAGCCGCCGGCGGACGACGTGCTGGCGCTGATCGACACGGTGTTTGCCGCCCAGCAGAACCCGGCGTTCACCAACCTGTCGCTGGCCTGCCCGCAAACCTCTGATTTTTATCCGGGCGGCAAACTGGGGCGGATGCTGTCGTCTCAGTTGCGTCGCCAGCCCGATCTGATCGGCAAGTACGCCTTGCCGCCCGGCAGTTTGCGGCTGCGTCAGCAGATCGCCCGCCGCTCGATGACGTTGGGCATGCTGGTGGAACCTGGCGATATCACCCTGACCCACGGCTGCATGGAGGCGCTGCAACTGGCGTTGCGTGTGACCACCAAGCCGGGCGACTGTATCGGGCTGGAGTCGCCGACCTATTTTTATCTGCTGCCGCTGCTGGCCAGCCTCGGGCTGAAGGCGCTGGAAATCCCGACCGATCCGCAGCATGGCCTGTCGCTGGACGCGCTGGAGCTGTTGTTGAATGAGAAGCGGCTGGATGCGGTGATCGCCATGCCGACGGTACAGAATCCGCTGGGGTGCACCATGCCGCTGGCGGCCAAAAAGCGGCTGGCGCGGCTGATGAACGATCATCAGGTACCGCTGATTGAAGACGGGCTGTACGCCGAGATTCAGTTCGGCGGCGCGCTGTCGCCGGCAGTGAAATCTTTCGATCGTGACGGCTGGGTGCTGTTTTGCTCCAGCTTTACCAAGACGCTGGCGCCGGATTTCCGCATCGGCTGGATTGCCGGTGGGCGTTTCAACGAAGCGCTACGCAAGCTGAAGGCGGTGTCATCGATGGCGGAATCACAGCTGTTGTCGGAAACGCTGGCGATGTTCCTGGAAACCGGCGGCTACGATCACCATTTACGTAACCTGCGTAAGCGCTACGCCGCCCAAGTGGAGGCGGCACGGGCCTTGATTGCCCGCCATTTCCCGCGCGGCACGCGGGCAACGCAGCCGGCGGGCGGTTTTGTGTTCTGGGTCGAGTTTCCGGCCGGTGTCGACAGCGTGGCGCTGTTCCATCAGTTGCTGGAGGAACAAATCTGCCTGACGCCGGGCACGCTGTATTCCCCCAGCGGCCGCCACCGCAACGGGCTGCGGCTCTCTTGCTGCTATCCGTTTAATGCACGTTATACCCAGGCGCTGGCGCGCGTGGGGGCGAAAGCCTGCGAGATGAGCGGGTTGCCGCCGGGAATCGAGCAAGGCGAGTAACTGCGTGCGCATTTTGCTACAATGTGGGCATCATTGATTAGCGTGCCGTACAGGCACAGACAGGCCATAAACCATGAAAGAGAAAGAAAAGGCAGAAATTAAGCGCCTTAGCGACCTGCTGGACGCACTGAATCACAAAGACACGGCGGTGATCCAACAGGGCAATATCGAGCTGATTGCCCAGCACACCAAAGAAAAAGAGAAGCTGGCGACGGAAATCGAACGTCTGAAAGGCGTGCGCGTCGAGAAGCTGAGTGCGGAAGCGCAGAAGCTGAGCCAACTGCCCTTCAGCCGTGAAATCACCAAGAAAGAACAGGCGGACATGGGCTCGTTGAAAAAAAGCGCGCGCGGCCTGATCGTGGTGCACCCGATGACTGCACTGGGCCGTGAGATGGGCCTGAAAGTGGTCACCGGCTACGCCAAAAAAGCCTTCTGATTCACCCGGGCGCCGCCCTGCGACGCCCGGTATTTCATCCCTTGGTCGTGAAATACGCCTTGGTTTGATAAGGCACGGTTAGGGTTTCCTTGCCCTGCAATTCCCCTTCCTCCGCCACCAACTGGCGAATCTGATCGATCACCTGTTCCTGCTGTTGCGGCGGCAAGGCGGCGATAAAGCTGGTTGAACGCACTCGGTTGTAAATCACATCTTCTGCTGCACCCTGGTGGCCGAACATAAACACCTGCTCCTGCAGCGGTTCTAACCCCTTGACCGGAAACAGTTTGCGCCATTCGCCCGTGTAGAAACGCGGCGCGTCGCCTTCATGTCTGTCGACAATCTGATTCAGCTTGCGCACCCAGCTCACGCGCGCATCGCGCATGTTCCACACCAGACCCAGCTTGCCGCCGGGCTTGAGGATACGCTGAATTTCAGCCAGCGCCTGCGGCGTGGCGAACCAGTGGAAGGACTGCGCGCAGACTACGGCATCGACCGATTCGTCCGGCAGCGGAATCGACTCGGCGGTGCCCGCCAGCGTTTTCACCTGCGGCAGCGCGGCCGACAGTTTTTCCAGCATTTGCGCTACCGGTTCGACGGCGATCACCTGCGCGCCGGTTTCCAGCAGGCGCGGGGTGAATTTACCGGTGCCGGCGCCGAGATCGACAACCGTCATGCCGTCGTGCAGGCCGATAACCTCACGCAGCCAGGTGGCGATCTCCGGCGGATAATCCGGTCTCCCTTTCACGTAGCGGTCGGCATTGGCCTGATAACCAACGGCTGCGGCGTGGTGGATCGAATGAGAGGGGGTGGTCATAACTTTTGCTCCTGCCTGAAAGAGGTTGCACAACAGTCTAGCGGCCGGTCTTTTTCAACGGCCCAGCAGACGGCGGTTAAGGTTTTCGATACGGCCGGTAGTGATGCGCGTCAGCATGGTTTTACTCCAGCTCGCGGACAGCCCGGCGACCGCCAGCAAGCGGCGATACTGCTCTTCATCGAACGGCATATGCCAGGCAATGCCGATGGCTTCGGCCACCGAGACGTCGCTGCTGCGCATCACCAGTTCCAGCGGACGATCGCCGCTGACGGCACCGGCGGACACCACCCGGTACAGCCAGCCGCAACGGCCGCTTTGCTGCATCAGCACCGAGATGTCGTCGATCGCGAAGTGGTAGTTGAGTTTGAAGCAGGGAGAGCGTGGCTGGGTGACCTGAATCAAGGCCTCGCCCCAGCGGAAGATATCGCCCATAAACACGTTGTGTTCGGTCAGCCCCAGCGTGGAAATATTCTCGCCGAAAGCCGGCGCGCAGAACTGTTCCGCCTGTGCAGGAAACTGTTCCCGCCAGTGGGCGTAATGTTCGCGCGGATAGTGGCACAAAGCGCGGTCCGGCCCGCCGTGATAGCTTTTTTCCGCCTGCTCGTCGCCTTCCAGGCCGAGCGGGGTCAGCTTGATGGCGCCCTCCACCAGGCGTTTGGCGATGCCGCTGGGCCGCCCGCCGTCATAAGGCTGGATGGTGCCGATATAAACCTCAGGGTGATGCATATGCGCCTCCGTTCTTTGCGTCAGAGGTTCAGCATAGCCTGAGTTGATCGGGAGGGACAGAACATCCCGCCCGAAAATAACCGGGCGGGGAGGTGCATCAGAACGTGGTCCAGTTGTCTTGCGCTGCTGCTGACCGCGCTTTAATCACCGGGGCTTTTGACGCGCTGGCTTTCGCCACGGCGGCGGGGGCTTTCTGCTCCGCCAGGCGGAATACCGAGACGCTTTGCAGCAGCATGTCAGCCTGCTCTTCCAGCGAGTCGGCGGCGGCGGCGGATTCCTCCACCAGTGCGGCGTTCTGCTGGGTGGTATGATCCATTTCGACAATCGCCTGGCCGATCTGGGCGATACCACGGGTTTGCTCGTCGGAGGCGGCGGCGATCTCCGCCATGATGTCGCGCACGTGGGTCACCGATAGGACGATTTGCTCCATGGTGCTGCCGGTATTCTCCACCAGGGTGGTGCCGGTTTGCACCCGGCTGACCGATTCGGCGATCAGCCCTTCGATCTCTTTTGCCGCCTGGGCACTGCGTTGTGCCAGATTACGAACCTCGCTGGCCACCACCGAGAAGCCGCGCCCCTGTTCGCCGGCGCGCGCCGCTTCTACTGCGGCATTGAGCGCCAGAATATTGGTCTGGAAAGCAATACCGTTAATCAGGGTGGTAATTTCGGCGATTCGTCGCGAGCTGCTGGAAATATCGCGCATGGTGCTGACCACGTTCTCTACCAACTTGCCGCCCTGTTGGGCGGTTTGCGAAGCGTCGGTAGCCAGTTGGTTGGCGTGGTGGGCGTTTTCGGCGTTCTGCTTCACCGTGGCGGTCAGTTGTTCCATGCTGGCGGCGGTCTCCTCTACCGCCGCCGCCTGCTGTTCGGTGCGAGAGGACAAATCGGTGTTGCCTGCGGCAATCTCCGCCGCAGCGGTAGAGACCTGGCTGACCCCCATCTGGATTTTCTCAATCATATCGCGCAGGTTTCGGCTCATCGCCGCCACCGCATTCAGCAACTGGCCCAGTTCATCGCGGCGGGTGCTGGTCTGCGCCTGGCGCAGATCGCCGTTGGCGATGCGTTCCGCCAGCGCCAGAGTGCTGCGCAGTGGCCGGGTGATTTGCAGCGTGATGCGCCAGGCAATCAGCAACCCGGCGATAATGGCAATCAGCGTGGTGATGCCCATCTGCAGCTGAGCCGCATTAATATCGTTGTGGGTTTGCGCCAGTTCGTCCCGCATAAAGGCGTTGACCAGCGTACCGACCTCCTGGGCGCTGTCCCCCAGCCGCTGGCTGATCTGCTGTTCCTGTTCATAAGCCGGCAGATAAGCTTCGATTCGGTTTTTGTAGTCGTCGAGCGCGCTCAACAGCGGTTGCAGCAGGGGGCGCTGGGCATCGCTGAGCCGTCGGCTGAGGGCGTTTGCCGTGCTGCGCGCGTCATCAATCGCCGCTAACAGCGGCGCTTCGGATTCACGGTTCAGGCTCAGCAACAGGCCGCGTGCGCCGTAGCGCACCAGGGTCAGCTTCTGATTCAACTGCACAAAAGCCAGTTGCAGGTCGCCATTGGTCAACTGGCGCTCTACCTGATTCAGACTGTCTTGCACTTCCGACATGTTCCAGCTTTGGCGTACCGCGTCTTTTGCCGCCACCGCCTTTTCGAAGGCGTTTTGCTGCTGCTGGTATTCGCCGATCAAGACCACCAGCCGCTGCAGGTCTTGCCGGCTCTGGGCGTCCCAGTCCAGCGCCTGGCCCTGGTTGATCAAGCGTACCGCGTTTTCGATATTGGCGCGGTTATTCTTCAGGTACTCCGGCCGGTAGGTCTGGCCGAACAGCGCCCGGTTATATTTGGCCTGATTGATTTCGTCATTCAGCCGGTTGCTGAAATCGATGCGGTCGGCGCGGGATTCGATGATATTCAGGTATTGTGCGCCGGTGCCGGCGATGATCGCCGTCAGCAGTAGCATCAGGCCAAATCCGAGGCCGAGTTTTTTACCCACGGTGAGATGAACGAACTTTCCTGCCAGTGTTTGCAATGCCGCCATATTATTTTTCCTTTGCGGGCGAACCTCTATTGAACAAACCATCGGCAAAGGGCGGTCAAACTTTAGCGGATTTTGGGTAAAAAAATGCCCGCTTCACGCGGGCATCATCAGTACTGGGGGCGAATTACTTCTTCGCAGCGAAGCGTGCTGCCGCTTCATCCCAGTTAACCACGTTCCAGAACGCTTTGATGTAGTCTGGGCGTTTGTTCTGATATTTCAGGTAGTAAGCGTGTTCCCACACGTCCAGGCCCAGGATTGGGAAGCCTGAAGCGCCGGCAACGGCTTCGCCCATCAGCGGGCTGTCCTGGTTAGCGGTAGACACCACGGCCAGTTTGTCGCCTTTCAGCACCAGCCAGGCCCAACCTGAACCGAAGCGGGTCGCTGCGGCTTTCTCGAACTCTTCCTGGAATTTCTCGACGCTGCCGAAATCGCGCTCTATAGCGGCTTTCAGATCGCCACCCAGCGTGGTACCGATTTTCAGGCCTTTCCAGAACAGGCTGTGGTTAGCGTGGCCGCCGGCGTTGTTACGCATGAAAGTGCGCTTGTCGGCTGGCACTTTATCCAGATCCTGGATCAGCGCTTCAACGCTCAGCGAAGCCAGCTCAGGGTACGCTTCCAGCACGGTGTTCGCGTTGTTGACGTAAGTCTGGTGGTGTTTGGTGTGATGGATTTCCATCGTCTGCTTGTCGAAATGCGGTTCCAGTGCGTCGTAGGCGTACGGCAGGGATGGCAGTGAATAACTCATAATCATCATCTCCAGTGGGGTATGGGCGGCGCAAGGTGCGAGCACCGCGTAAGCAGTCGGATCATTATAGTTAATTAAATGATCTTGAAAATGATTATCAATGCCCTACTTGGTGTAGGGGATTAAATTAATCCTCAATGCGCTGCGGGTGAGTAAACACCGTGGCGCGGCCGGGTTTGCTGAAACCGACAAGCGTCAGGTTGCTGCGCTCGGCGATTTCCACCGCCAACGAGGTGGCAGCGGAAACCACGAACAGGATCTCGACGCCGCACATCGCGGATTTTTGTACCATTTCATAGCTGGCGCGGCTGGAGACCAGGATCGCGCCCTGTTGCCAATCTTGCTTCGCGCGCACGCCGAGCAACTTGTCGAGCGCTACATGGCGGCCGACGTCTTCACAGCCGCCCAACAGGTCACCCTGCGGCGAAATCCAGCTGGCGGCGTGGGTACAGCCGGTGAGCTGCCCGACGCTCTGCACCTGCTTGAGCTGCCTCAGCGCGTGGTCGAGGTTGGCGAAAGAAAAGCGTTGGGTGAACGGCAGCGCAGGCAGCGGGCGGAAGATGTCCGCCAACTGTTCGATGCCGCACACGCCGCAGCCGGTGCGGCCCGCCATGGCGCGGCGGCGCTCCTTCAACCCGGCAAAGCGGCGGCTGGAGAGCTCAATTTGCACCTCCAGCCCGTTACAGGTTTGGTTAATCTCTATACTGTAGATATCGCGTGGTGACTCGATAATGCCTTCGGACAGCGAAAAGCCGAGGGCGAATGCCTCCAGATCTTTTGGCGTGCACATCATCACCACGTGAGAGATGCCGTTATAGACCAGGGCGACCGGCACTTCTTCCGCCAGCCAGTCAGGCTGTGCGGTGGCGAGCTGCCCGCGCTGATAAACCTGGGCCTGGGTCACCCCTGTGAGCGGGGTCTCATTTATGTGCTGCTCTGGGTTTATAGTGTTCACTTAACTGGCACCTGTTTGTAACAACCCCATATACGCTGTGGTAATATTGCCGCGTAAAAACAAGATGGATTTTAGCGCTTCCCGCTTCAAGGGGGAAAGCGCCATTTGAAACAATGTGACAATCGAGAGTGAAAGGAGACCCCCATGCAGGTCAGCAGAAGGCAGTTCTTTAAGATCTGCGCTGGCGGTATGGCAGGAACGACGGTAGCCGCACTGGGCTTTGCCCCGGAAGTGGCGTTAGCGGAGACCCGGCAGTACAAACTGCTGCGCGCCCGTGAAACCCGTAATACCTGTACGTATTGTTCCGTCGGCTGTGGGCTGTTGATGTACAGCCTTGGTGATGGCGCCAAAAACGCCAAAGAAAGCATATTCCACATTGAAGGGGACCCGGATCACCCGGTAAACCGCGGCGCGCTTTGCCCGAAAGGCGCGGGGCTGGTCGACTTCATCCACAGTGCAAGCCGTCTCCAGTTCCCGGAGTATCGTGCGCCAGGGTCAGATAAATGGCAGCGCATTAGCTGGGACGATGCCTTTACCCGCATCGCCAAACTGATGAAGGAAGACCGTGACGCCAACTTCGTGAAAACCAACGAACAGGGCGTCACCGTCAACCGCTGGCTGAGCACCGGCATGCTGTGTGCCTCCGCCTCCAGTAACGAAACCGGGTATTTAACCCAAAAATTTAGTCGCGCTCTCGGCATGCTTGCCGTAGACAACCAGGCGCGTGTCTGACACGGACCAACGGTAGCAAGTCTTGCTCCAACATTTGGTCGCGGTGCGATGACCAACCACTGGGTTGATATCAAGAACGCGAATCTGATTATCGTCATGGGCGGTAATGCGGCGGAAGCGCATCCGGTGGGGTTCCGCTGGGCGATGGAAGCCAAGATTCACAATAAAGCCAAGCTGATCGTCATCGATCCGCGCTTTACCCGTACCGCATCGGTGGCGGATTTCTACACGCCGATCCGTTCCGGTACCGACATCGCCTTCCTGTCGGGCGTGTTGCTGTACCTGATCACCAACGACAAGATCAACCGCGAGTACGTCGAGGCCTACACCAACGCCAGCCTGCTGGTGCGGGAAGACTTTACCTTCGAAGACGGCCTGTTCAGCGGCTACGACGCGGAAAACCGCAAATACGACAAAACCACCTGGAATTATCAGCTCGATGAAAACGGCTTCGCCAAGCGCGATGTCACGTTGCAGGATCCGCGCTGCGTGTGGAACATGCTCAAACAGCACGTCAGCCGCTATACGCCGGAGGTGGTGAACAATATCTGCGGCACGCCGACCGAGGATTTCATCAAGGTCTGCGAATACATCGCCGAAACCTGCGTGGCGGATAAAACCGCGTCGTTCCTGTACGCCCTGGGCTGGACTCAGCACTCGGTCGGCGCGCAGAACATCCGCACCATGGCGATGATCCAGCTGCTGCTCGGCAACA
Source organism: Serratia plymuthica NBRC 102599 (assembly GCF_001590925.1). Taxonomy (GTDB): domain Bacteria; phylum Pseudomonadota; class Gammaproteobacteria; order Enterobacterales; family Enterobacteriaceae; genus Serratia; species Serratia plymuthica. The sequence continues at coordinate 97,772 of NZ_BCTU01000012.1, forward strand.
TGGGCATGGCGGGCGGCGGCGTCAACGCGCTGCGCGGCCACTCCAATATCCAGGGTCTGACCGATCTGGGTCTGTTGTCGCAGAGCCTGCCGGGCTATATGACGCTGCCTTCGGAAAAACATCCGGATATCGACACCTACCTGAAGGCCAACACGCCGAAGGCGCTGCTGCCGGGCCAGGTGAACTACTGGAGCAACTACCCGAAATTCTTCGTCAGCATGATGAAGAGCTTCTACGGCGACAAGGCGCAGAAAGACAACGGCTGGGGCTTTGACTGGTTGCCGAAGTGGGACAAAGGCTACGATGTACTGCAGTACTTCGAGATGATGTCGCAAGGGAAGGTCAACGGCTATTTGTGCCAGGGCTTTAACCCGGTCGCGTCGTTCCCGAACAAAAACAAGGTCGTGGCCTCGTTGTCGAAGCTGAAGTTCCTGGTGACGATAGATCCGCTCAACACCGAGACCTCCAACTTCTGGCAGAACCACGGCGAGTTCAACGACGTCGATCCGTCGAAGATTCAGACCGAGGTGTTCCGCCTGCCGTCCACCTGCTTTGCCGAAGAAAACGGCTCGATCGTCAACTCCGGCCGCTGGTTGCAGTGGCACTGGAAAGGCGCGGACGCCCCCGGTGAGGCGATGAACGACGGGGAAATCCTGGCGGGCATTTTCATCCGCCTGCGCGAGATGTACGCGCGCGACGGCGGCGCGGTGCCTGAACAGGTGCTGAACATGACCTGGGATTACCTGACGCCGGAAAACCCCGCTTCGGAAGAAGTGGCGATGGAAAGCAACGGCAAGGCGCTGGCGGACATTCTCGACGCCGACGGCAAAGTGCTGGCGAAAAAGGGCGAACAGCTCAGCACCTTCGCTCACCTGCGTGACGACGGCACCACCGCCAGCGGCTGTTGGATCTTTGCCGGCAGCTGGACGCCGGCCGGCAACCAGATGGCGCGGCGCGATAACGCCGATCCGTCCGGCCTCGGTAACACGCTGGGTTGGGCCTGGGCCTGGCCGCTCAACCGCCGCATTCTGTATAACCGCGCTTCGGCCGACCCGCAGGGGAAACCCTGGGATCCGAAACGTCAGTTGCTGGAGTGGGACGGCGCCAAGTGGGGCGGGGTGGATATCCCGGACTACAGCGCCGCCGCGCCGGGCAGCGATGTCGGGCCGTTTATCATGCAGCCGGAAGGCATGGGCCGCCTGTTCGCCACCGACAAAATGGCGGAAGGGCCGTTCCCTGAGCACTACGAGCCGTTTGAAACGCCGCTCGGCACCAACCCGCTGCACCCGAACGTGGTCTCCAACCCGGCGGCGCGCGTGTTCAAGGACGATCTGGCGGCGATGGGCAAATCCGACAAGTTCCCGTATGTCGGCACCACCTATCGTCTGACCGAGCACTTCCACTATTGGACCAAGCACGCGGAGCTCAATGCCATCGCGCAGCCGGAGCAGTTTGTGGAGATCGGCGAGAAGCTGGCGGAGAAAAAAGGCATCAAGCACGGCGATACGGTGAAAGTCAGCTCCAACCGCGGCTATATCAAGGCCAAGGCGGTGGTGACCAAGCGTATCCGTACTTTGCAGGTGAACGGCCAGGAGGTCGACACCATCGGCATCCCGATCCACTGGGGTTACGAAGGGGTGGCGAAGAAAGGCTTTATCGCCAACACGCTGACGCCGTTTGTCGGCGATGCCAACACGCAAACGCCGGAGTTCAAGGCGTTCCTGGTTAACGTGGAAAAGGTGTAACGGAGACGAATTATGGCAATGCAATCTCAGGACATCATTCGTAAATCCGCCACCAATGGTTTCACGCCGGCCCCGCGCGCCCGTGACCACCAGGAAGAAGTGGCCAAACTTATCGATGTCACCACCTGTATTGGCTGCAAGGCCTGTCAGGTGGCCTGTTCCGAATGGAACGACATCCGCGATGAAATCGGCAGCAACGTCGGGGTGTACGATAACCCCGCCGATCTGACCGCCAAGTCGTGGACGGTCATGCGCTTCTCCGAAGTGGAGGAAAACGGCAAGCTGGAATGGTTGATCCGCAAGGATGGCTGCATGCACTGCGCCGATCCGGGTTGCCTGAAGGCTTGCCCGTCGGAAGGCGCAATCATTCAGTACGCCAACGGCATCGTCGACTTCCAGTCCGAGCACTGCATCGGCTGCGGCTACTGCATCGCCGGCTGCCCGTTCGACGTGCCGCGTATGAACAAGGACGACAATCGGGTGTACAAATGCACCCTGTGCGTCGACCGCGTTGATGTCGGCCAGGAACCGGCCTGCGTGAAGACCTGCCCGACCGGCGCGATTCACTTCGGCACCAAGGACGCGATGAAGCAGATTGCCGCCGAGCGCGTCGGCGAGCTGAACACCCGCGGTTATCAGAACGCCGGTCTGTACGATCCGGCGGGCGTGGGCGGCACCCACGTGATGTATGTGCTGCACCACGCCGACAAACCGCAGCTGTATCACGGTTTGCCGAATAACCCGACCATCAGCCCGGCGATCACGTTCTGGAAAGGCGTGTGGAAACCCCTGGCGGCCATCGGCTTTGCCGCCACCTTTGCAGCGAGCGTGTTCCACTATGTCGGCGTCGGTCCTAATCGCGTCGAAGAGGAAGACAACGACGAGCTGCACGATGAGGAGACGCGCAAATGAAGAAGGAAAAGCGGATTCAGCGCTACAGCGCGCCGGAGCGGATTAACCACTGGATTGTGGCGTTCTGCTTTGTGTTCGCGGCCATCAGCGGGCTGGGGTTCTTTTTCCCCTCCTTCAACTGGCTGATGAACATCTTAGGTACGCCGCAGCTGGCGCGCATCCTGCACCCCTTTGTCGGGGTGCTCATGTTTGCGGCCTTCCTGCTGATGTTCCTGCGCTACTGGAAGCATAATCTGATCAACCGCGAAGACATCGTCTGGGCCAAAAACATCCACAAAATCGCCATGAACGAGGAAGTGGGCGACACCGGGCGTTATAATTTCGGTCAGAAGTGCGTATTCTGGGCAGCTATCGTCAGCCTGGTGCTGCTGCTGGCCAGCGGTGTGGTGATCTGGCGGCCGTACTTTGCGCCGTCGTTCCCGATACCGCTGATCCGCATCGCGCTGCTGGTGCATTCGCTGGCGGCGGTCGGCCTGATCATCGTGATTATGGTGCACATTTACGCCGCGCTGTGGGTAAAAGGCACCATCACCGCGATGGTCGAAGGCTGGGTGCCTGCGGCCTGGGCTAAAAAACATCATCCGCGCTGGTACCGAGAGGTCCGCGAGAAACGACAGGAAGACAAACCCTGATGAGCATCCGCATCGTTCCTAAAGAGCAGTTAGGGGCACAGCGCGAGAAGTCCACAACGGCGGAGACAATTCCGCCGTTACTTTTCGCCAATTTGAAAAGCCTCTACAGCCGCCGCGCCGAACGCCTGCGCAAGCTGGCGACGGACAACCCGCTGGGCGACTACCTGAACTTCGCCGCCCAACTGGCCGAGGCGCAGCACCATGCGCTGCACGACAACCCGTTGCAGTTGGATCTGACCGAAGCGCTGCAGCAGGGCGCGGCCAGCGGCAAGCCGCCGCTGGATTTGAGCGTTTATCCGCGCAGCGAGCATTGGCACCGGCTGCTGGGCTCGTTGATCGCCGAGCTGCGTCCACAGGCGCCGGAACACATTCTGGCGGTGCTGGATAACCTGGAAAAGGCATCGGCGCATGAGCTGGAGCTGATGGCCGACGCCTTGCTCAACCGCGAGTTCGGCAAGATCGGCAGCGAGAAAGCGCCGTTCATCTGGGCTGCGCTGTCGCTTTACTGGGCGCAAATGGCAAGCCTGATCCCCGGCAAGGCGCGCGCGGAATATGGCGAGCATCGCCAGTTCTGCCCGGTGTGCGGCAGCATTCCGGTCTCCAGCGTGGTGCATATCGGCACCGTCAGCGGCCTGCGCTATTTGCACTGCAACCTGTGCGAAAGCGAGTGGCACGTGGTGCGGATAAAATGCAGCAACTGCGAGCAAACCCGCGATCTGAATTACTGGTCGCTGGACAGCGAACTGGCGGCGGTGAAAGCGGAAAGCTGTGGCGACTGCGGCACTTACCTGAAGATTTTGTATCAGGAAAAAGATCCGCATATCGAAGCGGTGGCCGACGATCTGGCCTCGCTGGTGCTGGACGCCAAGCTGGAAGATGAAGGTTTTGCCCGCAGCAGCATCAACCCGTTCCTGTTCCCGGGGGAGTAAATCGCAAAATGTCGGTATTTGCCCCTTACGAGTGGTCAGATGATTAATTTCAGACTGCGCATCTGGCATTCACAGGGGCGAGTTGCTACGTTTACGCAATGACGCGCAACGCGAAAGGAAAGGGACGATGTTGAAGACCATTGCGAAACTCACGGCGGTCGCCGTTCTGGCGATCGGGCTGTCGGCCTGTGACAACAAGGAAGACACCAAACCGGCAGTACCTAAGCCGGACCCCAAGCCGATCGTGACGCAGCCCATTGCGCCGCCACCGCCACCGGTGGAAAGCGAGCCTGTGGGGCTGAAGGTATCGCTGCAAAGGGGTAACGTGACCTTTTTACTGCCGGCGGGGTTTAGCGATCAGACCCAGAACAGCGGCATCGTCAACGACAGCAAATCCACCATTCAGCGTTTCCTCGACGGCAAGACACGCCAGAGCACCGTCTCCTCCGAAGTGGTCCCGCCTGATGACATGAAGCTCAACACCAGCGATAAAATGCTGAAAGATTTGACGCAAAGCATCATCACCGAGCTGGCCGACCGCTATCAGAATATCAAGACCACCAAAGAAGAGAACTTCAGCGTCGGTAAGCAGAAGTTCCATCGGCTGGATACCGAGCAAAGCGTCAATGGGCAAAAGGTACTCTCCACCTTTGTGCTGACGGTATTGAATAAAAGGGTGGTGACGTTGCAAATGCTGTCACCGGCCAAAACGCCGGAGGCGCACCAGGCGCTGGTTCAGCGGATTATCGACACGCTGGTGGTGAAATAACAACGCTGTGATTCGACAGCTCGGGGGGAAGACGGATGAAGCTGATTGGCAGTTATACCAGCCCTTTTGTACGCAAGATTTCCGTGATGTTGCTGGAAAAGGGGATCGCGTTCGAATTCGTTAACGATCCGCCGTATGAGCCGGGCAGCCGGGTGGTGGAGCTGAATCCGCTCGCCAAGGTGCCGGTGCTGGTGGCCGATGACGGCGTGGCTTATTACGACTCGCGTGTCATTGCCGAATACCTCGAACTGCTTCCCGCCGTCCCGGCATTTTTGCCCGCCGATCGCACGGCTGCGCTGCGCATTCGCCAGGTGGAAGCGCTGGCCGACGGCGTAACCGAAGCCGCCGCCACGCTGTTTCGCGAGAGCAAACGCGCGCCGGAAAAACAGGACGAAAACTGGATACTGCGCCAGCGCGACAAGCTGACGCACGGGCTGGACGCACTGGAGAGGCTGGCGCAGGAAAAGACGCTGCTGAACGCCGCCGAGCTGACGTTGGCGGACATCGCTACCGGCTGCGCGCTGGGCTACCTCAATTTCCGCCGCATCATGCCTAACTGGTGCGTCGAACGGCCTGCGTTGATCAAACTGGCCGAGCGGCTGTTTGCCCGCGAAAGTTTTGCCCGCACTTCACCCCCCTGAATTCCCTCACCCCGCTTTGGCGGGGAGTTTGTTTTATGCCGCATCCTCACACAAAAAAACCGAGCGACCATGAGCACTGAATCCCACCTTCTTTACAGCCAGTTACCCGCCATCGACCGCCTGCTGCACGATCCCGCTATCGAACCGCTGGTGGCCCAATACGGCCAGACGCTGATTAGCGATCTGCTGCGCGAATTGCAGTTGCAGGCGCGTGAGACGATCAAGCAGCAGCAGCGGCTGCCCGATTGGTGCAGCGACTGGCCGCAGGCGCTCAGCGCCGGTTTGGCGCAACGGCAGCGTTCGGCGCTGACGCCGGTCTTCAATCTCAGCGGCACCGTGCTGCACACCAACCTTGGCCGTGCCCTGCTGGCGCAACCGGCAATCGACGCGGTGAGCCATTCGATGGGGGCGGCGGTGACGCTGGAATACGATCTGGACGGCGCCGGGCGCGGGCATCGCGATCGCGCCGTGGCGGATTTACTGTGCCGCCTGACCGGTGCGGAAGATGCCTGCATCGTCAATAACAATGCGGCGGCCGTGTTGCTGATGCTGGCGGCGATTGCGCCCGGCAAGGACGTGGTGGTGTCGCGCGGTGAGCTGGTGGAAATCGGCGGCGCGTTCCGCATCCCCGACGTGATGCGCCAGGCGGGCTGCCGGCTGGTTGAGGTCGGCACCACTAACCGTACCCACCTGAAAGATTACCGCAACGCCATCAATGAACAAACCGGACTGCTGATGAAGGTGCATACCAGCAACTACAGCATCCAGGGCTTTACCGCCGCGGTGGATGAAGCCGAACTGGCGCAGCTTGGCGCCGAATATGGCGTGCCGACCGCCACCGATCTGGGCAGCGGTTCGCTGATTGATATGGCGCAGTACGGCCTGCCGGCCGAGCCGATGCCGCAGCGGCTGCTGGCCGCCGGGGTGGATCTGGTGACTTTCTCCGGCGACAAGCTGCTGGGCGGCCCGCAGGCCGGGATTATCGTCGGTAAAAAGGCGCTGATCGCCCGGTTGCAGCAGCATCCGCTTAAACGCGCGCTGCGTGTCGGCAAGCTGACGCTGGCGGCGCTGGAAGCCACGCTGCGTCTCTACCAGCAGCCTGAATGGTTGGTGGAGCGACTGCCGACACTGCGGCTGCTGACCCGCCCGCAACAGGCGATGCAGGCCGCAGCCGAACGCTTGCTGCACACGCTGGAACCGCAGTTTGGCGAACGTTTCCAACTGCGCGCCGAACCGTGCTGGTCGCAGATTGGCAGCGGCTCGCTGCCGGTGGACAGGTTGCCCAGCTACGCATTGACCTTTACGCCGCTCGACGGCCGTGGGGCGACGCTGGAAGCGCTGGCAGAACGCTGGCGCCGCCTGCCGCAGCCGGTGATCGGCCGAATTAACGACGGCCGGCTGTGGCTGGATCTGCGCTGCCTTGAGCAGGAACAAGCGCTGATCGAGGCGTTAAACGCATGATTATCGCCACTGCCGGCCATGTCGATCATGGCAAAACCACCCTGTTGCAGGCGATCTCCGGGATCAACGCCGATCGCCTGCCGGAAGAAAAACGCCGCGGCATGACCATAGATCTGGGCTATGCCTACTGGCCGCAGCCCGACGGCCGGGTGCTGGGTTTTATCGACGTGCCCGGCCATGAAAAATTCCTCGCCAATATGCTGGCGGGCATCGGCGGCATCGATCATGCGCTGCTGGTGGTGGCCTGCGACGACGGCGTGATGGCGCAAACGCGTGAACATTTGGCGATCCTGCGGCTGAGTGGGCGCCCGGCGCTGACGGTGGCATTGACCAAGGCCGATCGGGTGGACGAAACGCGGGTTGACGAGGTGCGGCGGCAGGTCAGCGATGAACTGGCGCGGCAGGGCTGGCCCGATGCGCCGCTGTTTGTCACCGCAGCGGTGCGGGATCGGGGGATTGACGCCCTGCGCGCGCATCTGCTGGCGTTACGGCCTGATGAGCATGCGCTGACGCGCCGTTTCCGGCTGGCGGTAGACCGCGCCTTCAGCGTGAAAGGGGCGGGTCTGGTCGTCACAGGTACAGCGTTGGGCGGGCAGGTGGCGGTAGGGGATACGCTGTGGCTGACCGGTGCGGACGCTCCGGTGCGGGTACGCGGCCTGCATGCGCAGAATCAACAGGTTGAGCAGGCGCAGGCCGGGCAGCGCATCGCACTGAACATCAGCGGTGACGTCAGCAAAGAGCAGGTGGCTCGCGGTGACTGGTTGTTGGCGAAAAAGCCGTTGCAGGCGGCAGAACGCATTCTGGTGGCGCTGGATCTCGACCAGCCGATCAAGCATTGGCAACCGCTGCATCTGCATCACGCCGCCAGCCATATCACCGGCCGGATTGCGTTATTGAATGAACAGCTGGCGGAGCTGATCCTCGATCGCCCGCTGTGGCTGGCGGACAACGATCGGCTGGTGCTGCGCGATATCGGCGCCCGCCAGACCCTGGGCGGCGCACGGGTGCTGAGTTTGACGACGCCGAAACGCGGTAAACGCCAGCCGGATTACCTTGCCTGGTTGGCGGCATTGGCGCAAGCCGGCGACGATCGCCAGGCGCTGGCGCTGCACCTGCCCAACGGGCCGCTGGATCTGGCGATGTTCGCCTGGGCGCGGCAACTGACCGAAGGCGGTCTGGCCGAGCTGTTGGCGGACCATGAATGGCTGATTGCCGGCGAGTGGGCACTGGCGCAGGAGAATGCACAGCAGGGCCAACAGCGCTTGCTGCAAGTCCTGTTCGAGTATCACCAGCAGCATGCCGATCAGCTTGGGCTGGGGCGAGCGCGTCTGCGGCGCATGGCGTTGCCTTCATTGCCTGAAGCGCTGGTATTTATGATGATCGATCGGTTGCTGGCTGCCGGAAGCGTGCGTAATACGCGCGGCTGGCTGCACTTGCCGGAGCATGGCCTGGCGTTCAGCGCGGAAGAACAGAGTCTGTGGAGCCGTATTGCGCCGCTGTTCGGTGACGAAGCCTGGTGGGTGCGCGATTTGGCCGCAGAATTGGGCGAAGAAGAGGCCCCCGTGCGGGCGACGCTGCGTAAAGCCGCTCAGTTGGGGCATGTCACTGCGGTGGTGGTGGACCGTTATTATCTCAGCCGTCGTATCGAACAGTTCGCTGCGCTTATCCGCGAGCTGGATGCAACGCAGGGCAGCACCAACGCCGCGGATTTCCGCGACAGGCTCGGCGTCGGCCGCAAGCTGGCGATCCAGGTGCTGGAGTTTTTCGATCGCAGCGGCTTTACCCGCCGCAAAGGCAATCAACATCTGCTGCGCGATGGCGGGCTGTATACCCGTCATACTTGAAGCTGCCTCTGCGTTGGCTGCGAGCACTCACCCCAGTCACTTACTTGAGTAAGCTCCTGGGGACTCATGCTCTTGCCGCGTTACTCGGCAAAGCCTCGCCCCGTTGGGGCCAGCGCAAGCGCTGTTCAACAAAGCCGTGGCTTTGTTGTGATGCAACTCCAATTATTTTGGGTATAGCCGTGTATTTTGATTAAATCGCGAGGTCATCAGGATGAATACTGAAGGTTTATCACCACTGTTCGTAAGAAAAGATGATGAAAAGTATGACGGGCCTGTGCGAGAGAAAGAACAGAGGTGCTTGACGCTAGAGGCACTTCGTGACGTTGAACAGATGAATTTTATCAGCCATGAGGCGGTACTGGCATGGGCTATAAGTTTGAGAACTGATTCATCTGACTGATAGTGTTAAATCCAGTGTAAATCTTGAAACACGGAAAGAGATATCGTCTCTTCCCGTGTCGTTAGCTCGGCGCTCGTTACAGCGCTTCGTTAGGCGCAGGCGTTGCGTCGCCGCTGCGGCGTTTGCCGAGGAACAGCGCCACCAGCGCCAGCCAGCACAGGCCGCTGATCAGGTTAAACAGGTTGAACAACCCGCTGCCGCCCCAGACATAGGCCACTTTCGCCAGCTCGATACCGACGGTAAACACCAGCATGCTCAGCATGCCCATGGTGGCGGAGACCGTCCCTTTGCTGACGGCGCTTGAGAACAGCGTCAGGCGGTACAGCCCGGCGTTGGCCAGCCCGATACCGAAGGCGTACAGGCTCAGCCCGGCGGTCATCCACAGATAGGCGTGGCTGGAGAACAGCGTCGCCAGCGCCGCGACCAGCAGCCCCAGCATCATAGGTACCGCGCCCAGCTTGATCAGGCGTTCCACGCTGTTTTTACCGGTCATGCGGGCCAGCGTCAGGTTGCCGAGGATCAGCGCGCCGAACACCGGGATCTGCAACAGGCCGTAATCCAGCGTCGACAACGATTCACCGCTGATCAGGATCACCGGCGACTGGGCAATCCAGGCCAGCAACGGCAGGCTGGCAAAACCTATGGCCAGCGCCCCGCAAACAAAGCGGCGGTTGCTCAGTACCTGGCGATAGTCGCGCCACAGGTTGGCGGCCGAGAATTTATCGCCCTGCAGCGAGGCGGTTTCCGGCATCGCCTTCCACAGGCCATAAAAGGCGATCGCCGCCAGCGCCGCGAACAGCACGAACATGCTCTGCCACGGCGCGACGTGGATCAGCGCAGCCCCGGCCAGCGGCCCGAGCAGTGGGGCGATCAGCGCCACGTTGGCCATCAGCGCGGTGATTTTTATGCACACCGATTCCTCGAAGGATTCCTGTATCGTGGCGTAGCCGACCGCGCCGATAAAGCACAGGCCAATACCCTGCAGGAAACGCATAAAGATAAACTGCTCGATGTTGGTCACCAGCAAAATGGCCAGACAGGCGACGATAAAGAACGCCACGCCGGCCAGCATCACCGGGCGGCGGCCACGTCGATCCGACAGCGGGCCGAGCAGCCATTGCAAGAAAATACCGCCGGCCAGATAGGCGGTCATGGATGTCGGCACCCACTCTTCGCCGGCGTTGAACTCCGCCACCACCGCCAGCATACCGGGCTGGATCATATCGTTGGCGATATAGGTGGCAAATTCGAACAGCACCAGACAAAGAGGGAATAAAAGCGCCTGTCGGCCCAAGCGTGCCGCAGGTGGTAATGTCGTTTTCATATTTATAGTACTGATAGTGAAGAAGAAAAAAGGAACTGCCAGGGCGGGAAGCGCAAACTGAGCGAGTTATGGCGGCTATTTTGCCGCCAATTGTTCACCTTAGCAACGATAAGGTGTTGTTTCAGCACATTCTGATATTTCGCTTTTGGGTTGTCGCCGCGGCCCGTGCTCTATACCCTAAATAATTGGAGTTGCATCCAGGCGGCAAGCGCGCTCATCCTCAGGAGCTTAGTAAACTAAGTGACTGGGGTGTGCGGGCGCAGCCAACACAGATGCAGCTTCAAGTATGACGGGTATATAACCTCTTATTAACAGATCAATATGACACAACGTCGGGCACCGTTTTGAGCACTAAAATTGGCTGGATAGATAACCTGCGCGCGGTGGCGTGCATGATGGTGGTGATGATCCACGCCACCACCTATTACGTCACCAACGGCTTGGCGGTGGGGGAACATAACTGGGACATCGCTAACGTGCTGAACGGCATGTCGCGCGTGTCGGTGCCGCTGTTTTTCATGATTTCCGGCTATCTGTTTTTCGGCGAGAAAAGCGCCGGCAAAAAACATTTCATCCGTATCGGCTGCTGCATCCTGTTCTACAGCCTCATTGCGCTGGCCTATATCGCGGCCTTCACCAAAATCGGCTTCTGGCCGTCGCTGCGCGGCATGCTGCAAAAACCGGTGTTTTATCACCTGTGGTTCTTCTATGCGATTGCGGTGATTTACCTGCTCTCGCCGCTGATCAGCGTCAAACCGGTCTCGCGCCGTTATCTGGCCGGGGTACTGGTGATCCTGGCGGTGATTGCCAACCCCAATACCGGTGCGGTGACCCTCGGCAACGCTCACCTGCTGCCGGTCAATCTGTATATCTACGGCGACACTTTCTATTACCTGCTGTACGCGCTGGCCGGGCGGGCGATTGGCATGATGGACACCGGGCGGCGCGGCATCAGCTGGCTGGCGGCGCTGGGCTTTGTACTCAGCGTGGCGCTGATTGTGCGCGGCACCAAAAGCCAGATGTTCATCAACGGCAGCTTTGCCGATACCTTTTACATCTACTGCGGCCCGCTGGTGTTTATCGCGGCGGTATCGCTGCTGGTGTGGTTTAAGAACTGCCTGCCGGATCCGATCGGCTGGCTGAGCGTTTTTTCCCGCCATTCGCTGGCGATCTACGGTTTTCACGCCATTATCGTCAACTTTATGCGCAGTCGGCATCTTGAACTCACCGCTTATCCGCTGCTGGATATCTTCTGGGTATTCGGTGTGGCGCTGGCGCTCAGCCTGCTGCTGTCGATGGGGCTGCAAAAGCTGGACGTTCGAAGGCTGGTGTCATAACGGGTTTTGCCCGCGCTGTTGCGCGCGCCGCAGCTGGCGGCCGGATGAGAACCCGGCCGCCAGCGCCGCTTTCTCAAGCCCGTAGCCTTGTTGCAGCCGCTGTTGCGCGACCGCCAGCCGCAGCTGTTCATGATATTCCCGCACGCTGATGCCGATATGGCTGCGGAACAGCCGCGCCAGATGGCGGCTGCTGACGTGGGCTTTTTCCGCCACCTGCGGCACTGACCATTCGGCCTCCGGCTCGGCGGCCATCACGTCTTGGGCGCGGTGGACCGCCGGGTGCAAATGATTGCGATAGCGCAGCCACGGCGAAAGCTGCGGGTCGTCGCCGGAACGACGGAAATACACCACCATTTCGCGGGCGACTTCCGTCGCCCGGGTTGCGCCGCACTGGCGGTTAATCAGGTGCAGCGCCAGATCGATACCGGCGGTAATGCCGGCGCTGGTGTAGACGCTGCGGTCTTCGACAAAAATGCGGTTTTCTTTCACCAGCGCCGCCGGTGCCTGCAAGCGCATACGTTCGAGCACGTCATGGTGAGTGGTGCACTGGTAGCCGTCGAGCAAGCCGGCCTGCGCCGCCAGCAACGCGCCGGAACACACGCAGACCAGCGTGATGCGGCGGCTTTGCAGATCGGGTTGCAGCGCCGCCAGCCAGCGGCGGGCCTGTTCGGCTTGCGGGGTGGCAAAGTAGCGCGCCGAATCGCTGACTCCCGGCACCACCAAAATCGCGCCGTCTTCCAATCGGGCAGGCAGCGGTTCCAGCCGGCTCAGCGTCATGCCGATGGAGCAGGTTATCTGCGGCTCCGGGCCGATGTAATGCAGGCTGAACGTTCCGGCCAGGCGCAGGGTTTCGGCCGGGCCGCTGACGTCCAGCGACAGCACCTGGGGCAGCATCAGAAAGTAGACGGCCTGCGGCATTATGACTCCTGTGACAGTTGCGCCAGCACCTCATCCACGCTGGCGAGCTGGGCGAAACGGTCGACCAGCACCGTCTCAGTATGCCGCTTGAGCTGTTCGGTGGTAAAGATCTGGCCGTTGGGGTGTTGCATCGGGAATGTCAGGGTCGCCTCGGTGACGAAGGTCACCCGATAGCCGAGATCGCTTGCCACGCGGGTGGTGGTTTCGCAGCATTGCTCGGTACGAATGCCGGAGATAATCAGGTGGTTGATCTCCCGTTCACGTAGCCAGGCATCCAACCCGGATTCGGTCAGCGCGTTATGCACATGTTTGTGCAGGGTAACGTCCGCCTGGTGGCTGAGGAACGGCAGACGCTGCACAAAACCGGACGCCAGCGAGAATGGCCCCTGCGGGGAAACGTGGAACACGTCGACCAGCGCCACGCCCTGCCGGCGGCAGCCTTCAATTAATCTTGTGATCGCCTGCTGGAAAGCGGGCAGATCGTCCTCTTGCCAGAAAGGGCGATGCTGGAATGATTGCTGAACATCGATGATCAATAATGCGCTATGTGACATTTTCGGCCTCCGCCTGTGGGGTATAACGCCATACTGCGCCGTTATCCTGCAGGGAAGAAGGCCAAAAACGGCCATCATGATGGCATCAGCGGACCAGCATCAGGCTTTGCTGACCTGGCCGGCGACCAGACGCCCCCGATGGAAGGTGGCGCGGCGTGCGGGCAGGCGGGCCACCGCCTCGGCGGAACAACTGGCGTCGATCAACACGAACTCCGCGCTGTCGCCGGCTTTGGGCCATGCGCGTTGGCCTTTGTCGTTCAGCGGCAGCACGCCGCCGGTGGAAATGGCCAGGGCGCGCGACAGATGGAACTCATCCGAACCGCGATACAGCTGGGCGTAGAGATTGGCTTTTTCCAGAATGTCGCCGGTGCCGAACGGCGACCAATGGTCGATCACGCTGTCGGTTCCGGTCATCACAAATACCCCTTTTTCACTGAGCTGCGGCAGCGGCATCATCAGCCCGCCGATCGGCACCGTGGAGGCGAGGGTGATTTGCTGCGCCGCCAGGCGGGTGGCGGTTTCCGCCAGCTCATTCGGGTTCAGCGTGGTCAGGGCGAACGCGTGGCTGAGGGTGACCTTACCGCGCAGCGCCGGGTTTTTTTCTACGGTGGCGATCATGTAGTTAATCGCCGCTACCCCGGCGGGGCTGGTTTCATGCAGGTGGATGTCGACGCCTTTGCCGGTGTCGAGCGCAATCTGGAACATCGCGTCCAGCGACGCCTCCATTGCCCCGTCGACGTTGGTCGGATCCAGCCCGCCGACATACTGCACGCCCATCTGCATGGCCTCGCGCATCAAGCCGTCGACCTTAGAATGCAACAGGCCGTGCTGCGGGAAGGCGACGATTTCGCAGCTGAAATCCGCCTGGTGGTTTTCCAGCGCACGTTGCAGGTGCTCCAGGCTTTTCAACCCGCTGACCGGATCGATATTGCAGTGGCTGCGCGCCACGGTGCTGCCTTTGGATTGCAACAAGGCGATCAGGTTTTCCGCGCGCTGCTGCGAGGTCGGCAGCAGCTTGGGGATCAGCGTTTGTTCCAGCGCGATCATGTCCATGATGGTTTTGCCCTGGCGTGGGCGCGGTGCCTGCCACGGGCCGCTGTAGAAGGTTTTGTCCAAATGGATGTGCATGTCGCGGAACGCCGGCAGCAGCAACTGACCCTGCGTCTGATAACGCGGCACGCCCGCGATCGGCGCCGCATCCGCCGCATGGATGGCGGCGATGTTGCCGTCTTTGATTTCCAACTGGTAGAGCGCGGTGCGGGTGCCGATCACCGTATCGCCATCGTATTCGAAACCCTCCTCCAGCCGTACGTCGCTCAGCACGTAGTGATGGTCGGTCAGGGTCATGGGTTTGGCCTCCGACGCACAGTGGCCGCCAGCCTGCGGTGCGGCCTGCGCCACGCCGCCGGTCAGCCCGATCACCGCACAGGCGGTGGTGAGCTTGCCAGTTTGGCTGAGGAAAGCTCTGCGGCTTTGTTGTTGGGTTTTTTCCACGTTCAGTTCCTTAATCCAGAGGTGAGGTGCGTCAAAAAACATCCACCAATTTAGCAAAATTCGCCGTAAACCCTCGCCCAGTGCGGGCGGGGATATAAGGCGAAAAGCCCGAAGGGCTTTAGGGCTGGCTACTCCGCAGTATTCTGGCTGAGCACGTACGCTTTGAGCGTTTCTATCGTGGCTCCACCTGCGCTACAGGCAAAGTAAGAACGTGGCCACAGCAGCCCGGTTTTGCTCGGCATACGTAAATGTGTGTTTTGCTGTCGAAGCAGGCGCGACGATACCGATTTTAAATTATTGACCATCACGCTGACTGCCAGTTTGGGTGGATAGGCTACCAGCAGATGGACGTGATCTCGTTCTCCGTCCATCTCGATAATGTCGCATTCAAGCTTTGCTGCGGCTGAACCAAAAGCCTCGCGTAGCTGAGCGATCATCTGTTCGTCAAATAGCCTGCGTCGATACTTTGTCGTAAAGATCAGATGCACGACCAGTTTACTTACACTATGGCGTTTTCGAAGAAAGCCCTCAAGGGATCCATGATGATTACTCAATTGATATTCGAACTTAACATGTTAAAATAAATAGAATATTCCAACGAGCGCTGATTGTGTTAAGAGCCACGAAAGTACGCGTATATCCGACACCAGAACAGGCTGAATTTCTCAATGGTCAGTTCGGCGCGGTTCGTTTCGCGTACAACAAAGCTCTGTGCATTAAGCAACACGCCTACCAGCGGCACGGTGTTAATTTAAACCCACGTAAAGACCTTAAACCGCTGCTTGCTGTAGCGAAAAAATCTCGCAGATATGGATGGCTAAAAGTGTATGACGCCATTGCGTTGCAGCAGGCGGTAATAAATCTGGATGTTGCTTTTTCCAACTTTTTTAACCCGAAACTGAAAGCCCGTTTCCCCGCGTTCAAGCGCAAACATGGCAGGCAGTCCAGCTATCACTGTGTTGGCATAAAAGTGCTTGATGCCGCGATAAAAATCCCGAAAATCCCGCCGATTGAAGCGCGTTTACATCGTGAAATTACCGGTGCGTTGAAAAGCATAACATTGAGCCGCAGCGCAACCGGGAAATACTATGCTTCGCTACTCTGTGATGACGAGATGGAAGCGCCCGCGAAGCCAACATTGATATCAAATATCACTGGTCTGGATATGGGGCTGACGCATTTCGCCATCAAATCGGACGGTAATAAGATTGCCAATCCGCGCCACCTTATCAACGCCAGTCACAATCTGCGGCGGAAGCAGAAAGCGCTTTCTCGTAAGAAAAAGGGTAGCGCCAACAGGCGTAAAGCTCGTATACAGCTTGCAGCAGTTCACGAACGGGTAGCCAATGCTCGTGCCGATTTTCAACACAAACTATCTCGCGCAATTGTTGACGAAAACCAAGCGGTAGTTGTCGAGACGCTAAAAGCGGCAAATATGATGAAAAATCGCAGACTGGCACGCTCTATTGGGGACGCAGGCTGGGCTGGATTCATCACTAAACTGGAATACAAAGCGGCAGAAACAGGTGTTCATCTGGTGAAGCTGGATCAATGGTTCGCCAGCTCGAAAACCTGCCATTGTTGCGGGCATAAAATGCCGGAAATGCCGCTCCACAAACGGCTCTGGCAATGTCCGGAATGCGACACAGAGCACGATCGGGATCTCAACGCAGCACTGAATATCAAACAGCAAGGAATATTTGAACTACAGGCGGCGGGACTCGTCGTTTCTGCCCACGGAGGCCTGCGTAAATCCGTCGCACAGACGGTTGCGGCCTAGGAAGTGGGAAGTCTCGCCCGACAGGGCGGGGAGCAGTCACGAGAGGAACCCGCAGGTTGGCAGCGACATTTGCCACTGGCGGCTATTCGATTTGGTAATAATGAGGGGGCAGGGTTACTGCCCCCTGGGCGTTACATCAGCGGCAACAAACAGGTATACAACTCGCGGAACGTGCTGCGCCGCGCGGCGTAGTGCCGATGGCGTTCGGCATCCGGTTCGTGCAGCTGTTCCAGCGGCAATTCGGGCAGCAGGTCGCTCAGCGGGCGCTGCGGATTCAGGGCGATCTGCGCCAGACGCGCGGCCCCCAGCGCCGGGCCGACGTCGCCGCCGGTGCGGTATTCCAGCCGTTGGCCGCTGATATCCGCCAGCATCTGCCGCCAGAACGGGCTGCGTGCGCCACCGCCGATCAAGGTGATGCTCGAAGGTTGCAGGCCGCTGGCGTGCAGCACGTCCATGCCGTCCGCCAGGGCAAAACCGACGCCTTCCAGCACCGCCCGCGCCAGATCGTTTGGCCCGTGCTGGTGAGTGAGCCCCCAGAACGCCCCTTTGGCGTTGGGATTGTTGTGCGGCGTGCGTTCGCCGGAAAGGTAAGGCAAAAACCACAGCGGGGCTTCCGCCGGAGGGGCTTGTTCGACGTTGCGCAGCAGGGTGGTGACGCTGTCGACGTTGGTCAGTTTGCAGACCCAGTCCAGGCAGGAGGCGGCGCTGAGCGTCACCGACATCAGGTGCCAGGTGTCGGGCAGCGCATGGCAGAAGCTGTGCACCGCGCTGGCCGGGTTGCTGAGAAAGCCGTCGCTGACCGCAAAGTAAACGCCCGAGGTGCCGAGCGACAGCATGGCTTGCCCGGCCTGATACAGCCCTACGCCGATCGCCCCGGCGGCATTGTCGCCGCCACCGGCCACCACCGGCACCGGCGGCATGCCCCAGCGCCTTGCCAGCTCGGTGTGGGTCTGACCGGTGATTTGATTGCCTTCGAACAGCTGCGGCATGTGGCGGCGCGACAGGCCGCAGGCGGCCAGCATCTCGTCGCTCCAGTCGCGCTGCGCTACGTTCAGCCACCCGGTGCCTGCGGCGTCCGACATATCGCCGGCGAATTCGCCGGTCATGCACCAGCGCAGATAATCTTTGGGTAACAGCACCTTATCGATCTGGCTGAACAGGTGCGGTTCGTGCTGTTGCACCCACAGCAGCTTGGGTGCGGTAAAGCCGGGCATCATCAGGTTGCCGGTAATTTGCCGCGATTGCGGCACCGCCCGCTCCAGCGCCTGGCACTGCGCGGCGCTTCTGCCGTCGTTCCACAGAATGGCCGGGCGCAGCACCCGTTGGCGGTCATCCAGCAGCGTGGCGCCGTGCATCTGGCCGCTGAGGCCAATGGCCTTCACCTGTTGCAGACTGTGCTGCTTGCCCAGCGCCAGCATGGCGCGATCGGTGGCGTGCCACCAGTCCTGCGGCGCCTGTTCTGACCACAGGGGATGAGGGCGGGAGATGGGCAGCGCTTCACTCTGGCTGGCGAGCAGTTGGCCCTGCTCACCGAGCAAAATGATTTTTACGCCGGAGGTGCCGAGATCGATGCCGATGTACATGATTGAGATCCTTTAAAACGCGGCGGACGGTGCGCCGCGCGGGTCAGTTAACCGAACAGGTAGCGGTTCATCAGGTTCTCAAGCTGTTCCTGACGGCCGCTGGCGTGCTGCGGCGCCAGTGCATGTTGTTCAGCGTACTGCGCCAGGGCTTCCAGCGACAGTTTGCCCTGCAAAATTTGCTGGCCCAGCTCACCGTTCCAGCCGGCGTAACGTCGGGCGACCTGCTGAGGAAGCTGGCCGTCGGCGGTCATCCTGGCCGCCACTTTCAGCGCCAGCGCCATCGTGTCCATCGCACCGATATGGCCGTAGAACAGATCGTATTTGTCGGTGCTTTGGCGGCGGACCTTGGCGTCGAAGTTCAGGCCACCGGTGGTGAACCCGCCGGCCTTGAGGATTTCGAACATCACCAGGGCGTTCTCCTCCACGCTGTTGGGGAACTGGTCGGTATCCCAGCCCAGCTGCGGATCGCCGCGGTTGGCGTCGACCGAGCCGAAGATACCGAGCGCGATGGCGGTGGCGATTTCATGGTGGAAGGAGTGCCCGGCCAGGGTGGCGTGGTTGGCCTCGATATTGACCTTGATCTCCTTCTCCAGCCCGAACTGCTTCAGGAAGCCGTACACCGTGGCGACGTCGTAGTCGTACTGGTGCTTGGTGGGTTCCTGCGGTTTGGGTTCGATCAGCAGCGTGCCCTGGAAACCGGTTTTGTGTTTGTGCTCCACCACCATTTGCATAAAGCGGCCAATCTGCTCGCGCTCCTGGCGCAGATCGGTATTCAGCAGGGTTTCGTAACCTTCGCGCCCGCCCCACAGCACGTAGTTCTCGCCGCCCAGTCGATGAGTGGCGTTCATGGCGGTGAATACCTGCGTGGCCGCCCAACTGAACACTTCCGGATCCGGGTTGGTGGCCGCGCCTGCGCCGTAGCGCGGATGGGTAAAGCAGTTGGCGGTGCCCCACAACAGCTTCACGCCGCTGCTTTGCTGTTTTTCCGCCAGCACGTCGGTCATCACCGCAAAGTTATTCAGATACTCTTTCAACGAAGCGCCTTCCGGCGACACGTCGACGTCGTGGAAGCAATAGTAAGGCACGTTCAGCTTGTGGAAGAATTCGAACGCCACGTCGGCCTTGCGTTTTGCCAGCGCCAGCGCATCGCCCGGTTGCTGCCAGGGCCGATCAAAGGCGCCGACGCCGAACATGTCCGCGCCGTTCCAGCAGAAGGTGTGCCAGTAACAGGCGGCGAAGCGCAGGTGATCGGCCATACGTTTGCCGAGCACCAACTCATCGGGATTATAGTGGCGGAAAGCCAGCGGGTTATTGCTGTCGGGGCCTTCGTAGCGAACTTGCTCAAGCTGATCAAAATAGGATTGCATTTTCGACTCCTGGGTAGCGATGCCCGGTTTACGGGATGCATTTATCTTCGGAGTTAGAACCCTGTGGCTCAATTACGTTATTTCACTCTTAAATTCACAGAATTATTAAATGTGCGGTAGATCTCATAATAGGGCGTTTAAGCGCGTTTCATTTGAATTTTATGGTGCGCGAAGGTTTTTTTCAGGGGGAAAGCATGACCGCCATCATAAAAATAACATTAAACCAAAAAACATAATTCGCCGGTAAAAATCTGTAATTGCCGAACAGTAAATAACCGACAACAATCCTTAACCAGTTCGTTTCAATTATTGCCCTTACACATTAAATAACAAAGGTATATAAGATGAAATTAAAACCCCTGTTCCTTTCGGTCTGCGCGCTGCTGGCGCTGGCCAGCCAACCGGCCCTGAGCAAAGAAATCAAAATCGGCATGGCGATCGACGATCTGCGTCTGGAGCGCTGGCAAAAGGACCGCGACATTTTCGTCAGCAAAGCCAAAACATTGGGGGCGGACGTCTTCGTTCAATCGGCCAACGGCAATGAAGAAACCCAGATGGCGCAGATAGAAAACATGATCAACCGCGGCGTCGACGTGTTGGTGATCATTCCCTATAACGGCCAGGTGCTGAGCAACGTCATCAGCGAGGCCAAGCGGGAAGGCATTAAGGTATTGGCCTACGATCGCATGATCAATAACGCCGATATCGATTTCTATATCTCCTTCGATAACGAAAAGGTCGGTGAACTGCAGGCGCAAAGCCTGGTGCAGCGGGTGCCGCAGGGGAATTATTTCCTGATGGGCGGTTCACCGGTGGATAACAACGCCAAACTGTTCCGTCAGGGCCAGATGAAGGTGCTGCAACCCTTGATCGACAGCGGGAAAATCAAGGTGGTGGGCGATCAGTGGGTTGATGGCTGGCTGCCGGAAAACGCATTGAAAATCATGGAAAATGCGCTGACCGCCAACAGCAATCATATCGACGCCGTGGTGGCCTCCAACGACGCGACCGCCGGCGGGGCGATCCAGGCGCTGGCCGCACAGGGGTTGGCGGGCAAGGTGGCCATTACCGGCCAGGACGCCGATCTGGCAGCGGTGAAGCGCATCATGGCCGGTACCCAGACCATGACGGTCTACAAGCCGATCAGCAAGCTGGCCGATGAGGCGGCGAGCATTGCTGTGCAACTGGGCAAAGGCGAAAAACCCAAATCCAACGCGACCCTGAATAACGGCGTCAAACCGGTGCCGGCCTGGTTATTGACGCCGATCCCGGTGGATAAATCGAATATCGACAGCACTATTATTGCCGACGGTTTCCATAAAAAAGCCGATCTTAATTAATACCGATATCCGGTGACGTGGAGGGAATAATGCCCTGCCTATTGGAAATGAAAAATATCACCATGCAATTCGGCGCAGTTAAGGCCGTGGATAATGTCAGCCTGCAACTGGAGGCCGGCCAGGTATTATCGTTATGCGGTGAAAACGGGTCGGGAAAATCCACGCTGATGAAAGTGCTGTGCGGAATATATCCGCACGGCAGTTATCAGGGCGATATTTATTTTTCCGACGATGTGTTAGCGGCAAAAAATATCCGCGACACCGAGAAAAAAGGCATTGCCATCATTCATCAGGAACTGGCGCTGGTGAAACAGATGACGGTGCTGGAAAACATGTTTCTCGGCAACGAACAGTGTCGCCGTGGCGTGATGGATTACGACGCCATGTACCTGCGCTGCCGGCGCATGCTGGCGCAGGTCAAGCTGGAGGTGGATCCCAATACCCGCGTCGGCGAGTTGGGGTTGGGGCAGCAGCAACTGGTGGAGATCGCCAAGGCGCTCAACAAGCAGGTACGGCTGCTGGTGCTGGATGAACCGACGGCGTCGCTGACCGAAAGCGAAACCGCCACGCTGTTGGCGATCATTCAGGATCTGCGCGATCACGGCATCGCCTGCATTTACATTTCGCACAAGCTGAACGAGGTGAAAGCGATCTCGGATCTGATCTGCGTGATCCGAGACGGCAAGCATATCGGCACGCGGCCGGCGGCCGAGATGAGCGAAAAAGACATTATCGCCATGATGGTGGGGCGCGAACTGACCGAGCTGTACCCGCAGCAGGAACATGCGATCGGCGACGTGATTTTGCAGGTGGATAACCTGACCGCCTGGCACCCGGTGAACCGCCACGTCCGCCGGGTGGATGAGGTGTCGTTCAGCCTGCGGCGCGGCGAAATTCTTGGCGTCGCCGGGTTGGTCGGCTCCGGCCGTACCGAGACCATGCAGTGCCTGTTCGGCGTTTATGCCGGCCGCTGGCAGGGCAGCATCCGCATTAACGGCCAGCCGACCGTTATCGATAATTGCCGACAGGCGATGCGCCACGGCATCGCCATGGTGCCGGAAGACCGCAAGCGCGACGGCATTGTGCCGGTGATGGGCGTCGGGGCGAATATGACGCTGGCGGCGCTGAGCGATTTCAGTGGCGCATTGACGGTGATCGACGACGCGCAGGAGCAGGCGACCATTCGCCAGTCGCTGGCGCAGCTGAAGGTGAAAACGTCGTCACCCGAGCTGGCGATCGCCAGGCTGAGCGGCGGTAACCAGCAGAAGGCGATTTTGGCCAAATGCCTGCTGCTGAAGCCGAAAATCCTCATTCTTGATGAGCCGACCCGCGGTATCGATATCGGCGCAAAACAGGAAATCTATAAATTAATCAATCAGCTGGTACAGCAAGGTATCGCGGTGATCGTGGTGTCTTCGGAACTGCCGGAAGTGCTGGGCCTCAGTGACCGCGTGTTGGTGATGCATCAGGGGCGTATCAAGGCGTCGCTGGAGAACCGGGGTTTGACCCAGGAACAGGTGATGGAAGCCGCATTGAGGAGTGAAACAGATGTCGAAAAGCACGCAGTCTGACGCGATAGTGCAGGAAATCGCCGAGAAAAAGCCCATCCTGAAGCTGAAATCCATCAATTTTCAGGTGCTGGTGATGCTGGCGGCGATCGCCGTCATTATGCTGTTCTTTACCTTTACCACCGAGGGCGCCTATCTCAGCGCGCGCAATGTCTCCAACCTGCTGCGCCAGACGGCGATTACCGGCATTTTGGCGGTGGGCATGGTGTTCGTGATTATTTCGGCGGAGATCGACTTGTCGGTCGGTTCGATGATGGGGCTACTGGGCGGGGCGGCGGCGATTTTTGACGTCTGGCTCGGCTGGCCCCTGCCGCTGACTATTGTGGTGACGCTGCTGGCCGGCCTGTTGCTGGGGGCCTGGAACGGCTGGTGGGTGGCGTACCGCAAGGTGCCGTCGTTTATCGTCACGCTGGCGGGCATGCTGGCCTTTCGCGGCATTCTGATCGGTATCACCAACGGCACCACGGTCGCGCCGACCAGCGGCGCCATGTCGCAGATCGGCCAAAGCTATCTGCCGAGCGGTTTGGGTTTTGGCATCGGCGCCGTCGGGTTGATGCTGTTCGTTGCCTGGCAATGGCGGCGACGCAGCCGACGTGCGCAGCTCGGGCTGCCGGTGGCCGCCGCGACCGGCGACGTGACCCGGCAAAGCCTTCTGGCGGTGGTGGTGCTGGGGGCCATTTATCTGCTCAATGATTACCGCGGCGTACCTACGCCGGTACTGATCCTCACCGCGCTGATGCTGGCGGGGATATTTATGGCTACCCGCACCGCTTTTGGCCGCCGGATTTATGCCATTGGCGGCAATATCGACGCCGCGCGCCTGTCGGGGGTCAATGTCGAACGCACCAAGCTGGCGGTGTTCGCCATCAATGGCTTGATGGTGGCGATTGCCGGGCTGATCCTCAGTTCGCGGCTGGGCGCCGGCTCGCCGTCGGCGGGCAATATCGCCGAGCTGGATGCCATCGCCGCCTGCGTGATTGGCGGCACCAGCCTGGCCGGCGGCATCGGCAGCGTAGCCGGCGCGGTGATGGGGGCGTTTATCATGGCGTCGCTGGATAACGGCATGAGCATGCTGGACGTGCCGACCTTCTGGCAGTACATCGTCAAGGGCGCGATCCTGCTGCTGGCGGTGTGGATGGACTCTGCCACCAAGCGCCGGGCATAAGAATCGCGCTTGAGCTCACAGTTATGAGTTGACGTCTGCTGCTCTCGCAGAGGGTTATGTTATCCCAGAGAGCAGTTTATTTATCGGGGATGCCGCATGTTCGCGAAGCGCTTTCGCATTACGTTACTGTTCAACGCCAATAAAGTGTATGACCGCCAGGTGGTCGAGGGCGTCGGCGAGTATTTACAGGCTTCACAGTGTGACTGGGACATCTTTATCGAAGAGGATTTTCGCTGCCGTATCGACAACATCAAGGACTGGCTGGGTGATGGGGTGATCGCCGATTACGACGATCGCGAGATTGAGCGGTTGCTGCATAACGTCAATGTGCCGATCGTCGGCGTTGGCGGCTCCTATCACTGTGAAGAGGACTACCCGCCGGTGCACTATATCGCCACCGATAATCAGGCGCTGGTGGAGGCGGCGTTTATGCACCTGAAGGAGAAGGGGATCAATCGCTTTGCCTTTTACGGCCTGCCGGCGGAAGGCGGCAAACGCTGGGCGCAGGAGCGCGAACAGGCTTTCCGCCAGCGGGTGGCGGCGGAGCAATATCAGGGCGTGGTGTATCAGGGCATGGCTACCGCGCCGGAGAACTGGCAGTACGCGCAGAACCGGCTGGCGGATTGGGTGCAGACCCTGCCGCAGCAGACCGGCATCATCGCCGTGACCGACGCGCGGGCGCGCCATTTGCTGCAGGTGTGCGAGCACCTGGATATCGCGGTGCCGGAGAAACTCTGCGTGATCGGCATCGATAACGAAGAGCTGACGCGCTACCTGTCGCGGGTGGCGCTGTCGTCGGTGGCGCAGGGCACTCGCCAGATGGGTTACCGCGCCGCCAAACTGCTGCATCAGTTGCTGGACCACCGCGAACTGCCGCTGCAACGTATCCTGGTGCCGCCGGTGAAGGTGATTGAACGCCGCTCCACCGATTTCCGCTCGCTGCGCGATCCGGCGGTGATTCAGGCCATGCATTACATCCGTCATCACGCCTGCAAGGGCATCAAGGTTGAGCAGGTGCTGGATGCGGTCGGCATGTCGCGTTCCAACCTGGAAAAACGCTTCCGGGACGAGACCGGCGAAACCATCCACCATATGATCCATCAGGAAAAGCTGGAGCGCGCCCGTAATCTGCTGACGGCGACCTCGCTGACCATCAACGAGATCTCCCAGATGTGCGGCTACCCGTCGCTGCAATATTTCTATTCGGTATTCAAAAAAGGCTATGACGCAACGCCCAAAGAGTACCGCGAACGCCACGGTGAAACCGGGTATTAGTTGCCTTTTTGTAGCCTTAAAGGCTACATTCGTAGCCAATAAAGCTACATAAAGAGGCGTTATGTCCCATCCTCTGCTCGACATCCTGTTCAGCGAATATCGGCGAAAAGTGCTAAGCCTGCTGCTAACTCAGCCGGAGCAAGCGTTTCATGTGCGTGAAATTGCGCGCCGGACCGCAACTCAGGCCGGCACTCTGCATAAAGAGTTGAATAAACTGGCGCAGGGCGGCATTTTGCTCAGGCAGCAACAGGGGAATCAAATTTGTTACAGGGCTAATCCCGATTGCCTGATTTTTACTGAGCTGGCGGCCGTTTTCCGCAAAACTTCCGGGATTGTCGGGTGTTTGCAACAGGCCTTGTCCGGGCTCGACGCCGAGCTTGAGTTGGCCTTTGTTTTTGGCTCAATCGCCAGTGGTAAAGCTAATGCAGACAGCGACATAGATGTTTTGATCGTCGGCGATGTGCCTTTCACGGAGATTATCAACACTTTTTATCCGCTACAGGAGACGCTGGGCAGGGAAATTAACCCTAAGTTGTACTCTTCAGCAGAATGGCGGTTGGCTTTGGCTGAGGGTTCTGCGTTTATTCAGGACATTATGAATAAACCGCAATTATGGATTTTGGGAGACAAGGATGACATTGGACAATTTGGTCGGCATCGGCCTGGAGGCGATACCGCCTGATTCGGGCGCTATTAGAAAATTACTCTCCGCCGCTGCACGTAATAGGCGGGATGCCAGTATTACGCAGCTCAGCAATGAAAGCCGTTTTGACACGGCGTATAAAGCGGTCATGCAAATGGCCAATGCGGCTTTGCAGGCGCAAGGCTTTCGGACGTTGACCAGTAAACCAGGCCATCACCAGATTGTGATTCAATCATTGCCGCTTACGGTGGGGATCCCCCGTGAAACCATGATTTGTCTGGATACTTTGCGAAAACAACGCAACATTGCGGATTATTCAGGTGATTTGGTCACAGATGCGGCGGTGCAGGCTTGTCTGGAACAGGCCGAGGCATTATGGCTGGCGGTCAATGACTGGCTTCGACTCAAACATCCCCAGCTTTTGGAATAATGTCCCTCAAACCAACCCGCAGAACGCCCTTAGCCGCTCGGCCAGCGCCGGGGTGGCGGCGGGTGCGCTGTCGCGGTAGTAAAGCGCCAGCTCGAAGCTGCCGACCGGCGGTAACCCTTCGGCGATGCCCAGCACCCGGTGGCTCGGTAACCGGCAGCCGGCCGGCAACAGGGTGACGCCCAACCCGGCGGCGGAGGCGGCGGTGAGTGCCGCCAGGCTGGCGCTGCTGTAGCCGATGCGCCAGCGTTTGCCGAGGTTATCCAACGCCTGACACAGCTCCTCGCGGTACAGGCCATTGAGCGGAAACACCGCCAACGGCACCGGGGATTGTTCGATCGCCGGAAAGGCCAGGCTGTCGAGCCACAGCAGCGGTTCCGGCCTGGCGGCGCGCGGCTGCTGGCTGCGGCGCTGCTTGACCAGGATCAGGTCCAGCTCTTCACGGGCGTAGGCGCTGTGCAGATCGGCGCTCAGACCGCTGGCGACATCGAGGCGCAAGTGTGGGTGCGCACGGCTGAATTCCGCCAGCAGCTCGGTGGTCGGCACCGCGAAATCCTCCGGCATCCCCAGCCGCAATACCCCGTCGCGCCAGATGCCGGTCAGCGCGTCGTGCGCTTCTTCATTCAACGCGATAATCCGCCGCGCATAGCTCAATAGCTTGACGCCCTCTTCGGTCAGCAACACCTGATGGGATGA
The DNA here is from genome assembly GCF_001590925.1 of Serratia plymuthica NBRC 102599. Lineage (GTDB taxonomy): Bacteria > Pseudomonadota > Gammaproteobacteria > Enterobacterales > Enterobacteriaceae > Serratia > Serratia plymuthica. Next base: position 124,576 of record NZ_BCTU01000012.1, read on the forward strand.
ACGTTCAAACAGTGGCTTGCCGAGCATCTCCTCCAGCCGCCTTACCTGCTGGCTGACGGTCGATTGCGACAGGAACACCCGATCCGCGGCGCGGGTGAAACTGCCGCTGTCGCAGACCGCGACAAAGCTGAGCAATAACTGCGGATTGAACATCGGGTAACGATTCATTTTCCCACTGCCGGCTATTTTATTATTTAATTTCCCAATACTAGCGGCGATGCCTACAGTAACGCAACGCTGTGGCGCACAGGCTGTGACGCTGCACTCTTCATCCCGCAAGACCAGGATTATGCCGTGTTAAATCATTCCGTTTCCCCCGCCACCCCGCGCCACGGGTTTACCCCGCTGCTGTGGGCGCTGGTGCTGATTGGCCTGAATATGCGGCCCTTGTTGACCTCTGTCGGCCCGCTGCTGCCGACGCTGCGGCAGGCCACCGGGCTGAGCTTTGGCGGCGCTGCGCTGCTGACCACTTTGCCGGTGCTGATGATGGGGCTGATGGCGCTGGCGGGTGGGGTGATCAACCGCCTGTTCAGCGAACGGACCAGCGTGGTGCTGAGCCTGCTGGCGATCGGCCTCGGTGCCGCCTGGCGCGAACTGGCTCCGGGCAGCACGCAACTGATGCTGAGCGCGGTGCTGGGTGGGCTGGGGATTGGGGTGATTCAGGCGGTGATGCCCGGCATTATCAAGCATCACTTTCTCAGGCAGATGGCGTTGGTGGCCGGGCTGTGGTCGGCGGCGCTGATGGGTGGCGGCGGGCTGGGGGCGGCAATAACGCCGTGGCTGATGAGCGCCGGGCATGACTGGCACAGTGCGTTGGCCTGGTGGGCCGCACCGGCGCTGGTGGCGTTGATCGCCTGGTGGCCGGTCAGCCGTGGGCTGGCTCGCCTTGCGCCATCCGGCGCTACTGCCGGTCCAAACCTGTTGTTTAGCCGCCGCGCCTGGTTGCTGGGCGCTTATTTTGGTTTGATCAACGGCGGTTATACCAGCCTGATCGCCTGGCTGCCGCCGTATTACATGCAACTTGGCTGGCAGCCGCAGGCCAGCGGGACGCTGCTGGCGCTGATGACCTTCGGCCAGGTGATTGGCGCGCTGTTGCTGCCGGCGGTGGCGCGGGCGCAGGATCGTCGGCCGCTGTTATGGTTGGCGCTGGCGCTGCAACTGATCGGTTTTATCGGCCTGATTTACCTGCCGCAGACGCTGCCGTGGCTGTGGGTACTGATCGCCGGCCTGGGGCTGGGCGGCGCCTTTCCGCTGTGCCTGGTGCTGGCGCTCGATCATATCCCGCACCCGGCGGCGGCAGGGCGGTTAGTGGCGTTTATGCAGGGCATCGGTTTTCTGTTGGCGGGGGTGACGCCGTATCTTTCCGGCCTGCTGCGCGACTACAGCGGCGGCTTTACGCTGGACTGGCAAATCCATGCGCTGCTGGTGGTGGCGTTAATCGCCATCACCGGGCGTTTTCATCCGCGCAGCTACCGGCAGGCATTTAGCGAATAATATTTCTGTCATTGCGGCTCCCTATAGTGACGTTGCTTTTACCTCGGGGCGATAACAACGATTAGGGAACCATGACATGCACATCACCAAAACCCGTTTGGCGCTGTTGGCAGGATGTATGGCATTAAGCAGTAACCTGTGGGCCGACGCGCAGCCGGCGCAGGCGATCCTGGCCGGGCATGCGCTGCTGCCGGTTAAATCCAGCATCTCCGCGCCACAGGATGCGCCGTCCGATTTACGGCAAAGCGGCAAATACACCAGCGGAAAACGTGTCACCGAATTGGGCAGCGTGGCGGGCAAATCTGCCGATCGCATGACCGGCATCGGCCTGCCGATCAACGGCCAACCCTTGCAGGGCCATTCCGGCATCAAACATATGCCCGACGGCACTTACTGGGTGCTGACCGACAACGGTTTTGGCAGCAAGGCCAACTCGCCGGACGCCATGCTGTATCTTAATCATTACAAAATCGACTTCAGCACCGGCACGGTCACGCCGCTGAAGACGGTATTCCTGCACGACCCAGACCAGAAGGTGCCCTTCCATATCATCAATGAAAGCACCGAAAAACGTTATCTGACCGGCAGCGATTTCGATCCGGAAAGTTTCCAGTTCGCCGACAATGCGCTGTGGATCGGCGATGAATTCGGTCCTTACCTGATCAAGGCCGATCTGGACGGCAAGGTGCTGGCGGTGTTCGACACCAAGGTGGACGGCAAGGTGGTGAAATCGCCGGACAACCCGACGCTGACCCTGCCGGGCGCACCGGACGGCAAACAGAACTTCCAGGTGGCGCGTTCCAAGGGCTTTGAAGGCATGGCGGCGTCACCGGACGGCAGCAAACTCTACCCGCTGCTGGAAGGCGCACTGTGGGACGGCGAGAAGTTTGAAAACGTCGACGGCAAACGCTACCTGCGGGTACTGGAGTTTGACGTGAAACAGCAGGCATGGACCGGCCGCAGCTGGCAATACGTACTGGAAGATAACCAGAACGCCATCGGCGATTTCAATATGATCGACGCCACGCACGGCCTGGTAATTGAGCGCGACAACGGCGAAGGCACGCCGGACAAAGCCTGCGCTGCGGGTGCGCCGACCGACAACTGTTTCAGCCAGGTGGCGAAGTTCAAACGGGTGTATAAAATCGCCTTCTCAGACGCCAACGTCGGCAAACCGGTGGAAAAGCTGGCGTATATCGATCTGCTGAACATTCAGGACCCGAACAAGCTGGCGCGCAAGCCGCTCAATAACGGCGTACTGACCTTCCCGTTCTTCACTATCGAGAATGTTGATGTGGTAGACGACAGCCATATTATCGTCGGCAACGACAATAACTTCCCGTTCTCTTCCAGCCGCCAGCCGAACGTGGCGGACGACAACGAATTTATCCTGCTGGACGTGAAAGATCTGCTGAAGCCTTAACCCCGCCGGCCTCCGGTATCGTTGCCGGGGGCCATCGCTATTCCCTCTTAGCGCTAAGGATAAACTGCGCTATAATCAGCCTCTTGCTTCTGACTCCCGAAGGAAGATCCTCGTCCCCGGTGGGGCGGCCGGACTTCAAATCCGGTTGGGGCCGCCAGCGGTCCTGGGCAGGTTCGACTCCTGTGATCTTCCGCCAACGCTTGTCCTGATAGTTCCCGCAATTGACGCGATCAGCCGTGAATGACACACGAATAAAGCCGACCGGTGGACTCTGGCCTACAGGGAGGAAATAATGCGCACTTTTGAGCAGGATGAGTTTCCGTATATTGGTCAACGCCCCATTGCCGAAATTAAGCCCTTGGCGTTGCTGGAAGTACTGCGACGGTGGGGTATTGGCGAAGACCCGCAAGGTGCGACAGCGCTGCGGAGAGGTCTTCCGCTACGCAATCATTACCGGTAGGGCGGAGTACAATCCAGCACCGGATCTCGCCAGCGTATTAGCTGTGCCCAAGAAAATGCACCATCCGCGAGGAACTGCCTTACTTTATTAAGGGCTTAGAAGAATATACCGGCAGCATCATCACTAAGAATGCAGCAAAGATCATTATGCTGACCGGCATACGCACGCAAGAAATGCACTTTGCCACTTGGGATGAGATCGATCTTGAACGTGCCATCTGGGAAGTGCCTGCCGAACGTATGAAAATGCGTCGTCCGCATATTGTGCCGATCTCTACTCAGGTGGTTGAACTGTTTAAACAGCTACAACCGGTCACTATCCTTACATTTTCATTGGACGAAACAACCGTAGAAAGCCTATAAATAAGGAAAGTGTGAATCAGGTTATAGAGCTGCTGGGATATAAGGGGTGAGCCACCGGTCACGGTTTCAGGCATACGATGTCTACTATCCTTCATGAACAAGGGTTTGATTCCGCATGGATTGAGATGCAACTTGCTCATGTGGATAAGAATGGCATTCGGGGAACTTATAATCATGCTCAATATTTGGAAAAACGCAGGGACATGTTGCAGTGGTATCGTGATTTTTAATAAAGTGATAGAGTAAAACACTATCACTTTATTAAATTTGGGGCTAAATAATGTTTATAATACTTTTTATTTGTTGATTGTAGAAAACAAGATCATCAATAGAAAAGTCTTTGTTGGAATTGTGAACAATAATATTCCTTACCTCTCTTAATTGAGAAATGCTCTTTAGAATGTCCTCACTAATAATATTCGCGCTGTGTAATTCCTTCTCTGGTCTTGCAAAAAATGGAAACTTACTTATGGATGTTCCATTTTTGTATGCTGCTTCAGAAATTTTCGACTCTAATTTTTTCCACAACACAATGAAATCACCGTAGTGTTCACTGTTATTGATTACTACATTCTCTGCTAATTCTTCACGTTCATCTTCTGGGACGGTTATTTTATCAAGAGATGCAATGGCGTCTTCTAATATAGGTCTTATCTCATTTGTTATTTCAAAGGTGGAATCATAATCGATTTTATCGAAGTTTTTATTATGAGCAACTTTACACCGTAATAAATAGAGTTTTTCCCATTTTGATTTTAGATAGCTACCTTCGCATTCAACATGTTTTTGAAAATATCGCTGCCAGTTAGATTGTGGAATGAAATCTTTTAATTCGTCAGAATTAATTGACTTTTCTTTATGGCTTTTAATCTTGGAAATAAGACTTTCAATATCCTGGGTTCTGTATGTGTCAAATAAAAAATTAGAGAGCTGTATAAAGTCAGTATCATATAGATAGTTGCTTTCGTTTACCGATGATTTAGCTCTTTTGGATTTTTTTAGTTCCTCTGGAATAGCTGTTTCAACCCAACCTACGCCGACATTTGTTAGCATGAATTTTGTGATGAGTTTTCTCATCATGTTTTCTATTTCATGAATGATTGGATAGCACTTTAACGAATAGTTAAACCCTATATCATCCCACAAGGTCTGTATATTATTTTTTGATGCCATGTGGAGTAGGTTTCTCAAAACTTTTAATAAGTTGGTGAATTCATTAACCTTCTCATCATTTTCGTTTGACAGTTTGATATGAAAGATCTTGTTTTTTTCTGATGGAGAGTTCTCCTCAGTTATTTCAATTCCAAAAACATCACTTTTGTAATTTATTTTTTTTCCTACTATATTAATCTCAGAGTCTGATTGAATGAAATTTAAAAATGACTTTTTAGTTTTGCAAAAAGAATTTGTAATCTCAATGGTAACTAGATATTCAACTCTCATGACATATCACCTTTATTCTTAAGATGTTTTATTTTGTATTTTAACAACGTGGTGGATTAATAATTATCACCAAATAAATATGAAATATGATAAGAATCAATCGTTATTATCAATAATGTATTTTAACCATTGATTGTATCGCTTATCGCCTACTTTAATAACATGGTTTTGTATTTGTAGGTGATTATAGCTCTCTTCCTTGGTAAAGTTAAATACGAGCTCACCAATGCTCCACTCACATGTTATTTTCCTTAAGTATCCTTCATCAAAAAAAATCGGAGGTTGGAATTCAAGGTCAGAAGGAAATCTTGAGTTAAGATACTTGGTTGCCTCAATGAATAATAGAACGATATCTATAAAATCCTCGGCTTCTTCAAGAGTGGCATCTCTATATTCATGTTCAATTTTATTTCTTAATTTATTTATTTTATCTATTATTCTTGGTCTAACAATACCAATGCTTTCTAAAAAATCCAATTTCTGTGGAAAGTTTTTCAAAGATAATTTAAAGTATTCGTCCCCACAAAAGGAACGACAAAGGATATCAACTTTCATGTGAAGAGCTGATTTTGCATTTCTTATTGCATTATTAAAGTTTCTTCTTTCTTGTCCAGACTTCAAGTCATCAATAGCATCTTGTAAATACCTATTTGGGCCTAGATAATCCTTGAAATGAATAAATATCCAAGAATAAGATGGATATACATCAACGCCCAATTTATTAGGTACCAGCATCCCAAGTTCCTCATGTTAAAATCATTTTATAATTTCTTTATGCAATTATGTAAAGCCCATAATAGATAAAAGGCCACTTTCATGTAAAACCTTTGTGCGCGCAATACTCCCTCACCTACGCGATCTGACTTTATCATGCACATTTCATGTATGACGCAGAGGCCCTGTAAGCCCTTATGGTGCGGGGTTTCGGCTGTTTTTAGAGGTTGGGGAGCCATGCCAAATCATGCACCCTATGCATGTACGGGTGGTTTGAGGCAGGCTAGCTAGAAAAAAGGCTGTTTTCGGGATTGGAGAAGAGTAAAAGCCCGCAGCAAAATCAGCATTGCAGCGGGGCCAATTCAATCAATGAAGTGTTTGATTTCGGCTATATCGGCGGTAGCGATTTAATGTCCTTTTTTCCGGCGGCGGTAAATCATCGCTGGTCACCGTTTCTGCTTGAATGGGCTGATATAAAATCTTATCGACGCTATCCACCGTTTTAAATGTGCAGGAACATACGATGTTCTGGCACTGGTAATAGGCTTCTTTCGTTCGCTCCGTGACATAACAACTAGTACGGGTATAAGACGAATGGGTACACAGTGGGCAGAGCATCATGATTTGGCCCTTTTCTGCTGCAAGCGCTGGAGATTAAACGCAGTGCCGATCCGCTGGTTGATTTTTGCGGGTATCTGCTGGCAGTCAATGCGCCTGACGGTCTGTATATCGGAAATGCCAACATCACCCCGGCGAACCCACGCAAATACCTGTATCACGCTTACCTTTCGTATATGGACGCCCGAGGACACAAGTACCCATTGAATCTGACCGCGTTCGGACGCGCCGTGCCGCAAACCCTACGCGAATATGAAATAGCACTGTTGAAACGCAAGACCAATCAGGGGATGCAGACCAACCTGATATTGAGCGAAGACTGTGGGGCTGACTGGCTCCCCAAGTGCGAAATGCGCTGAGCGAATGGCGTCACGATCGTTTCTGCCGATCAATAGGCTTTTATTGATCTGCCGAACCCATTGGACGCTGTTGTGTAGGGCCGCTTATAGTCGAGCAGTACAAACCGCATACACCCAACACCGGGGAACCCCGTAGCGGTGACTACTCAGGCCTGCATTGCAGGCCTTTTCTTTGCTTAAAATCTCGCCCTGCCACTCACCCACAGCGCAATAAATCACCGGTTCAGGCCGGTATTTTGCATTTTTGGGTCTGACTGTTCACTGTGAGTGACCAGTCAGAGCAAACTCATCACCGACTGGTCACCGATTAATCTGTTGTTTTTAAACAATTAAAATCAAAAGTGAACAGTGTGACTAGTTTTTCTATAAATCTTTTTTTTCATGATGAAGAGGTTTTTTGATTGTCGGATATCTTTTGATAAGATGCTGGTACGGCTCTGCCTTAAATTTTCAAAGTTGTTTCGCTTTGAAGTAGTAAATGTGTGGACATCATGCCCCTGTCAGCTGTGCCGCGAAATGGGCTACACCAGATTGGCGCGTTGGTTTTGCGTAAAGTGATTGGGCAGAGCCGATCATATTAAAGGGAGTACATTTTCAGGAGTATTAGATTGCAACTAAGAAAGCAAATAATTGCGTTTAATGAGAAATGTAGAGCTGAAGGTCTAGATGAGGATAGGCTTATTCCATTACTTAAAGATACTGAGCCTTCAAGTGTTAAGGTCGGTAACACGGTTATATGGAATAATAGTTTTAAAGGAAATGTGTTTAGCCTAACAGAACAAGAAGTGTCTAAAGTTTGCGCTGCTATTTCTAGAGGTGATGTAAATATAGAAAGCGTACAAGATGTTGCTAATTTACTAGAGGTGCCAGTTGGTAATTTAATACATTTGTTATACAGATCTTCCTCCATAAAATATAAATCTTTTACTATTCCAAAAAAGAATGGTGGTGAGAGAATAATTTTATCTCCTCAAGGGGGTATTAAAATTCTTCAGGAAAGAGCTAGGAAATATTTAGATGCGTTCTATAGACCAAAAATATCTGCTCATGGATTTATTTTAAATAAAGGAATATTTACCAATGCAGAAAAACACGTAAAAAAGAAATATGTGTTAAATATAGATTTAAAGGATTTCTTTGAATCCATCACATTTCCAAGAATATATGGTGTATTGAAAAAACATCCTTTTAATATGGGGCGACCCGCGGCCGCGGTATTGGCACAATTATGTGTCCATAACGGAAAAATGCCACAAGGTGCGCCAACCTCACCGGTCCTATCAAATATTATTGCGTCAGCACTGGATAAGACTCTAGTCCGGCTAGCTGGTAAATATAGAATGCGGTATACACGATATGCTGATGATATCACGTTTTCTTTTAATCAATCCCCTCCTTTAGATATTGCAAAAAAAATAGAGGATACAGGTGGTTATGAGCTTGGTGATTCATTAAGGCATGCTATAGAAAATAATGGTTTTAAAATAAATGAAGAGAAATTCAGGCTGCAGTTAAAAACAGAGAGACAAGTGGTTACGGGATTAACCGTGAATGAGAAGGTTAATCTTGACCGTAAATATATTCGTTTGACTAGAGCTATGATTGACGGATGGGGAAAGGATAAAGTTCAAGCTGCAAATAAATACCATAAAATACGTTATGGTAAATGTGATAAAAACGATGAATTCGCAGTGGAAAGTTTTAGGAATCATATATATGGGCGTTTGAGTTTTATTCGCATGATCCGAGGGGCAGAATGGCCTCTGTATTTGAAACTAAGTGCATGGATGTCAAGTAATGATGATAATCCTACGATTGAGGGTAGAAGAGCGATGAAAGCTATGGAAATGTTCGATGTTTTCTTATGTCATGCAAGCGAAGATAAAGAGAGCATTGTGATGCCAATTTATGATGAGCTATGTAAGCTACATATTCATGCATTTGTTGATACCAAATATATTGAATGGGGAGACTCATTAACAGAAAAAATCAATGGTGCACTTGCAAGATCAAAATTTGTTGTTGCGGTATTATCAAGTAACTCCGTTGAAAAAAGATGGCCCTTAAAAGAGTTGCATAGTGTACTGGCTCGTGAAATTGCGGAGGGAGATAAGAAGTTATTAACCTTGGTCAAAGACGGTGATGAAGAGTTAATCAAAGCAAAGCTCCCTTTGTTAGCAGATAAGTTGTACGCTGTGTATAAAGGTGATCCTATAGAGATCGCTCACGGTTTATCATCTCTCCTGACTGGTAAGAAGTGAAAAGATATGAGTGGCTTCAGTTGAGAACCTTTAGCTGAAGTCACGAAAGATTATGTGTATAGTGACCTGTATACTTAATCGCTGTCATTTGGTTTTTTCCATTATTTATCATTGCGATATGTGCTTTTTATCACTCCTGTGATCTCCGCCAAATCACTGTTTTCCGCACTTTCTCAAATTCAACGAAATCCTATCCAGGTGAATCATCCCCCGGCTATTTTTCCGGAAAATAACCCTATCCGAGTAATGAGCTTCGATGTGGATCTCTGGTGACTCTCTGCGGGCTATATGGCACCCCTAAATGCTTCAGCCATGCGCTCCTGTTCCCGTAGAGGCAGTTCCAAGCGATTAGCAATGGTTCTCCACTGGCTAACGATGCCAATAAAATTTTCGATTATTTCATCTGCTTCAGCCAAGCTTAGGCGAAAGTATCCGGCAACCTCGCGTGCCAATTCGAGATCTAACGCATTATCCGACTCGGTGATATTAAGTTTCAGGCCGTCAGACCAGGGGGCCGGATTTATATCGTAGGCTTCTGAAAGCCGCCAGCCCCTGCCGGGCACCAAAATAAACCCGTGATTACGCAAGTGATCGTCTGTGTTGGATACGAGGATATTGAAAACGATCCTTGACCAGAGTTCCTTCAGATCGGTGTTGGTTTGCGAACCCTCTCTTATCAGAACTTCGGCAAGTTCCAGATAGCTGACGCCGGTCGAGGCATCATCACCATCCTGATGCCGGGTCATCGTCATTGCGGAAGCAAAATGAAGGCGCTGTCCTGTGTGGGTGCGATCGAACCGGCGGACCATAAAGCAGTGATAATCGCTGGCAAATTTATGCGCTTCGGCTGCCGCGACATTTAATCCACAACCAACGGCAAGCGCATTGACGACCATCTCCCAACCACCGACATCATAATCATCTCTGGTACTTGGGAATTTTGCGATATAGAGATGGCCGTGCTCATCAGCAACGCTGGCCTTTGGCCTTGCCCCACCCAGAGAGCCACCTGGAGCAATGAGCATCCGCAACCATTCCTGGCCCTGCGGAGATGTATTGCCGGGATCATCTTCCAGTGCACGGCTGGCTCTTTCTAAAGCTTGAATTTCGGTAAAAGGTGGAGCTGCTACGCCAGTCCTGTTATCGAGAAATTCACCTTCATCTTCAAGTTTATAACGTAGAGCGCCTACCCGATAAAGGTCATGTACACCCAAGAGATAATCTGATTCGTATAGCCGGGTTCCCACCGCTTTACTGCCTGCACGAATATCTCGTTCAAGGCGACGCTTCATCAGCAACCGGCCCCAGCGATCGGGGCTGGAATCGCCAAATACTCCGAACTTATCCTTTGGCTGAGTGGGATACTGAGCACCGGTAAACAGCTGTATCTCTGGGTCAAGTTGCAGACGATTGAAGCAGGGATCGGTCAACGCCAGAGGATCGTATTCAAATTCAAAGAGCTCCCGCATGCGGGTTTGTCGGCTATGCAAGAAGCCCATCCGTTTTGGCTCTGGTAATCCATTCCAGTCTGCGTAGACACCGATCATTGCCATTGTTAATTGCCTTTTATTGGTTTCTTCAATGGTTTTAGTAAGGAAGCCAGAGCCGCCGAGGTAGTACCTGTCGTTTTTCGGACGGTATTGTTTGGGGGCAAACTGGCTTTTACGGTTGTTGTTACTTGCTTGTCTGACTCTGCGTTCCTGGCATCAGTCATGGGTTTGTTGCGAGGTGGGGTAACGCTAAAAGGAAAAGCGTTTACGTTCTTTATCAGGCGAGAATCCTGAAGCTGGCGACCCATTTCGTCTTCGGCTGCCAGCTTATTCAGGTCATTTTCAAGCCCCAGCACCTGCATGACGGACAGGTAAGCGCCAATCGTGACGCCTGCGCCCCCCGCTTCGAGAGAGCGTAGCGTCATTGGCGTCATGCCCGCCCGTTCTGCAACCTGTTTGGCAGTCAACTTCCGGCGTAGGCGAGCAAGTTTCAGCCGCTCACCAAAGTCAGTAAGCAACTGGTTTGTGCCAGGAAGTAAAGTAGCTGTTTTTTTAGCCATAGTGATAATATTTTATCTTTAAGCGGTGGATATAGCCATAATATTAGCATATCTGCGTGTGGCCTGATGATGAATGCTTTGTTAAGTGGCATAGAGTGCTAATATTGTTTCTATAAAGCCTTTAAAACGCCAAAATATTAGCACTTTTAGTGTTGGGTTTAGGTAGGGGCGCTCTGCATTTGGTCTGCAAAAAGACACCCACGGTCGGTGTCTTTTTTGCAGGTTTCGCCATCAAATCAATAACGCATAGCGGGCAAACTAGGATTGATAAACATTGCCTTTATGCATCTGCAACAGGTGGTTGTTCGCCTGTTCGCTGAGTTCTAACAGGGCTGGGAGCACATGCGCGGAGGCTTTGAGCCAGGCGCTGATTTGCTCCCTGCTGCTTGTTGAGCTCTGTTCCCCGTTTTCCAGCGATTCCGCCAGATACAATAAGCCATGACATAACCCTTCTGCGGATTCCTGAGCCACGGCGCTGAGATCGCACAATTGAATATCGCTGAGTTTGCAGAATTGCAGGTCGGCAATGAGGTTGCGGAAGATGGAGATAGAGCTGTCGATAGGTGTTTGATTCATTTCAGTCATGATGATATTCCCTTGAAGGATGGTTATCACCACTGCCAAAGAGTTCCAAGCTTTGGTGGTGGCCCAGACAGGTTTGGAACTCCGGCCCTTCAATCACCGGCCAACCTTGCGGTTGTCCTGCCTGAGCCACCGAACTGAGTGTGCACGTAGGCGCTGAAAAAACACAAGTCTTTTCAGAGTAGAAGGGTGCGGGGTTCCAATCCCGACTGCGGATTTTGCCGCAGCAAGAAGACTCTATCCCGGCGATAACGCACAGGAAACAGGCTGGATGGATTTACAGGGATTTGTTGCAGGGATTGGAATCTGGCTCGCAATTTATGATTACCTTGCGGACCTTATTATCTCCGGCTCCTGTACAGGGTGGGGCAATATTACCGGCAGGATAAACACCTTGCTCTGAATGGCTAACATTGATTTCAGAGCGCTATTCTTCACGAGAATTTTTTATTTAAATATTATCAGCATGACAAATTTAATTACGCCACCATGATTCTCAATGCAATGATTACAAATGCAATAATAATGGGTTATCCCATGATAATAAAAAACCACTCCGTATTTAAATAAACTCATCACGTTTCTGAATCAGAAAGCGTTCATCCGTGCGGATAAAGAGGCATGATGAGAAAAGAGCGACGTTTGATGCAGGAATAGTTCCTTTTCGCCTGCACGCTACGCGATATTTGCCTGGGATATCACGCTGTGCATTGACCCACTATACTTTGTATGCCTGAAGCGCTGGAGAATGGGATGCGCTGTCGCCTGCGTCAGGGATGTTTGCCAGCCCTGAGATTCAGGACACCTGGCCAGAAAGCGATATCGGGCTGATACTGATTGACTCCATGATGGCTGAGGTTGATTGCCGTTCCAGTGAGGGAGGTAATGAACTGATTCTGATTAAAAACACAGCGGCTAGCTCAGCAGGACATTGAGCTTCGCCGCTGAAACAGTAAACCGGAGCACATATGTTCGAGCCATGCTTTCCAGAGAATGAAGCCGAACGTCTGTCGGTTCTGAATTCGTTGAACGTATTGGACACGAATTCAGTGGAAAAATTGGATCGCATCACGCGGCTGGCCGCAAAATATTTTGGCGTCAGCATTGCGCTGATTTCTCTGATAGATCGTGATCGTCAGTGGTTTTTATCGCGCTTTGGCCTGGATGCCAGGGAGACGCCACGCAATATTTCTTTCTGCGGGCACGCCATTTTGCAGCGAGAGACTCTGGTGGTGCCCGATACCGCAGTCGACCCGCGTTTTTTCGATAACCCCCTGGTCACCGGTGGCCCAAAGATTGGGTTCTACGCCGGGCAGCCCTTGCTCTCGCTGGATGGCCTGCCGCTGGGCACGCTGTGCATTATTGACAGCCGTCCTCAATCCTTTTCCCATGACAGGGCGCATGACTTACGGGATTTTGCCGCGGTGATCGAAGAACACCTGCATGGTGTTGAACGTGATATTTATACCGAAAGCCTGAAATCTAACCTGCAGCGCACTGAAGCCCTGTTTGAACAGACATTTTCTCAGGCGGCGGTAGGCATGGCCCTGGTCTCGCTGGAAGGGTATTGGTTGCGCGTCAACCCACGCATTTGCGAAATGCTGCAGTATTCTGAACGGGAATTGCTGGAGCGCACGTTCCAGGACATCACCCATCCGGACGATCTGCATATCGACCTTGGCCTGCTGAAACAGTTGCTAGCCAACGAGATAGCAACCTATTCGATGGAAAAGCGTTATTACCGCGCAGATGGCTCAATTATTTGGGTTCAGCTTACGGTGGCCCTTAACCGCTTGCCGAATGGCAGTCCTCACCATTTTATCTCGGTCATCGTGGATATCAGCGAGCGTAAAGCGGCTGAGGCCGATTTGTTCGCGTTGCAGCATGAGCTGGAAGAGCGGGTCGAACTGCGTACCCACGAGCTCAGCGTGGTCGTCAATAAACTCAATCTCGAAATTGACAGCAGAGTCCTTACCGAACATCAACTTAGCGCGGAGAAAGAACGTCTGCGCGCCATTACCGACAATATGCCGGCCCTGATCAGCCAGATCGACAACGAGGAACGTTATCTTTTCGCCAACAGCGCTTATAAGACCTGGTTTGGCCTGGATGAAGCGCGCCTCAAGGAAATGACGGTACGGGAGTTGATAGGAGAGGCTGCTTATGCGACGGCCAAACCTGTGATCGAAAGAGCGTTATGCGGGGAAACCCTAAGCTTTGAGAATGAACTCCAGACGCGGCAAGGGTTATTGATGATCCATACCACATTAGTGCCCTGTGAAACGCAGGGTTTCTATATTTTGTCTATGGACATCACTGAGCTTAAACGTTTGCAGCAGCGGCTGGAATACGATGTCACCCATGACATGCTGACCGGGTTAACCAACCGACGCGCTTTCCTGCGCCGGCTGGCCGGCACATTGCAGCGCTGTTGCCCTCAGCAGCAGATGGCGCTGTTGTTCATCGATCTTGATGGCTTTAAAGCCATCAACGACACCTTCGGCCATGATTTTGGCGATCTGATCCTGAAGACTTTCGCCAAACTGCTCAGCGCCTGTGCCGGCACCAACAACAGTGCGTCGCGGCTGGCCGGGGATGAGTTTACGGTGATCCTGTGGCCGCTAATGGATCCGGAGCGCCAGGTCACAGAATTTTGCGAAAAGGTACTCACGCAGCTGGCGGCGATAACGCAAATTGGCAACCAGAAGGTGACCTTGTCCGCGAGTATCGGCGCAGCGATTTCCTCAGACGGCACTCTCAGCGCTGAAGCGTTACTGAGCAAAGCCGATGACGCCATGTACCAGGCGAAGTCCGCAGGCAAAAAGACCTATACGATCCGGTAGGTGAATCGTCTTTATCGGCTTTGATGGGGGATTACAGGCATGCTAAGACACCTCAGTAAAAACGAAGATGAACGACAAGCCACGATCGATGCCCTGGAAGGGCTTGATACCAGCCATAATGACGCTATCCATAATGTGTTGGATCTGACGTGCAGGCTTCTGCAAGTGCCCGGCTGTTTTATCTGTCTCTACGGCTCAAAAAAAATCTGGATCAAGGCAAAAATCAATACCGAACTGCAGGATATCGATTTTAACAGCCCGCTCTTCAACTTTGTTCGGCATAGCGGTAAACCGCTGATCTGCAAGGATACCCAACGGGACAAACGTTTCGCATCAGACCCGATGGTCACCGGCCCTGCCGCGATTCGTCACTATGTCGCCATGCCTATACGTACCCGCGAAGGCTATATTATCGGGGCGTTATGCATCACCGACAAACAACCGCGTTTTTTTTCGGCCGTCAGGGTCGGTTTGCTCAGAAATATGACCACCATCGTCATTGCGCTGATTGAGGCACAAAGTGAGATTGGTTTGGTCGATGCGGTAACGCGTTTCCCTAATCGCCAGAGGTTAATGAGAGAGATCGGCAATCTGTCGTCGGCCTCCGGTGAATATGCCTTGATTCTGCTCGATACGATCGACATTAAATACGCCTACGAAATGGCGCGCTCTTTCGGTCTCTCGGCTGTGGAGCTGGTGTTGGTGGATATTGGGCATTTTCTAAAAGGTACGTTTCTTGGTGAACAACTTTTATACAGCATTTCCCCGGGACGTTTCGCCACCATTATCGATGCCCAAAAAATACACCCGGCAATAGGCATGCTGGAAACCTGTGCAGAGCGGATCCGCCATGAAGTGCGCGGTATCGTGCCGTTGAAACTGGAGCTTTATGCCGGCTACACCCTGTTCTCGGTCCAGGACAGCAACCCGCAGGAGGTGTTGCGCGAAGCGACCAGCGCCTTACATGACGCAATAGATGAGAGCCTGACCGTCTCGGCATATAACGTATCGAAGGATGCCATACGTAAATACAAATTCAATTTGCTCAATGAACTGGCGGAAAGTCTGAAACAAAGGGTCGGTTTGTATCTTGAGTATCAACCTAAAGTTGAGCTGATCTCCAAGCAGATTGTTGGGGCGGAAGCGCTGCTGCGCTGGCAGCATCCGCTACTCGGGGCAATCCCCACCGGTGATTTTATTCGTCTCGCAGAGAACACGTCGCTGATCAAACCGCTCACCGAGTTTGTGATTTCACAGGCGACCCGCGAGGTCTTCAGGTTGCGTCAGGCAGGGGTCAATATACCTGTATCGATCAATGTCGCCGCCGAAAACTTTGCCGAGAAAAACTTTTCGGGCAGGCTGGACGACGCACTCGGCCACTATAATCTGCAACCCCAAGATATCGAGCTCGAATGTCTGGAATCACAGCGGATCCTCGAAAGCGGTGAGGCGTTAGCCTGTTTGCAGATGCTTAAGGACAAAGGTTACACCATTGCGCTGGATGACTTCGGCGCTGGCTACAGCAATCTAAACTACCTGCGTCATATCCCCGCCAACGTGATTAAGCTGGATGGATCTTTGATCAAAAACTTGAAAACGGACAACGAGAGCCGAATTGTGGTGCAAAGCATTATTGATATGTTACATAGGCTTAATTATGTCGTGTTGGCCGAAGGCGTAGAAGATCAAGAGTCACTGCACTACCTTGAGCAATATGGTTGCGATATCGCTCAGGGATTTTATTTCTCCCCGTCAGTCAGCCTGGAGAAACTCTGCGTGTTGCTTAATACCCACCCTCAGCGGGTAAAGATATCCTGACTGCATACACCCGGTTTTTTCCAGGGTGCTGGCCGCTGGCCAGAGGGGTATGGTGCAGATGAATTTGAAAGGATAGGTTAATAATGCTAAAGTAATGTTCCCGGCCAGTAGTGGCTTTTTGCATGCCCTGTCTGACCGGAAAATTTTCCCTGGTGTTGGCTATATTGGCTACCTGACCGTACAGGTCAGGTTTTTTTTACCAGAGCCTAACGAGGTTTATTATATATCTCGGGCTACAATATATAAGCTGTACTTAAGTCTAGGTTCTTTCCTCTAAAGGGTAAAGCCGGATCGCCACGGAGCGCGCATGTTTTCTACCCTCAATGAAAATCCAATCATAACGGGAACGCTTCGGGAGCATATCGACAAGAAGTTATCATCACTCGGTAGCCCGGCATACGCCTACACGGTTGTCAGGAAGAATAATCCGTCAGATGTTCTCATTATTTCCAGTTACCCTGACGAATGGGTGGATCTCTACCGCACCAATAATTTCCAGCTCACTGACCCGGTGATACTGACTGCGTTCAAACGTGCTTCGCCTTTTGTATGGGGCGAAAATATCACCCTGATGTCAGATAAAATATTTTCCCTCTCCAGGCGATACCACATCGTTAACGGCTTCACTTTTGTATTGCATGACCCTATGAACAACCTGGCGTTGCTGTCTGTCATCATCGGCAGCAACGGACAAGGGGCGCTGGAAAAGCGGCTCTTGTCCGATAGCGGCGCTCTGCAGATGTTACTGATCGATTTTAATGAACAGATGTATCGCCTCGCCGGGTCGGTCTCCTCCGGTATAAGCGAGCATCATGCGGGTGTGTGCAAACCCATTTTCACCCCACGGGAGAATGAGGTGTTGTATTGGTCCAGCATGGGGAAAACCTATGGAGAGATTGCTGTCATCGCGGGGATTTCCGTGAGTACGGTGAAGTTTCATATGGGTCATATTGTGGTGAAACTGGGCGTCGGCAACGCCCGTCAGGCTATCCGATTGGGCGTTGAGTTGGGGCTTATTACACCGGTAGCGACAGCGGCCAGATAATAAGGAGGCCCATCTATTGAGCCCATTGAAGGCTGTTTTTGGCTTTACTCTGCGGATGGGCAGGTCTCCGCCAATTGAGTCAGCCCCTCGCTTTCCTGCTTGAAGGTCACTTTGCCCTGATCCAGCGTGACCACAAAAATGCTGTCGAAGTCGCTGCCCGGCCATTTGGGCACCTGATTGGCGTCGCCACCGCGTGCGGCAACGATGTGCTTCACCGCTTTGTCGAGGTTCTTGTGTTCCCAGGCGATAAAGACGCGCGAGTTCTGGTATTTTTCGCTGAGCAGCTCTTGTTCAAGCCCGGCGATGTCGTCGGCGTGGAACTGAATGTTGATGGGTAACTCTGCACGCACGGCGGTGGGCATAATGGTCGACAAAGCGCGCAGCGAACTGCCGCTTTTGTTTTCCTTCGGCCCGGCGGCAAAGATAAAGTCCGGCTTGCCGTAGCGGCTCAGCAGCACCTGCGGTAACGCCAGTGCACGGTTCAACCCCTTACAGGTCAGCTGGCCGCTGTTGTTGGCGGGTTTCTCCCCGTGCCGGACGAAGATCAGCGTTTCCTGCGCTTGTGCGCTCTGGCTGCACAGCAGCAATGCCGCCAAACTGCCCAGTATGTTGTGGCCTATCTTGTTGCGCATCTTTACCCTCAACTTTCATGCAATGGTTCGTTGATTTTCTTGCGCTTTGCGTCGCATAACTCGTTATCATAACCGGCGTAACAAATAGGGCCGGCCGCCATATCGACGCTGACGAGTCGCCTCTGGGATAATTAAATACTGACCTAAGGAAGGATTTACAATGAAAAATATTTTCTTTTTTGACGCGATGCTGACACCGAAAATCATCACCGCCGTTTACTGGCTGTGCCTGTTGGGCATTCTTGTTAGCGGCATTGGGGCGATGTTCTACGGGGAGTTCTTCCGTGGCCTGCTCGGGATTATTCTCGGCGGCGTGTTTACCCGCGTCTGTTTTGAAATGATCATCATTGCATTCAAAAATAACGAATATCTGCGCAAAATCGCCGAAAAACCGTAATTTAGCCAAGCTGTCAGGCGCCAGGGGAAGACCGATGATCAGGCGCCTGTCAAAAAATGGGGACGCTAATGTGTCCCATATCACCACTTCGGAAGCACCAGGCACTAAGCGGACTTCCCCCATATGCCAACTAAATAATGCCGCGCAGAACGCCCCCGTCCACGCGCACGGCGGTACCCGTGGTGGCAGAAGCCAGTTCGGAACTGAGATAGACAATCAGGTTGGCCACTTCTTCTGAACTCGCCATCCGGCCCAGTAGTGAGGTCGCGCGTTCATTGCGAATAAAGATACGCCCGGCTTCATCCAACGGCACCGACTGGTCAGGCACCATTTCTCGTACGAAACGTTCGACACCTTCGCTCATGGTTGGCCCAGGCAACACGCTGTTTACCGTCACATTTGTGTTGCGTGCCGCTTCGGCAAAGCCGCGTGCCAGCGTTAACTGTGCGGTTTTGGTCACGGCGTAATGCACCATCTCTGGTGGAACCTGTATTGCCGACTCACTGGACACAAAAACTACCCGTCCCCAACCCGCATTTTGCATTTGCGGGATATAATGCCGGGTGAGACGCACGCCGCTCATAAAGTTGACATTGATAAATTTGAACCACTCTTCATCGTCAATTTCCACCAACGGCTGGGGGGCAAAAATCCCGGCATTGTTCACCAGAATATCCACCTGCGGCAGTTGTTCAATTAGCGCCGCACAACCTGCCGCCGTGCCTACGTCGGCTAGAATTCCCTTGCTGTGATCGCTGATATTGAGGCGTTTCAGCGCTGCGGCTAATTTCTCTGGGTTACGCCCATTAATATAGACATCGGCCCCGGTCTCCAGCAGCCCTTTCGCCGCTGCAAAACCAATGCCGGAAGTGGCGCCAGTAACAAGAGCCTTACGTTTGGAATTATCGATAACCATACTCACCTCAGTTAAACAGTAGGGACAATGCCGCCTTCCATCAAAATATTCGAACCGGACATAAACGCTGCTTTTTCTGAAGCCAGATAAAGGATCAGGTCAGCAACTTCTTCTGGAGTGCCCAACCGCCCGGCAGGCATGCCGATCTGGCTAAGGAATTGTTCCAGTGCGCTTTCGCGATCGGTGCCGTATTTTTCTGCCAACGTGTCGAGAATGCCGCCCGGTGCGTCATAGACCGCCGTGCGGATAAAACCGGGGGAGACCACGTTAGAGCGAATGCCAAGCGGGGTGAATTCGCGGGACAGCGCTTTTGAAAGTGCCACCACCGCTGCTTTGAACACGCTGTAGTCTGGCAGCAGCGGGTTTGGCATCACCGAAGCTTCCGACGCTGTGTGGATGATCACACCGCTTTTCTGAGCCAGCATGTGGGGCAGCGCTGCGCGCGCGGTGCGTACGTAACCGAGAAAATTCAGATTGAAGGTTTCAAGCCAGTTTTCGTCTTTGACGCTAAGAAAACCGTTACGCACTTTGATTACCGCGGCATTATTGATTAATACGTCAATCCTGTCGAAATGGCGGATAGTTTCATCCACGATATATTGTGCGGCATTAGGCTCGGCCAGATCTGCTTCTAACGGCAGAAAGGTTTTGCGGTTTTGAATAGCTTCGAATGGTACCGGATTGATGTCCGCACCTACTACATTGGCGCCGGCTTCCAGCATTTTGCTTACCACACTGGCGCCAATGCCTGAGGCTGCGCCAGTAATAAGTACGATTTTATTCGATAAGCTCAGTTCCATTTACGCTCTCCGTGACTGGTTACAGGGGGGGATGGCAAAGGCGTTTTTTAATTGTTCAGCGGCAAAAACAATGGCGTCATTGGCCACCGGAAATTTATCCGGCATAAGAATGAAATCATGAATGCTGTCATTCCAACACCGGAGGGTGACAGGCACGCCGGCCTGTTTTAATTTTTCGGCATAGGTATGGGCGTCATCTCGCAATATGTCGTACTGGGCAGTAACAATGGTTGCGCTGCATACCTCTTTGAGCCGGTGTGCTTGCAGAGGGGAGATCAGTGGATCGCTTTTGTCATAGTGTTCAGGCAGATAAGTTTGCCAAAACCACTGCATCATTTCTCGGCTTAAGAAATAACCCTGGCCATACTCACGTGCTGAGACGGAGTCAAAGCCATAATTCACTACCGGGAATAATAGAACCTGATGACAGAGCGCCGGGACTACATCCTTGCTAGCCTGAGCCAGTACGGCGGCAAAGTTTCCGCCTGCGCTGTTACCGCCGACGGCAATGCGTTCAGGGTCGATATCCAATGCGGCAGCGTTGTGATAAATCCAGTTCAAGGCTTCGAATGCATCCTGCAAGCCGGTAGGGAAAGGGTATTCCGGTGCCAGTCGGTAATCGATGGAAACCACTGCACACTGGGCGCAATAGGCCAGGCCTTCGCAAACAGAATCGCTCAGTGCGGGTGTGCCAATAACAAAACCGCCGCCATGAAAATAGACCAGTACAGGTAAGGTTCCGCTAATATTTAACGGTTTATAGAAGCGGGCAGAGATTTTATTTCCAGTGAGGTTTATCTCTATATCTACTTTATTAACATTCTGCTGATAACTGCCTTCAGCAAAACGCTCTGGAAAGCTGTTTCGAAACTCGACGGCATCCAACTGAGTAAAATCAATCGGTGCCTTGCTATTTTGTTCGGAAAGAAACTCTCTCAATATTTCATTCATTTTTTAGCCTTATACATTAACGTTCAGTTGCAGACTCGGCGGCGATAATAACGAGTTTCTTTTCCGTCCTGGCCAACTGACGCATTACGGGTAATTCGACATAACGATAAAGCAGATAGCCCCCAACCAAAGATGCCAGCAGGCATACCAGAATGATCGATAGCGATGCCGCCAGGCCATACAGCCGGTCTGCCATCATCTGTTTTGCTGCAATCAGTACCAGGTAATGAACCATGTACATGCCGAAAGAAATCTCCCCCAGCCAGACGATCAAGCGGGTATTAAGCAGCGTTTTTTTGCCAGCCAGATCACCTTGTGCTGCGGCAGTAATCAACAGGCACAGTGGAATAAAAGTGATTAAATTCAGCGAGTACTGGAAAGGAACAAAATAGGTGGCTATATAGGCGACCAACACCAGCAATACGGTACCAGGCAGCGAGAGAGAAAGGTGCCGGCCAGTCTGCAGCAAACGCGCCATGATCATGCCAGCCATAAACTCATACAGGCGGAACGGCGGAAAGTTATAGGCTAACCACCATTGGTTTTCCGACAGCGGCCATTCTTTGAGCTGAGGAGTACCATTTACCCAGTGAGTAATGGCAAGCTGGGTTAGCGCTAACCCGATGAAAACTGCCCCCAGTGCCGATGGCAACCAATTGGCCGGTAATTTGCGCACCAGCATAAAAATAGCTGGGAACAGCATGTAAAACAGCATTTCAGAACAAAGCGTCCAACTGGGCTGATTGACGCTGACAAAAATCTCGATGTTGTTCGACCAGGAACTGAGCAGCAGCAGGTTCGGTAACCAGGCGTTGCTGTCCGAAACGTAACTTCTGAAGAACGTCAGCATCAGCGCCCAGGTCACCAGATGATTGGGAAAGATCTTCCCCAATCTTTTCAGCCAGAAACGGCGGTTGCTCTGCTGTGGGTTTGCCGACCAAGTCAGCACAAATCCGCTGAGAATAAAGAAGAATGAAACACCCAGCCAACCCGCATTTTTGAATATCAGGGCGTAATTATCGGCAACCTGCATATCTTCAAAAGGATTAAGCATCTTGCCGAGTGATGCATGGAACAGAAACACTAGCAGTGCCGCGAAGATCCTCATGCCAGTCAATGAGGTTAGATTCTTGGGGCGCTGTGCGTTAATCGTATTATTGCTCATCATCCGATAACCTCATTAACCGTGCATAAGGAAAGCGTTAGCAGTTGTTTTCCAACGCCAACTCCTGTTTTTGTCGTACCGCATAAATAGCGATCAGCAGGCCGATGCCAGTGGTCATGGCCCCTACCCAGTTAGGCGAGACGAAACCATAACCTGCATCGATAGCCATACCACCCAGCCAGACGCCGCCGGATGCTCCTAAATTGAACGCCGAAATATTGGCGGCAGAGGCTAGGGTCGGGGCGCCGGTAGCCTTCTCCATCACGTACATTTGCAATGGCGGGATGGTGCCAAAGCCAATGGCGCCAAGCAAAAACACTGTAATGATGGCTAATGGTTTGATGTGAATGGTGTAGGTGAACAACAGCAGAACAAGGGTCAGCAGAATCAGCAGGGTCAAAATGGTGGGTACCAAGGCGCGGTCGGCAAATTTGGCCGCCACAATGTTGCCGACCACCAAGCCAACGCCGTAGATTGACAGGATCCAGGCCAGATTTTCCGGCGCAAAACCGGCTACCTCGGTCATCATTGGGGATATGTAGGCAAAAGAAGCCAGCAGCCCGCTAAAACCAATGGCGGTGACGACCAAAGCCAGCCAAACCTGTGGGCGTTTGAAGACCGCAATTTCATCCATAATATGGCTGCGCTCGGCCAGCTGTTTTGGCACCAGCGCAGCCAACCCGGCAAAGCCAATCACCCCAAGCACTGCAATCGCCCAAAATGCGGCGCGCCAGCCGAAGTGTTGCCCCACGTAGGTGCCGAGCGGAACGCCAACCACATTCGCCAGCGTCAGGCCGGTGAACATCAGAGCGATGGCGCTGGCCTTCTTATTGGGTGCCACCACTGTGGTAGCGACGACTGCACCGATACCGAAAAAGGCGCCATGGCAGAATGCGGACAATACGCGACCAAACATCAACTCTTCAAAGGTGACGGCCCTGGCAGAGACAATGCTGCCGGCAATGAATAACAGAATCAGAAATACCAAGGTATGTTTGCGGTTAAAGCGGGCCAGCAAGATGGTCAATATGGGAGCGCTGATCACCACGCCTAACGCATATCCAGAGGTTAGATAACCGGCTTGTGGAATCGTAATATGAAGGTCCCGGGCAATATCCTGTAATAGTCCGGTAGTGACGAATTCTGTTGTGCCAATAGCAAAAGCGCTAATAGCCAACGCCAATAATGCAAGTGGCATATCATACTCCTGAGAAGGGAAATACTATGGAGATAATAATGCCCAGCCTAGAAAGTTTGTGCCATACATTGTTTGGAACATCACTTGTGAAGATCTGTCACAACGAAATTTTATTTTTAAATAACCGAATGATCATCCAGTTCGGTTATATGTAATAACTATTGTGATTTATTTATTTTATTCTGACAAAACTCTATGAGAAAGTTGGAAAACATGGAGATTCTTATTGGTACCGAGTTGCGGCCGGTACGAACAATTTGAATCGGGCTAATAGGTTCATGCCATTCCGGTAATATATTTACCAACTCGCCATTTGCGAGGTATTTTTGTACGCTCCAGGACTCGCGTAATGCGATGCCATGGCCTTGCAGAGCCCAATTGAGTAACGCCATGCCATCGTCGGAGCTCATGGCTTTTTTGATTGGCATGCGTCGAACCTCACTATTTTCGGTATTTTCCAGCGTCCAGAATGCCGAGTTGTAACCCGGGTAGGCAAACACCAGGCCACTGAGGGCGGAAAGATCTTGAACATGGATCGGAGGAGTAATTCGGGCCAGATAGGATGGGGAACAGACCAAGACTCGGTGCTGCTCGAATACCTTGCGCGCCACCAGTTGCGAGTCTGAAAGTTGGCCGGAACGAACGGCTAGATCGATACCGTCGGAATAGATATCCACCACCCGGTTAGAGCTATCCAGATAGAAACTAACATCTGGGTGTTCCCGTTTAAAATTCTCAATAGCCTCGATCAAAAAATAGTCATTGAAGGTCGAGGGGCTGCTGATGGCGATGTTGCCGCTGAGGCTTTGTCTGCCCTGTTCGGCAATGCTGTAGGCTTCACGAATACTGCTCAACCCTCTTTTAATACATTCATAAATCTGCAATCCTTCATCGGTAACGCGAATACGCCGGGTACTGCGCTCAAACAGCGTTACGCCCAGCGAGCCCTCAAGCCGCCTTATTTGTTTACTTATTGCCCCGGCCGTAACGTTTAATGAACGCGCCGCGCTTGAAAAATCACTGCTGTCGACCACTCGGATAAAAGCCTCCAGGTCATCCAGATTTTTCATTCAATATGTTCCTTTCCAGCGTAAGAGTTTTTCCAAAATATCGCTTTCAACTAGCCCTGACTTCGTCTTCAATGGAAATATAGCCCATAAATTGAATGTCATGTTCTGTTTTTATATTTTTTTTCACATAAGTAATAATCAATAAAACGCTACTTCTATTTATCATCCATTCCAGGAGCAAGATAATGAAGAAAATTGCTGTGATTTTAGGCACTCGGCCTGAAGCTATCAAATATGGCCCCGTCATAAATGCTTTAAAAGATGACAAGCGTTTCGAAGTATTTATTATTTCAACTGGGCAACATAAAGAAATGCTCGACGATGCGCTTGCTGTATTTGGCATCCAGCCGGATTACAATTTGCAGGTGATGCAGCCGGGGCAAACGCTGGCACAAATCACTTCACGCATTACTGATGGTTTGGCTAGGCTGTTGCCGCAGTTGAAGCCGGACGCCCTTACGGTCCATGGCGATACTGGCACCACCTTGGCCGCTGCGCTATCGGGATTCCACCACCATATTCCGGTGATTCACATTGAGGCCGGGCTGCGCAGCGGCAATATAAGTTCGCCGTTCCCAGAAGAGGGCAACAGAAAGCTGGTGGCGCAAATAGCTTCGCTGCATTTGGCCCCTACACCAGGCAATGCAGCCAATTTGATCCGCGAAGGTATTGCGGAAAACCGTATTGTCATCACCGGCAACACCGTGGTAGATGCCCTGCATTGGGCGATTGGTCAGCCGGTCCAGGCTGACAGTGGGCTGTTGGAGGAATTACAGCAGGATACACGCAAAATCATACTGGCTTCAGCCCATCGTCGTGAGGCCTGGGAGAAGATCCCCGAGATTGCGGATGCGATCCGCCAGATCGCCCTGCGCCCGGATGTGCGTGTCGTGATCCCGATGCACAAGAACCCGATTGTCCGGCAAGCTTTACAAAGCGCCCTGGCCGACACGGACAATGTGGATCTGATTGAACCGTTGAATTACCTCGATTTCTGCCGGTTGATGAACCGTGCGGACATTATTCTCTCCGACAGCAGCGGAGCGGAAGAAGAGGGGCCAACGCTCGGTAAGCCAACCCTGATCCTGCGTTCTCTGACTGAACGGCCGGAAGCCACTCACTCAGGTTCCGCGATTTTGGTTGGCAATTCGGGTGAGCTGATTATCCACCACGTCAATCGTATTCTCGACAACCTTGCCGCCTTCAAAAGCGCCAATATCCAGACGGATCATTATGGCGACGGCTTGGCGACTCAGCGGGTGATTGGTGCCATGGCCAACTTTTTCGGCCTGGGTCCGGCGGTGCAGCCATTCTATTGTGGCTGTGAAATGAAGCCGATGCGTTACTTCATTAACAGCGCCGCCTGATATGTGGGGAAATACCATGGAACTGACGGCAGTCACCAGCCGTAGCACTCGTTTCTCCCATCCGGCATTGCCCAGTGTTTTGCTGGTAGGTGGGACAGAGCGTTATTTGAACGGTCGCCATCTTATCGTCAACTTTAACCCGCAGGCGCTAAAGCTCAATAATCGCGGGCAAACACAATTGCCGGCATTTTCTTCCGTTATCCGCTGCAATGAGCTGATTGCCCCGGCGCAAAGTTGCCTAATCTTTGAACTGCCGGTCGACCCGGCAGCAGGCGCGGTTATTGACTGGGAACAACAGGAGAGTTATCCCGGAAGGCGCTATGGCACCGAGAGTGTCGAAGCGGTGGCGTTTTTCCGATCGCCGCCCGACGAGATCGCTATCTTGTCTTTCCCTCCGCAAGCGTTAGTTGCGGGCAGTGACGCGGCCTACGAGAGCCAGCGCTTTAGCCTGCGTGCCAACCTGTGGTTTGCCGAACCTGGCACCCACTGCGGTATTCACAACGAGCATTCTTTTATCGAAATCCATACCCAAATTTTGGGGGTTGGTCGCATGCAGGTCTTCCAGAGCGACGAATTGGCTTCACTATGTGAAGACCTGCTGCTGGCCCCTGGGGCAACGACTTCACAGGCATTTTGCCAAATCAGCAATAGACAGCACTACAGCTATCCCTACCACCAATATTACGCTGACACACCCAGTGTGTGGCTGGCCCTGGAATATCACGCGTTACCCAATGACGAGGCAGAACATGTCCGATAATGAAAAACCTACGCCGCTGACCATCCCGGAATTTACCAAAGAAGTGGTCGCCAAAAACTTACGCGATGGCTATTGGCTGGAGGCAGCTGATTTGAATCAGGATGGTAAAACCGATCTGTTTGGTTACGGACTGACGCTGGGCGAGCTCTATTGGTATGAAAACCAAAGCCCGGAGTGGAAGAAGCACCTTATCGTCGACAAAATCAAAATGCCGGTCGGTGCTGATTACGCTGACATTACTGGCAACGGCTACCCGGACGCCATTGTCTGTTATGAACTTTATGGGCCTATCGGCACCATTTATGATCCTGATACCGCCGGTGGCAAGATTGACTGGATTGAAAACCCGGGGGCCGATCTGAGTAAAGGCGAGCGTTGGAAACGGCATTATGTCGGGCGTACCACCGGGATGCATCGCCTGCGCGCTGGGTATTTTACCCAAAGCGAGAAAATCGAGATCCTGGGGTTCCCGATTGTTGCGAAGGAGGATGTGCATGCAGTGCTGCCGGTGGTGTTGTTCACCCAGCCCGATGATGTGCTGGATGCCGAAGAATGGCACATGGAGGTGATTGACGACAGCACATTCCGCATGATCCACGGCGCCGAGAAAAAAAGCGGGCTGATCCCCGGGTCTGGCAGGGATTCCGTGGTGCTGGCCTCCGATGAAGGAGTCACCTGGTTGTATTACGATGACAGCGTACATATCTGGCGACGCGTGTTGATCGGCACCGGTGAATTGACGCAGTTTGAGAAAACTGGCTTCAAGGGCAGCGGCGATATGGACGTTGGCCGCATCGGAAATGATGCTTTCAGCTACGTGGCGGCGATCGAGCCTTTCCATGGCAACACCGTGGCGGTGTATTACAAGAAGGATGATGCCCAACCGCAGGATGCACAATGGCACCGCGTATTATTGGATATTTATGGCGATCCGAATGAAAACGGAGAAGGGCCGGGGCATCAGGTGGTTTGCGCTGATTTCGACGGTGACGGCGAAGACGAGTTTATTATTGGCCTGCGTGGTCCCTGGCCGTGGCAGGGGGTGTTCTATTACAAGGCGATTGATATCAGCAACGGTATTTTCGCCAAATGGCGCATTTCCGATGAGTCGGTAGCGCGTATCGCCATTGCCGACTTCAAGAACAGAGGAAAGATTGATTTCGCCACCATCGCCTATTCAGTGCCGAACTACTACGTGGCGAAGGATGCCAAGATCGTGGTGCACTACAACGACATCCCGTTGGTGAACCAGCGCTGACTGCCGCCACTCAGTGGTTGAAAGCTATTTAAAATCGCCGGGCTCGACCCGGCGTTGTTTATTATCCGGACACACCGCTGCCCCTAAGCCCCTTTAGCACCTATAATCGCTGCTGGAGAACCGTGAATTCAGGGGTGAGTATGCCGTCCAGGGCGATAATCAAAGGGATCAAACGGCTGACGATTGTGGTCGTCACCGTCGTATTCACGTTGCTTGCGGTGCGGGTTTACGACACCCAACGCGGCCCGGCGTTGGAGCCGTGGCACACTTTTGTGCCGCACGAGTTGGCTACCGCCGAGCTGGATAAGGCTGACTGGCAAGCGTACCTGACCGCCGAAAATCGGGTTTTCGACGAGGTGAAGGCCAACGTCACCGACAAACTTTCCGCCAGCGAGCGCATTCCGCTCAACCGCTATTTCGACGGCAGCCCTGTGTATCCGCCGCACTTCGCCCAGGACTGGAATCGCTCCTATGAGCTGTTGCCGCAGGGCGAACCGCGTGGCGCGGTGGTGTTGTTGCACGGCCTGACCGATTCCCCTTACAGCCTGCGGCATATCGCCGAAAACTACCGGCAGCGCGGTTTTGTGGCCGTCGGCATTCGCCTGCCGGCGCACGGCACGGTGCCGGGAGCGTTGACCGATATCGAATGGCGCGATTGGCTGGCGGCGACGCGGTTGGCGGTACGCGAGGCACGCAGTAAAGTCGGGGGCGACAAGCCGCTGCACATCGTGGGCTTTTCTAACGGCGGTGCGCTGGCGATGAAATATGCGCTGGACGCGCTGGAAGACCCGAAACTGGCGGCACCGCAGCGGCTGATTCTGATTTCGCCGATGATCGGCGTCACCAGCTTTGCCCGTTTCGCCGGCATCGCCGGTTGGCCGGCGGTATTCCCGGCGTTTGCCAAAGCGGCGTGGTTAGGGGTGCTGCCGGAGTTTAATCCGTTTAAATACAACTCGTTTCCGGTGAATGGCGCGCGCCAGTCTTATCTGCTCAGCAATAGCCTGCAACAGCAAATCGCCCGTGCGGCGCGTGACGGCAAGCTGGGCGCATTGCCGCCAGTGCTGACCTTCCAGTCGGTGATGGATTCCACCGTCAGCACCCGGGCGGTGATCCGTGCCTTATACAACGAATTGCCGGCGAACGGCAGCGAACTGGTACTGTTTGACGTCAATCGTACAATCAACTTCGGGCCGCTGCTGCGGCCAAACGCGGCGGCGGCGGTTAGCCAGTTGTTGCCCGCACCCCCGCGCCGTTACCAGACGACGGTAATCGCCAATGCTTCACCGGAAAGCAGTGAGGCGATTGCCCGCATAACGGCCGCCGGTGAAACCACGGAAACCGTGCAGCCGCTGGGGATGACTTACCCGGCGGATATTTATTCGCTGTCGCATGTGGCGCTGCCGTTCCCGGTGAGCGATTCGCTGTATGGGCGTTTCCCGGCGCAGCGCGATGAGTTCGGCATTAGCCTGGGCACTATCGCTGCGCGCGGCGAACGGTCGGTGTTGGTGGTCGATCTCGATTCGTTGATGCGTATCGCTTCCAACCCGTTCTTCCCCTACCTGCTACAGCGTATCGACAACAAACTTTAGGCGAAGCCCAGAATGCTGAACGCATCGTCTTGCGGGTAGTAGCCGAGCAGGCGGCTGGTCTCTTCCAGCGACAGCCGCTTATAGCGGTTGTTGGAGACACCGTGCACCACCGCATGGTGCACGCCTTCAATACGGACGCAGCGTTCCAGCAGATCGGCGGCGTCGCGGTGGCTGAGAAAAGCGCTCATGTCACGGGCGCTTAGCTGCTCGCCGGCTTCCAGCGTGGTGAAGTTGGCGATGCGTACCGACAGCGCGGAAAGCCCTTCCTGATGGGCAAAATAGGCGGCGATGCCTTCGCCGAACGCTTTGCTGACGCCGTACAGGTTTTTCGGTTTGGGGGCGTCTTCCGGCCGTATCTGATAATCCAGTGGATAGCCTTCTACCGCCTGCGCGCTGCTGGCGAATACCACGCGTTTGCAGCCGGCGTCTTTCGCCGCACGGAAAATATTGTAGGTGCCGAGGATATTGTTATCCTTCAACGAGTGGCAAAAATCGGCGTCGGGGGAGGGATCGGCGGCCAGGTGCAGCACGGTATCGATATTGGCGCAGGCCGCACGGCAGGCGTCGAGATTGGCAATGTCGAAGCTGATCACTTCATCGCCGGGGTGCAGGCCGGTCAACAAGTTGATGTCTCTTTCCGCCAGCCGCAGTTGATAGCGATTGCCCACCGATTGACGGAATGCCGTGGCGACCCGCCCGCCCGCGCCGGTAATCAAAATTCGTCCAAACTCAGTACGCAATGTCATGATCACAGCTGCCCATAAAGTAAATTACGCGGTGATCAGTAATAATCCCCCGCGTGACTTTTGTCCAGCATTCAATTAGCCATTCTGATGTTTCATGTTGCCAGTGGGCATTTTTTTCCGATGAGATCGCTCAGGAAAGTCATGACCGTGCGGATGGCGGTGGAACGCGCCAGATCGGGGTAGGTGACCAGCCATAACTCGCGCGTTGGCGGCGCTATCGACGTCGGCAGGGCAACCAGTAGTGGGTCGTTATCGGCGACAAACGTCGGCAAAACTACCGCACCCAGCCCCGAACGGGCGGCTTCTTGCAGAGAGAACAGATCGCTGGCCTGAAATACCACCGGGCGGCCTTGCAACAGCTGCAGCAGCCACTGTTGGTGCGGCTGGTTGCTGTGGTGATGGTCGTAGGCGATAAAGGCCCGCGCCGCTTCCGGCAGGGCGGCGTGCTGCGGGGTAGCGTACAGCCTGTAGCGCATCATGCCGATGCGCTGCACCAGCAAATCCGGTTGCTGTGGCCGCACCATGCGCACCGCCACTTCGGCATCGCCGCGATCCAGTTCGGCGATGGAGGCTTCACCGGAAAGTACCAGCGTAATATGCGGAAAAGCCTGGTGAAACTCGGCGATATGCGGGGCGATGACCCGTGCTGCGACCGACGGCGGCGCGCTGATGCGCACCTGGGCCTGCGGCGTTTCACCGGCGCTGCGGGCATGGCGGACAATGGCGTGACTTTGATTTTCGATCTCTGCCGCCAGCCCGGCCACCCTTTGGCCGTCCTGCGTCAGCGGCGTGCTGCGTGGCAACCGCAGGATCAGCCGCAGCCCGAGCGCCTTCTCCAGCGCAGCCACCCGCCGGCCGACCGTCGCGTGGTCACAACCCAATTCCCTTGCTGCCGCCGACAATGAACCGGTGCGTGCCAGCACCACAAAGTGTTTTAAATCCTGCCAATCGAACATCAGTGAATTCCTGCACAGTATTGCCGCAATTTTATGGAATATTCACACAGAGCGGGCTGTGATTCAATGCCGTTATCTCTTTAGCGAAATTGAATTATTCAATTAGGATACCTTATGAATTTGCAGCTGCAGGATCGTGTTGCGTTAGTCACTGGCGCCAGCGAAGGCATCGGCGCCGGGATGGTTCGGGTGCTGGCGGCGCAGGGCGTCACCGTGGTAGCGACCGCCCGCCGTGAGGAGCGTTTGCTGGCTCTGGCCGACGAGGTTGAACGAAGCGGCGGTACGCGGCCCTATGCGATCGCGGCGGACATCACCGACGCGGCGGCGCTCGACAACATGCTGGCGCAGGCGGCACGCCTGGTCGGGACGATTGATATCCTGATTAATGCGGTCGGCGGCGCTCGTCCAACCGCGTTGAGCGAAGGTGACGCCGGTTGGGAAGAGGCGTTCGCCCTGAACTTTACGCCGGCCCGCCGGGTGACCCACGCGCTGTTGCCCGGCATGCAGGCGCAGGGCTGGGGGCGAATCATCACCATCAGCGGCTCGATGGAACCGCGCAGCCTGAATGCCGCCACCGCCGCCAAGGGCGCGCTGCACCTGTGGGCCAAGGGGCTGGCAAGCGAGCTGGCGGCGCAGGGCATTACCGTCAATACGCTGCAACCTGGGCGGATTAACAGCGAGCAGGTGCGTGAAAAACTGCACCCGACCGAGGCCGCGCGCCAGGCGTTCATCAAGCAGAATATCCCGATCGGCTACTTTGGCGAGCCGGAAGACATGGCTTATCTGGCGGCGTTTCTTTGTTCCCCGCTGGCGCGCTATATCACCGGCGCCGTGATCCCGGTAGATGGCGGCATGCACTATTTCGCCCACTGAGGCCGTTTTGCATGCCGGATCACAGTTCCACTCTTTGCTGCCGGAAAGCCTTGCCGTGGCAAAAAACGAAGTGTTAACGTCATAGCTCAGCCGATTTAGGGTTGTCACTGCTCCGGCAGGCAAAACCTAAACCTCATGCTTCTGTTCCCCCTTTGCGGGTGCAGGGCCATGAGGTTTAGGTTTTTTTTTGCGCTGAATTCCGTCACGGCGATTGGCCATCGTTGTGCAGGAGCGGCAGAACATCGTTTGCAAGGATAACGCTATGAAATATGACACATTAGCCAGTGAGATTTTGGCCGGCGTCGGTGGCCGCGACAACGTGAAAAGCCTGGTGCATTGCGCCACTCGCTTGCGTTTTAAGCTGCGTGACCGCCAGCGTGCCGATGCCGCGGCGCTGAAAGAAAACCCCGGCGTCATCATGGTGGTGGAGAGCGGTGGGCAGTTCCAGGTGGTGGTGGGTAACCATGTGGCGGAAGTTTATAACGCGGTCAATCAGGCCGCCGGTCTGGGCGATGGCACGGCGGCGGATGACGCGGGCGATGGCAAGAAGGAAAACCTGTTCAGCCGCTTTATCGATGTGGTGTCAGGCATTTTTACCCCGCTGCTGGGGGTGATGGCCGCTTCGGGGATCCTGAAAGGTTTTCTGGCGCTGAGCCTGGCCTGCAACTGGCTGTCGGGGGACGGCGGCACCTATAAAATGTTGTTTGCCGCCAGCGACTCGCTGTTCTACTTCCTGCCGATCATGCTGGGCTATACCGCCGGGAAAAAGTTCGGCGGCAATCCGTTCGTTACCATGGCGATCGGCGGCGCGCTGACCCACCCGCTGATGATGGCGGCGTTTGAAGCCGCGCAGCAGCCAGGCGCAGTGCGCGAGTATTTCCTCGGCATCCCGATGACCTTCATCAATTACAGCTCGTCGGTGATCCCGATTATTTTCGCCGCCTGGGTTTCATGCCGGCTGGAGCCGTTGTTTAACCGGGTGATCCACAGCGCGCTGCGCAACTTCATTACGCCGCTGTTGTGCCTGGCGATCACCGTGCCGCTGACCTTTTTGCTGATCGGCCCGGCGGCAACCTGGCTCAGCCACCTGCTGGCCAACGGTTATCAAAGTATCTATGCCTTTAACCCGATCGTTGCCGGTGCCTTTATGGGGGCGATGTGGCAGGTGTGCGTGATCTTCGGCCTGCATTGGGGCCTGGTGCCGTTGATGATCAATAACCTGAGCGTGCTCGGCCGCGACACCATGGTGCCGCTGCTGTTGCCGGCAGTAATGGGACAGGTGGGCGCCACGCTGGGCGTGATGCTGCGTACTCGCGACGCCAAACTGCGGGCGCTGGCTGGGTCCGCCATCGGCGCCGGGGTGTTTGGCATTACCGAGCCTGCGGTCTACGGCGTGACCTTGCCGAATAAACGGCCCTTTATCTTTGGTTGTATCGGCGGTGCGCTCGGCGGCGCGGTGATCGGCTATTTCCATACCGCCACATACTCTTTCGGCCTGGTGAGCGTCTTCACCTTTGCGCAGATTATTCCCGCCGGCGGCTTCGATGCCACGGTGTGGGGGGCGATTGGCGGCACCCTGTTGTCGTTCTGTTTCGCTGCGGTAGCCAGCTATCTGTTCGGCGTGGTGCCGGCAGAGGAGGCTGCACCACAGGATCCGAAACCCGTCACACCGCTGAACCGCAAGGAGATTGTCGTCAGCCCGATCGCCGGCGAGGTGATGCCGTTGGCACAGGTCAACGACGCCACCTTCGCCAGCGGGTTGCTGGGCAAGGGCGTGGCGATCGTCCCGTTGCAAGGGCGGGTAGTGTCGCCAGTGGCGGGGCGCGTGGTGTCATTGTTTAAAACCAAACACGCGATTGGCATTGAGTCGGAGAACGGGGCGGAAATCCTTATTCACGTCGGCATCGATACCGTCAAGCTCGACGGGCTGCATTTCACCGCCCACGTGCAAGAAGGGGATTGGGTCAAGCCGGGCGATCTGCTGATTGAGTTTGACCAGGCGGCGATCCACGCCGCCGGCTTTGATACCACCACGCCGATCATCGTCAGTAACAGCGATGACTACATCGACGTGTTGGCCGGCGGCCAGGGCAGGGTGCAGGAACAGGCGCCGCTGCTGACTTTATTACGTTAACCAAGGAGAAAGCGATGAGCAGCAAATTTCCAGACCATTTTCTGTGGGGCGGCGCGGTTGCGGCAAATCAGGTGGAAGGGGCTTACCAGACCGACGGTAAAGGGCTGTCGACTTCCGATCTGCAACCGCAGGGCATTTTCGGCGCGGTGACGCCACGGGTTGACGGCGACAGCGGCATCAAGGACGTGGCGATCGATTTTTACCATCGTTACCCGCAGGACATCGCACTGTTCGCGGAAATGGGCTTCAAGTGCCTGCGCACCTCCATTGCCTGGACGCGCATTTTCCCGCAGGGCGATGAGGAAACCCCCAACGAGGCCGGGCTGGCGTTTTACGATCGGCTGTTCGATGAAATGGCCAAATACGGCATTCAACCGCTGATTACCCTGTCGCACTATGAGATGCCGTACGGGCTGGCGAAAAAGTACGGCGGTTGGGGCAATCGCAAGACCATTGGCTTCTTTGAGCGCTATGCGCGAACTGTGTTTGAACGCTATAAGCATAAGGTGAAGCACTGGCTGACCTTCAATGAGATCAATATGTCGCTGCACGCCCCGTTCACCGGCGTCGGCCTGCCGGAGGGCAGCAGCAAGAGCGAGATTTACCAGGCGATTCACCATCAGCTGGTCGCCAGCGCCAAGGCGGTGAAGGCCTGTCATGAGATCGTGCCGGAAGGCAAAATCGGCAACATGCTGTTGGGCGGTATTTTGTATCCGCTGAGTTGCCGGCCGGAGGACCTGCTGGAAACCCAGCGCCAGAACCGCGACTGGCTGTTCTTTGGCGACGTGCAGGCGCGCGGTAGCTATCCGGCCTATATGAAGCGTTATTTCCGTGAAAACGGCATTCAGGTCGAGATCACCGCCGAGGATCAACAGGCGCTGCGCGAGACCATCGATTTTATCTCTTTCAGTTACTACATGAGCGGCTGCGTCACCACCGACGAACAGCAAAACACCGCCGAGCGCGCCAACATTCTCAACATGGTGCCGAACCCGCATCTGGCCAGTTCGGAATGGGGCTGGCAAATCGACCCGATCGGGCTGCGCTACCTGCTCAACGTGTTGTATGACCGCTATCAAAAGCCGCTGTTTATCGTGGAGAACGGGCTGGGCGCCAAGGACCGCATTGAAGCCGACGGCAGCATCAACGACGACTATCGCATCAATTACCTCAATGACCATCTGGTGCAGGTGGCGGAAGCGATTGACGACGGCGTGGAGGTGATGGGTTACACCAGCTGGGGGCCGATCGATCTGGTCAGCGCCTCTAAAGCCGAGATGTCCAAGCGCTACGGTTTTATTTATGTCGATCGCGACGATGCAGGCAACGGCAGCCTGGAACGTCGCCGCAAAAAGAGTTTCTACTGGTATCGCGATGTGATCCAGAGCAACGGTAACAGCCTGAAAGACCAAGGCTAAATCTGAATGCCCGCCCGGCGGCAATCGTCGGGCAATCACCTTTATTCACTGCTGCCAATTATGGGGAATTCTCGCCCAGGGAATGTTGTTGCCCGCAGTCAGTGTTTTATATGCGGAGAAATATAATAATGAAATATTCATTACCTCACACCGGGACACTCGCGGCACTGCTGCTGTTTTGCAGTAGCGTGCAGGCGGAAACGTTGCAAACCGGCAAAGACGTCGAAGCGCCAACCGCCAAATGGGATGGTCTGGCCCTCGGCTTCGAACCGCCTTCGCCAGGGTTGCTGGGCGATATGCTGGGGATCAGACCGATCCTCGAAGAGAGTGGCTTTCACTATAACCTCGGTTATCTCAGCCAGTTGTCGTATAACGCCGGCGGCGGGTATAACCAGGATAAGCAGGCTTCGTATATCGATCAGTTCTCGTTGACCTTCAGTCAGGATTTGCAGGCGCTGACCGGCATCCCGGACGCGGCCATTGAGGGTAATATCGTCAACCGCAACCACGACAATAACCTGACGCGCGATCGTTTGCAGGATCCGCGCGCCAATCCGACCGATCTGTCGCAGGAAAGTTATGGTGGCCAGTCGATCACCCGGCTGGGCTGGCTGACTTTCAGCCGCAGTTTTCTCGATCGCCGGCTGCAGTGGCGTGTCGGCATGATGAACAAGGTGCAGGATTTCGATCAGATCATTCCCTGCGATTTCCAGACGCTGGCGCTGTGCGGCGGCAAGTCCGCCAACTCGCTGACCTGGTATAACTGGAACGTGCACTACTGGGGCACCACCCTGCAATACAAACTGACCGACGGTCTGACGTTCAAAACCGGCGTGATGGAGCAGAACCCGAACGCCACGAGCCGTGGCCATGCCTGGAGCACCACCACCAAGGGCAGCAAGGGCTTTTTACTGCCGATGGAACTGGAGCTGAAAACCAATGCGGTCAATCAGTTGCCGGGGGTGTACAACATCGGTGTCCTGTTCACCAACGCCAGGCAGCAGGATCTGTATGAAGGGGTTTCCGGTGGGGCGGGCGCGACCGATCCGAACGGGTATCGCAGCCATAACCGTACCTGGTTCCTGTATAGCGGTTTTAACCAGCAGGTGACGCGCCACCCTGATGACGCCAGCCGGGGGTTAAGCCTGTTCTACAGCCTGGGGCTGGCGGATCAACGCACCAACTATATGCACTATTCCACCTCGACCGGCATTCGCTACCACGGCTTGTTCGACGCGCGGCCGGACGACTGGCTGGGGCTGGGGGTGTCTATGGTCAAGCTGAGCGATCATTACCGGGATAATCAGCGTTATATCAATCAAATCAACAACGTTACCGATTATCAGGATCCCAACTATCGCCCGGTGCCGGGGCATTCGGTGACGGCGGAGCTGTTCTATCGCTTCAACGTCACCCCTTGGCTACAGTTGCAGCCGGGTCTGCAATATTGGCATCACCCGGCGGGCGTCAGCGAAACGCAGGACGCCTGGGTGACGGCGTTGAAAACGGTGGTCACGTTCTGACGGCTACGCCGCATCGCTTTCCCGGTAACGCTGGCGCGCATGTTCGAACCAGCTTGCCGGGACGTTATGCGGCGGCAACTGGAGCCTGGTCAGCCCTTGTTCGACGATATGGCTGGCCTGTCGCCACAGCGTCGGGTCGCCTTCGGTCAGCACTTCCAGCAGCCGCTGTTTTTCAATCAGATAGGTTCGGGCAAAGTGGCTGTCGTATTCCAGCAGCGAACGGGTGTTGTCGATCAAGTCCGCCAGTTTGATGGTTTTAGCCTGCGGCGAGGCGCTGGCGCTGTGCCGCCGATCGCGGTTTTTGCGTTCAAAGCGGTTGCCGCCGCCGGTGCCGCTGACGTTGGTCAGCATGCCCACCAGTTCAGCGACCTGCGGCCCAAAATGGCTTGCGATATCCCCGAGGGTGGTCGGCGTGTCTTCCACCGTGTCATGTAGCCAGGCGGCGGCCAGCATCGCTTCGCTGTGCGGTACGCTGCTGACGATCTCCATCACCGCCTGTGGGTGAACAATGTAGGGGTCATTGGTGTACTTGCGGCGCTGATCGATCGCCGCATGCGCTTTGGTGGCGTAACGGCGCGCACGTTCTACCAGTGTGGTTGTCATATCCTTTCCCTCCGCACAGCACCCTGCTGTGGCATCCCCTGCATTAAAAAATGTAGCACATCGCGTAAAAAATAGTTTGCGATTGCATCGCGCACTATCTATATTTACCTCATGAAAACCAAAGACACCGAACAACCCACTGCGAAAAACCTGCTGCTGCTCGACCAGCAGATGTGTTTTGCCCTGTACTCCGCCAACCTGGCGTTGAACAAGGTGTATCGTAAACTGCTGAGCCAACTCGAACTCACCTATCCGCAATACCTGGTGATGTTGGTGCTGTGGGAGCGGGATGAAATCAGGGTAACGGATATCGGCGAACGGCTGTTTCTCGATTCTGCCACCCTGACGCCACTGCTGAAGCGGCTCGAGACCGCCGGTCTGCTGGTGCGTTATCGCGCCACGACCGATGAGCGGCAGGTGATCATCGCCTTAACCGAAAACGGCCGCGCGCTGCGTGAAAAAGCGCAGGCGGTGCCGGAAGCGGTGATGTGCGCCACCGATTGCAGCCTCGACGAAATAGTGAATATCAAGCAGCAGTTGGAAAAGCTGCGCGGCAAGCTGATCGACCAGATTTGATGGCCAGTGCCAGAAGCACGATCGCCGATCGTGCACTACACTGAATTAAGCGCACAATATAAGTAGTGTACGATTTAATCGTGAAAGATAGAGCAGTGACGGCGTTCAGCCTACTGAAGCCGATGTCATACCTCCAACCCAGAAATAAGGAACGATTTATGTCCATTGAAAAAGTTGTTTACCGCGCTCATGCAACCGCCACCGGTGGCCGCGATGGTCGTGCGACCTCATCCGATGGCGTGCTGGATGTGAAACTGGGCGTGCCGAAAGAAATGGGCGGCGCGGGCGGTGAAGTCACCAACCCGGAACAGCTGTTTGCCGCCGGTTATTCGGCCTGCTTCCTTGGCGCGCTGAAGTTTGTCGCGGCGAAAGAAAAAGTGAAGATCCCGGCCGAGGCCAAAATCGACGGTACCGTCGGTATCGGTGAAATCCCCAACGGGTTCGGCATCGAAGTGCAACTGGATATCACCCTGCCGGGCATTGAACGCAGCGTAGCCGAAGACCTGGTGAAAAAAGCCCATGTGGTGTGCCCATACTCCAACGCCACCCGCGGCAATATTGATGTAACTCTTAACGTTAAATAACGTTTTCGCCGACACCACGGAAAAAATGGAGGGGAAACTCTCCATTTCCCCTTCTGCCCCGCATTTATCGTCATCACAAAAAACGGCAAAAAATGCCTGTTTTGTGAGAATTCACTTGATTATTACCCCTAAAATAGCGCTTATTGCCGATCGGCTGAACCTGCAGCCGCATCCAATGTCTGACTGATTCAGAACTGTTAAAGCTCCGGAGCCACCGCGTTACATGAACAAAGTTAAATCGCTATCACAGCAGAATTTATCGTTATTGTTAGCGATTTATATCGGCATCTTTTTGAACCTTTCCGTTTTTTATCGTCGTTTTGATTCGTTTTCGCACGGTATTCAGGGCATTAAGGTTATCTCTGCGGTCACTGAAGTTATCGCTATCGTTCTGTTCACCTTCTTCATTATGCGGCTGGTATCGCTGGGCGGCCGGCTGTTTTACCGCATTATCGCTTCGCTATTAGTGCTGATTTCCGTTGCCGCCAGCTATTACATGACGTTCTTCAACGTGGTGATTGGCTATGGCATCGTCGTCTCGGTGATGACCACGGATATCGACCTGTCGAAAGAAGTGGTCGGGATGCATTTCGTCCTGTGGATGGCGGTACTCAGCGCATTGCCGCTGCTGTGCATCTGGAAAAACAACCTGCGCTACACGCTGATCGAACAGCTGAAAACTCCCGGACACCGGGTGAAACCGCTGATGGTGCTGGTGGCGGTGGTGGCGTTGGTCTGGCTGCCGCTGCGCATGCTGGACAAAGAGCAAAGCGCGCAGGAAAAAATCACTAACGTCGATCTGCCAAGCTACGGCGGCGTGGTGGCGCATTCCTACCTGCCATCCAACTGGATCTCGGCGCTGGGGCTGTTTGCCTATACCCGCTACGACGAAAGCCTGGATCAGGCCAACTTGTTCGATCCGGCCAAGAATTTTACCTATGTGCCGCCGGCGGATATCGATGACACCTACGTGGTATTCATCATTGGTGAGACCACGCGTTGGGATCATATGGGCATTCTCGGCTATGACCGTGATACCACGCCAAGGCTGTCGCAGGAGAAAAACCTGGTGGCGTTCCGCGGTGAATCCTGCGATACCGCCACCAAGCTGTCGCTGCGTTGCATGTTTGTGCGCGAAGGCGGCACGTCGGACAACCCGCAGCGCACGCTGAAAGAACAAAACGTGTTTGCGGTGCTGAAAAACCTGGGCTTCACCTCCGAGCTGTTCGCCATGCAGAGCGAGGTCTGGTTCTACAACAATACCGAAGTGGACAACTATTCGTTCCGCGAGATGATCGCCTCCGAGAAACGCAACGACGGCAAATCGGTCGACGACATGCTGCTGGTGGACGAAATGAAAGAGTCGCTGTCGCGTTACCCGAAAGGCAAGCACATGGTGATTTTGCACACCAAAGGCTCGCATTATCTCTATTCGCAGCGTTATCCGCGCAGCTACGCGCGCTATCAGCCGGAGTGCATCGGTGTTGACGACTTCTGTTCCAAAGATCAGTTGGTTAACGCTTTCGATAACTCGGTGCTGTATACCGACAGCTTTATCGCCAATGTGATCGACCAGGTGCGCGATAAGAAGGCGATTGTGTTCTATTCGTCCGATCACGGCGAGTCGATAGGCGAGAATTCACACCTGCACGGCACGCCACGCGAAATGGCGCCGCCGGAGCAATTCCGCGTGCCGATGATGGTATGGACCTCCGACAAGTTCCTGGAAGACCCGCAGCATCGCAGCGCGTTTGAGCAACTGCAGGCGCAGCAGCGTATCGGCAAGACCCACCGTCACGTCGAGCTGTTTGATACCATTCTCGGTTGTCTCGGTTACACCTCGCCGGATGGCGGCATCGTGGATAAAAACAACTGGTGCAACATCCCGCAGCAAAAAGCGGCGGCGACCCCGCTGTAATTTTCTTCCCGCCGGGCGCGGCTGCGCCCGGCGTTAATATCCCCGTCATACTTGAAGCTGCATCTGTGTTGGCTGTGCCCGTGTACCCCAGTCACTTAGTTTACTAAGCTCCTGGGGATGAACGGTCTTGCCGCCTTGATGCGACTCCAATTATTTTGGGGATGCATGTCCCCCTCTTCAACTCATCCGGCTCAGGCTTGCGGTATACTTGCGCACTTTCCCCTTGGACCGGAGATTTCCATGACCCTGCGCGTGGCGTTTATTGACGATCATGACATTGTGCGATCGGGCTTTGTACAACTGCTGTCGCTGGAGGCGGATATTCAGGTGGTCGGGGAGTTCAGCAGTGCGGCTCAGGCGCGCGCCGGCTTGCCGGGCCTGGAGGCGGAAATCTGCATCTGCGACATTTCGATGCCGGACGGCAGCGGGCTGGATCTGCTGGCGGACATTCCCTCCGGGATCCGGGTAGTGATGCTGTCGATGCATGACAATCCGGCGCTGGTGGAGCTGGCATTGGAGCGCGGCGCCTGCGGTTTTTTGTCCAAGCGCTGCA
Organism: Serratia plymuthica NBRC 102599; assembly: GCF_001590925.1. GTDB lineage: Bacteria > Pseudomonadota > Gammaproteobacteria > Enterobacterales > Enterobacteriaceae > Serratia > Serratia plymuthica. The sequence goes on from NZ_BCTU01000012.1 coordinate 166,035, forward strand.
AGCCGGAGGATTTGATCACCGCAGTGCGCACCGTCGCCAGCGGTGGCGTGTACCTGATGCCGGAAATCGCCCAACAGTTGGCGCGGGTGAAGGTCGATCCTCTCACCCGCCGCGAACGCGAAATCGCGCTGTTGCTGGCGCAGGGGCAGGAAGTGCGGGAGATTGCCGTTGTGCTGGGGCTGTCGCCGAAAACGGTGCACGTGCATCGCGCCAATTTGTTCGCCAAGCTGGGCATCAATAACAACGTCGAGCTGGCCAAGCGGATGCTGAACCTGTGATGCAACGCCTGATCACCCAATTGGCGTTGTTCTTTATCTACGCCACCAGCGCCTTTTGCCTGTGGGGCATAGGTACTGCGCTGATCGACCCGCCGTGGCAGGCGCTGTTGCTGTTCCCGTTTGGCCTGCGGATGGGCATTTTGCTGCAAAGCCCTTACCGTTTCTGGCCAGGAATTTTGCTGGCCGATCTGCTGCTGATGGTGCTGCTGGCGGATCAGTTCGGCTATGGCCCGGCACTGTGGGCTTCGGTCGTGGTGCTGGCGCTGACGGTGCTGCTCAGCCTGCTGGCTTCCCCCTGGTTGTTGCGCCATCAGCAAAGCGACAGTGAATGGCAATGGCCGCTGCTGCAGGGCGCGGTAGTCGCGGCGGCGGCCCTGTTGCAGGCCATGGTGTGGCAACTGGTGAACGGCGAGGGCGCGCGTGCGCTGCTGCTTGGCCTGGCGGGCGGTTTCACCATTGCGCCGACCTGCCTGCTGCTGTGGCACTATCTGGCGCGGCAAATCTGGGTACCGCTCGAGCCGGGCCTGATCCATAAACCGGTGACGCTGCGTCTGCGTCATCTGGCCAGCTATCTGCTGCTGTTTGCGCTCAGTATCTGGTTGCAGCAGCAAGTGAACGCCGCCGAGCTGCGCCGCTTCGCGCCGTTCTGCCTGGCTATTCCGATTGTCTTTATGTCCTACCGTTATGGCTGGCAGGGCGCGCTGCTGGCGACGCTGCTCAACGGCGTGGTGCTGGTGGCCAACGAGCCGCCGCAGCCTGAATCACACCGCGATCTGCTGCTGTCGCTGCTGGCCCAGAGCCTGACCGGCCTGTTGCTCGGTGCGGGCATCCAGCGCCAGCGCGAACTGAACCAGCAACTGCGGTTGCGGCTGACGGAAAACCGCCAACTGGCGCGCGCGCTGGTCACCGCAGAGGAACAGACCCGGCGTGAGGTGGCGCGGGAGCTGCACGACGAGGTCGGCCAGACCATCACCGTCATCCGCACCCAGGCCAGCATCGTTAAACGCCTGGCGCCGCAGCCGCAGGTGATTGGCTGCGCCGAAGTCATAGATACGCTGGCGCTGCGGGTCTATGACGGCGTGCATGACGTTCTGACCCAGCTGTGGCCGGCGGCGTTGAATAACCTGCCGCTGTCGGCGGCGGTGGCGGCGATGCTGCGTGAATCATTGCCGCAAGATGCCTCGTTGGTTAGCGTGATGCAGTGGCAGGTGCCGGATGAGTTGCTGGACGAGACGCTGAAGATCACGTTGTATCGGGTGTGCCAGGAGGGGGTGACCAATGTCTGCCGCCACGCGGCCGCCAGCCGGATTGAGCTGGATGCGCGTCTTGGCCGTCGCAAAGGGCGGCCGCCGCAAATCCTGCTGACCATTCGCGATAACGGCGTGGGTATCGATCTGGCCAGCCACGAGCCGGGCTACGGTCTGCGTGGCATGCAGGAGCGTATCAGCGCGCTGGGTGGCCGGCTGCGGCTGACGTCAGAGCAGGGCACCTGTTTGAATGTGATCTTACCCACAGTTTCACTGACAGAAGGGCAAAACTAGGAAATACTCCTAGCCGCGTCGGGAATCCGGCGTAAGCCATTCGCGCACGCGCGCAGCATGATAGCGGCACTTTCCCCCTTCTTCTGAGGTTTCACATGTGGTCTTTCCTTAAAAGCCGCCAGGATGTGCCGCAGGTCACCGATCAAAAACAGATCGATGCCAGCTATAAATACTGGCGTATCCAACTGATGTGGACGATGTACATCGGCTATGCCGCGTTTTACTTCACGCGCAAAAGCTTCAACTTCATCATGCCGGCAATGCTGAGCGATCTTGGCCTGACGATGTCCGATGTCGGCATCCTCGGCACGCTGTTTTACATTACCTACGGCTGTTCGAAGTTTATCTCCGGTATGATCAGCGATCGTTCGAACCCGCGCTATTTCATGGGGTTGGGCCTGATCATGACCGGGATACTCAACATCTTCTTCGGCCTCAGCTCTTCGCTGATGATGCTGGGCACGTTGTGGATCCTCAATGCCTTCTTCCAGGGCTGAGGCTGGCCGCCATGCTCCAAAATCCTCACCAGTTGGTACTCGCGCTCCGAGCGCGGTGGCTGGTGGGCTATTTGGAACACCTCGCACAACTTTGGCGGCGCGCTGATCCCGCTGCTGGTCGGCTTTATCTCACTGCACTTCAGCTGGCGCTACGGCATGATCATTCCGGGCATCATCGGTGTGGTGCTGGGCCTGCTGATGTGCTGGCGCCTGCGTGACAAGCCGTCCACCATGGGTCTGCCGAGCGTCGGTAAATGGCGCAACGACGCCATGGAGCTGGTGCAGGAATCGGAAGGCCAGGGGCTGACCAACCGGGAAATCATCAAGCGCTACGTGCTGACCAACAAGTACATCTGGCTGCTGGCGGTCTCTTACGTGCTGGTGTACATCGTGCGTACCGCGATCAACGACTGGGGAAACTTGTACCTGACGCAGGAGAAAGGCTATTCGCTGATGACCGCCAACTCGGCGATCTCGCTGTTCGAAGTGGGCGGTTTTATCGGCTCGCTGGTGGCCGGATGGGGTTCTGACAAGCTGTTCCGCGGTAACCGTGGGCCAATGAACCTGATCTTCGCCATCGGTATTTTCCTGTCGGTTGCGGCGCTGTGGATCATGCCGGGCGTCACCTTCCTGTTGCAGGCTGCCTGCTTCTTTGCCATCGGCTTCTTCATCTTTGGCCCGCAGATGCTGATCGGCATGGCGGCGGCGGAATGTTCGCACAAGGATGCCGCCGGCGCGGCAACCGGTTTTGTCGGCCTGTTCGCTTACCTAGGCGCGGCGCTGTCCGGCTATCCGATCGCCCGGGTGATGGAAATCTGGCACTGGAACGGTTTCTTCGTGGTGATTTCCATCGCCGCCTGCCTGTCCGCGCTGTTCCTGTTGCCGTTCCTGCGCGCCCAGTCGCCGGCGCTGAAAACCGCCAAGGCATAACGCAAAAGCGCTGCACAGGCTCTGGTGCAGCGCTTTATGCCGTTTTTATCGCCACTTGACGGGCGCAGTTGAAAAAGTCATTGACGCCTATGATGGCCGGCAGTAACATGCGCCCCCATCGGCGAGTAGCGCAGCTTGGTAGCGCAACTGGTTTGGGACCAGTGGGTCGGAGGTTCGAATCCTCTCTCGCCGACCACATTTAAGAAACCTGCTTTTTAAGCAGGTTTTTTTTCGTCTGTCGTTCAAGAGGATGAGAACCTCCGAAGGAGGTTTGAGCCGAGCGCAGCGAGACCACGTTGCTTTAGCAACGGCCCGCAGGGCAAGCATCAAAGATGCGCGTAATCCTCTCTCGCCGACCACATTTAAGAAACCTGCTTTTTAAGCAGGTTTTTTTTCGCCTGTCGTTTGTGCCGTTCAGGCGGCCTTACCGAACACGAATTCGAAATGTATTTCGTCGTAAGGGAACACAATCTTCGTCCCTTTCTTCTCTAAAACGCCGGCATTCAGTAGCGCTTGAACATCCGTATGTACAGCTTTGAAATCCCTGCTTACCCGCCTGGAAAGTTCGCGGATTGACATCGGCTCAGCACCGGTCATTTCTCTGATAAGCGCCATGCGGTTAGTGTTCAGCAAAACATAGGTCATTGTTTCGATATCTGGAAATGTCAGCACGCTTCCCATATCCGCGCCAGATAATGCTTTGGAAAAATCGGCTTTAAGCCTGTTGATCGCCTGTTCGGCAGGCAGTACATTTACCGTCAGAATGCTCATTGTGGCCTCCTTAGCTGGTTTACTTCGGTAACAAAATCATCAACCAATTGGTTGATGTCAATAAACTCTATGGGTACCTCGGCTGCGCCGAGATGTTTGTGGTCGCCTTTACCTGCTTCGTTGTCGTAGCGCAATACGCACACATCTTGCACAACATAGGCCAAACGGTACTTGTATCTGTGGTTGCTTCCTCTTACCGAGGGGGTTACGTCCCAGACAACCAGGCTGAGCAAACTGCTTCTGTCCAGCCAGATGCGTCTCTTCATTATGAGTATTGCCGGCATTTAACATTCCTTGTTGATGTTTAAGCTACCATCAAGTTTATTTTGATGTCAACGATGACATCAACCCCATAAAAAACATTCATCCTTTCTCACTAATTAATTTACTCTCCTTATTCCTGGCTACTTCTGTTATTCATATTTAAATAAATTCACCGTTGCCCAATAAAACCCGGTTGATAGCGCTATTGTGTTGTCGGCGGTTTTATCTATAGTCTGAGTACATACAGCGGGATTAATTAATTCCTGTTGTGTGGCAAGATATTTAATATTTTTTACTTTAATCGGCCAGGATTATTTCGGAATTATTTTGCTCCGACAATAGGCGGCCGTCATTAACTCTTTTACGTTTATCCTCTCGGAATAAAGGAATCAGTTATGCGCAAATTTAATAAACCGCTGTTGGCGTTGCTGATCGGCAGCACGCTGTGTTCTGCGGCGCAGGCCGCTACGCCGGGCAAGCCCACGCTGGCCTGGGGCAATACCAAGTTCGCCATTGTCGAGGTTGATCAGGCGGCGACGGCTTATAATAATCTGGTGAAAGTAAAAACTGCCGCGGATGTTTCCGTTTCATGGAATTTATGGAATGGCGATACCGGCACCACGGCAAAAGTGTTATTAAACGGCAAGGAAGTCTGGAGCGGTGCCTCAACCGGCGCTTCGGGCACGGCAAACTTTAAGGTGAATAAGGGCGGCCGTTATCAAATGCAGGTGGCATTATGTAATGCCGAGGGCTGCACCGCCAGCGACGCGACAGAAATTGTGGTGGCGGATACTGACGGCAGCCATTTGGCGCCGTTAAAAGAACCGTTACTGGAAAAGAATAAACCTTATAAACAAGACTCCGGCAAAGTCGTCGGTTCTTATTTCGTTGAATGGGGCGTTTATAACCGTAACTTCACCGTCGATAAAATTCCGGCGCAGAACCTGACGCACCTGCTGTACGGCTTTATCCCGGTCTGCGGCGGTGACGGCATTAACGACAGTCTCAAAGAGATCGAAGGCAGTTTCCAGGCGCTGCAACGTTCCTGCCAGGGCCGTGAAGACTTCAAGGTGTCGATCCACGATCCGTTCGCCGCGCTGCAGAAAGGGCAAAAGGGCGTCACCGCCTGGGATGACCCCTACAAAGGCAACTTCGGTCAGTTGATGGCGCTCAAACAGGCGCGTCCCGATCTGAAAATCCTGCCGTCTATCGGCGGCTGGACGCTGTCCGACCCGTTCTTCTTTATGGGCGATAAGGTGAAGCGCGATCGCTTCGTCGGTTCGGTGAAAGAGTTCCTGCAGACCTGGAAGTTCTTTGACGGCGTGGATATCGACTGGGAATTCCCGGGTGGAGAGGGCGCTAACCCGAAACTGGGCAGCGCGCAGGACGGGGCGACCTATGTGCAGTTGATGAAAGATCTGCGTGCCATGCTGGATCAGCTTTCGGCGGAAACCGGCCGCAAGTATGAGCTGACCTCCGCTATCAGCGCCGGTAAGGACAAGATCGACAAAGTGGATTACAACACCGCGCAGAACTCGATGGACCACATCTTCCTGATGAGCTACGACTTCTATGGCGCTTTTGATCTGAAAAATCTGGGCCACCAGACCGCGCTGAAAGCGCCGGCCTGGAAACCGGACACGGCTTATACCACGGTTAACGGCGTCAATGCGTTGCTGGCACAGGGCGTGAAGCCGGGCAAAATTGTGGTGGGTGCGGCCAAATACGGCCGTGGCTGGACCGGCGTGAGCGGTTACCAGAACAACAATCCGTTTACCGGCACCGCCACCGGGCCGGTGAAAGGCACCTGGGAAAATGGCATCGTGGATTACCGTCAGATCGCCAACGAGTTTATGAGTGGCGAATGGCAGTACAACTATGACGCCACCGCAGAAGCGCCTTATGTGTTCAAGCCATCTACCGGCGACCTGATCACCTTCGACGATCCGCGCTCGGTGCAGGCGAAAGGCAAGTATGTGCTGGATAAGCAGCTGGGGGGATTGTTCTCTTGGGAAATTGACGCCGACAACGGGGATATTCTGAACAATATGAATACCAGCCTGGGCAATAGCGCCGGCGCGCAATAATTCGGTTGTAGCACGTTGCCGGGGGATATCCTTTCGCCCCCGGCTTTTTGACAGACGAAAGTTTTTTCACGCCGCACAGATTGTGATGTCACAGGGCGCAAAAAAGACAACTCCGCCTCACCCTTTCGAGTGAGTAATCAGCATTTCATCCTGTTTTTAACCCAGATAACGAAAATAACCGTTCAGATATTCATCATTCAGCAACAAACTTTTTTAGTTTTTTCTCGGAGTTAAATACCAATAACTTTTCGAAAGGCAGCCTATCGAGCTAAAAATGACCGTATAGCATAATTTTTAATGCTGTAACTGTTAAAAAAAGGTTTTTTTTATGTTTGTTTGCTGTTTCTCACAGTCTGCGTAAATCCCCACTGGTTATATTGACGACACCCCAAACAGTTGGCAATTTGGTAGTCTCAGGGGTAAGAGCTAGAGTTGTTTGAGTGAATTCCACACGCTCAGACGCCCCGCCGGGATACGTTCCCCCGGCCTCTCACGCGCGATTATCCCTTCTGCCTTTGGGCGCTGACTGCACAGGCCGTGCAATAAAAAATATAGGGTCTGGCAGTAATACACACATCACATCACATAACGGAGCACAGCGATGACAAGTTCCTTGGGAAAAACAGGGATTCTGAAATTCGGGATTGGGCTGATTGCGTTGACCGTAGCGGCCAGCGTACAAGCCAAAACGTTGGTTTACTGTTCTGAAGGGTCCCCGGAAGGGTTCAACCCGCAGCTGTTTACCTCGGGTACCACCTATGATGCCAGCTCGGTGCCTATCTATAACCGTTTGGTCGAATTCAAAATCGGCACCACCGAACTGGAGCCGGGCCTGGCCGAAAAATGGGACGTCAGCGAAGACGGCAAAACCTACACTTTCCACCTGCGTAAAGGCGTGAAGTGGCAGAGCAACAAAGACTTCAAACCGACCCGCGATTTTAACGCCGACGACGTGGTGTTCTCGTTCGAACGTCAGCTGGACGCGAACAATGCCTATCATAAAGTCTCCGGCGGCAGCTATGAGTACTTTGAAGGCATGGATATGCCGAAGCTGATCGCCAAAATCGAAAAAGTGGACGATAACACCGTGCGCTTCGTGCTGAACCGTCCGGAGTCACCGTTCCTGGCCGATCTGGGCATGGACTTCGCGTCCATCCTGTCAGCCGAATACGCCGACAACATGATGAAAGCCGGCACGCCGGAAAAAGTGGATCTGAACCCGGTCGGTACCGGCCCGTTCCAGCTGCTGCAATACCAGAAAGACTCCAAAATCCTGTACAAGGCATTTGACGGTTACTGGGGTACCAAGCCGAAGATCGACCGTTTAGTCTTCTCCATTACGCCTGACGCTTCCGTGCGTTACGCCAAGCTGCAGAAAAACGAGTGCCAGGTGATGCCTTTCCCGAACCCGGCTGATATCGCTCGTATGAAGCAGGACAAAACCATCAACCTGATGGAAAAACCGGGGCTGAACGTCGGCTATCTGGCGTTCAACGTCGAGAAAAAACCGCTGGATAACCTGAAAGTGCGTCAGGCGTTGACCCTGGCGGTCAACAAGCAGGCGATCATCGACGCGGTGTATCAGGGTGCGGGCCAGGCGGCCAAGAACCTGATCCCACCGACCATGTGGGGCTATAACGACGCGGTGAAGGATTACACTTACGATCCGGTCAAGGCCAAAGAACTGCTGAAAGAAGCCGGTATGGCTGACGGTTTCGCCATCGATCTGTGGGCGATGCCGGTACAGCGTCCGTATAACCCGAATGCGCGTCGCATGGCGGAAATGATCCAGAACGACTGGGCGAAAATCGGCGTGAAAGCCAAAATCGTGACCTATGAGTGGGGTGAATACCTCAAGCGCGCCAAGGCGGGCGAACATCAGACGGTGATGATGGGCTGGACCGGCGACAACGGGGATCCGGATAACTTCTTCGCCACGCTGTTCAGCTGCGCCGCAGCGAAAGACGGCTCCAACTACTCCCGCTGGTGCTACAAGCCGTTTGAAGATCTGATTCAACCGGCGCGCGCCGAACCAAACCACGACAAACGCGTAGAACTGTACAAACAGGCTCAGGTCGTGATGCACGATCAGGCTCCGGCGCTGATTGTTGCCCACTCCACCGTTTATGAGCCCGTGCGTAAAGAAGTGAAAGGCTACGTCGTGGATCCGCTTGGCAAGCATCACTTTGAGAACGTCTCTCTAGATTGATTCTGGCCCTTCGGCCGGGGTGCACAAAAGGACTTGGCAGGGGCGCAACAGGTTGCGCTTCTGCTGAGTCGTCCCCGGCGTATGGCATCAGGGTTGTTCAAAGTGTGTGAGCTTTAATAAGCCTGGCGGACGATGAGCTGCCGGGCATTGATACAGAGAGTTCGGGATATGTTGCAGTTCATACTCCGACGTTTGGGGTTAGTTATCCCAACGTTTATCGGCATAACTTTGCTGACTTTTGCATTCGTCCATATGATCCCCGGTGACCCGGTGACCATCATGGCCGGGGAACGCGGGATCTCCGCAGAACGCCATGCGCAGTTGATGGCGGAAATGGGGCTGGATAAGCCGCTCTATCAACAATACTTCCATTACGTATCCAACGTGCTGCATGGCGATTTGGGTACCTCCCTCAAAAGCCGCATCTCGGTGTGGGAAGAGTTTGTTCCACGCTTTAAAGCCACGCTGGAGCTCGGTTTCTGCGCGATGATCTTCGCCGTGCTGGTGGGCATTCCGGTAGGGGTGCTGGCGGCGGTCCGGCGGGGATCGATATTCGATCATACCGCGGTGGGCATTTCGCTGACCGGCTATTCGATGCCGATTTTCTGGTGGGGCATGATGCTGATCATGCTGGTGTCGGTGCAGCTAAACCTGACGCCGGTATCGGGGCGCGTCAGCGATACGGTGTTCCTCGATGACAGCTTGCCGCTGACCGGCTTTATGCTGATCGACACTCTGATCTGGGGCGAACCGGGCGACTTCACCGATGCGGTAATGCATATGATCCTGCCGGCCATCGTGCTCGGCACCATTCCGTTGGCGGTCATCGTGCGCATGACGCGCTCCTCAATGCTGGAAGTGCTCGGCGAAGATTACATCCGCACCGCACGCGCCAAGGGCGTGAGCCGTATGAGGGTGATTGTGGTGCATGCGCTGCGCAACGCGCTGTTGCCGGTAGTGACGGTCATCGGCTTGCAGGTCGGCACCATGCTGGCCGGTGCCATTCTGACCGAAACCATCTTCTCCTGGCCGGGCCTGGGGCGTTGGCTGATGGACGCGCTGCAACGCCGCGACTACCCGGTCGTTCAGGGCGGCGTGTTGTTGGTCGCCTGTATGATTATTCTGGTTAACCTGCTGGTAGACGTGCTCTACGGCGTGGTCAACCCGCGTATTCGCCACAAGAAATAAGGGGCGCTCTAATGTCTCAAGTCACTGAGCCTGTTGTTAAAGGTGCGCCGAAGCCCATGAGCCCGTTCCAGGAGTTCTGGCACTATTTCAAGCGCAACAAAGGGGCCGTTGTCGGCCTGGTTTATATCGTTTTGATGTTTGTGATTGCTATTGGCGCCGGCGTACTGGCACCGCATGCCCCGGCGGATCAGTTCCGCGACGCGCTGCTCAGGCCGCCGGCCTGGCAGGAAGGGGGCAGTTGGCAGTATTTCCTCGGTACCGACGATGTGGGCCGAGATGTGCTGTCGCGCCTGATGTACGGCGCGCGGTTGTCACTGCTGGTCGGTTGCCTGGTGGTGGTGCTGTCGCTGATCATGGGCGTGGTGCTGGGCCTGCTGGCCGGCTACTTCGGCGGCGTGGTGGATGCCGTCATCATGCGTATCGTCGACATCATGCTGGCGCTGCCAAGCCTGCTGCTGGCGCTGGTGCTGGTGGCGATCTTCGGCCCGTCGATCGTCAACGCCTCGCTGGCGCTGACCTTCGTCGCCTTGCCGCACTATGTGCGTCTAACCCGCGCGGCGGTGCTGGTGGAAGTGAACCGCGACTACGTCACTGCCTCACGCGTGGCGGGCGCCGGTGCGATGCGTCAAATGTTCATCAACATTCTGCCAAACTGCCTGGCACCCTTGATCGTCCAGGCCTCTCTTGGCTTCTCGAACGCCATTCTGGATATGGCCGCTCTCGGCTTTCTGGGCATGGGTGCGCAACCGCCAACGCCGGAGTGGGGCACCATGCTCTCCGACGTGCTGCAGTTCGCCCAAAGCGCCTGGTGGGTCGTGACCTTCCCCGGCGTGGCGATTCTGCTGACGGTGCTTGCATTCAACCTGATGGGGGACGGCTTGCGTGATGCTCTCGACCCCAAACTCAAGCAGTAACAGAGGACGAGAGAGATGGCGTTATTAAATGTAGACAAGCTTTCGGTGCACTTCGGTGACGAAGGGACACCGTTCCGCGCGGTCGACCGTATCAGTTACAGCGTTGAGCAGGGCCAGGTGGTCGGCATCGTCGGCGAATCCGGCTCCGGCAAGTCCGTCAGCTCGCTGGCGATCATGGGATTGATCGATTTCCCCGGCAAGGTGATGGCAGAAAAACTGGAGTTTAACGGCCAGGATCTGCGCAAGATTTCCGAAAAAGAGCGCCGCCAACTGGTGGGCTCGGAAGTGGCGATGATCTTCCAGGACCCGATGACCAGCCTGAACCCGTGTTACACCGTCGGTTTCCAGATTATGGAAGCGTTGAAGGTACACCAGGGCGGTAGCCGCAGTACTCGCCGCCAGCGGGCCGTGGATCTGCTGACCCAGGTGGGCATTCCCGATCCGGCCTCGCGGCTGGACGTGTACCCGCATCAGCTTTCCGGCGGGATGAGCCAGCGCGTAATGATCGCCATGGCGATCGCCTGTCGGCCCAAGCTGCTGATTGCCGATGAACCGACCACGGCGCTCGACGTGACCATCCAGGCGCAAATTATCGAACTGCTGCTGGAGTTGCAGCAGCGCGAGAATATGGCGCTCTTGCTGATCACCCACGATTTGGCGCTGGTATCCGAAGCGGCGCACCACATCATCGTGATGTACGCCGGTCAGGTGGTGGAATCCGGCAAGGCCGCAGAGATTTTCCGCGCGCCGCGTCACCCTTACACCCAGGCACTGCTGCGCGCACTGCCGGAATTCGCCGCCGACAAGGCGCGTCTGGCATCGCTGCCGGGCGTGGTGCCGGGCAAATATGACCGTCCTGACGGGTGTCTGCTCAACCCGCGCTGCCCGTACGCCAATGAGCGTTGCCGCGCCGAGGAGCCGGAACTGCGCAGCATTCCCGGCCGCCAGGTTAAATGTCACACACCGCTGGATGATGCGGGGAGGCCGACCGTATGAGCCAGAATCAACCCTTATTGCAGGCGATTGACCTGAAGAAACACTATGCGGTCAAGAAGGGGATATTTGCCCCGGAACGGCTGGTCAAGGCGCTGGACGGCGTTTCCTTCACGCTGGAGCGCGGTAAAACGCTGGCGGTGGTGGGCGAATCAGGCTGCGGCAAGTCGACCCTTGGCCGCCTGCTGACGATGATCGAAGTGCCGACGGCCGGTGAACTTTACTATCAGGGGCAGGATCTGCTGAAACCGGACGTCACCGCCGAGAAGCTGCGGCGCCAGAAGATCCAGATTGTGTTCCAGAATCCTTACGGATCGCTCAACCCGCGTAAAAAGGTCGGGCAGATCCTCGAGGAACCCTTGCAGATCAACACCACGCTGACCAGCGCGGAGCGCCGTGAAAAGGCGCTGGAGATGATGGCGAAGGTCGGGCTGAAAACCGAGCATTACGATCGTTATCCGCACATGTTTTCCGGCGGCCAGCGTCAGCGCATCGCCATCGCGCGTGGGCTGATGCTGAACCCGGACGTGGTGATCGCCGATGAACCCGTGTCTGCACTCGATGTGTCGGTGCGTGCGCAGGTGCTGAACCTGATGATGGACCTGCAGCAGGATTTGGGGCTGTCTTATGTGTTCATCTCGCATGATTTGTCGGTGGTGGAGCACATTGCCGACGAGGTCATGGTGATGTATCTCGGGCGTTGCGTGGAGAAGGGCAGTAAAGACGCCATTTTCAACAATCCGCGCCATCCGTACACCCAGGCGCTGCTGTCCGCCACGCCGCGGTTGAATCCGGATATGCGCCGCGAACGTATCAAGTTGACCGGCGAACTGCCCAGCCCGATGAACCCGCCGCCAGGCTGTGCATTCAATGCTCGCTGCCGTCGCGCCTTCGGGCCATGCACCCAGTTGCAACCGCAGCTTAAGCAATACGGCGACCAGATGGTGGCTTGTTTCGCGGTCGATCAGGATGAAAATCCTGCGGCATAACTTTGTTATCGCTGATAATTAATGAACATGCCGGCATTTACGCCGGCATTTTTTTTCGGGAAATTCCCGGAGCCATTAACTTTATTTATTGAATAATTCTTTCTGATATATTCATAAATATTGGTTTTATTACCCTAATCCTAAAAAATATTACTTATATTCGGAGTGTCCTTTAAATCATGATATCCGTCATCGCACTGTAATAGCCCGACGTTTAATTACTGGCGGTTCAGCGCTGCAGTCATCCTTTATTCTGCAAGCCATAAAAAAGCACGCCCGAAGGCGTGCCTGAGAATTAACTGCGGGGTGGGCTGTACGCTTACTGCGGATAAGGTACCCAGTCGCCGCCGTTGAGGCGAATGTAAGGTTTACCCTGATATTGCATCACGATGGCGTTGTCATTCTCCGAGATAACCGGCGTTTGCGGCAGATTCTGAGTCAGCGCTTGCCAGTCTACGCTCGGCGCGGTGAAGGCTTTACCGTCGACCAGGCGGGACACCAGCTCTGAGAGCGCCAGATAGCTGCTCGGCGTTTTAACTTGCAGTGGGCCGCCCTGATGCGGCGCTTTCATGCCCACCAGTTTGATGCCGACCGGCGTATGGGTAATGTTCGGGCTTGGAATATCACGCAGGCCGGACATCTGCATTTTGTCACCGACCAACGCCGCGCCATGTTCCGGTACAATCACCACCATCACTTTGCGCCCGGATTTTTCCAGTTGTTCCAGGAAGGTATTCAACTGGTCAAACAGCTTTTGCGCCCGCGGCTGATAATCCGCGCTCTTGTTCGAGCCGACGAAACGGTTGCCGTCATGCAACGGAATGACGTTGAAGAAGGTGGCGCTGCGGGTATCTCCGGCCTTCTGCTGTTGATCCAGCCAGCGGGTGAGCAGTTCCAGATCGTTGTAAATTGGTTCGCCGTCGAAAGAGGCCAGCTCATTGCCGATACCGGCTTGCGACATCAGCGGCGCCTGCAGATCGCCCTGCTCGCGCAGCTCTTTGAGGAAATTGCCGAACACGCCCGAGTGGTCCAGCATCAGCTGTTCTTTAAAGCCAAGTTTGGCAAGATTATCAAACAGATAGCATTGCTGATTCACCGGTTGATACAAATCGTGATGGGACGGTTGGCCGCAACTGGCGCGCAGCAGGCGGATCGCCGCCGGGCCACTGTAGGCCGTCGCCGAGTTGAAGTTGTCGAACATGATGTCCATCTTCGACCACAACGGGTGGTTCTGGAGCTTCGCTTCATCCATATCGGCCCAGGCCAGCGAACAGATATTGATTACCAGCAGATCAAACGGCTGAGCGTCGGCCGGCAGGGCGGCCGGGAAGGCGGTGGTGCGGGCTTTTTCCCGATCGTAAAACTGATTCAGGTAGGCTGTCAGGTTAGCGCTGGTCGGCGGTGCGCTGTCGGTCGGGGCGTTGTCACCGCCTGCTGCGGCTGGCGCAGTCGTTGCCGGCGTGGTGGTGGCTGCGGTGGTGTTGGCGGGCAGCAGCGACACGGCCGGGCCGGCGATGGTCAGGACATTCAGCCACACCAGCGCCCCCACGGTGAAGACCGTGACGCGCACCCACTGGGCCAGGAACAGGTAGGCAATCAGCATCACGAAGGCGGCGCCGATCATCTGCCAGTTGATAAAACGGGTCACCAGTTCCAGCAGGTATTGGGCGCTGAAGCCGGTCAACTGCGAGCCCTGGCTGAGAATGCTGTTAATACCCGGCAGCCAGGTGTCGTAATAGAACAGGGCGATGCCGACAGGAATGGCGACGTAGTGCCGCCAGCGGTGCAGACGCATCGCCGGTATCGGCATCAGCAGGAACGCCATGAACACCAGGTTCGGCAGCGGGTGGAAATTCAGGTAGCCGAACCACAGCAGGCCGAATTTGGCCAGGAAGTAGTAGTTCCAGCCGCCGAGTCCGCGCCAGTAGCGCCACAGGGAGTTATCGGTTTGGGTGTTGTTTTTTGGCTTCATGGCTGTTTTTTACGCTTAATCTGAGATGAAGAACCTTCGCGCACCCATAACCCGGTGGGTTTTAAATAGCGCGGTGATAAAAACAGGTTTTGCCAATATTGACGCCAGCGCGGGAAACGGCGATGAAAGAAGTACCCCAGCGGAATAAAAATGATCGCGCACAGCAGGATCAACTGCACGATATCGTTAAGGTTCAGCATGCTTGTTCTCCTGTGCGCCGGTAGTCAGCGTGAAGGCCACCGGTTGACGGCGCTCCTGCGGGCTGTCAGCCACGGCGGCGCTCTGGCGCGGCGCGGATGGCTTGGTGGCCTGCGGCGCTAACGGAATATTGGCGCTGTGCGCCAGCCGTTTGATTTCTGAAGTAATATCCACATCCTGGTGCCACATTACCCGGTTGCTGAACGCCTCGTTCACCGGCAGGCGGAAGATAAATTTCAGCGCGGTGTCCAGATCGTTAATCCTGCAAGTGGAGAGAAACAGCACCAGCCGGCCTTGCACCACGGTCATCACGTCACCGAAGCGGCGCAGATGACACAAGGTCATCGCCTGTTCGGCGCGCAGCCCCGGCGCAGGACGCAGTGCTACCATCACACCTTTGCCGTCTTCCGGCAGCAGCGTGTTTTCCATCAGCGAAATGACCGCCTGGCTGAAGTCGTCCGGGCGCATATAGCCTTTCAATTGCAGCGGTCGCAAGCCGTGCAGCAGGGTGTCGATATCCGCCGGAACATGGCGTGAGAAGCGTTGCCCCTGGATGCCTTCCAGCATGGTCAGAAAACGCGACAGCGGCGCAACGTGCGGCACCGTCAGGTTGGCACCGCAGGCCAGCAGCAGGCGTTCATCGCTGTAGCGCAGGCTGGCGCTCATCTCGCGCACCACGATCTTCAGCCCGTTGCCGCGGTGGCGGCGCAGGCTGTGAATTTGATGGGCCAGCACATCGATCTCATCGCTTTGGTACAGCGCAAATATCAGCGTCGCCGAGAGCGTCAGCATGCCGTGCTGAGCCAGTTGCTCATTGCTTTCCAACAGTTGCCAGTGGGCCGATAGCGGCGGTGCGCCCTCAAGAATGCTTTGCTGGGCCAGGTAGAGACCTTCGTCGCTGCGTATCGAGGTGGGCGAGGCTTGGTTGTTGTCATCGTCACCCTGCCAGCCGTTTTCACCGACATACAGCGTTAGCAACTGGTTGGCGTTGATGCCGTTTCCCGTGCACCACCAGTTAACCAGATACTGCGCGCTGTCTTGCTGCCATTGCAAACTGGACAGGCCGTTAAGAATGCGGTGCTGGGGGCTGAGCTGCCCTTTGAGTTTATTCACGCCGCTGCCATGGCTGAGGATCAACAGGGTACACCCTTGCCGCCGCAGCCAGTTGCCGGTGTTGCGGGCCCAATCGCGTAACTCTTCGGTGGTGAAGGTTTGCCACAGGCTTGCGTGGGCCAGCAGGATTAATAAGCGGTTTTGCGGTTTTAAGGCGCGCATCAGGTCATCGCAGAAATGCGTTAGCGCCGCTTTTTTTTCCGGTAACTGGTACAGCGGAATTTTTTTCAGCGCGGGGGAGGCCAGCTCCGCCAGCAGTTTGTCGGGTTTTTCTCCACTGCAGATCAGCGCGACCTGGCTGGTTGCGGCCTGGGCAGCCAGGGTTTGTTGGCAGAGCAGAGTGGCATCAGTTTGACGGTCGACATTCACCCAATAGAGCCCGGGGGACTGCATCACTGACAGTTCTTCCCAAATCTGCCGAATACCTAATGAGAAAGATTGCGCCATAGGATATTTTTCTACTTTCGTTGAAAGTGTCGTTGCGGCCAACTGAGTAATGCTAGTCAGTCATCGTATCATTGGGATCAATAATAACAAATCTGACAATCTGTGTAATAATATCTGTTAGGAATCATCTTATTGGCCATGTCTTTTTTTTACGTTGCTATAGTTAATTAACATTAGCCTATTTTTAAAGGCGGCAGAATGAATAATCAATTAACGCGCTTTCAAACCGTGGCACCGTCGGAAACTCAGGATGATCTGCTGGCCCTTAGCGAGGCATTTTCTCTGCCGACATTAAGTTATGTCGATATTTCGCGTCAGGAACGATTAACTCAGATGATGACGCGCTGGCCGCTGCTGGCCGAATTGGCGCAGATAACGGGGAGTCGCTAGTTTATGCCAGTGATTGCTCTGCAGGGTCTGCGAGGCGGAATGGGCACGACGTCAGTGACGGCGGCACTCGCCTGGGCATTACAACAGTTGGGTGAATCGGTGCTGGCGATTGATTTCGCGCCGGATAATCTATTACGCCTGCATTTTAATATGCCGTTTGGGCTGGCGCGCGGCTGGGCCCGTGCTGAGCAAGACGGCGGCGACTGGCAGCAGGGCGCGATGCGCTATTGCGAAAAGCTCGATTTTCTTCCTTTTGGCCGGCTAACGGCCACGGAACGACTGAATCTGCAATCCCCCGCCCACTGGCAAGATAGGCTGGCGCAGTTGGCCGCCGGCGGTCAATATCACTGGATCCTGCTCGACGTGCCGGCGGACGACAGCGTACTGGCGCGTCAGGCGTTGGCGCTGGCAGACAGCATCTTCATGCTGATCGCCCCGGACGCCAACTGCCAAATCCGCCTGCATCAACAGGCGTTGCCGGAAGGCTGCCGCTTTCTGATTAACCAATATTTCGCTGCCAGCCAGTTGCAGCAGGATTTGCATCAGTTGTGGTTGCAAACGCTGGGCGGCCTGTTGCCGGTGGCTATCCACCGCGATGAGGCGATGGCCGAGGCAATGGCGGTGAAGCAGCCGTTGGGCGAGTACCGCCCGGAAAGTCTGGCTGCCGATGAGGTGCTGACGCTGGCCAACTGGTGTCTGATCAATCTCAAGGATGCGGCACCATGAGCCGGGTGATGAGTCTGTTGCTGGTGCCGCCGGTCCATCAGGCGGTGCAGACGCGCTATCGAACCTACCGCCGTAACGGATCCTCGGCCTTTAGCGCTTTCCTTGCCACGCTGCTGGTGGCGTTGGGCTGGATTTTCCTGCGTTTTGAATCCCCGGACTGGCAGCGGGTGCGCGCCAGCCGCGCCTATTGGTTCCCGCATTTATCCTTCAGCCGCCCGCGCCCTGCGGATGGGCTGCGTTATCTGTTGCAGGGGCTTTGGCTGTTGCTGTTTCGTACCGGCCGCGCGCCGATGGGCCGTCATTATTTCGCCGGTTGGCACCGTCTGCAACTGCGTTACGCCAACTGGTTGCAAAGGCTCCCGCACCGATTGCAGAGCGCCGGGGTGGAACAGCGTTCGGTGGAACGCCTGAGCCAGATGAGCCGGCGCATGCGCCGCGTGCTGTTTATTATTGTCGGCGTGCTGGCGGCGATCCTCGCCATGCTGTGCATTTCGCAACCCTTCGATTTGCAGGCGCAGTTTGTGTTTGTGGTGCTGCTGTGGGGCATTGCGATGGTGGTGCGCCGGGTACCGGGCCGTTTGCCGGGGCTGATGCTGATCGTACTGTCGCTGACTGTTTCCTGCCGCTACCTTTGGTGGCGCTACACCGCCACGCTGAACTGGGACGATCCGCTCAGCCTGACCTGTGGCCTGCTGCTGCTGGCGGCGGAAACCTATGCCTGGGTGGTGTTGGTTCTGGGCTATTTCCAGACCGTCTGGCCGCTTAACCGCCAGCCGGTGCCGCTGCCTGCCGACAGCGCGACCTGGCCGACGATCGATCTTATGGTGCCGACCTACAACGAAGATCTTGGGGTGGTGAAACCGACTATCTACGCCGCGCTGGGTATTGATTGGCCGAAAGAGAAGGTCAATATTTACCTCCTCGATGACGGCAACCGACCGGAATTCAAAGCCTTCGCCGAAGAGGTGGGGGTGAAATATATCGCCCGGCCGACCCATGAGCATGCCAAGGCCGGTAACATCAACAACGCACTGAAGCAGGCCACCGGCGAGTTTGTGGCGATCTTCGACTGCGACCACGTACCGACCCGCTCCTTCCTGCAATTGACCATGGGCTGGTTCTTCAAAGACAAGAAGCTGGCGATGTTGCAGACCCCACATCACTTCTTTTCGCCGGATCCGTTTGAGCGCAACCTCGGGCGTTTCCGCCAGACCCCGAACGAAGGCACGCTGTTCTACGGCCTGGTGCAGGACGGCAACGATATGTGGGACGCGACCTTCTTCTGCGGCTCTTGCGCCATCCTGCGCCGCAGCGCGCTGGATGAGATAGGCGGCATCGCGGTGGAAACCGTCACCGAAGATGCCCATACCTCGTTGCGTTTGCATCGTCGCGGGCACACCTCGGCCTATATCCGTATTCCACAGGCCGCCGGGCTGGCGACCGAAAGCCTGTCGGCGCACATTGGCCAGCGCATTCGTTGGGCGCGCGGCATGGTGCAGATTTTCCGGCTGGATAACCCGCTGTTCGGCAAGGGGCTGAAACTGGCGCAGCGGCTGTGTTACGCCAACGCCATGTTGCACTTCTTGTCCGGTATTCCGCGGCTGATTTTCCTCACCGCGCCTTTGGCGTTCCTGCTGCTGCACGCCTATATCATTTTCGCCCCTGCGCTGGCGATCGCGCTCTATGTGTTGCCGCATATGATCCATGCCAGCCTGACCAACTCGCGCATCCAGGGTAAATACCGTCACTCTTTCTGGAGCGAGATCTACGAGACCGTGCTGGCCTGGTATATCGCCCGCCCTACCACGGTGGCGCTGTTCAATCCGCACAAGGGTAAATTCAACGTGACCGCCAAAGGCGGGCTGGTGGAAGAGGAACATGTCGATTGGGTGATTACCCGCCCTTACATGTTCCTGGTGGTGCTCAATCTGGCCGGCCTGATCTTCGGCGCCTGGCGGATGGCCTACGGCCCGACGGACGAAGTCATGACAGTGATCGTCAGCCTGGTGTGGGTGCTGTACAACATGACGATTCTCGGCGGCGCGGTGGCGGTGGCGGTAGAGGCCAAGCAGGTGCGCCAGGCGCACCGCGTGGAGATTGCCATGCCGGCCGCGATAGCCCGGGCCGATGGTCACCTGTTTCCTTGCACGCTGCGCGACTATTCCGACGGCGGGGTAGGGATTGAAATGCGCGTGTCGGATGCGCTGAAAGACGGCGACAAGGCATCGCTGCTGCTAAAACGTGGCCAGCAGGAATACAGCTTCCCGTGCGTGGTCACGCGCGCCTTCGGCAGTAAGGTGGGGATCCGCATGGTCGATCTCACCACCCGTGAACATATTGATTTTATTCAGTGCACCTTTGCCCGCGCCGATACCTGGGCGCTGTGGCAGGACGGGTTCCCTGAAGATAAACCGATCGAAAGCCTGCGCGACGTTCTGGCGCTGGGCTTCCGGGGTTACCTGCGCATGGCGGACTATGCGCCGCCGATGGTGCGCAGCCTGCTGGTCGGATTCACGACGATGATTGCGTGGATAGCGTCATTCATCCCGCACGGTGTTGGCAGGAACCCGGCTTTCAGCCAAAAAGAGACAGTGGTATAGGCAAACCGCCCCGTTCACTTGCCTGGCTCCCAGGCTCTAACATTGATGATGATACGATGACGAGAAAAATAACCTGGTTTACCGCCCTGGCCTTAGGCATCAGCACCCTGTCTCAGGCTGAAACCGCCACCGCGCCGACCGTCGTCGCGCCACCGGCGAGTGTACCGGCCGATGCACCGGTCACCACGCCCATGGGAATGGCCGCACCGCAGGATGCGAATGCGCCGGTCCGCGACGTGCAATTGCCGTTTGCCCAGATAGCACCGCCGCCGGGGACCTTTACCCTGCGCGGCACCCGGCCAGATGGCCAGGTTGAGTTCGGCGTCCGCAGTGACGAAGTGGTGTCACAGGCGACGCTCGATCTGGAGTTCACGCCTTCGCCGTCGCTGATCCCGGTGGAGTCGCACGTCAAGGTGTACCTCAATGACGAACTGATGGGCGTGACCACCCTCACCAAAGAACAGCTCGGCAAGCCAAATCGTATCCAGATGGCGATCGACCCGCGCTATATCACCGATTTTAACCGTGTGCGGTTGGTGTTCGTCGGCCATTACCAGAACATCTGCGAAAATCCGGCCAACAGTACGCTGTGGCTCGACGTCAGCAAATCCAGCTCGCTGAATTTGCGTTTCCAGACGCTGCCATTGAAAAACGAACTGTCGCATTTCCCGGAACCCTTCCTGGACAGCCGCGACAACCGGTCGTTGACCTTGCCGATGGTGTTCGCCGGCTCGCCGGACCTCACTCAGCAGCGTGCGGCGGGCATGTTGGCCTCGTGGTTCGGCAGCAAGGCGCAGTGGCGAGGCCAGTCGTTCCCGACGTTGTATAACAAACTGCCGGACCAGCACGCCATCGTCTTCGCCACCAATAAGCAGCGCCCGGATTTCCTGCGCGATTACCCGGCGGTCAACGGGCCAACGGTGGAGATGATCAGCCATCCTGACAATCCCTACGTCAAACTGCTGCTGGTGCAGGGGCGCGATGACAACGATTTGATCACCGCGGTAAAAGGCATTGCACAGGGCAACATTCTGTTCCGCGGCCAGAACGTCACGGTGGATAAGGTTGAACAACTGGCGCCGCGCACGCCATACGATGCGCCTAATTGGGTGCGCACCGATCGGCCAATGACCTTTGCCGAGTTGCAACAGTACGCCGAACAGCTGCAAACCAGCGGTATCGAGCCTGGCCCGATCTCGCTGACCATGAACCTGCCGCCGGATCTGTTCCTGATCCGCAGCACCGGCATCGATATGCACCTGAAATACCGCTATACCGCGCCGCGCATTCAGGACGGCTCGCGCCTGAGCGTTAGCCTGAACAACCAGTTCGTGCAGGCCTATTCGCTGGTGCCGGAACACGAACAGGGCGCTCAGCTGCTGCGTCTGCCGCTGACCCAGGGGCTGATCGACTCCGACAAGAGCGTCAATATTCCGGCGCTGCGGTTGGGTGCCAGCAACCAGATGCGGTTCGACTTTGATTACACCACGCTGTTGGCCAGTGGGGCGGAAGGACGCTGCGAGACGTATTCGTTCACCCAAAACCACGCGGTCATCGACGGTTCGTCGACCATTGATTTCTCCGGTTACCGTCACTTTATGGCGATGCCGGATCTGCGCGCCTTCGCCAATGCCGGTTTCCCGTTCAGCCGTCTGGCCGATCTGTCGCAGACGCTGGTGCTGGTCAACAAACAGCCGCAGCCGGCGCAGGTCAGCGCCATGCTGAACGCACTGGGGATCATCGGCGCCCAAACCGGTTACCCGGCGTTGGCAATGACGCTGAGTGACGATTGGTCGCAGGCCAAAGATCGCGATGCCGATATTCTGATGATCGGCACTATCCCGCCGGAACTGCGGGACGACAAAAAAATCAGTCTGCTGGTGGATGCCACCCAAAGCTGGGTGAAACAGCCAACGCGTCAGTTGCCGCTGCCGGCCATGGAGGTGCTGCCGGAGGACAGCAAGCCGGACAGCCAGACCACCATCAGTTCCGAAGGCGCGATGTCGGCGATTATCGGCGTGCAGTCGCCGTTTAACGATCAGCGCAGCATTGTGGCGCTGCTGGCCGACAGCCCACGCGGCTATGATCTGCTGAACACGGCGCTGTTGGACAGCGGCAAGCGTGCGGCGGTGTTTGGCTCGGTGGCGGTGATCCGCGAATCGGGGGTGAACAGCCTGCGCGTAGGCGACGTTTATTATGTCGGTCACCTGCCGTGGTGGGAGCGCATCTGGCACGCGTTGTCGACCCATCCGGTGTTGCTGGCGGTGATTGCGGTGGCGGTGGTGGTGATTCTGGCGCTGATGCTGTGGCGTGGTCTGAAGGCCTTTAGTCGCCGTCGCCTGTCGCCTGAAGATCGGGATTAATCACCATGTCTGCAACGCTGAAACGCCTGACGTTCGGTATGCTGCTGCTGTGCGCATTCGGCGCGGCGGCGGCCTGCGAGTGGCCGGCCTGGCAACAGTACAAACAGTTTTATATCAGCGACGAAGGACGGGTGATCGACCCGAGCAGCCCGAACCGCATCACCACCTCGGAGGGGCAGAGCTACGGCCTGTTCTTCGCCCTGGTGGCGAACGATCGGCCGACGTTCGACAAGCTGCTGGAATGGACGGAAAACAACCTGGCGGCGGGCGATCTCAGCGCCCATTTGCCCGCCTGGCTGTGGGGCGAGGACGATAAAAAGCGCTGGACGGTGCTGGACACCAATACGGCGTCCGATGCCGATCTGTGGATTGCCTACAATCTGCTGGAAGCCGGTCGTTTGTGGAAAAGCCGGCGTTATCAAACCCTGGGTACGCTGCTGTTGCAGCGTATCGGCCGCGAAGAAGTGGCCGATATCCCCGGGCTGGGGCTGATGCTGCTGCCGGGCAAGGTCGGGTTCGTGGCGGAAGATCACTGGCGGCTCAATCCGAGCTACCTGCCGCCGCAGCTGCTGGCGCGTTTTGCCGCCCTGAACGGCCCATGGCGAGCGATGCAGAAAACCAATCAGCGGTTGTTGCTGGAAACCGCACCGCACGGCTTCTCCCCGGATTGGGTGGTGTGGCAGGCCGGCAAAGGCTGGCAACCGGATACCGTGAAACCGGATGTCGGCAGTTACGACGCCATCCGGGTTTATCTGTGGGTCGGTATGTTGGCGGACGATGACGAGCATAAAGCCGCCTTGGTCAAACAGCTGCTGCCGATGGCGCAATCGATCGCTCAACAGGGTGTACCGCCGGAAAAAACCGACACCGCCAGCGGCAAAACCAGCGGCGACGGCCCGGTGGGTTTCTCCGCGGTCATGCTGCCGATGCTGGCCAATCAAACGGCTGCGCTGGACGTCCAGCGCCAACGCATCAATCAACACCCTCCGGGCGACGATGCCTATTTCAGCGCCTCTTTGACGCTGTTCGGCCAGGGATGGGATCAACAACGTTATCGTTTTAATCGGCAGGGTGAACTTCAACCCGCCTGGGGCGGCCAATGCGTAACTTCAAAATAAACTGGCTGGGTCTGGTGCCTTTAAGCCTGGCAATGCTGCCGCAGGCGCAGGGGGCGGAAGCCGTCGCGCCGGAACAGTGGTTGCTGGAACAGGTGCGCGTCGGGGAGGCCAGTAACAAGGATGAACTGGTGCGCCAGTCGCTTTATCGGCTTGAACTGATGGATCCGAATAACCCGGACGTGATTTCGGCGCGCATGCGCCTGGCGTTGCGGCAGGGCAATCAGGCACTGGCACAGCAGCAACTGGATAAGCTCAAGCAGATTGCGCCGCAGTCCAGCGCTTATCGCCAGGCGGAAATGAACATGCTGCTGACCCAGCCGGAAACCCGCCAAAAACTGCAACAGGCGCGGCTGATGGCCACTGCCGGCCGTTTGCCGGAGGCGAAAGCGCAGTATGACGACCTGTTCCATGGCGATCCGCCGACGCTGGAACTGGCGGTGGAATACTGGCGTCTGGTTGCTCGTCTGCCGGGTCAGCAAGCGGCTGCGCTGAAGCAGTTACAGTCATTGGATCAACGCTATTCCGGTAACGTGCCGCTGCGCATGTCGCTGGCGCGGATGCTGTTCAGCCAGGATCGTGACGCGCAGGCTTATGATTTACTGCAAAAAGTGGCCGCCGATCCCGCCGGACGCGGCGATGCCGCCGATCTGTGGCTGGAAAAGGTCAAAGCCATGCCGGTCAGCCCGCAAAGCGTAGCGGCCCTCAACCGATTCCTCGGCGTATTTGAAACCGGCGATCAGGCGGTGAGCGCCCGGCAGGAACTGGCCCGGCAGCAAGCGTTGTTGTCGGATCCCACCTATCTGGCGCGAGTGCGCGGGTTGGCGCAGGTGGACAAGGGCGGCAGCCGTGCGGCGATCCCCGAACTGAAACAAGCGCTGGCGGCCTCGCCCAATGATGCCGAAGTGCTGGGGGCGCTGGGCCAGGCCTATTCACGCGCCGGTAATCGCCCACAGGCGTTGAGCTTGTTCCGTCAGGCGCTGCAGGCCGATAAAGGTGGCAATAACAGCAGTAAATGGCAGAGCCTGATTAAGAGCAACGCTTACTGGCTGGCGATTGACGAAGGCGACAAGGCGCTGAAAGCCGGCAATCTGGCATTGGCTCAGCAGAAATACCAGCAGGCGGGCCAGATTGACGGCCGCGACAGCAGTGCGGCGCTCGGCCTGGGTGACGTTGCGGTGGCGCGTAAAGATGACGCCGCTGCGGAACGTTATTATCAGCAGGCGCTGAGGCTGGAGCCGGGTAACGGCAGTGCGGTGCGTGGTCTGGTGAATATCTACCAGCGTCAGTCGCCGGAAAAGGCGCTGGCCTATCTCAATAGTCTGCCGCGCAGCCAGCAAAACAAGCTGCGCAGTACGCTCGACGGCCTGCAGCTCGATATGCTTAAACAGCAGGCTGACGACTTGGCCGGGCAGCAGCAATGGCCTCAGGCGGCGGAAAAATACCGCCGCGCCCAGTTGATGGACCCTGATGACGTCTGGCTGACCTATCACTATGCGCAGACGCTGCGTCAGGCCGGGCAACCGCAGCAGGCGGACGCCTTGTTCAGCCGGTTGGCGCAGAAACAGCGTGACAACCCGCAGCAGGCCTATGCCTATGCGTTATACCTCTCCGGCAGCGATCGCGATCGGCAGGCATTGGCGCAACTGAATACCTTGCCCGCCGCGCAGTGGAACGACAACATGCTCGAGCTGGCGCAGCGGCTGAAAATGCAGGCGACGCTGGAACAGGCCGAACGGCTGCGTGCGGCAGGCGACGAACCTGGCGCGGTAGCCTATCTGCGCCGACAACCGGCGGATACCCGTATCGATCTTCAGTTGGCCGATTGGGCGCTGGCGCGGGGTGAATATGATGCCGCGCTGGCCGATTATCAGCGGGTGCGGGCCCGTGAGCCGAACAACCCGGATGCGCGGTTGGGTGAGATTGAGGCCTATGTGGCACAGGGCAAACTCAGCGAAGCGCGTCAGCGCCTGCAAACCGAACCGCAGGAGCCGGAACCTTCCAGTAACAGCGGGCGGCGAGTGGCCAATGCCTGGTATGCCGTTGGAGAGCCGCAGAAAGCGAGCGACATTTTTACCCGACTGAAAACGGCGGCGCAGCAGGAGCCGGTGGGGCAGGCGAAAGCGCTGATTTACCGCGACGCGGCCAGGATTGAACGTGAACAGCGGCAGCCGGAATTGGCGCAACAGGATTATAAGCAGGCGATGGTCGCCGGCGGCATTACGCCAACCGTGCCGCAGGATAACGACAGTTACACTTATCTGACGCGCAACAACCCGAGTGACGACTGGCTCAAGCGCGGCATTCGAGCAGACGCGGCGGATTTGTACCGCCAGCAGGATGTCAACGTCACGCTCGATCACGATTACTGGCGTTCCAGCGGTACCGGCGGCATCTCCGACTACAAAGCGCACGACACCATGTTGCAGGTGGACATGCCGCTGTACGACGGGCGGGCCTTCTTGCGGACCGATACCGTGCAGCTGGATGCCGGTAGTTTCTCCTCCGACAGCAGCGGCAAATATTACGAAACCTTCGGCACCTGCCATACCCAGGGCTGCAGCGGCGATGAACATCAGAAAACCACCGGCACCAGCGTGGCGGCCGGTTGGAAAAACGACCGCTGGGCAGGGGACATCGGCACCACGCCGATGGGCTTTGAGGTGGTCGACTGGGTAGGCGGGCTGGCCTACAGCAATGACTGGAACCACATTGGCTGGACGCTGGCGGCGTCACGCCGGCCGATTTCCAGCTCGCTGCTGGCGTTTGGCGGCACTAAGGATCCGAACACCGGCACCACTTGGGGCGGCGTGCGTGCCACCGGGGTGAGCCTTAGCGCCAGCTACGATCGCGGCGAAGCTCACGGCGTCTGGGCTGACCTCAGCGCGCACCAACTGACCGGCAAAAACGTCGAAGATAACCAGCGCGAGCGCTTTATGGCCGGTTATTACTACAAGCTGATCAACGAAGATAACCGCCGCGTCACCGTCGGGCTGAACACCATGCTGTGGCACTATCAAAAGGATTTGAGCGGTTACTCGCTCGGCCAGGGGGGGTATTACAGCCCGCAGCAATATATGTCGCTGGCGGTGCCGGTAAATTATCGCCAGCGTACCGAGAACTGGTCGTGGGAACTGGGCGGATCGGTATCGCTGTCCCATTCGAAAACCAACAGCCAACGGCGTTATCCGCTGCAGGGGCTGATACCGGATTCATTGCCGGACAAGTTCGCGGTGGAAGACGGCAGCTCCTCTTCCGGCGTTGGTTATACTTTGCGGGCGATCGTTGAGCGCCGTCTCAGCTCGCACTGGACACTGGGCGCCGGCATCGATATTCAGCAGGCGAAAGATTATACACCGAGCCATGCATTGATTTATCTCCGCTATTCGTTGGCTGGCTGGCAGGGCGATCTCGATTTGCCGCCGCAGCCGCTCACGCCTTACGCAGACTTCAAATAACCCGGCTCAGTCAGATTCGGAGTGTCGTACACAGGGTAGTTTTGCTACCCTGTGTTAAGGCTGCGTCCTGCCATTTTCCGCCACCGGTGTGCATGTGCCGGGGCGAGATAGGGCCTTTCGATTAAGAAAAGACTGAAACCCGCAGTTTTCTTGGTTCTGCCATGGGTATGGCAAGATAAAAACGGCAGACAATCGAGTATACTCGGACCGGTCCGAAGGGGGGTAGGATGCTTCTTAACCTCTTTTTTATTTCAGCCCGAATTAGCGGAGAGCAGGTTTGCGGGTCAGGCGTTCATTAACGATTAAACAGATGGCAACGGTGTCCGGCGTGGCGCTGGTGACGATCTGCATATTTATCGTGATCCAGTTATTCCACTTTGTGCAGCAGCGCAGGGATGACTATGCCCAGCAACTGGAAAACATTGCGCATTCCGTACGCCAACCGCTAGCGGAAGCCGTACTGCGCATGGACGTGCCGGAAACCAAGCGGGTGCTGAATACCCTGCTGCCGGTGGGCATATTGACCCGTGCGGATATCGTGCTGCCGAATGAATTTCAGGCACTGCACGCCAACTTCCCGCCGGAACGCCCGGTGCCTACGTTGATCGCCCGTCTCTTCGAGCTGCCGATCCAAATTTCCGTTCCACTCTATTCGCTGGAGCGCGTGCCCGCCAATCCGCAGCCTCTGGCCTATCTGGTGCTGCAGGCCGATTCGTTTCGCATGTACCAATTCATTCTCAGCATGTTGTCGACCATGCTGTCGACCTATTTGCTGCTGGCGTTGATTCTGTCGGTCGCCATCACCTGGTGTATGAACCGGCTGATGGTGCATCCGCTGCGCGCCATGGCGAAAGAGCTGGAAAATATTTCGCAGGACGAAGCGCCGTATCACCAACTGATGCTGCCGGCCCTGCACCAGGACGATGAACTGGGGTTGCTGGTGCGCAATTACAACCGCAATCAGCAGCGGCTGGCCAAAGCCTATGCCGAGATGAGCCGCCTGAGCACGCGCCACCCGGTAACCGGGCTACCTAACCAGGCGCTGTTTACCGCCTTGCTGGAGCAGCATATCGCCTCCAGCCTGCGGCCCGATCGCTTTAACCTGCTGGTCATCGGCATTGAGACGCTGCATGAGGCATCCGGCGTGCTCAATCCGGCGATGCGCGAAGCGCTGTTGCTGGCGTTGGCGAAGACGCTGCGTGAATGTCTTGATGAGAACGGCGTGCTGGCGCAGTTGAGCCACACCGAGTTCGCTATTTTGGCCAAAGGTATCGAGCGACCGTTCCACGCCATGCAGTTGGCGCGCCGTATCATGGCGCAGATCAATGCGCCGCTGAGCCTGCAGGAAATGCCGTTGCGGCCAAGTGCCAGCATCGGCATCGCCCACTATCTCAATGTCGGGGAGAGTGCGGAACAGCTGCTGCGCAGCGCCACTTCGGCGATGATGTCGGCGCATCGTGAAGGCAAGAACCAGATCCTGTTCTTTGAGCCAAGCCTGACGGAACGCACCCAAAAGCGCCTGACGCAGGAAAGTGAAATCCTGCACGCCATTGAGCAACGCCGCTTCACCCTGTTTTTGCAGCCGCAGATGGACATGCAGTCCAATGCGGTGATCGGCGCCGAGGCGCTGCTGCGTTGGCAGCAATACGACGGCAGTTTTACTCTGCCGGCAGACGTCATTCCGTTAGCCGAGGAGCTTGGCGTGATTGTGCCGCTCGGCAACTGGGTGCTGGAGGAGTCCTGCCGCATTCTGGCGGACTGGCAGAACAGAGGCATTACGCTGCCGTTGGCGGTCAACATTTCGGCCACCCAGATGCAGCATGACGACTTTATTCCACACCTGAAGAGCATGTTGGCGCAGCATCATATTGATCCGCGCAAGCTGCTGCTGGAAATTACCGAAACGGTGCGCATTGACGATCTCGATCGTGCGTTGGCGTTGTTGCGGGAACTGCACGACCTGGGGCTGTCGATTGCGCTGGACGATTTTGGTATGGGATATTCCAGCCTTAATTACCTTAACCGCCTGAAATGCCTGCCGATCGATTTGATTAAAATCGACAAGAGTTTTATTCAGGGATTGCCGGCGGATGACGCGATGGTGCGTATCGTCAGTTCGATTTCTGAGGTGCTGCATCTGCCGGTGATGGCTGAAGGCGTCGAAAATGCCGGGCAGCGCGACTGGCTGTTGCAGCACGGTATTCACAGTGGTCAGGGGTTCCTGTTTGCCCGTCCGTTGCCGCGCGCGGAATTTGAAGCGCAGTTCTGCCAACCGCCAGCTTAAGCTCTCCGCCTTTGCCTTTCTCTTCGGGCGGCGCGTGCGTCGCCCGTTGCCTATCCTGCCCAAAAAGCGTTGATTATCAGCTACCCCTTTTGCGTTAGTGCAAAGAAATAGTTACGCAATTCGCCGCCTTACATTCGGGCTGGCGCGTTTCAGCTCTTAAATTCGTATCAACATGTGTCTGTGGCTGCAACAAATTATTTCCATGCTGTTATGTGGGTGTTATTTTCCGCGCAAGCGATGAACAGGCGAGATAACTAGACTACCGCCTGGTGCGTGTCTTCCCCCCCAAAGGATGTTCATATGAAAATCACTATCTTTAAGAGCCTCTATTTTCAGGTGCTGACGGCGATTACGCTGGGCGTCCTGCTTGGCCATTTCTATCCTGAGATTGGCGCACAGATGAAACCTCTGGGCGATGGATTCGTTAAGCTGATCAAGATGATCATTGCGCCGGTGATTTTCTGTACCGTGGTGACCGGCATCGCGGGCATGGAGAGCATGAAAGCCGTAGGCCGCACCGGTGCGATCGCACTGCTCTATTTTGAAATTGTCAGCACCCTGGCGCTGCTGATTGGCCTGCTGATCGTCAACGTGGTACAGCCGGGTGCGGGGATGAACATCGATCCGGGCACGCTGGACGCCAAAGCGGTGGCGGTATACGCCGAACAGGCTCAGCAGCAGGGTATCATTCCGTTCCTGCTGGACATCATTCCCGGCAGCGTCATCGGCGCTTTCGCCAGCGGCAACATTCTGCAGGTGCTGCTGTTTGCCGTGTTGTTCGGTTTCGCCCTGCATCGCTTGGGTGATAAAGGCCAGTTGATCTTCAATGTGATCGACAGCTTCTCGCGCGTTATTTTCGGCATCATCAATATGATCATGCGCCTGGCGCCACTGGGTGCGTTCGGGGCAATGGCGTTTACCATCGGCAAGTATGGCGTGGGTACGCTGCTGCAACTCGGCCAGTTGATTGCCTGCTTCTATATTACCTGCGTACTGTTCGTGGTGGTGGTGCTTGGCACCATTGCTCGCGCCAATGGTTTCAGCATTTTCAAATTTGTTCGCTATATCAAAGAAGAGTTGCTGATTGTGCTCGGGACCTCTTCTTCCGAGTCGGTGCTGCCGCGCATGCTCGACAAAATGGAAAAGTTGGGCTGTAAAAAATCTGTGGTGGGGTTGGTTATCCCGACCGGTTATTCCTTTAACCTGGACGGCACCTCGATCTACCTGACCATGGCGGCGGTATTTATCGCTCAGGCGACCAATACCCATATGGATATCGTGCATCAGGTGACTCTGCTGGTGGTGCTGTTGCTGTCCTCGAAAGGGGCTGCCGGGGTGACCGGTAGCGGCTTTATCGTGTTGGCTGCCACCATTTCCGCAGTGGGCCATCTGCCGCTGGCCGGCCTGGCGTTGATTCTGGGCATTGACCGCTTTATGTCCGAAGCCCGCGCGCTGACCAATCTGGTCGGTAACGGCGTGGCAACCGTGGTAGTGGCGAAATGGTGCAAACAGCTGGATGAAAAACAGCTGAAAGACACCTTGTCCAACAAGCACGGCGGAGGTGCCGATAAAACACTGCCTTCTGCCTGATTTTAGCTTCAAATCACCGGCTGCGGCCGTGGCCGGTGATGTTTTATTCCTCCGAGTAACTCATTCTTGCATTAAAAACCCGACTATCCATTATTTTTCACTTCAATGAGTGACATCCGCAAAGGCATGCGGTCTAACAGAGTGGTACACTTTCCGCTTTCCGCCCCACTGTGAAACTCAGGGCGTATTTGTAGGCTGTACGACACAGCCTAATATTCCGGTGAATGGAATATCCGCATTTGTATACAGAAATTGGATAGTAATTAAGTAGGGGTTCACATGCAGGGCACCAGAATTCATCTTATAGTCGGTGGGCTGTTGTTGGCTGCCGCCAACGGCAGCGTGCAGGCTGAAGCACTACAACCCGATCCTGCCTGGCAGCAGGGTAAGCTCGACAACGGGTTTTCATGGCAGATACTTGATACGCCGCAGCGACCGAGCGATCGCGTCGAGCTGCGGTTGATGGTCAATACCGGCTCGCTGGTGGAGTCTTCCCAGCAGATCGGTTTTGCGCACCTGCTGCCGCGCCTGTCGCTGGCGCGCAGCGAAAGCTTTACGCCTCCGCAGTTGCGCTCGCTGTGGCAACAGAGTGTGGACAGCGAGCGGCCTTTGCCGCCGGCGATCAGCTCTTACGATTTCACCCTTTATAACCTCAGCCTGCCGAATAACCGCCCAGACTTGCTGAAAGAAGCGTTGGCGTGGCTTTCCGATACCACCGGCAAACTGGCGATCGACGAACATACCGTGCATGCGGTGATGAACTCCAGCGTCGACCCGGTCGGTACTTTCCCGCCGAACCCCAAAGATGCCTGGTGGCGTTATCGCCTGAAAGGCTCGACGCTGCTGGCGCACGATCCGGCCCAGCCGGTGAAACGGCCGGTGAATATCGATCAACTGAAGAAGTTCTACCAGCAATGGTACACGCCGGATGCGATGACGCTGTACGTGGTGGGTAAAGTGGACAGCCGCAGCCTGGGCGAGCAAATCAACAAAGCCTTCTCGCCGCTGAAAGGGAAACGCGAAACGCCGGCAACCATGCCGACGTTGACGCCGTTGCCGCCGCAGCCGGTCAGCCTGATCAGCGAGCAGGTGAAGCAGGATACGTTGTCGATCATGTGGGACGCGCCATGGCACCCGATCCGCGATTCGCAGAACCTTAGCCGTTACTGGCGCAGCGACATCGCCCGCGAGGCCCTGTTCTGGCATCTTCAGCAGGTGCTGGAAAAGAGTGACCAGAAAAACCTGCATCTGGGCTTCGATTGCCGCGTGCAGTACCAGCGTGGCCAGTGCGGCATTCACCTTGATACGCCGAACAACAATCTGAACAACAAGCCTGGGCTTTATCGCCCGCGAGTTGGTGAGCGTGCGTAACAATGGGTTGTCGCAGGACGAGTTTAACGGCCTGTTGGCGCAGAAGAACGATCAACTGAGCAAGTTGTTCGCCACCTACGCCCGCACCGACACTGACGTGCTGATGAGCCAGCGTCTGCGTTCGCAACAAAGTGGCGTTGTGGACATCGCGCCGGAACAGTATCAGAAGCTGCGTCAGGAGTTCCTCTCCGGATTAACGCTGGAAGCGCTGAACCAGGAGCTGAAGCTTCAGCTCTCGCAGGATGCGACGCTGGTATTGATGCAGCCGAAGGGCGAGCCGGAAATGAGCATGAAGCAGTTACAGGAAACCTATAACGGCATTATGGCACCGGCACCGGCGGTGGTGACGGAAGAGGCCAAGCCGACCGACACCGCTCCGGCACCGGAGACCAGCGCACAGTAAAAGCGGAGGGGGCGGTCAGCCCCCTCAGTTGCGGTACAGCACCTTGATGATGTGGTAGCCGAACTGGGTTTTCACCGGACCATAAGGTTTCAGCAGCGGGATGCTGAACACCGCTTTATCAAAGGCCGCCACCATGGTGCCCTTGTTGAATTCGCCCAAGGCGCCGCCGTTGCGCTTTGACGGGCAGCTTGAATATTTGCGCGCCAGCGTGTCGAAGCTGACGCCGCGCTTAAGCTTGGCCAGCAGATCGTTGGCCAGTTTTTCGTTATCTACCAGAATGTGCAGGGCGCACGCCGTCTTTGCCATGGTATTGCCTTATCGATACAGAAATTGTGCCGAGTATACCCGTTAAATCTCATCGGCGCTTTCTGCTACAATCCCCTTCCACGTGATAAAGTCGAGCAATAAAGCGCCATGCGATTAAACCCCAGCCAACAACAAGCCGTCGAATTCGTTACCGGGCCTTGCCTGGTGCTGGCCGGTGCAGGTTCCGGCAAGACGCGCGTCATCACCAATAAAATCGCTCACCTGATCCACAACTGTGGGTATCAGGCGCGGCATATCGCCGCCGTGACCTTTACCAACAAGGCGGCGCGTGAGATGAAAGAGCGTGTGGCGCAAACCATGGGGCGCAAAGAAGCGCGTGGGCTGATGATTTCCACTTTCCACACGCTGGGCCTGGAAATCATCAAGCGTGAATACGCTGCGCTGGAGATGAAGTCCAACTTCTCGCTGTTTGACGATCAGGATCAGCTGGCGTTGTTGAAAGAGCTGACCGAAAAATGGCTGGAGAATGATAAAACGCTGGTGGCGCAGCTGATCTCTACTATCTCCAACTGGAAAAATGACCTGGTCGATCCCAAAAAGGCCATGGAGCTGGCGCGCTCCGAGCGCGACAAGCTGTTCGCTCATTGCTACGGCCTGTATCACGCCCATATGAGGGCGTGTAACGTGCTGGATTTCGACGATTTGATCCTGCTGCCGACCTTACTGCTGCAGCGTAATGAAGAAGTGCGCGAGCGTTGGCAAAACCGTATTCGTTACCTGCTGGTGGATGAGTATCAGGATACCAATACCAGCCAGTATGAACTGGTAAAACTGCTGGTGGGTAACCGCGCGCGCTTTACCGTGGTGGGGGACGATGACCAGTCGATCTACTCCTGGCGCGGCGCGCGGCCGCAAAATCTGGTGCTGCTGAAGGAAGACTTCCCGGCGCTGCAGGTGATCAAGCTGGAGCAGAACTACCGCTCCAGCGAACGTATCCTGAAAGCGGCGAATATTCTGATCGCCAATAACCCGCACGTGTTTGAAAAACGGCTGTTTTCCGAGTTGGGTTACGGTGAAGAACTGAAAGTGGTGACCGCGAATAACGAGGATCACGAGGCCGAGCGAGTCGTGGGGGAACTGATTGCCCACCACTTCGTGAAGAAAACCAATTACGGCGATTATGCGATCCTTTATCGCGGTAACCATCAGTCGCGGCTGTTTGAAAAAATGCTGATGCAGAACCGTATTCCTTACAAGATTTCTGGCGGCACCTCGTTTTTCTCGCGGCCGGAAATCAAGGATCTGCTGGCCTATCTGCGTGTGCTGACCAACCAGGATGACGACAGCGCTTTCCTGCGTATCGTCAATACGCCAAAGCGTGAAATTGGCCCGGCGACGTTGCAAAAACTGGGTGAGTGGGCCAATCAGCGCAACAAAAGCCTGTTTCGCGCCAGTTTCGATCTGGGCCTGAGCCAGCATTTGACCGGCCGCGGGCTGGAGTCTCTGCAACGCTTCACCCATTGGCTGGACGGTATCGCCCAACTGGCGGAGCGTGAGCCGGTGGCCGCGGTGCGCGATCTGATCCACGGTGTGGATTATGAAAGCTGGCTGTTTGAAACGTCACCCAGCCCAAAAGCCGCCGAAATGCGCATGAAAAACGTCAACACGCTGTTTGGCTGGATGACGGAAATGCTCGAAGGTAGCGAGCTGGATGAGCCAATGACGCTGACCCAGGTGGTGACGCGCTTTACCCTGCGGGACATGATGGAACGCGGTGAAAGCGATGAAGAGCTGGATCAGGTTCAATTGATGACGCTGCATGCCTCCAAAGGGCTGGAGTTCCCTTATGTGTTCCTGGTGGGGATGGAGGAGGGATTATTGCCGCATCAGAGCAGCATCGATGAGGATAATGTCGATGAAGAGCGGCGTTTGGCCTATGTGGGGATCACCCGCGCCCAAAAAGAGCTGATTTTTACGCTGTGCCGCGAGCGCCGCCAATATGGCGAGCTGGTACGGCCGGAACCGAGCCGTTTCTTGCTGGAACTGCCGCAGGATGATCTGGCGTGGGAAAGCGAACGTAAGGTGGTCAGCCCGCAGGAGCGGATGCAAAAAGGGCAGAGCCATTTGGCCAATATTCGCGCGCAACTGGCCAAGGCCAAAGGCGAAGGCTAAAAAGAAAGGGCGCTTGGCGGCGCCCTTGTCATATCAACGTTGTTCTTCCAGCATCAGCGGCCAGTGCACATAGCTTTGCCAGTGGCTTTCCTGATCCAGCGCCTCTGCACGCAGCGGGTGCTGTTCCAGCCAGCCTGACGGCAGGATCACCGTCAGTTCGTCATCGTTATTGGCGCGCAGGCGCACCGCAGGCAGCGTGTCGTCGCGGCGTCGGCTGGCAAAGATGATGGCCAGCCGCAAAATGCGGCATAAACGTTGCGCCATACGCGGCGGCAGGGCGTTTTGCTGGCTCAGCAGCGGCAGATCGATAGGGTTGCTCTGGTTTTGCAGCAACGTAGCCAACAGCTTTTTTTGCGCCGGTGTGAAACCGGGTAAATCCAGATGACGGATCAGGTAGGCGGCGTGTTGCGGCGCCTGCTTGAAATCAACGCTGAGGCCGATTTCGTGGATCAGACAGGCGCTGTGCAATAACTCGCGACATCGTGCGTCCAACTGCCACTCATTGCTCACCTGCTGCGAGAAGTTGGCAGCCAGTTGGCTGATGCGCTCGGCCTGTTCGGTATCCAGCAGATAGCGCCGTTGCAGATTGCGGATGGTACGGCTGCGAATATCCTGTTCAACCGGCAGATGCAGCATGCCATAGACCAGCCCTTCGCGTAGCGCGCCACCGGCCAGCATCATGCTTTCAATGCCCAGTTCCTGGAAAATCGCCAGCAGGATCGACAGCCCACTTGGAAACACCAGTGCGCGTTCCAGCGTCAACCCTTCGATTTCCAGCTCTTCCAGCTTGCCGCACTGAATGGCGCGCTGTTTCAACTGGCGCAGCTTGGGCAGGGTGATACGTTCATCCATGCCTTGCGCCACCATGATTTCCTGCAACGCCTGTACGGTGCCGGAAGCGCCGACGCAGATTTGCCAGCCGTGCTGACGCAGGTGCGGCGCTATCGGACGTACCATTTCGCGCGCGGCCTGTTCGGCGCGTTCGAAATTATCCAGCCCCAG
Organism: Serratia plymuthica NBRC 102599; assembly: GCF_001590925.1. GTDB lineage: Bacteria > Pseudomonadota > Gammaproteobacteria > Enterobacterales > Enterobacteriaceae > Serratia > Serratia plymuthica. The sequence continues at coordinate 202,167 of NZ_BCTU01000012.1, forward strand.
ATTGCGGTCGCTGAAGAAACGCTCCAGCCAGGTGACGCAGCCCATAGACAGGCTGTATAGCTGGGCGGCCTGAGCGCCGGTGCCGGTGACCAACTCGGTACTGCCACCGCCGATATCGACCACCAAACGCTGGTCCGGCCCGCCGGTGGTATGGGCAACGCCATGATAAATCAGGCGCGCTTCTTCCTCACCGCTGATCACCTGGATCGGGCAACCGAGAATGTGCTCGGCGGTCTGCAGGAATTCATCGGCATTTGACGCCAGACGCAGCGTGGCCGTAGCGACCACACGGATCTGGGCGCGAGGGATGTCCTGCAAGCGTTCGGAGAACAGCTTCAGGCATTGCCAACCGCGCTGCATGGCGTCATGCGACAGGTGATTGTTCTGATCCAGCCCGGCCGCCAGACGCACTTTACGCTTGATGCGCGCCAGGGTCTGAATGCTGCCGGCCACTTCCCGTACCACCAGCATGTGGAAGCTGTTGGAGCCGAGGTCGATAGCGGCATAGAGCGTGCTGGAACTGAGCATGGTTATCAGCCTGGACGTTTACGGTTATTGCGTGGCGCGCTGCCACCGCGGCGCGGTGCGGAATTACGGCGTGGGCCGTTGCCGCCGCGTGGACGCGCAAGGCGTTTCGGCGCAGGCAAGTCAGTCAGCAACGCGTCGCTGTTGTACTTGCTCACCGGAATGCTGTGGCCGGTATAGGTTTCGATCGCCGGCAGGTTGAGCGCGTACTCTTCGCAGGCCAGGCTGATGGAATGGCCGCTTTCGCCGGCACGGCCGGTACGACCAATGCGGTGAACATAGTCTTCGCAGTCGTCAGGCAGATCGTAGTTGAATACGTGCGTAACCAACGGGATGTGCAGGCCGCGGGCGGCGACGTCGGTGGCGACCAGAATATCGAGGTTGCCCTTGGTGAAGTCTTCCAGGATACGCAGGCGTTTTTTCTGCGCCACATCGCCGGTCAGCAGGCCTACGCGGTGCCCGTCGGCCGCCAAATGGCCCCAGACGTCTTCACAGCGATGCTTGGTGTTGGCGAAGATGATGCAGCGGTCCGGCCACTCTTCTTCGATCAGTGTCTGCAGCAGGCGCATCTTTTCTTCGTTGGACGGGTAGAAAAGCTCTTCTTTAATGCGGTGGCCGGTTTTCTGTTCCGGTTCCACTTCTACATATTCAGCGTTGTTCATCTGCTCGAAAGCCAGTTCGCGTACGCGATAGGACAGGGTGGCAGAGAACAGCATGTTCAGGCGTTGATCGACCGCAGGCATGCGGCGGAACAGCCAGCGAATGTCTTTGATAAAGCCCAGATCGTACATGCGATCGGCTTCATCCAGCACTACAACCTGGATCGCGCCCAGATCGATGTAGTTCTGTTTGGCGTAATCGATTAAACGACCGGTAGTACCCACCAGGATATCCACGCCGCTTTCCAGCACTTTCAGCTGTTTGTCGTAGCCGTCGCCGCCGTAAGCCAGGCCAAGTTTCAGGCCGGTGGACTGGGACAGGGCTTCCGCATCGGAGTGGATCTGCACCGCCAGTTCACGCGTTGGCGCCATGATCAAGGCACGCGGCTGGTTGGTCTGGCGATCCTGTTTCGCCGGGTTAGAAAGCAAATAGTGAAAAGTAGACGCTAAAAATGCCAACGTCTTTCCGGTACCGGTTTGCGCCTGACCTGCAACGTCACGCCCGGAGAGCGTGAGCGGCAATGCTAACGCCTGGATAGGCGTGCAATGGTGAAACCCTTTTTTTTTCAAGGGCTTCAAGGACTAACGGGTGCAGGGCGAAGTCGGAAAACTTCTGTTCGGTCAAGTGTGTTTTGCTCATAGTGTGGTAGAATATCAGCTAACTATTGCTTTACGAAAGCACATCCGTTGAAATAAACGCGGTGAAATAAAATCACCTTGGGTTGGTTAATGCTACACCAACAAGGTAGACATACATCCTGTGGAGTAGAACATGAGCGATAAAATTATTCACCTGACTGACAGCAGCTTCGACACCGACGTGCTACAAGCTGAAGGGCCAATCCTGGTCGATTTCTGGGCTGAATGGTGTGGGCCGTGCAAGATGATTGCTCCGATTCTGGATGAAATTGCCGTTGAGTTCGAAGGCAAGTTGACCATCACCAAGCTGAATATCGACCAAAACCCGGCAACCGCACCTAAGTACGGTATCCGTGGTATCCCGACGCTGTTGTTGTTCAAAAACGGTGAAGTGGCAGCGACCAAGGTGGGCGCACTGTCCAAAGGTCAGCTCAAAGATTTCCTTAACGCGAATCTGTAATCGGGCGTAACGTCCTATATCCTATGGGTTTAAAGCAACAGCCAATCACGCTGTCGCTTCAGAGACAATGGGGATATTCAGGCGTCTTGCGGGGATTTAAATTCACCGCTAGACGCCTGCCAATAAGCGTGTTAAGTTTAGCCACACTGCATATAGAACTTGCCCGAAGTTTTAAATCTAAAGAGTTTGAATCTAAAGCTATACTCTGTGCTGAACCGCTGGTGTTGAAAGTAAAATGAACTCAACCCGTGTTTTAGCAATCAAACGGTTTTGCAAAATCAATTTTAAGGTACCTTCGATCTTAAGCCGTCAATGCGCGCGTCTCCTGTAAGCCATTTCTTACCTTGACAGCTAGCGCCCGGTGGTCGAACGTCCAGTAAACAGGCACGTATCACGCTGCCATACCATTCACGATAGAAGTTCGAGACACACCCCGAGTTTAAGAACCCACCACTATGAATCTTACCGAATTAAAGAATACGCCGGTTTCTGAGCTGATTACTCTCGGCGAAAATATGGGGCTGGAAAACCTTGCCCGTATGCGCAAGCAGGACATTATCTTCTCCATCCTTAAGCAGCATGCGAAAAGTGGAGAAGATATCTTCGGCGATGGCGTGTTGGAGATATTGCAGGATGGATTTGGTTTCCTCCGCTCTGGAGACAGTTCCTACCTTGCAGGCCCCGACGACATCTACGTATCCCCTAGCCAAATCCGCCGTTTCAACCTCCGTACAGGTGACTCCGTTTCCGGTAAGATTCGTCCGCCAAAAGAAGGCGAGCGCTATTTTGCCCTGTTGAAAGTCAACGAAGTCAACTACGACAAACCGGAAAACGCCCGCAGCAAGATCCTGTTCGAGAACTTAACCCCACTGCATGCCAACTCCCGTCTGCGGATGGAACGCGGCAACGGTTCAACCGAAGACCTGACAGCCCGCGTGCTGGACCTGGCTTCTCCGATTGGCCGTGGTCAGCGTGGTCTGATTGTTGCTCCACCGAAAGCCGGTAAAACCATGCTGCTGCAGAACATTGCGCAGAGCATCGCTTACAACCATCCAGACTGCGTGCTGATGGTGCTGCTGATCGACGAGCGTCCGGAAGAAGTGACCGAGATGCAGCGTCTGGTGAAGGGTGAAGTCATCGCCTCTACCTTTGACGAGCCGGCTTCCCGTCACGTCCAGGTTGCGGAAATGGTGATCGAAAAGGCCAAGCGCCTGGTTGAGCACAAGAAAGACGTTATCATCCTTCTTGACTCCATCACCCGTTTGGCGCGTGCCTACAACACCGTGGTCCCGGCTTCCGGTAAAGTGCTGACCGGTGGTGTGGATGCCAACGCCCTGCATCGTCCTAAGCGTTTCTTCGGTGCGGCACGTAACGTTGAGGAGGGCGGTAGCCTGACCATCATCGCTACCGCGCTGGTAGATACCGGTTCCAAAATGGACGAGGTTATCTACGAAGAGTTCAAAGGTACCGGCAACATGGAATTGCATCTGGCGCGTAAAATCGCTGAGAAGCGCGTATTCCCTGCGATCGACTACAACCGCTCCGGTACCCGTAAAGAAGAGTTACTCACCACGTCTGAAGAACTGCAAAAAATGTGGATCCTGCGTAAAATCATTCACCCGATGGGCGAGATTGATGCGATGGAGTTCCTCATTAACAAGTTGGCCATGACCAAGACCAACGATGAATTCTTCGATATGATGAAGCGCTCATAATGACGATGCGCTCATAATTGAGTAAAAAATTCAGAGAACGCCACGCCTAGTCGTGGCGTTTTTTGCATTTGGCGGATACGATAAGTAACAGAAATGGAAATGTAAGTTTTTTGTGACTTACTGAGAATTCATCTTATTTGCGGTCGGCGTTTTGCCGTTCGCGCTTTGTTGCTGTCGAAACGGCGGGCACACACACATTGGCGTAAGAATGAATGGCTGTTGTCATAGGAAATGACTGAAAGGTAGCGGGATCCCATGGCGCAACCTGTCGCCCGTGTTAAGCTGCCTTATCTTCTACAGAGATCTGTTAACTGTGAACTTACTCACTATGAGTACTGAAATTCTATTTGTTTTCCTGTTTTCTTTGGCGTTTCTCTTTGTTGCCCGTAAAGCAGCAAAACGTATTGGCCTGGTTGATAAACCTAATTACCGTAAACGTCATCAGGGGTTAATTCCTCTTGTCGGCGGTATTTCCGTTTATGCCGGGCTGTGCTTTGCCTTCCTTATCTCTGACCAAACGATTGCGCACGGTAAACTTTACCTCACCTGTGCGGGTATATTGGTGTTCGTTGGTGCTCTCGACGATCGTTTCGATATCAGCGTGAAAATTCGCGCGTTGGTTCAGGCATTGGTTGGCATTGCGATGATGGCCTTCGCCGGGCTCTATCTGCGCAGTTTCGGCCATGTGCTGGGCGACTGGGAAATGCAGTTGGGGCCCTTCGGCTATTTGGTCACGCTGTTTGCCGTTTGGGCGGCGATTAATGCCTTTAACATGGTGGACGGCATTGACGGTCTGCTGGGTGGGCTTTCGTGCGTTTCTTTCGGTGCGCTGGGTATTTTGCTGTACCTGAGCGGCCACGCCGATTTGGCTTTCTGGTGCTTCGCGATGATTGCCACCATCGTTCCCTATATCCTGCTTAACCTCGGCATTCTTGGCCGCCGGTATAAGGTCTTTATGGGGGATGCAGGCAGTACGCTGATCGGCTTCACCGCCATCTGGTTGTTGCTGCAAAGTTCGCAGGGTAAAGTCCACTCCATCAATCCGGTTACCGCCCTGTGGATTATCGCTATTCCGCTGATGGACATGATTGCGATCATGTACCGTCGCTTACGCAAGGGGATGAGCCCCTTCTCCCCCGATCGTCAACACATCCACCATTTGATTATGCGCGCAGGTTTTACGCCGCGGCAGGCTTTCGTACTGATTACCCTGGCGGCAGCGCTGCTGGCGGCAATTGGCGTGCTTGGCGAGCGTCTTACTTTTGTTCCTGAATGGGTAATGTTGGCATTATTCTTGCTTGCCTTCTTCTTGTACGGTTATTGCATCAAACGCGCCTGGCGTGTTGCACGTTACATTAAGCGTATCAAGCGCCGCTTACGGCGTTCGACCGACAATAAGCAAGTATCTTAACCAGAGGCTTTTGGGCAGTGATGAATCCAGAAACAACGTCTGACAAGAATATCCCGGCAGTGGATAACGAACTCGATATCCGTGGCCTGTGTCGTACCCTGTGGCGCGGCAAGCAATGGATTATCGGCACTGCGGCATTGTTCGCGGTGGTTGCGCTGGTCGTCTCCTACCTGGTGAAACAGGAATGGAGCGCCGCGGCGATTACCGACCGGCCAACGGTGAATGCGCTGGGCGGCTATTATTCCCAGCAACAATTCCTGCGTAATCTGGATGTGCGCACTCTGCCGGCGGTCTCGGCTGAGCAGCCGGGCATTGCTGACGAAGCCTATAATGAATTCATTATGCAGCTGGCGGCGTACGATACGCGTCGCGATTTCTGGCTGCAGAGCGATTATTACAAACAGCGTCAGGAAGGTGATGCGCGCGCCGATGCGGCATTGCTCGATGAACTGATTAACAACGTTCAGTTCACGCCGCGCGATGACAAAAAAGTGCCCAACGACGGTGTGAAGCTGACGGCGGAAACTGCGGCGGACGCCAATCACCTGTTGCGCCAGTACGTGGCATTCGCCAGCCATCGCGCAGCCCAGCACCTGAATGAAGAAATCCAGGGCGCATGGGCTGCCCGCACGACTTCGATGAAGGCGCAGGTGAAGCGTCAGGAGGCGGTGGCGGACGCGGTTTACAAGCGCGAGCTGAACACTATTGAGCAGGCGCTGAAAATTGCCGATACGCAGGGCATCAGCCGGACTCAAACCGATACGCCGGCCGAACAATTGCCGGATTCCGATCTGTTCCTGCTGGGGAAACCTATGCTGCAGGCGCGTCTGGAAGGGCTGCAGGCTTCAGGGCCAACTTACGATCTGGATTACGATCAAAATCGTGCGATGCTGTCGACATTGAATGTTGGCCCGACGCTGGATGAGAAATTTCAGACTTACCGCTATTTGCGGACCCCGGAAGAACCGGTAAAACGTGACAGCCCGCGGCGGGTATTCTGGTTGATCATGTGGGGCGCGATGGGCGCTTTGGTTGGCGCAGGTATTGCCCTGGTGCGCCGCCCGCGTAATTAAAAATAATATAATAATTCGCTTATGGGCGTGCGAACGCCCAATTCGCAGGTATGCCTGCGGTTAACCGACCAAAAGAGATTCGCTGTGAAAGTGTTGACTGTTTTCGGCACCAGGCCTGAAGCCATCAAAATGGCACCGCTGGTACATGCCCTGGCTCAGGATGAAGCCTTTGAATCAAGAGTCTGCGTAACGGCACAGCATCGTGAGATGTTGGATCAAGTATTGCGGTTATTTGAAATCGTGCCGGATTACGATCTGAATATCATGAAGCCCGGCCAGGGACTGAGTGAGATTACCTGCCGTATTTTGGAAGGCCTGAAAGGCGTTCTGGAAGATTTCAAACCGGATGTCGTGCTGGTCCACGGTGACACAACCACCACACTGGCGACCAGCCTGGCGGCTTTTTATCAGCGTATCCCGGTCGGACACGTGGAGGCGGGCTTGCGTACCGGCGATCTGTACTCGCCGTGGCCGGAAGAGGCCAACCGCAAGTTGACCGGCCATCTGGCGATGTATCATTTTGCACCGACGGAAAATTCACGCCAGAACCTGCTGCGTGAACTGTTGCCGGACGATCATATTTTCGTTACCGGCAACACGGTTATCGACGCGCTGTTCTGGGTGCGCGATCGGGTAATGGGCGATGCCGCATTGCATGACAGCCTGGCGCAGCGCTACCCGTTCCTGGATGCCAGCAAGAAATTGATCCTGGTGACCGGCCACCGCCGCGAAAGCTTCGGCGGCGGGTTTGAGCGGATTTGCAGCGCGCTGGCGGAAATTGCCCGCACCCATCCTGACGTACAGGTGGTGTATCCGGTGCATCTCAATCCGAACGTCAGCGAGCCGGTCAACCGCATTCTGAAAGGGATCGATAACATCATCCTGATCGATCCGCAGGATTACTTGCCCTTTGTGTATTTGATGGCTAACGCTTATATGATCCTGACCGACTCCGGCGGTATCCAGGAAGAGGCGCCGTCGTTGGGCAAACCTGTGCTGGTCATGCGTGACACTACCGAACGGCCGGAAGCGGTGGATGCGGGCACGGTCCGCCTGGTCGGTACCAACGTGGCTAAAATTGTCGATGCGGTTACCCGGCTGTTGACGGACGAAAAGGAATATCACGCCATGAGTCGGGCGCATAACCCTTACGGTGACGGGCATGCCTGCCAGCGTATTCTCGCAGCTTTGAAGAATCATCAGGTGACACTATGAGTTTTAACACTATTTCGGTTATCGGCCTGGGGTACATCGGTCTGCCAACGGCGGCGGCGTTTGCCTCTCGCAAGAAAAAAGTGGTGGGCGTAGATGTTAACCAGCATGCGGTAGATACCATTAACCGCGGTGCGATTCATATCGTTGAGCCCGATCTGGATAAAGTGGTTAAAGAGGCCGTCGACGGCGGTTACCTGCAAGCGGTGACCAAACCTTTGGCCGCGGATGCTTTTCTGATTGCGGTACCGACGCCGTTTAAAGGCGATCATGAGCCAGACCTGGCTTATGTCGAGGCCGCCGCCAAATCACTGGCGCCGGTACTGAAAAAGGGTGATCTGGTTATCCTGGAATCCACCTCGCCGGTGGGGGCGACCGAACAGATGGCGCAGTGGCTGGCCGAGGCGCGCAGCGATCTCAGCTTCCCGCAGCAGGTGGGTGAAGCCGCCGATGTCAATATCGCTTATTGCCCGGAGCGTGTGCTGCCGGGGCAGGTGATGGTTGAGCTGATTCAAAACGATCGCGTTATTGGCGGCATGACGCCAAAATGCTCCGCTCGCGCCAGCGAGCTGTACAAGATTTTCCTTGAAGGCGAATGCGTGGTGACCAATTCACGCACCGCCGAGATGTGCAAACTGACCGAAAACAGCTTCCGCGACGTGAATATCGCCTTTGCGAATGAGCTGTCGCTGATTTGCGCCGAACAGGGCATCAACGTCTGGGAACTCATCCGCCTGGCGAATCGCCATCCGCGGGTGAATATCCTGCAGCCGGGTCCTGGCGTCGGTGGCCACTGCATTGCGGTCGATCCGTGGTTTATCGTGTCGCAAAATCCGCAGCAGGCGCGCCTGATCCATACCGCGCGTCTGGTGAATGACGGGAAACCGCTGTGGGTGGTTGATCGTGTGAAAGCCGCCGTTGCCGACTGCCTGGCGGCCAGCGACAAGCGCGCTTCAGAAGTGAAAATTGCCTGTTTCGGTTTGGCTTTCAAGCCGAATATCGACGATTTGCGCGAAAGCCCGGCGGTGGAAGTGGCGCATCTGATCGCAGACTGGCACGTAGGCGAAACGCTGGTGGTGGAGCCCAATGTTGATCATCTGCCGAAATCCCTGGCCGGCCATGTGACGTTGAAAGCGTTGGCTGATGCCTTGCAGCAGGCGGATGTGATCGTAATGTTGGTCGACCATAAGCAATTCAAAGCGATCAAGCCGGAAGAAATTACGCAATCCTGGGTAGTGGATACCAAAGGGGTATGGCGTTGAAACGTATTTTAGTCACTGGGGGGGCCGGCTTTATTGGCTCCGCGGTCGTGAGGCATATCATCGACGCTACGCAAGACAGCGTCATGGTGGTAGATAAACTCACCTACGCGGGCAATCTTGAGTCGCTTGCGGTGATTGCCGACAACGAACGTTATTCGTTTGAACAGGTGGATATCTGCGATCGCGCGGCGTTGGATCGGGTGCTTGCCCAGTATCAGCCGGATGTGATCATGCACCTGGCGGCGGAAAGCCATGTTGACCGTTCGATCGACGGCCCGGCGGCATTTATTGAAACCAACGTGGTGGGGACCTACACCCTGCTGGAGGCGGCTCGCCATTATTGGCATCCGCTGGATGCGAAGAGAAAGCAGAATTTCCGTTTCCACCACATTTCCACCGACGAAGTGTATGGCGATCTGCACGGCACGGACGATCTGTTCACTGAAACCACGCCTTACTCACCAAGCAGCCCATATTCGGCTTCTAAAGCTTCCAGCGATCATCTGGTGCGCGCCTGGTTGCGTACCTACGGCCTGCCGACCATCGTCACCAACTGTTCCAATAACTACGGTCCGTATCACTTCCCGGAGAAGCTGATCCCGCTGGTGATCCTCAATGCCGTTGCCGGCAAGCCATTGCCGGTGTACGGCGACGGTGCGCAGGTGCGCGACTGGCTGTATGTTGAAGACCACGCGCGCGCGTTGTACCAGGTTGTTACCGAAGGCGTGGTAGGCGAAACCTACAATATCGGCGGCCACAACGAGCGCAAGAATATCGAGGTGGTGCACACCATCTGCGATTTGCTGGAAGAACTGGCACCGAACAAGCCGCAGGGCATTGAGAAATACCGCGACCTGATTACTTACGTCAAGGATCGCCCTGGCCATGATATGCGTTATGCGATAGATGCCGGAAAGATTGACCGGGAACTGGGTTGGCGCCCGCAGGAGACCTTTGAAAGCGGCATCCGCAAAACGGTTTCCTGGTATCTGAACAACGAAACCTGGTGGCGGCGCGTTCAGGACGGTTCCTATGCGGGTGAACGTTTAGGTTTATCCGACTAAATTTAGCGAAGCCGCTGCCGTTTGGCGGCTCTGTGGAGTCTGGAGTGAGTATGAAAGGTATTATTCTGGCGGGCGGCTCCGGCACACGCCTGCACCCGATTACCCGTGGCGTGTCTAAGCAACTGCTGCCTATATATGACAAGCCGATGATTTACTACCCGCTGTCGGTGCTGATGCTGGCGGGTATCCGCGACATTCTGATCATCTCCACCCCGGAAGACTTACCCTCATTCAGACGTTTGCTGGGCTCTGGAGAAGAGTTCGGCATTACCCTCAGTTATGCCGAACAACCTAGCCCAGATGGGTTGGCACAGGCATTTTTAATTGGTGAAGAATTCCTGGCCGGCGAGCCGAGCTGCCTGGTGCTGGGTGATAATATCTACTTTGGCCAAGGTTTTAGCCCGAAACTGAAAACTGTCGCCGCCCGTACGCAAGGCGCTACCGTGTTCGGTTATCAGGTGATGGATCCCGAGCGCTTCGGTGTGGTGGAATTTGACGATAATTTCCGCGCACTGTCGATCGAGGAAAAACCGCAGCAACCTAAATCCAATTGGGCGGTGACCGGCCTGTATTTCTACGATAATCAGGTGGTGGAGTTTGCCAAACAGGTCAAACCTTCCGAGCGTGGCGAGTTGGAAATCACCAGCATTAACCAGATGTACCTGGAGCGTGGTGAGCTGACCGTCGAGCTGCTGGGCCGTGGTTTCGCCTGGTTGGATACCGGCACCCACGACAGCCTGCTGGAAGCCAGCAGCTTTGTGCAGACGGTGGAAAAACGTCAGGGCTTTAAAATTGCCTGCCTGGAAGAGATAGCCTGGCGCAATGGCTGGCTGGACGATGACGGCGTGAAACGCGCCGCGCAATCCTTGCTCAAAACCGGTTACGGTAAGTACCTGCTGGATTTATTGCATGCACGTCCGCGCCAGTATTGAGCCCTTAGCCTGGGAAACCGAGTTTTTTGCCCTTAACAGCGCAAAGCTCAATTTTGCCACGGCAGCCCCCATACTCGCTGAAACCGATTTGAACGCCTACACGCTGGTGCAGGCCAAAATTCCTGCCCATCAAACGGCCTGGGCGGATGGATTGGCCAGGTTGGGGTTTCAACTGGTTGAAGGTGAAGTCGATCTGGTACTGAACATCGGCACGGAATGTGCTTCATCTCAGACCGTGCCGCCAGGGGCTATTCGCCCGGCAGTGCCGGGCGATATCCCGGCGCTGCGTGACGCGGCGGCCAAGGTGTTTACCGCCAGCCGTTTTCGCGCGCCCTGGTATGGCGTTCATGACAGTGGCCGTTTCTATGCCATGTGGATAGAAAAAGCGGTATTGGGGACTTTTGACCACCAGTGCTTGCTGGCGCTGGACGATGCCGGGCAGCCTGAAGGGTTTGTCAGCCTGCGTGATATCGGTGGCCAGGAGGCGCGAATCGGCCTTTTAGCGGCGTTCCCCGGTGCATCCGGCAAAGGGATTGGCTCCCGATTGATGGCGGCTGCTATCGCAGAGTGCCGGTCGCTGCAGCGCCTGCGGGTCGCCACCCAGATAGGTAATATCGCCGCGTTACGGCTCTATCAACGACAGGGTGCCGCTATCGAAAGCACCTCGTATTGGTTATACAGAGGAAAACATGATCCCATTTAACGCACCACCGGTTGTTGGCACCGAACTTGAGTATATGCAGGCTGCAATGAGCAGTGGCAAACTGTGTGGCGATGGAGGTTTTACCCGTCGTTGCCAGCAGTGGATGGAGCAGCGTTTTGGCTGTCCGAAGGTGCTGTTGACGCCTTCCTGCACCGCCTCGCTGGAGATGGCGGCGATCCTGCTGGATATTCAGCCGGGCGATGAAGTGATCATGCCGAGCTTCACCTTTGTTTCAACCGCCAACGCCTTCGTGCTGCGCGGCGCTAAAGTGGTATTTGTCGATCTGCGCCCGGACACCATGAACATCGATGAGAGCAAAATCGAAGCGGCGATCACCGATAAGACCCGTGTCATTGTGCCGGTTCATTACGCCGGCGTGGCCTGCGAGATGGACACCATCATGGCGCTGGCGAAAAAATACAATTTGTACGTGGTGGAAGATGCTGCTCAGGGCGTGATGTCGACCTATAAAGGTAAAGCGCTCGGCACCATCGGCCATATTGGCTGTTTCAGCTTCCACGAAACCAAAAACTACACCGCAGGCGGTGAGGGTGGCGCCACGCTGATTAACGATCCGGCGCTGATCGACCGGGCGGAAGTCATTCGCGAGAAAGGCACCAACCGTAGCCAGTTCTTCCGTGGGCAGGTCGACAAGTACACCTGGCGCGATATCGGCTCCAGCTATCTGATGTCAGATCTGCAGGCCGCTTACCTGTGGGGCCAGCTCGAGGTTGCCGATCGCATCAACCAGCGCCGCCTGGCGCTATGGCAGAACTATTATGACAGCTTCCTGCCGCTGGCCGAGGCCGGCCGCATCGTATTGCCGACCATTCCGGCGGACTGCGTGCAGAATGCGCACATGTTCTATATCAAACTGCGTGATATTGAAGACCGCACGGCGTTTATCGATTATCTGAAAGAAGCCGAAATCATGGCGGTGTTCCATTACATTCCGCTGCATGACTGCCCGGCGGGCGATCGTTTCGGCCGCTTTGCCGGTGAAGACCGCTTCACCAGCCAGGAAAGCGCGCGTCTGGTGCGCCTGCCGCTGTTCTATAATATGTCTGACGTTAATCAGCGTACGGTGATCAATACCATTCTTAGTTTCTTCGCCTGATATGTCGTTGGCAAAAGCATCGATTTGGACCGCCGGCTCCACGCTGATCAAAATTGGCGTGGAGTTATTGGTGGTGAAACTGCTGGCGGTGGCGTTTGGCCCCAGTGGTGTTGGGCAGGCGGGTAACTTCCGCCAGTTGATCACCGTGCTGGGCGTGTTGTCCGGTGCCGGGATTTTTAACGGCATCACGAAATACGTTGCCGAATACCATCAGGATCCGCAGCGGTTGCGCCTGGCTGTCGGCACGGCGTCGACTATCGTGCTGGGCTTCTCCACGCTGTTGGCGCTGGTGTTTTTATTCGCAGCCGTTCCCATCAGCATCGCGCTGTTCGGTCACGCCGAGTATGTGAACGTGGTGCGTGCGGTGGCCTTTATTCAGATGGGCATCGCCTACGCCAACCTGTTTATGGCGGTGCTGAAAGGCTACCGCGATGCGATGGGCAACGCGTTGGCGGTGATTGGCGGCAGCCTGATTGGCGTGGTGGCCTACTACCTGTGCTTTACGCTGGGCGGTTATGAAGGCGCTCTGGCGGGATTGGCACTGGTGCCGGCCTTGGCGGTCTTGCCCGCCGGCTTCATGTTGTGGCGGCGCAAAACCTTGCCGCTGAGCTATCTGGCGCTGGCCTGGGACAAGGCGCTGGCCAGTCATCTCGGCAAGTTCACCATCATGGCGCTGATCACCTCAGTGACGCTGCCGGTGGCCTATGTGATGATGCGTAACCTGCTGGCCAGCCATTACAGTTGGGACGAGGTGGGGATTTGGCAGGGTGTCAGCAGCATTTCCGACGCTTATCTGCAGTTTATCACCGCTTCGTTTACCGTCTACCTGCTGCCAACGCTGTCGCGGCTGAAGGAAAAAAGCGCCATCTCGCAGGAGATCGTACGTTCGCTGAAGTTTGTGCTGCCCGCCGTGGCGGCGGCAAGTTTCACCGTCTGGCTGCTGCGCGACTTCGCCATCTGGTTGCTGTTCACGGACAAGTTCGTCGCCATGCGCGATCTGTTCGCCTGGCAACTGGTGGGCGATGTACTGAAGGTGGGCGCCTATGTCTTTGGCTACCTGGTTATCGCCAAGGCGTCGCTGCGTTTTTACATTCTGACGGAAGTCAGCCAATTTCTGCTGCTGACGCTGTTTTCGCACTGGTTGATACCGCTGCACGGCGCATTGGGTGCGGCGCAGGCTTACATGGCAACCTACATTGTGTATTTCGCGCTCTGTAGCTGCGTATTTCTTCTTTATCGTAGACGAGTATGACCATACTGATTCACGTATTGGGTTCTGATATCCCGCATCACAATCAGACGGTGCTGCGTTTCTTCAACGACGTGTTGGCGAAGCGCCTGCCGTCCGAACAGACGCGCCATTTTATGGTGGCAGCCAGAGACGTAGCGGCGCTGGGCGATTTCCCCGAGTTGAGCATCGAGGCTTTCCCGGATAAAAAAAGCCTGGCGGCGGCGGTGATTGCCCGCGCTCAGGCCGATCGTAATCAGCGTTTCTTCCTGCATGGCCAGTTTAATCCTACGCTGTGGTTGGCGTTGCTGAGCGGTAAAATCAAAGCTCGCCAGGTGAGCTGGCATATCTGGGGCGCGGATCTGTACGAGGACGCCACCAGTTGGAAATTCCGCCTGTTCTATGTACTGCGCCGCATCGCGCAAGGGCGGGTGGGGCGTGTATTTGCGACCCGCGGCGATGTGATCCATTACCAGCAGCGCCATGCGCGCGTGCCGGCCTCCCTGCTGTATTTTCCAACGCGAATGGACCCGGCACTGACCGGCATCCGCGTTGAGAAGAACCTGGCCGGACCCATGACCATTCTGGTAGGGAATTCCGGCGATCGCACCAACCGTCATGTTGAAGCGCTGAAAGCGATCCACCAGCAGTTCGGCGCGGACGTGCGCGTGATCCTGCCGATGGGTTATCCGGCCAACAACGACGCCTATATTGACCAGGTGCGTAGCGCCGGGCTGCAATTGTTCGGCGACAAGAACCTGCAGCTGTTGACGCAACAGGTGGCGTTCGACGATTACCTGAACATTTTGCGTGAGTGCGATCTCGGCTACTTTATTTTTAACCGCCAGCAGGGTATCGGTACCCTGTGTTTGCTGATTCAGTTCGGCGTGCCGTTCGTGCTCAGCCGGCAGAACCCGTTCTGGCAGGATTTGGCGGAGCAGCATCTGCCGGTGCTGTTCTACGGCGATTCGCTGGATGAGGCGGTGGTGCGCGAGGCGCAGCGCCAACTGGCGTCGGTAGATAAACAGGCGATCGCCTTCTTTAATCCAAACTACATTGATGGCTGGCAACAGGCATTGGCTCTGGCTGCGGGGGAAGGCTCATGACGTTGGCGCAATTTGGCGGATTGTTTGTCGTCTATCTGGTCAGCGTGCTGTTTATTCTTACGCTGACTTATCAGGAGTTTCGGCGTATCCGCTTTAACTTCAACGTTTTCTTTTCCCTGTTGTACTTGCTGACGTTTTACTTCGGCTTTCCGCTGACGTGTCTGCTGGTGTTTCAGTTCGACGTCGAGGTGGTGCCGGTCGAGTTCTTGCTGTACGCCATTCTCTCCGCTACCGCGTTTTACGCGATTTATTACGTCAGCTATAAAACCCGGCTGCGTAAGCCCAGCGTACGGCCGCGTAAGCCGGTCTTTACCATGAACCGGGTGGAAACCAATCTGACCTGGATATTGCTGGCGCTGGTGGCGATCGGTACCGTGGGCATTTTCTTCATGCAAAACGGTTTCCTGCTGTTCAAGCTCAACTCTTATAGCCAGATTTTCTCCAGCGATGTGTCTGGCGTAGCGCTCAAGCGGTTCTTCTATTTCTTTATTCCGGCAATGCTGGTGGTGTATTTCCTGAAACAGGATCTGCGCGCCTGGTTCTTCTTCCTGGCGGCTACGGTGGCCTTCGGCATCCTGACCTACGTGATTGTCGGCGGCACCCGCGCCAATATCATCATCGCTTTCTCGCTGTTTCTGTTTATCGGCATTGTACGAGGCTGGATCTCGCTGTGGATGCTGGTGGCCGCCGGCGTGTTCGGCATCGTCGGCATGTTCTGGCTGGCGTTAAAACGTTATAGCCTCGACGTCAGCGGCTCTGAAGCGTTCTACACCTTCCTTTACCTGACGCGAGATACCTTCTCGCCATGGGAAAACCTGGCTCTGTTGCTGCAAAACTACGACAAAATCGACTTCCAGGGATTGGCGCCGATAGTGCGTGATTTCTACGTATTCATTCCGGCTTGGCTGTGGCCGGGTCGTCCGGATACGGTGCTGAATACCGCTAACTACTTCACCTGGGAAGTGCTGGATAACCATTCCGGCCTGGCGATCTCACCGACGCTGATCGGGTCGCTGGTGGTGATGGGGGGGGCGTTGTTCATCCCTGTCGGTGCCGTGCTGGTTGGCATGATCATCAAATGGTTCGACTGGCTGTACGAAATGGGCAAAAGCGAGCCTAACCGCTACAAGGCGGCGATATTGCAGAGTTTCTGCTTTGGCGCGGTGTTCAACATTATCGTATTGGCGAGGGAAGGAGTGGATTCGTTTGTCTCGCGGGTGGTGTTCTTCTGCCTTATTTTTGGCGCCTGTCTGTTGATGGCGAAATTGCTGTACTGGCTGTTTGACACTGCCGGTTTGATTAAGGCTCGGGTGCTGCGTTCACGCAGGCTGGCATCGCCGGTATCCTCCCCACGCGCCGACGGTCTTCTGTAAGGATAAGAATAACGATGGAAGCAACGATTAGGGTTCCCAAATACGAGCTGCGCGGTTTCAGCCTTTGGGGATTTCGCGATATGGCGCAATGCATGGATTTTCTGTTTGACGGCGGCCAGGTAAAGCAGGGCACGCTGGTGGCGATGAACGCAGAAAAGATACTGAAGGCGGAGGAAGATGCGGCGTTGCATGCGTTGCTGGACGAAGCGGAATACAAATATGCCGACGGTATCAGCATGGTGCGATCAATCCGCCGCAAATATCCGGGTGCCGAGGTGTCGCGCGTAGCGGGAGCCGATCTGTGGGAAGCGCTGATGCAGCGTGCCGGTCGTGAGGGGACGCCGGTGTTCCTGATTGGCGGCAAACCTTCGGTATTGGCGGAAACCGAGCAGAAGCTGCGCAGCCAGTGGAATGTGAACCTGGTCGGCAGCCAGGATGGTTACTTCAAGCCTGAACAGCGCGATGCGCTGTTTGAACGCATCCGCGTCAGCGGCGCCGCTATAGTGACGGTTGCCATGGGATCGCCGAAACAGGAAATCCTGATGCGCGACTGCCGCAAGGTGCATCCGCAGGCATTGTATATGGGCGTAGGCGGGACCTACGACGTGTTCACCGGTCATGTGAAACGCGCGCCAAGGGTCTGGCAGAATCTGGGTCTGGAGTGGCTCTACCGGCTGCTCAGTCAACCCAGCCGGATTGGCCGTCAGTTGAAACTGCTGAAGTTTGTGAGTTACTACTACCGCGGTAAGATGTGATAACTGCGTCGGGGTGTTTAGTGCTGCCCTGACGTATTCGCTTGTTCAAATAACCTGCTTTATGACGTATTAGCCAGCACCTCTATAACCTCAGACCCTAAGCCCACCCTCATTTATTCCATAAAGTTTTAAGTTGCGGTTTGCTTATAGCAGCAAAATGCGAAACGATACCGTCCGGAAATTATCCCCAGTTGCCGGCGCCCGGTGCGGTAGTGCTGAACGACGTTTTTCTCGCCGTAAGATTGCCCCGATCACATATTGATGTCAGCCAAAGCGGCGGGGGATGATTTACTCTATTTTCATCAAAAAACAATAACGACCGGCAGCGGCCGGCATGCAAACACAATCAAAAAAACATCATTGAGGATTTATGGCACACATTGAAAAACCGCAAGGACTGCACCGGGGGCTCGAAGCCCGGCATATTGAGCTGATTGCTCTGGGCGGCACCATTGGCGTCGGTCTGTTTATGGGGTCGGCCAGCACGTTGAAATGGGCGGGGCCATCGGTCTTGTTGGCCTATATCATCGCCGGGCTGTTCGTGTTCTTTATTATGCGCTCGATGGGCGAAATGCTGTTTCTGGAGCCGGTAGCGGGCTCTTTTGCCGTTTATGCGCATAAATATATGAGGCCGTATTTCGGTTACCTCACCGCCTGGGGCTATTGGTTTATGTGGATTGCCGTTGGCATCTCCGAAATCACTGCCATTGGGGTCTATGTCCAGTTCTGGTTCCCGGAAATCCCGCAGTGGGTGCCGGCGCTGATCGCCGTGGCGATGGTGGCGCTGGCCAACCTGGCGGCGGTGCGCCTGTATGGCGAGCTGGAGTTCTGGTTTGCCATGATTAAGGTGACCACCATCATTGTGATGATTCTGGTGGGATTGGGAGTGATCTTCTTTGGCTTTGGCAACGGCGGTGAGCCGATCGGCTTTGCCAATCTTACGCAGCACGGCGGTTTCTTTGCCGGCGGCTGGAAGGGCTTCCTGTTTGCGCTGTGTATTGTCGTGGCGTCCTATCAGGGGGTTGAGCTGGTCGGCATTACCGCCGGCGAAGCCAAGAACCCGCAGGTTACGCTGAAACGCGCGATTAACAATATCCTGTGGCGCATTCTGATCTTCTATGTCGGTGCCATCTTTGTCATCGTCACTATCTTCCCATGGAACGGTATCGGCACTACCGGCAGCCCGTTCGTGCTGACTTTCGCCAAGATCGGCATCGTCGCCGCCGCCGGTATCATTAACTTCGTGGTGCTGACTGCGGCGCTGTCCGGCTGCAACAGCGGCATGTACAGCGGTGGCCGCATGTTGTACGCCCTGGCCAAGAACCGCCAACTGCCCGCTTCGTTGACCAAGCTGTCCGCCAGCGGCGTGCCGGTGAACTGCATTGCCGTGACCATCGTCTGCCTGCTGGTCGGCTCCGGGTTGAACTATCTCATTCCGAATCCGCAGCAGGTGTTTGTTTACGTCTACAGCGCCAGCGTGCTGCCTGGTATGGTGCCGTGGTTTGTGGTGCTGATCAGCCAGCTGTATTTCCGTCGCGCTCATAAAGAAGCGATCAAAACCCACAGTTTCAAGTCAGTGATGTTCCCGTATGTGAACTATCTGACCATCGCTTTTCTGGTCTGCGTGCTGATTGGCATGGGAATTAACCCGGATACGCGAATTTCTTTGTTGGTCGGGGCGATTTTCTTAGCGGGTGTTAGCCTGTGTTACTTTGCTTTCGGCATGCACAAGAAACATCATCCGGCTGAAAAGCGGGCAGAAATGCAGCAATAACCGGTAAAAAGGGGCTACGGATAGCGCTTTCCTGCGCGGGAGTGAGCAAAGCGTAATCAAACGCAACATTTCTGCGAAAAAGCACTAGACAGGATTGGGTTAAATCCGTAGTATCCCCTCCCGCAACGGCGCTATGCGCCCGTAGCTCAGCTGGATAGAGCGCTGCCCTCCGGAGGCAGAGGTCTCAGGTTCGAATCCTGTCGGGCGCACCATTAAGTTTGTGTGCAAGAGCTGCGGTGGTAGTATTACCGCGTGAAGTTAAGAAGTAATGGTGGCTATAGCTCAGTTGGTAGAGCCCTGGATTGTGATTCCAGTTGTCGTGGGTTCGAGTCCCATTAGCCACCCCACTTCCTAAGAGAAGTGATGAATTGTAAGCTGTTTTGTGACTG
>NZ_BCTU01000013.1 GCF_001590925.1 Serratia plymuthica NBRC 102599
CCCCCCCCGCCCCCGCGCTGCATACTTGAGAACTCACTTTTTATGCAGTAGGAAAAAAACGTCAAAGCCTTGTCATATGTGGCTTGGAGAGATTATTAGGTATGAAAAAAGTATGCGAATTTTTGCACTTAAGATATGCAGTGTTTTTTTAGTTAAAATCCGGGTCGATGCTGATAAAAAACACACTTTATATAAGAGTGTCGGTACAGGGCGTACCAAGTGGAGAAAAACTATCCTGCCACGTCACAATTTTATTTTCAACATACTTGTGACGTGCCTTTTTGATAAAAATAAAATGCTCGTGACATGTCACAACAACACACGACTAAGCATCTACCATATGAATAATCGGCGTATAGAGATGTTGAAAACCGACTTTCGCCTATTAGATGGTTCGATACGTAACTCCTATCGATTATGAGTGAGAAAATACACTTAGTATCGTGCTATAGACTCCGAATTCAGTAAAAAGCTAGCTCCGCTGCAAAGCCTTACTAAATCTATATTCAATTTCCACGATGAATTTTGTTGCAGCTGCAATAATTATTGCATCATGCATGCTTATATTTGGTTTTTTTGTATTCCCATGTCCAGATAGAGGCATTTTATTGCGAAGCCCATAAATAGAACCAACAACTTTTGTTATCTCTTTTGGAAGAGCTGATTCTCTTTCATACTTCCCAATAAAACTTCCCAAAGTCTGATCGGATAAACCTGCATCATTAAGAATATCCTTAGCCATTGTCTCCAAAATATTAGAAGCAGCATGAAGAACACCAGAAGGATCTTTGCTTTCAAGACATTGTTCCATCCGACCAATCAGAACTACTATATTTGAATGCACCAACCTATCTAACTCTTTAATTTTCTCCGAATTAAATATATTGACTTGATTGTAAACACTACAATCAAGGAAGTGGCAAGCATCTAAAAACCCCCAACTATACCGCCAATTATTTTTAATACCCTCCCTTTCAGCCCTTCTCTGCCCTGCATCTTTGTCTATATCATCTACATATTTTGCCAAATAACTAGCGTAATAACCGAAATAGGAAAAAATGACTTCTGGGCAGAAGTTTGAAAAGGAGGTCCAACTACCTGGTGAACCGCCGATGCCAGTATCTTCTTCAGCGATTACCGGAACCAAACCTGTTTCTGACCAAAATGCTTCTAATTCAGATTTTTTTTCATCACTGATAGATGTGATCATTTTAGCTTTGCCAAGCATGTCTAGGCTCGCATAGTATCTATAACATTTGTGTACATTGGCATACGGACACGAACAAGGAGCATCTGCACCAGCACTTTTAGCTTTGTACCATGAAGAATCAGGAACCGTTGTTGGCATTACTAACTTTCTCCTAAAAATAAAACGACTCAGCTTGAGACAGATACCAGCAAGTTCATTTGCATTTTAATAAACAACATGAAGTTATTCATTTTCATGCTTTGACGAAAAAAAACATATGTATCCATTATACTTACTAATTTCAAATTAACGCTAACTTTTGACACTTTAGCTGGTCATCTTTTAATCACGGAAGTGAACCGCCGCAACATAATTACTGTGGATTTAGCCAGTTTTTTTATATCTCCGGGATTAAAATGGTAAAAGAGAGGCCGCCTAGATATCTACCAACGTCGGTTTCTGCAAAAGTCGACTGTCAGATAAAATCTGGCTCAAAACATAAAAAAAATTATCCGTTCAAGTATTATTAAGTATGTTTATTGAGCTAAACGCTTAAACATCCGATTTCAGCAATTCATAAGGCTTGAAGCTGATCACCTCTTCCCCTGCCCACTCGTTGAGTTCACATAGCCTTTCTTGTAACGGGGCCAGCTCGTTAATCGCGAAAACCCGTGCGGCTTTCTCTACATCCCCAAAACCACCGGTATTGTTCGGCAAAATCCCCATCAGTTGCGGTGGCGTGCGCTGGGCGACAAGCTGATCATCACGGGTCACGTTCTTGATGTTCAAAAACTCGTCCTTTGCCGCAACCTCGGCCAGGGGGATCAGTTGTAACCCATCCGGTTTGCCGCCGGGTGCGTACATAAAGAGATTGCGGAAATTGCCCGGCCCTTTTGACTCTTTCAGCGCTTTTCGGAGATTATCGATATCCTCCTGCTTGTGCGCAGCATCGTTCATGTACAGGATAAATCCGGCATGACTGCCGTTAAGGTAGTATTTCCGGCGGAACAGCGTCGCCGCCTCGTTAAGCCAGATGGAGTTAAGCGAGGAAAGGTATTCGGGAACACCGTAAATCTCCTGGTTAATGTCAGGATCCATCAGGTGAAAAATAGAACCCTCCGCAAACTGGTGCGGCTCCATCCACGATTGCACGAACCAGTAAGAATCAGTTTCTACCCCACGGCGGGTATATTTCGCCAGGCTGGGGGCCAGTTTCATCAGACCGCCCAACCGGTTATAGCGCCCCTCAATAAAACTGTTACCGAACACCATAAAATCCTGCGCATAGCGGCTAAAATCCTGCTTTGACAGCAACCGGTGCGGCTTGAACATGCTCACTAAAATATTGCGTTTCATGGTGATCGGTGAACTGTGATGCACTGCTGCGCGGAACGTCTTCGCCAGGCCACTGAAAGAGATCGGCAGCTCATACCAACGGTCAACAATGCTGCACTCCAGATAATCCAGAATTTCACGCCGATCCAGCATCGGGATAGGGTCGCCGAAGGTGAACGCCTCAACATGCTGCGCGCCGCTTTGTTTCTGCATGATCGGCTGGGTGTTTTTGTGGCCTCGGTTGCGTTTGCTCATTTAAAAAATCTCCATAAAACCTGTATTGCTACCGGTTGCCCCTTCGAGCGGTTCATTGAATAAGGCGTGCATAACCGCCCAGGCCACATCTCCGTGGCTGACGCCTTCTGCGCGGCTGGTGACATAGGTTGCCCGCCGGCCCGTTGCGGTCATCTGCTTGCGGATGGACATAAACGCCTGGGCGATATCCAGCGCGCCGGCGTCAAACTCTAGGCGGCCAGAGCGGATCACATCGCGAGCTTTCAGCACCAAGTCGGTTTTCATTTCAAGGCTGTAGTTGATGGCGTTAACCGCCGGGAAGAACTGGCGCACCAGTTGCGACACCGCACGGCCAAGGCCGGTGTTATCGATGCCGATATAGGTCACGTTGTAGCGCTCTGTCAGCGATTTGATATTTTTGGCCTGTGCAGAAAAATCCATACCGCGCCATTGATGGCGCTCCAGCACGCGGAACTTCCCGCCGGCAACCAACGGTGGCAGGATGATCGCACAGCCGGCGCTGCCACCGTTTTCAGAGCTGGCCGATCCAGACTTCCCGCGCCGCCACCGGGCGCAATGCGAAGGGTTTAACGTCCGTCCAATACTCCCACTGTCGACCATACAACGCTGCATTTCCCCAATAGGGAGCAGCTTCATCCCAAAAGCGGCGGACAAACTGCATTGATCTTTGGCTAATCAGGTTACTCGTAGATGTGGGCATTTGTACTGTAGCGGTTAACTGAAGGCTTTATGTGGACATAAAAAAAATAAAAAAACACCTACAAATCAATGAAAAAACAAATAAAAAAGGGAGGCTTTCGCCTCCCTCAAAGCTCCCCAGCCTGAATTAGTGATTACGGATGTATTCGTCCATATCGGTTTTCAGGTTGTCAGATTTGGTACCAAAGATAGCCTGAACGCCTGAGCCTGCAACAACAACGCCGGCAGCACCCAGTTTTTTCAGACCAGGCTGGTCAACCTTGCTCACGTCCGCCACGCTAACGCGCAGACGGGTGATGCAGGCATCCAGATTGGTGATGTTATCTTTACCGCCAAAGGCCTGAACCAGAGCCGCGGACATTTCAGAACCGCCCTGAGCGACCTGCTCGGAAACGGTGTCTTCACGGCCAGGCGTCTTCAGATCCAGTTTGGCAATCAGCACGCGGAAGATGGTGTAGTACACCAGACCGTAGATGATACCCACGATTGGGAACAACCAGATCTTGCTGCTGTTACCGCTCAGCACGATAAAGTCGATCAGACCGTGCGAGAAGCTGGTGCCATCACGCATACCCAACAGGATACAGATCGGGAACGCCAGACCAGCCAGAATGGCGTGGATTGCGTACAGGATCGGCGCAACGAACATGAAGGAGAACTCGATCGGCTCGGTGATACCGGTCAGGAACGAGGTCAACGCAGCGGAGATCATGATACCGCCGACTTTTGCGCGGTTTTCCGGCTTGGCTGAATGCCAGATGGCAATAGCGGCAGCAGGCAGACCGTACATTTTGAACAGGAAGCCACCGGACAGTTTACCCGCAGTCGGGTCACCCGCCATATAACGCGGGATATCGCCGTGGAATACCTGGCCGGCCGCGTTGGTGAACTCACCGATCTGCATTTGGAAAGGTACGTTCCAGATATGGTGCAGACCAAACGGCACCAGCGCACGTTCAACCACGCCATAGATACCAAACGCCACTACCGGGTTCTGATAAGCAGCCCACTGGGAGAAGGTCTGGATAGCCGTACCGATTGGCGGCCAAATGAAGGACAGAACTACGCCCAGAACGATAGCCGCCAGGCCGGAGATAATCGGCACAAACCGCTTACCGGCAAAGAAGCCCAGGTATTCAGGCAACTGAATACGGAAGAAGCGGTTAAACATATAGGCCGCGATGGAGCCGGAGATAATCCCCCCGAGCACACCGGTATCCGCCAGGTGTTTAGCCGCAATTTCCTCAGCCGGCAGGTGCAGAACCAAAGGTGCAACCACCGCCATGGTTTTCACCATGATGCCGTAAGCCACGACCGCAGCCAACGCAGATACACCATCGTTATTGGTGAAGCCCAGGGCAACACCGATAGCGAAAATCAGCGGCATGTTGGCGAAAACTGAACCGCCGGCTTCCGCCATCACGTGAGAAACTACCGTAGGTAGCCAGCTAAAGTTGGCGGAACCGACGCCCAGCAGAATACCTGCGATAGGCAATACGGAAACCGGCAGCATTAGCGACTTACCTACTTTTTGCAGGTTTGCAAATGCGTTCTTGAACATAGTTGAGTGTGCTCCTGAGTAATAGTGCTTTGCTACTTCTCGCGATTCTTCGCGCTGCAAGGGGGGGAGAAAAACCCCTGCAATTCAGGGTGTCTGAGCACCCCTTGAATTTTTACGCAGAGTAAAATAAATAGCCTGCGCAATGTTTGATGGCAGTCACGTTTCGATGAACAAAGCCGGGTATTTTTCTTAAATCGGCCATTTTTTATCAAAAAAGACAAAAAAACGCCCAGCCACCGCCATAAAACGGGTGGGAACATTACCCGTTTCAGCGATTAATTACGAGCTTAAAAAAAATCCCAACATCAATGACTACAGCTAAGCCTAGGCCAAGGATTATAGTTCGATGTGAAATAAGCGTGAAAAGTTGGCGGTAGTGGTTTCGGCCAGCGTTTCCAGGCTCACGCCCTTCAATACCGCCATGTATTCAGCCACATCACGCACGTAGGCAGGTTGGTTTTCTTTGCCGCGATGCGGCACCGGGGCAAGGTACGGCGAATCGGTCTCCACCAGAATGCGATCAAGCGGCACGTAGCGCGCCACCTCGCGCAGTTGCTCCGCATTGCGGAAGGTCAAAATGCCGGAGAAGGAAATATAGAACCCCAGATCCAGCAACGCTTCTGCGGTGGCGATATCTTCGGTAAAACAGTGCAGCACGCCGCCGCAGTCCTGCGAATTCTCCTCACGCAGGATCGCCAGCGTATCTTCACGCGCGTCGCGGGTATGCACGATCACCGGTTTATTCAGCGCACGACCAATGCGGATATGCTCACGGAATGACGCTTGCTGCAGCTCGAGATTGTCTTTCTGATAGAAGTAATCCAGCCCGGTTTCTCCCAGCGCCACCACCTGATCTGCCGCCGCCAAACGACGCAGCTCTGCGTAATCGTAACCGCCCTCAAGATTGAGCGGGTGAACGCCGCAGGAAAACGCCACGTCATCGCGCGGGCCGATCAACTGCGTCATGGCCTGATAACCCGGCAAAGTGGTGGCGACTGCCAGTACGTAACCGACATCGCGCGCCTTGGCTTTTGCCAGGGCGTCATCCACGTTTTGGTGCAGCGTTTGGTAATCCAGGCCATCAAGATGACAATGCGAATCTACTAACAACATAATAGTTAACTCTTTTACAACGAATGAGGATGAGAATAGCCGGTAGCGCCGAGCATCTGCTCCCAACTGAGTAATCGTTCGGTCAGCAGCAGCTCGCGATTGACGCCGGTTACGTTAAGCAACTGATGGCGACAGTTAAGCCATTGCTGTACCACTTGCTGCAGCGAGGTGCCGCTCAGTTGGCTGGCCAATTGCTGTACCAGCGGTTGCTGATCCTGATTAAGCGCAAAGCTCGCCGCGCCCTGCTGCCACTTCATGGCATCCACCAGCAATGCGCATAGCCAGTGCAGCCGCTCCGCCACGTCTTCGTGATTCAGCACCGGCAACAGCGACAGCATGTCATGCTGCGGCAAGGCGGCATTCAGTGCTGCGCACAAAGCGCCGCGCTGCTGCCAACGCTCGGGTTGCAACAGTTGTTCGGCCGCCAGCGGCGCACCGTCATGCAGCCGCAGCGCAGTGAGGAGATCCACCGGGTTGCCCGGCACTTGCCGGTTTAACCACTGCAAACTGAGCTGTTCATCCGGGCTGGCGAGATGCCAATAGAAACAGCGACTGCGCAATGTCGCCAGCAGCCGTGAAGGCTCGCGGCAGCTCAACAGGAAATAGGTTTTTTCCGGCGGCTCTTCCAGCGTTTTCAACAGGGCATTGGCTGCCGCTTCAGTCAGCAGCTCCGCCTGTGGCAACCAAATAACCTTGGCGCCACCCTGCTGGGCGTGGGAATAAAGGGTTTCGATCACCTGGCGGATAGGTTCAATCCCCAGACTGCTTTTGCCCTTCTCCGGCGTCAATACGTGATAGTCCGGATGGTTGCCCGCCAGCATAAGCCGGCAGCTGTGGCACTCGCCGCAGCTTTTCTCGCCGTTATGCCGTTGACAAATCAACCAGCGGCTCAGGCCATAGGCCAGCGCCTCGTCGCCATTGCCGGCGGCAGCATGCAACAGCAGCGCATGGTGACCACGGCCTGCGGCATATTGCCCGACCAACTGACGGTAAGGCGTGTTCAGCCACGGGTACCAGTTCATTACACGCCTTCCTGCTGTAGCCATTGGCTGAGGCAACGGCGGATAGCCGCCGTCACCTGTTCCAGCGATTGGGAAGCGTCGACGGTGACGATAGAATCGTCCTGCGCCGCCAACTCCAGATAGCGCGAGCGGGTGCGTTCAAAGAACGGCAGCGCTTCCTGCTCAATACGATCCAGCTCGCCGCGTGCACGGGCACGTTGCAGGCCAACCAGCGGCGGCAGATCCAGATAAACCGTCAGGTCCGGGCGGAAATCCCCCAAGACAGTGTCACGCAGTGAAGCCATCAGTTGTTGATCTACACCACGACCACCGCCCTGATAGGCCTGCGATGACAAATCGTGACGATCGCCGACCACCCAGGCACCACGCGCCAGCGCCGGTTTGATGACGGTTTCTACCAATTGCACGCGGGCTGCATACAGCATCAGCACTTCGGCTTTGATGGTCGGCAGTTCGCCGTCTATGCCGCGTTTGAACAGATCCCGCAGCTTTTCCGCCAGCGGAGTGCCGCCGGGTTCGCGAGTAAAGACAATGTCGTTAATGCCGTGCTCGCGCAGTACGTTGACCACGGTATCGCGCGCGGTGGTTTTCCCCGCGCCCTCAAGCCCTTCGATAACCACGAATTTACTTTTCATTCTTTTCCTTAAGCACCTGGCGATAGGCGCGCACCGCCTGATTATGGCTTGCCAGGTTAGTGGTAAACTGGTGGCCGCCCTTGCCGTCGGCGACAAAGTACAAATAAGGCGTCTTCGCCGGATTGGCGGCGGCTTCCAAAGAAGCCTGGCCCGGCATGGCGATCGGTGTCGGCGGCAGGCCGCTGATCACATAAGTGTTGTACGGCGTCGGCGTTTCCAGATCTTTACGGGTAATATTGCCATTATAGGCGTCGCCCATGCCGTAGATCACCGTTGGGTCAGTTTGCAGGCGCATGCCAATACGCAGGCGGTTAATAAATACCGAAGCCACCTTGGTGCGCTCTTCCGGCACGGCGGTTTCTTTCTCGACTATTGAAGCCATAGTCAGCAAATCTTCCGGCGTCTTGTAGGGCAAACTGGTATCGCGGCTTTGCCAGGCGGCTTCCAGCGTCTTGATCATGCGCAGATGGGCACGCTTAAGCAACGCGATATCGCTCATGCCGGCAGTATACAGATAGGTATCCGGGTACAGGCGCCCTTCCGGATGAGTGTCCTCCGGCAGGCCCAGCGCCACGGCGATTTCCGCTTCGCTTTTGCCCGCCAGCGTATGTTTGAGGTATTTCGACTGCTGCAGCACCAACAGCCAGTCACGCAGGCGCGAACCTTCGATAAAACGTGCGCTGAACTGTGCCTCTTTACCGCTGGCCAGCAGTTTGAGCATCTGGCGCACCGTCATTCCCGGCGTAAAGCGGTAAGTACCGGCCTTGAACTCTGCCAGTTGCGGCTCCAGGCGCAGCAACCACGGGAACCAGGCACCGTTGCGGATCAGCTTGTCGCGTACCAGCAAGCCTTCCAGTGCTACCCGCCCGGTACCCGCCGGCAGTTTAAAAATGGCTTCCTGCTGGATCGCCAATGGCGTATCAGCAAAGCGTTCAACTTTCTGGTAACCCCAGCACAGCAGGGCCAATACCAGAACAACAATAAGAGAAACGACCTTCAGCTTTCTTTTCTTCATCAATCAGCCATCGTTAACAGTGTGGACGCAAAAAATCATAGAGTTGGCGTGAGTGATAACGCCATGATTGCGCTGTATTTACCGGCAGCAACGGCATCAGCGCGTTACTCACCAGCACTTCTTCGGCGTCGGCAAGAGTGGCCAACGGCTCACTGACGCAATGCAGCGAATATTCACTGCCCGCCAGCAGCTCAATCACTCTGCGACGCATCAACCCAGCCACGCCGGCCTGGCTCAGATCGGGCGTAAATACCGCATTTCCTTTACGCCAGAATAAATTAGCCGCACAGCATTCCACCAGCATACCGGCAGTGTCAAGCACCAGCGCCTCGTCGGCGGCCGTCTGGTCAAGATGCGCGCGGATCAACACTTGCTCCAGACGGTTCAGATGCTTAAGCCCCGCAAGCAACGGATTACGCGCCAGAGCCACCGGGCTGAGCGCCAGGCTGATGCCCTGTTCACGCCACGACAGGTAGTGCGTGGGATAAGCGCTGCGAGAGACAATGCGCGTAGGATTTTCACACCCCTGCGGGCTGTAACCTCGTCCGCCGCTGCCGCGCGTCAGTATCGCTTTGACCACGCCGAGCGGGATAGATTCTGCCGCACGCGCCATTTCACTTTCAAGAGCGCCCCAATCAGTGAGCGGCATCATCAGCCGCTGCGCTGCCTGTTGCAGGCGTTCGATATGCCAGGGAAGCAGCTCGATTCTGCCGTCGATAACCCGGGCAGTGGTGAAACAGCCATCACCGAACTGCAAACCGCGATCGCTTGGCGCTAACGCATCGTGCTGTTGTCCGTTAATCCAGTACATATTTCCACACTCTCCTCGTTATGCCGGCGCTAGCGGCAAGGCCCCTGGAAGTGGATGGCGTTAATGTGGCAACTGCGCGGCTGCTGCAACACAAAACGCATCGTTTCCCAGATCGAACGTGCGTTCAGCACGGGTTGCTCCGATTGTTCTGTTGGCTCGTCATCCAGGCCGCTCATTTCAAAATCCGGCGGATAGAAACCCGTCACCCGAATGTTTTCCGCTGCCAGGTGGTGCGCGATGTTGTGGCAAAAGCCCCCGATCCCCTGCTTGGCGGCAAAAAACGCCGGGTGGGCACTCGACTGGATGAACTGAGGTATACCGCACACAGATACCATCACCATAATATCAGCCCCGGCCGAAAGCCGCAGGCTGGGCAAGAGTGCGCGGGTCAGTAAAATATTCCCCGTCAGCCCGGAATTGATGGTACTGATGACATCGGCATCATCTTTGCTCTCCAGCCCCCCCTCCAGCCATTGGGCGGCGCTCAAAACCAGAATGTCGATCGGCCTGTCGTCCTGCAACAGTTGATCGACAAACGCCGTAAGTGAAGCCGGATCGGCAATATCGCACTGGTAAGCCTGCGCCCGTCCACCTTCGGCTCGTATGATGTTTTGAGTTTCCTTTGCGCTGCTGAGTTGTCGGGCACAGATATCCACGTCGACGCCCTCACGCGCCAGCCAGACCGACACGGCTTGCCCAAAATCGCGCCCGCCCCCCGTAACCAACGCACGTTTTCCGCTCAACATACACTTTCTCCTGCTTGTCTAACCATGGATTTACTCCGACTTTTGCCGGCAACCTGCCACCAGTAAAGCCTATTCCATTAATTTTTCAGCCAAAAAAGTGCGGAACTCATCTTTTCACTTGTAAACAACCCATAAAAAAACCCGCTCGAAAGCGGGTTTTTTACAGTCTGCCAGCAGACACGTCACACCTTGCGGAAGATCAGCGAACCGTTAGTACCGCCGAAACCGAAGGAGTTACACAGCGTATACTGTAAATCGCTTACCTGGCGCGCTTCGTGTGGAACGAAGTCCAGATCGCAACCTTCATCCGGGTTATCCAAGTTGATGGTTGGTGGAACCGCTTGATCACGCAATGCCAGCACGGTGAAGATCGATTCAATCGCGCCTGCCGCACCTAACAGGTGGCCGGTCATCGATTTGGTCGAACTGACCATCACGCGCTTTGCATCGCTGCCAAATACCGACTTCACTGCCTGGGTTTCGGCGGTATCACCGGCCGGCGTGGAAGTGCCGTGCGCATTGATATACCCGATTTGTGACGTAGTCACACCTGCGTCAAGCAAAGCATTTTCCATTGCCAGCGCCGCGCCCGCACCGTTTTCCGGCGGCGACGTCATGTGATAGGCATCGCTGCTCATCCCAAAGCCGACAATTTCAGCGTAAATCTTGGCGCCGCGTTTCTTGGCGTGTTCGTACTCTTCCAGCACCATCATGCCGGCACCGTCACCCAGGACGAAACCGTCACGGTCTTTATCCCATGGGCGGCTGGCCGCTTGTGGGTTTTCGTTGCGGGTCGACAGCGCGCGCGCTGCGCCGAAACCGCCAACGCCCAAAGGAGTACTGGCTTTCTCTGCGCCACCGGCCAGCATAACGTCGGCATCATTGTAAGCAATGATACGCGCGGCATGGCCAATGTTGTGCACACCTGACGTACAGGCGGTAGCGATGGAAATACTCGGACCACGCATACCGAACATAATAGTCAGGTGGCCTGCAATCATGTTCACGATGGTTGACGGCACAAAGAACGGACTGATTTTCCGTGGGCCACCGTTAACCAGTGAACTGTGGTTTTCTTCAATCAAACCCAGGCCGCCGATACCGGAGCCGATAGCGGCGCCAATGCGGCTGGCGTTAGCCTCGGTGATATCCAGACCCGCATCCTGCATGGCTTGCATGCCGGCAGCGATTCCGTACTGGATGAAGGCATCCATCTTGCGCGCATCTTTGCGCGAGATGAAATCCTCTGAATTAAAATTCTTTACCAGGCCAGCAAACTTGGTCGCATAGGCAGTGGTATCGAAATGGTCGATCAGGCTGATGCCACTCTGACCGGCAAGAAGAGCGTTCCACGTGGACTCTACAGTATTGCCGACAGGAGACAACATGCCCAGTCCGGTCACAACTACTCGACGCTTAGACACGTTTGTCCTCCAAGGAGGGAAAAATATGACACTAGGGATAGAAAAAACTTAGGCGGTCGAGTGACCGCCTAGATATGTTCTCTTACTGCTGGCTAGCGTTGATGAAATCAATAGCTGCCTGAACAGTAGTGATTTTCTCAGCTTCTTCGTCTGGAATCTCGGTATCGAATTCTTCTTCCAGTGCCATTACCAGTTCAACGGTGTCAAGAGAATCAGCGCCCAGATCTTCAACGAAAGAAGCGTTATTTAAAACCTCTTCCTGTTTAACACCCAGTTGCTCAACAATGATTTTCTTAACGCGTTCTTCGATAGTGCTCATACTCTTAAATTTCCTATCAAAACTCGCTTTCGCGATGGTTTTCGTAGTGTATAAAATGTTGAAAAAGATGCAACTAAATCCCGGCTGGTCAAACCACGATTTTACGCTATTTTGCGGTTTTTACCCCAAATAACGCAAATAGTTTTCGCATTTTTTAAATCATGTACATGCCGCCATTGACATGTAACGTTTCACCGGTGATGTAGCCAGCCTCATCAGAGGCTAAAAAAGCAACAGCGCTGGCGATTTCTTTAGCATCCCCCAGCCGATTGGCTGGAACTGATGACAAAATGCCTGCACGTTGATCATCTGTCAACGCCCGTGTCATGTCCGTCTCAATAAAACCAGGTGCCACGACGTTGACCGTAATGCCACGCGAAGCAACTTCACGTGCCAAAGACTTACTAAAACCAATCAAACCGGCTTTAGCCGCCGCGTAATTAGCCTGCCCTGCGTTGCCCATGGTGCCAACTACGGAACCGATGGTGATGATCCGGCCAAACCGCTTTTTCATCATAGCTCGCATTACCGCTTTTGACAGACGGAATACGGAAGTCAGATTGGTGTCCAGGATATCCTGCCACTCATCATCCTTCATGCGCATCAGCAGGTTATCACGCGTAATGCCGGCATTATTCACTAAAATGTCGATTTCGCCAAATTCAGCACGAATAGATGCCAGAACGCTGTCGATAGATTGAGCATCAACAACGTTCAGCGTAAACCCTTTGCCGCTTGCACCCAGATAGCTGCTGATAGCCTCAGCGCCGCTTTCACTGGTGGCGGTGCCGATCACTTTGGCGCCACGTGCCACAAACGATTCTGCAATAGCCCGGCCAATACCCCGGCTAGCGCCGGTGACCAGAACAACTTTACCTTCGAAGCTCATTATTTTCCTCTTTATTGTTCAAGCGCCGCTGACAGGCTGGCTGCGTCATTAACAGCCGCCGCCGTCAGGGTGTCAACAATACGTTTAGTCAGACCGGTCAGAACTTTACCCGGACCAACCTCTAGCAGCGACGTAACGCCCTGTGCTGCCATAAATTCTACGCTTTCGGTCCAGCGCACCGGGCTGTACAGCTGGCGTACCAGCGCACTGCGGATGGCTTCTGGGTCGGTTTCAGTTCGCACGTCGACGTTATTCACTACCGCGACCTGCGGCGCGCTGAAGGTAATCTCCTGCAACGCAACGGCCAGCTTGTCTGCCGCCGGCTTCATCAACGCACAATGCGAAGGCACGCTCACCGGTAACGGCAACGCGCGCTTGGCGCCCGCGGCTTTACAGGCCGCACCTGCACGTTCGACCGCTTCTTTGTTGCCGGCGATGACAACCTGCCCCGGCGAGTTGAAGTTCACCGGGGAAACAACCTGACCCTGAGCGGATTCTTCACAGGCTTTGGCGATAGCCTCGTTATCCAGGCCGATAATGGCGAACATCGCGCCAGTGCCTTCCGGCACCGCTTCCTGCATCAGTTTGCCGCGCAGTTCAACCAAGCGGATCGCCGCCTGGAAATCCAGCACGCCCGCACACACCAATGCCGAGTATTCACCCAGGCTGTGGCCGGCCATCATCGCAGGCGTTTTACCGCCCTGTTGCTGCCAGACGCGGAAAATCGCCACGGAAGCGGCCAGCAATGCCGGCTGCGTCTGCCAGGTTTTGTTCAGCTCTTCCGCCGGGCCTTGCTGCACCAACTGCCACAGGTCATAGCCCAAGGCGGACGAGGCTTCGCTGAAAGTCTCTTCAACGATCGGAAATTGCGCAGCCAAATCGGCCAACATGCCAAGAGCCTGAGACCCCTGACCTGGGAAAACAAAAGCAAATTGCGTCATTTTTTCTTCCTGTTAATCAGAAACGGACCAGCGCCGAGCCCCAGGTAAAACCACCGCCAAAGGCTTCCAGCAGCACCAGTTGGCCGCGCTGGATCCGCCCGTCACGCACGGCTTCGTCGAACGCTGCAGGGACCGAGGCGGCAGAAGTGTTGCCGTGACGATCGAGCGTCACTACCACTTTCTCCATCCCCATACCCAGTTTTTTCGCCGTCGCGCTGATGATGCGCAGGTTGGCCTGGTGTGGCACCAGCCAATCCAGCTGGTCGCGGTCCAGATTGTTGGCTTGCAGCGTTTCTTCCACGATGTGAGCCAGTTCGGTAACCGCAACTTTGAATACTTCATTGCCGGCCATGGTAACGTAAGCCGGCTGCTCCGGATCCTGACGATCCTTGAACGGCAGCGTCAGCAGGCCGCCGTAGGTACCATCGGCATGCAGATGGGTAGACAGGATGCCCGGCTCTTCGGACGCGCCCAACAGCACCGCACCCGCGCCATCACCGAACAGAATGATGGTACCGCGATCTTCAGGATCCAGCGTGCGTGACAGCACGTCCGCGCCGATCACCAGCGCATGTTTCACCGCGCCATTCTTGACGTACTGATCGGCCACGCTCAGCGCATAGGTAAAACCGGCGCAGGCTGCGGCCAGATCGAAGGCCGCGCAGTCTTTAATGCCCAACATCTGCTGCACCTGGCAAGCGGAGCTAGGGAATGCATGGCTTGAGGTGGTGGTCGCAACTACGATCAACCCGATGTCTTCTTTAGCCACACCTGCCATTTCCAGCGCTTTTTCAGCAGCATGGAAGCCCATCGTCGCCACAGTTTCATCAGCGGCAGCGATACGGCGCTCACGGATACCGGTACGCGTGACGATCCACTCGTCAGAGGTATCCACCATTTTTTCAAGGTCAGCATTGGTGCGCACTTGTACGGGTAAATAACTCCCCGTACCGAGAATCTTTGTATACATGTACGATCAGTCACTCTTAGGTAATACAGCTTCAAGGCGCGCAGCAATCCTTTCAGGGACTTGCCGCTGCACCGCCTGCACAGCCTGTTCGATTGCTACTGCAAACGCGTGTGGGTTCGCAGCGCCGTGGCTCTTGATTACGGTGCTGCGCAATCCTAACAGACATGCGCCATTATACTGGTCGGGGTTCAGGTGGCCGAACCGCTTTACCACCCGTTTTTGCAACCAACGGCCTAACAACTTTAACCACCACGCCTGCTTGCCACCGTCTCCGGATGATTTCAGCAGCGATAAAAATACTCTTACCACCCCTTCCATGGTCTTCAGGGTGACGTTACCCACGAAACCGTCGCAGACCAGGACATCGGTTTTACCGGTGAGCAGGTCATTGCCTTCCAGGTAACCAATATAATTGATTGCCGGGGTGTTTTTCAGCACGGCGGCCGCTTCGCGGATATTATCCAGGCCTTTGGTCTCTTCTTCACCAATATTCAGCAACGCCACGCGGGGCTGCGCAATACCCACCACCTCTTCGGCCATCACTGCGCCCATTACCGCAAACTGCACCAGCATAGTGCTGTCGCATTCAACGTTGGCGCCCAGATCCAGCACTACGGTTTTACCGAGCTGCTGGTTTGGGATCACGGTCATCAGCGCCGGACGTTCAATACCGTCCAGCGGCTTAATCAGCATTTTCGCCAGACCCATCAATGCACCGGTATTACCTGCACTGACGCAACCCTGCGCATCGCCGTTTTTGGTCAGCTCCAGCGCAATGCGCATAGATGTGCCACGGCTGGCGCGTATCGCTTGTGAGGGTTTGGCGTCGCCGGCAATCACTGATTCAGCGGGCACGACTTGCAAACGCTCCAGAAGAACCGGATCGGCTTTGGCAAGTAAAGGAGAGATGGCGTCGGGATCGCCGACCAGCAGGAGATGAAGCTGTAAATTAGAGGCCAGTGCCTGCAATGAAGCAGGCACTGTGACGCAGGGACCGAAGTCCCCGCCCATTGCATCTAACGCCAGGGTTAGACGAGTCAAGGTACCGCTACTTAGCCGATAACCTTGCGACCGCGGTAGAAACCGTCGGCAGTGATGTGGTGACGACGATGAGTTTCACCAGAAGTCGCATCAACAGACAATGTGGTGGTGGTCAGAGCATCGTGTGAACGACGCATGCCACGCTTGGAACGGGTTGGTTTATTTTGTTGTACGGCCATGGACCTTACTCCTTAATTACTTACGCTTTAAACTGGCTAATACGGCAAATGGATTCGGTTTCTCCGCCTCTGGAGGCAGTTTGCCAAATACCATGTCCGCTTCGGACACTTCACAGTGTTCAGATTCATGTAACGGGACGACAGGCAGTGAAAGAATAATTTCGTCTTCAATCATTGCCAACAGATCGACTTCGCCAAACTCATCGACTTCGATCGGTTCGTACGCTCCCGGTAATGCCTCAGCCTGCTCATCATTGACGACCGGGCTAAAACAATATGTTGTGTGGATATGACGCTCGAACGGGACACCACAGCGTTGGCACATCAGGGTTACCTGAACGTCCGAATGCCCTGTTATCACCGCGAGGCGTTGGTTATCAATATCGAACGATAACGAAACCTCAACATCACTGTCCACACTGACCACGGAGTCGGCAACACGTGTAACCTGCTCAGGCGCATAGGAACCAACATAGTCCAGGCGTTTCTGAGCGGTACGTACCGCATCAATGGTCAAGGGTAATTTTACCTTTTGCATAGGGCGCGCATATTAACTTTGTAACGACGTAGAGTCAAAGAAAAAGGCCGTAAAACGGTACCTTTCACCATTATTCGCTTCCTCAGCGGCGGACAGTTTAAAATGCCCACTCTATTTACGCTACGGTTTGCGAAAAAAATTATGCAAAGACTTCTCCTTGCCTCCACCTCGACCTACCGCAAGATGCTACTGGAAAAGCTGCACTTGCCCTTCCTTTGCGCGGCGCCGCAGGTGGATGAAACCCCGCTGGCGGGGGAAAGCGCCGAGGCGCTGGTGCTGCGATTGGCCACAGCGAAAGCCCAGGCGCTGGCTGCCGCCTACCCCGAACATCTGATTATCGGCTCCGATCAGGTCTGCGTGATCGAAGGAAGAATCACCGGAAAACCGCACACGGAAGAGAACGCCTGCGCTCAATTGCGCCAGGCCAGCGGCCAGAAAGTCACCTTTTATACCGGGCTGGCGTTGTATAACAGCCGCAGCAGGCATCTGCAGGTACTGTGCGAACCCTTTCACGTACATTTCCGCACGCTGAGCGAGGCTGAAATTAGCGCTTACGTGCGACTTGAGCAACCACTCAACTGCGCAGGCAGCTTTAAAAGTGAAGGATTGGGGATTGCGCTGTTCGATAAGCTGGAGGGGCGGGACCCCAATACGTTGATCGGCATGCCGTTGATCGCCCTGCTGGAAATGCTGCGGGCTGAAGGCATCAACCCGCTGGCATAGGATAAAAGGGTTGCGTTATTTGCCCTGAGACTGCTTGCGCAACACCTGCAGGCAGTGACGCAGCTCTTCATCCATCGGCGCTTCGATACGCATCGTTTCGCCGGTACCCGGATGTTCGAAACGCAAAGCAGCCGCGTGCAAGAACAGACGCTTGAGCCCGGTACCCGCCAGTTGGCGATCGAACTCGCGATCGCCATAACGATCGTCAAAGGCTATCGGATGCCCGGCATGCAAGGTGTGCACACGGATCTGATGGGTGCGCCCGGTGATCGGGCTGGCTTTGACCAGCGTTGCGTGCTCAAAGCGCTCTTCCACCTTGAAGCGTGTTTCCGAAGGCTTGCCTTCGCTGTTGACGCGAACAATACGCTCACCGCTCTGCAAAATGTTTTTCAGCAGTGGCGCCTGCACCGCTTTGCAATGTGACTGCCACTGGCCGCGCACCAGCGCCAGATAATCTTTCTGCATCCCCTTCAAGCGCAGTTGCTCATGCAGCGAACGTAGTGCAGAGCGTTTTTTCGCCACCAACAGCACGCCTGAGGTATCGCGATCAAGGCGATGAACCAGTTCCAGGAAGCGGGCTTCCGGGCGAAGCGCGCGCAAGCCTTCGATCACGCCAAAGCTCAGGCCGCTGCCGCCATGTACTGCCGTGCCTGATGGCTTGTTCAGCAGCAGCAGGTGATCGTCTTCATACAAGATGCAATCTGCCAGCGCGGCCACTTTATCCAGTTTGGCGGAGACTGGCGCTTCTTCACGCTCGGCAACGCGCACCGGCGGAATACGCACCACGTCGCCGGCGGCCAGTTTATATTCTGCCTTGATGCGTCCTTTATTAACCCGCACCTCGCCTTTACGCACGATGCGGTAAATCATGCTCTTCGGCACGCCTTTCAGGCGGGCAAGCAAAAAGTTGTCGATTCTCTGACCGGCTTCGTCGTCAGAAATCGTGATTAATTGTACTGCAGGAATGTTCGTTTTCATGGAGCGGGATTCTAAATAGAGCGAGTAAATAGCGCCACTTCTTTTTCTGTGCTTAACTGTCTCTCTGACTGCAGACGAAACCCCAGCGAACAATAAGGCAGCAAGCCGGTTTGAACGTTTGCGATTTCTTCCGCAGTTAAGGAAAAGTCACCTTGCTATAACGGCATCAGCAGTGGAATAATGCGTTTACTTTCCACGTTGATTCTCGTTAAACAGGGAAAACGGTGGGATTATAAAATTTGTCTGATGGCGCAAAAACGCAGCAATGGCGTAAGACGTAATGCGAAATCAAACAATTAGCGGGCTGCGGGTTGCAGCTTGGCCGGCAAACGGAATCAGATCTGTCGACGTAAATCAGAGGCTATTCCCCTAGTAAAAGTGCTGTTTTTCACAAAGAAATACAGGCTTACCGAGATAATGCGCCCCTATGCAGGCGACAACCGTGAGGTTGACGACTTTGCGAGAAGACACGGGGTTTTCGGTTTTAACCCGGCCATGAGGTTATTTTGCCCGCAGCTTTGTCGATAATGTAAAAATAACGAGTAAGTTAAGATGAAAAGAATGTTGATTAACGCAACTCAGCAGGAAGAGTTGCGTGTTGCCCTTGTAGATGGACAGCGGCTGTATGATTTGGACATTGAAAGCCCAGGTCATGAACAGAAAAAAGCGAATATTTACAAAGGCAAAATCACTCGTATTGAGCCAAGTCTTGAAGCAGCGTTCGTTGATTACGGCGCAGAACGACATGGTTTCCTCCCTCTTAAAGAAATCGCCCGCGAATACTTCCCAAGTAACTACTCTTCTCATGGTCGCCCGAACATCAAAGATGTGCTGCGCGAAGGCCAGGAAGTTATCGTTCAGGTTGACAAAGAAGAACGTGGTAATAAAGGCGCAGCCTTGACCACCTTCATCAGTCTGGCCGGCAGTTATCTGGTGCTGATGCCGAACAACCCGCGTGCCGGTGGCATTTCCCGCCGCATCGAGGGTGACGACCGTACCGAACTGAAAGAAGCGCTTTCCTCCCTGCAATTGCCGGATGGCATGGGTCTGATTGTTCGTACCGCGGGCGTTGGCAAATCTGCCGATGCGCTGCAGTGGGACCTGTCTTTCCGTCTGAAGCATTGGGAAGCCATCAAGAAAGCCGCCGAAGGCCGCCCTGCTCCGTTCCTGATCCATCAGGAAAGCAACGTGATCGTGCGCGCATTCCGTGACTATCTGCGCCCGGACATCGGCGAAATCCTGATCGATAACCCTAAAGTTCTCGATTTGGCAAAAGAGCACATCGCTGCTCTGGGCCGCCCGGATTTCAGCAGCAAAATCAAACTGTACAGCGGTGAAATCCCTCTGTTCAGCCATTACCAAATCGAGTCTCAGATCGAATCCGCCTTCCAGCGTGAAGTTCGCTTGCCTTCCGGCGGCTCGATCGTCATCGACACTACCGAAGCCTTGACCGCCATCGACATCAACTCCGCGCGAGCAACCCGCGGTGGCGATATCGAAGAAACTGCGTTCAACACCAACCTGGAAGCGGCGGACGAAATCGCTCGCCAACTGCGCTTGCGTGACCTTGGCGGCCTGATCGTTATCGACTTCATCGATATGACCCCAGTGCGCCACCAACGCGAAGTAGAAAACCGCCTGCGTGACGCAGTGCGTCAGGACCGTGCGCGTATCCAGATCGGCCGCATTTCCCGCTTTGGCCTGCTTGAGATGTCGCGTCAGCGCCTCAGCCCGTCACTGGGTGAATCCAGTCATCACGTCTGCCCTCGCTGTAACGGCACCGGCACCATCCGTGATAACGAATCGCTGGCACTTTCCATTCTGCGCCTGATCGAAGAAGAAGCGCTGAAGGAAAATACCAAAGAAGTTCACGCTATCGTGCCGGTTCAGGTCGCATCTTACCTGCTGAACGAAAAACGTGAGTCGGTGAGCGCAATCGAAAAACGTCAGGGTGGCGTGAAAGCGATCATCGTGCCGAACGATCAGATGCAAACTCCGCACTACTCCGTGCTGCGTGTGCGCAAAGGCGAAGAGACTCCAACCCTGAGCTACCTGCTGCCGAAATTGCACGAAGAAGAGATGGCTCAGCCACTGGAAGATGCGCCGATGGAGCGCAAGCGTCCGGAACAACCGGCTCTGGCTTCGTTCTCTCTGGCGGCTGACGCTCCGCCGCCTGCCGAAGAACCTGTGGCGGTACAGTCCGCTGCTGCCGCTGTCGTGGCCAAACCAAGCGCCCCAACCGCTGCAAAACCTGGTCTGTTGGGCCGCCTGTTCGGTGGTTTGAAAGCGCTGTTCGCCAGTGAAGAACAACCGGTTGATGAAGCCAAACCTGCCGTTGAAGCACCTAAGGCCGAAGGCAACGGTGAAAACCGCCGCCAGGATCGCCGTGGTCAACGCCGTCAGGGTTCTGGCCGTAAAGAACGTGGTGAACGCGGAGAACGTGGTGAGCGTAGCGATCGTCCTGAACGTGGCGAACGCAAGGAACGCGGCGAAGGCCGTGACAATCGCGAGCGCGATAACCGTGAACCACGTGAAAATCGTGAGCCGCGCGACAATCGCAGTGAAGGCCGTGAAACGCGTGAAGTGCGCGATGAACAGCGCCGTAACAACCGCCGCAATGCACCGCAGGTTGCCGCACCGGTTGCCGAGGCGCCACAGTCTGAAGAAGCCGCCAAGGCACAGCGTGAAGACCAGCAACAACGCCGTGACCAGCGTGCCGAACGCCAGCGCCGTCGTCAGGAAGAGAAGCGCCAGGCTCAGCAGGAAGTGGCTGCACTGGAAAGTGTAGACACCAGCACCAACGTTATCAGCGATGAAGATCTGGAAGAACGCCAGCAGCAAAACATGCAGCGTCGCCAGCGTCGTCCTCTGTCGCAGAAAGTTCGCGTATTGTCCGCGGAAGAAGAACTGCATCGCGCAGCGGAAGAGCTGCTGGCCCCTAAAGCGCCAGTGGTGAAAACCCAGGACGTGAAACCGGCTCTGGAAGAAGACAGCGTTAAATTGCTGCCAGAAACCCTTGAGACACCGGCTGAAGATGACGTTCAGGGCGACAACCGCAACGGCGAAAATGGCATGCCACGCCGTTCACGCCGCTCGCCACGCCATCTGCGCGTGAGCGGTCAGCGCCGTCGCCGTTACCGTGATGAGCGTTACCCTGCCCAGTCGCCAATGCCGTTGGCTGGGGCTTTCGCCTCTCCGGAAATGGCTTCTGGCAAGGTATGGGTAAGTTACCCTGTAACACAAACAGCACAAGTGATTGAAGAAGCTGAAGTTCAGACCGATGCTACCGAAATCGCTGCCGACAACGTGATGGCACAACAAGCTGTCGACGTAGCCGCTCCGGTTATCGCTGAGGCTGCAGCACAAACCATCGCACCGGTAGAAACCGCTGAGGTTGTCATTGCAGAAGAAGCCCAGCCGGAAGTTGAAACTGTTGCGCCGGTCATTTCGGCTCAATTGGAGGAAACGGCTGCGGTACCGCAGGCTGAGACGCCAGTAGTTGAAGAAGCTACCGTGGTTGAAGAGACTACCGTGGTTGAAGAAGCTACGAACGTCGAAGCAGCCCCGGTGGTTGAAGCCGCTGCCGTTGCGGAAGAGACTGCCGTTGTTGTTGAGCCTGTCGCAGCGCCAGCGCCGATCATCGTTGAGGCCGTACCTGTTCAGGAAGCTGCTGCTCCGGTTGTTGTTGCAGAAAAACCGCCGGTTGTTCAGCAGCCAGCGCCGGTGCAGGGTACACTCTATAAACATATCGCCACAGCGCCAATGACCAAGGCCCCAGCGCCGGCTTACGAGCCGGAAGAGCAGAAAGGCAGCGATTGGCAACGCCCTTCCTTCAATTTCGAAGGTAAAGGCTCGGCGGGGGGTCATGCTGCGGTGAATCAAGCCACAGCGCCGGCAACCAAACCGCAGCCGGTTAACGAATAAGTTAATCTGCTCCGATAAAAAAACCCGCCAAATGGCGGGTTTTTTCTTGTCAAAAAATCGGTTCAGGCAATTTTTTTCAATTGTTTGATATCCAGCAAGTCCAGCTTGCCGTCGAGCTGGCTGACAAACTGTTTAAAGTGCTCGGTGGCGTTGTGTTTTTCCAACGCTTCTGCGCTTGCCCAACGCTCGAAGAACACGAAGGTGCCAGGCTGTTCCAGATCGCGGTGCAGATCATACTGCAGATTGCCCAGCTCCTGACGGCTTGGTTCTATAATCTCATGCACAGTGTCGCTGACTGCGGACACAAATTCAGGTTTCGCCTGCAGGGTGGCAATAACTCGTACTTCCATTTCTTTCTCCCATTCCACATGATAAACGTTGATAACCCAGCAGTTATGACGCGGGGATCGTTAAAATCCCTGTCACTATGCGCCCGAAAGCCAATTGATTTCAACTTGGCGTGAACAAACAGATGCATCAAAGACGCTTTCCGCTTATCCTTACACCCCGGCGTGAATAACCCCCATTATTCGCTTTTATATAGACGTGTTTCTGACCGCCGGAGCCTTGCAACATGACCGCACAACCTCAAGCCCTGACAATCCGCCGCCCTGACGACTGGCACATCCATCTGCGTGATGACGACATGCTGAAAACGGTTCTGCCCTATACCAGTCAGGTATTTGGCCGGGCGATTGTGATGCCGAATCTGGCTCCGCCAATCACTACCGTAGAGGCTGCACGGGCCTATCGTGACCGCATTCTGGCCGCAGTTCCTCAGGATCACGATTTCACCCCATTAATGACCTGCTACCTGACCAACTCGCTGGCCGCCGCCGAATTGGTCAACGGCTTTGAGCAAGGCGTGTTCACCGCCGCCAAGTTGTATCCTGCCAACGCCACCACCAACTCCAGCCACGGTGTCAGCGATGTGAAAGGTATTTACCCGCTGTTTGAACAAATGCAGAAAATCGGTATGCCGCTGCTGATCCACGGTGAAGTGACCGACGCAGCCGTAGATATCTTCGATCGCGAGGCGCGTTTTATTGAACAGGTTATGGAGCCAATCCGCCGGCAGTTCCCGGAGTTGAAAATCGTCTTCGAGCACATCACGACCAAAGAAGCGGCTCAATATGTGCAGGAAGGCAATCGTTTCCTTAGCGCCACTATCACACCGCAGCACCTGATGTTTAACCGCAATCATATGCTGGTTGGTGGTATCCGCCCGCACCTGTTCTGCCTGCCGATCCTGAAACGCAACATTCATCAGGATGCGCTGCGTAAAGCAGTCGCCAGCGGTTCCGAGCGCTTCTTCCTCGGCACCGACTCGGCGCCGCATGCCAAGCACCGCAAAGAGTCAAGCTGTGGCTGTGCCGGTGTATTTAACGCCCCGAATGCCATCCCGGCCTATGCCAGCGTATTCGAACAACTGGGCGCGCTGGAGCATCTGGAGGCCTTCTGCTCGCTGAACGGCCCACGTTTTTATGGCCTGCCGGTTAATGCCGACTTTATCGAACTGCAACGTGTGCCGACGACGCAACCGGAAGAGATAGCCATGGGTAACGAAACGGTTGTGCCATTCCTGGCTGGGGAGACCCTGAGCTGGTCCGTGAAGGCGTAAAATCTTTTTTAACGCAACCTCTTGCTCCCGCACGAACTTAACTGTATAAATAACCAGTAAATCGCTTCGGGGGCAATCATGCGTGTTGAAGTCACTATAGATAAAACCAGACCGCTACCGCCAGGGGCAATTGAAGCCCTGACCGGCGAGCTGGGCAAGCGGGTAAATCGTCAATTTCCAGATGCCGTAGTTCAGGTACGTTATGCCGGTTCTAACGGGCTTTCTGTGCTTGGCGGCCTAAAAACGGATAAAGACCTTATCGCTGAAATCCTCCAGGAAACCTGGGAAAGCGCAGACGAGTGGTTCAGCGCAGAATAACACTGCAATGCTGTTTTTGCCGGGGGGTCGCTCCCCGGCTTTTTTGCCTTTGAAACCGCGCTCACCTCCCCCCTTCAATTTATGCTGGAAGAAATGCCTTATCTGGTCTGTACTGAATGTTTTTAACAGGAGGTGTTTGACATGGCCCCGGACAAGATAAAATCCGAAGAAACGATGACCTTTGGCGAGCTGCTGGCGCTGATTGGCGATCAAAAACGGCGCTTGAACGTATTGGAAGTTGCGTTCTCCTATCTGGCTTTTGGTCTGGATGACAAAGCCAATCAATTGCTGATCCACAGCC
Organism: Serratia plymuthica NBRC 102599; assembly: GCF_001590925.1. Taxonomy (GTDB): domain Bacteria; phylum Pseudomonadota; class Gammaproteobacteria; order Enterobacterales; family Enterobacteriaceae; genus Serratia; species Serratia plymuthica. The sequence goes on from NZ_BCTU01000013.1 coordinate 24,548, forward strand.
TGAAACTGGAAGCGCAAAATCAGAATCGCGATGCCGAAACGCAGCAGCATTTCGCGCATCTGGCCGCCGAGCTTGAGAAACGGTTACACAGCGCCCCTCCTGATACTGAATGATTGCCGCATGCCCGTCACGCAGGCCTCCTTGGCCAGCCAGTAGAATAATTATATTTATTTTGCAAAAAAGGATGGAAAAGCTCCACCGCAGAAACCATATGCGTATACTGTAATTGCTCACATGATGATGAGCCGCATTGATCCTCGTTAGTCACTCACGTTAGTTACTACTCAATAAGGGGTCTTTATGGACAGAAATGATGAAGTAATTCAGACACACCCGCTTGTTGGTTGGGATATTAGTACTGTCGACGTTTATGACGCCATGATGATACGCCTTCATTACCTGTCTTCACTAGACCAGACGCCAGAAGAAGCCCAAGTAGACAGAACGCTTTGGTTAACTACAGATGTCGCACGCCAATTAATCAATATTTTAGAAGCCGGCATTGCCAAGATTGAAGCAACGGATTACCAGGACCTTGATCGTAAAAAACACTAATTTACTGCTCCAAAAAGCCTAAGGCGCCAGCGATTATCTCTGGCGCCTTTTTCTTTGCCGGCACAACGGCGCAACGGGTGCATTGCTGCGCCCAACCTTTTATCATAGCCCGATAAGAAACGTATATCAGAGAGGTTACGGCACGTGGAATATGACTTAATTGTTGTGGGCAGCGGTTCGGTAGGCGCAGCGGCGGGTTACTATGCTACGAGATCCGGCTTGAAAGTATTAATGATCGACAGCGCGATGCCCCCACACCGTAACGGCAGCCACCACGGCGATACACGAATCATCCGCCATGCCTATGGCGAAGGTGAAAAGTATGTGCCACTGATTCTGCGCGCCCAGGCCCTGTGGAACGCACTGATTCAGCAAACCGGCGAAGAACTGTTTCAGGCCTGCGGAGTACTGAACCTCGGGCCGCAGCATTCTGAATTCATCAGCAATGCCCAACACAGCGCGCAAAAATTCCGCCTCAACACGCAAAACCTCAGTACAGAACAGATCAACCAGCGTTGGCCCGAATTCAACGCGCCTGAAGGTTATATTGGCGTGTTTGAACCTGATGCCGGGTTCCTGCGCTCGGAACAGGCCGTCGCCTGCCTGATCAAACTGGCTAATGAAGCCGGGTGCAGCCAACTGTTCAATTGCCCCGTCAGCGCAGTGGAACCTATTAATGGCGGTGTCGAAGTCGTCACCTCTGAAGGCCGCTTCCGGGGCCGAAAAGCAGTGGTTACCGCCGGCACCTGGGTAAAAGCGCTGCTGCCGCAGTTACCTATCGTACCACTGCGAAAAGTATTTTCATGGCATCAGGCGGATGGCCGTTACAGCGTCAATAACCGTTTCCCGGCTTTTACCGTTGAGGCTCAGGACGGCAACCATTATTACGGTTTTCCCGCCGATAACGACGGGCTGAAAGTGGGTAAGCATGACGGCGGCCAGGAGATGGATGCGCCAGAGCAACGCAAACCTTTCGGCAGTTTTACCAGTGATGGCACTGAAGTCTTCCAATTCCTGCGCCAATTTTTACCGGGTGTAGGGGTATGTTTACATGGGGAAGCATGCAGTTACGATATGAGTCCGGATGAAGATTTTATTATCGATACCGTCCCGGGATGCGATCGACTGATGGTCATCAGCGGTCTGAGCGGCCATGGTTTCAAGTTTGCCAGCGTGTTGGGCGAGATCGCCGCCCTGTTTGCCGAAGATAAAAACCCGCCAGTAGACATCTCACCCTTTGCGCTAAAACGTTTTAATTAACCTTTTCCCATTCACTAACCGCACCCGTTAACCCGCGCGGGCTGCGGTTTCCCCCTCGGTTACAATTCACCACGTCTATAACTCATTAAAAAATCATATAAAAAATCTGGCAACGGAAATTTCTGACACAAGTATCCGGATTTCCGAATTGATCCTCTATGGTGTAAGTCTTATTTTACAGCTGATATGCCCAAGTAATTTTTCGATCAACAAGGACGTCACCATGAAACTGCTTGTCGTGGACGAATGCTGCTTCACCCGGGTCGGAATCGACAACTATTTTTCTGACCATGTTTTCGCTCAGACCACCTGTTGTCACAGCATTGAGCAGGCGATGCCGCTTCTGAGCAGTTACCAGCCGAGCCACATCCTGGTAAACCTGACCAAGCATTGCCGCTATAACGACGACGATACTCAGTTGCAGGCTTTTATTGAGGCCAGCCCCTCGGCGCTGCTGTTTATTTATCTGGACACGCCTTATCCCTACAGCGAAACACCGATGCGCATCGCTGATAACGCCTTCCTGTTCAACAAAAGTATTTTGCCCGTTACCCTGCGTATGCTGAGGGAAAAACCTGTTGCACTGATGGATCGTGGCGTTGAACACTCCCTGTTCAGCCCGCAAGAACTGACGGTGATGAAACACTGGATGGCGGAAATGCCGAATTACCGTATCGCGAAAAAGCTGCAAATCAGCTCACACACGGTTTATGTTCACAAACGCCATATCACGGAAAAAATCAACGCCCGCAACCGCTTGGAGTTTTACTCTCTCTATAACGTACTGCGTTATTTCTACCCGCCAAGCGCGCCGGCCGCCCCGATGTCGCTGTCTCTGCTGGCCGTATGACTTGTTCAAAGAGGTGAAACTCACCTCTGATCCCACACTTTGCCCTATCGCAGTATTAACGTTGGCTACAAAAATACTATAATCAGCGGTCCTAACCTTTTGGCTGCTTAGAATGCTAAACAAAATACTGTCGGCGATCGTCAACAATGTACGCGAACATCTGGTGCTGTACCTCTGTCTGTGGCTACTGGTGCTAGCGCTTGATGTCTATTTCTTCTTTATGGCCTGAATGACCTGACTCAAGGCGCTACGTCAACCTTCCCCGTTTGTGTTTCAGGCGTTTCTGAGCCCCCGGCAGATTGTCGTCACGGACGCGCTACGCGCCCGCTCTCCCCCTTTCTGATTTTTCTTTACTCCGAGGTGACTTTCTTGCCCGGCCGACCATCGCCGAGGATAACGGCCATTTTATGCCCCCCTTCAGTGGTTTCCAGCGCGATGCGGGCAATAATAGTCAGCGGTACCGAGAGCAACATGCCTACCGGCCCCATCAGCCATCCCCAGAAAATCAGCGAAAGAAAGACCACCAGCGTCGACAACCCCAGCCCTCGCCCCATGATCCTCGGCTCCAGCATATTGCCAATCACCAGATTGATCATGATAAAGCCCCCCGCCACCACTAACGCATCACCAAAGCCGTTAAACAACAGGGCCTGAATCAATGGAGGAATGGCGGCGATCACCGAACCGATATTGGGAATATAATTCAGCAAAAATGCCAGTAACCCCCAGATAAATGCAAAACGTACGCCGACCGCAGCAAGGAACACCCAGACAATAATCCCGGTCGCCAGACTGATCGCCGTTTTGATCACCAGATAACGGGTCACCCCCTCCAGCGCACGCTGAATATTGGCAATCCCCTCACTGGGCTTGTCCAGCGCCTGTTGCAGCTTGTAAGGCAGCAACTGTACTTCAAACAACATAAACACCACGGTCATCAGCAGCAGGAAGATATTGGTCATAGCGCCGGAAAGGTGGCTCAGCAGACGAGTGACCAGGTTCATCGCTGCGCTTGGGTCGACATACTGCAGCATCGCCACGGTGGACAGGGTAATGTTGAAACGATCGGCGTAATGTTGCAGCTCGCGCAGTTTTTCCATCATCATGCCGCGGTATTGCGGCAATGAACGGGCAAGCTCATTCAACGAGGCACCCAGCATGCCGATAAACAGCATCAGCACTACCACCACGGCCACCACCAATAAGCTAACCCCCAACACACGCGGTATCCGCCAGCGTTCGAGTTGCGCCACCAGCGGGTTCAGTATCATCGCCAGAAATACCGCCAGCATGAACGGCACCACGATGTCTGCCGCCGCTTTAATACCGGCAAGGATAATCACCAGCATCGCCAACATAATGGCCAGACGCAGGCTGCGATCGGTCAAAAGGGTTCGGCCCATGACATTTCCTTTGTATTGACAATCCAGGCCCACAGGGCCGCCAGATGCCTCTTATGTTAGCAAACTCTGCCGCTGCAGCGCAGGTAAACTGCCGATAAACACCAGCCAGCAAGAAAATCCGCACCCTTGCCAAAATCAGACTGGAAATAATCGACGCTCTTTGCTAGCGGATTATTTGTTAAGAAAAAGACCGCATTTACGTAAAATGACAAAAGCTGACAGAAATAAATAAAATGATTTTATTTCAATGGGTAACGAACAAAACAAATTCAAATGACGATATTCACTACGACGATTTCACTGATTAACTTCCCGCAATCTCCCGCAAATTCACTGATTAATATTCTAAAGAAGTAACATAGTTAAATTTATTATTGATTTTATGTTTCTTAAAGTTTAATTATTGCACCCAGAAAATGATGAATGTAAGGAAACAAGATGCTTTGGAAAAATACCGCCAGCCGTTTTGGCCATATTTCAGTGCTAATCCATTGGCTGGTTGCGCTGACGGTTTACGGCATGTTTGCCCTGGGCTTGTGGATGGTCACACTGGGCTATTACGATGTCTGGTACCACCAGGCACCGGAAATCCATAAAAGCATCGGTACACTGTTGTTCATCGTCATGGTGGTTCGGGTGATCTGGCGTTTCGTTTCACCGCCGCCAAAACCGCTGGCCAGCTACAGTCGTTTTACTCGCGTCAGTGCGATACTGGCTCATATCGCGCTGTATGTCGTGTTGTTCAGCATCCTGATCAGCGGCTATCTGATTTCCACCGCCGACGGCCAGGCGATCAGCGTTTTCGGCTGGTTCGACATCCCCGCCACCGTCACCGGCATGGCTGAACAGGCCGATACCGCCGGCACTATCCACCTTTATCTGGCCTGGACCGTCGTCGTGCTCTCGCTACTGCACGGCCTGGCTGCGCTTAAACATCACTTTATTGATCGTGATGTGACTTTGAAACGGATGCTGGGTAGCAGCGCCGATTAACCTTTGGATTTATGGAGATTGCTATGTTGAAGAAAACCGTACTGGGCCTGACCGCAGGCGCACTGCTGCTGAGCGCCGGTTCCGCGCTGGCTGCCGACTACAAAATTGACAAACAAGGGCAACACGCCTTTATCGAATTCCGCATCCAGCACCTGGGTTACAGCTGGTTGTACGGCACCTTCAAAGACTTTGACGGCGGCTTCACCTTCGACGAAAAAGATCCGTCCAAGGACAAGGTTAACGTCACTATCAATACCGCCAGCGTCGACACCAATCACGCCGAACGCGACAAACATCTGCGCAGCGCAGAGTTTTTGAACGTGGAAAAAAACAAACAGGCCAAGTTTGAATCCACCGAAGTGAAAAAGAGCGGTGACGGCTATGCCGTGGTCGGTAATCTGACGCTGAACGGCGTTACCAAACCGGTCACGCTGGACGCCAAACTGATCGGCCAGGGTAATGACCCATGGGGTGGCTACCGCGCCGGCTTTGCGGCCAACGGTAAAATCAAGCTGAAAGACTTCGGCATCACTACCGATCTCGGCCCGGCATCGCAGGATGTTGAGCTGATTATTTCTGTCGAAGGCGTACGCGCGAAGTAATACTGCGCGCTATGAGTTGCCTGAAAGGCAACGGGTATAAAGCGCGGCAAATCTGCCGCGCTTATCATTGGCTCAGCTTGCTGGGCCTTCATCCTCAGGTGCCGGAATGTGCATCGTGGTCTGCAACAACCCTTTCGACTTATTGAAAATCTTGATGCCATTTTCACGGCCGGCTCGGCGAGCGCGCTGTTCTTCACGCGGCAACTTCAGCTCTTCGCGGCAGATCTCGCTGCAACAACCTTCAAATTTGGCGGCGCAGGTCGGGCATTGAATAAACAATAAATGGCAGCCGTCATTCTTGCAGTTGGTGTGAGTATCGCAGGCGGCGCCGCACTGGTGGCAATTGGCGATCACATCGTCAGAAATCCGCTCGCCCATGCGCTCATCGAACACAAAGTTCTTGCCGACAAACTTCAGCGGCAATCCCTGCTCTTTCGCTTTGCGTGCGTACTCGATAATCCCGCCTTCCACGTGGTAGACGTTTTTGAAGCCGTTATGCAGCATGTAGGCGCTGGCTTTTTCACAGCGGATGCCGCCGGTGCAGTACATGACAATATTTTTGTCTTTATTGTCCTGCAGCATCTCAACCGCCATCGGCAGTTGGTCGCGGAAAGTGTCTGAAGGTACTTCGATGGCATTTTCAAAGTGGCCGACTTCATATTCGTAATGGTTACGCATATCCACAAACAGCGTATCCGGATCGTCAATCATCTGGTTGACGCGGTCGGCCTGCAAATACTCACCCACATTCGCCGGGTTGAAGCTCTCATCGTCAATCCCATCGGCGACGATGCGATCGCGCACCTTAAGGCGCAGCACCCAGAAAGATTTACCGTCATCTTCCAAGGCGATATTCAGACGCACCTGATCCAGCGCCAGGTGCGAGGCAAACAGCGCGGCTTTAAACGCGTCGAACTTGTTCTGCGGCACGCTGATCTGCGCGTTGATGCCCTCTTTGGCCACATAAATGCGGCCAAATACCTTCAGCTTGTCAAACTCAACGTACAGGCTGTCGCGAAACGCTTTGGGATCGTCGATGGTGAAGTATTTATAAAAAGAAACTGTGGTGCGTGGCTCTGTTTCCGCCAGCATGCGCGCCTTCAGTTCCTCATTAGAAATTCGGTTATGTAACACTGGCATGGTGTACTTTCCTGTCTTTCGGGAGGTGGCTTATTTTGAGCGCGCAGGCCGCAGGCCCACGCGCGGCGCACATAATACCCGAAAATGTCGCTCAAAACAGCATTAGCCCGGCGGCAATGTTTAACGCTGGAAACTTGACGCCGGTCACAAACCCCGATAAGCCTAAGGGTAGTTTTCTTTCTCTTTACCACGGATCCGGAGGACGTCATGAGTCAGTTATTTACCCCGATTTCACTGGGGGAGCTGGATTTACCCAACCGTATTATTATCGCCCCTATGTGCCAATATTCTGCCGACGAGGGCAAAGCCACCGAATGGCACACCATGCATCTTGGTCAGTTGTCATTGTCCGGTGCAGGGTTATTGATCGTCGAGGCCACCTCAGTCGCGCCTGAAGGGCGCATCACGCCCAGCGATCTCGGCCTGTGGGACGATGCTACCGAGCAGGCGCTGGCGCAGGTGGTGCAGGCAGTGAGAAAACACGCTTCCATGCCATTAGGCATTCAACTCTCCCACGCCGGCCGCAAGGCCTCCTACGGCATTCCCTGGGAGGGCGGCGGGCAGCTCAACGCCGCACGCGGTGGCTGGCAAACCCAATCCGCCTCCCCTTTGCCCTTCTCACCGCATGATGCCCCCCCTGCGGCGATGAGTCTGAACGATATCGAACGGTTGAAAGCGCAGTTCGTTGCGGCGGCAAAACGTGCCGATCGCCTGGGCTTCGAGCTGATAGAGCTGCATGGCGCACACGGTTATCTGCTGCACCAGTTCCTTTCCCCCCTGGCCAACCAGCGCAACGATCAATACGGCGGCTCGTTGCAAAATCGCATGCGCTTGCTGCTGGAGATTTTCAATGAAGTGCGCGCAGTGTTCCCGGCGGAAAAAGCGCTCGGCGTGCGGATTTCCGCCAGCGATTGGGTGGAAGGCGGTTGGGATGAACGGCAATCGGTGACGCTGGCGAAAGCACTGAAAGAGTTGGGTTGCGATTATATCCACGTTTCCAGCGGCGGCCTTTCGCCTCAGCAGAAGATCCCGGTCGGCCCGAGTTATCAGGTGCCGTTTGCCGAAATCATCAAACGCGAAAGCGGCCTGCCAACTATCGCTGTGGGACTCATCACCGAGCCGGAACAGGCTGAGGCGATTGTCGCCACCGGCCAAGCGGACATGGTGGCGCTGGCACGCGGCATTTTGTACAACCCGCGCTGGCCATGGCACGCCGCCGCCAGGTTAGGTGAAAAAGTCAGCGCACCGCCACAGTACTGGCGTTGCGAGCCTCACGTATTGAAGGGACTGTTTAAAAACGACTGACAGACATGGCTTGGGCGCTCAGCGCCCAAGTCGACATTCGGTAAAACCGGAAATCACTATCCCCGCCAACAGCGCCCCTCCCGCAACCGCCAGCAGAGGGTTAAACTGCAGGTGCGCGCCCAGACTGCCCAATAATGCCCCAAGGATCAGCAGCCCAGAACTTAACCATGATGCCCACATAACGCCCCCTTCTGAATAATTGCGCGCTCATGATACGCATCTCTTGTGCGCGAACCTTATCCTTTAGAGCGATTTAGATGAATTAATAATCATGTCATGTCCAGTCATCAATTAAAATGATGTATTAATGCGGTGTTTTTTCACGTTGCGCGAGAAAAATGTCACAATGGTCGTTATAAACGACAGAAAAAGCAGGGTGAATAAAATGTCCGTCTGAAGGATAAACCCTGCTATTACTCTGTTATTATTGTTAAATGACTGCTTCTAAGCTGAGAACACATGACTCAAGTTCCTTCTTTTAATCGCACTTTATTGCACCCGCGTTACTGGCTTACCTGGTTCGGTATTGGCCTGCTTTATTTGCTGGTATTACTGCCTTACCCGATTATTTACCGCCTCGGGACCTCACTGGGCCGTTTTTCCATGCGTTTTCTCAAGCATCGCGTGGCGATTGCCCGGCGTAACCTGACGCTGTGCTTCCCTAATATGCCGCAGGCCGAACGCGAAGCGCTGCTGGTGCAAAATTTTGAGTCCGTCGGCATGGGGTTGTTTGAAACCGGTATGGCCTGGTTTTGGCCAAACTGGCGTATCGAGCGCTGGTTCCACGTCAGCGGGTTGGAGCACATTCAAAAGGCACGCGACAACCATCAGGGCGTTTTGCTGATCGGTTTGCATTTCCTTACGCTGGAACTGGGCGCACGTATCTTTGGCATTCATAATCCGGGTATCGGCGTCTACCGCCCACACGACAACAAGCTGATGGACTGGCTACAAACCTGGGGCCGCATGCGTTCCAACAAGTCCATGCTGGACCGTAAAGACGTGAAGGGCATGATCCGCGCACTGAAACAGGGTGACATCATCTGGTATGCACCGGATCACGACTACGGCCCGCGCAGCAGCGTGTTCGCCCCGCTGTTTGCCGTGGAGAAGGCAGCGACCACCACCGGCAGCTACATACTGGTGCGGATGGGCAAACCGGCAATCATTCCCTTTACCCCGCGTCGTCTGCCGGATGGCAAAGGTTATGAGTTGATTATGCAGCCGGCAGTGGAAAACTTCCCGCTGGACAATGAGTTCGTGGCCGCCGCGTATATGAATAAAGTGGTGGAAAAAGAGATCCTGATGGCACCGGACCAATACATGTGGCTGCACCGCCGCTTCAAGACCCGGCCCGAAGGCGAGCCCTCGTTATATTGACCACAACCCGCCTGATGGCGGGTCATTTTGTGCTCTGGGTATTGAGAAACGGGGATAATGGTGAGAGGGTAATCATCCTGATCGTACTCACTATTTTCACCCTGGAGCCGTTATGTATATCGTTAGCCTGACTTACCATCGCCCAATAGAAGAAGTTGACAGCCATCTCGAGGGACATGTTGCCTGGCTGAAAAAATATTTCCAGGACGGTACTTTCATCGCCTCCGGACGTAAAAATCCGCGTACCGGCGGTGTGATTCTGGTGAAAGGCATTGACCGTGCGCAGTTGGATAGCATCGTGGCGCAGGATCCGTTCAACGCCGTGGCCAACTACGACATTACCGACTTCACCCCCTCCACCACCGGCAACGGTTTTGACGTGCTCGCCGGGCTGTAAGTCCCTCTAAATTTCAGGTTGCCACCAACAGCGATGCCGTTTGATAACCACCGGCATATTCCGCGCAGCCAGCGCGGAATACCGGCAACGCGTTATTTTTAAAACTTTATTTCATTTTTCGCACAACCCCGCCACATCAATTGATGCTACCTATAATTAGGCGCATACTTACCAGGCTAACTTTCTTGCTTTGCCCCCCTGTTTTCGCCTGCGAGCAAAGCGCATCACCTTCTGCAACGGTAATTTATGGCTTCGGTACCAGAACCAGTAAACTGGAAACGTAACTTGTTCGTCGCTTGGCTGGGATGCTTCCTCACCGGGGCCGCCTTCAGCCTGATCATGCCATTCTTGCCGTTATACGTAGAAACGCTCGGTGTGACCGGCCACGAAGCGCTGAACATGTGGTCCGGCCTGGTGTTCAGCATCACCTTCCTGTTCTCCGCCATTGCCTCGCCCTTCTGGGGCGGATTGGCCGATCGCCGTGGGCGCAAATTGATGCTGCTGCGCTCGGCATTGGGTATGTCGATTGTGATGCTTCTGATGGGGATGGCGCAGAATATCTGGCAGTTTTTGGCCCTACGCGCGGTGCTTGGCTTGCTCGGTGGTTTTATTCCCAACGCCAATGCGTTGATTGCCACCCAGGTGCCGCGCAACCGCAGCGGCTGGGCGCTGGGTACCCTGTCCACCGGCGGCGTTAGCGGCGCATTGATTGGGCCGCTGATAGGCGGCCTGCTGGCCGACCAATATGGCCTGCGACCGGTGTTCTACATCACCGCCGCAGTGCTGTTACTCTGCTTTGTGCTGACGCTACTGTGCGTCAAAGAACAGTTCACCCCGGTGCAAAAAAAAGACATGCTGCACGCGCGCCAGGTTTTCGCTTCGCTGAAAAACCCCAAACTGATACTCAGCCTGTTCGTCACCACCATGATTATCCAGATTGCCACCGGATCAATCGCGCCGATTTTGACGCTGTATGTGCGCGACTTGGCCGGCAACATTCATAATCTGGCTTTTATCAGCGGCCTGATCGCCTCGGTGCCCGGCGTCGCCGCGTTGATGAGCGCACCACGGCTGGGCAAACTGGGTGACCGAATTGGCCCGGAGCGTATTCTGGTATTTATGCTGATTGTCTCGGTGTTGTTGCTAATCCCCATGGCCTTTGTACAAACGCCGTGGCAGCTCGGCGTATTGCGCTTCCTGCTTGGCGCCGCCGACGGTGCTCTGCTGCCGGCCGTGCAAACGCTGCTGATCTACAACTGCACCAATCAAGTCGCCGGGCGGATTTTCAGTTATAACCAGTCGTTCCGCGACGTAGGTAACGTCAGCGGTCCGCTGCTGGGCGCTGCGGTCTCCGCCAGCTACGGTTTTCGGGCGGTGTTTTGCGTCACCGCCCTGGTGGTGCTGTTTAACGCCGCCTATTCCTGGTGGTGTTTGCAACGCCGGACGACACGAATGAGAGAAGACACTCTGCAGGAAGAGCAATAACCGCATTTATCACTCACTGACTCACTTAAAGGGGTCTAGTGTCCGTTTACCCTACTTTTCGTATTGATACCTTTTGCCGTTTACCTTTCTGCATCCACCAGAAAAATCTTAATGTAATTACCTGTTTTTAAAAAAGTAATTAACTTTTAGCACAATAAACACGCTGTCAATGACATTCCCTCCAAAACCAACATAAAAACCAAGAAAGGAGATGTTTGTCGACTTTTCATCTAAAAAATGGGATGCAGGGACTAGACAAAACCACCATCCAGTTATCAAATGGTTAAATAATATCACGCCAGATGTCAATCACTGGCCAAGTGAAAAAAGGTCGACGCGCTTTCCACGGTTAACGGGCGCTACGGCTGCGGTTTTGTCGGGTAATCCGCATTGGGTGGATTACCTTCCTTAAATACACATACATACCACAGTATAAGCCGCATAAGTGCGGCGCATTTTATTGGGAAGACGTTATGCAATCCTCTGTTAATAACCAAGAAAGCCGGACCTTCTTCGGCCATCCTTATCCGCTGGGATCCCTGTTCTTTACCGAAATGTGGGAGCGGTTCTCGTTTTACGGCATTCGCCCATTACTGATCCTGTTTATGGCCGCCACGGTCTATGATGGCGGCATGGGGCTGGCACGCGAAAACGCCTCGGCGATCGTCGGTATTTTCGCCGGCAGCATGTATCTGGCGGCCTTGCCGGGCGGCTGGCTGGCTGACAACTGGCTGGGCCAGCAAAAAGCGGTGTGGTACGGCTCCATTCTGATCGCGCTCGGTCACCTGTCGATCGCGTTGTCTGCCGTCATGGGCAACAACCTGTTCTTCATCGGCCTGATGTTTATCGTGCTGGGTTCCGGTCTGTTCAAAACCTGTATCTCGGTAATGGTCGGCACCTTGTACAAAAAGGGCGACAACCGCCGGGATGGTGGTTTCTCGCTGTTCTATATGGGCATCAACATGGGCTCATTCATCGCCCCGCTGATCTCTGGCTGGCTGATCCGCTCTCATGGCTGGCACTGGGGCTTCGGCATCGGCGGTATCGGGATGTTGGTGGCGCTGGTGATCTTCCGGGTATTTGCCGTTCCGGCAATGAAACGCTATGACAGCGAAGTCGGTCTCGATTCCACCTGGAACAGCCCGGTCGCCAAGAAAAACGGCGTCGGTGCCTGGTTAATCGCATTGGCCGTCGGTGTGGCGGTAATCGTCACCCTGATCGCACAGGGCGTGATCGTGATTAATCCGGTGGCGGTGGCCAGCATGCTGGTTTACGTGATTGCCGCTTCGGTGACCCTGTACTTTATTTACCTGTTTGCCTTTGCCGGCCTGAGCCGCAAAGAGCGCGCCCGCCTGCTGGTGTGCTTTATCCTGTTGGTCTCCGCCGCGTTCTTCTGGTCGGCGTTCGAGCAGAAACCTACCTCATTCAACCTGTTTGCCAACGACTATACCAACCGTATGATTGGCGGCTTCGAGATCCCGGCGGTCTGGTTCCAGTCAATCAACGCCCTGTTCATTATCCTGCTGGCGCCGGTATTCAGCTGGGCCTGGCCGGCTCTGGCACGTAACAAAGTGCGCCTGAGCAGCATCACCAAGTTTGTTATCGGCATTCTGTTTGCCGCTGCGGGCTTTGGCCTGATGATGCTGGCCGCGCAGAACGTACTGGGCAACGGAGGTGCGGGCGTGTCCCCACTGTGGCTGGTGGGCAGTATTTTGATGCTGACGCTGGGTGAGCTGTGCCTAAGTCCAATAGGGTTGGCGACCATGACTCTGCTGGCGCCTGAAAGAATGCGCGGTCAGATGATGGGCCTGTGGTTCTGCGCCAGCGCGCTGGGTAATCTGGCGGCCGGTTTGATTGGCGGCCATGTGAAGGCCGATCAGTTAGAAATGCTGCCGAACCTGTTTGCCCGCTGCTCAATTGCGTTGCTGATCTGCGCTGCAGTGCTGACGCTGCTGATCGTACCTATCCGTCGCATGATGGAAAACACCCAGGGTAAAAGCGAACAGAAACCGGCCACCAACGCCTGATAACGCGTTCTCTTTCTCCTTCAAGCCAGCGCCCAATGCGCTGGCTTTTTTATTTTCCCCACGCCTGCCGTTGCAGCACCACGCGGTAACCGTCCAGATCTTCGAAGGTCTGCCCTCTGTTATCCCAATAAGGATTGTAAGAGGCCACTTGCCGAAAACCGGCAACCAACATGCGTCGACACCCTGCGAGCCATTCACCTTCTTGCGGCAGATAAAACACCAGCAGGTGATCCTGCGTCGGTGCCAGCCCCACCTTTACGCCGCGATGGTGGGTAAACTCCAGGTGATAACCGTGCTGCGGATGCCCGACCATTACGCCGTCAAAACCCTGGTGATCGGCAAATTCCCCCAACCGTTCGAACCCCAGCCCCTCGCAGTACATGGCCGCAATGTCCTGCAGACGATCGGTCGGGCGCACAATACGCAGCACCGCGTTGGCTATCGGCATTATTTTCTCCGCATCATGATGAATTCATACAGCGCCATGCCCACCAGCATCGCCACCACGAACAGGCAGCCAGGTAACGAGCCCGCTCCCGCTAGCACCCACGCCGGCCCGGGGCAGATACCCGCCATGCCCCAGCCAACGCCGAACAGCGCGCTGCCCGCCAGTAAACGGCGATCCACACGGCGATTCGTGGGAATGAGCAACGTCTCGCCCAACAGCGTTCTCTGCCGACGCCGGGCCCACAAAAACGCCGGCGCCGCTACCGCAATCGCCCCCACCATGACCAAAGCCAGCGACGGGTCCCAATGGCCGGTAATATCGAGAAAGGCCAGCACTTTGGCCGGGTTGGCCATCCCGGCGACAATCAAGCCCAAACCGAAAATGACCCCGCTCAACAGCGCAAATAAAATCCTGAACATGGTTTTAGCCTCCTGCCAAGTGACGGACAACCCAGACGGTGATAAACCCCAGCAGCATAAATACCGCCGTAGCAGCCAGCGAACGCGGTGCCAGCCTCGCCATGCCGCATACGCCGTGGCCGCTGGTGCATCCGCCCCCCAACCGGGTCCCCAGACCGACCAGCAACCCGGCCGCCATCAACCACAAGCTACCGCCGCTGACCGGCATTTCCGGTAAAGGGCCGGCAATACGATACAGCCAGGGGGAAATCAGCAACCCGACAAGAAATGCGCCACGCCAGGCTTTCTCTGTACCGCCCGGCGTCAACAGCCCACCGGTGATACCGCTGATACCGGCGATGCGGCCGTTAAACACCAACAGCAGCGCCACCGCGATGCCGATAATCCCCCCGCCGGCCAGTGCGGAAAGCGGCGTGAAATGCAGCCAGTCAATGGTCATGGTGTCGCTCCCGGTGCCGGGCAATAAAGTTGATACAAGGTGCTGAGGATCGTCAGCGCTTTTTCATCGCTGACGGCATAGTAAATCTGCTTGCCCTCGCGTCGCGTTGACACCAGCCCTTCCTGCCGCAATACGCTCAATTGCTGGGAAAGCGTCGGCTGACGGATCCCCAACGTCTGCGCCAGTTCACCGACCGACATCTCACGCTGGCTGAGTTGGCATAGCAGCAGCAAGCGATCCTCATTGCCCAGCGCCCGCAACAGCGCCCCAGCCTGCGTTGCCGCCTGCCGCATACTGTCGATATTCATAGAACCCTCAAAACAATTTATAAAATTATATATTGTATTCTTATAGACTATAATTCGGCGGCGCACCAGAGACTGGTGCGAAATGTTCCGGCGTGGCATGCTGCCATTACGCCTTACCACCGCGCGGGGATACCGCTACAGATGCTGCTTTGCCACGACTTAATGCCAACCAATCGGTCGATTGTGCCGATTGCCAAAGATTACCAACACGGCGATTTCGAGCCCCTTCACCACCATAACTGTGCGCAGCTGATCCACAGCCTTAGCGGCGTGGTGCAGGTAAACACCCGCCTGGGCAGTTGGGTGGTGCCGCCAGGCCGCGGCGTCTGGTTGCCGGCACGGATGGAGCATAGCCTGCGCATCACCGGCAAGGTGGCGGCCAGAGCGCTGTTTGTCGATCCCCTGGCACGTGCCGATCTACCGGCGCAGTGCGAAGTGGTGCAAATCTCGCCGCTGCTGCGCGAGCTGATTATCTGCGCAATGGACATCACGGTGGATTATCCGCCAGGCGGGCGCGAAGAGCGGATAATGGAGTTGATCCTGGACGAGCTGCGCATCTTGCCTATTTTGCCGCTGCATTTGCCGGAGCCACGCGGTGAAGCCCTGCAGAGGCTGTGCCGGCATATTCAGCAATCGCTGGCGCAGCCCTGGGAATTGGAGCAGGCGGCCGGCTATATCAGCGTCAGCGGCCGCACGTTGTCGCGCCGCTTTCAGCGTGAAACCGGACTGCGTTTTGGCGACTGGGTCCGCCGCGCCCGGCTGCTGGCGGCGCTAAACGCTCTGGCGGCCGGCCACTCGGTGCTGGAAGTGGCGCTGGACCTGGGTTATGACAGCCCCAGCGCCTTCAGCGCCATGTTCCGCCGTCTGCTGGGCGTCGCCCCGAGCGTTTATTTCGCCAGGTAGCGCCCGGCGACGTTAAACAGCGCCTGCAGCGAGGCGCTGGCGGAATCGACGTCGATGCCAACGCCATAAGCCGCCTCACCGTGCGCCAAAGTGCAACGTATGTAAGCCACCGCGCGACTGTGGCTCTGATGGCCCAGGGTGTGTTCGTGATAATCCTCAATCGCCAACGCCAGGCCAAAGCGCTGGCGCAGCGCATCCACCGCGCTGGACAGCAAACCGTTCCCCACGCCCATCAGTCTCTGCTGCTGCTCCTCGAACAATACCCTGGCGCTGAAACTGTAAGCCTCCACGCCATGGCTCTCTGTCTGATAGCTCAGCAATTGCAGGCTCGGCTGTTCAACCAGCCCGTAAGTCGTGCGGAACAGCCGCCACAATTCGGCGGTAGTCATCTCTTTACCGCTGCCGTCGGTCGCCTGTTGCACCACTTTGCTGAAATCAATCTGCAACCCGCGCGGCAACGACAGGCCGTGATTTTGTTCCAGCAGCCAGGCCGCGCCACTTTTGCCTGACTGGCTGTTAACCCGGATCACCGCCTCATAGCTGCAGCCGACATCACCCGGATCGAG
Organism: Serratia plymuthica NBRC 102599; assembly: GCF_001590925.1. GTDB lineage: Bacteria > Pseudomonadota > Gammaproteobacteria > Enterobacterales > Enterobacteriaceae > Serratia > Serratia plymuthica. The sequence continues at coordinate 41,028 of NZ_BCTU01000013.1, forward strand.
CGGTAAGTAAGGCACCTGCCACAAACCGTCTTGCCGCTGCTGTTGGGCGGCGAAACCCTTCTTGATGGCATCCTGATGCGAGCCGGAAAAAGCGGTGAAAACCAGTTCGCCGGCATAAGGATGACGCGGATGCACCGGCAACTGGTTGCACTGTTCAACGACCTCAACCACCTGCTTCAGTTGGCTGAAATCCAGCCCCGGCGCAACACCCTGGGTGTACAGATTGAGCGCCAGCGTCACCAGATCCACATTGCCGGTGCGCTCGCCGTTGCCGAACAGGCACCCTTCCACCCGATCGGCTCCGGCCAGCATCGCCAGTTCGGCGCAGGCTACCCCGGTACCGCGATCGTTATGCGGATGCACGCTGATCGTCACCTGTTTGCGCTGGCTGAAACGGCGGCAAAACCATTCGATCTGATCGGCATACACGTTAGGCGTACTGACCTCTACCGTCGCCGGCAGGTTGATGATCATTGGCCGCCCAGGACCTGGCTGCCAGACATCGGCCACCGCCTCGCAAATCTCCAGCGCGAATTCCAATTCGGTAAAGCAGAAGGTTTCCGGCGAGTACTCGAAGGTCCAGGCCGTTTCCGGCTGCAATTCGCACTGCTGGCGGATACGCAACGCGCCATTCACCGCCAAGGCTACCGTCGCCGCTTTGTCCTGCCTGAACACAATCTCGCGGAACATGGGGGCTGTGGCGTTATACAAATGCACGATAGCGCGAGGGGCGCCGCGCAGCGATTCAAAGGTGCGATCGATCAGATCGTCACGCGACTGAGTCAACACCTGAATGCTGACATCGTCCGGGATCAACCGTTCCTCAATCAGCGAACGCACAAAATCAAAATCCGTTTGCGACGCCGAGGGGAACGCCACCTCGATTTCTTTAAACCCGCACTGCAGCAACAGCTGGTAAAACTGGCGTTTACGGGCGTTATCCATCGGTTCCGCCAACGCCTGATTACCGTCACGCAGATCGCTGGAGCACCAACGCGGCGCCTGCTCAAGGGTGCGACCGGGCCATTGGCGATCCGGTAACGCCACCGGCGGGAATGGGCGATATTTGCTTGAAGGGTTGATTAACATGGCGATCTCCTGGGTGGTCGTAAACAATGCCTTATTATTTCCCGCCCGGTTATTCGCTGCTCCCGCTTAGCGGACAATCGTCGTCGCAAAACGGACAACAAAAAAATTTGCATCCTGCGCCAGTGAGACAACAATTACTTCTGACGTATGTCATGACGCTTTGGCGCTGCCAAAGCCCTTTCATCAACCTCACTGTGACTGGAGACGGACATGAGCCTGTATGCAACCCTGGAAGAAGCTATCGAAGCCGCGCGCGAGGAGTTTATTGAATCCGCCGAAAGCGGCGATGACGATGAACCGCCGGTACCGCAACAGTTCAATCTGCAAAAATACGTGATGCTGGACGGTGATATCATGTGGCAGGCCGAATTCTTTGAGGAGGAAGGCGAATCGGTCGAGTGTTTCACGCTACGCAGCGGCGCTGCCGCCCAGGCTATTTTTGACGGTGACTACGACGAAGTGGAAATCAGAGCGGAATGGATAGATGAAAATACGCTGCACGAGTGGGAGGAAGGTGATTTTCAGCTCGATCCGCCGCTGGACACCGAAGAGGGTCAGACTGCCGCAGACGAGTGGGATGAACGCTGAATAACGTCGGATGGGTGTTAACCTGTCCGACCCCCATAATGTTCTCCCAGGAGGATTCATGATCATCCGCCAGGCAGGCCGCGCCGATTACCCCGCTATCCTGCAACTGCAATCGCAAAACACCCCGGCAAACCTTAGCGAGAGCCAAAAACGGCAAGGGTTTATCGTCTCTCGTATGGATGAGGCTCAGTTAGAAAGCATTAACCGGCGTCTGGGCATTCTGGTGGCGGTTGAAGATCGCACGTTGGCGGGCTTTGTCTGCCTGATGCCCACCGATATGCAGCCGCGCCCGCCGGTGGTGGATGCAATGCTCGATACGCTCGGCAGCCAGTCATTCAACGGCCGGGCACTCCGTGAGCAGAAGGTGTTTTTGTATGGCCCGGTGTGCCTTGATGTCGCCTGGCGCGGCAAAGGGGTACTCAAACGGTTGTTCGCGGCCGTCAAGGCATGCACCCGCGATGAGTTCGATGTCGGCGCGCTGTTTATTGACGACGACAATCCGCATTCACTAACCGCCCACGAGCAAGGGTTGAAGATGACGGTGCTGGCGCCCTTTCGCTGCGGCCGGCACGGATATCAGTTGCTGGTATTCGCCACACGGGATCCGATTTACTCGTAAGGCCCGTGCTGTGCATCAAACGGCAACATAAAGGTATCCACCACCATCGACAGCGGTACGTCGATCACCGTGATGTAGCGCCAGGGCGTATCGCGCAGATCCCATTGCACGCCCGGGTAATATTGATGGCCATGCCCGGCGCCGGGCACCGTGCGGCTGATGATGCTGCCGCAGCCGGTTAACGCCATGACGCCTGCCGCCAGCAACGCCAAGCGGATTAAAGAAGAAAAGTTCACCAAATTGACTCTTGAACCTGGTTGTTTTGAAAATAAACAACACCCTGCGCGGATGTTAGCACAGTTTCCTGGCGCCAGTTTGTCAGCATTGCGTAAGCAAAAGACCAAAAAAAACGGGGAACACGCAATGCGCATTCCCCGCTTGGGCTAACCGGTCAGCGACTAACGCCGGCCGACAGGATGAGCCTGTTCGTTATGAGGCAGTTGCTGATAGCATTCACGCCACGCTTTGCCTTCCGGCAGCAGCCAGACGCGCTGATGCAGACGCGACAGCGCCACGGGATCGCTCAGCAGCTCCAGACGTTTACCCTTCACCAGTTTCTCCGGCCCCAGTTGCAGCGCTTCCGTCACCCGCTCTTCACGGTTACGCTCAATCGCCCCGCGCAGGTGGTGACGCGCCGTCGCCAGCGCCGTTGCCAATGCGTTGAATGACGGGTTAACCACGGCGTGCATAAAGCCATTGGCCAGCGCGCGCTCACGGTTAAGCTGCAGATACTCTTCCGTCGCCAACAGTTCGCGCGGCGGTGAGTATTCTTCCGGGATCAGGAACAGTTTGGCGCGCTTGCTTTTTATGCCCAAGGTCGCGCGGCTCGACAGCGCCGACACGATAGGTGACAGGATCAGCGAGAAGACGATCGGCGACAACCACCACAGGAAACGCAGATCCAGCCAAGCCATACCACCGGCCCAGACCAGGCCCAACAGCATCTGTGAACCGTGACGCTTGAAGGCTTCGCTCCATGGCGTGTCATCATCGTCACGCTGCGGAGAGTTCCATACCACTTCCCAGCCCAGGAAAGCGCTGACCACGAACACCGTGTGGAACAGCATGCGCACCGGCGCCAGCAGCACCGAGAACAGCATTTCCATCAGCATCGACAGCAGCAGGCGCAAAGCGCCACCGTATTCTTTGGCGCCTTTGGCCCAGATCAGCACTATGCTGAGCAGTTTAGGCAAGAACAGCAGTATCAGGGTGGTGGAGAACAGCGCTATCGCCAGCTCTGGACGCCACTGCGGCCATACCGGGAACAGCTGACGCGGCTGCAGGAAGTACTGCGGCTCCATCAGGGTATGCACCACCTGCAACGCGGTCGACAGCGCCAGGAACATAAACCACAACGGCGCCGACAGATAAGACATTACGCCCGTCAGGAACACCGCACGGTGCACCGGGTGCATGCCTTTGACCAGGAACAGGCGGAAGTTCATCAGGTTACCGTGACACCAGCGACGGTCGCGCTTCAGCTCATCCAGCAGGTTCGGCGGCAATTCTTCATAGCTGCCCGGCAGGTCATAGGCAATCCACACGCCCCAACCGGCACGGCGCATCAGCGCGGCTTCCACGAAGTCATGCGACATGATGGAACCGGCGAAAGAGCCTTCGCCCGGCAGCGGCGCCAGCGCACAGTGTTCGATAAACGGCTTCACGCGGATAATCGCGTTATGGCCCCAGTAGTGCGACTCGCCCAACTGCCAGAAATGCAGACCTGCGGTGAACAGCGGCCCGTAGACCCGGGTGGCAAACTGTTGCACGCGAGCATACAGCGTATCCATGCCCGAGGCCTTCGGCGCGGACTGGATGATACCGGCGTTCGGATTGGCTTCCATCAAGCGTACCAGACCGGTGAGACACTCACCGCTCATCACGCTGTCGGCGTCCAGAATCACCATGTAGCTGTACTCGCCACCCCAACGACGACAGAAGTCGTCGATGTTGCCGCTTTTGCGTTTCACGCGGCGGCGGCGGCGGCGGTAGAAGATGCGGCCATGGCCGTCAACATCGCGGCACAGTTCCATCCATGCCTTCTGTTCCGCCATGCAGATATCCGGATCGTAGCTGTCGCTCAGCACGTAGATATCGAAATGCTCCAGCTGGCCGGTAGCGGCGACGGACTCATAGGTCGCACGCAGGCCGGCGAACACGCGCTCGACGTCTTCGTTACAGATCGGCATGATCAACGCGGTGCGGTGCGCCGGGTTAATCGGCTCATCGCCCTTGATGGTGGAAGAGATGCTGTACTTATCTTTGCCAATCAGCAGTTGCAGGAACCCCATCAACGCGGTCCAGAACCCGGCCGATACCCAGCAAAAAAGAATGGCGAACAAGATCAGAATGCCGGTTTGCAGGACATAAGGCAGCAGTTGCAGCACCGATTGCATCAGATCCTGATCCAACATGGCCAGCGGATCGATCAGCGCCCAGCCCTGATACGGCAAAATGGTTTTCATGTACCAGGTGGCGATGCCGGTTTGCACCAGCATCAACACCAGCAGCACATAGCGGCGCATCGAACCGACCACGCGCCAGCGATTTTCCGCCTCGGCTTCCTCTTTGGTAGCGTGACGATTGTGCGGCGAGCGCCCCAGCAACGAATCCCAAAAACGCGCCACCGGGTTGGTGCGCCAGGCTTCCGGGAACATGCTGGTACGTTTGATCGGAGGCATCGCCTTCAGTACGGTACGGCCTTCGGCGTCGGTGTCGAAATCGTCGTCGCTGACCGCATCCGGCCACGCGCTTTCGATACGCGTTTTGACCGAGGCCAGCGCCACGTCATCCGCCGACAGCTTATTGACGTTGGCATCGGCGGCGCCCATCTTGCGATGCAGCGCCTCCAGTGCCTGGCCGTCATCTGCCGCCGGCTGTGGTTTAAGCGCCTCTGACCGCTCGGCGGTCAGAGGCATTGCCGCAAGATAATCCTGGGCAGGTTGAGTAAGCTTATTCATTGGCAGGTAGCTGATAGCTCCAGGTTTCCGACAGGGTCTTATCACCATTGACCAGCGCAGCGCGCATTTCTACCGGCTTCTTGTCGTCTTTCACTTTAAGACGCAGCGTCAGGCGCCAGCCTTTGGTCACTGGATTATAGCGGACATTGTTTTCTACCACTTCACCGTTGTCGCCGATGCTCACCTGAGAGGCGACCGGCGTAGCGCCGTCCAGACCTTTCAGTACCGGGCCAACGAAATCAACCAGGAATGCCACGCTGCCGTCAGGCTCGCGGATCAGGTTGGACTGCTTCACGTCACCGGTAGAACGCATCGTCTGGCTTACGTAGGCGATGTCCTGTGAATGCAGCTTGTCTTCGTCGCGGGTGAAGTGCAGGCGGTAGCTCAGCGCCAGCGGGGTTTTGGCATCCGGCAATACGTCCGGAGTCCAGAAGGCAACGATGTTGTCGTTGGTTTCATCCGCAGTAGGGATTTCCACCAGCTCCACTTTACCCTTGCCCCAGTCGCCGCGCGGCTCGATCCAGGCGCTTGGACGCAGGTCGTAACGATCGTCCAGATCTTCGTAATCCTTGAAGTTACGGCCGCGTTGCAGCAAACCGAAACCTTTCGGGTTCTCGATCTGGTAGGTGCTGACGGACAGGTGCTTCGGATTATTCAGCGGACGCCAGATCCACTCGCCGTTGCCGGCATGGATCGACAAACCGTTGGAATCATGCAGCGCCGGACGGTAGTTCAGCGTTGGCGACGGCTGGCTTGGCCCGAACAGGTACATGCTGGTCAGCGGTGCCATGCCCAGTTTGCCGACCTTGTCGCGCAGGAACACTTTGGACTCGACGTCCACCGTGGTATCGCGGCCCGGATAGACCACAAAACGATAAGCGCCGGTGGCTCGCGGTGAATCCAGCAGCGCGTAAACGACCAGGTGCTTGTCGCCCTGCTTCGGACGCTCAACCCAGAATTCGCGGAAGCGCGGGAACTCTTCACCGGACGGCAAGGCGGTATCAATCGCCAGGCCACGAGCGGAAAGCCCGTAAACCTGCCCTTTACCCACCACGCGGAAGTAGCTCGCGCCCAGCAGGCTCATAATTTCGTCGTTCTTATCCGCACTGTTGATCGGATAAATCACCTTGAAACCGGCAAAGCCGAGGTTTTTTACCGAATCCGGATCGTGCTTCACCGAACCAAAGTTGAAGTAATCCGGGCTGTACTTGATCTGTTTTACGCTGGTTGCAGTGACTTCATTGATTTTCACCGGCGTGTCGAAGTACATCCCCTGATGATAAAACTCAAGTTTGAATGGGGTTTTCAGCTTGCTCCAATAGGCTTTATCGTGATTGAACTGAATCTGCTGATAGTCCGCGAACTTCATTTCACGGAATTGAGAAGGAAGGTTGCTCTTCGGGGCCTCAAAGCCTTTTCCTGCCAGATCCTGCGCCTGCTTGGCCACATCGTCGATAGAAAAAGCCCATGCCTGCGAAGTAAACAGCGTGAACAATACGGTAGCACCTAACCAACGAACGCTCGCGGCGCGTGGTTTACTGGATAATATATTAACTAGCACATCCCCCCCTATTCGTGTGCTCAAATCATTTAAATCCATATTAATGGATTATTCAGCTTTCCGACAACATGATAAATGGATGGTTCATGTTTATGGCTCATTGTTTAAGCAGCTGATGAAACACCAGCGTAGCAAGCCGTGCAGCAAGACGCTATGGAAAAATGTGAATCGGTATAGTAGGGTTCGGGATTGCGATTTAACCATTGCCGACTTATTAAGCGTGTTAATGACCACTCGACAAAATGACTAGCGGTAACCTAATGACTAAAGGCAACAATCAACGCGAGTTTTTCCTCGATTCGATCCGGGCTTATTTGATGTTGCTCGGTGTTCCTTTCCACCTCTCACTGATCTATTCCAGCCATGCCTGGGCGGTGAACAGCGCGACTCCCTCGTTCTCGCTGACGGTGCTGAACGACTTCATCCATGCCTTCCGCATGCAAGTGTTCTTCGTGATATCCGGCTACTTCTCCTACATGCTTTACGAGCGTTACGAGCGTCACCATTGGTTGAAGGTCAGACTGGAGCGGGTGGCAATCCCCCTGCTGAGCTCGATTCCCTTAATAACCGTACCGCAGTTTTTCATGCTGAAATACTTCACGGATAAATTAAACGGCTGGGAAGATTTTTCGATCTATCAGAAAATAAATGTAACAATCTGGGAACTGGTTTCCCACCTGTGGTTTTTATTAACTCTGTCCTTGCTAACCACCGCCTGTTTTTATCTGTTCAAAAAAATTAAGACGTTAAAAAGTAACATCGCTCCTAACCCGATAAATAAAATGACTGGATTAGGAAACATCTCACTGTTCTTTCTTTTATATGCTTTATGCTATTCGGCCGCGCACCGTATTATTTTAATTTTTGCGCCGCAATTGCTTTCCAATGGCCTGTTCAATTTTGTGGTGATGGAGACGATGTTCTACCTGCCGTTCTTCATCCTCGGCGCTTACGCGTTTAAGTACGTGTGGTTGAAAGAGATTTTCCTCAAACCCTCCCCATTGGCAGTGCTCGGCTCACTGCTGTTGTTGATTGCCTACATGCTGAATCAGAAGTTACTGGCCCACAGCAGCTATATGTTTGAACTGGAAATTGTGATCAAAACCCTGCTCGGCATCCTGATGGCGAACGTGGTGTTTTCATTCGGACACCGGTTGCTGAACTATCATTCGCCAAAAATCACGTACCTGGTCAACGCGTCGTTGTTTATATATCTGGTGCATCATCCGCTGACCTTGATATATGGCGCTTTTGTGACGCCGTATATCAACAATAACCTTCTGGGTTTCCTGATTGGTATGGTGTTCGTTTTCTCCTGCGCCTTTGCCTTATATGAACTGCACAAGCGCATCCCTCTGCTGCGCTTCCTGTTCTCCGGGAAACCCCAGTAATCCCTCTCCCTCCCGGCAGCTTTTGGCTTGCCGGGGCGCCTCCTGTCATACCGTTGTCCCCTGCAACGGATATAGTTCGATTTTTCGCCCATATTTAATACTGAGCACACATTGCTCAGCCCACTGGTTAAAGTTAGGGCAAAGTTATGCTGGAGCATATTGCCGCTAGTTGTTATAACTGCAATGCATAAGTGGAAATCCACATCCCTGCCTTACGGTAGTGATTGGGCTCAATGAACCCTGAGGGACGACGTTGTCGTTGGTACGACAATGTTTGCAGCATCCCCCTTCCGTCACGACAGAGAGGATTTTTAATGACTGACAAAGACACTTCGGCTCAGGAAGCCATTCCAGAAAACGCCACCCTACTGAAAATCCTTGGCCGGTTGCTGTCCGCACTGGACTCGTCGATCAGCGGCAAGGATCGCAGCATTCTGGTAACCGAGCTTTCCAGCCTCAATCTTGACGGCATTTCAGAGTCTGAGCGAAAGCTGGCCGCTGAGTTGATCCGACGGGCCTTGCAATCACTCGATCATTAACGACACTGGCCTACAAACCATTAAGCCTCCCAACAGGGGCTTAATGGTTTTTCTCCCTCACTCGGCCGCCAATGATTGTTGCCCAGGTAAATATTCAGTCTGCTGATAACTATAGATAAAAGCACGAACTTGTCCTCTTCCCCTCGCTTTCCCTGTCCGTTTCCACCAAGTGGCAATAAATACCAAATCAGCTTTAGCGTTTTACCCACTAAACACGTTATCATCATCGGGTATCTGCGCCCACGCGCACCGCCTTTCCCCCAGCCTCAGGAGAACGTTATTTTGGATGCCAGCACGATCAACAGCTTGTTCATCATCGGTGCCGTGTTGGTGGGGGCAAGCATTCTTCTCAGTTCATTCTCTTCGCGGCTGGGCATTCCCATTTTGGTGATTTTCCTGGCGATTGGCATGCTGGCGGGGGTCGATGGCCCAGGCGGCATCGTTTTCAGCAATTATCCTGTTGCCTATCTGGTCAGTAACCTGGCGCTGGCGGTGATCCTGCTGGATGGCGGGATGCGCACCCGCGTCAGTTCTTTCCGCGTCGCGCTGTGGCCGGCGCTTTCCCTCGCGACCATCGGCGTAGTGATTACAGCCGGACTTACCGGCCTGGCTGCCGCCTGGCTGTTTGATCTTGATCTGCTTCAGGGCATGCTGATTGGCGCCATTATCGGCTCTACCGACGCCGCAGCGGTATTTTCACTGCTGGGCGGTAAGGGGCTCAACGAACGCGTCAGCGCTACGCTGGAAATTGAATCCGGCAGCAACGATCCGATGGCAGTGTTCCTCACCATCACTCTGATTGCGATGATCGCCGCCGGCGAAACCACGCTGAGCTGGATGTTCCCCCTTCATCTTCTGCAGCAGTTCGGCATGGGGATCATTTTTGGCCTTGGCGGCGGCTGGTTGCTGTTGGGGTTGATCAATCACATCAAATTGGCCGAAGGCCTGTACCCGCTGCTGGCCGTGAGCGGCGGCATTTTGATTTTTTCCCTGACCACCGCGCTGGACGGCAGCGGTATCCTGGCGGTATACCTGTGCGGCCTGATGCTGGGCAATCGTCCAATCCGCAACCGGCACGGCATTGTCCAAACCTTCGACGGTCTGGCCTGGCTGAGCCAGATCGGCATGTTCCTGGTGCTGGGGTTGCTGCTCAATCCGCACGAGTTGCTGCCCATCGCCATCCCTGCCCTGCTGCTGTCGCTGTGGATGATCTTGTTCGCCCGGCCGCTTTCGGTCTTTATCGGGCTGTTGCCGTTTCGCAGCTTTACCCTGCGCGAACGCAGTTTTATCTCGTGGGTCGGCCTGCGCGGCGCGGTACCGGTCATTCTGGCCGTCTTCCCGATGATGGCGGGATTGCCGAATGCGCAGCTGTTTTTCAATGTGGCTTTCTTTGTCGTATTGGTCTCGCTGCTGCTGCAAGGTACCACGCTGTCATTCGCCGCCAAAAAGGCCAAGGTCATAGTGCCGCCGGCACTGGCGCCCATCTCGCGGGTCGGACTGGATGTGCACCCGGAAAACCAATGGGAGCAGTTTGTTTACCAACTCTCGTCGGAAAACTGGTGCGTGGGCGCTGCGCTGCGTGAGCTGAAAATGCCGCCCGGTACTCGTATCGCCGCCCTGTTCCGGGGCAAGGAACTACTGCACCCAAGCGGCAGCACAAGGCTGCGTGAAGATGACATTCTGTGCGTAATCGGCCATGAGCACGATCTGCCGGTGCTGGGTAAACTGTTCAGCCAGGCGCCGGTGGTCACGCTGGACGAGCGCTTCTTCGGTGACTTTATCCTGCAATCAGACGCACGCCTGAGCGATATCTCGCAGGTATACGGTCTTAACCTGCAGGAAGGCGTAGACGAACAACAAACGCTCGGCCAGTTCGTCCTTCAACTGATTGGCGGCGCCCCCGTGGTGGGCGATCAGGTGGAATGGGACGGTCTGACCTGGACCATTGCCGAAATGGACGGCAACTTGATCAGCAAGATTGGCGTAAAAATCGTGACTGACTGATCCTCCCGCAGCACCCGCTCGCTGCGCTGCGACGTCCGCAGCGGGCCCCATAATACTGACGGAACTTATGAGCCCGGAAAGGTTCTTAAACTCTGTAATTATCAAAATCGGGGCTTTTAGCCTCGTCGTTTTAACCTTTACTCTGGGAACACTGCGCAGCGGTGATGGGTATTGATTTGAACAGCAAAACTCGATTTTTATCTGTCATGGTGCTGCTGGCTCTGGTGGTCATCGCGCTGGATCTGGGCATCGCCGATTTGGTCCATAGCATCTTAATTGGATAACGTTAACGTGACACAGCAGCAACAAGAAAAAGATATTCTGGGAAAAATACTGGTTACCGTCTCTTCGCTCTGCCTGGTTATCGTGGCAGGGTTGTTGATTTGGGGTTTTGTGCTGGATTAATCGTTCGGCTGGCATGGGTAACAAGGCAACACGACAACCATCTTTTGTTACAATGCTTCGACATCTCTTCCCGGCCGTAGCGCGTATGCTGAACGGACATGGAAATAAAAATGATACCCTCGTACTACTTAAGTGTTGGCCCGCCTGAAACGGGCTTTTTTTTCTGTTTCACCCTATTCCAGATACAAAAAAACCGCCGCAGCGGTTTTTTTAGTTGGCAATGGCGATCAGATTTTGCACCCTTCGCAGTCCGCTTCGTCCTCAAGGATCTCAGGAACCTCTTTTGCTTTCTGCGCGGCTTTTTCTTCCGCTTTCGCTAATTCTGCATCGATATCAAAATCGAAAATATCATCACTCATCGCAAACTCCTCACGCTTAACTGGCTTCGAGGAGTGAGTATAATCGACAACTGCACAGGCGAAAACCCTTCAGTTAAGCACCGCCACCTGCGGCTGCTCGCCCTGTGGCTTCTTTGAATACGCCAGATCGTAGACGTCATAGAAATCGATTTCGCCTTTATTGGCGATAATTTCCTGCATGCGCGTTTTCAGCGTCGTGCCGATCGACGGCTCATCCAGCAACGCCTTCACCGACTGCGGCGATAGCGCGCGCGTGAAATACCACTCGCCGTTATAGCATACGCGCAGGTCCAGCACGCCGATATCCTCAAAACGATACACAGGTTTGATTTCAATCATCAGCATGGCAAACATGAACAAAACGAAGGCCGTGAAAGCCAAAAATGAGAAGAAGCCCATATAAGGAACCTGGTACATCACGGCGATCACGGCGAAATAGCCGGCGAACATGGCAAGGCACAGATAGCGGTGCTCACGGGCAAATTCGCTGTTAAAACGCAGCTTGCCGTCGCGCCCTTCCTGCCGGTTGATCCGCTCGATTTCTTTTACCAAGATGCTTTTAATCGCGTCCATACTTACAACCTTATGCTTGGGGAGCATTACGCTATCAATAATCATTCCTCAAACTATCACAAGTACAGTTTGCCCAGGTAGATCAGTTCTGCAATTTAAAATCGGCAACTGTTATACCTGTACCGCTAGCGTTGCAGGGAATTTTTACCTTGTGCGAACATGAACATGCGTTGAGCGATATCGTCAGCTTGTTTGATTTTTTGCTTCTGCGGTTCATTACAGCGCTGAATTGCGCGGGCGTAGGCAATCTCATGCGCCTGGTCGATCGTCGCAATAATCTTGTCGCGCTCCTGCTTATCCAGGCTGCCGAGCAAGGTGGTGATTATCGCCTGATAGGCGTTGGAGGCAGCGGTCAACGACTTCTCTCTGGCTTCCAGAGCAGCTACACGTTGCAATAATTCCTGCAGTTGATCGGACTCAGACATATCGACCTCCTGTTGCCGGGCAGCAAACCTGCCTGATTACAGTCTAGCAAAGATCGATAGCAACACAGAAAGGAGAGCCCGTTACGGTAAAGCACACCCGAAAAACCCAACAAGGAGCCGATAGTGCAAATCAACCCGGGTGCGCTTTACGATAACGGATCTTAAAGAGGGAAGCTGGCGCGCTATGCAGGACTCGAACCCGCGTCTATCAATTTTGTAGCCAAAACAAGCCATTAGAAAACCAATCACTCTGCCAACTGAGTTAATAGCGCATCCCTTCGCTTCGGGGCGTCATTATCCATATCAATGCTATGGGATCAAGCGCGCGAGCGATTTTGCAGATAAATCTGACCCCTTCAGCCACCCAACTCAATGATTGGGTAACGCCCGCTCATCAACGGCTTGCACAGGATCTTGTAACCATCGCTGTCAAAATGACTCGCGGTTCGCTGTAGCGAATCGGCCTGCTGCAGCGCGCCGACGCTCCCCAAATAGAACCAGTTGTGAATGACGTGGTACTGACGCAAAAATGCCCCCTGCTCTTCCATAGCCACTCGCCCGGCATAGGGCCACGTGTTGATGCGCGTCTGTTGCAGCGCCGCCGCCAGCCGTTGGTCATGTTGCAGAGCCGATTCGACACCGCAACAGACACCGGCGCATTTCCGCAAGCTATAACGGAAACACCCCCGCCCGGCGGGCAATTTATCAATACCCAACTTGCCGTAACACAGGCGCTGTTCATCGGCGATAATCCGCAACTTTTCCAGCGCGGCAGTTCGGTTGGCAAACAGCCCATGCAGATTGGGCGTAGCGGCGAAATCAATGTCTTTGGCATGTACAATGCTCACCTGGCCGCCATCCAGATGCAATGAACAGAGCTGCTTCGAACGGCGCAGGCGTTTGTTGAACAGCGGCTGTTGCTGTTTGATCAACTGTGCCTCCAGCAGCAAAGCCCCCAGCTCACCGGCCGTTTCATGAAAGCTGATACGCTGGGTTTGCCGCAGCAGGCGGGCTTCATCCTGCGTGCGAAAATGCGCCATCACCCGGCTGCGAATATTAACGCTTTTGCCGATATACAGCGGCATGCTGTCGCTCAAGCCATGAAACAGGTACACGCCCGGTGACTTGGGCAACACCTCGAGGCTGGTGCGCAGATGCTCCGGGTACTGATAAATGTCGAGCTCCGGCTCGAGTCGGTTTGGCATCATAGTAACGAATCGCGAACTTTGTTTATCAACATAACTGGTTTTTTATACAGCATAACGCTTGCTTGCTCAAATTGCATGCTCTCCATGATGACTTTTCTTTGATGAAGTTTATGAGAATAATATTTATTATCGATAACGTATCGCAAACACCTCAGGTGTTTATCGTCAGTTAAAGCTGAAAGTGTCACCATGACGCTTCTTGGAGTCACGGCTTTACCGCTGTTAGGGAAAACTAAGGCAACCCCTCATGAAATTAATCTCACGCCGCTTGGCGTTTGTCGCGGCCGGCGCTCTGCTTGTCGTTTTACTCATCGCTCTAACGAGCTATCTGCAGCGCCCTCCACAGGCAAACCACGTCACCGCGCCGGTTCGTGTGGGCGATATAGAAAATGCCGTACTGGCAACCGGCAAAATGGACGCGGTTGAACGAGTGAACGTCGGCGCACAGGTTTCAGGCCAGGTCAAATCCCTGAAGGTCAAACTGGGCGACCGGGTCACTCAGGGCCAGCCGATTGCCGACATCGATGATCTGCCGCAGCGCAATGACCTGCGCAACGCTGAAGCGGCGCTGAACGTCGCCAAGGCAGATTTGCAGGCCAAACAGGCACTGCTGAAGCAGGCCGAATCCCGCTTTAAACGCCAAAAGCGCATGCTGAACGATGAGGCCAGTTCACTCGAGGATTTTGAAGCCGCCGAAGCTACGCTCACCACCACCCGCGCAGAACTGATTGCCCTGAATGCGCGTATCGTGCAGGCGCAGATTGAAGTGGATAAGAAAAAGGTCGATCTGAGTTACACCCGCATTCTGGCACCGATGGACGGCATCGTGATTGCGGTAATTACCCAACAAGGCCAGACGGTTAACGCTAACCAGAGCGCGCCGACCATAGTCAAACTGGCACGGCTGGACCTGATGACCATCAAAGCGCAGATCTCCGAGGCCGACATTACCCGCGTTTCCCAGGGGCAAAAAGCCTATTTCACTATTTTCTCCGATCCGGAAAAGCGTTATGACGCCACTTTACGCACCGTCGAACTGGCGCCGGAATCGGTGATGAAAGACGACTCGCTCTCCGGCAGCAGTTCTGCCTCCGGTTCCGGGACGTCGAATGCCTCGGTGTATTACAACGCGCTGCTGGACGTGCCCAACCCGGATAACCGGCTACGCATCGCCATGACCGCACAGGTTTCACTGCTGCTCGGTGAAGCGAAAAACACGCTGCTGGTCCCCATTCAGGCGGTGCGTAAAACCGAAGATAAAAAACAGCAAGTGCAAGTGCTGACCGCTAATGATCGGTTGGAAATGCGCGAGGTAAAGACAGGTATTACCAACAACGTCGATATCCAGATCCTTTCCGGGTTGAAGGCCGGTGAAACCGTCGTGCTGATGCAGGAAAGCGCCAATTCGGGCGGGGATGGCATCTTACTGTGAACAACATTATTGAGCTGAAAGGCATAAGCCGCACCTATACCAACAGCGCCCAACCGCTGACGGTGCTCAAAAACATCAACCTGACGATCGCCGCGGGGGAACTGGTCGCCATCATAGGCGCCTCCGGCTCCGGCAAATCAACGCTGATGAACATCATGGGGTGTCTGGACGTACCGGATCAGGGCGACTATTACATCGGCGGCCAGAACGCCGCACATTTGTCACCGGACGAACTGGCCAGGCTGCGCCGCGAACACATCGGTTTTATCTTCCAACGCTATCATTTAATGCCGGACATCAGCGCGCTGGGCAATGTCGAGATCCCGGCAATTTACGCCAACGACAAGCGCGATCAACGCCGCCTGCGAGCAGCGCAGTTGCTGGCGCGCCTGGGGCTGGAAGGCCGTGAAAACCATAAACCCGGCCAACTCTCCGGCGGCCAGCAACAGCGCGTCAGCATCGCACGCTCCTTAATCAACGGCGGCGAAATTATTCTGGCGGATGAACCGACCGGCGCACTGGACTCCAAATCCGGGCAAGAGGTGCTCGCAATCCTCAGCGAGCTTAACCAGCGCGGCCATACCGTGGTCATCGTCACCCACGATATGAAGGTGGCCCAACACGCACAGCGCATCATTGAGCTGCAGGACGGGGAGGTCATCGCCGACAGCGGTTGCAAATCCCCCGCCCTGCCAATGGCACAACCAACAGCCGTCCGCGTAAGACAAGGCTACTGGCAAAGCCTGCTCGATCGCACCCGCGAGTCGTTGCAAATGGCTCTGAAGGCGATGAATGCCCACCGTCTGCGCACCGCCCTGACCATGACCGGCATCATTTTCGGCATCGCTGCGGTAGTAACGGTAGTCGCTCTGGGCGAAGGAGCCAAACAGCGCACGCTGGCCAACATCAAAGGTCTCGGCACCAATGTCGTCAGCATTTACCCCGGCCGCGATTTCTTTGATGACGCCATCGACAGCATTCGCACGCTGGTGCCTGCAGACGCCGATGCGCTGGCCAGCCAGAGCTTTGTCGACAGCGTCAGCCCTGAAGTCAGCGCCTCGGACTCCATTCGTTTTCGCAGCAAATCAGCGACAGCCTCAATCACCGGCGTCGGGCGCGACTATTTCCGCGTTAACGGCCTCACCTTGTTACAGGGCACGACTTTCCGTGACGATCGCAGCGCATTGCAGGAAGTGATCATTGACGAGAATGCACGCAACTCGCTGTTCGGCGATTTCGGCATAGCGCCGCTCGGCCAAATCGTGTTTCTCGGCGCAGTGCCGGCCCGGGTGGTCGGTGTGGTCAAAAGCAACCAGGATTCCGCACCGAACCGCATCAGCGTGTGGATGCCCTATACCACGGTGATGTATCGCATGGTGGGCAAGCCGACGCTAAGCAGCATCGGCGTGCGATTGAAGGATGACGTCGATAACGAAGCCGCCGTCGGCGCCATCAGCCAATTGCTGACCCAACGCCATGGCGTTAAAGACTTTATGCTGTTCAACCGCGACAAGTTTCGTAAATCGATCGAACATGCTTCGATGACCCTGAGCCTGTTGATCCTGATGGTGGCTTCGATCTCCCTGATCATCGGCAGCCTCGGCGTAATGAACATCATGCTGGTTTCCGTCACCGAGCGAACGCACGAGATTGGCGTGCGCATGGCGGTGGGCGCCAGGCGCAGTGACATCATGCAACAATTTATGATCGAAGCCGTGCTGGTCTGCCTGATCGGCGGCGTGTTGGGCATTGCGTTGTCGTTCGCCGCCGGTTCGCTGTTTACCGCGCTGGCGGGCGGAATGCTCACAGCCATCTATTCCTGGCAGGCCGCCGCAGTGGCCTTTTGCTGTTCCACCCTAATCGGCATGATCTTCGGTTATCTCCCAGCCCGTAAAGCGGCGCGGATGGATCCGGTCATTTCACTGGCCAGCGAGTAACTTATGAAAATTTTGACACCAATAGCGTTATGCCTCGCAGCCCTGCTCAGCACCGGCTGCGGCAACGCATTGAAAAGCGATTATCAAACACCCCAGGTTAACTACCCGGCCCACTGGCAGGAGAGCGCCGATGCCGCAGGCCCGGTTCCCTTTGACTGGCGCGACTTCCACGATCCTCAACTTGACCGCTGGTTACAGCAGGTCATGGCCGGCAATAACGATTTGGCCGCCGCCGCACTGCGGGTCTACCGGGCTCAGTTAGAGGCGCAACGGGTCGGCATCAGCACCGCACCGGGCGTGACCGCGGCACTCAATAGCGGTGCCAACACCGCTCTTTCTGACTCCTCACCCTGGAACAAAAGCAGTAGCGCCAACCTTGGCGTCAGCTATGAAGTCGACCTGTGGGGTAAGCTTGCGCGTCAGCGTGACGCTGCAGAATGGAGCCGGCAGGCCACGCAGCAAGATTTGCAAAGCGCTCGCCTGGCCTTGCTCGCCAGCGCCAGCAAGAATTACTGGCGGGTAGGCTTTATCAATCAGCGGATCGAGGTCAACCAGCAGAGCATCGCCTATGCCCGGGAGACTTTGCGACTGGTTAATGCCCGTTACCGCGCGGGCAGCGTCTCTTCACTCGACGTGGTGGATGCCGAACAGAACCTGATTAATCAGGAAAATACCCAGTTGGCGCAACGGCGCGAGCGCCAACTGGCGTTGAACGAACAAACGCTGCTGCTGGGTGCGCCGCCGGGCAATGCGGTGATTGCTCCCGCCAGGTTGCCAATGGGCCGGCTGCCGCAGATCAATGCCGGTATCCCGGTCAACGTGCTGCGCCATCGCCCGGATATCCACGCCAAAGAGCTGCGGCTTCGCGAAGCGTTGGCTAACGTTGACGTGAAACGCACCCAATATTATCCGGCCTTCAGCCTGACCGGTTCATTGGGCGCCAGCAGCACCGCGCTGCTGGAATTTCTTCGCAATCCGATGGCATCGGTCGGCGCTGGGCTGTCGCTGCCTTTCCTCGAGTGGCGGCAGATGAGCGTTGACATCAAAATCGCCCGTAGCGATTACGAACTGCGGGTGTTGGAGTTCAAACAGGCGTTGTATAAAGCCATGGCCGATGTAGACAATGCTTTATCGTTGCGTACCCAGTTGATGGCGCAGGAGCAACACTTACAGACGGCCTTGGCTCTGGCGCGTAAATCTGAACGGTTGAATGAAATTCGCTATCGCCAGGGCGCCGTCTCTATCACCTTCTGGCTGGATGCGCAGAATCGCCGTCGGTTGGCAGAACTGGCCCTGGATGAAAACCGCTTTGACCAGTACCAGAATCTGGCGCAAATCTACCTGGAGTTTGGTGGTTCACCCCAATAATTCACCGGCCTGGCGTTTACGCCAGGCTTTGCTCCACAGCAGCAAAACGCATTAATTTTACCCGTATCCTTTCCGGTTCCCCCTATACTTTAGCGATCCCCTTCCTGATAAAAAAACCATCAATGCGCACAATAATTAACCTGTTTTGGCACTATTCTGGTGAAAAACCATAAGATAAACTGCTAAATTTGATCGTCGCAAGATATAACGTTAAGCTATAGATGCAAAATAATTAGTCACCTAAATGACATATTCCTGCTAAAAGCAGGCAAATTACGTGATTCGCGTCACACAAAAATGGCAGCATGGGATCTCTCCACATAGAGGTCAGATTAGCCACACTGATAACTGGGCAGAAGAAAGTGAACAAGGATTGCGAATTCACGTACGACTAAAATTGATTAAGGGATGATTATATGAAGTTAAGAAAAAAACGACATAAGCCGATGCATATTAATGACATCACCATCATCGACGACAGCAAGCTGAAGAAAGCGATTACCGCGGCGGCATTAGGCAACGCGATGGAATGGTTTGACTTCGGTGTCTATGGCTTCGTAGCCTACGCCTTGGGGCAAGTGTTTTTCCCTGGCGCCACCCCCGGCGTGCAGATGATTGCCGCACTGGCAACGTTTTCCGTTCCCTTCCTGGTACGCCCGTTAGGCGGCCTGTTCTTTGGCGCGATGGGTGATAAATTCGGCCGCCAGAAGGTCCTTTCCATCACCATTATCATCATGGCGGTAAGCACATTCTGTATTGGCCTGATCCCTTCATATGCTTCGATCGGCATCTGGGCACCGGTGCTGCTGCTGCTGGCCAAACTGGCGCAGGGCTTCTCGGTGGGCGGCGAATACTCGGGCGCGGCGATCTTCGTCGCTGAATACTCGCCCGACAGAAAGCGCGGCTTTATGGGCAGTTGGCTTGATTTCGGCTCTATTGCCGGCTTCGTGCTCGGCGCAGGCGTAGTGGTGCTGATCTCCAGTATCGTCGGCGAAAGCAACTTCCTCGACTGGGGTTGGCGTATTCCGTTCTTTATCGCAGCACCGCTGGGCCTGATCGGCCTGTATCTGCGTCATGCGCTGGAAGAAACCCCGGCGTTCCAGCAGCACGTGGAGAAGATGGAGAAAGAAGACCGCGATGCCATCGGCAACCCGCCGAAGACCTCGTTTAAAGAGATCGCGGCCAAGCATTGGCGAAGCCTGCTGGTGTGTGTCGGTATCGTGATTTCCACCAACGTAACCTACTATATGCTGCTGACCTACATGCCGAGCTACCTGTCGCATAACCTGCACTACTCGGAAGATCACGGCGTACTGATCATCATCGCCATCATGATCGGCATGCTGTTTGTGCAACCGGTGATCGGCCTGGCCAGCGACCGCATTGGCCGCAAGCCGTTTATCATTGGCGGCAGCATCGGGCTGCTGTTGCTGTCGATACCCTGCTTTATCCTGATCAACAGCAACGTGATTGGCCTGATCTTTGTCGGCCTGCTGGTGTTGGCCGTGTTGCTGAACTCCTTCACCGGCGTGATGGCCTCTACTCTGCCGGCGATGTTCCCGACGCATATTCGTTACAGCGCACTGGCGATTTCGTTCAACATTTCGGTTCTGGTCGCCGGCGCTACGCCGACGGTGGCCGCCTGGTTGGTCGAGTCGACCGGTAACCTGTACATGCCGGCGTACTACCTGATGGTGGTGGCGGTGATTGGCCTGATCACCGGACTGTATATGAAGGAAACCGCCAACAAACCGCTACGGGGTGCTACCCCGGCCGCTTCGGATCGTACGGAAGCCAAAGAGCTGTTGCAGGAAACCTACGACAACATCGAACAGAAGGTTGAGGATATCAACGAGCAGATTGCCGAGCTGGAGAGGAAAAAGCAGACGCTTGTCGACCAGCATCCGAAACTGGACTAAAGCCCTCCCTCGGGGTTGATGCCGCTCGGTTAGGCACTACATGATCGATTGAACGATCCCATTGGTCGGTAAAAATCCGTAATCTCACTGCAGATTACGGATTTTTTTATGTCCCCTGACTTTGTCAAAGCAAACCCGGACAAGAAACCTTAATACCGGTTTCAAAAGCAACGGGACCGAGTCGACGCAGCGCCAGCCGCTAATGCCGTCATTCCCACCGGCTTGTTACTCTGTGTGCTGCGGATTAATCAATGATGTCAATACGTGGTCCTGCCAGCGGCCGGCAATCTTCAGATAAGACTTTGCATAGCCTTCTTTCTCGAAGCCAAGGCGCAGCAACAGCTTTTCACTGCGGCCGTTCGTCGGGATATAGGCCGCCATAATGCGGTGCAGACCCAACTCACCAAACAGGTGACCGATGGCGGCGGTTAGCGCCTGGGTCATTATGCCTTTGCCTTCGTGCCGGGCGGCGATCGAGTAGCCCAGATGGCAGGCCTGGAATGGGCCGCGAGCAACCTGGGTAAAATTGCAGGTGCCCAGCATTTCGGTGCCTGCGCCATTGACGATACCAAATTGATAGGCACGCCCCTGTTCTGCATCTTTCCCCGCTTGCCAAAGCCGCTGCTGAATAACTTCAGCGTTGTAAAAGTCATCTGGCCGGCTCGGCTCCCACGGCAAAAGATGCTGTTGATTCTCCCGAAAATAAAGATGAGCAATTTCAGTATCGCTGTCTGTCAGGATCTTCAGACGCAGGTCATTTCCTGCCATGCTCAAGATTTTCATTGTCATCCTCCATGTTTATCCAACCGGTAGCCTGGGTAACTCCGGCATTATTACGTCGATATTTTATCCCTGAAGCGATTGATGCCAAGCTTGAACAAATTTTAACCCATTGAAGAATATAACCAATGAGCAAAATTGACGTGCTGATTATCATTGGAGTGAGCTGATGACCGCTCTCTGGATAGGTACGATGTTTAACCTCGGGGATCTCGCCACCCGCTTTTCACGCTTCTTCCACTGGATTGAAAACCAGCGCTAACGCCCTCCTACCGCATAATTCTCCAAAAAAACCGCCTTGCGGCGGTTTGAATATTTCTTCCAATGGCTCAGTTCACCTGACACCAGTTATGCGATTTCACGATACCGCCGTCCGGTGAGGTGTAGCCGATGCAGCCCAGTACGCTGTCGAACAGCTTCTCATGGAACACCGGCGTTTTGGCCTGTTGCAGCGCCTTCAACTGATTAAACGCTGCCTGGTGGTCGGGCTGGCTGAGGAACTTGTCGGATGCCCAGACCATGATGGGAATCGTGCGCTGTTCCTTCGGTGCGCGGTCACGCGGCGTACCGTGGAAATGCATATTTTCCGAGATAGACTCTCCGTGATCCGAAGCGTAAAACACGATGGCGTTACGGTTACGTAACTGATTGAACACTTGCTCAAGGAAATAATCGGTGTACAGCAGGCTGTTGTCGTAAGAGTTGATCATCTCCTCCGTAGAGCAGGCGTCATCAATGCCTTGGCACTCCGGCTTGTAACGGGCGAAAGCGCGAGGATAGCGTTCGGTATACATATAGTGCGAACCTTTGGTATGCAGAATGACCAAATGCTTACCCTGCGGGTGACGGCCCAATGAATCCTGCAGCTCGTCAATCAACGCCATGTCGTTCACCGGTTTGCCGACGTTGCGTTTTTCCGCCTGGATGCTTTCTCTCAGCGCATAATCGTCCGCCTGAGTTTTGTTATAAAACCAGGCTTCGCTTTGCATCGAAAACAACTCCGAGGAAAAGCCCTGTTTTTTCAGCACCGAAAAGACGTTCATTTCCTTCAGCGTCCGCTCAGGTTCTTCAGCAGCCCCCCCTTCCCGCACGAACATGCAACGCAAAGAGAGTTTGGTCGAGGTGTCGCAGGAATAACCCTGTAACACCGCCAGGTTGGTTTCCTTATCAAGGTAAGGCGTGTTGTCGCGCTGGTAGCCGTAAACGCCCATGTGATCACGTCTGGCGCTTTCACCAATCACAAACACCACATAGAGATCATTCACGTCTTTCGGCGGCTGATAGGTAAAATGCGCAGCCGGATCGAACAGATTACGGCTGTCTTCCGCCTGGCTGTAAGAGCTGTAGGTCAGCAGCCCCAACGCCGAAAGCCAGTTCGACGGTGAATAGCTACCGGCGACTACGCCGCCATAGCTGGCCATCAGCTGATTATTTTCGCGATCGTGGCGGTCCTGCACCTGCCCCATCAGCGTGAGCGGCAACCAGCAGCACACCCCGGCAGCCAGCATGATGCCACCCTTTTTAAACAACGTAGTCCAGTTACTGCGCTTCAGTACAGCTTCGTGCATCGGCGCCAGCCAGATGAACAGCAGCGGCAACAAACTTACCAGCACCATCCACACGCCAAAATGCCAACCAACCGACTCTTTGGACAGATCAACATCGGTAGTCATCACCGCCGCCAGGATGCCGTAGCCGATATCGACGTGGAACAACACCATATAATAGCTGGCAGCCACCGAGCTCAGAACCAGAAACGATGCCAGAACGCGGAACAGTCGACGCCCCAAAAACGAGATTAGCAGAGTGATAAAGCACACCAGACTAAAGGCCGCGACGACCTCAATGCCGATCGACAGTAAATTGTCGTAATTGAGTTGCTGATAACGGCGATAAAATATGGGGATATTGAGCAATACACCGAGATAAAACGCGATAAAGAAAGAGACCTGCAACTGGGTCCAACGTCGGAACTTCTGCATTATTGATACCATTCTCGCCAAAGTGAATTCATAACTGCTTACTGACACAGGTTGTTGTTGAGAGCAACGCGCTCATCCTGCTATTGAATGGTAATCTGACAGATAATTTGAACCGACGTTGCTCCCGCGAGAAAATTTATCGCTGTTATACTGTAACAAACCGTGTGTAAAGGGGATTGCCCATCAAAAACCGAGTCGGGCTAGCCTGCGGTTAGGGTTGCGAATAAAAGGTTCGCGCTCAGCGTGCTTGCCACCTTTGGAACCGCCGCTCAAGAGTTTTGATGCAAAGCCTGATGTTAATCAGCCCCCTAACCCCTTCCCATAATTCATCTTAGCAAGTTCAGATCCCCAAGCTGTTACATGAGGTTATTCCTAATTAGCCATCTGGATTGCCGTCGCCTATTGATAGGAATATTCTTATTACGTTATCGTTAACTTACCGCGAAGGCATGTACCTAAGTGGAATTTGCAGTATTTTATTTTTTAATGGCTTCTCAGCCCGCTTCGGGCGGCGCTTTAAATTTCATCAGCGGTAAAAACACTATGATTGATTACTCTCTTTACGGTCTCGACGATAAAGACGTCGAGTTGTACCGTGAACAAATATACAACCTTGTCGGCAAGAGCGTAGTCCAGGTGCTCTTGTCCAACAGGCCCATCACCAAGCAAAGCATTCTCGCCCACTTAATCAAAGAGGTCGAAAGACAGCCCGAGGAATATTGCCAAAAGTTGCACAGAGCCGCTATCGAGGTCATTGGGGTTAACGGTCGTTAGCCGGGATATCTGCAGAAATCGGACCAGCGCACCCTCTTCACTATTCTGGTTGTTTTAACTTCGATGTCGGTAGCCAATGTAAACGCAGATAAAGTGCCGTTTCCTGGAGGGCGCTGATGGGAGGTTTAGTTGTGGGGAAAACAATATCCGGCTACCGGAACGCCTTCAAATAGCCGGATATCGTCTTATATTGCGTGACGTAGCGGGTGTCAGGTTAAGCGATATACCCGGATGCCACATGTCGACAGCGTTGCTAGCCAGACCGATATTCAACCTGACGACACGCTATAGGCCAGCGCCGAAGAAAGATATTGAGCTCAATTTTTCAACTAGCTATCACTAGCGGCATTCACCAGAGATCGCATTTTTCCCCTGCGGACAAACATCGGAACTTTGCGGAATAACGCCCAATATCGATCCAAAAGACCCTGAACACCCAGATAGCATTACAATAATTAATAAAAATAATCCCCCTCTCATACAACGCTCCTTCTCTTTTTACTCTCCGGTTATATATCACTTATCGCTAACCGTCTTAAAAAACTGCCAGATTTTATGCAAAACGCAGGTGCCCCCAGCATTTAGCCTTACGGCTCGCTTGCGGATGGCATCCGCGTTTCGAGCCGAAGCGCAATCCAGCGGTCGTCTGGAATGTTCATAAGCTTAGACGATTGGGAGCGGCCATCAGCGAAACTGGAGCGTTAACGTTGAAACAAGGTATGAACAGCATCCAGATAGTACCTGTGGTCGGCAGACAGTAATTATTCAACGTTCAGGCATAGAATAAAAACGATGTTAGGAATGATGTTAGGAAAGGGAATTTCAGGCACAAAAAAACCGCCTTCCGGCGGTCACGACATTACTGCATATTGCTTTGATTATTCTGGAATTATTTTCCCTGGTACCCGGGGCGGGACTTGAACCCGCACAGCCATAAGCCGAGGGATTTTAAATCCCTTGTGTCTACCGATTTCACCACCCGGGCTCGGGAAAATTGGAGGCGCGTTCCGGAGTCGAACCGGACTAGACGGATTTGCAATCCGCTACATAACCGCTTTGTTAACGCGCCTTAATTCTGCTGCCTTCATCAGGCCAAAGCTCGTGAAACACCAGCTTTGTTTAATTTGGAGCGGGAAACGAGACTCGAACTCGCGACCCCGACCTTGGCAAGGTCGTGCTCTACCAACTGAGCTATTCCCGCATCAATCAGAACTTACTGATTTTTTTGCTATCTTTCGGCGATTCACCGCTGCCGTCTGATGCGATGCATTCTACTTACCTGACGTAATGAGTCAATAAAATTGTTGTCTCATTACGTTTGTTTGACGATTTTTGCAGCGCTTTGATCAGGGTTCAAGCAAATCTTTCCGGGCCGCGTTCAAATATTGGAACATTGACCAGAAAGTCAGCACCGCCGCGATGTACAACAGGCCGAAGGACGCATACTCAACGGTACGTTCCGGGCGCCACAGCAGCCCCACCAGCGACATCATTTGCGCCATGGTTTTGACTTTACCAATCCACGATACCGCCACGCTGCTGCGCTTACCGATCTCCGCCATCCACTCACGCAGCGACGAGATGATAATTTCACGGGCAATCATGGTCGCCGCAGGCAAGGTGATCCACCAGGTATGATAGTGCTCGGCTACCAGCACCAGCGCCACCGCCACCATCACTTTGTCCGCTACCGGGTCTAGGAACGCCCCGAAACGGGTAGTTTGCTTCCAGCGACGGGCCAGGAATCCATCAAACCAGTCGGTTATGGCAGCAAATACAAAGATGACGGCGCAAACCATCGGAGCCCAGGTGAACGGCAGGTAAAATGCCAGAACAAAGAATGGGATCAGAACTACGCGAAACAAAGTAAGCCAAGTCGGTATATTCAATTGCATAATGCTACGGTAACTATCTGGCTGGAGTGGGAATTAAGAGTATGTTGCTACATTGCCCTCAGTGTTTCAATGCATTGTAGATCTTTTCTGCCAATGCTTGTGAAATACCCGGCACTTTTGCAATTTCCTCAACGCTGGCGTTCAATAATGGTTGAAGTCCACCCATATACTTCAACAGCACCTGTCGCCGTTTTGGCCCAACGCCGTCGATCAGTTCCAACGCGCTGGTATTTCTAACTTTTGCCCTTTTCTGTCGGTGCCCAGTGATCGCATGGTTATGCGAATCATCGCGGATATGCTGGATCACATGCAGCGCCGGCGAATCCGAAGGCAGAGAAATCCCCTCACCTTCCGGTACAAAGAACAATGTTTCCAGGCCGGCTTTGCGATCGGCGCCTTTGGCGATACCAATCAGCAAAGGTTTGTTTTTATCCCAGGTGACGTTCAGTGAGTTGAACACGTCGATCGCCATGCCAAGCTGGCCCTTACCGCCATCGATAAAAATAACGTCTGGGATTTTGTTCTCTTCCAGAGCTTTACCATAGCGTCGTTTCAGCACTTGCGCCATGGCGGCATAGTCATCCCCTGGCG
This sequence comes from Serratia plymuthica NBRC 102599, assembly GCF_001590925.1. Classification (GTDB taxonomy): domain Bacteria; phylum Pseudomonadota; class Gammaproteobacteria; order Enterobacterales; family Enterobacteriaceae; genus Serratia; species Serratia plymuthica. Next base: position 67,427 of record NZ_BCTU01000013.1, read on the forward strand.
TAATGCCGGTGATATTATAGCGCCGATATTCCGAACGCAGCGGTCCGTTGCCGTCGAACACCACGCAGGAAGCGACGGTCTGCTCACCCATGGTGTGGCTGATGTCAAAGCATTCCATGCGGTTAATCTCGGAAAGATTCAAGATCTTCGTCAGTTCTGCCAACCGCTGATGAATCGTCGACTGTTGCGAAAGCTTGGTTGTCAACGCGGTCGCGGCGTTGGTACGCGCAAGTTTAAGGTAACGTGCACGATCGCCACGCGGTTTGCTTTGGATTTGAATCTTGCGACCAGCCAACTCGGAGAGCGACTCCGCCAACAGGTCTTTTTCGGGCAGATTGAAATCCAGCAGGATTTCCGCTGGCAGAGTGCGAGCCTGGCTGCCCTGTAAATAGAACTGCCCGACAAAGGTCTGCACCACTTCGCTCATCTCGGTCCCCCCCGGCACCTTCGGGAAGTAGCTGCGACTGCCCAACACTTTGCCTTGGCGGATAAACAATACGTGCAAGCAGGCCATGCCTGCTTCAAACGCCACGCCTATCACGTCCAGATCGTCGCTATTGCCCGAAACGAACTGGCGCTCCGTCACACGCCGCACCGCCTGGATTTGATCGCGGATACGCGCTGCATCTTCGAAATTCAATGCCTTACTGGCGTTTTCCATCCGTTCGATCAACTGATGCAACACCTGCTGATCCTTGCCTGACAGGAACAGGCGCACATAGTCTACCTGCTGTTGATATTCTTCCTCACTCACCAGTCCGGCGACGCAAGGCCCCAGGCAACGCCCGATCTGATACTGCAAGCAAGGGCGCGAGCGGTTGCGGTACACGCTGTTCTCACACTGGCGTATCGGGAATAGCTTCTGCAACAGCGCTAATGTCTCGCGCACGGCATAAGAGTTGGGAAACGGGCCGAAGTATTCACCCTTGGCATGTTTAGCGCCACGATGAACCGCCAACCGCGGATGACTGTCTGCGCTAAGGAAGATCAGCGGATAAGATTTATCGTCTCGCAAAAGAACATTATATCGCGGCTGGTATAGCTTTATGTAGTTATGTTCCAGTAATAGCGCTTCTGTCTCGGTATGCGTAACAGTTACATCTATTTGTGCGATATTTTTAACCAGCGCCTCGGTTTTTCGGCTTCCCACCTGCTGGCGGAAATAACTGACGAGGCGCTTTTTCAGATCTTTGGCTTTACCGACGTAGATAACCGTACCAGTAGCGTCATACATACGGTAGACGCCGGGCTGGCTGGTTACGGTGCTTAAAAAAGCTTTGGCATCAAAACGGTCACTCACTGCTTAACAACGTCTCCGCATTGAACAATCCGTGTCGGATAGCCAGGTGTGTCAATTCTACGTCACCGCTGATATTCAGTTTACTGAACATACGATAACGGTAGCTGTTCACCGTTTTAGGACTGAGGTTCAGTTGTTCCGAGATCTCATTCACCTTTTTGCCTTTGGTGATCATCAGCATAATCTGCAGCTCACGTTCAGACAGGCAACTGAACGGGGTTTCCGTCTGCGGCTCCAGTTGGCTCAATGCCATCTGCTGGGCAATGTCCGATGCGATGTAGCGCTGGCCTGCCTGCACCGACCGGATGGCGTTAACCACATCCTGCGGCGCAGCCCCCTTACTCAGGTAGCCTGCAGCACCCGCCTGCATCACCTTGGCAGGCAATGGGTTTTCAGTATGAATAGTCAACATGATGACTTTAACGTCGGGCGCATAACGTACAATCTTGCGCGTAGCTTCCAGCCCGCCAATGCCCGGCATATTCATATCCATAAGAACGATATCTACAGCATTGCCACGGCACCATTTCACGGCGTCTTCACCGCACTGGGCCTCCCCGACAACTTTTATACCTTTGATATCTTCAAGAATGCGTCGTATCCCTGCGCGCACCAGTTCGTGGTCATCAACAAGAAGAACGCTAATCAAGGAAAAATCTCCAAAAAAAGGGAGTAACGCAATCAGCCTCTGTTATAGCCTGAGATATTACTTGTTTTTCGGCCAAGAATGAACACAGATTAATACTAACTCCCGATTAACTTTGCGAAACGGCGCTGATTTTTGAATTTTAGTCATCCGCCCAGCCCGATAAAGCCGTTCTCTGCGGCCCCCCCCCACAGCGGAAATATTAGTGGGTGTGATTCCTGTCTATGATACCGCGCCAGTCATAAAGCGCGGGTAAAATCAATGTAAGCAATAGCAACATAGATAATATTAACACGAATGCAATGGCGTTGTAATTCATTGAAATAAAACAAGACGATAACTACCGTTCGGCTTCTCAGGAAAAAACGTCCCGAAAGAAAATTATTCAGCAGAAAATTAGGTGCCAAAGAGCAAGGCAGCCACGTTGATAATTAGAATGGCCCCCATAAGTTGATAATAACATACCGGGCAAATACTTATTAACCCCAACGAAATAACTGTCACTTATTCTGTCCTCTTGCCGTTGCCGAACGGATGCCGGGGTATTCATTAATCCACTGCGCGCCTGCGCTATAGCCCACAAACGATAACCGCCGCGTTAACACACCGATAACCACTGAATGGAGCAGTTCCAGCGCTATCTGTGCAGATGGATATCGGATGCTATGCTATACTCCGCGCCCAGATAAATACGCATCTGCATGCCAGAGTGAATGAAGTCGGTGCTGATGCGCATCAAAATGCATATTGTTTCAGGCTACGGCCCAAAAATCAGGAGAGAAAATGAGCAACGTTGACTTCACTACGTCTGCAAACCCGGAAACGCTGGCGACAGAAGTCGCCTGTCTTAAAGCAACGCTGACGCTGATCCTGAAATCGATCGGCCAGGCGGATGCCGGGAAAGTCATTATCAAAATGGAACGCTTTATCGCACAGATTGAAGACCCGGCTCAGGCCGAAATCTTTAAAAACAGTATCCAACAAATTAAGCACGCTTACCGTCAGTAAGCTGCCGTCCATCCGGCCTGCCATTTCCGCAGGCCCGTTTCCCTCACAATTTTCATGAGTAATTGATCTCCCACATTATTTCGGGCAGTGTATTTTTATTTACGCCAGAGAAACCTATGGGCATCCTCGTTAAAGCGTTGATCGGCGCTTTGGTCGTAGTCTTAATCGGCCTGCTGGCCAAAAGTCGCAGCTACTATATTGCCGGCCTGGTGCCGCTATTTCCCACCTTTGCACTGATTGCGCATTACATTGTCGGCAGCGAACGCTCGATCGAAGCGCTGAGAACCACGCTGATTTTCGGCATGTGGGCGGTTCTGCCCTATCTGGTGTATCTGATCTCGTTGTATTTGTTTATCAACAGCATGAGATTGTCTTGGGCGTTGGGTGCGGCGGTGTTGTGCTGGGTTGCTGCAGCGTGGCTATTGATCACTCTGTGGGGATGGTGGCAAGGGCGCTGACTGCGCCCCGCCTGATTACGGTTTACCGGCCTGCAGCACAAAACCGCGTTGCATATCGCCCGCAATGCGGAAGTAACGGCTCTCACCGGCGCGCAGCGTCATCGGTAACCGGCCGCTGGTATCGCGCCAGATGCACAGACTATTTTCGATCATATCCTGCCCGATGCTAACTTCGTTATTCCCCACCGGCACTCGAAACTCGGCCTTTTCTTTTGCCGCCAGCGATGCCGCAAACTCCCCGTTGATATAAACCCCGGTGCGGCAACTCCCCGCCAACATCCCGCTGTCACGCACCACCACCACCGTGGCATAAGGCGTTTGCGGCACATTCTGATAAAGCATCAATCGGCTGGGCGGCGGCAACTCAGCCTGTTGCGGCGGAACCGCCTGCGTGGCGCAGCCAGACAACAGTAAGGTTGTAATAAATAACGCGGCGTAATGCTTCATCCTGAGCTCCTAGAAAAAACCAATCTTCATAGTAGCAAGAGAATAGGTGGCAGCGCGCCATCAATAGAAAAATAGGATAACTTCCAGTGGGCTGGGGGAAGTCCGACGTCAAACGAGTTTTCACTGCCCATCGCGATGATGATCAGAGAACCTTCCGTCACACTAGGAAAATTCTTTGTTATTATATTGAAATAGATAAGGATTTTTGTAATCTATTTAAAATTTAACCATACGCTTCTTGATATCATCTTGAAAAATTCCACCCACATAGTTAAATCCATCCTCTGTGACATAAACTCGCGGGTAGCCGGTTTCCGACAGTCCAGTCAGCATGTATCCTCGGCTTATCATCTCTGGGGAAGGTGCATTCATCAAAGTAAGAAAACCTCGCCCCCGACACCATTGATAAAAACGAGTACGGCCATAACCAAAGGCATCACCAACCTCGGAGAGGTTTCTAAATCGATCATAATCAACTGATAATAAAGGTAAATTATCGTTATCTTTAGGTATTTCAGGTTTATTCAACAAATAAGACTCCCTTATTCACGCCTTCATCATCATGAAATCATTTATCGCTCCTGAATCTAAAAAATTTATAGGTGAATTGCAATCGCATTACTGGCCATTCGAATAATAGTTTTAATTCTGCATGGATTTAAAAGTTGGATAAACCTGCACAAATCAAGTGACCTTTTTTCCCAACCCCTACCGCAGCTAAAAATAAACCATACCTCTTAGGTAAAAATCCTATAAATATACCGGGCATAAAATCAGAAAAAACTTAGTATCGACACTATAACCAAAAAATATTATTGCTTTATTACTCGTTTTCGCCATTACCATTTACCTGCACAACCCATACCCCTGCATGCCAAAATGAAAATGATTTGCATGAGCGGCATTATATTCCGGGCCCAGCGCACTGCCGAAAAAGCCACATCCCTCTTCGAACAGCGCTTTCAGATAGCTTCCCGCAGTGCTTTGCTCCGGCCAGTCGCGCAATATTGTCAGCCGTTGACCATTCGCCAGACGAAAACCGGCAATATCCCAAGCCTCCGCAGTAGCATGCTCACTGAGCCTTCCCACTGGTCGATGATAGATATTGCGACAAGCGTAGCTGCCAAGATGGTCAATACGCGCCAGCCTCACACCAAACTGCCGTTGTGCCTGCGGCGCGGCGATTTGCCCAACGAACATTGCGCTGCTCAGCGCCAGCGGGCAACTGGCAAGAAAACTGGAACTGAGGCGTACCTCACCAAAATTTTGCACCCGCACCGGCGCAACCAGCGGACATTTGCCCTGGCTGTCGCCAGGCAGGCTAAAAGCGATACGCCCCGCGTCCCTTGCCTGAGTCAAAATGGCCATGCAAGCCACAGGATCATTGGCCAACAACCGCAGTTTATGGCGAGTGACCAGGGTTGGGGGATCGTCCAGCGTTAAAGGAGAGAAAGGATGATAGCCTGGGGGTAAATAACGGCTTGCCCAGGGCAGCAGCATAGCCAGCGCCAGTAATACCGAAAGTAAAACGAGCGTACGTCGCATGCCATTCTCCCCCTAAACCCAAAACCTCAGCACTTACCCACAGCATTATCGGCTGCGACTTTAAAGCCACATATATAGGCTTCGCCAGCGTAACCTCAATCTCACATAAACAATAATTATTATCATTTCCAATTTTAACATCATTTTATTACACTCCTGCCTTGCGTTGTCTAGGATGATTCTTAGCACGTGTATTTAGGACGACAGAAAGAGTTAGGGATACCATGAAGACGTATAATTTTTTGATTATTTTGCCATTCTTGACATTGACCGCTTGCACACAATGGGAAAAACCCGGTGCTGGCAACGCCACTCGCGATGCGGAATATGCCGAATGCAAAGGCAAGGGGTATGAACGTTTTCCACCAGATATGGTGAGAGATTTTGAGTTTGCCTACGAAAACCAATACAAGAGTTGTAAAAAAGACAAGAAGGATTGTCCAGAAGGCTACCGTTACGAAAAACAGCCCTCATTCAAAACAGTGCAGAATGATCGCAATGAGGCCGCCCGCTCGGCGACCATCGAAGCCTGCATGTATGGCAAAGGCTGGCATGAGAAAACCTATTACTGGCCACAATACTAACAAAGCAGGCAACGGGTTCGGCATGCCGAACCCTGTCACCCTGCTTGTAACCGGAAGTTATTGATCATCACCGTGCGGCATACCAGCCTTAGGTTTAGACTTATTTTTCTCTGGTTTTTTATCCTTTGTGGCCGACAGAGCACGACCAATCAGCCATAACAACAACGGCATCAGCAACAGACATAGTGCCAGCGTAATCAGTGCATTTGTCATCCTTTGCCCACCCGAACTCTCTGGTTATTATGCCTGAGTGTAGCATGCTTATCCGTCGCTCTCGGTGCGGCCCAGTCGGGCCAGCGTTTCTGTTCTGGCCGGCGTCAATGGGATCCGTGGGGCCACCAACGGCCAACCAAAAAGGTGACGTGCCGCCGTCGCGCAAATCTTGCCCTGACAGGCTCCCATGCCGCAGCGGCTGCCCAGCTTGGCCGCCGACCAGCCAGAGAACTCACAGACCTGCCCCAACGGCACATCCTCGCAGCGGCACAGCAGCGTGTCAGACATCGCCAGTGCTTTCAGCGCAGGGTTTAGCATAAAAGCGCGCTCTACCGCTCCAGCGAAATGCCGCCACTTATCACGCTGTCCCATTAATGCCTGCGCCTGTTCCATATTGCCGGTTGCGGCATAACCGGCGATGGCTCCCTCGGCTAGCGCCAACTCACTGCCGCCAACGCCGGTACAGTCTCCGGCGGCATAAATCTGCGGCACACTGGTTTGCTGCCACTCGTCCACAGCGACCCTGTGATTGGAAATGCGGCACCCCAAATGCATCGCCAGCTCAATATTTGCCACCAGTCCAAAACCGCAGGCCAACCGATCACAAGGCAGCATCGCCACTCTCCTGCCTTGCTGAACCCTCACCGCTTCCAGCCGTTGCCCCCCCAACGCCGCCAGCACATAGCTGTCAGGGCGATAACGACGATGCAGCAGAGTCAATGACTGGTGTAGCTTTGTCGGCCAGCGCCACAGCCCACTGGCGAACCCCGCCAACCGCCGAGCGGACGTTTGTTCCGCCAGCAACACCACGTCACCACCGGCTTTGGTAACGCTATCGGCCACCGCCAGCAGCAACGGCCCGCTGCCGGCAATGGCCACCCGTTCCCCTTTAATTTGCAGCCCCTGTTTTATCTGAGCCTGCAACCCACCGGCACCGGTCACCCCAGGCAACGTCCAGCCGGGAAACGGCAACAGAAGCTCCCGCGCACCGCAGCACAAGATCAAGCGTTGATAATCGACGAGCCCACTACCCACAGCACCCTCATAGAGGATTTGCTGCCGCCCGCAATGAGCCACGATTTTGACGGCGTTAAGCAACGTCACGTTATTCAGCGCCCCAACCGCCTGCCGATACTGCTGCGCAAGTACCGGCAACATGACTCCCGGCCCATCGCGCCAAATTTGTCCACCTGGGTTAGGGTTATCGTCAAGCATCAACACCGACTGGCCGCTTTGTGCAGCGGTGCAAGCTGCGGCTAACCCGGCTGGCCCTGCGCCGATAATCAGCACGTCGCACGTGAGGTTACTCATCATTGATCCTCTCAATATGCATCCCAGGCTGACACAGGGTCTGGCACGCCAACCGCCGCAGACCATTCACCGTGACACGACACTCCTGGCAAATACCCATGCCGCAAAACGGCGCTCGCGGTAGCCGACAGACCGAGTAACGGCAGCGATCCTGCCCGCTCAGGCTAAGTGCTGCTGCCACGCTGCAACCCTCAGGCACGTGCAGGCTTTCACCATCAATTGTTAGCATCAGCAAACTCAGTTCTTCGCTCATACCGACAACACCTCGCTAAACACCCGTGCAGCAAGATAGGGAGTATCGTCAATCGCCGGCCGGTGATGCTGGATCTGCGCCGCAATCAGTGCGGCGCTGCCTAACGCGGTCGTCACCCCCAACCCCTCATGTCCCAATGCCAACCATAACCAGCGATGTTGCGGGTGCGGCCCCAATAGCGGTAAACCATCGGCCGAAGCGGCGCGCAGACCTGTCCAGCAACGGATAATATTCAGTTGCGCCAGCGCGGGTAAAAATGCCTCCGCGCGCATCAGCATTGCCGCCAGCAGCGGCAAGTCGATATCGGCGTCGGGTGAATCAAATTGTCGCGAAGAACCAATCAGCAGTTGGCCTGTTGGGCGCGCCTGAACGTTAAATGCCACTGAAGTGCCGCCGCTGGCATGTGCGCTGGCACCATAACCTAATTCAACCAATTGGTGGCGCACCCTCTGCGGGTAACGATCGGTGATCGCCAAGTGCCCTTTTTTGGCTTTCAGCAACGGCTGCGCCAACAACCTATCGGCCTGCAGGCCGCAGGCAAGCACCACTACAGGGGCCGTCAGGCGCTTACCGCTGGCCAGCACCACCGCTTGTTCCTCCAGCATGACCACCTCATCAGCAATCACCCTGATTGCCGACCCGGCATCAACCTGTAACCATCGGGCGACGTTGGGCGCATAGACAATGCCGTCGCCCGGCACCTGCAACCCACCCGCCAGACCGGGCCGCAGCATGGGCTCAAGACGAGCAATCTGCGCAGCACTGAGCGTCTCGCTAAGCACGCCATATTCCGCCATTCGCCGCTGCTTCCGTTCGGCAATAGCCATCTCGTCTTCCCGCTCTGCCAGCCATAGCGTGCCGCAACCGCGCCAGGCACAACTCTCCGGCAGGCGCTCCAGCACCCCGCGCCACAGTTGTAGCGAATAAGCGCTCAAGGCCAATTCAGCGGGATTATCGTCCATACAGACCAGGTGCCCCATGCCTGCTGCTGTCGCACCGGGGCGCTGATTATCCACCAGTAACACCTGATGCCCTTCCTGTGCCAGCCGCCAGGCACAGGCTGCACCGATAATGCCGGCGCCTACCACTATCGCCTCTGCGCACCTGCCGACGGCCTTCACCGTATTCCCCAGACGAAGGGGTCACGCTCATCCAGCAGCAACCGGCTGTCGGCGCAAATGTAAGCTTGCCCGCGAATAAAAGGGATTACGCGATCGCCATTGCGCCGGTAATAGCCGCTGAACTCGCTGCCAATCACGCTCGCCTGGCGCCAGACTTCATCCGGCGGCAATTTGCCGTCGGCCGCCAGGCAAGCCAACTTGGCGCTGGTGCCGGTACCGCAGGGCGAACGATCATAGGCCTTGCCGGGGCATAGCACGAAGTTGCGGCTGTCAGCCTGCGGGTCGGCGGCGAACAGTTCAATATGATCGATAACACCGCCGTCTTCCCCATAAACGCCCGCTAGTTCCAACGCCTGCCGTACCGCCCAGCAGAAGGCGGTAAGCGCCTCCAGATTTTGCGTAGTAATGGCAAGAGGATGTTCGGCAACCAGGAAAAACCAGTTCCCCCCCCAGGCAATATCGCCCGTCACTACGCCATAGTCCTTCACGTCGACCGCCACCTGTCGGCGATAACGGTAGGCGGGCACGTTTTCCACCGTGACGCTGCCGTCCTGGTGCAGCGTGGCATTGACCGTACCAACAGGGGTTTCAATCAAATGCTCCCCGGCGCTGATCCGCCCCAGATAGGCCAACGAGGCGACCAGCCCGATAGTGCCGTGGCCACACATACCCAGATAGCCGGCATTGTTGAAGAAAATCACCCCGGCGGTGGCCTGCGGTGAACAAGGCTGGCACAGCAATGCCCCAACCAGCACATCATTGCCGCGAGGCTCCAGAATGACGGCGCAGCGCCAGTCGTCATACTGCTGTGCAAACAATGCTTTGCGTTCCGCCATACTGCCGCTGCCCAGATCGGGGAATCCCTCGATAATCAATCGGGTGGGTTCCCCGCCGGTGTGGGAATCGATTGCCCGCAGTCCGGTGAAATGCGAAGAAAGTGCCATCGGAGCCTCCTGGGTTAATGACATGTTACCGATAGCCTTAGCCTGACCGAATACGCCGACGGCGGCTTGATGCATTTCGGCGCGGCAAATGCAGAAATCAGCACAATGCCCGCAGCGGCGTTTAACCGACGTCGCACAGCTCCGTTTTGAACACCATAAGAATGACTTATTTATCATTGTGTTATTGATGTGTTATTTCTAAAACTGCGAGGTGGCAGCCGTTTTATTTGCTAAAAACTGATCTGCAAAAAGAAAAAGTATGCGGCAATGCGCATATTTGGCAGCTGCGCTTGAAAAGTTATCAGAAAGTTAATATTGATTAACGGCGCCAAGAATGGCCTGCCCGAACCGCCTCAGGTTCGGTGGCAAACAGCGGGAAAAGGTATTGCTATGCGATTAGCCCATGACCATCAGGTTGTTACTCCTCCCCAGCCCGCTATTGATGAGCAGGAAGATGACGTATTCGCCGTAGAACAGCTGTCCCGCCTGTGCGATGGCCTGGCGCAACAGCGCCCCAACAACCTGCACGAATTGCTGAATTCGCTGGCGCTGATCGCCCCGCTGCTCAACGCCATCCCCAACGTGGTGTTCTTTATCAAGGACGCGCAGGCGCGTTACCTGTTGGCCAACCTGACGCTGGCCAAGCGCTGTGGTTTCAAAACCGTCATGCCATTGCTGGGAAAAACCTCAGCGGACGTCTTTCCCGCCCAGCTTGGCTCAGGTTACACCGAGCAGGATCTCCGGGTGTTGCGCCACGGGGTGCTGATTCAGGATCAGTTGGAAATGCATCTGTATAACGGTCGGGAAACCGGCTGGTGCCTGACGCAAAAACTGGCGCTGTATGACGCGCAGGGCAAAATCATTGGCATGGCGGGCATCTCGCATGACCTGCAGGAGGCCAAAGCCAATCACCCGGCCTATCAACGGCTGGCGGCCATCGACGTCTATATTCGCCAGCATTACGCCCGGCCGATCGCCCTCGAGGAGCTAACAACGCTCACCGCACTTTCCGTGGCGCAAATCGAACGCTACTGCAAACGCATTTTTCACCTCACGCCACGCCAGATGATCCACAAGGTTCGGCTGGAAAAAGCGACCGAATTGCTGGCCGGTGATTTACCCATCACCGACATTGCCCTGCAGTGCGGCTATACCGATCACAGCGCTTTCAGCCGTCAGTTCAAGTCGATGACCGGCTTGACCCCTCGCGATTTCCGGCTAACGATAATCCCTTAACCGGCTGATATTACTCCCCCTGCTCTCTTTTCTCGGCGGAAGAACCCTCAGGTTTTTTGCCGCCCGATGATCTGCGTTACTGTGCCAATTTCGTCGTGGCATTCGGCGAAAACCGTCAAGCCCCTGCGAACAATACAGGTCAATCTGTGGTTGGATTTCACCAAGAGTTCACCATCGATTAACAAACTTGGACGACAGGATAAACACTATGAGTCATAAAGCCATTAAATGGAGCGGCGTGTTCCCGGCGGTCAGCACCCAGTTTCGCAGTGATTTCTCTCTGGATCTCGACGCCACTCATACGGTAATCAAAAATCTGGTCAAGGACGGCGTTTCAGGTCTGGTGGTGTGCGGCACCGTCGGCGAAAACACGTCATTGACGGTACAGGAAAAGTTGTCGGTCATTGAGGTAGCGCGGGATGCGGCCCAGGGCCAGGTGCCGGTGATCGCCGGCATAGCCGAATTCACCACCGCCTTTGCGCGCAATATGGCACGCGAAGCGCAAAAAGCCGGTGTCGACGGCATTATGGTGATGCCTGCACTGGTTTACTCCGCCAAACCCCACGAAACTGCCGCACACTTTCGCAGCGTCGCCACCGCCACCGATCTGCCGATCATGGTCTACAACAACCCACCCATTTACAAAAACGACGTAACGCCCGACATCCTGACCTCACTAGTCGACTGCGAAAATATCGTGTGTTTCAAAGACTCTTCTGGCGACACCCGCCGCTTTATCGATCTACGCAACGAGGTTGGCGATCGTTTTGTCCTGTTCGCCGGGCTGGATGACGTGGTGCTGGAAAGCATCGCCGTCGGGGCCGAAGGTTGGATATCCGGGATGTCCAACGCCTTCCCACGTGAGGGAGAAACGCTGTTCCGCCTGGCGAAGCAAAAGCGCTTTGAAGAAGCATTGTCGCTATACCGCTGGTTCATGCCGCTGCTGCACCTCGATGCGCGGCCGGATCTGGTGCAGTGCATCAAGCTGTGTGAAGAACTGGTGGGCCGCGGCAGCGCTGTTACCCGTCCCCCGCGCCTGGCGCTGCAAGGCGATACCTTGGCGGAAGTCACGGCAGTGATCAAAAAAGCGCTGGCAAACCGCCCCGAACTGCCGGACGTCGGCCTGTAATCGCCACCTTCGCCCGGCCGTCTGCCGGGCACTCTCATTTTCCTGACGGGGGATACATGCCCAACATCTATACCATCAGCGGCCAACAATTTATCGGCGGCGAACGCCGTGCCAGCGGAGAAGCTATGCTGGTCAGCCTGCGTGCCGATAACGGCCAGCCAACCGGCCATCGCTTCCATCAGGCCACCGCCGCTGAGGCCGCAGCCGCAGCCGAGGCCGCCGCGCAGGCCTTCACCGCATATTCGCAAATCGGCGCCGAGCACCGGGCGGCGTTTCTTGATGCCATTGCCGATCAGTTGGACGCGCTGGAGGAGGATTTCTTCGCGTTCGCCATGCAGGAAACCGCCCTGCCATTGGTTCGCCTGAGCGGTGAGCGCGCCAGAACCAGCGGTCAGATGCGGTTATTCGCCACTCTGTTGCGTCGCGGCGATATGCATGGCGCACGCATAGACTGCGCCCTGCCGCAGCGAACGCCATTACCTCGCCCGGACCTGCGGCAATATCGCACCGCTATCGGCCCGGTAGCGGTGTTCGGCGCCAGCAACTTTCCGCTGGCGTTCTCCACCGCTGGCGGTGACACGGCGGCCGCATTGGCTGCGGGTTGCCCGGTAGTGTTCAAGGCGCACGGCGGCCATATGATCACCGCAGAACTGACCGCGCAGGCGATTGAACGGGCCCGGGAGCAACTGCAAATCCCGGCAGGGGTGTTCAACATGATTTACGGCGATCGCATCGGCGCAGAGCTGGTGCAGCACCCGGCCATTCAGGCGGTGGGCTTTACCGGTTCGCTGCGGGGTGGCAGAGCCTTGTTCGATCTGGCCATGCGCCGTCCGCAGCCTATTCCGGTGTTCGCCGAAATGTCGAGCATTAACCCGCTGATCGTGATGCCCCAGGCTCTGGCCCGGCGTGGGCAGAAAATTGCACAGGAACTGGTTGCCTCATTCACCCTGGGGTGCGGCCAGTTCTGTACCAAGCCAGGGTTGATTCTCGGCCTACAGGGTGCAGCATTCCGTCAGCTGATTCACGAGTTAAACACCCAGATAAATGCTGCCACACCCCAGCCTATGCTGAATGCCGACACGCTGACGCATTACCGCAATGGATTAAAAGCGCTCGAAGAGACGCCGGGTATCCGCCATCTGGCCGGCAACCGCGAGCAGCAACCGCATCTGGCCGCACCGCAACTGTATCAGGCCGACGTCAACCTGTTGCTGAGCGGCAACCCTCTGCTTCAGGAGGAAGTCTTTGGCCCGGTGGCGATCCTGGTGGCAGTGGAAGACAACCGTCAACTGGCTGCCGCGCTGGAGAGCCTGCAAGGGCAACTGACCGCCACCCTGCTGGCAGACGAAGATGATCACGCCGATGCGGCGCCGTTGGCTCAACGGCTGGTGCACAAGGCCGGGCGAGTGCTGTTCAACGGGTATCCCACCGGGGTAGAGGTCTGTGACGCCATGGTGCACGGTGGTCCTTATCCGGCAACCAGCGATGTACGCGGCACGTCGGTAGGCACGCTGGCCATCGAACGTTTCCTGCGCCCGGTCTGCTTGCAGAATTACCCGGCGGCGTTACTGCCTCCGCCGTTGCAAGACAGCAACCCACTTGGCCTGTTACGGCTGGTTAACGGCATTTATACCCGGGATCCCATTACTTTATCTGCCAATGACTAGCCAGGCCGTATCTGCATGCCATCAAATAACAAAAGGGTAACCCTATGACAACCCAAGGCAAATTCAAGAAGCAGCTTACGCTCACCGATCTGACGTTTATCGGTCTGGGCGCTATATTTGGTTCCGGCTGGCTGTTCGCCGCCAGCCACGTCTCTTCCATTGCCGGCCCGGCGGGCATCTATTCCTGGCTTATCGGCGGCCTGGCCGTTTTACTGCTCGGTATCGTCTATTGTGAACTGGGTGCGGCACTGCCGCGCGCCGGCGGCATCATCCGTTATCCGGTATTTTCCCACGGCGAGCTGATGGGCTATCTGTTGGGATTTATCACCCTGATCGCCTTCTCCAGCCTGATATCGATTGAGATCGTCGCCGCCCGCCAATACGCCGCCGCCTGGTTTCCCTTTCTGAGTCAACCTGGCTCCGGCGACCCGACGCTATTCGGCTGGGGGGTGCAGTTAGTGCTGCTGTGCTTCTTCTTCGCCCTTAACTACTACAGCGTCAAAACCTTTGCCAAATCCAATAACCTGATCAGCGTGATTAAATTCATGGTGCCGCTGTTGGTGATCGTGGTGCTGTTCAACTTCTTCAAACCCGAAAATTTGTACAGTCAGGGCTTTGCCCCCTTTGGTTCCGCCGGGGTGGAAGCAGCCATTTCGGCGGGCGGGATTATCTTCGCGTATCTCGGCCTGACGCCGATTATCTCGGTCGCCAGCGAGGTGCAAAACCCTCAGCGTACGATTCCCATCGCGCTGATCCTGTCGGTGATACTGTCCACCATCATCTATGTGCTGTTGCAGGTGGCTTTCCTCGGCAGCATTCCCAGCGAGATGCTTAACGGGGGTTGGGCCGGTATCAGCCAGCAATTCTCACTGCCTTATCGCGATATCGCCATCACGCTGGGCATGGGTTGGCTGGCGTTCCTGGTAGTGAGCGATGCGATTATCTCGCCGAGCGGCACCGGCAATATCTATATGAATGCCACGCCACGGGTGATCTACGGTTGGGCACGCGCCGGGACCTTCTTTAAAATCTTTACCCGCGTCGACGGGGCGTCCGGCATTCCACGCCCCGCGCTGTGGCTGACCTTTGGTCTGTCGATCTTCTGGACGCTGCCCTTCCCCTCTTGGGAGAAGCTGATCGGCGTAGTATCCGCCGCGCTGGTACTGAGTTACGCCATTGCGCCCGTCACCGCCGCCGGCCTGCGGCGTAATGCGCCGGACCTGCATCGCCCGTTCTTCGTGAGGGGCTTTTGCGTGCTCGGCCCGGTGTCATTCATCATATCGGCACTCATCGTCTACTGGTCCGGCTGGGACACCGTTTCCTGGCTGCTGGGCCTGCAGATCCTGATGTTCGTGGTTTATATCCTGTTCAAAAACAAGGTGCCCACCCATGCCGTCAGCCTCCGCCAGCAGATTTGGTCCTCACTGTGGCTGATCGGCTTCTACGCGCTGATTATTGTGGCGTCTTATCTCGGTAGCTTTGGCGGTATCAACACCATCGGTCACCCGTGGGATACCCTGACGGTGGCAGTCATTGCGCTGGTGATTTACTACTGGGGTGCCTATACCTGTTTGCCCAAGGCGAATTTCGACGGTGATGAAGAAGAGTAACCGCAAAGGAGAAATCTCATGACGCAAACCCAGACGCTATCGCTGAGCGAGGCCTATCATCTCGCGCTGCGAGCACTGCGCAGCAACGGTTTCAGCGTTGAACATGCCGATGCCGTCGCACAGAATGTGACCGCCGGCGAACGTGATGGCTGCGCCTCGCACGGCTTGTACCGAGTGCTTGGCTGCGTACGCTCGCTACTGGCCGGCAAGGTGTCCGCCAGCGCCGTTCCAGTGCTTATCGACAGCGCTCCGGCGATCCTGCGGGTGAACGCCAACGACGGCTTTTCACTGCTGGCTTATCGCCGCGCACTCCCAGCTTTTGTCGACAAAGTGCGCACTAACGGCATAGCGGCGTTGGCCATTAACCACTGTGTGCATTTTTCCGCCCTGTGGGCCGATATTGAACCCTTAACCGAGCAAGGGCTGGTGGCGCTGGCATGCACGCCCAGCCATGCCTGGGTTACTCCCGCCGGGGGAACACGCCCGTTATTCGGCACCAACCCTATCGCCTTTGGCTGGCCGCGCCCGCAGCGCCAGCCGTTTATCTTTGATATGGCCACCAGCGCCGCGGCACGTGGCGAAATCGAGCTGCACCGCCGCGCCGGCACGCCGCTGCCGGAAGGATGGGGTATTGATGAACAGGGGCAACCCTCAACCGATCCGGCCAGCGTGTTACAGGGCGCGATGCTGACCTTTGGCGGCCATAAGGGATCTGCGCTGGCAGCGATGGTTGAACTGCTTGCCGGGCCATTGATTGGCGATATGACCAGTAAGGAATCGCTGGCCTACGATCGGCAGACCGGCTCCTCCCCTTATGGCGGCGAACTGATTATCGCCATGGATCCCGAACGTTTTATGGGGGCCGACAACGCGGTTCACTTTGCCAGAGCGGAAGCCTTGTTCGCCGATATGTCCGGGCAAGGGGCACGTATTCCAGGGGAGCGGCGTTTTCAGATGCGGCAATACAGCGAACAACACGGCGTGACCTTGCCGCTGGCGCTGTATGAAGAAATTGTGGCCCTCTGCCGCTAAATGATACAGGCCCGCAAACTGAACTGCGGGCCTGATTTAACGAATTATCTGACAACCATGACCGAGATATTGGCGTGGCGCACAATCGCCGCAGCGTTAGATCCCAGCAAGTAGGTTTTCACGCTCGGGCGACGCGAACCGATTATGATCAAATCCGCTTTGATTTCCTCAGCCAATTCCAGCACCTGATCGCGCGGGGAGCCAAAGCTGATGGTGTAATCCAGACGCTCCAGTGGAATATCAATTTCCGACATGATTTTCTTGAGCTTATCGACCGCTTTTACTTCTGCCTGATTCTCAAACTCCTTGATGCCAAACGAATAGGCGGTAACGAACGCCGAGGCATCCGGCAACGCGTGGAAGAAATGCACTTTGGCTCCGGAAATTTTCGCCAGGTACTCGACATTCTTCAACGCATGCTCTGTCAGCAGATCTTCTTCAATATCTATCGGCACTAGTATGGTCTTGTACATATTACATCCCTTCTATGTAAACCTTGGTGCCTATAGGGTACTGCCGGGAGAATGGTGCGTGAACCGCTTTCTCGTGCTTTTGTGATCGCCGGTAACTCCTGGCCGGGATAATTGGTTATTTAACAAAATATAAACATAGCGAGGTTAACAGCTAGTCGATTAATTATTGCAATATCAGTTAAATGAGTTGCAAATACACCGCTTTCGCCGTGGCGGCAGTTTTATTGGCAACCGACAATTTTTTAATCGAATTACCGATGTGAAAATTCACCGTTCTTTCACTCAACCCCATAAGCATGGCAATTTCCTCTGAGGTTTTGCCTTCGCTGCACCAGCGTAAAATATCCTTTTCACGCAACGTCAACACGTCTTTGATCGCCTCGTCGTTCACCGATATTAATGCTTCGCGCAACGTTTTATGAGTAATCTGCGCTAACCACAGGAAAAAGGTTTCGTTACGCGCGCCGGCCTCCGGCGACTGCTCAGGGATTTTTTTGCCGGCAAAGGTGAGAATGCCCAACCGACCGTAGCAGTCCTTGATTGACTGTGACCAACCTTCACGGATACCGAACTGTGCCATACGCCACCACAGTTCCGGTTTATCTTGATAGAACTCTTCGTCCCAATGAAACTGCAGCGTGGAATGATGGGCCTGATCGATAACCGGGTCCTGCAAATACACCCGCAGCTTGCGGTAGTCCTCCAGGTATTCTGCAGGATAATTTCCCTCTATCAGCATTTTTGGCCGGCTGGCCGGGTAGCAGGAAAACACAATGTAGGAATAGTACTCAAAGCCCAGTGCCTGGGCGCAGGGTTCCAGACGACGTAAAAAAAGCTCACGGTCGTGCACACTGTCGAGTAAAGCGTCCATAAAAGGCTGAATGCGGTTATCCATAAAACACGTTCTCCAGAAAGCTGGGCCGGCAATCGATAAGTAACATTAACTATAGTGTGGCTCCCTGGCTACAACAGCCGTTTCATAGTATAAAAAATACAATGGCTATAACAAAAAAAGCTATCATCACCTCTATAGCTAATAAATAACGCGTTAAAACCTACCCCCTGATGAAAATTACGCGAATACCATAACCGCCTATTATTGTAAACCTGTCACTTTTACCGTTAGACAGTCATCTCGCCACCCATTACCTTCGCCATAGGCACCCAGTGTCGCTCCAAATCCAAATAAATTATAAGCATTTGCGAATTTGGCAATGCAGAAAAATACTCACGGGGATTTTCTATGGCAGAGAATAATTCGGCAATCCGTTCAGCCGCCGTTATTGGTGCGGGGACCATGGGCAGAGGCATCGCCTATCTCCTGGCGCTGAACGGCATACGAACCGTACTTTATAATCGCAATGGTAATAATCTCAATCAGGCCCGTGACTATATTGTCAGCGACCTGGACAGAAAAATAGATAACGGAAAAATAACCCTGCAGAAAAAAGGCCAGATATTAGCCAATATTATTTTCTCGGACGTCTTTGACGCCATAACCGACAGCGATCTGGTGATTGAAACCATTGCGGAAGATGAGCAAACCAAGCATGAAATCCTGGCAGCCATTGCGGCGACGGTAAAACCGGAGGCGATCATTGCGACCAATACTTCCTCTCTGTCGCTGAACAAACTGGCGGCGGGGGTGGAAAACAACCCGCGCTTTATCGGCCTGCATTTTTTCAATCCGGCGCCGCTGATGAAGTTGATCGAAATTATTCCCTCTTATTTCACCTCTCGCGCCACCAGTCTACGCTGCCAGCAGTTGGTAACAGCGTTGGGTAAACAGTTTGTGGTCTGCAAAGCCACGCCGGGCTTTATTGTTAACCGCATGGCGCGGCCTTTCTATCTGGAAGGGTTCCGGCTGCTGGAGGAAAACGTGGCGCTGGCGCCACAGATCGACCGCGCCCTCAAGGCCGGCGGGCATTTTCGCATGGGGCCTTTAGAACTGACTGATTTTATCGGCCAGGATATCAACTATCAGGTCAGCAAGCAGATTTGGCAGGATATGCAGTTCGATCCCCGCTATACCCCCGGCCATTTGCAACGCTCGCTGGTGGATGCCGGGCTGCTGGGGAGGAAAAACGGGCGCTCTTTTTTTGCTTCCCAACCTGCTACACCACCCAACCCAACCACAGAGGGCGACACGCCAACTTCACTGCATTTTTATGGTGAACACGCTTTATTCGATCACCTGCAACAGCGCGCTTTGGCCACCTGGCCTGCGCTGCGCGTTCAGCGGTTGCCGGAACGGCCGGAACTGGGGCGTTTTATCCTGGTGAATAACAGGCTGGCGATCAAAATCACTGATGGCAGAACGGCGAACCTGCTCGCCGGCTTAACCGCTCTCGACACCTTCGTGATTGACGCCGCGCTGAACTACGCCGACACCGCCTATCTGGTGGCCGCCCACAATCAACATGCCACAGAGACGAATAAAGCGCTGTTTCTGACGCTGCTGCAAACCCTCATCGCTCAGGTGGAGTTTATTAAAGATTCCCCTGCCCTGATCGTTGCCCGCGTACTGAGCAGCCTGATCAATGAATCGGTGATCATGGTGGAGAGCGGCGTTTGCAGCCGGGCAGATATCGATATCGCCGCCGTGGCCGGCGTGAACTATGCCGACGGCATTTTTGCCTGGTTGGCGCAGCTCGGGCAGAAAAACGTGAAATCGACGCTGGATAACATGGCGCAATTGCTGCACTCCACGCGCTATTACCCGCATTACTCATTGCTGAACGCGGCCCGGCCTGAGCTGGCTGTAGCGCCCTAAGGAAAAATGATGACGATTAAAGACGATGGGGTCTATCTGATCGACGGCACGCGCACGGCTATCGGCGCTTACGGTGGCAGTCTGGCGCTGACGCGTCCGGATGATATGGCGGCGGCCATTATTCGGGCACTGCTGCAACGGCACCCTGATGTGGAGCCGGATATCGATGAAGTGATCCTGGGTTGCGCCAATCAAGCCGGTGAGGACAACCGCAACGTCGCCCGCATGGCGGCGCTGTTATCTGGCCTGGATCAGAGCGTACCGGCCATAACCTTGAACCGGCTATGCGCATCCGGGCTGGATGCCGTGATCTACGCCAGCGCAAAAATAAAAAGCGGCCTCAGCGAACTGGTGCTGGCCGGTGGCGTAGAAAGCATGAGCCGGGTGCCCTATGTGATGGGCAAAAGCGAAACGCCTTTCGACAAGAGCGTCAAGCTGTACGACACCACCTTGGGCTGGCGTTTTGTCAATCCACAGTTGGCGGAGCGCTATGGTTGCGATCCGCTGGGCATTACGGCGGAGAACGTGGCTCAGCAACACCAAATATCCCGTGAGGATCAGGATATTTTTGCCCTGAACTCACAGCAAAAAGCCTGGCGTGCCATTGAAAATGGTCGATTGGCCAGGGAAATCACGCCACTCGAGGTGCAGGTGGATCGTAAAACCCGCAAAACCTTCGAACAGGATGAATTTCCACGCCAGACCACGTTGCAAAAGCTCCACGCGCTGAAACCGGCCTTTATTACCGACGGCTCGGTCACCGCCGGCAACGCCTCCGGCATCAACGACGGAGCGGCCGTACTGCTGCTGGCTTCCGGCCGTTATGTAAAACGCAAGTCACTGCAACCGCTGGCGGAGATTGGCGACAGCGCCAGTGCGGGCGTTGCCCCGTCGGTGATGGGTATCGGGCCGATCGCCGCCACCGACCGGTTGCTGGCGCGAACCGGCTTTACCCTGAACGATTTTGACGTGATTGAAATTAATGAGGCATTTGCCGCACAGGTGTTGGCCGCGCTGAAAAACTGGCGTATCGATTTCAACGATACACGGGTCAACCCAAACGGCGGCGCCATCGCCCTCGGTCATCCGCTCGGGATGTCAGGCGCGCGACTGGTGCTTTCCGCCGCGCTGGAACTCAACGCCCGGCAGGTAAACAACGCGCTGGTGACGATGTGTGTCGGTGTCGGCCAAGGCGTTTCATTGGTTATTAAAGCCCTCTAATGCAAGGAATTCCGTATGAGCGTATTAAACATTCTTGAAGAAAAACTGGCCGAAACCAAAAAACAGGGACGGTTCCGCGAGTTCCTCAACCTCGAACGCAGCGTGGTGGATAAACCCTGGGCCACCAGCCACGGGCAGGACGGAGAGCGCCGCCTGAACGTCTGGTGCTCGAACGATTATCTGGCGATGAGCCATCACCCCAAAGTCATCCTGGCTACCACCGAGGCGGTGAATCGCGTCGGCCTCGGCACCTGCGGCGCCCGCAGCATTTCCGGCACCTCGGTCTACCACAGCGAACTGGAAACGCTGCTGGCCAGCGCCTACGGCAAAGAGTCCGCGTTGCTGTTCACCACCGGCTTCGGAGCCAATGACGCCACGTTGTCCACCCTTTGCGACGCCATTCCCAATCTGATCGTATTTTCCGATGAGCTTAACCACGCCTCGATGATCTACGGTATTCGCTACAGTAAGGCGGAGAAAAAAATCTTCCGCCACAATGATGTGGCGCACCTTGAAGAGCTCCTGCAGGCGGCCGATCCCGACCGCCCCAAATTGATCGCCTTCGAGTCGCTCTATTCGATGGACGGCGACTTCGCACCGCTGGCGCAGATAGTGGAACTGGCGGAGAAATATCAAGCGCTGACCTACCTGGACGAGATCCACTCCGCCGGCGTTTACGGCCATCGCGGCCTGGGTTATGCCGAGCAACTGGGCCTGTTGGATAAGATCACTATTATCCAGGGCGGCTTCGGCAAATCTTACGGTGCCGCCGGGGGCTATATCGCCGCACCACGCGTGGTGGTTGAGGCGGTACGCAGTTGGTCGCCGGCGTTTGTCTTCAGTACGTCGTCCCCTGCGCCGGTGGTGGCTGCCGCGTTGGCCAGCTTTAAATACAACCTTGAGCATGACAATCAACGCAAACACCTGCTGGCGATTATCGATCATCTTAAGTCCGGCCTGCGCGCCGCCGGTATCCCGCTGGTTTCGGAAGACAGCCACATTCTGCCGGTGCTGGTCGGCGATCCGCACCGGAACAAACACATCAGCAAGGTGCTGCTCGATGAGTACGATATTTATGTGCAGCCGGTAAATGCCCCGACGGTACCGGCAGGCAGCGAGCGTTTGCGCGTCACGCCGACCTCTGCCCATACTCATGAGGATGTGGACTATTTCCTGGCGGCATTGAGCAAAGTCTGGGCCGCCAATGAATTACGGAGAGCAGGATGAAGTTGACGGATTATAACGGCCATTTTCTCACGCTTTGTCTGATGGCGACCGGCACCTTTGCCATTGGCACCGATGCGTTTATCGTCGCCGGCGTGCTTACCGAGATTTCCGACACCTTTACTGTCAGCCCCGCTCAGGCGGGGCAGTTAATCTCGGTGTTTGCCCTCGCCTATATGCTGTTTGCCCCGCTGACCGCCTGGCTGTTTGGTAACCTCAACCGCAAGCATATTTTACAGATCGCTCTGGTATTATTTATTGCCGGTAATCTGGCTTGCGCATTTGCCGACAGCTTTTTGCAAATCTCTGCCGGTCGCGTGCTGGCGGCACTGGGGGCTGCGGCCTACACGCCGCAAGCCGCCGCGGCAGCGGTCGGGCTGGTGTCGGAAAAGCGGCGCGGGCTGGCCATCTCCATCGTTTACGGTGGCATGACGCTGGCAATCGCCCTTGGCATTCCTTTTGGCACCTTCCTGGCCAAGTTGATCGGTTGGCGGGAGATTTTTCTGCTGATTGCCTTGCTGGGCACCGTTTCACTACTGGGGCTTTCACTGGCGCTGCGTGCCATTGCCGCACCGGGTAAACACACGCTGAAGGAGCGGCTTGCCCCGCTGCGACAAAAGGCGGTGTTGACCACGCTGCTGATCACTTTCTTTGCCGTCTGTTCCGAGCATATTGTTTATAGCTATGTCAGCGTACTGCTGAAACATACCCAGTTGGGCGCGGAGGCTATTTTACCGATCGCACTGCTGGTATTCGGCGTTGGGGCCGTTATCGGCAATTTCGTTTCCGGCGTGTTGACCGATACCCTCGGCAGCAAGTTTGTGCTGCTGTTTTCGGTGACTATTCAGACGGTTTCGCTGTTTCTGCTCACCTTTTACGTCACCTCCCCCTGGTGGGTGCTGACGATCTTTCTGGTGTGGGGCATTACCGGCTGGATGTATCTGGTGCCGATCCAACACCACTTGCTGTCGCTATCGAAACGCTTTGGCGCACTGACCGTCTCACTGAACAGCTCCGTACTCTATGCCGGCATCGCCGCCGGCGGCATGCTCGGCGGCCTGACGCTGTATACGCTGCCGGCCTATTATCTGCCGCTGTTTTCACTGCCGCTGGGGGCCATCGCCCTGCTGCTGACGCTGTTCTTCTTCCAGGGAGAGAAAGCCCATGAATGACCCGCTGCCTCCGGTGCTCTACGAGCGCCACGATGACGGCGTTGCCGTTATTACCCTGAATCGACCGGAGAAAAAGAACGCCATCAATCTGGACATGGCGCGCCTGATTCAAACTTATCTGCAACGGGCCGAGCAGGATGACGCGATTCGGGCGATTGTGCTGACCGGTCATCCGGAGGTGTTTTCCGCCGGGATGGACGTGAAGGCGTTCCGCCAGGGGGAGTTGCCAGTGGTCGAGCCTGAGGGGTTTGGCGGCATCGTGCATGCCCAACTCGCCAAGATCCTCATAGCCGCCGTCGATGGCATTGCCTACGGCGGCGGTTTCGAGATTGCATTGGCCTGCGACCTGATCGTCGCCAACCGCAACGCACGATTCAGTTTCCCGGAAACCGGGCTGGGGTTGATTGCGGCGCAAGGCGGTTGTTCGCGGCTACCGGCGCGGATCTCTCCTTATATCGCCCTCGACTGGTTGTTGACCGGCCGAACAATAAGCGCGGAGGAGGCCTGGCAGCACGGCGCTATATCTCGTATCAGCGAAGGTTCGGCACAGGATGAAGCGCTGAGCATCGCCCGGCAAATCGCGCAAAAAAATCCGCTCGCCAGCCGGGCGGTGAAGGCCATCGTCCGTTATGGATTAACGCAGTATGAGACGCCGACGTTTGGCTACCAGCAGAGCTGGGTTGAACAGGTGCGGCAAGCGGCAGCTCCCTCCTTTTGAGAACATTCTTAGTGAATGGTAATCATTCGCAGTCTAACGTTTAAGCACTACAAGACCGTGTTTGAGAAGCCATTGACCCCGCTCTGCGGGGATTTTTTTGCCCTTTTAATCTTTCGTGGAAGAAAAAGGCTTCATAAACAGAAAGGTACAGGGTTTGCTTTGGTGCTGATTGATCAAGGGTACCAGCCGCGTGAAATGTTCGGTTTGGCAATGTACGTCCAATGCAGCCCGATCGGGCCACTCCTCGACAAAAATAAAATGCCCAGGGTCTTGGTGATCGATAAACAGTTCATAGGAGAGGCAAAGCGGCTCCTGCCGGGTTTTCTCCACCAGTTCCCGATACAGCGGCATCACCGTTTCAACACAATCGATCTTGATAAAATCCTCAGCAATCACCTTCAGCATGGCGCCTTTTCCCTTTCAGCTATCTATCATGTGAACCCACTCTACCCTGAATCCTTATCCTTATGCACCCGAACTGCACCGCGTCAGAACCGTAGATAACGCAAGTTACCGAGTAAAACGTCGCTCCTTGCCCAATATTTAACCTTTATTGAAGCGGGCAATGGGACACTGGTTCTCAGACATATTTTATGAGGATTTTTAATGGCGGAATGGACACTTATTATCGCCAAATACAGCCCGGAACCCGGCTTTCTGCTGCTGTTCATCTTTCTGTTTTCGTTCGGCAAGTCGGTTATTTTTATTTCTTCGCTGCTGCCGCCGGCATCGATTACGCTGATGCTGGGCGTTGTCGCCGGCAAACCGGTGCTGGCCGACGGTTACGTCTGGGGGGCGATTGCTCTGGGTGCGATGCTCGGTTCCGTTTTATCTTTCCATTGCGGTGCATTGCTCCAGGGCCGTGAACACGGGAAGTGGTTGCCAGCCAGGTACCGCAGCGCGTTGCACAAGGCTAAGTCAGCCTTGCAGCAAAAAGGCGTGGCACTGTTGTTTATCTCGCGTTTTTTGGCCGTGATGCGCTACACCGTGCCTTTGGTCGCCGGCATGATTTCGCTGCCGCGCAAACAGGTCTACTGTGCCTGCGCACTCTCCGCCGGGATTTGGGCGGTGGCGTTGATGTCTGTTGGCAAACTACTGTAAAACAGCGAGCACCTTTCTACCACGCCCCAAAAGACCGCTGCGATAAGCTCTAAGAGGGTGAATGATGGGAGTATAATGATGTTTATCTTCAGATGGGATACGAGCTTCAGATGAAGCTGCTCAGCACTTAAGGGAATAAAATGCCTCTCCTGCGAAACGCCACCACCGCCCTCCTGGCTGCGCTCAGCTTAACCGCATGCCACAGCAATTCCCCTGAGCCAAAACGCACCGGCGTCGCAATAACGGACTATTACCACGATGTGACCAACGCAATACTTACGGAAACGATCATAAAGGACAGCTATTACGGGCAAGAATGCAGTATGTCCATATCCCTGAACCGCCAGGGTAAGGTCACCGACATCAATAATGTTAAGGGTTTTACGCCGCTGTGCGAAGCGGGCATGACTGCCGTCTTCTCAGCAGAGATCCCGGCACCGCCGGATGAAAAAACCTACGCAACCTTCAAAAAACTCGTGATCGTCTTTCAGCCGCAGCGAACCTAGGGTTCGGCGAAGCAAATCCCCTCAGACAAGGAGCCACAGCTACGCAGAGGTGGCAACCTCCGTTTTCAAAACCTGAACACACCGCCTATAGGGTGGATTCTGGCAAGACTTTCATTATCAATTTTGCTGGATTGTGGGGGATTGGGGGTCGATAGAAGGGTACGAAGTCAGGCTTATCTTGCGTCAGATCACCTTTCTGAACATACATGGCAAATCCGCGCGATTTTTACGTATCGCGACACAAATATGACACGACAGAGAGAACAAGGAATCAAGAATGTGTTGTAACCACATGATTTGTTGGTGGGTCGTACAGGGTTCGAACCTGTGACCAATTGATTAAGAGTCAACTGCTCTACCAACTGAGCTAACGACCCAACGGGTTAAATTATTCGCCTCTCCGCTATCAATGTCAAACGCTTACATCCATTACTTTTTCTCATGCGATATTTTCAACCCTCTGTTTTATCAACAAGATAAGGCTGCTTAGGGCTATTAATCTGCTACCACGAGGAGTAATCTTCCGCCCCCAAGACGTCCGATTTGCCTCCTCGGTGTAAAGAATAATCGACTTTTATCCCTCGCATAAATGTTGTAAACATGTTGCACAAAGGTGGCGTTATTGCACTACCTTACTAAAGCCGGGCTAACCGGATAATCGTATAAAAAAGAGCCACTTCAGAGCTCACTATTTCACCCATGACAGGTAAAACAGGACATCATCAGATGGTAGATCACTCCAAAATAGCCACGGACGCGACGCCTGCGTCAGAAGATCATCTACGGCGAAACCTAACTAACCGACATATTCAACTGATCGCCATCGGCGGCGCTATCGGCACGGGTTTGTTTATGGGGTCCGGCAAAACCATCAGCCTGGCCGGTCCTTCCATCATCTTCGTGTACATGATCATCGGCTTTATGCTGTTTTTCGTGATGCGCGCCATGGGCGAGCTGCTGCTCTCCAACCTGGAATATAAATCCTTCAGCGATTTCGCCGCCGATCTGCTCGGCCCCTGGGCCGGTTTCTTTACCGGCTGGACCTACTGGTTCTGTTGGGTTGTCACCGGCATCGCCGACGTGGTGGCGATCACCGCCTACGCCCAGTTCTGGTTCCCCGGGCTGTCACAGTGGGTCGCCTCGCTGCTGTGCGTGTTACTGCTGCTGGGCCTGAACCTGGCGACGGTGAAGATGTTTGGCGAGATGGAATTCTGGTTTGCGATGATTAAAATCGTCGCCATTGTCGGGTTGATCGTCGCCGGGCTGGTGATGATCGCCATGCAGTTCCAGTCCCCTACCGGCACCGTAGCGTCGTTCTCACACCTGTGGAATGACGGCGGCATGTTCCCGAAAGGCATCAGCGGCTTCTTCGCCGGCTTCCAGATCGCGGTGTTCGCCTTTGTCGGCATCGAGCTGGTAGGCACCACCGCGGCTGAAACCAAAGATCCGGAAAAAGTGCTGCCGCGCGCCATCAACTCCATTCCGATCCGCATCATCATGTTCTACGTGTTTGCGCTGATCGTGATTATGTCGGTCACGCCGTGGAACTCGGTAGTTGCCGATAAAAGCCCGTTCGTTGAGCTGTTCGTGCTGATCGGCCTGCCGGCTGCCGCCAGCGTGATCAATTTTGTGGTGCTGACCTCCGCCGCCTCTTCCGCCAATAGTGGGGTGTTCTCCACCAGCCGCATGCTGTTCGGCCTGGCGCAGGAAGGCGATGCGCCGAAGTCGTTCGCCAATCTGTCCAAGCGCGCGGTGCCGGCTAACGGCCTGACCTTCTCCTGTATCTGCCTGCTGGGCGGCGTGGTCCTGATTTATCTGATCCCGAACGTAATGACGGTGTTTACGCTGGTGACCACCGTCTCCGCCATTCTGTTTATGTTTGTCTGGACCATTATCCTGTGTTCTTACCTGGTTTACCGTAAACAGCGCCCGGCGCTGCACCAGAAATCGATCTACAAGATGCCGGCCGGCAAGCTGATGTGCTGGGTATGCATGGCGTTCTTCGTGTTTGTGCTGGTGCTGCTGTCGCTGCGCGATGACACCCGCCAGGCGCTGATCGTCACGCCGCTGTGGTTTGTGGTGCTCGGTTTGTCTTACGTGTTCCTGCGCAAGAAAAAAACCGCCTAAAAGCAACAGGGGGATAATCGCTTATCCCCCTGTATTCCCCCTCTTTAGACGATTAACGCGGGCGTATCCCGTCGATAATCACCCGCTGCACGTTGTCCACCGTCTGCTGAAAGAACGCCTCATCGTCCAACGTCTTGCCGGTCACCGCCTCTACCTGCACCCAAAAATCCGCATAGTGCTGAGTGGTCGCCCACAGCATAAAGATCAGATGATGCGGCTCCACCGCCGCGATATGGCCTTCGGCGATCCAGCGCTCGATCATCGCGGATTTCTCGTCCACCAACGCCTTCAGCCCGCCCTGCAACTCCAGTTTCAGTAACGGAGCGCCCTGGATCATCTCCAGACAAAACAGCCGCGAAGCCTGCGGGTGATGGCGGGACACGTCCAATTTAAGGCGGATATATTCGCGAATGGCCTGCAAGGGTTCCTGATCGGCACGCAACGCTTTTAGCGGCGCCAGCCACACGTCGAGGATGCCTTTAAGCACCGCAACGTACAGCTCTTCTTTCGAAGGGAAGTAATAAAGCAAATTGGTTTTGGACACGTCAGCGCGCTCTGCCACCTGATCCAGACTGGTGCCGTGAATACCGTACAGCGAGAAAAACTCCAGTGCCGCATCCATGATAGTGCTGCGTTTTGCGGCCACCGCGCGCGAGCGGCGCGTAGGCGGTTTAACGGGTTGTTGCTTCACTGCAGCTCCTTGGCGTCACCTGATTCGGTCATCAGCATAACAAAGCCACTGAGTGAAACCCACGCATTTACCTACTCCTTTCGGGGGGTTTTTTGCACCTTTTACGGGCAACTGCGCCTGATTTTTGTGCACATATTTTTTACCAAATGGTCTATTTTGGACCATTCGCTCAACAACCCGATTACACATCGAATCCAATCAATTGATAAATAGACCCTTTCAAAAACTGGCACTGTGTTTGCAATACCCTGACCAGCGCCGCGCAATTTGGAACCCGCAGGAAGCATTCAAGCAGCGCGTGAACCGTCCCATTCGCAGACCCGAGGTGTTCAAATGAAAATTGGCGTATTTATCCCGATCGGCAACAACGGCTGGCTGATTTCCAGCAATGCTCCGCAATACAAACCGACGTTTGAACTCAACAAAACCATCGTGCAGAAGGCCGAGCATTACAATTTCGATTTCGCTCTGTCGATGATCAAACTGCGCGGCTTCGGCGGCAAAACCGAGTTCTGGGATCACAACCTGGAGTCCTTCACCCTGATGGCCGGGCTGGCCGCAGTCACCTCGCGCATCAAGATCTACGCCACCGCCGCGACCCTGACCATGCCGCCGGCGATCGTCGCGCGGATGGCCTCCACCATCGACTCAATTTCCAACGGGCGTTTTGGCCTGAACGTGGTGACCGGCTGGCAAAAACCGGAATACGAGCAGATGGGCATGTGGCCGGGCGACGATTACTTCGGCCGCCGTTACGACTACCTGGCGGAATACGTGAAGGTGCTGCGCGATCTGTGGGGCACCGGCAAGTCCGATTTCAAAGGCGAGTTCTTCCAGATGGACGACTGCCGCGTCAGCCCGCAGCCGCAGGCGGACATCAAGGTCATCTGCGCCGGGCAGAGTGACGCCGGCATGGCCTTCTCGGCTAAATACGCCGATTACAACTTCTGCTTCGGCAAGGGCGTCAACACCCCGACCGCCTTCGCACCGACGGCAGCACGGCTGAAAACCGCCGCCGATACCGAAGGCCGCAGCGTCGCCTGCTATGTGCTGTTCATGATCATTGCCGATGAGACCGACGAGGCCGCACGCGCCAAATGGGAAAGCTATAAAGCCGGTGCCGACACCGAAGCGCTGGCCTGGCTGACCGAGCAAAGCGGCAAAGACACTAAATCCGGCGCCGACACCAACGTACGCCAGATGGCGGACCCGACCTCGGCGGTCAACATCAATATGGGTACGCTGGTCGGTTCTTACGCCAACGTGGCGCGCATGATGGATGAGATCGCTACCGTGCCCGGTACCGAAGGCGTGCTGCTGACCTTCGATGACTTCGTGAAAGGGGTGGAAGACTTCGGCGAGCGCATCCAGCCGCTGATGAAAAGCCGCGCCGACGTTTGCCCAAAAACCGCTGAAAGCCGTGAGGTAGCCTGATGAAAATTGTTGAAAACCAGCCGGTGGTGCGCCGCCAGTCGCCGGAAACCGGTGCCACCGTCACTCTGCCCGCGCGCCCGGAGGCCATCGCCTTTGCGCCGCAGGAAACTGTGCTGATCGTGGTCGATATGCAAAATGCCTATGCTTCGCAAGGCGGCTACCTTGATCTCGCCGGTTTTGACGTCTCGGCCACCGCCCCGGTGATCGCCAATATCAAACGCGCCATCAGCGCCGCGCGCGCCGCCGGTATCCGGGTGATCTTTTTCCAGAACGGTTGGGACAATCAGTATGTCGAAGCCGGCGGCCAGGGTTCGCCCAACTGGCATAAATCCAACGCGCTGAAAACCATGCGCAAGCGCCCGGAGTTGATGGGCAAGCTGCTGGCCAAGGGCGACTGGGACTACGATCTGGTGGACGAACTGCAGCCGCAGCCGGGCGATATCGTGATCCCGAAACCGCGCTACAGCGGCTTCTTCAATACCCAACTCGACAGCCTGCTGCGCTCCTACGGCATTCACCATTTGGTGTTTACCGGCATCGCCACCAACGTCTGCGTGGAATCCACATTGCGCGACGGCTTCTTCCTCGAATATTTCGGCGTGGTGCTGGCGGACGCCACTCACCAGGCTGGGCCGCAGTTTGCCCAGCAGGCGGCGCTGTACAACATCGAAACCTTCTTTGGTTGGGTGTCGGACGTCGACAGTTTCTGCGATGCGCTCATCGCCCCGCTCAGCCAAACGGCATGAGTTTTGCCTGCTTTACCCTTTAATCATTCATCAGGAGCAAGACTATGCCAAAAACCATCATTACGCCGCCGGGCACCGGCAAACCGCTGGCACCCTTCGTCCCCGGCACGCTGGCCGACGGCGTGGTTTACGTCTCGGGTACGCTGGCGTTCGATAAAGACAATAACGTGGTGCACGTCGGCGATGCGGCAGCGCAAACCCGCCACGTGCTGGAAATCATTAAAAGCGTGATCGAAACCGCAGGCGGCAGCATGGATGACGTGACCTTTAACTCGATCTTCCTCACCGACTGGCAAAACTATGCCGCCATCAATCAGGTCTATGCGGAGTATTTTCCTGGCGACAAACCGGCGCGCTACTGCATTCAGTGCGGGCTGGTGAAACCGGACGCACTGATTGAGATCGCCACCGTGGCCCATATCGGCCGCTGAATCCTTATCTACAGAGGATCGAGAATGTACTTTGAGATTTTGGGAAAAGACACCCCGCTCGCCCCCACGGTGGTGCTCTCTGCCGGTCTGGGCGGCGCAGGCAGTTTCTGGCAACCGCAGATTGAAGCGCTGAGCGAGCATTTCCGGGTGGTGGTTTATGATCATCAGGGCACCGCCCGCAGCAAGGGCGAGGTGCCGGCCGGCTACAGCATGGCCGATATGGCGGATGAGGTGGCGCAGTTGCTGCGCTCGATTGGCGTTGAACACTGTTATTTCGTCGGCCACGCGCTTGGCGGCATGATTGGCCTGCAGTTGGCGCTCTCGCACCCGCAGTTGGTCGCAAAACTGGTGGTGGTTAATGGCTGGCCGACGCTGGACAGCCAGACCTGGCGCTGCTTCAAAGTGCGCCAGGACCTGCTGCTCAACAGCGGCGTGGAAGCCTATGTGCGCGCCCAGCCGCTGTTCTTGTTCCCCGCCGACTGGCTGTCGCGGCACGAAGCGCTGCTGGATGAGGAGCTGGCGCATCAGGTGGCGCATTTCCAGGGGACAGAAAACCTGTTGCGCCGCCTGAGTGCGCTAATGAACACCGATTTCCGCCCGTACCTGGCGGACATTACCACCCCGACGCTGGCGTTGTGCTCCCGCGACGATTTGCTGGTGCCCTATCACTGCTCGCATCAGTTGGCGGAGAGCCTGCCGTTCGGTGAACTGGCGCAGATGGCGTACGGCGGCCATGCCATGAGCGTGACGGATGCCGACAACTTTAACCGCATTCTGCTCGGTTGGTTGCTGAAAACCCACGGCCAGTCGTCTGCTTGCAGCCCTGCGGACGCCCAGCATGAGCCCACAGGACTGAAACACTGAGTTCAATCGCCAGGCCCTTCGCTATGGGCCAGCCACAGGAGAAAAAGTATGCAAACCCAAACCCTTCTCGCCAGCGCGCCACTTGTGCCACAGGGCGTAGAAAAACAGGACTTTCGCGACGCGATGGCGCGCCTGGGTTCGGCCGTGAATATCATTACCACCGACGGCCCGGCCGGCCGCGCCGGGTTTACCGCCTCTGCGGTATGCAGCGTTACCGATACGCCCCCGACGCTGCTGGTATGCCTGAACCGCTCCGCATCGGTGTATTCGGTGTTCAAGCAAAACCAGACGCTGTGCGTCAATACGCTGGCGGCGGAACACGAGTCGCTGTCGAATCTGTTTGGCGGAAAAACGCCGATGGACATGCGTTTTTCCGCCGCCCGTTGGTCCACGCTGGCAACCGGCTCCCCCATTCTGCATGGCGCAGTGGTCTCTTTCGATTGCCGGATTAGCCAAATTGTCAGCGTCGGCACCCATGACATTCTGTTCTGTCAGGCGGTGGCGCTGGCGCGTAATGATGAAAGCCACGGTCTGGCTTACTTCGATCGTCGCTATCACCCGTTATTGAAGCAATGATTTACCGATGATGCCGTAACGCGCACTCACCTGCGCCCCTAACCTGCCCCCCTGTTTTTGGAGATGACGATGGCGAATACCTGGTTTCCCCAATGGCGCATGAAGCAAGGCAATCTGGACGGTGCGGTGGTCGCACCCGATGAAAGGCTGCCGCTGGTGCCAACGCTGGTTATGGGCTTGCAACACGCGGTGGCCATGTTTGGCGCCACGGTGCTGATGCCGCTGCTGATGGGCTTTGACGCCAACCTGGCCATATTGATGTCTGGCATCGGCACGCTGCTGTTCTTCCTGGTGGTCGGCGGCCGGGTGCCGAGTTACCTCGGTTCCAGCGCGGCGTTTGTCGGGCTGGTGATCACCCTCACCGGTTACAGCGGCCAGGGCGCGAACCCCAACATTGCGCTGGCACTGGGCGGAATCATCGCCTGCGGGCTGGTGTATCTGCTGATTGGGTTTGTGGTGATGAGCGTCGGCACCCGTTGGATCGAACGCCTGATGCCGCCGGTGGTGACCGGTGCGGTGGTGATGGCGATCGGCCTGAACCTGGCGCCTATCGCCGTACGCAGCGTCTCGGCTTCCAATTTTGACAGCTGGATGGCGGTGGTCACCATTTTGTGTATCGGTTCGGTGGCGGTATTCACCCGTGGGTTGATGCAGCGGTTGCTGATCCTGCTCGGGCTGATCGCCGCCTACCTGATCTATGTGGTCGTGACCAACGGTTTTGGGCTCGGCAAGCCGGTGGATTACAGCGCGCTGAGCCAGGCGGCCTGGTTTGGTCTGCCGCAGTTCACCGCGCCGGTGTTTAACCTGCACGCCATGCTGTTGATTGCCCCGGTGGCGATCATTCTGGTGGCGGAAAACCTCGGGCATGTGAAGGCGGTGGCAGGGATGACCGGCCAGAACCTCGATCCCTATATCGGCCGCGCCTTTGTCGGCGACGGGCTGGCGACCCTGCTGTCTGGCTCGGTAGGCGGCACCGGGGTCACGACCTACGCTGAAAATATCGGCGTGATGGCGGTAACCAAAATTTACTCCACCCTGGTGTTTGTCGCCGCGGCGGCCGTGGCGATTGTTCTGGGCTTTTCACCGAAGTTCGGCGCGCTGATCCACACCATTCCAGGCCCGGTGCTGGGCGGCGCCTCGGTGGTGGTGTTCGGTTTGATTGCCGTCGCCGGCGCGCGCATCTGGGTGCAAAACAAGGTCGACTTGGGCGATAACGGCAACCTGATTATGGTGGCCGTAACGCTGGTGCTGGGTGCCGGCGATTTTGCACTGACCATCGGCAACTTCACCATGGGAGGCATAGGTACCGCCACCTTCGGCGCCATTATTCTGAATGCGCTGCTGCGCAATCGTAAAATCCTGCCGCTGGCGGACAACGCCGCACGTTGATTCCGAGGGCCCGGCCTGCCGGGCCTTATTCAACCAGCGCCGCGGCTTTGCCTTTGCGGCGAATGCGCAGTTCGCTGACCAGCACACCCAGTACAATCAGCCCGCAGCCCAACAGGGCGACCCCCGGCAAACGTTCGCCGGCGATACGCCCGACGATCCCCGCCCAGACCGGTTCGCCGGCATAAATGACCGTAGCGCGCGTCGGTGACATGCTGCGCTGCGCCCAGTTCATCGTCAGTTGAATCAGGGCGCTGGCGATGCCCAGCCCTATCGCGCTGTACAGCAGATAACTGGTGTACGGCGGCACCGCCTCGCCAGTCGGTACCATCATCAGGAACGAGGCCAGCGATGCCGTGGCCAGTTGCACCACCGTCACCCGTTTGATATTCACCTTACCGGCATAGGCGCCAATCAGAATGATCTCGGCCGCCATGCCCAGCGTGCCGATCAATGTCAGTATCTCACCCGCGCTGAGCGTCATATCCGCACTGCTCGGCGCGGCCAGCAGCATCAGGCCGGTGAACGCCAGCAGAACGCCGACCCACGACATCACGCCGGGAAAACGCCCCAGTACCAGCCACTGTAACAACGGCACCATCGGCACATACATGGCGGTGATGAATGCCGACTGGCTGCTGCTGATCGTTTGCAACCCAACAGTTTGCAGGCCGTAGCCAAACATGATGGCAATGCCGATAAACACGCCCGCTTTCAATTCATACCAGGTCAACCCGCGCAGGGTGCGCAGGGAGAACAGCGTCAGCACCAACGTGGCGGCGGCGAAACGCAGCCCGACGAAAAAGAACGGCCCGCTGACCTGCATGGCGTGATGCACCGCCAAAAAGGTGCCGCCCCAGATCATGGTAATGAAAATCAGCACCGCTTCCTGAAGTTTGATTTTGGAGATAAGCGTGGAAATCAAGGATTTTTTTACTGCAGACACTGACTTGCCCTTAATGCCGGGTGCAATATAATGCACAGATCGCACCAGTATGAGGGAATGCCTGCGGATGAGCAATATAGTGCACAATGAAAAACATGACGCGCTCAAAGTGCTGCAATATCTAAGCAGCAACCTGCGCGGATACCGCCAGCAGGCCGGGCTGAGCCAGATGGCGCTGGCGGAAAAATCCGGCGTCAGCCGTCGCATGCTTGCCGGGATTGAAGCCGGTGACCGCAACGTCAGCCTGGTGGTGCTGGACAAGCTCGCCGAGGCGCTGAATATCGCCTTCACCGATCTGATCCAGGCACCGGAAGCACGCGGCAATCATCTGGTGGGTGAACTGGCCTGGCAGGGGCGCGAGCCGGCAAGCCAGGCGGTGTTGGTCGCCAGCGTGCCCGCACTTCAGCGGGTGGAGCTGTGGGAATGGGCGCTGATGCCGGGCGAACGCTACGACTCGCTGCCGGATGCCGCAGGCTGGAACGAGATTATCTATGTGATCACCGGCAGCCTGACGCTGGAGCTGGAACAACAGACCCTGACGCTGGATGCCGGTGAAACCCAGGTGTTCAACAGCGATCAGCACTATGCCTACGTCAACCGCACCGAGCGGCCGCTGCGTTTTATCCGCAACGTCGCCTTTTAATCATCCAGCGCCGCCACTTCTGGCAGCTCTTCCAACGGCGGCTGGATCCCCTCGGAAATATAGTCTTTGGCGGCGAAGGTGCATTCATCGCCCACGTCGTCTTCCACGATCACATGTTTGATGGCGCCGTCGCTCAGCAATACCCGTTTGATGCCACGATATGATGTCATTGTTTCCTCCGTTAGTGGGCCGGACACACTGCAAGTGTAGTTTAGCCCTCGTCGGCCGCGGGTGTCACCCGTCTGTCGCGCGAATGTCGTGCCGCTGTCGTGGCAGTTGGCGCGGCCAGCCCCTACACTTGGCCTCAGTGATGGTTCATTTTGGAGAACGCAATGCAAACATACCGCATCAGGCAATTAAGGCTGGAAAAAGGCTGGTCGCAGGAGCAGTTGGCCACCATTGCCGGCCTCAGCACCCGCACCGTTCAGCGCATTGAAAATGGCGAACAGGCCAGCCTGGAGACCCTCACCGCGATTGCCGCGGCGTTGGGGTTGCAGGTGAACGATCTCAGCCAGCCGGCACAGCCGGATAACGACAGTCAGAGCGAACAGGCTATTCGCCGACAGGTTGAAGCGGAAGGCAAGCTGCTGCGCATGGCGGTGCGTTTTGCGATCGTCGACCTGTTTTTGTTCGCCGTTAACTGGTTTACCCATCCGCACTATCTCTGGTCGCTGTGGGCGATTGGCGGCATGAGCCTGGCGGTGATGATGCGGGCCGCACGCACCCTGCTGCTGCCGGACGTTTTCAACCGTTGGCAACGGCAGCGGTTGGAGCAAAAGCTCAGGCGTCTGCACTGAGTTTCAGCCAGTCCGCCAGCCGGGCGAGTGCGCTGCCCGGCCTGATTTCCTGTGGCGACAATAAGCAGTAACCGCTGCCGTCCGGCATAAAGCCAAAAGGCGCGCTCAGCAAGCCGGCGGCCACATCATCGCGTACCTGCTGCCACGGGCCGATGGCAATCCCCATCCCCGCCACCGCCGCCTGCAGGCTGAAGTAGAAATGATCAAAACGCTGCTCCGGCCGGCCAGTCAGCGCCACGCCTTGCCCCTGCGCCCATTGCCGCCAGGCGTCGGGGCGGGTGGCGGAATGCAGCAGTACCGCGTCGTGACTCAACTGCGGAGGGCCGTCGCCAAGGGTTACCCAGCGCCGCAGCGTTTCAGGTTTGCACACCGGCCCGACCCGCTCGCTGAACAACGCCAGGCTGTGCAGCTTATCCCCCCAGTCAAAATCGTTGCGCCGGATAGCGGCGGTAATGCCGTCATGAAACGAAAATGGCCCGCCACCGGCCACCAGTTGCAGGTTGATTTCCGGGTGCGCCTGCTGAAACGCCGGCAGACGCGGTATCAACCAGCGCATCAATAACGTTGGCTCGCACGACAACACCAGCGGCGCGTCCTGCGCCTGCTGACGCAGCGTTTGCGCAGTATGATCCAGAATGCCGAATGCTTGCTGAGACGCCTGAAACAGCGTGTGCCCGGCTGGCGTAAGATATACCCGCCGGTGACGACGCTCGAACAGCGCAATCCCCAGCTCATCTTCCAGCGCTCTGACCGCACGGCTGACGGCCCCGTGCGTCAGGTTCAGGCTGCTCGCCGCCTGCGTAAAGCTTTCCAGTCGCGCAGCGGCCTCAAAACAGCGCAGCCCGCCCAGCGACAGCGGCCGATTAATTTTGCGTGAGTTTTTCTCACTGATACTGTCAGTTTTCATCGTTTGTCACCGCCGGCTATTCCTCTTATAAATCAGCCACTCTCTTCTGATTTTTTGACAGGATAACTATGACTGAACTCCTCGCCGTCGTCACCATCACTTTACTGGCCGTTATCAGCCCCGGGCCGGACTTTGCCATGGTGTCGCGCAACAGCCTGCTCCTTTCCCGCCGCGCCGGGGTGCTGACCGCCTGCGGTATCGGCGCTGGTGTGGTGATCCACGTGAGCTATACCCTGGTCGGTGTTGGCGTATTGATCCAACAGTCGTTGTGGTTGTTTACTCTGCTGAAGGCGATCGGCGCCGCCTATTTGATTTATCTGGGTGTCGGCATGCTGCGCCACGCCGGAGCTGCCGCCGCTGCCCCTTCCCACGAAGACACAGCCGCCACCAGTGACTTCGCCGCGCTGAAGATCGGTTTTTTGACCAATGTACTGAACCCCAAAACCACTATTTTTATCGTCAGTCTGTTTATGCAGGTGGTCAATCCGCAGACGCCGCTCAGCGTACAAATCGGCTATGGGCTGTTTATTGCGGTTGCCCATATTCTCTGGTTTGCCGCCGTGGCGTTGCTGTTTTCCGCGCCGGGCGTCAATGCGCGCCTGCTGCGCCTGCGCAAAGGCATCGACAGAGCCTTTGGCGGCCTGCTGATCGTCTTCGGTGCGCTGCTGGCGGTCGCCGGCATCAAATGAGGTTCAAGGATAAGTTCAGCATTCACTTCTATGCTTATGGGGCATTTCTTTCAATCACCGAGCGGGGAACGCAACATGGCAAAAGTTTTGGTCCTTTATTACTCAATGTACGGGCATATCGAAACCCTGGCAGAAGCGGTAGCGGAAGGTGCGCGCAGGGTCAGCGGCGTTGAAGTCACCGTGAAACGGGTGCCGGAAACCATACCGGCGGACGCCTTCGCCAAAGCCGGCGGCAAAAGCGATCAAAAAGCGCCTGTCGCCACGCCACAGGAGTTGGCCGATTACGATGGCATTATCTTCGGTACCCCTACCCGCTTTGGCAACATGGCCGGGCAGATGCGCACCTTCCTCGATCAAACCGGGGGGCTGTGGGCTTCCGGCGCGCTGTATGGCAAGGTCGGCAGCGTATTTTCGTCCACCGGTACCGGCGGCGGCCAGGAGCACACTATCACCTCCACCTGGACCACGCTGGCGCACCACGGTTTTATTATCGTTCCGATCGGTTACGCCACGCCCGAACTGTTTGACGTCTCCCACACCCGTGGCGGCACACCCTATGGCGCGACCACTATCGCCGGCGGTGACGGCTCGCGTCAGCCCAGCCAGGAAGAACTGACCATTGCCCGTTATCAGGGCGAACACGTGGCGAAAATCACTGCCAAGCTGAAAAGCTAAGCAATAACCTTCCGTTATCTACCCGGTGGGGCCGCGGATTCGCTCGGCCCCATCTTGTTGCCAACCCGCAGCAAGGTTAAAATGCCGCTCAGCCTGCCATTCACTACCTGAACGTCACGGTCGAAATTCGTTCTGCCCGTCTATCACCGGCATTGGCCCTGATGGCGGGCGTTCTGTTTTTGCGCATAGCGAAGGGAAATAAGTCAGTGTCTAAAGATTTTGATGAACTAATAAGAGACATGGATCTTATTATTGAAAATGTAGACAGTTTCAAGGCTATGGCCCCGCGCGCGCCCGAGCCACCCGTTGCGCCGCCGGCAGTCCACCACTACGACTCGTTCTGCGAGAACGTTGCGCTGAAAGTGGTATTGAAAGTCCTGCTCTCGTCGGTGGATAAAATCGTCAAGGTGCAGATTGCCAATAAGGTCGAGCAGGAGATCGCTCAGATAGAACAGCAGGTAGTACGTGCCGGCGGAGGGCCAGTATCGCCTGAAGATCTGGCCCAAATGACGCAGTATGTGCGCCGCACCGTAAATAACCTGTTGGAATAGCCGCGCGACGGTTAAAAACGTGCCAACTCTCTCAGGCGATATGAATTTTTACGTTTTTTTTATATCGCTTGCCTTATTCTTTACCCACTTAAGATTAAATTGACTCATTGTCGGCAGGCAATCCGGGCAAAAGCATGGTCAAAACCAAACAAATTCTGGTCGTTATTCATCTTTGCAGTTTCTTGGTTCTCCTTTATAGCCTTTCGATGATCCCACCCTTGCTTGTGGCTTTGTTGTATAAAGAAAAAAACTTTTTTTCTTTTTTCTATACGCTGGCGCTCGCCGCCATGCTCGGCGGCATAGGTTGGTTCAGCACTCGTCAGTCCAAAGTACAACTGCGGACACAGGACGGTTTTCTGATTATCGTAATGTTCTGGTTGTTGTTCTCAGTCATCAGCGCTCTGCCGCTATGGATGGATGATACCCTGAACATCCGCTTGGTTGACGCCATGTTTGAAGGTGTTTCCGGCATCACCACCACTGGCGCTTCGGTGCTCAACGATGTCTCAGGTGTGCCAAAATCCGTTCTTTACTACCGCTCTCAACTCAATTTTATTGGCGGCCTCGGCGTCATTGTGTTGGCGGTGGCTGTGCTACCTCTGTTGGGGATCGGTGGCGCAAAACTCTATCAGTCGGAAATGCCCGGCCCGTTCAAAGAGGAACGCCTGACCCCGCGTCTGGCTGATACATCGAAAAACCTGTGGTTAATCTATCTCGGTTTAGGGCTGGCCTGTACGGTCGCGTTCCACCTTGCCGGTATGCCGTGGTTCGATGCGCTATGTCACGGGCTCGCCACCGTTTCACTCGGGGGATTTTCCACGCGCAACGAGAGCCTGGGGTATTACGACAGCTCGGCAGTGGAAATGGTCGGAGGCATTTTCTCCATTCTGGCGGCGGTAAACTTCACTCTGTATTTTGTTGTCCTTGGGCGCCGTAGTCTGAAACCGCTGTATCACAATCCTGAACTGCGTTTCTTCCTGCTGATCCTGTCGATTATCGTGGCGATCGTTTGTATCGAGCTATACAGCTCAGATATGTATGGTGCCAAAGATGCCTTTGTGCACGGGTTTTTCCTCACCAGCTCAATGATGACCGATAACGGCCTGGCCATCGCTGATTATGCCCGGGTACCCTCTCATACCATCATGCTATTGCTGGCGATGAGTTTTTTCGGCGGTTGCGTTGGTTCGACCTGCGGCGGCATCAAAGCGCTGCGTTTTCTGATTATGTATAAACAAAGCAGGCACGAGATCAACCAACTAATTCATCCCAATGCTATTTTTACCATCAAGGTCGGTAATGCGCCGATCCAGGATCGGGTACTGCGTTCGGTATGGAGCTTCTTCTTTCTTTACGTCTTCTTCAGTTGCTTTTTCATCTGGCTGCTTAACCTTATGGGCTACGACATGGTCACGTCTTTTGCCACCGTCGCCGCCTGCATCAACAATATGGGGCTGGGGTACGGTGAAACCACTGCCGGATTCGGCACACTCAGCGACCCGGCCAAATGGTTAATGTGCTTCGCTATGCTGCTGGGCCGCCTTGAGATCTACCCCATGCTGATTCTTTGTTCGCGAGCCTTTTGGCGTTTCTAAGCCATTAGCCAGTGAGGGACAGGCCTTTTTTAGCGAGTTTCGCTGTATCACCTGTAGCACATTCATAACCTGAATGTGTTGCATTGTTGTATTCATTTCACTGATATAAGTTAAAACAACTGTAAATAAATACAGTATATTTTAACTTATTGAGGATATGAATATGCGCTTTAACAAGATGTTAGTCCTGGCCGCCCTGCTGTTTGCCACTCAGGTTTCAGCCGAAACGCTCGAGTCCATCGACAACTGCGCGGTGGGTTGCCCGACCGGTGGCAGTAGCAACGTATCTATCGTTCGCCATGCTTATACGCTGAACAATAACAGCAGCACCAAGTTCGCCAACTGGGTGGCTTACCACATCACCAAGGACACGCCGGCCAGCGGCAAAGATCGCAACTGGAAAACCGACCCAGCGCTGAACCCGGCGGATACGCTGGTACCGGCGGATTACACCGGTGCCAATGCGGCGTTGAAAGTTGACCGTGGGCATCAGGCGCCGCTGGCCTCGCTGGCGGGGGTGTCTGACTGGGAGTCGCTGAACTATCTTTCCAACATCACGCCGCAGAAGGCCGATTTGAACCAGGGATCCTGGGCGCGGCTGGAAGATCAGGAACGCAAACTGATTGACCGGGCGGATATCAGCTCAGTGTATACCGTCACCGGCCCGTTGTATGAACGTGATATGGGCAAACTGCCGGGGACTCAAAAAGCGCACACCATCCCCAGCGCCTACTGGAAGGTGATTTTTATCAACAGCAGCCCGGAAGTGAACCACTACGCCGCGTTTCTGTTTGATCAAAACACCCCGAAAAGTGCCGATTTCTGCCAGTACCGCGTAACGGTCAGCGAGATCGAAAAGCGTACCGGGCTGATTATCTGGGCAGGTCTGCCGGAGGATGTACAGGCTTCGCTGAAGAGTAAGCCAGGGGTGCTGCCGGAGCTGATGGGCTGCAAGAGCTAAAACCAACAACCCCGCGCTCGAAGGGGGCGGGGTTATCACCGGGTGCTGTCTATACCGGGACTGAGTTATTGAGTCTGATTTTCCACGCGCGTAATTCCGTGTTTCTTCATAACGTCTTCCATGGTCAGATTTTCATCCTCTGGCGTTTCGTCAATAACGACGTTTTCCGGGCGAACATAAGGCTTGGTTGCACGCTTGAACATCCACCACCAAACGAACACCAGGAACGCCCCGGACTTCAGAAAAATCATGGTCCATAACGCCACTTGATACCAGTTCATCTCTATCTCCATGA
Source organism: Serratia plymuthica NBRC 102599 (assembly GCF_001590925.1). Lineage (GTDB taxonomy): Bacteria > Pseudomonadota > Gammaproteobacteria > Enterobacterales > Enterobacteriaceae > Serratia > Serratia plymuthica. The sequence continues at coordinate 109,433 of NZ_BCTU01000013.1, forward strand.
AAGAGTTAAGCGCAATCGCATCGCTCTATTTTAACCTTTGCATTGCCCTGATCAAGCGTTGGCGACCCATCTGCCGGGGATGGCATCGAACAGATTGGGAAAAAAATGATGTGACAGTTTACAGGGGGAGTTCAGTAACGGGGAAGCGAATAAACATTCGCTCACGATGTGCGGACAACTCACCAACGGCGATTGACCCACTAGAATCCGAGAAGACCAAAACCCAAAGAATCGTGATGCCCACCGTTAAAGAAGTCGCTCATCAGGTTCATATCGGTCGGTGGTCGGCTCGAAAAATGACGGGCATGACAAGCAGTGATTTTGCACATTGGAACAACGCACTTCCCCTATCTAATACCGCTGGGTGATATACACCTACATGATCACCCTGATGACAGAATGTAAGGCAGCATATAATTAAGATGGTAATAATATCATTAATCATTGAATTTATTTTCGAATTAACGGATACGCGGTCAGATTTAAACGCCTTAATAATCAATCTTAAAAATCAACCCTAAAAGACTTCCTCCGTATAAATTAATTAACACATTAATAATTTATAATTTAATATATGTAGTTTTATTTATATTAAACACATTGATGTTTGTAATTTATTATTTCAAAGACGACATTTCATAAAAACAATAAAAAACAATTAGATAGGATATTATTTTAATAAAACTGCAATATATGACCATAAAAACAAACATTTATTTACATTTGATAGCATTGCGTGCGTTTGAGATTTCTTTTTCTCGCGACTATATGTATTAGCGAAATTAATTAATTCTATAAGTTGCGGAGTGCTGCATGGATTTTAAATTCTCAAATAATCAAGTGGAACTGTATGAGTCAGCCTATCGTTTTGCCTTTAATGTTCTGGATCCAAATGCACACTCCAGGCTATCGCAACAGACAGTAAACATTGATTTATGGAAACAAGCGGCCGCTTATGGTTTTGTGCGTGGCCCTGTTTCATCCACCTTTGGTGGTTTGGAAATGGGGGCTTTAGACACCGCATTGATGATAGAGGCCCTGGGAAGAGGAAGCCGCGATATAGGCCTTTCATTCTCACTCTGCGCCCACTTATGTGCCTGCGTTATTCCGCTCTATCGCTTTGGTTCCAGTGAATTAAAAGCCAAATATCTTGAACCTCTGGTCACCGGCAGCTTAATTGCGGCCAATGCCGCAACCGAACCCGATGCCGGTTCGGATATTTATAGTATGAAATCGACGGCACAGCCCTGCGACGGTGGCTATATACTTAACGGCAATAAAGTTTTTATCACCAACGCCCCTATCGCCGACCTCTTTATCGCTTACGCCAAAACTAATCCTGACCACGGTTTTATGGGCGTTTCGGCTTTTCTGATCGAAAAAGGCACGCCGGGATTATCCGTGGGCGAAGTCCGCCCAAAAGATTGTCTTTCCAATTGCCCCTGGAGTGAGGTGACTTTTCAAGATCTCTTTATCCCGCAATCCCAGTTGATCGGCAAACCGGGGGCGGGAGGCGCGATCTTCCATGACTCGATGATATGGGAGAAAGGTTGTCTGTCCGCCCTGTTTATCGGCGCGATGGAGCGCCTGCTCGAAACCACCCTGGCCTACGCCAAGCAACGTCGGCAATTTGGCAAGGCGATAGGCCAATTCCAGTCAGTTTCCAATCGCATTATTGATATGAAGTTACGCTTGGAACAGTGCCGGTTAATGCTCTATCGCGCCTGCTGGCGACACGATCAAGGTCTTGAGGCTGAAGCCGATATCGCCATGAGCAAGCTGTTAATCTCTGAATACGCGGTCCAATCCGGCCTCGATGCCATCCAAACCTTTGGTGGAGCCGCCATGGATCAAGAGCTTGGTCTGGTTCGCCATCTGTTGAATATGATCCCCAGTCGGACCTTCTCCGGCACCAATGATATCCAAAGAGAAATTGTGGCCCGTAAGTTGGGTTTACGGGGAACGGCATTATGATTATTCAACGACTCTTTGCCGTTCTTTATATGCTGGCGGGGCTGGCCAAAGCCTTCCCTGAACTGGAAAGTGTGGCTGAAACTCTCAAGCTAGCGGCGATTGCCAACCAGGGTACCTGGTATCAGGGGATCACTTTCTGGCTGGCGGAACACGGCGCAGCAGTCAATATTCTGGTAGGCGCAGTGCTGTTCGGATCGGGGTTGGTGTTGATGCTTAACCCGCTCTGGACTACGTTAGTGATTTACGGTCAACTGCTGATGATGGCCATCTTTGTCACCCTGTTACATCATTCCCAGCCGCAGGTCATATTTTTAGACGCCCTCTTCGCTCTGGCCGCATTTTATATGCTGCATGTGCAATATCGCCGCAAGCCGCAGCCACGGACCTTCCCCACTCGCGCCTTTTCAACGCCCGTTACGCTCCCTGCCCCCCCCACGTCCCCGCCACTGGAAGACGAATATGATGTGGTGATTATTGGTGGCGGCGTCTCTGGGTTGACAGCGGCTACTGAGTTGACCCACAAGCGGGTTCTGGTTCTGGAAAAAAGCCCAACCTTCGGCGGAAATGCCCGTTATAACACCGTCAGCACGCTGAAATTCCCCATCGCCGGGGTCTGTTTTCAGCAACCGCAGCCAGACTCGTCCATGATGCGCCTGCTGAAAAAAGTCGGCCTGGATCAGGCTTACAAATCCAATGAAAAAGATACCCTGGTTTTTTTCGATACCTTTTTACTGCTCCGTTGCCTGGGTGAGGTCACCCTGGGTTTTCTCAAATACCCCGCCTACTTGCTCAAACTCTCGGTTTGGGGACTGACCGGCCAACTTTTTTTACATGCGATTATAGGTAAACCTTATGTCGTGGCAGCCAAGCAACTGGGCGACCCTATTTTTGCCGAGCTTTATACTTTTCTGGATAAATTCTCCCCACGCAGCAAACACTATCCAAGTCTGCCCTGGACACCGGACAGCGCCTGGAGTCATGAGCACATGGCGCTGCTGGATAACCTTTCCCTTCACGACTATCTGTTTGAGCCGGACAAACTCGGCCCGTTGCCGGAACATCTGCAACCACCGCGTAAACTGGGCAAGTTAGTGGAAAATGCCGTGGCCACCACACTGCGGGTTGAGTGTCTGGATATTCATGACGTATCTGCCTATGTCGGATTGCATTTTCTGGTCGGTTACCTGCGCGGAAATCTGGTCACGCTGCCAGGGGGAAATGGCGGCATCAGCGCCGGTCTGTACGATTACCTGAGCGGCCATGACACTATCCGGCTGCAAAGTCATGCTCAACTGCAAGCCATCACCCCTCAGCCAAACGGGACGCTCATTGAGGTCATCGTCAATGGCGAACTCAGCCGGGTGATGGCCCGACAAGTGATTTGGGCTGCACCCAAAACCGAACTGGCAAGCTGGCTACCGGCGCTGCCTGCCGAACAGTTGGCCGCACTCGAGCAAATCCGCCACGAAGATTATTATCTGGCGAATGTCTTGCTGGAAAAACCCCTGCTCAGTCATTCATTCGGCGGTTATCTGATCGAACCTGACGCAGCCAACGAGCCGTATTCCTGGTGTAAAGCAGGCACCTGTCTGGTCGCCAATTGGATGGATAATCAGGCGGGTGCCGACGTCGGTGTTCTGACCTTGCTGAAACCCACCACCCGCTCGGAGCGCCAGGATCGTACCGCAAAAAACGAGTTTGTGGCGTTGCAGCAGCAAACCTATGTCGAAATCGCCAAAGTCCTGCGCAACCTGGGGATCCCCGCCAGCATGATCGAAGATATCCACATCTGGTATTGGCCAGCGGGACTGGTGACCTCCGTGGTCGGGCAACAAGCGCAGGGGGTGTTTAACCTTGCTCGCCAACCGTTTAAAAACATCCATTTCGCCAATCAGGACAGCGTCGGTATCGGCAATATTGAAAGTGCGGTGTCTGCCGGGCTTGAGGCGGCAACGGCTGTGAAAGCGGCTCTGGCTCAGGAGTTCCCCCCAATAGATTTCGCCGCCAATCTGGAGATGTCGTCATGAGTCGCTCACTGATTGTCGAACTCTCCGGTGATCCGATGCTGAAGCATCACCATCTGGGTGGTAAAGGGTATTCATTAAATCATCTAATCAAAGCCGGCCTGCCGGTACCGCCGGCATTTTGCATCACCGTCCAGGCTTACCAGCAATTTATTGAAGCCACAGTTCCCGGGCAGATATTGACGAAGGGTGCCAGAGGCGAGGTACGCGATATTATTCTGGGCGCTAATGTGCCCACCTCTTTGCAGCAGGCAATCAACGACGCTTATCAGCAATTGGGCGATGACGCCTCCATTGCCGTTCGTTCCTCGGCATTGGAGGAAGACGGCCAACATCAATCCTTTGCCGGACAGTACGACACCTATCTGCATGTTAAGGGCGCCGAGGAGGTATTACGCAAGGTGCAATCCTGCTGGGCGTCATTGTGGGCAGAACGGACGGCGCACTACAGCCAGACGCACGCCTCGGAAAGCGAGATTGCCGTGGTGTTGCAGGTGATGGTGGACGCCGATGCCGCCGGGGTGATGTTTACCCAGGATCCACTGACCGGCAATGCCGATCAGGTGGTGATCGACAGCTGCTGGGGCCTGGGAGAAGGCGTGGTCTCCGGACAGGTGACCACGGACAGCTTCACTCTGGACAAAGCCAGTGCCAACCTTTGCGATCGGCAAATCCGCCACAAATCGCATTACTGCCAGCGGGATGCTCAGGGGCAAGTGACGCTACTGTCCACCCCTGAGGCCAAACGCGATATACCCAGTTTGACCCCGGAGCAGCTGCGTCAATTGGTCACCCTGGCCAGACAGGCCCAACTTATTTACCGCACCGAACTGGATATTGAATGGGCGGTAAAAGATAACCAGGTCTGGCTGCTACAGGCACGGCCTGTCACTACCCAGGCCAAGCCTGCTCAGGTTATCTACGCCAATCCCTGGGAGAACGATCAGGCGATCAAGGATCGGGCCTTTTTCTCGCGGATGGACACCGGAGAGATTGTCACTGGATTGATGACGCCGCTGGGATTGTCGTTTTGTCGGTTCTACCAGAAACATATTCATGGCCCGGCGATTAAAACCATGGGACTTGCTGATATCAGCGATTGGCAAATCTACATGGGGTATATACAGGGCTATGTTTATCTGAATATTTCCGGTTCGGCTTATATGCTCAGGCAGTGTCCGCCGACCCGTGATGAAATGAAATTCACCACCCGTTATGCCACCGCCGACATTGATTTCAGCCATTATGAGAATCCCTATGGGAAAGGCGTGCAAGGCTGGAGCTACGTCAAAAGTGGTTGGTATTGGCTCAAACAGCAGGTTCACAATCTGCGCAGTGCCGCCAACACCGTCGAACAGATGATTGCTTTACGCCAACAGGAAACCCGCCGCTTTCTGGCGCTGGATTTAACCGCCCTGTCTCTGGTTGAACTGGAGCAAGAACTGCAACGGGTTGACCGCTTTTTCCTCGACAGTTGCGCCGCCTACATGCCTTTTTTCCTGCAATCATTTGCCCTCTATGACGCCCTGGCTCAAACCTGCGAACGCTATCTCAAAGGCCGGGGCCAGGGATTGCAAAATCGCATCAAGGCGTCGATGAACAACCTGCGCACCATTGAGGTGACACTGGGTATCATCAAAATGGTGGACAAGGTCAATCGACAACCTGCGCTGAAAGCGCTGTTTGAACAGCACAGCGCCAATGAATTGGTCAACATCTTGCCCGAAGATGAGATCTCCCGCGTATTCTGGCAGGGCGATTTTAAGGATTTCCTGTTTGAATTTGGCACCCGTGGTCGCCAGGAATTTGAGTTGAGTATTCCGCGCTGGAATGATGATCCCAGTTATCTGTTGCAGGTAATGAAAATGTATTTGCAGCACCCGGTGGATCTGCAAAAGAAACTCAGAGAAACGGAAAGGCTGCGTCATCAGGACAGCGAAGCACTGTTCAAAGAAATGACATGGGTCGGTCGATTCAAGTTAAAAACCCTGACCAGGCTATATGCCGTGATGGCCGAACGCCGTGAGGCCACCCGCCCCACCTTTATCACCGAAACCTGGTTCTATCGCTGCATTATGCTGGAAGTTCTGCGACGCCTGGAAACTCAGGGCGTCGTTAAAATGAGCGACCTCCCTTATGTCGATTTCGAGCAGTTCCGCGCCTATATGGCGGGTAAAATCCCGGCACAACAGGCTTTTGCGCAGACACTGCTCGATCAGAATCGCCACCAGCATTTATTGAACTTGCATGCTGAAGAGCCGCCGTTGGCGATTATCGGTTCCTACACGCCGAAAATGAAAACCCCCGCAGCGGATAATACCGCCGGCGTATTCACCGGCCTTGCCGCAAGCCCCGGCAAAGTGGTGGGAAAAGCGCGAGTCATTACCGACCTGCCAACCCAGGCTGGTGAGCTTCAACCCAACGAAATCCTGGTGGCGCGCTTTACCGACGCCAGTTGGACACCGTTATTCGCACTGGCGGCCGGTATTGTCACCGATATCGGATCCACGCTTTCACACAGTTGCATTGTGGCACGAGAGTTTGGCATCCCCGCCGTAGTCAACCTGAAAGTAGCCACCCAACTGATTGCCAGCGGAGACACTCTGATCCTCGATGGCGATAGCGGAACGGTCATTATCCAACGCGGAGAAGAACCTGACGCTGATGGCTGATCCACGCCCTACACAACAGAAATAAATCGCGGCGACCCGCCGTACTTAACGATGGTTGATGCAGACGGCCCCCCGCCGCAGGCAGAACCGTTGCGGGCTTTATAGTGCCAAATTTGCCCGATCGACCCATGTCATCACTACATTTTGGCTACATAAGGAATTCGATCATGAGCACCATGACAGGACAAGCAAGACCAGCAAACTCCGCTTCCTATGAGCAAATTTGGCAGGCGGACCCAACGTCATGTCGAGGAATGGATCCGGATACCATTACGGTAGGCGTCGTCGTGGTAACGCGTAATCCGGCATTTTTCCAGACCGGGCTCAGTGTGTTGAATGACATTCGCGATTATGTGTTTAACCGTGTCCATATCCAGTCGGAGCTTCCCCCCAAGCTGTTTGAATTGGAATCAGATTCGCTGTATCTGGAAGCGCGTGAAAAAGCCGTCCATTTCCTGAAAAGTCAGAATAAAACGATCAATATCCGCATCATCCAATGTGCCAGCCTGGCGGAGGCGACGGGTAAAATTATTTACACCCATGCTCTGGAACAGCGCCCCGCATTCCATTTGGGGATGTTGTTCTACGACCAGATATCGCCTACACACGCTGACAACAGCATTGAACAAATTGACCGCGATCTGGATGCATTTTACAGCGCATTGCAAACCAGCGGCATTCCGGCGTTTTACACCACCTTTTCGACCGTCGCCTTTATTCGTGAATTGCGTTCTCCGTTCCGTTATTTGCCCCAGCAATATCGCGAGATTGTCCGCAGCGAAGATCCGGCGATCTTCCAGACTGAATTGTTATGTCTGTGGATGGACTTTTTTGAAATGAATTACACCAATCGCCGGGTCAAGCCGATCGGCGCATTGACGCTGCACAATACCCTCGGCGAACAGTTGATTCAGTTCTTTGAACGCACCACCGCAAACCGCTGGCTGGTGTCTTACTACACCGGCTCGGTCATCTCCAACTTAATCGGTTATCTGGACCGGCATGCCGAAGCCCGTGGCGCGCTCATTCTGCGCGGTCCCAACGAACATGCCATTGCCTGTGGCGCCATGGCCAACTGGCAGCTTTATCGCATACCGTTTTTGGGCATAGTGACCTCCGGCATGATGGATGAATTTAAGGGCACCTTAACCAACCTGAAGGAAACCGCGGCCCAGGGCATTATTGTCGCGGCGGAAAACCGCAGCAATCTGTGGTATGGCTTTCAGGGTACGTTGACGCCGACGGAAGACATGCGTGAGGTGTTGACCGCCAAACGCATTCCGTATGTCTATATTGACGACGTAGAAGGGATAGTCGCCGGTCTGAGCGAAGCATTTCGCCTTTATCATCAGAACCTCGGCCCGGTGGTGATCCTGGCGACGCAAAACGTGCTGGAATCTACCCTTTCGCTGGAAGGCGACATTGAGGAAGCGGTATCGATATCCAACCTGCCGAACGATGACGTCCCGCCAATAACCGACAGCTTTACCCAAGCGATGGCGCTGCTCAACGAGGGCCCCGAGAGAGTACTTTGGCAACTTGGCCCAGTCAGTGATGACGAGTACGCCCTGATCCATGAAATTGCCGATGCTGCCGGCCTCGCGCTGGTGGACTCATTAGCGCACCCAGGTTCAGCCCCCAAATATTACCAAGGTAAACGTAACCCCCATTATTTGGGCACCCTGGCAATTTATGGCTACAGTCCACGGGTGTACAACTATCTGCACACCAACGACAAGCTCAACGCCATGAGCGAACAAAGTCTGTTTATGATTAAGAGCCGCGTCGCTCAGATCACCACGCCATTTTCCGACGGTCGCCTGGAGCGCAAGGTGCATCTGGTGCAACTCACCCATGATGAACAGCACCTGTCGCCGTATGCCGATGTGCATCTGCACATGAATTGCCTGGCTTTTTTGCGCGCCGTAAAAGCCCATCTTGCCGTCAGCCCCGCGCTGCGCGATAAACGCCGGGCGCTGATTGCCGCCTATCTGGATTCCCCTTCCGACGTGGTAAGTCAGTTGCCCAGCCTGCCGATGTCGGCCAACTACTTCTTTTGCCAATTGAATCAGGTGATAGAGAATTTAATCGAGACGGAAAACTTCGATTTTACCGGCGTCTACGATGTGGGCCGTTGCGGTATCTCTGCGGTGCGCAATGTCGCGAAAACCCGGCGCGGTTTCTCCGGCTGGTATGGCCGCGCCTTGATGGGCGATGCGCTATTGGCCACCAGCTATCTGGCTTATACCAGCCCAAGCCATGTGGTGGCGTTTATCGGCGACGGGGCCAAAGGGATAGTGCCGGATATTCTGCCGGCCTTTATCGACAATATTCTCACTCACCCGCAATTGCTTAATAAAAGCATCACCGTCTTTTATTTCTGTAATGGTGGCCTGTCGGTGATTAACACCTACCAGGAACGCATTCTATTTAATCGAACATCACGACAAATGCGTCTGGTGAATGTGGATCAACCGGAGTTCGAACAACGGATAAATAACTTCCACATCCAGGGCAAAACGCTCACCCACTTCGATGAAGACGCCATCCGCCAGGCGTTGACCACCCCGAAACGTCTCAACCTGTTTTCCGTGGTATTGGGGCATAACAACGAAGGTGACGGCATCTCGCTGGCCACCGCCAAAGGCTGGCAACGTGACCCCTGCGATCAGGATGCGCTGCAAGAACGCAAAGCCTGGGCCGCCCTGCAACCGGAGTCAACCAGTACCGCCTTCGACCAAGATCAAACAAAGGAAGCCACATCATGAAGTTTGGATTTATCGCTCATCCGACCTCGGTTGGTTTAAAACGTTACGTCAAAATGCTCGACCTGCTGCAGCGTAATTCGACTGAGCAACATAGCGGTTACAAACGCGACCTTTGGGTCCGCGAAAACCTGGTGCCATTTATGAACTTTGCCAGAATCACCTCGGCTACCGGCGCCACCTGCGAAGGGGTGATCAAATATATGCCGCTGGTCGCCGATGAAATGCTGGCCGATGCCCGTGGCATCGCCAATCGGGTAGTGCAAGGTATTGAAGAGTTGGCCGGAGAAGGAGCAGAACTGGTTGGTTTGGGCGGGTTTACTTCCATTGTGGGTCGACGTGGCGAAGCCACTGCCGAAAAATCCCCGGTTCCTGTCACCTCCGGCAATTCATTGACCACCTATGCCGGTTACAAGGCCATGATGCAAATTCAATCCTGGCTGGATATTAAACCGGATCAGGAACCGGTGGCGATTGTCGGCTATCCGGGTTCTATCTGCCTGGCACTGAGTCGATTATTGCTTGCGCAGGGGTTTTCCCTTCATTTGCTGCACCGCGCCGGTAACCATGACCGGGAAGAATTACTCAGCCATCTGCCCGACCAGTATCACGCGCAAGTGACCCTGACCAGCGACCCCAATGACTTATACCCACGTTGCAAACTCTTTGCCGCGGCAACTTCTGCGGGGGGCGTGATCGACCCGTATAAATTGCAGCCTGGATCTATTTTTATCGACGTCGCGCTGCCCAGAGATATCAAGGCTGACACCCGCCCAAATCGGGATGACATTCTGATTATCGATGGCGGCTGCGTAACGGCAACGGATGCGGTCAAGCTGGGAGGTGAGTCGCTGAATGTGACTATCAAACAGCAGATGAATGGCTGTATGGCGGAAACCATAGTGTTGTCTTTGGAGAACCGCCGGGAAAACTTCTCGCTGGGCCGTTATCTGCCGCCGGAGAAGGTGCTGGAGATCGGTGAAATTGCCGAGCGCCACGGTTTCATGGCTTATCCTCTGGCCTCATATGGCGAGCGGATTGATCGCCAGAGCGTCATTAACCTCAAGCGTTACTACCACCAGGATATCTATGCCGGCGAGTCGGACGTTGCCAAACAGAGCGAGACGCGTCTGGCCTTTATCGACGCTATTATCGCGCAAGATCCCGCTCGGGAGGACAGTCTCGACCGTTATCGCCAGTTTATTAACCCGATGATGGTGGATTTCCTCAAACTGCAGCATTGCGACAATGTATTCCGCCGCGCTGCGGGCACCCAGCTCTACACCACCGACGGCGAGGCTTTTCTGGATATGGTGGCCGGCTATGGTTGCCTCAATCTCGGTCATAACCCGCAGCCGGTGATCGATGCATTGAAAACCTATCTCGATGCTCAAGGTCCCAACTTTATTCAATACATTTCAATTCCCGAACAAACCGCCAAGCTTGCCGAAGTACTCTGCCAGCTGTCGCCAGGCAATATGGGCCGGGTTTTCTTCAGCAATTCAGGCACCGAGGCGGTAGAAGCCGCCATGAAGATCGCCAAAGCCTCGACCGGTAAACCGGGTATCGCCTACCTGAAGAACAGCTACCACGGCAAGACACTGGGCGCCCTGTCCATCACCGGTCGCGACAAACACCGCCGCTATTTTACCCCGCTGCTGGACTCGATGGTTGAAGTGCCGTTTGGCGATATAGAAGCATTGCGTCAGGTGCTGAACCGCGACGATATCGGTGCCGTGATGATCGAACCTATTCAGGGGGAAGGCGGCGTTCATATCCCGCCGGACGGTTACCTGCAAGCGGTTCAGCAGATTTGTCGCCAGACTGACACCTTACTGATGGTCGACGAAGTGCAAACCGGGCTGGGACGCACCGGGAAACTCTTTGCTTGTGAATGGGATAACATCGAGCCAGACGTTCTGATGCTGTCAAAATCGCTGTGCGGTGGGCTTCTCCCCATTGGCGCCACCCTGTGCCGGGCCGATATTTGGCAGAAAGCCTATGGCACAGCAGACCGCTTCCTGGTGCACAGCTCGACCTTTGGCGGTGGCAACGTCGCTTCAGTGGTGGCGCTTAGCGCCTTGCGGGAGATCCTGGCCCAGGATCTGGTCGGGCAATCCGAACGGCTGGGTGCCTATTTTAAACAGGCGCTGACCGACGTCGCCGCACGCTATCCCTTCGTCGCAGAAATTCGCGGGCGCGGTCTGATGCTGGGGATCCAGTTCGATCAAACCTTTGCCGGAGCGGTCAGTGCTTCTGCCCGCGAGTTTGCCACCCGCCTGCCCGGAGACTGGCACACCACCTGGAAATTCCTGCCCGACCCAGTGCAGGCCCACTTGAAAGCGGCCATGGATCGCATGGAGCAGTCGCTGGGTGAAATGTTCTGCATGAAGTTTGTCACCAAGCTCTGTCAGGACCACAAGATCCTGACGTTTATAACCGCCAACAGCTCGACGGTGATCCGCATTCAACCCCCACTCACCATTAACAAAGCAGAGATCGATCGTTTCGTCAGCGCATTCGCCACGGTGTGCGATGAACTATCCACCTTTTTAGAATAGGAGGCTGTGAAATGGCATTAACCAAGCAAGACGCAGTGAACCAGATGATGGGCTTTTTTCAAGCCAAAGCCCTGACCGCCGCTCTGGCCTTAAAGCTGTTCGATCATTTACGCGATCAGGATCGCGACGCGCAACAGATAGCGACGCGCATCGACAGTCCGCTGCGTTCCAGCGAGCAGTTGCTGATTGCACTTCATGCCATGGGGTATCTTGAAAAACGGGGCGATCTCTATCACCTGCCTCCGGAGCATCGGACATTTCTGGTCAGCGATCAGCCGCAGTGGCTGGGATGGCTGGGCCGCCATATCGATACCTTCTTGTACCCTCTGTGGGGCAAGCTGAAATTGGCGGTAGAAAATGATGCGCATCAGCGTCAGAGCGTCTTCGGCGACGATCGCAGTTGGTTCGATATCCTGTATCAAAATCCGGATGACGTAGTTGACTTTCAGGAATTCCTGGGCAAATTTGCCGCCCCCTTTATCGACGGATTTATCCGCGATTACGATTTCTCGCAACATCGAGCTTTTTTAGATATCGGCAGCGGCATTGGCAACCTGCCCATCGCTGTCGCCAGTGCTTTTTCCGACATCAGGCTGGCCATTTGCGAACTGCCGCAAGCCTCTGCGTTCTTGCGCGACAAGCTGACAGCGCAAGGTTACGGCGAACGCATCCAGGTCGTTGAAGGCAATGTCATCACCGGCGATTTACCGATCGGCGATTATGACCTGATCCATCTGGGCTGGATGCTTCATGACTATGCCCCTGAAACCCAATTGGCCATTTTGCGCAATATCTACCAGGCGATGCCGGTCGGCGGCCGATTTATCGCTTCGGAAACCCCCTTAAATGCAGACAAATCTGGGCCGGAGTTCACCGCATTGCTGTCACTGAACATGTTGGTCTCTACCGATGGCGGCATAGAGAGCAGCCCTCAGGAATATCTGACCAGATTCAGGCAGGCAGGATTCAGTCAGGTCCGAATCATGGATATCCCCGGCCCTCGCACCCTGATTGTCGGCGAAAAAACAACCAATTAATACGGGAGTTCACTATGTTGGAAAGCAAACTGATACACCACATCGCCACCCAATTTCTCGATGGCGACAAGCAAGGGCTGAATGCTTATACCCCGCTGTTTGAGCTTAACGTCGTTGACTCCGCATCCATTTTTGATCTGGTGGATTTCCTGCGGCAAGAATCCAACGTCAAGATTGGCATGCATGAGATCCACCCGGCAAATTTTTCCTCGGTACAAGCGATGGTTGAACTGGTTCAACGGTTGAAGACAGATCCGGTGCTGGGAGGTGAGGTATGAACATTCAATCTGACACTGCATTGGCTCAAAACCATGATGCCCTCAAGCACTCCGTATTACACACCTTCGCGCAATTGACCGAGTACGATCTTTCGGCGCTGGCCTTAACCAGTCATCTGGAAAATGACCTGGGGATAGATTCCATTGCACTGGCTGAAATTGCCGCCTCACTGACCCGGCAATTTCAGTTGAGCACGCCACTGGTGACTCAAGAGATAAAAACTATTCAGGATGCTCTCGACCACATTTTGCAACGTGAATTCCAACTGCCGAAACAACAACCTGGTGCAACGGGAGACGCCACCGGCGATCCCGATCGGTGGCTTAACGCCCTGATCCAGCAGATTTTCGCCCAACACAGTGGTTACGATGTCAAAGAGCTGACGCCCGATGTCGCCATTGAAGCAGACCTGGGGATTGACTCGGTGGCGGTGGTGTCTGCCCAAAGCGATTTATTGAAACAACTGCAGCTACATGACGCTACCGCGTTGACACACTGCCATACCTTGTCAGAGTGGCAACGCTGTCTGGCAACTCGCCTGGAACAAGAAAAAGGCCCTCAGTGGTTTACACATTTCAGCGTTCCAACTGCACATCGGGAGGCCTTCACCAGCCACAATGATGCCGCTGCGGCGACGGTGACATCGGCCTCGCCAGTGGATTGCGATGACATCGGCGATCCACGCACCATGCGTGATTTCGTCGGTATTGAGCACCCGGATCTTTTTCATAAGGCACGGGAATTCCAAGCCTTTTACCGAGAGAAAAAAGCGCAACAGCTTTACTGGTACGGCATGCCGCTGGAGACCCCATGCAAAAACCGGGCGGTCATGTTTGATGAAACCACCGGCAAAAGCCGCGAGTTTTTGATGTTCGGTTCCAACAGCTATTTAGGGCTGTCAAACCATCCGGAAGTCATTCACGCCATTCAGGACGCCGCCGGTTTATACGGTGCCACCAATACCGGATGCCGCATCATCGCCGGCAGCAATGTGCTGCACCTGGAACTGGAGCGCAAACTGGCCAAACTCAAAGGGCGTGAAGACTGTATTGTCTACCCTTCTGGTTATTCGGCTAACCTGGGTTGCATTTCGGCGCTGACCAGCAGGCATGACCTGGTATTTACCGATGCCATCAATCACATGAGCATTCAGGATGGCTGCAAGCTGGCAGGCGCACAGCGTAAAATCTATAACCACTCGCTGACCAGTCTGGAACAATCTCTGGCCAAATATGCAGATCATCCCGGCGGAAAATTGATTGTAACCGACGGGGTTTTCAGCATGCACGGCGACATCGTTGATCTGCCGCGACTAATGAAACTGGCCGAACGTTACGGGGCCAGAGTGTTGGTTGATGATGCCCACGCAACCGGCGTTTTGGGCAAAACCGGCTCAGGCACGGCAGAGCATTTTAATATGAAGGGCAAGGTCGATCTGGAATTGGGCACCATGAGCAAAGCCTTGTCGGGATTAGGAGGGTTTGTTTGCGCTGACGCCGATGTCGTGGAGTTCTTGCGCTTTTACTCCAACTCTTACGTGTTTGCCGCCACCATTCCCGCCGCAGTAGCGGCCGGCGTGATCGCATCAATTGATATCATGCTGCGTGAACCCGAACGTTTAACGCAACTGTGGGACAACATCTATTACTTCCGCACTCTGCTGCTGAATGCCGGGTTTGACCTTGAGCATTCGGATTCCGCCATTGTGCCGATCGTAGTCGGTGATGATGCCAGGACCTTGCGTTTTGGTCGTGCCGTTCGGGCGCGTGGTCTGTTCTGCCAAACCGTGGTGTTCCCCGGCGTGAGCGTCGGAGATGCGCGTTTGCGGATCAGCATCACCAGTGAACACACGAGAGATGACCTGGATGAAGCCTTTGCCATACTGGTAGAGTCCGCTCTGGAAACCGGCGTATCCGTCACCCCGTCAGTACGCCGGAAAGAACCGGCGAGCGCCAAGGAGGCCTAAGGAATGACAACCTTCACGCCTTGGGTGTTGGGCCGGTTGCAGGAGCACGCACGGCAGATCCCGGAGCGCACGGCATTGCTGTGCGGCGAGCAACGATGGCATTTTCGGCAACTGAGCGCGCGCGCTCAGATTATCGCCGCCACCCTGCGCCAACAAGGGCTATCGGGGCAGGCCATCTTGCTCAAGCTGCCGAAAAGTCTGGACACCGTTGCCGCGATATATGCCACCTGGATCAGTGGTAACCACTATGTTCCTATTGACTATAGCCAGCCTGCGGCACGGATTGAACGTATCATTGCCGCAGCTGAACCCGCGCTGGTTATCGATGAGGCCTGGTTGGCGGCGCTCCCCTCAGACACCGAGACGCAGTGGCAGCCGGAGAGCGACAGATTCGCCAATCCTGTTGCCGCCATTTTATATACCTCCGGTTCAACAGGCACCCCGAAAGGGGTGCAAATCAGCCACGAAATGCTGACTTTTTTTATCCAATGGGCCATAGCGGACACTCAGCTAACGGCGCAGGATGTTCTGGCCAACCACGCGAGTTTTGCCTTTGACCTGAGCACCTTTGATCTGTTTGCCGGTGTCAGCGTCGGCGCCGCAACCTGGATCGTTCGCGAACAAGAACAGAAGGACTGCCAGGCCATTACCCAGGGTTTGCAAACCCATGGCATATCGGTGTGGTACAGCGTCCCCTCCATTCTGGTGATGTTGGAAAAAAGCTTGCTGTTGGATCAAGGCGTCACTCAGTCATTGCGGCAAGTCACTTTTGCCGGAGAGCCTTACCCGGTCGCCGCGTTGAACCGGCTGTTGCCCTGTTTGCCGCCCCAGTGTCGGATCAGCAATTGGTACGGCCCGACGGAAACCAATGTGTGCACTGCCTACACCATAGATCGGTCGCTATTGAACCGGCTGGAACACATTCCCATAGGCTACCCACTGACAGGACTTAGTGCACAACTGGAGGACGAAAGCGGTCACCGCTATCCGCTCGATCACGCGCTGGGGATCAGCGGTGAACTGCTGATCAGCGGGCCATGCGTCACTCCGGGTTACAGTAATGTCAGGGTGGCCCGCCAGACCGAGTTACACTCGCAACGGTGTCATGCAACCGGCGATTGGGTCGAAATGACACGAGAAGGTCTGATTTTCCGTGGCCGCGTGGATGACATGATAAAAATTAATGGGTATCGGGTGGAGCTGGGCGAAATCGAGTCGGTACTCCATCACCATCCCGCCATCAGTCAAGCCGCTTTATATGTCGAACATGGGGAACTGAAACAAAAGCTGGTCATGGTCGTCAGCATCCATGCCGGCACCGCACAACCGGGTCTGCTGGAACTAAAACAGTTCCTGCAACCTCGCCTTCCCCCTTACATGATCCCCAACGCACTGGTCATCACCGACAGCCTGCCGATGAATGCCAATGGTAAGGTGGATCGCAAGCGTCTGGCAGAGGTGACTGCCCGATGAGCCAGAACAACCGCACCGCGCCACTGGCTCTGGTCGGCATTGGCTGCGCGTTGCCCGACATTGCACGATTTGATGATTTGCTCACCCCCGCCCAATGGGAAGCCGGCTATGAATCCGCCTCCCTCTTGCCGTGGAGTGAAGCCGCTCGACCGATCCAGGGGCGACTGGTGAACGATACGGCATTTGATTTCAAAAAATTCTCTATTCCTCCGTTGTTCAAGCTGGCGGTCAGTCGGGAAACGCGTCTGGCGCTGCGAGCGGCTGAAGACGCCCTGCGAACATTGTCGCTGCCGACGACACTGCGTGACCATTGCGATCAGTTCTGCGCAACACATTTAGGCAGTGATGCCGCCTATCGCAATACAACCAAAATCAGCGCGCTGCGGGTGTTAGCCGAACAACTCAGGGCGCAGGGCCTCCCGCCCGCGCAGGTGATGCGCCGTCTCGATGATTATAAGCAGCAGTTGGCCCAAACATTCGGCAGCTCGTCTCATGATCGGGTGGGCGAAATGGCCTCCAGCATTCCGGCTCGCATTGCACACTTTTCGCAGACGCGCGGCAAATGCCAGACTCTCGATGGTGCCGATCTGGGCGGCTTGCGCTTGCTGCAATTAGCTCAGGACTGCTTTCGCTATCATGACAGTCGGATGGCTGTATTGACGTCCGTGCAATGTTTCCACCACCGTCCGCAGGCATACATGTTACTTGAACAAGGCGTCTCTCAGCAGGTCTGTTGGCAGGAAGGTGCCATCAGTCTGGTCGTTTGCCCGCAAAGAGTAGCCAGTGAACAGGGATGGCCGGTGATCACGCTGTTGGGTGATTTGATAACCTTGCCGGGCGGACAAGGGCAAAACGAAATGCAGTTCCCGCCTCCTCGCTATTTTTCCGGTGCCAACCAGGTTTTCAGTCAGATTGTCGAGATGGTGCTGAATCAGCGCCAGCATTGTGGGGGACGATCCTTTACCGGGCGCAGTTGGCAGATCAGCGTGACGCAAACCCACTCATTTTCCCCTGCCGTGCAGGATCGCGTGGCGATCATAGATTATCAACCGGTGACCGCACAGGGGTTGGACAAGGACCGTTTTTGGCAAACGCTGGTAACCGGAGACGATGCTTTACGGACACAGAGTGCGGAGCAACTTCATCCCGACGCGTTCCTGCGCGCCACACCACAAAAACTGAGCACTTATATTCAGCGGGCAATGAGTTTCCCGACACACCGTCCACATGATGTCAGCCTCAACAAGCCGATGATGCCCGCCAAGAAACTGCGGCTGGATGTCACGCAGTTATACGCACTGAACGGCTGTCATTTATGGTCCGATAAGGTACGCCAATTCGAACGCATCGCCATTGTGGTCGCCAGCAACCTGTCGTTGAGCGCCGACCGTCTGTTGGCGACGACGGCCTTGTGGCCCGATCTGCCGCACTCAGCAGTGGCGATCCCCCTGCCGGCTCAGCCTGAGCTTACCGTCTGGAGCTGGTATGGTGCCTGCGGTATCGGCACGGCACAGCTTTTGGCTCAGTCTCTCGGGGTCAACGCCGACTGTTATGCGGTGGAAGCCGCCTGCGCCAGTTCATTGGCCGCTTTGCACAATGCGGTTAGAGCATTGCAGGCGGGCCGTTATGATGCCGTGCTGGTCGGCGGGATCGAAACCGCGACACTGGAGCGGGATCTGGTTTTGTGTAGCGCGCAAATGATGCTTTCCGCCACACGTATGCGCCCGTTCGCAAAAAACGCTGATGGATTTACCCCTGGCGATGGCGGCGGTTTTTTCATTCTGACCCATCACCCATCACCCCAGGCCATCGCCACCGTTGAGGCGATATCTGGCTCCTGTGACAGCCATTCCATGACCGCCCCTTCACCTCAGGGGCAGGCGCTGGCGATCGCGAAAACCTTGGGTTTGGCCGAGATCAATGCCCAGAGGGTGCAATATCTTGAGGCTCACGGTACAGGCACCGATCTGGGCGACAAATCCGAGCTACAGTCCCTGCAAGGGAGCTATCGCCGCGCTGCTGATGTCCCGTTATATCTGGGATCGGTGAAGTACAACTTTGGACACTGTTTTGCCGGTGCCGGGGCGTTGAGTCTATGCAAAGTGTTAAGCGGCCTCGAACATGGGCAAATTCCCCCGACGCCCGTCTCTGAGCTGAACAGCCATTTGCCACTGGACGATATCCCCGCAGAGATTCCGCAGCAGGCAATGCCCTGGCCCCAGCCGGATGAGGGAGAGCGCCAAGCGGCGATCAACGCCTTTGGCACCGGCGGCATCAACTACCATATGGTCATCAACCAATCATCATAAAAGGCGGCCCCTATGCACGTCATCATCCATAAAATTCGACTGAAAGACATCGCCCAACGAGGCGCTTTTCGCGACTGGGTGGAAACCAGCGATTATGCAGCCTGCAAACAACTGAGTGCCGTACAGGCTTTCGAGGTTATTGAGATCAGTCAGAGCGCGGATGCCCAATTTCATTTTATCGAGATTATTCACCTGAATTCGTTGCAACGCTTTGAGCAACAGATGCAAACACCGCTGTTCCACAGTCTGGTCAACCGGTTTAATCAGTTGGCTGAAGTCGTTAACGAAATTACCGGTGAGCGGATTGCTGATGGCTATCGGCTGTAATAGTGGCGGAATGCCGTCCCGCGTCGTCATTGCTGTTGCACACGCTGCTGCCGATGCAAAAGAACCGAGGTTGTATCGTCAACGGCGGGTGAAACAAAATGCCCGTGAACTGACCCTGGCGCTGTTGGATCAGGTCTGGTGCACAACGGGGTTCATACTGCGTCATCATGCTTCTGGCCAACCGATTGGCGAACATCCCTTGCTGGGATGGCGACAGGTGTCCGTCAGCCATTCGCACTCCTGGTATGCGGGAGCGACCAGCAATGCTGCAGTGGGCATTGATCTGCAACAGTATCGGACATTTAGCGCCACCGCGCGGCGTCTGGCCTTTACTGTCGATGAACACGCCCTGGGATATGTGCAAACCTCTGCGGCCTGGGCTATTCGCGAAGCTTTTTTAAAAAGTCACGGGCAAGGCTTGCCTTACCCATTGCGGGATATCCATATCGACTGGCAACAGTCGCAGGTTTCCACCTTATCAGCCCGGCTCGAACGCAGGCAGTTCTGGTTGTGGTACAGCTTGGAATGGGTGTGCGCACTGTGCTTTCCAACCGGGACGATTGCCATGCCTGATACCGACATTGACGTTATCTCTTGCTCACGGGGGATCTATCGCCATGAGAAATGACGCATTTGAGCAGGCATTGCAAAACGGAGTTGATATAGCCCGCCTCGCGCCCTCTTCGCATAACTGCCAGCCATGGTCAGTCCGCTACCATGCCGATACTCAACAAGGTTGGGTCACCATCGACCGACCACGCGCGCTCAAAGGATTACCCTCACTGGAGCGAGAAATGCTGATGAGCTGTGGCCTTTTCTTCGAGTATGTCAGCACTCTGCTAAAACACGCCGGTTACCCGCTTGACTGGCGGTGGGAAGGTACGCATCGGGATGATCCTGTTGGGGGATTGATCTCCTTTACACCGGCGATGCCTATCACCGCCGATATCAATGCTTACTCACAATTAGCCAAAGCGATTACAGAACGGCGCACCGTCAGGGCGCCTTATCAGCCAACGCAGGTGAATCCAATACAGCAGGCATGCCTACAGACTTTATTCGACGGCTCCCCGGTCACCCTTCACTTCTACCAGGGTGAGCCGGTGCGCCATGCCGTCGCCCACCTTACCACTCGATATGCGTCTCTTGATTTCTCTCATCATCAGGCTTGGCAAGAAACCTATCAGTTCATTCGGTTTAATGAACGTCAGTACACCGAGGATGGTTTCTATCTGCATAACCTGTTTGGCCCGGTCTCCAACCTGTTCAAGTGCGTTTTCCGGATCGCCTTTCACCCGAAACTGACCCCGCTGGCCACGCGTTTGCAATTGCCCGCCATGATGGCGAAAGGGTTGGCAAAACAGGTGGGCGAAGGGCCGCAATACCTGGCAATGAGCCTGCAGGATGAAAGTGACGAACACCTGTTTATCGCCGGCATGACGCTGGGTCAGCTGTGGCTGACTTTACACTCATGGGGATGGGGCCTGCATCCGATCAGCGTGCTGGTGCAACACGCCAGTGCACGGCATGCCCTGTCCGATACGCTGGCGCTGGTCAACCCAGCCGTTTTTTTCGCACGCTTTGGTCATTTGCAACAATCTGGCGCAGCCACTCCCAGGCGCAGTTGGCAAAGTATTTTAACCGTATCACATCAACATTCGGCCGCTGAAACCAAGGCCGATGTCAGCAAATTTTAACCTGAAAAGGAGTATAAAATGGATGTTTGGATTACTCTGGTAGTGGTATTGCTCACCCTGTCAGTACTGGCCTTTGTCACCAGCCAAAAAGCGCAAGATACCCGGCCCATGTTCTTATGGGGGTTTAACTCAATGGGCCCGGTCGCGCTGGTATATTGCTACTTTGGCGAGGGAGATATATCGCATAAAGCACTGATTATAATATTTATTGTAATTTACCTGCTGCGCATGAATATCGTACTCACTCGCTGGTATGATAATACTGCCGCGTCGAAACTCAAGAACGTGATGCCCATTCGACAGGTACCGCTATTAGCGGTAATGATGGTCAATATCTTCGGTTGGTTATATTGCCTGCCCTTTTACTGGGCCAGTCAATTACAAGGGCCATTGGGAACACTGCAATGGCTGGCCATCGGTGTTTATTGTCTCGGCACCCTATATCATTTCGGTAGTGATTACCAAAAGCGACGTTTCAAACAGGACCCAAGCAATAAGGGGAAAATTCTCGACACCGGCTTTTGGGCAACGGCACGGCACCCTAATTACTTCGGTGACTTTTTGATCTTCACCAGCTTTGGGCTGCTGGCTGGCAATGTATTTGGCATCATCGCGCCACTGACCAATCTGATTCAGTATTTTGCCGATGCGATCCCTAAAAGCGAAAAGATGGCCGAGCAGCGTTATGGTGACGCCTGGCTCGAATATAAACGCAAAGTAAAATGTTTTATTCCGTTCATCTTTTAGCTACCGCACCCCAACGGCAGACCGGGGGTTGGCCACCCCTCTTCTGATACCTTCGGTCATAAGGCCAACTTTAGACAGCCGGCGTTAACCGCGACCATAGTCAAGTGACTGGCTCGGGTTGACAGGATAAACGAGAGTCTGGCGCGGCATTATCCGCAAGTGTCGGCATCACGATTATGACGATATCTCATATTCATTATCCACCGACGTATGGCTAGCGGGTAATGACGGCTATTTTGGTGCAAAGCCAGCGAGGGAAGATAGGGGTAAAAAGTGAAGATCTCAGCGCAACATAGGATAATGTACACGCATGAAGCCAATGGCCCATGCCATACTGGGCAGCATACTGAAAGTCCATAAAACAAAAAACCCCGCGCTCGAAGAGCACGGGGTCAGAATGTATGGCGGAGGAGCAGAGATTCGAACTCTGGAACGGTTTCCCGTCGACGGTTTTCAAGACCGTTGCCTTCAGCCACTCGGCCACCCCTCCGCAACGAGCCGAACTATAAACAGAGCCAATCGGCTTGTAAAGCCCATTACCGCTCAACCGAACGAAAAAACAGCATCCGGCGTGCGAGCGTTGAAGAAACCACCAACGACAGCTCAGAGTGACAGCAATGATAACTAAGGGTAAAGATTGGTAAACAAACTTTAATCAAACGCTTGCGCTGCCTATCATCGGAACTAATTTTGTGATGACCTGATAAGAGAGATCATTATGGACCGTATTGTCGTCTCATCCTCCTCGCGCGACTCGTTGCTCAGCACGCATAAAGTTCTGCGCAATACCTACTTCCTGCTTTCGTTAACGCTGGCGTTTTCCGCGCTGACCGCGACCGCCAGCACCATGCTGGGGCTACCGGCACCGGGCCTGTTGCTGATGCTGGTCGGGTTCTATGGCCTGATGTTCCTGACCCACAAACTGGCGAACAGCCCGGCGGGCATTCTGGCGGCGTTCGCGCTGACCGGTTTTATGGGTTACGCGCTGGGTCCAATCCTCAGTTCGTTCATTAATACCGGGGCCGGCGATCTGATCATGCTGGCATTGGGCGGCACCGCAGTGGTGTTCTTCTGCTGTTCGGCCTACGTGCTGACCACGCGCAAGGACATGTCATTCCTGTCCGGGATGATGATGGCAGGCTTTGTGGTGCTGCTGGTTGCGGTAATCGCTAACCTGTTCCTGCAAATTCCTGCCCTGCATCTGGCGATCAGTGCGCTGTTTATTCTGTTCTCCGCCGGCGCAATCTTGTGGGAAACCAGCAATATCATCCACGGCGGCGAAACCAACTACATCCGCGCCACCGTCAGCCTGTACGTGTCGCTGTACAACATGTTCATCAGCCTGTTAAGCATTTTGGGCTTCGCGCGCAGCAACTGAGTCAACGCTTGCCAAACACTCAAACCCCGCCTCGGCGGGGTTTTGTTTTTTGCGACAACCAAAATTTGTTAAACTGGCGGCCGTTCTGAATCATTCGTTATCGAGGCAGTATGTTGGAGTTTGAAGGCCAGATTATTGAAACTGATGCGCAAGGTTACCTGAAAAACAGCGCAGACTGGCATGAGGGCCTGGCGCCGCTGCTGGCTGCGCAGGAAGAGATAACGCTAAGCGAGGCGCACTGGGAAGTGGTGCGCTTTGTGCGCAACTTTTACCAGGAATTTAATACTTCACCGGCAATCCGCATGCTGGTGAAAGCCATGGCGCAGAAATACGGTGAAGAGAAAGGCAACAGTCGTTACCTGTATCGCCTGTTTCCAAAAGGCCCGGCCAAGCAGGCAACAAAAATCGCCGGCCTGCCGAAACCGGTAAAATGCATCTAAAGGTTAATAGCGGATACTGAACCCCCGGTAATCGGCCGTGCCTCGGGGTTCGACCAACACGCGATCGACACGTGCGCTGCGCGGGCCACCGTTCTTCAGCCATTCCACCAGCTTATCCACCTGCGGTTGTTCGCCGCAGGCCACCACTTCTACGCTGCCGTCGTCAAGATTGCGCGCATAACCGCTTAACCCCAACGCCGTCGCCTGATGCTGAGTGTTATAGCGAAACCCCACCCCTTGCACCACGCCATAGACATACGCAGCAATGCAAACTTGTGTCATAATCCGCTCCTTATTAACTTTCGTTTATGGCATTGCCTGTGCGCCGCACGGCAATGTCACTCTTTTTACCTAGCTGGCAGCATTCTTAATTATGACCGTACGCCTGTATCTCGCCAAAGGACGTGAAAAGTCCTTACTTCGTCGCCACCCGTGGGTATTCTCCGGTGCCGTTCAACGTATTGAGGGTAAAGCTCTTTCCGGCGAAACCATTGATATTCACGACGCCCAGGGCAAATGGTTGGCGCGCGGCGCCTACTCGCCGGAGTCCCAAATCCGCGCCCGTGTCTGGACCTTCCAGCAGGACGAAGAGATTAACATCGATTTCTTCATTCGCCGTTTACAGCAGGCACAAAACTGGCGTGATTGGTTAGCGAAACGTGATGGACTGGACGGCTATCGCCTGATTGCCGGCGAATCTGACGGTATGCCAGGTATGACCATCGATCGCTTCCAGAATTTCTTGGTCCTGCAACTGCTGTCAGCCGGCGCCGAATACCAACGCGCGGCGCTGATTACCGCCTTGCAGCATTGCTATCCGGAATGCGCAATCTACGATCGTTCAGACGTAGCGGTGCGCAAAAAAGAAGGTTTGCCGTTGGCTCAGGGGCCGGTGCTGGGCGATCTTCCCCCTGCTCTGCTGCCCATTACCGAGCATGGCATGAAGCTGTTGGTGGATATCCAACAAGGCCACAAGACCGGCTTTTACCTCGATCAGCGCGACAGTCGCCTGGCTGCACGTAATTACTCCGCTGGCCGCCGCGTACTCAACTGCTTCTCCTACACCGGCGCCTTCGCCGTTTCGGCCCTGATGGGCGGCTGTTCACAGGTGATCAGCGTAGATACATCACAGGCAGCGTTGGATATCGCTAAACAGAATGTCGAACTGAACCAGTTGGACCTGAGCAAAGCGGAGTTTGTGCGCGATGATGTGTTCCAGTTGCTACGCGCCTACCGCACGCAGGGTGAAAAATTCGACCTGATCATTATGGATCCGCCGAAATTCGTCGAAAACAAAAACCAGCTGGCCAGCGCCTGTCGCGGCTATAAAGATATCAATATGCTGGCGTTGCAGTTGCTGAATCCGGGCGGCATTTTGCTCAGTTTCTCCTGCTCCGGCCTGATGCCTACCGATTTGTTCCAGAAAATTTTGGCCGACGCCGCTGTAGATGCCGGGCGTGATGTACAATTTATAGAGCAGTACCGTCAGGCTGCCGATCACCCGGTTATCGCAACTTATCCTGAAGGGTTGTACTTGAAAGGCTTTGCGTGCCGGGTGATGTAACTTGAAATACGCTGCTTTGCCCTCATATAGAGAGTAAAGCACTGTTTCTCAGGAGGTCATCATGATTGCCAGCAAATTCGGTATCGGACAACAGGTTAGGCATAAGTTGCTGGGGTATTTGGGGGTGATTATCGATATTGACCCTGAATACTCCCTCGAGCAGCCCAAAGCTGATGAGATAGCGGCGAATACCGATCTGCGGTTCGCCCCTTGGTACCACGTGGTGATGGAAGACGAAGAAGGCCAACCGGTGCACACTTATCTGGCGGAAGCACAGCTGGATGGGGAAGCCCAGGACGCCCACCCCGAACAACCCTCGCTGGATGAACTGGCGGAATCCATCCGTCACCAGTTACAAGCACCACGTCTGCGCAACTGATGCGTAACCCTGGCCTGAGAAACTCGCCTTAAAGGCCTGGCACTATGCCAGGCCTTTATTTTCCTCAGCGCTCAAGGCCCAAACGCGGGATTTCGATTTTAGGGCAACGATCCATCACCACCTTAAGCCCCGCTTCGTTTGCCAATGCCTCTGCCTGTTCATTAATGACACCGATTTGCAGCCACAACGCCTTGGCACCAATGGCAATGGCTTCTTGAGCCACCGCGTATGCAGCCTCTGAATTACGGAATACGTCAACCATATCAATCGAATGCGGAATGTCCGCCAGCTTCGCATAAACCTGCTGGCCCAGCAGCGTCTGCCCCGCCAACTTGGGGCTAACCGGTGTCACCTGATACCCCTGCGAAAGCAAATAGGCCATCACGCCAAAGCTGGCGCGCGCCGGATTGTCACTGGCACCCACCAGCGCAATGGTTTTCATCTGTTGCAGCAGGCTGGCAATTTCGTTGTCTTGCATTTTCCGCTCCCAAAAATTGACAGGGACTTCCCTACGCTGAGTGTAACTCATTGCCCTTAAATCGGCTAAACGCAGCCCCCCGGAAACTCCCAGCCACTTTTGCGGTCTGATGCTGTCACTGCTAACATTCACTCGGCGAATGATGTCAGGATGAATATAAATATGTATATTTGTAAATAAATACGCAATCCTGAAAAATTTTGACACACCCCATGGCGTATTCAACACTAATAACGATGCCACTTATAAGGAGATAACGATGAAATTTGGTCTGATGGTTGCGGGGCTGCTCAGTGTCAGTATCAGCATGCCTGCCGTAGCTACGACCCTGAAACTCTCCCCTGATATCGACCTGCTCGTGGTCGACGGCAAGAAAATGACGGGATCGTTGTTAAAAGGCGCCGACAGCCTGGAGCTGGATGGCGGGCAGCATCAGTTGCTGTTTAAAGTCGTCAAGCCCGTACGTTCGGGGCAGCATGAGGTAACGGCCTATGCCTCACCACCGCTTATCGCCACCTTCAATACGCAGAATGTCAGCTCCGTAGCCATCGAGTTGCCACGCATTGAGAATGTGCGTGATGGTCAGAGGTTTGATAAAACGCTTAATTATCAGGTTATCGATAAAAAAGGTAACGCGCTGGCGATGAGACACGACGTGCTGCACCCCGATGGCGTGACGCTCAATGTGGATCTGGAAAAACTGATGGCAGATTACAACAGCCAGAATCGCCCGGCCTCGGTGCCGTCCTTTGCGCAGGTTCGTACCGGCACGTCGTCCTCCCCGTTGGGTAACGCGGCGTTAAGCGCCCCCACGGTGACGTTGAAGGGTGAAAACGTTTCCGAACAAATGCTGCAATATTGGTTTCAGCAAGCAGATAAAGACACTCAGAAACGTTTCCTGCAGTGGGCCAATAAACAACCCACCCATTAAGATGATCGGCGTCTTTTACGCAAAGGCGCGCTTTCTTCGCATTTTCCGGTGTAAACGCTAGGCAGTGAAAAACAGTTTCAGTAATCTGTCGCACATCCCCCCGATTAGCGAAGGACATCGAGATGGAATTTACCACCCGCACTATCGCCGCGCGCAAACACATTGCGCTGGTGGCGCACGATCATCGCAAGCAAGCCCTGCTCAAATGGGTTGAAGACAATAAGCCCGTCCTGGAGCAGCACCAGCTTTACGCCACCGGCACTACCGGCAATCTGATTCAACGGGCTACAGGCATTCCGGTACAAAGCATGCTGAGCGGCCCGATGGGCGGCGACCAGCAGGTCGGCGCGCTGATTGCGGAAGGCAAGATCGATATGCTTATTTTCTTCTGGGATCCGCTGAATGCGGTACCACACGATCCGGATGTAAAAGCCCTACTGCGCCTGGCGACAGTATGGAATATTCCCGTCGCCACCAACCGCTCCACCGCAGATTTCCTGATCGATTCCTCACTGTTTAAACGCGAAGTGGAAATCGCCATTCCGGATTATCAACGTTATTTGCAGGATCGCCTGAAGTAGTGATTGCGGCCTGGCAAACACCAGGCCGTGAACTTAAGGTTTTTTCTGCAGCGGCACGCCGAGATCCTGCAAATGCCCAACGAACACCGAGGGGCGTTCGCGATCTTGCAATAGCCAGACCTGATGTTTGGCGCGTGTCAGCGCCACATACAACAACCGTCGCTCCTCTGCGTCCGGGAAATCTTCCGGTTGTGGCAACAAGACATCCTCCAGCACCGACTCGCGCGCTACCGCAGGAAAACCATCGCTGCCCTCGTGCAAACCGGCGATGATCACATACTCCGCCTGCTGCCCTTTACTGGCGTGAATCGTCATAAACTCGAGGGTCAGTTTTGGCCACCGGGTCGACGCTTTCGACAGCACTTCCGGTTTCAGATGGTGATACCGCGCCAGCACCAGAATGCGCTCATCCGGCTTGGCGTAACCGCTCAGTTTGTCGAGCAGGTTCTCCAGCTGTTCATGCGGTAAAATTACCACCGATTTCTTGTTGCCCTTACTCAGGCTATTCAACGGTTTCTTCAACTGATGCGGGTTTTGCTGCACAAAGCGGTTTGCCACCTCGCCGATACGATCATTGAAGCGATAAGTGGTATCGAGCGCGCACTGAGCGCCCTCGCCAAAGTTTTCGGCAAACGCCGTGGTGAGCGTCAACTCCGCACCGCTAAAGCGGTAAATAGCCTGCCAATCGTCGCCCACCGCGAACAGGCAGGTCTGCTTATTCTGCTTGCGCAGCGCTGCCAGCAACTGGGCTCGTTGCGGCGAAATATCCTGGAACTCATCCACCAGGATATGCTTCCACGGACTGACGAAACGCCCTTTTTCCAGAATATTGACCGCCTGATGAATAAGGCCGGAAAAATCCACCGCCCCCTCATCTTTAAGTGCGCTTTTCCAGGCTTTCAACAGCGGCGCCATCAGCCGAATGCGCTTTGAAAACAGGTCACGGATCTCTTCATCCGCCTGTTCGATCATTTCCGCCTGGCTGCCGCCGTGCATCCGCATCAGCCCCAGCCAACGTTCGAGCCTGCCTGCCAGCCGCTCGGCCAGGCGTTTATCCTGCCAGAAGTCGCCTTCGGGCACGTCCCACTCCAACTCCTCCATCAACCACTGACGCCACCCTTTGGCCTGCGCCTTTTTCTCTGCGCACTGTTGCTGCCAATGGGTAATCAACAACGTACGCCGGGCTTTGCTGTCGGTTTCCAACTTGCTGATGGCAGGCACTTTACGGTTGCCCTGCTGAATGATCTGCAGCGCCAGCGCGTGGAAGGTTTTGGCTTGAATCGCCACGCTGCCCAAACGCTCCTGAATGCGCTCATTCATCTCTTCCGCCGCCTGGCGACCAAACGCCAGCAACAGTATCTGCCCGGGTTCAGCCTCCTGACGGCGCAACAACCAGCCGGCTCGCGCCACCAACACCGAGGTTTTGCCGCTGCCGGCACCAGCCAGAACCAGTACCGAGTCTTCGCCATTTACCACGGCACGGCTTTGCGAGTCATTCAACGGCGAAATTTCGATAGTCTGGAAGAAATCGTGATACGTCTCCAGCATGCGCTCTGTCCACTGCTGATTACGCTGCCCCACACTGCGCAGCCCATGCTGCAACCACTGCAGACATAGCTGGTAGTCATCCCGACAGTTGTCGAACTCATCAAGCCGCGCTACCGGCATTGGCAAGGCGCCAAAAGACTGTCGGATCTGCTGCTGCAATTTGCCCAGTTCTGACTTTTTGAACCATTTATCCTGCTGTTCAATACGCTGGATATGCTCTACCTGCTGCTGTAAAACGCCGGAGCTGATTTCACTCATCTCGGCGCTCCATTGCTGCCAGGCCTGTTGCAGGTAGTGGTAAAAACGCTGAGTTTCTTGCCATTCAGTACCGTGTAGGCGTACCACTTTCTCATCGGGCAGCTCAAATTCCAGCTCGCCCCAGACGATGCCGCGTTTACATCGGACTTTAATCAACTGATTGAAAGGAATAAGATATTCGTGCTTCTCACCGCTCACCTCAACCCCGGCGTGCAGCAACCGCACGCGGTTGTAAGGATGCTGAGCCAGGTGTTTCCCCAGCGATGTCGCTTTAAGTTCCATATCGGCGCGCCATGACTATGTTGAGATTAAATAACGGATATCTGCCAGTTTACCTGTGATAAGCAGTGGCACTCTAGCGCTAAAAAAAGGGTAGAATAGATTTTGCGTTTTGATACCAAACGCAACCGCTTCGCGGTTTGGCCATCATTAGAGCAGAATGACGACTATGCGTACTGTACTGAATATTCTTAATTTTGTGTTGGGCGGTTTTTTCACTACCCTTGGCTGGCTGATCGCAACGGTATTCAGCGTCATACTGATTATTACCCTGCCTCTGACCCGCTCGTGCTGGGAGATCACCAAATTATCGTTTCTGCCTTTCGGCAACGAAGCCATTCACGTGAATGAGCTGTATCCGGAAAAAAGCAACGCGCTGCTTTCCGCCAGCGGTTCACTGCTGAATATTGTCTGGTTGGTACTCTTCGGTTGGTGGTTGTGCCTGTCGCATATCGCCGCAGGCATCGTGCAGTGCGTATCGATTATTGGCATTCCGGTTGGTATTGCCAATTTCAAGATCGCCGCCATCGCACTGTGGCCGGTGGGCCGCCGCGTGGTATCAGTTGAGATGGCTCAGCAGGCCAGAACTGAAAATGCCCGGCGTCAGTACCAACAGCGTTAATTTTTTCTCCGCCTGAGGAGTTTTTCGTGCTCTCTTTTGCACCCGCAATACGCCGTTATGCCTACAACAGCAATTTGCTTTATAACCTGCGTATTTTTATTGCGCTGGCTGGCGCAGCCGCCGTCCCTTGGTGGCTGGCCATTCCCAAACTCACTATTCCCCTGACTCTGGGAGTGGTAGCGGCGGCGCTGACGGATTTGGATGACCGCCTGAGTGGCAGGCTGCGTAACCTGCTGATCACGCTAGTGTGTTTTTTTATAGCCTCCGCCTCCATTGAGCTGCTGTTTCCTTACCCTTGGTTATTCGCCCTCGGTCTGACTACCTCGACCTGCGGCTTTATCTTACTGGGGGCATTGGGGCAACGCTACGCCACCATTGCGTTTGGCGCCTTGCTGATCGCAGTTTACACCATGCTTGGCACCTCAATGTATGACGCCTGGTATCAGCAACCGATACTGCTGATCATTGGCGCCCTGTGGTACAACCTCCTGACGCTGATTGGTCATCTGATTTTTCCTATTCGTCCTTTACAGGAAAATTTGGCGCGCTGCTATGATCGGTTGGCAAATTATCTGGATGCCAAGGCCAACCTGTTTGACCCCGATGCCGAACATGCTGCGGACCTGCCGTGGATGGATGTGGCAATGGCCAACAGCGCGCTGGTGACGACTCTCAATCAGACCAAAGTCTCATTGCTGACACGGCTTAAAGGCGACCGCGGCCAGCGCGGTACCCGTCGTACCCTGCATTATTATTTTGTAGCGCAGGATATTCATGAGCGTGCCAGTTCCGCTCATGTTCAATATCAGGCCCTAAGCCGACAATTCCGTCATAGCGATATCCTGTTTCGTTTCCAGCGCTTGCTCAGCATGCAAGCGCGCGCCTGCCAGCAGTTGGCTCAGTCGATCCTGCTGCGGCAAAAATACCAGCACAACCTGCGTTTTGAGCCGGCTTTCAGCCGCATTGATGAAGCTCTGGCCCGCGTGGCCGTCACCCAGGAAAATCGTGAGCTGACCAAAGCGCTATCGCACCTGTTGAAGAATTTGCGCGCGATTGATGCGCAGTTGGCGAATATCGAATCCGAGCAGGCGCTGGCCGACGGCCAGGCGGAAGAGAACAGTCTGTCAGATGATCGGCTCACCGGTTGGAGCGACATCCGCCTGCGCATTAGCCGCCATCTGACGCCGCAGTCAGCCTTATTCCGCCATGCTATTCGCATGTCTGTGGTGCTGTGCATCGGCTATGCTTTTATTCAGTTTACTGGCATGCAGCACGGTTACTGGATCCTGCTGACCAGCCTGTTTGTTTGCCAGCCCAATTACAATGCCACGCGCCGCAGGCTGGCGCTGCGTATCATAGGTACGCTTGCCGGTATTCTTATCGGCCTGCCGATCCTCTATTTTGTCCCCTCGCAGGAAGGCCAGATGGTGTTAATCGTCATTGCCGGCGTCCTGTTTTTTGCTTTTCGTACCGTGCAGTACGCGCACGCAACCATGTTTATCACCCTGCTCGTCCTGCTGTGCTTTAACCTGCTGGGTGAGGGCTTTGAAGTGGCTGCGCCACGCGTTTACGACACCCTTTTGGGATGCGCCATCGCTTGGGCTGCCGTGAGTTTTATCTGGCCAGATTGGCATTTTCGCCAATTGGCGGCCGTGGTGAGCAAAACGTTGAATGCCAACTGCCGGTATCTGGATGCGATTTTGGTGCAATACCATCAGGGTAAGGATAACGGTTTGCCGTACCGTATCGCCCGCAGGGATGCACACAACAGCGACGCAGAGTTAGCCTCGGTGATTTCAAACATGTCGGCCGATCCAAAGGCCGATAAGGTGGTTCAGGATGCCGCTTTTCGCCTGCTGTGCCTGAACCACACCTTGTTGAGTTATATCTCCGCATTGGGCGCACACCGCGAACACATGAACAATCCCGCAACGCTGGAGTTGCTGAATGATGCCGTATGCTATGTCGATGGCGCCTTGCATCAGGAAGAACAAGACGGCCGACGCATCGCTCAAGCGTTAGAAAGCCTTGCCGAGCGCATCCAACTCGCGGCTCCAGAACCAGAAAGCAAAGAGCAACTGGTATTACAGCAGATAGGGCTGGTCATTGATCTGCTGCCGGAGCTCATGACGTTAAAAGAGCAGATAGCTAAATCGGCATGATCACGCGAGATCTTTCATCAAACCCTTGATTCCAGGCGTGTGCCCATGACTAAGCAGGACCATGGTATGTTCGAACCACTCGGTTAGCTCACTGCGCAGGGCCAGTGGCAAGGCGGCATGGTGATAACCGGCAATCGCCCCGCCTAAGGAAAGCAGCACTCGCAATCCTAAATTGCGTTGCTGCTGCAACAACCGTAGATAGCTCCGTTTGGCGCCATTCAAGCGCAAGTCATAGACATTGCGAATACCTACCCGCCACAGTAAACGCTCCATGTTGATATCGATGTTCGGTAACGTTCTAAGCCGACCATGCGTGTCCATTTTGACCTGAAGTTCCAGGCGGGCCTCCCGGATGGCCTGCCGCGCCAATCCAACAAGCTCATCCTGCGCCCGCCACAGAGACTCATCGACCCAGTAATAACGCAGGGTGATTGGTACGCCCCGTTTGGAGTAAACCATATTGACCATTCCACGGGCGCGGAAGGCAGGCTCCAGGCTATCCGTCGCCCGAAGATACAGCTCGTCTTCCGCTATCACCCCAAACATAACGCCATCAGCCAGCAGCCCATAACCGCCAAACTGCGAGCGCGTAGTAATGCTCCCTAATGCGTAGAAACACGCTTTGGCCTGTTTGACTCTTCCTGTAGATGTCCCTTTCATGAAGCTTCTCCTTGTGTAGGTTCTAATTGTATTATTTCTCACATCAATGAAATAAAAGTAACGTGAACAAGTAATTAGAAAAATACGCACTATCCGCAGCCCTGCCAATCATAAAAACAGGACGTCTAAAAAATAATCGCAATTATGCGAGGCACTACGAAAATTTGAGTTGATCTTATTCATGTCCAGATGTACTGTATAAACATACAGTGACACTACGGGCGGGATACTTTATGCGTACTCAATCACTCTACAAACCCCATTTCAGCCAGACCTCTTTTGCGGTGAACAATGCTGCGGAAAACTCGGATGCCGGTAAAGAAAATGGCCTTATCAGTGAACTTGTTTACAACGAGCATCAACCCGCAGTGGCGCAACTATTGCTCCCCCTGTTGCAACAGTTAGGCAAACAGTCACGCTGGCTGTTATGGCTAACCCCACAACAAAAACTCAGTAGATTGTGGTTACAGCAGTCTGGTTTGCCTGTCCATAAGGTCGTGCAACTGAGCCAAATCACTCCGCTTGCCACCGTTGAAGCGATGGAAAAGGCACTTCTGACAGGTAACTACAGTGTGGTTCTCGGGTGGTTGCCCGATCTTACGGAAGAAGATCGTCTAAAATTACGGCGTGCAGCAGAATTGGGTCACGCTTATGGGTTCATTATGCGTCCACAACGTGACACAAACCCGACTCACGGACAGTGTTCCATGCTAAAAATTCAGTCTTCTTTGTATCATTAAGTAAATTTAGGATTTTTCCCATCATTTTTATCTCTTTGGGTGGGAACCTTTGATGGATCAGGTGCAAAGCGAGTGCCACTGCGGTTCCGAACGAAAAAATGCAGGCTAAACTGCCCCATTTTTTACCGGTTAGTGTTAGTAAATATGTACGATTCTGCGTTTTTTTTTAGAGCTTTATCACATCACACTTGTAACTTTCGCGCCACGTTGTAGACTTTACATCGCCAAGGTTGCTCTATAACGCCAGAAAAACTGGCCGAGTAACAAACGAGGGCTCAAACCTTGGCGAAGGAATTTAACCAAGGGCTTAAAACAGCTTTAAAGCTCATTGCCTATTTGGATGATAACGAGGCGCAAAATGAAAAAGACAGCTATCGCATTAGCAGTGGCACTGGCTGGTTTCGCTACCGTAGCGCAAGCCGCCCCAAAAGATAATACCTGGTACACCGGTGCTAAACTGGGCTGGTCCCAGTACCATGACACTGGTTTCTACGGCAACGGTTACCAGAATGGTATCGGCAATGGCCCGACCCATAAAGATCAACTGGGTGCTGGCGCGTTCCTGGGCTACCAGGCGAACCAATACCTGGGCTTCGAGCTGGGCTATGACTGGCTTGGCCGTATGCCTTACAAAGGCAGCGTGAACAACGGTGCTTTCAAAGCACAGGGCGTTCAACTGGCAGCTAAACTGAGCTACCCAATTGCTGACGATCTGGATATCTACACTCGTCTGGGTGGTATGGTATGGCGTGCAGACTCCAAAGCTAACTACGGCAATGGCACTCGTCTGAGCGACCACGACACCGGCGTTTCTCCGCTGGCTGCAGTGGGTGTTGAATACGCACTGACCAAAAACTGGGCTACTCGCCTGGACTATCAGTTCGTTAGCAACATCGGCGATGCAGGTACTGTCGGCGCACGTCCAGACAACACCATGCTGAGCCTGGGTGTTTCTTACCGTTTCGGCCAGGATGATGTTGTTGCTCCAGTTGCTCCAGCACCAGCTCCGGCTCCAGTTGTTGAAACCAAGCGTTTCACTCTGAAGTCTGACGTGCTGTTCAACTTCAACAAATCTACTCTGAAAGCAGAAGGCCAACAGGCTCTGGACCAGCTGTACACCCAGCTGAGCTCCATGGATCCTAAAGACGGTTCTGTTGTAGTTCTGGGTTACACCGACGCAGTGGGTTCTGACCAGTACAACCAGAAACTGTCTGAAAAACGCGCACAAAGCGTTGTTGATTACCTGGTTTCTAAAGGTATCCCTTCAGACAAAATCTCCGCACGTGGTATGGGCGAAGCTGATTCCGTCACTGGCAACACCTGTGGCTACAAAGCTGGCCGTGCTACTAAAGCGCAGATCGCTTGCCTGGCACCAGATCGTCGCGTAGAGATCGAAGTTAAAGGCATCAAAGACGTTGTGACTCAGCCACAGGGCTAAGTTAAAACCTCTTAGTAAAAAACCCCGCAATGCGGGGTTTTTTTTCGTCTATTAGCCAGTAAGTGTTGCAATGACGGCCTATTTTCTTACCAGACTGGTCGGTTACTCTTCGTCTTTACCGAGGATCGCTTTCAAATCCTGTTTCAGTAACGACATCTGACTGGCGTACTTCTCTTTACGTTCGGCATCTTCGATCAGTTGCACTACTGTCTCTGACAGCGTCACCCCACGGCGACGGGCAAGCGCGGCCAGACGCTGCCAAACCAGAAACTCCAGATCGATAGATTTTTTACGCGTATGTTGATGTTCTGCGTTAAAATGACGTTTACGCCTTGCGCGGATAGTTTGCTTCATCCGGTTATCAAGCTCCGGATTCATATGCCTGCTAATCCACGTCAGCACTTTTACCGGCTCGTTTTCCAGCTTAAGCAGCTCGTCAATGGCTTCCTGAGCTACGCTGTTTTCAATGTGGCGGGTAATAGATTCACCTTCCCGGTGCTTTTTCACCAGGTATTTCCATTTCCAACCACTCTCCAGGTTTTCCAGTTGCTGATATTTCATCTTGAACTCTTCAGTGACCGCGTAACTTTATTAAGCATAACAGCTTTGCGCCGAATTTCCCCGGCAATTACGCCCTCTTTTAGACTGTTTTTTGCACAGTCATCGCGCGATGTCAAACTCCCTGATACCAACAGTGACTCTGTATGTATCAAGCTGGCGTTATTCTTGTATAATCGCCCTTTCCCTTTTTGACGATTGCATCTAACACTTTGACCAATAACCGACTTGAATGGCAATCTCTGTTGCCGGACGTTACGCCTTATCAAGCGATATTTGATACCGCTGCTCAATTGGCACCAGTGTCCTTTGCCTCTATTCAGCCTCGGCTGGAAAATGCACTGACACTGTTTTGCCACCCACAGTCGCCACCGCGTTTCATGTTGCTGAAAGCGCAGGAAACCCGCGAATATCTGGCATTGATTGCCCGTGCGGTTGAGCCATTGCAGCCACAGAACACTGCGTTCAAAGGCAGCCATTATGTGATCCACGGCAGCAAGATAAACGTAGAGCCTGCTCGTCAGGGCGATGAGCCCTTTGCCGCCGGTGGTGCCTGCGTGTTTCAGGAATGGGTGGAGCCGGAGCAACTGTTTGGCTGTGTCAGAATTCATAATGATGAGATCTCGCTGCAGCCGGGCTTGGTGCATCAGGCCAACGGCGGCGTACTGATCCTGTCGGCACGTTCTCTGCTGGCCCAGCCGCTGCTATGGCTGCGATTGAAGCAAATGATCACCCAACGCCAGTTCCATTGGGTTTCTCCTGATGAAACGCGCCCACTTCCGGTCACTATTCCACCGATGCCGCTTGAGCTGCGTCTGATCGTGGTTGGCGATCGTCACGGTCTTGCCGATTTCCATGATATCGAACCGGAACTTAGCGAGCAGGCCGTCTACGGCGAATACGAAGATGACCTGCAGCTCACCGAAGCCGAGGATATGGTGCAATGGTGCAGCTACGTCAATACCGTTATCGATGAACAACAACTGCCATCGCTGGCGGCGGATGCCTGGCCCCCATTGATGATACAAGCTGTGCGCTACAGTGGCGATCAGGGCAACCTGCCGCTTTCACCGCTCTGGATCGGCCAGCAACTTTCTGAAGCGGCACTGTATGCCGAAGAAGAAAGTATTACAGCCAAAGCCTTTGAAGCTGCTTTGAATGCGCGCGAGTGGCGCGAAAGCTACCTCGCCGAACGGATGCAAGATGAGATCGAGCTGGGTCAAATTCTGATTGAGACCGAAGGCGAAGTTGTCGGCCAGATCAACGGGCTCTCCGTGCTGGAATACCCTGGGCATCCGCGCAGCTTCGGCGAACCTTCCCGCATCAGTTGCGTTGTGCATCTTGGCGACGGCGAATTTACCGACGTTGAGCGTAAGGCCGAGCTTGGCGGTAACCTGCATGCCAAAGGCATGATGATTATGCAGGCGTTTCTGATTTCCGAGCTGGAACTGGATCAGCCGCTGCCCTTCTCCGCTTCAATCGTGTTTGAGCAATCCTACGGTGAAGTAGATGGCGATAGCGCCTCGCTGGCCGAGCTGTGTGCCTTAATCAGTGCGTTGTCGCTTCAACCGATCACCCAGCAGATTGCGGTAACCGGCTCAGTCGATCAATTCGGCAATGTGCAGCCGATTGGCGGCGTCAACGAGAAGATCGAAGGCTTTTTTGAAGTTTGCCAGCGTCGCGGTTTGACGGGCAAACAGGGCATCATTCTGCCGGCAACTAACGTGCGTCACCTGTGTCTGCGCCAGGATGTGGTCGATGCGGTGCGCGAAGGGCAATTCCATCTGTGGGCCGTCGACAGCGCCGCAGAAGCCTTGCCATTACTCACCGGTTACCCCTACTCTGATGAACAGCAACCGAATCTGTTAGCTGCTATTCAGGAACGAATTGCGCAGGTGAATCCGCAGGAACGTCGGCGCTGGCCATGGCCGTTTCGTTGGCTTAACTGGTTCAACCACGGCTGATCGGACTTGTTCAGCGTACACGTGTTAGCTAATCTGCGTCCTTCAATAAAATAAGGCTTACTGAGAACATGGTAGAAAAACGCGACTCCTATACGAAAGAAGACCTCGAAGCATCCGGCCGTGGCGAGCTGTTTGGCGCCGGTGGCCCGCCGTTGCCGGCAGGTAACATGTTGATGATGGACCGCGTGGTCAAGATGACCGAAGACGGTGGCTCCCACAACAAGGGTTATGTGGAAGCGGAACTGGATATCAATCCGGACCTATGGTTCTTTGGTTGCCACTTTATCGGCGATCCCGTGATGCCAGGCTGCCTGGGTCTGGACGCAATGTGGCAGCTGGTAGGTTTCTATCTCGGCTGGTTGGGTGGCGAAGGTAAAGGCCGTGCGTTGGGCGTGGGTGAAGTGAAATTCACCGGCCAGGTACTGCCAACCGCGAAGAAAGTCACCTACCGCATTAACTTCAAACGTGTTATCACCCGTAAACTGATTATGGGTGTGGCTGATGGTGAAGTGCTGGTCGATGGCCAGGTCATTTATACCGCCAGCGATCTGAAAGTGGGCCTGTTCAAGGACACTGCTGCGTTCTAATCGCAGTGACGGCGGCCCTTCCCGGCCGCCGTTTGTTTTTCCCGCCGTTATCTTGTCGTGATCTGTAAAGCTCGCGTTCATAACGGCCAACAAGTTACTACAATTATTGTAGTTACTTAAGAGGTGTGCCATGCAAAGAACCCGTTTTGATAACATGCCATGCCCGGTAGCACGCTCGCTGGATCGCGTCGGCGAATGGTGGAGCATCCTGATACTTCGCGATGCGTTTCATGGGTTGTCGAAGTTTGATGAATTCCAGCAAAGCCTCGGCCTTTCACCCACCATACTGACTCGCCGCCTAAAATATCTGGTGGAAAGCGGCATTTTTCATAAACAACGTTATCAGACGCGGCCGGTGCGCCATGAATATTTGCTCACCGAACGTGGCCAGGATTTTTTCCCGGTGCTGGCAGCTCTGTTTCACTGGGGCAACACCCACCTGGCCGATGAAGGCATTACCGCCGAACTGGTCGATCGCCGTACCGGGCAACCGATATGCGTGCAACTGGTCGACAGCGTCACCCGGCAACCGATCGCATTGCATAACATCACTTTAGCGCCAGGACCGGCGGCAACCGACGGTATACGTCGGCGCTCAGCCCTGATGCAACAAAATCATTCTGCATTACCCCCCGAATTATCCAAGGAGTCACTATGAACAGTCGTCGTATAGTCATTACCGGCATGGGCGCCGTTTCACCACTGGGATGCGGCGTAGAGGCTATCTGGCAGCGCCTGCTAAATGGCCAGTCGGGCATTCGTCCGCTTCCGGAAGCGATCGTGGCCGACCTGCAGGTAAAAATCGGTGGTCAGGTTCCTACGCTGGAACAGGATGCCGA
The DNA here is from genome assembly GCF_001590925.1 of Serratia plymuthica NBRC 102599. Taxonomy (GTDB): domain Bacteria; phylum Pseudomonadota; class Gammaproteobacteria; order Enterobacterales; family Enterobacteriaceae; genus Serratia; species Serratia plymuthica. The sequence continues at coordinate 148,670 of NZ_BCTU01000013.1, forward strand.
AGCGGGCTTTGATCCCGACCTTTCCGTGGCGCCGAAAGACCAGAAAAAAATGGACCGCTTTATTCTGTTCGCCATGGCAGCGGCCGATGAAGCGATCCGCCAAGCGGGCTGGGTTGCGGATACGGAAGAGAAACAAGAACGCACCGCAACCGTGATTGCCTCTGGCATCGGCGGTTTCCCGGCGATTGCCCACGCGGTGCGCACCACCGACAGCCGCGGTGCCAAACGCCTGTCGCCATTTACCATTCCCTCCTTCCTGGTTAACCTGGCCGCCGGCCACGTCTCGATTAAACACCAGTTCAAGGGCCCGATTGGCGCCCCCGTTACCGCTTGTGCAGCGGGCGTACAGGCCATCGGCGACGCAGTACGTATGATTCGTAACGATGAGGCTGACATCGCGCTGTGTGGCGGTACAGAGGCCGCTATCGACACCGTCAGCCTGGGGGGCTTCGCAGCCGCGCGCGCCATGTCCACTACACCGCCAGAAGCGGCAGAAAAAGCGTCGCGGCCTTTCGACAGTGCTCGTGACGGCTTTGTCATGGGCGAAGGCGCCGGTATGCTGGTCATAGAAACGCTGGAACATGCGCTGGCCCGCGGAGCAACACCGCTGGCGGAGATTGTCGGTTACGGCACCAGTGCGGACGCCTACCACATGACCTCAGGCGCAGAAGATGGCGATGGCGCCTACCGTGCAATGAAAATTGCCTTGAAACAGGCAGGTGTCTCACCCGAACAGATCCAGCATCTGAACGCCCACGCTACATCAACACCAGTGGGCGATCTGGGGGAAATCAACGCGATTAAACACCTGTTCGGTACCGACGGCGGCGTGGCGGTGACCTCAACCAAATCAGCGACCGGCCATTTACTGGGTGCCGCCGGCGGGCTGGAAACCATCTTTACTGCGCTGGCACTACGCGATCAGATCGCACCGGCCACGCTGAATCTGGATAATCCGGATCCGGCAGCCGAGGGGCTACATCTGGTGGCGAAAAAAGCGCAGCCTATGACCATCAACTATGCGCTGTCGAACGGTTTTGGTTTTGGTGGGGTAAATGCGAGTATCTTGCTGAAACGTTGGCAGGGCTAATACGACTTAAACAAAAACCTCCGCCTTGAGCGGAGGTTGTTCCTTTTTATGACAGGGAGCCGCTTAAGCGGTCACAGCCCTGTCTTCCATGGCTTCTCGCCAACCTCCCAGCCATTGAGACCGGCTGTCCACAGTTGTTTTATAAGGACAAAGATCTTTCGGATGTCCTAAAATACCTGCCTGATAACCTTTCGAATGCGCCCTTTCCAGACGATCGCGTTTCTGTCTCTTCATGCCTCGTTTCCCTCACTTTTTGGTCAGTTGGAAAGAAAACAATGGCTGCTTTTTGTGCAACCACATATAAGCAATAGCGCTAAATGAAGGGAAGATCAATGCGCAAAATTCACGCCAATGTCATATTTGTGAGCTACGCCCGCAGAATTGGCTAAGTGGCTGATATGCTGGATAACAGGATAATTCATTGAAATGAAATAAAAATCCCTCCCGGAGAAAAGTTTTAATATCTCTCGCCGGAAGGGATTAGACCGTTTTAGTACAAATTATGACTAAAAACGTCCCGCCTGGGAGGCGATAGCCTGGGCTTCCTGCTGCCACCCCTGCGCCAACGTACGCACCAGTGCGTCGTAGCCGTCCTCGCCCTGTTTCAATTCCAGGCTGAACGGCCGTTTGGTCAGATTGCCCTGATGATTCAGCACCCACTCGCCACGGATAATCGCTTTGCCGTCAAAGCGGCCGTGGAAGCCGCTGACAGTGACATTAAGCACATCCTGCTCGCTGCTCATCGGCTGAGAAGACACCACCCACCCTGGCAGCGCGCTGCTCAGGTTGGTAACCAGCGTCTGCTGCAGTTGTTGATCGAGCGGGCTGGCCCACAGGTTGTTCTGAGCTATCACGTACTGCACGTCATTGGTCTGGTAAACCACACCGTTCTGCGCCAGGTAATCCGCCACGCTGACGTGTTCCAACCACAGCTGACGCGTCGCAGCGCCGGTACTGACCGGCGCCGACACACCCAGCGCCGGCAGTTGGTAGTAGGTTTTTTGTGGTGTGCTGCTACAGGCGCTGAGTAACAGCGCCATGGCTACCGGAATCCATTTCATCATTTATTGGCCTTCTTCGGCTGAGGATCGTTACTGCCCGCGGCTTCAAATACCAGCGCGTTGCTCTTTTCGTTCAGGGTACGCAGCACCGGTTGCAGCTCACGCAGCACCTGATCAAGACGTTGCATATCACCGACCATTTTGTTGTAGGCCGGAGAACCTGGCTGGAACCCTTTCACACTGCGATTGAGTTCCTGCAGCGTTTTTTGCATATCCTGCGGCAGCGCCTTCATCTCTTTGCTGGCGATGATATCGTTCAGCGACTGCATGGTTTTCTGCGTCGACTGCATGGTTTTCTGGCTTTCCGCCAGGGTTTTGGTCGCCTCGTTGATCATCGGATTCAATGGCAGCGAGTTGATCTTATCCAGCGTCTGCATCAGTTTCTGCTGGATCTGCGCCAGACCACCGCTGGTGGTCGGCATCAACGGATAACCGAACAGCTCACGCGGCCCTTTCCAGGCTTTCTCCTGCGGATAGAAGTCCAGATCGATATACAGCGAGCCGGTCAGCAGGTTGGCGGACTTCAGCGAGGCGCGCATACCACGCGCTTCCGCATCCTTCAAATGCCCCTCAATATCGAAATTGCCGCCCAACTGTTTCTGGAAACGATCCGGTTCAATGCGGATCAGCACAGGAATGCGATAATCGTTATCCAGCCGCTGCATCATGCCCTCTTTATAGAATGGCACTTGCGCCACGGTACCCAAACGGATGCCACGGAATTCTACCGGGGCGCCCGGCTGTAAACCGCGAATCGAATCGGAGAAGAACATCAGGTAATCTTTGTGTACGGTATACAGCGAATCCTGAATACTGCGCTGATTATCGAACAACGCATACTCCGCCTTTTCTTTAACCTGTTCACCACGATCCCAGCCTTCCGGTACGTCGAAACTTACACCGCCGCTGAATAACGTTGCCAACGAGCCCATTTCCACCCGCATACCTTGTGCCGACATGTCGAACGCCACGCCGCTGTCTTTCCAGAAGCGCACGTTGGTGGTCACCAGTTGATCGTAAGGCGCGGAGATAAACAGCTGATAGCGCATGGCGCGCTCTTTAGGATCGAAATAGCTGGTTTCCACCGAGCCGACGCGATAACCGCGGAACAACACCGGGTCGCCGGCATTCAACTGACCCGATTTCTCGCTGTCGAGCACGATGCGTAACCCTTTGGCGTCCGGAGACGCCAGCGGCGGCGCGTCGAGCAGTTGGTAGTTATCCTTGCCGTCTTTGCCTTTGTTACCCGGCTGCAGTTCGATATAGGCGCCGGACAATAGCGTACCCAGGCCGGAAACGCCTTCTCGGCCTATCTGCGGCTTCACCACCCAAAAGGCGCTATCCTGACGCAACAGCTTATCCATGCCGGAGTTAAGGCGCGCCTGCACCATCACCTTGCTCAGGTCGTCACTCAGCGTCACGGTCTCGACGACGCCGACGTCGACGCTACGGCTCTTGATTTTGGTTTTGCCCGCCTCCAATCCTTCGGCAGTGGTGGTAACCAAGGTTACTACCGGCCCCTGATGGCTAAAGTGGTAAAACAGGATCCATGCGCCGATCAGCGCGGTGACGATGGGAACAATCCACACCGGCGACCAGCGCTTGATCTTTTCAACGTCCGCGACGTTATGATTATTTTCCGTCACCTTGCGGCTCCTTTTTTATTGTCTCGTTTACGCGATCCCAGGTCAGCCGGGGATCAAACGTCATGGCTGCAAACATGGTGAGGATCACCACCAGGGCGAACAGCAGCGCGCCAGTAGCAGGATAAATACTCATCAATTGTCCCATCCGTACCAATGCCGAAAGCACGGCAATAACAAACACGTCGATCATTGACCAGCGGCCGACAAACTCAACCACTTCATAAATCAGGTGCATTCGTTCGCTGTCGGCCCTGTCTTGCCGTTTGCTGTTGGCATCCCAGCACAGCCAACCAATCGCCAGCATCTTCAGCGAAGGCACCATAATACTGGCGATGAAGATAACCATCGCCACGGGATAAGATCCTTCCCCCCACAGCAGGATCACCCCAGCCATAATGGTAGAAGTGATTTTGTTGCCCAACGCCTCGGTAACCATAATAGGCATTAGATTCGCCGGAATATACAGCATGATCGACGTAAACAGCAGCGCCAGCGTCCATTGCAGACTGTGACGGCGACGCACATAACCATTGGTATGGCAGCGCGGGCAATGAGCCAGCTCCGCCGGCAGGATCGCCGTACAACACTGGCAGGAGCGCAACCCCTGGCGTAACCCGGTCCGCCCCACCGCCACCGGGCGATCGATGCGCGGCATCGGCTCTATGTCGTTCCACAGCCAACGGCGATCCACGCACTGGAAAGCACGCACCTGCAGTAAGCAAAACAGGCAATAAGCCCCAAAGCTGCTGCCGACGCCAATATCCCCGTAGGCCATCAGCTTGACGAAACTGACCAGAACCCCGGCGAGAAAAATTTCCACCATGCACCAGGTTTTAAACTGGAACAGCATCTTGGCCATCCACTCTTTCAGGCCAAGAGGCATTCGCACCTTGGCGCACAACAGAATAATAGCCACCATGCAAAACGCCGGAATCAACTGAACGAATACCATAAACAGCGTGGCCATGCTGGCGTAATCTTCAGCCACCATCACTTGCGGGATCTGGATCAGTTTGATTTCGTTACCGAGACCGGCAACGCGCATATTGATAAACGGGAAAATATTCGCCAGCAGCAGCATAAACAGAGCGCTGACGGCATAACCGATGGGCCGCTTGCGCGGCTCCTCCCAGCGGGAGCTGAGGGTCGTTTTACAGCGCGGGCACACCGCTTTTGTGCCATATGCCAGCGGCGGCAACGCCACTAAAATATCACACTGCGGGCACAGCATCAGGTTGTCCCGTTGCTGTTCAGCAGGCTTTGCGTGGCTGTGCTGCTCGTGATTGTCGTGGGAACACACCATATTCCTCCTTAATAACGTTGCTCACCGGTACGGCAATACCGCCCGCAGCAGCGCGCGGACGGTATTCTCAACGGTTAGCCGTTTTTCATCGCTTCCAGCTCTTCCCAACGGGCGAACGCTTCTTCCAGCGCCCCTTCAGCGGCGGCCAGCGCCGTCAACACCTGCTGTGTTTCACTGTGTGGACGCGTGAAGAAATCCGCGTCGCTCATTTGCGCCTGCAGAGCTTCGATTTCCGTTTCCAGCTGTTCCAGCCGCTGCGGCAACTGTTCCAGCTCGCGCAACAGGTTATAGCTCAGTTTAACCGCTGATTTCTTCGGCTGTTCAGCCTTTTTTTCCGCCGACGGTTTGTTCTGATCGGCCGCGACAACCTGACGGATCGGTTTCGCCGTCGCGCGTTGATGATGCGCATCGTAGTAACCGCCGACGAAGGTGCTGATCACGCCCTTGCCTTCGAAGATCCAACACTCGGTCACCGAGTTATCGACGAACTGACGATCGTGGCTCACCAGCAGCACGGTGCCTTGATAGCCATCGATCAACTCTTCCAGCAACTCCAGCGTTTCGACGTCGAGATCGTTGGTTGGTTCATCGAGGATCAGCAAGTTGCTCGGTTTCAGGAACAGCTTGGCCAGCAACAGGCGGTTACGTTCGCCGCCCGACAACGCTTTCACCGGCGTCATCGCGCGTTTTGGGTGGAACAAGAAGTCCTGCAGATAGCCCAACACGTGGCGGGACCGGCCGTTGACCATCACTTCCTGCTTGCCTTCCGCCAGGTTGTCCATCACCGTGCGTTCCGGATCCAGATCGGCGCGATGCTGGTCAAAGTAAGCCACTTCCAGCTTGGTGCCGCAGTGTACACGGCCGCTGTCGGCTTTCAGCTGACCGAGCATCAGTTTCAGCAGCGTGGTTTTACCGCAACCGTTAGGGCCAACCAACGCAATCTTGTCGCCACGCTGCACCTGGGCGGAGAAATTGCGCACCAGCACTTTGTCGCCAACCTGATAGTTAACGTCTTCCATCTCGAACACGATCTTGCCGGAGCGTACCGCTTCTTCCACCTGCATCTTGGCGGTGCCCATCACTTCACGACGTTCCGAACGCTCGTTACGCAGCGCTTTCAGGGCGCGGACACGGCCTTCGTTACGAGTACGGCGGGCCTTGATGCCCTGGCGGATCCAGACTTCTTCCTGAGCCAGCTTGCGGTCGAATTCAGCATTTTGCAGCTCTTCCACCCGCAGCGCTTCTTCTTTGCTCAGCAGGTACAGATCGTAGTTGCCCGGCCAGGACACCAGTTTGCCGCGATCGAGATCGACAATGCGCGTCGCCATGTTGCGGATAAAGGAACGGTCATGGGAAATGAACACGATGCTGCCCTGGAACTCTTTCAGGAAACCTTCCAGCCAGTCAATGGTTGAGATATCCAGGTGGTTGGTCGGTTCGTCGAGCAGCAACACGCGCGGTGAGCTGACCAGCGCACGGCCCAGAGCGGCCTTGCGCAGCCAACCGCCGGAGAGCGAGGACAACTCTGCGTCGCCGTCCAGCCCCAGTTGCAACAGCACTTCGCTGATGCGGCTGTCGAGTTGCCACAACCCCTGGTGATCGAGGATCTCCATAATCTGCGCCATGCGCGTCAGGTTTTTCTCGCTGGGATCGGTTTCCACCAAATGCGAAATCGCGTGATAGGCTTTCAGATGTTCCGCCTGTTCGGCTACGCCTTCGGCGACAAAATCGAATACCGTACCGCCGATATTGCGCGGGGGATCCTGCTGCAGACGCGCCACAATCAGATCCTGCTCGTAAATCACCCGGCCATCGTCCAGCGGAATTTCTTTGCCGAGGATCTTCAACAGCGTGGATTTACCGGCGCCGTTGCGCCCAACCAGACAAACGCGTTCGTTGTCTTCAATATGAATTTCGGTGTTGTCTAAAAGCGGCGCATCGCTGAAGGACAGCCAGGCGCCGGACATGCTGATTAACGACATAGTAATTATTTTCCTTCGCCGGCATGGGTGAGCAGCCAGCAGTTATGAATTTGACGGTTACGGGCAAAGTCCTGCGACTGCGTCTGGGCGGTGATCTCTTTCGCCTCCAGACCCAGTTCGCTCAGGCCGGCCATATCCATCTGGAAACCGCGTTTATTGTTCGAGAACATGATGGTTCCGTTACGACGCAGCAACCGTTTTAAATCTTGCATCAACACCAGGTGATCGCGCTGGACGTCAAAGGTGTTCTCCATTCGCTTGGAGTTGGAGAACGTCGGCGGATCGATAAAGATCACGTCGAACTGTTCGTCGGCATTATGCAGCCATGACAGGCAGTCCGCATGGATCAATCGATGCTGTTTACCGGTCAGGCCATTGACGCGCAGGTTCTTCTCCGCCCATTCCAGGTAGGTACGCGACATATCCACGGTAGTGGTACTGCGCGCGCCACCCAATCCGGCGTGAACGCTGGCTGTGCCGGTATAAGCGAACAGGTTGAGGAAGTCTTTGCCTTTGCTCATCTCGCCCAACATGCGGCGCGCGATGCGGTGATCGAGGAACAAACCGGTATCGAGATAGTCAGTCAGGTTAACCCACAGCTTGGCATTGAACTCTTCCACCAGCAAGAACTCACCTTTCTGAGCCAGCTTTTCGTACTGGTTTTTGCCCTTCTGACGCTCACGGGTTTTCAGGATCAGTTGGTTTGACGGCAGGTCCAGCACCGACAGCGTGGCATTGATCACGTCGAACAGACGTTGACGCGCCTTCTGCGCATCGACGGTTTTCGGCGGCGCATACTCCTGCACCACGACTTTGCTGCCGTAGCGGTCAACCGCGACGTTGTATTCCGGCAGATCGGCGTCGTACAGGCGATAACATTCAATGCCCTGCTGCTTGGCCCACTTGTCGAGTTTTTTCAGGTTCTTGCGCAGACGGTTGGCAAAGTCTTCCGCCGCCAGCACGCCGCTGGCGCCCTGCGGGTTCTCCGCCAATTGGTAGTTTTTCTGTACGCAATCCAGCGGACCGTTTTTAGCCTTGAATTGGCGTTCGGCGCGCAGTTGCAGGCAGCTCAGCAGCTCCGGCGACGCACTGAACAGCGACAGTTGCCAGCCGCCGAAGGCGCTCTTCATGATGCGGCCCAGCATATTATGCAGCGCGATCAACGCCGGTTCGCTTTCCAGACGCTCACCGTAAGGCGGGTTGCTGACTACGGTGCCCGTCGGGCCTTCCGGCAGCGGGTTGGTCAGTTTGCTGACGTCGGCGACGTTAAAAGTAATCAGTTCGGCAACGCCGGCGCGGCGGGCATTGCCGCGCGCCATCTCAATCACCCGGCGATCGATATCCGAACCGAAGAAACGCGAAGTGGTTTCCTGCAGACCACGGCGCGCGCGCACCTGCGCTTCGGTGATCACTTCACGCCACAAATCGACATTGTGGCCGTTCCAGGCGGTAAAGCCCCAGTGCTGACGGTGCAAGCCCGGTGCGCGATCGGAGGCTATCATCGCCGCTTCAATCAGCAAGGTGCCTGAACCGCACATCGGGTCAAGCATCGGCGTGCCCGGTTGCCAGCCTGAACGCTGCACAATCGCGGCCGCCAGGCTTTCCTTCAGCGGCGCCTGGCCGGTCAGATCACGGTAGCCGCGCTGATGCAGACCTTCGCCGCTCAGATCGAGCGCTACGCTGGCCATATCGCGCTGCAGGAACACGTTAACGCGAATGTCCGGCTGTTGCTTTGCCACCGTCGGGCGTTGGTCGATCTTGCGGGTGAAGCTGTCGACAATGGCGTCCTTGACCTTCAGCGCGCCATATTGGCTGTTACGGATCTCTTCGTTAACGCCGCTGAAGTGCACGGCGAAGGTTTTATCCACGCCAAAAATGTTCGTCCAGTCGATCGCCTGCACGCCAAGATACAGGTCCAGATCGCTGTGTACGCGGAATTCATTAAGCGGCAACAAAATACGTGAGGCCAGGCGGCTCCACAGCAGGCTTTGGTACAGAAGACGATCGTCACCCTGAAAATGTACCCCACCCTGCACCACTTTGCAGGCGTGAGCGCCCAGCGCTTCCAGTTCGCTTTTTAACAGTTCTTCCAGTCCACGCGCCGTGCTGGCAAACAGAGAGTTCATATCGTACTTATCACCAAAAAGAAAATTGTTGCGCATTATAGCTAATCCAGACCGCTTGTCATAAAGTTGCTCCCTTCTATTTAATAATCGTACGGAGATAAGGGTGATTACGCTTTCCAGACTTTACGTTCATCCGGTTAAATCGCTTCGGGGTTTGCAACTTTCTCACGCACAAGTTTCCAGCAGCGGTCTGGCATTCGATCGCGCCTTTATGATCACCGAGCCGGATGGCACTTTTATTACCGCACGCCAATATCCGCAGATGGTATTGTTTACGCCTGCATTACTGGCGGACGGCCTGTTTCTGACCGCACCGGACGGGGAAAGCGCAGCTATCCGCTTCGCAGATTTTGCTGCCGAAGCGCAGCCAACCGAAGTGTGGGGCAATCATTTCACCGCCTTGATTGCACCGCCGGCGATCAACAGTTGGCTGAGCGGTTATTTCCAGCGTGAGGTACAGCTACGCTGGCTAGGCCCTGACTTGACCCGGAGAGTCAAAAAACACCCGGAAATCCCTTTATCTTTCGCCGACGGTTATCCTTATCTGCTGATTAACGAAGCCTCGTTCAATGATTTGCAGCAGCGCTGCCCTGGCAGCATCAAGCTCGAACAGTTCCGCCCCAATCTGGTGGTGACCGGTGCCAGCGCCTGGGCCGAAGACGGCTGGCAGGTGATCCGCGTCGGTGACGTGATGTTCGATCTGGTAAAACCCTGCAGCCGCTGCGTGCTCACCACCGTCAGCACCGAGCGCGGGCGCAAACACCCTAGCGGTGAGCCACTGAGCACCCTGCAAAAATTCCGTACCGCCGATAACGGCGATATCGATTTTGGCCAGAATATGGTGGCGCGCAACAGCGGTATTATCCGCGTTGGCGATGCGGTGGAAGTGTTATCTACCAAGCCGCCACGCCCTTATGGCGCAGGTAAAGTGGTCGAAAGCGTGCAGGCACCGCAAGACAGTGCGCAGAGCGTCACCATCGAATACGCAGGGAAGGTGTTTACCGGCAATAATCAGCAGATCTTGCTGGAGCAGTTGGAACAGCAAGGGATCCGCGTGCCTTATTCTTGTCGTGCGGGGATTTGCGGCAGTTGCCGTATTGAGTTGGTCAGTGGCGAAGTGGCACCGCTGAAGAAAAGTGCGGTAGCGGGCAACGGCACCATTCTTTCCTGCAGCTGTATTCCGAAAAGCGATTTGACGCTGGCGTGATCCGCCTTACACCGCCCTGTCGTAGGCCGGGGCGGAAGCTTCATCCTGCGCACAGGGTTTAAGGCGATCGTGCATCACTTTGATCGCATCACCCAGCACCATGGTACGCCCGGCCAGCGACAGCTGATTTTGCGCCAGCAGACACAGGCTGGCGTTATCGCCGGCTTCCACGACCAATAAACGGGCCTCAGAGCCGCTGTCCATCACCTTCACCGCCGCCAGTTCGCCGTTCTTCGGCTGCAGCGGGTAATGTTGCTGGGCGAAATGCCAGCTTTTCGGCATCAAGGGTTTCAGGAAGCGATAGGCCACCAGAGCGTTTAATACCAGTTCGGCGCGTTGTTCATGGCTGAGCTTTATCTGTTTGCACTGCTCTTCATAATTAAAATAAAGCGCAGCGTCATCAACGCAAAAGGCGCATTCATCGAAGGCATCCGGCGTTAACATTTTGGCCGGGAAGCGTGAGCGGAAGATCATCCCATTGGCTAAATCCAGCATTAGCCGATCGTGTTCGGCATCAAAATACCAACGCCAATTATCGTCAGGTTTTATCTTCATATCTTATCCTTCTCGCTGCCCATGCCACACTCTATTTACCCAAAAGGCGATTTTATCACCGATAAAGTAGCTCAAACATCGGATAATTCCGCGAACGATATTTATGCCAGTGGACAAAATATAGACGAGCCGGGAGAAGAAATAAACCCCCGGCTGAAAATCAAAGAAAAAATATTAGATGTAGTTAACGATATCTTTAATCAGGCGCGGACCGTGGAAGATAAAGCCGGAATAAATTTGCACCAGCGAAGCACCGGCCGCCATTTTTTCCCGCGCAGCGGTCAGGGAGTCTATTCCGCCGACACCGATAATCGGCAAGCGGCCCTGCAGCTCAATCGACAAACGGCGGATCACTTCGGTGCTGCTCGCCTGCAGCGGACGACCGCTAAGGCCCCCGGTTTGCTCGCAGTAATTCAGCCCCTGGATCAACTTGCGATCCAACGTAGTATTGGTGGCGATCACGCCATCGATATTATGCCGCACCAGGCTGTCGGCTATTTGGATCAATTCTTCTTCAGAAAGATCCGGCGCGATCTTTACCGCGACCGGCACATATTTGTGATGCCGCGCATGCAATTCCTGCTGCTTATTTTTAATGGCGGCTAAAAGATCGTCCAACGCTTCACCATACTGTAGGGATCGTAACCCCGGTGTATTTGGTGACGAAATGTTAATCGCGATATAGCCGGCATACGGATAAACTTTATCCATGCAGATCAGATAATCGTCTTTTCCGTGCTCAACCGGGGTATCTTTATTCTTGCCGATGTTAATCCCCAGAATGCCGCCAAAATGGGATTTTTTAACGTTTTCAACCAGATTATCCACACCCTGGTTATTAAAGCCCATGCGGTTGATCAGGCCTTCGGCTTCCACAATGCGGAACAGGCGCGGTTTATCATTGCCCGGCTGCGGGCGCGGCGTCACGGTGCCAACTTCGACAAAGCCAAACCCCATGGCGCCGAACGCATCGATGCACTCACCGTCTTTATCCAGACCGGCGGCCAACCCCAATGGGTTTTTAAAAGAAAGCCCCATGCAGCTAACCGGCTTGGCCGGCACAGACTGACGGATGAGAAATTCTAACGGGGTGCCGGTGATACGGCGAAGCTGATGAAAGGTCAATTCATGCGCACGCTCGGGATCGAGCTGGAACAACGCTTTCCTGATGATGGGGTAGTACATGTACTCTCCTGATTTCCCGGTTGCAAACCGGGGGCCGATTATCCGGCATCCCCTGAACAATTGGAATTGATTAAAAGCAAAAAAAGCGTTTTTTACGCAATCGTTTTCCTTTAACGACCCCAGATCGCCGCCAATCCGCATTTACGCATATCAAAATCAAAAAATGAGATTTAAGCAACCCGCTCCTAACTGATAGGTTTAAAACAGATCACAAACATTTCCTGATTAAACCTAACTTTTAGTTATAAGGAGTGGCAATGCGCGTTATATCACTGGCCGGCAGCCCCCGCATCCCCTCGCGCTCAGCCGCGCTGCTTACCCTCAGTCAAAACTGGTTGCAGCAGCAAGGTGTGGAAGTGATTGCCTACACGCTGCACGATTTCGATGCCGAGGATTTGCTCTACGCCAATTTTAACAGCCCGGCGATCAAAGCCTTTGCCGAACAGTTGGCCCAGGCAGATGGTTTGCTGGTGTCGACGCCGGTCTATAAAGCCTCGTTTTCCGGCGCGTTGAAAACCCTGCTGGATTTGCTGCCGGAACGCGCTCTGGACCATAAGGTCGTGTTGCCGCTGGCCACCGGCGGCTCGATTGGCCACATGCTGGCGGTGGACTACGCCCTGAAGCCGGTGCTGGCGGCGTTGAAAGCGCAGGAAGTGCTGCACGGCGTGTTTGCCGATGATAGCCAAGTGGTGCTGAACGGCGAAGAAATCAACCTGTCTGACGGCCTGGCAACCCGCCTGGAAGAAGCGCTGGAAAGCTTTTATCTGGCGCTCGGCCGCCGCAAGCCGCCCACGGTAAAGCTCTCCCCTTCCCTGTTTGCCCGTCAGACCGCCTGACTGAGAAAAGAATAAAAGGAAAAGGACATCATGATGAAGCGACTCTATTCACTCCGCCGCTGGCTTGGCGCAGGCACATTGGCCGGCATTCTCTCCCTCGCGTGGAGCAATGCCGTCAGCGCGCAGGATCCGGCGCAGTTTCGCATCGGTTACCAAAAAGGATCGGTCAGCCTGGTATTGGCAAAAACCCACCGGCTATTGGAACAGCGTTTTCCCTCGACCAAAATCAGCTGGATAGAATTCCCCGCCGGCCCGCAAATGCTCGAGGCGCTGAACGTCGGCAGTATCGATTTGGGCAGCACCGGCGATATCCCGCCAATTTTCGCTCAGGCCGCCGGTGCCGATCTGCTTTATGTCGGCGTAGAGCCGCCAAAACCCAAGGCGGAAGTGATCCTGGTGCCGGAAAACAGCCCGATCAAAACCGTCGCCGAGCTGAAAGGCCATAAGGTTGCCTTCCAGAAAGGTTCCAGCTCCCACAACCTGCTGTTGCGCTCGCTGCAGAAAGCCGGGCTGCAATTTACCGATATCCAACCCATTTACCTGACCCCGGCCGATGCCCGCGCCGCCTTCCAGCAAGGCAACGTTGATGCTTGGGCGATTTGGGATCCGTACTATTCCGCGGCATTGCTGCAAGGCGGCGTGCGGGTGCTGGGCGACGGCAGTGGTCTGAATCAAACCGGTTCGTTTTATTTGGCGGTTCGCCCCTACGTACAGGCGCACGGACCCTTTATCAGCCAGGTTCTTGAGGTGCTGACCCAGGCCGACGCACTGACCCGCAGCGATCGCGCGCAGAGCGTCACGCTGTTGGCAAACGCCATGGGCCTGCCGGAAAAGGTGATCGCCACTTATCTGGATCATCGCCCGCCGACCGCCATTAAACCTTTGGATGCGCACACCATTGCCGCCCAACAGCAAACCGCCGATCTGTTTTATGCCAACCATTTGGTGCCGGTGAAGGTCGATATCTCTCAACGCATCTGGCACCCGAGTGCGCAATAATTTTGGAGAACAAGCTATGAGCCTAAACGTATTCTGGTTTTTACCTACGCACGGCGACGGCCATTATCTTGGTAGTACTGAAGGTGCCCGCAGCGTCGATTACGGCTATTTGCAGCAGATCGCTCAGGCCGCTGACCGGTTGGGCTTTGGCGGCGTGCTGATCCCCACCGGCCGCTCTTGCGAAGACTCCTGGCTGGTCGCAGCTTCTCTGATCCCAGTCACCCAACGGTTGAAGTTCCTGGTGGCACTGCGCCCCGGCATCATTTCGCCTACGCTGGCCGCCCGCCAGGCCGCAACGCTGGATCGTCTTTCCAACGGTCGGGCGCTGTTTAACCTGGTCACCGGCGGTGATCCCGAAGAACTGGCGGCAGAAGGTCTGCACCTGAATCACGAAGAACGTTACGAGGCCTCGGCAGAGTTCACCCACGTTTGGCGCAAGGTGCTGGAAGGGGAAACCGTCGATTTTGACGGCAAACACATTCAGGTGAAAGGTGCCAAACTGCTGTATCCACCGGTGCAACTGCCGCGACCGCCGCTGTATTTTGGCGGATCTTCCGCTGCCGCTCAGGATCTGGCCGCCGAACAGGTTGAAATGTACCTCACCTGGGGGGAGCCACCGGCACAGGTAAGAGAAAAAATTGCCGAAGTGCGCGCCAAAGCCGCAGCCAAAGGCCGTACGGTACGTTTCGGCATTCGTTTGCATGTGATCGTGCGTGAAACCACAGAAGAAGCCTGGCGGGCAGCCGACCGGCTGATTGCCAATCTGGATGAAGAGACCATCGCCAACGCGCAGGCAGCCTTCGCTCGTTTTGATTCCGTTGGGCAACGGCGCATGGCGGCGCTCCACGGCGGCAAGAAAGACAATCTGGAGATCAGCCCTAACCTGTGGGCCGGTGTTGGCCTGGTACGCGGTGGCGCCGGCACCGCGCTGGTCGGCGATGGCCCGACGGTGGCGGCTCGCATGCAGGAATATGCCGATCTGGGCATTGATACCTTTATTTTGTCCGGTTACCCGCATCTGGAAGAAGCCTATCGCGTCGGCGAGTTGCTGTTCCCGCATCTCGATCTGGCGGAAAACGAAGCCCCTGCTCAGCGTCGGCCGGTTAAACCGCAAGGTGAAGTGGTCGCCAATATTTATATTCCGCAAAAAGCGTCGCAAAGCTGAGGAGAAGCGGTATGGCAAACGGCACACAACGCATCCTGCACCGGCTGGCACCCTGGGCATTACCGGTCACGCTGGTGGTTATCTGGCAAATCTCGGTTGAAGCCGGCTGGCTGTCTAACCGCATTCTGCCCGCGCCAAGCGCGGTAGTGACCGCTTTCTGGACGCTAACCAAAAGCGGCGAGCTGTGGCAACACCTGACCATCAGCAGTTGGCGCGCGCTGATCGGCTTTAGCATCGGCGGCAGCATCGGGCTGGTTCTGGGGTTTATCACCGGTTTGTCGCGTTGGGGCGAGCGCCTGTTGGACAGCTCGGTGCAGATGATCCGTAACGTCCCGCATCTGGCGCTGATCCCGCTTGTGATCTTGTGGTTCGGCATTGATGAATCCGCCAAGATTTTTCTGGTCGCGCTGGGCACCTTGTTCCCTATCTATCTGAATACCTATCACGGCATCAAGAATATCGATAGCGGCCTGCTTGAAATGGCGCGCAGCTATGGCCTGAGCGGTTTCCGGTTATTTACCCAGGTGGTATTGCCGGGCGCGTTGCCCTCGATCATGGTCGGCGTGCGTTTCGCTCTGGGCTTTATGTGGCTGACGCTGATCGTGGCCGAAACCATTTCCGCCAACTCGGGGATTGGTTATCTGGCGATGAACGCCCGCGAATTTCTGCAGACCGACGTGGTGGTGGTGGCGATTGTGCTGTATGCCCTGCTCGGCAAGCTGGCGGACGTCAGTGCGCAGTTGCTGGAACGCGTATGGTTGCGCTGGCATCCGGCTTATCAACTTAAACCAGGAGAAGCGCTATGACGACTCCCGCCCGTATTCCCCAAGGCACCCCGGTTACCCTGGACTCTATTGCCAAACGCTATGGCAACCGAACGGTGCTGGACAATATTCAGTTGCGTATCAGCTCCGGGCAATTTGTCGCCGTGGTCGGCCGCAGCGGTTGTGGCAAAAGCACGCTGCTGCGTTTGATGGCCGGGTTGGAAAAAGCCAGCAGCGGCGAGCTGCTTAGCGGAAATGCTCCCCTCGCCAGCGCCAAAGAGGATACCCGTCTGATGTTCCAGGATGCGCGCCTGCTGCCATGGAAAAAGGTGATCGATAACGTTGGCCTTGGCCTGCGCGGCGACTGGCGTGCCGATGCGTTGCAGGCGCTGGAAGCCGTTGGGCTGGCCGATCGCGCCAATGAATGGCCGGCAGCGCTGTCCGGCGGACAAAAACAGCGAGTAGCGCTGGCGCGCGCGCTGATCCACCGTCCTCGTCTGCTGTTGCTGGACGAACCTTTGGGGGCGCTTGATGCGTTGACAAGGATTGAAATGCAGGGGCTGATTGAAGGCCTGTGGCAGCAACATGGTTTCACCGTGCTGTTGGTGACGCATGATGTCAGCGAAGCCATTGCGCTGGCGGATCGGGTGATCTTGATTGAAGAGGGCCGTATCGGGCTGGATCTGACGATTGATCTGCCACGCCCGCGCCGTAAAGGGTCGGCCAGATTGGCGGAACTGGAAGCCGAGGTGCTGGACAGAGTGCTGTCACCGCCCCCGCCGGTGGCTGAAAGCCCACGCCGGGCAACGAATTGAAACCAGGGACGGCATGTCGCAGCGCCGTCCCTGGTTAGTTTTTACGCGTCGAGCGCTTTGCTGATTTTCTCGAACAGATCGCCGGACAGGTTCTCCAGCCCTTTCAACTGTTCAAGCGCCTTGCGCATCAGAGCCTGACGCGAAGCATCATAGCGTTTCAGGCGGATCAAGGGTTCAATCAAACGGGCGGCAATTTGCGGGTTGCGCTGGTTCAGATCGCTGAGGATCTCCGCCAGGAACTGATAACCGCTGCCGTCCGCCGCATGGAACGCCGCCGGGTTGGCGGAAGCGAAACCGCCGATCAGCGAGCGGGTGCGGTTTGGATTGCTCAGGCTGAACGAACGGTGCTTCAGCAGGCTGCGTACCTGGGTCAGCACGTTCGCCGCCGGGCTGCTCGCCTGCAACACGAACCACTTGTCCATGACCAACCCATCCTGATGCCAGCGTTCATCGAACGCCGCCAGCAGCGCATCGCGGCACGGCAACTGCGCCGCTACCGCCGCAGCCAGCGCAGCCAGCGAATCGGTCATGTTGTCCGCCTGACGATACTGCTCAGCCACCAACCGATCGGCCAGCGCTTCATCGCCAAAGGCCAAATAACCCAGGCACAGGTTGCGCAGAGCACGTTTGCCGATATCGGCATGATCCACCCGGTAACCGTCGGTTTTGTTGGCGTTATAAACCGCCAGCCACTCGTCGGCCATTTCCTTTGCCAGGCAACGGACAATCGATTCATGCACCGCGGCGATCGCTTCCGGATCGATAGTCGCGAACAGCTCGGCAATCTCGGTTTCCGAAGGCAGCGTCAGGATCTGCGCGGCAAGCGCCGGATCCAGTTTCTCGTCCAGCAGCACGGCACGGAACGCGTCGGCAACGTGCAACGGCAGAGACAGCGGCTGTTTCTGCTGATGCTTGGCAACGTTCAGTTTGATATAGGTAGCCAGCAGGCTCTGCGCCGCGTCCCAACGGGCAAATTCATTGCGCGCGTGCTGCATCAGGAAAGTCAGTTGCTGATCGCTGTACGGGTAATCCAGCTTCACCGGCGCGGAGAACTCGCGCAACAGCGAAGGCACCGGCTTGTGCGCCACACCGTCAAACACGAAGGTCTGCTCGGCTTCAGTGACGTTCAGCACGTTACCGATCGCCGCACCGTCTTTCTGCAGAGCAATCACGTTGCCTTCGGCGTCGTACAATTCGATATCCAGCGGAATATGCAACGGCAGCTTCTCTGGCTGATCGGCGGTCGGTTCGGTTTTTTGGCTGACGTGCAAGCGGTATTGTTGATGCTCTGCGTCGTATTCATCGCGAACGGTCAGCAACGGCGTGCCGGACTGGCTGTACCAGCGACGGAACAGAGACAGATCGACATTGGAGGCATCCTCCATCGCCTGAACGAAATCATCGCAGGTTGCTGCGCTGCCGTCATGGCGCTCGAAATACAATTGGATGCCCTTCTGGAATTGTTCTTCGCCCAGCAGCGTATGCATCATGCGGATCACTTCGGACCCTTTCTCATACACCGTCAGGGTGTAGAAGTTGTTCATTTCGATCACTTTATCCGGACGAATGGCGTGCGCCATCGGGCTGGCGTCCTCGGCGAACTGCGCGCCGCGCATGACGCGCACGTTATCGATGCGATTGACCGAACGTGAACCCAGATCTGAGCTGAACTCCTGATCGCGGAACACCGTCAGGCCTTCTTTCAGGCTGAGCTGGAACCAATCGCGGCAGGTCACGCGGTTGCCGGTCCAGTTGTGGAAATATTCGTGGCCAATCACCGCTTCGATATTCAGGTAATCCTTATCGGTTGCGGTTTCCGCTTTCGCCAGCACGTATTTGGAGTTGAAGATATTTAGCCCTTTGTTCTCCATCGCTCCCATATTGAAGAAATCGACGGCCACGATCATATAAATGTCGAGATCGTATTCCAGACCGAAACGGGTTTCGTCCCATTTCATCGAGTTCTTCAGCGAGGTCATCGCCCAATCGGCGCGATCCAAATTGCCGCGATCAACGAACAGTTCCAGCGCCACATCGCGCCCGGAGCGGGTGGTAAAGCTGTCGCGCAACACATCGAAATCGCCGGCCACCAGCGCAAACAGGTAGCAAGGTTTTGGGAACGGATCCTGCCACTGTACCCAGTGGCGCCCATCCTCCAGTTCGCCCTGGCCTACGCGGTTACCGTTCGACAGCAGGAACGGATAACGCGCCTTATCCGCCACAATGCGGGTGGTGAAGCGCGCCAACACGTCCGGGCGGTCCAGGTAATAGGTGATGTGACGGAAACCTTCCGCCTCACACTGGGTACACAACGCTTCGCCTGACAGGTACAACCCTTCCAGCGCGGTATTCTTCGCCGGGTGAATATCATTGACGATGGTCATGGTAAATTGTGCTGGTAATTTCTCTATAACCAGCTTGTTATCCTGCAACTGATAGGCGCTCCACGGCTGCCCGTCGATCTGAATACTTACCAGCGTCAGATCTTCGCCATTCAGCACCAGCGCCGCCTCGGCAGCGCCCTGACGTTTAATCTTGCTGACTGCAGTGACGCGTGTCGTTTCTGCATCCAGCTCAAAATCCAAATCAATGTCGGTGATGCTGTAGTCTGGCGCGCGATAATCGTGGCGATACTTCGCCTGTGGCAGTTGTGTCATAAAAACCCTTTGACGTCTCAGTGAGTTACAGGTGCCAGGTTGTCATCATTGGCTTATTTCAGCTGCCGCAGAGGCGCGAAAATGTTGATGATCCTGATTGTAAATAAACTGTATCACAGCCACGAAAAAAGCCTAGAGATGCCAGAGTACTGGAACGGAGAAATCGGAGGTGGATCCTAATGTTGTCGCCGAAGGGCCCATGCCATCAGGCTCCTTCACCTGATGCAGAGCAAAAATCAGCATTTAATGCTAAAAGCCGCCTTTCATAACAGACCGGTCAATACTTCATCGCCATGGGCCATTACCCCCGTTTCAACGCCGCTCCCAACCCTAAACCCCTGCCTGCAGAACGCCTCTCGGTGACAGAGGTTCCGGGGGTATAGTTAAGACATATCAGCTGCCTCGATGATATAATTGATAAATCTGGTTTAAGGGCTCACGGCAATATGAAAGTAAAATATCTGATCTATTTTTTTACCTTTGCCCTGATGTCATCGTTCGCCATATTTATTTCCGATGAGCTGATTGAAGCCCATACCGACTATCGCGACAATCAACTTAACCTGTATAAGGTGAGTCGCGCCAAAGAGATCTCGGAAGCCTTTCAAGCCACCCTGTTGGCGCACCGTTTAAAACGCCTGAGTCTGGTTAATGCGGACATTACCCCGGCGCAATGGCAAGAGGCCGACAGCCTGGCGCGCGAAAAAATTGCCCGGTTCAAGCCGCATATCGACAGCAAGATTTCGCAACAGCTCGGTATACGGCAAAAAATCGCCGCGCTTTCCATGCTCGGCCTGATGGAACAATTGCTGGATAACGATAATCGACAGCTTTCATATGTTACCGATGCCAATGCCAATCTGTTTAATATCAACAGCGCCTACTACATTTCTCAGACCAGCAAAAGCTACTACCGTTATACCTACGATACCCGCATGATCGATGCCGACTCGTTTCTGTTTCTGGAAGCCGTGCGCCTGAATAACCGACTGAATATGTCCCTGACCGAATTAATCGATCAGGTCATTGACGTGAACACCAATCAGTTGGAGCGCAAAGACGCCTATCTGAAAGCCGTACAGCTCACTGGGGTGTTGAATGCACTAAGCACCCGGCTGATCTTTATGAAACTGACCTACAACGATGTACCCACCACCCTGCTGGTGAATGAGATGCTCCGTCAGCTTTCGAAAGGGCAGATCGACCGGATTACCCAAGGGTTGTATACCGCAATCGATAATCATACCCCCTACTCCGCCGATTTTATTTATCAGTACGTCAAAAATCTGAGTGAGCTTTCGCAACGGCTTTATCAACGCAGTTTTGAACTGGAAATCGTCGCATCACAGCATAAGATCTACACCAGCCAGACGGCTATTTATGGCTTGATTTCTCTCGGTGGTCTGATCGTGCTGTTTATTTTCCTGCCGACGCTGGTTTACTGTTCAAATATCAGCCGCTGGCTAACTAAAACGCATAATAATATTTTGCGGTTGTCGCGCGGCAATATGAACATCGACCGCAATGAGGTGTTTTACGGCCAGGAGTTAATCGCCATCAGCGACGCCATTAAACAGCTAAAACAGTATCAATTGGAAAAGGTGACGCTGGAAAATGAAAAACATTTGTTGATCAAAGAGCTGGAAGCCTCTTCGTTTCTTGATCCCCTGACTAATATCTATAACCGCCGCAAGTTCTTCCGTGAATGCGAATCCCTGGCAGCGCGCAGCTACCCGTTGGCCTTCTGTTTGATTGATATCGATAATTTCAAAAAACTGAATGACAGTTACGGGCATGATATCGGCGACCGTGCACTGGTGGCCTTCGGCAAATTGCTGCAGGACGCCTTCCGCTCCAGCGACATTTTTTGCCGCTATGGCGGTGAGGAGTTTGCCGTGATCCTCGGCAACTGCACGCTGGAGAATGCGCGAGAAATTATGTCTAAGCTACGCGAGCGCACCCACCAACTCACCCTAACCCTCGATGACGGGCAAACCGTGCGTTTCACGACCAGTTGCGGTATTGCCCAGGTGAACAGCCTCAGGCTGCTGCCGACGGCGATCAAACAGGCGGATGAAGCGCTCTATTTCTGCAAGAAAAACGGCAAGGACCGGATCAGCATCCACACGCCGACCGGTTTTATCTGAATTGTTGTTTAAAATAATTAACATTATAATTTCTATGACTAATTAGGCTAAGTCATTCACCTTACAGGCTTATCTGACTTTTCTGTCTGGAACCTGAAGGCAAGCCGGCATAAAGGCACGTTTAATCCTCGACCCGCTCCGGCGATTTGTGGTGTGATGCAGCTTCAATAACAGGATAATCCGGGTATACTCGCTCAACTTTTTTATGTCTATCCGGATTTGGACTCGCGCCTGACGAGGATGCAGTAACGCGCTATGACTCAATACGCTTCCCCGATTTTGACATCACTGCTTGATACTGACGCTTACAAGCTTCATATGCAGCAAGCCGTGTTCCATCGCTACCCCGCGATCAGCGTGGCGGCGGAATTTCGCTGTCGCGGTGATGAACTGCTGGGCGAATATGCCGACGAAATCCGTGCGCAAGTCGCTCTGATGAGCCAACTGGCGCTGACCGAGGCTGAGTTTGGCTATCTTTCAGGGTTGCCGTTCTTCCGTCAGGACTACCTGAACTGGTTGCGTGATTTCCGCTATGACCCGCAGCAGGTTCAGATCGACAATAATGACGGCAGACTGCATATCCGCATTGCCGGTCCGTGGCGCGAAGTGATTTTGTGGGAAGTCCCCCTGCTGGCGGTGATCAGCGAAGTGGTGCACCGTCACCGCTCGCCGCAGGTCACGCCGGACATGGCGGTAGCGCATCTGCGCAGCAAACTGGCGCAATTTAAAGCCGTGAGCGCCGATGTGGATATCTCCCGCTTCAAACTGATGGATTTCGGCACCCGTCGCCGTTTCTCCAAAAGCGTGCAGCAGGCGATCGTCAGCACGCTGAAAAACGAATTCCCCTACCTGGTCGGTACCAGCAATTACGATCTGGCGCATCAACTCGGCCTGACGCCGGTAGGCACCCAGGCGCATGAATGGTTCCAGGCGCATCAACAGATAAGCCCGGTGTTGGCCAACAGTCAACGAGCGGCATTGCAGGCCTGGTTGGACGAGTACCCGGACCAGCTCGGCATCGCGTTGACCGACTGCATCGCCATGGATGCCTTCCTGCGTGATTTCGGCCCGCAATTCGCGCCGCGTTATCAGGGGCTGCGCCATGACTCCGGCGACCCGTTTGAATGGGGTGAAAAAGCCATCGCGCATTACCAGAAGCTGGGTATCGATCCGATGAGCAAAACGCTGGTGTTCTCCGACAACCTGGATCTGGACAAGGCGCTGGCGCTTTATCGCCACTTCTATCAGCGCATCAACCTGGTGTTCGGCATCGGCACGCGTTTGACCTGCGACATTCCGGGCGTAAAACCACTGAATATCGTCATCAAACTGGTTGAATGCAAGGGCAAACCAGTGGCTAAACTGTCTGACAGCCCGGGCAAAACCATCTGTCAGGATCAGGCCTTCGTGAAGGCCTTGCGCAAAGCCTTCGATCTGCCGCTGGTGAAAAAAGCCAGCTAAGCGGCCATGCGTTGCAAACGCTAATAAAGCCGGCTGAAAACTTCAGGCCGGCTTTTTTCTTCTTTATAAGACGCTTTCCGCAGCCCCCTTTTCGCCCAGCCCCAAGAAATGTTGTTCCAATCCGGCGATTTCTGCTTGTGCTCTGCATCGCGGCAAGTAACATAGCACCATCCCCATATTGTTGGGTTTTAAGCTATTTCCAAATCAAATTATAAAGAGAGAAATTTATGAGCGTAGTGCCTGTAGTCGACGTACTGCAAGGTCGTGCTGCGGTTGACAGTGAAGTCACCGTACGCGGTTGGGTGCGTACCCGGAGAGATTCTAAAGCTGGTATCTCCTTCCTGGCCGTCTATGACGGTTCCTGCTTTGATCCGTTACAGGCCGTCGTTAATAATTCTCTGCCGAATTATCAGGATGAAGTGCTGCATCTGACTACCGGCTGCTCGATTGAAGTCACCGGCAAAGTCGTTGCCTCTCCGGGCGAAGGCCAGAGTTTCGAACTGCAAGCGACCGCCATCAAAGTGGTGGGTTGGGTTGACGATCCGGACACTTACCCGATGGCGGCCAAACGTCACAGCATCGAGTACCTGCGCGAGGTAGCTCACCTGCGTCCACGTACTAACCTGATCGGCGCCGTGGCCCGTGTGCGTCATACGCTGGCGCAAGCGATCCACCGTTTCTACCACGAGAACGGGTTCTTCTGGGTTTCCACCCCGCTGATCACCGCTTCCGATACCGAAGGCGCCGGCGAAATGTTCCGGGTTTCAACGCTGGATCTGGAAAATCTGCCGCGCACCGATAAAGGCGCGGTTGATTTCAGCCAGGACTTTTTCGGCAAAGAAGCTTTCCTGACCGTTTCCGGCCAGTTGAACGGCGAAACTTACGCCTGTGCGTTGTCGAAAGTGTATACCTTTGGCCCCACCTTCCGCGCAGAGAACTCCAACACCAGCCGCCACCTGGCTGAGTTTTGGATGATCGAACCGGAAGTGGCGTTTGCCGACCTCGAAGACATCGCCGAACTGGCGGAAAAAATGCTGAAGTATGTGTTCCAGGCCGTGTTGAACGAGCGTATGGATGACATGCAGTTCTTCGCCGAGCGTGTGGACAAAGATGCAATTGAGCGTTTGAAGCGCTTTGTTTCTTCCGATTTCGCCCAGGTGGATTACACCGAAGCGGTGGAAATCCTGATCGCCTCCGGCCAAACCTTCGAAAACCCGGTATCCTGGGGCATCGACCTGTCTTCCGAGCATGAGCGCTATCTGGCCGAGAAACACTTTAAAGCGCCGGTGGTGGTGAAGAACTACCCGAAAGACATTAAAGCTTTCTATATGCGCATGAACGACGACGGCAAAACCGTTGCAGCCATGGACGTGCTGGCCCCAGGCATTGGCGAGATCATCGGCGGTGCCCAGCGTGAGGAACGTCTGGACGTCTTGGATCAGCGCCTGGATGCGATGGGCCTGAATAAAGAAGATTACTGGTGGTATCGTGATCTGCGTCGTTACGGCACCGTTCCTCATGCCGGTTTCGGTTTAGGTTTTGAGCGTTTAATCGCCTATGTGACCGGCGTGCAAAACGTGCGCGATGTCATTCCGTTCCCACGCACTCCGCGTAACGCAAGCTTTTAATTAATCAGTCTAAACATTTCCAAATAATTTAGTTACAAAACCAAGGCCAGCTTTGCTGGCCTTTCGCATTTTCTAATATTGACCCGCGTCACAAAGTTCCCTTAATATTACATTTTGTTACACATACTTTCCTTTTGAAACCTCATTAGGACATTGGTAGCATTTTCGTTCTAGATTAACCCGCCCACGAATGGAACACTGCGTGCAGACACAGGACGACACCAATCTATCTACAATAGTTCCAAAAGAATTATTGGCGGCAGTGGCAAAGGTGTCCGAATAACACCAATGAGGGTAATAATGATGAAGCGCAACATTCTTGCAGTGGTAATCCCGGCTCTGTTAGCTGCTGGTGCAGCAAACGCAGCTGAAATCTACAACAAAGACGGCAACAAGCTGGATCTGTACGGCAAAGTTGACGGTCTGCACTACTTCTCCGACGACAAAGGCAATGACGGCGACCAGACCTATGTTCGTTTCGGCTTCAAAGGTGAAACCCAGATTACTGACCAACTGACCGGTTACGGCCAGTGGGAATACAACGTTCAGGCTAACCACGCTGAATCTCAAGGCACCGAAGGCACCAAGACTCGTCTGGGCTTCGCAGGTCTGAAATTTGCTGACTACGGTTCATTCGACTACGGCCGTAACTACGGCGTACTGTACGACGTGGAAGGCTGGACAGATATGCTGCCAGAGTTCGGCGGCGATACTTACACCGTTACCGACAACTTCATGACTGGCCGTACCAACGGCGTTGCTACTTACCGTAACAACAACTTCTTCGGTCTGGTTGATGGTCTGAACTTCGCTGTTCAGTACCAGGGTAAAAACGAAAACGACAGCCGTGCTCTGAAGAAACAAAACGGCGACGGTTGGGGCCTGTCTTCTACTTATGACATCGGCGAAGGCGTAAGCTTCGGTGCTGCATACGCGTCTTCTGACCGTACTGACAAACAAACCAACGACTCTACCGCTAAAGGCGACAAAGCTGATGCGTGGACCGTGGGCGCTAAATACGACGCGAACAACGTCTATCTGGCAGCCATGTACTCCGAAACCCGTAACATGACACCATACGGTGATTATGATACCGCTATCGCTGACAAAACCCAGAACTTCGAAGTGACTGCACAGTACCAGTTCGACTTCGGTCTGCGTCCAGAAGTGTCTTACCTGCAGTCTAAAGGTAAAAACCTGGCTGGCCGTACCGCACATGGTTCTAGCTTCGGCGGCGGCGATGCCGACCTGGTTAAATATGTTTCTGTTGGTACCACTTACTACTTCAACAAAAACATGTCCACCTATGTTGATTACAAAATCAACCTGCTGGACGACAACGAGTTCACTAAAGCCACTGGCACCGCTACCGATGATATCGTAGGTGTTGGTCTGGTTTACCAGTTCTAAGTTGTCACACTTGACGGCGGTTCACCGTCGGCTGAGTTAAAACAGGGCTTCGGCCCTGTTTTTGTTTTTGTGCCGCGAGTAACTTTTTATTCTGCCAACGTCCCCTTCTCCCTCATTTTTTATGCTGAACCTGCCCCCTTCACAAGATCGATGTGTTTTTCTCGCAAACGGTTGGCAAAGCGCATAACTGGCGCTACCCTGATGCTTCTGTCTGCTTAACTCCGAGCCATGGAAGCACCTGACATGTTTGAAAAAATCACTGCTGCACCCGCCGATCCAATCCTGGGTCTGACCGACATTTTCCGCGCGGACGCCCGCCCTAATAAGATCAACTTAGGGATTGGCGTTTACAAAGATGAAACCGGCAAAACCCCGGTACTGACCAGCGTGAAAAAAGCTGAGCAATATCTGCTGGAAAATGAAACCACCAAAAACTATCTCGGCATTGAAGGCATCCCGGCGTTCGCCACCTGCACGCAAGAGCTGCTGTTCGGCAAACAAAGCCCAATCATCGCCGACAAGCGTGCACGCACTGCGCAAACGCCTGGTGGTACCGGCGGCCTGCGTGTGGCAGCAGACTTTATCGCCAACCAGACCACCGCAAAACGCATCTGGATCAGCAACCCAAGCTGGCCGAACCACAAAAACGTGTTCAGCGCCGTTGGTCTGGAAGTCCTGGAATACGCCTACTACGATGCCGCCAACCATTCGCTGGATTTCGATGGCCTGCTGAACAGCCTGAAACAAGCTCAGGCCGGCGATGTGGTGCTGTTCCACGGCTGCTGCCATAACCCGACCGGCATCGACCCTACCGCCGAGCAGTGGGCCCAATTGGCTGAGCTGTCCGTCGCCAACGGCTGGTTGCCGCTGTTCGACTTCGCCTACCAGGGCTTTGCGAAGGGATTGGAAGAAGATGCACAGGGCCTGCGTATTTTCGCCGCCAAGCATCAGGAACTGATCGTCGCCAGTTCGTACTCGAAGAACTTCGGCCTGTACAATGAACGCGTCGGTGCCTGCACGATCGTAGCCGCCGATGCGGAAACCGCAGATCGCGCCTTCAGCCAGGTGAAAGCCGCTATTCGTGCCAACTACTCCAACCCACCGTCGCACGGCGCCGCCGTCGTGGCGACCATCTTGGGCGACGATGCGCTGCGTGCCTTGTGGGAACAGGAACTGACCGATATGCGTCAGCGTATCCATCGCATGCGTCAGTTGTTCGTCAATACGCTGCAAGAGAAAGGCGCAGAGCAGGACTTCAGCTTTATCATCAACCAGAACGGTATGTTCTCGTTCAGCGGGTTGAGTAAAGAGCAGGTGCTGCGCCTGCGCGAAGAGTTTGGCGTTTATGCCGTCAACTCCGGTCGCGTTAACGTTGCGGGCATGACGCCGGACAATATGGCGCCGCTGTGCGAGGCCATCGTCGCCGTGCTGTAACCCATTGCAATGCAAATAGCAAAAGGGGCGCTCAAAGCGCCCCTTAGTTATTTCTGCCGGGAAATAACCTTACCAGATAGCCGGCTCTTCACGCAGGAACGGGTTAGTTTCACGCTCTTGGCCAAAAGTGGACATTGGCCCATGACCTGGGATAAACGCCATGTCATCGCCCTGCGGCAACAGCTTGGTACGAATAGAGTTAATCAGCGCCTGATGATCGCCACGCGGGAAATCGCTGCGCCCGACACCACCGTTAAACAGCACGTCGCCCACCAACGCCAGCCGCGCCTTTTGATTAATAAAGACGATATGGCCAGGGGTATGGCCAGGGCAATGCAACACGTCGAACGTCATCTCGCCCACCTGCACCTTGTCGCCTTCTTGCAGCCATTGGGTCGGCGTCAGCGGCGCACACTCTTCCAGCCCAAACATCCGGCTCTGTGCCGGCAGACCGTCCAGCCAGAAAGCGTCTTCCTTATCCGGGCCGTAAATCGGCACCTGATAATGCTCAGCCAGTTCCGCCGCGGCACCTACGTGATCGAGATGGCCGTGCGTCAGCAGGATCTGCGTGATCGTCACGCCCTGCTTCGCCACTTCGGCCTTCAATTTTTCTGCCTCGCCGCCGGGATCGACCAATGCCGCCTGCTGCGTGCTCTCACACCAGATCAGGCTACAATTTTGACTGAAGGCGGTAACGGGAATAATTTGGTATTTCATAAGGCTCCAACGACAACAGCGCCACACCCTCGCGGGCTGGCGCTATTCACTATGGTGCACAGCGACTACCAGGTCCGCACCGGGCCGGTATCGATGTGTACAAAGTTGCTACGTGGGTAATATCCTACACCACCACCGCGCATTTTTAACGCCGCTTTACGGATATTACTCAATTGGATGCCTTCGATATGGAAGTCCATCGCCTGGCCTTTGGTGTGATAGCTGTGCTTGGCCACACCGCGGCTGCGCTCACGCAGCTCATTGTTGGTATCCAGGGAGCGGTAACCTGAAACCAACTGCACCGGCTTGTTGGTACCCAACAGACCTTGCAGACGGTAGAGCTGATCAAACAGGCGGGGATCGATCGGCTTAATCTTGTTGGCGCGATAATCACGGAAAAGATGATTAAGACGAACCAGCTCGTCTTTATTGTACCCCTTCCCATCAAAGAATTCGGCCTTCAACGTTTCGCCCGTATGCATGTTATTTACGACCAGAATGCGTGGGCGTGAAGTAGAAAGACTGGCAAAAGCCTGCCCTGGAAGCAGGGCTATACCCATGGCGGCGCTACCTAACGCCAGCCATTTGCGGCGATGATGATCAATTTTGTCCATGTTTCTGTTAAACCCGGCAAGAATATCAAAATATATGCACAAAACAGCGCACTGCCCGAACCATAACCGCCCACACAGCCTGAGTCAACCCGTGATGTCCCGCGGTTTGCAGGCACCCACTGAATGAGTGCCTGCATCATGATCCGATATTCAGACCGTTATTTATTTATAATTACTGCATTTATTGCATTAATTTTTCGGCCTGAGCCAAAATTTGTGCACCCGATCTCACCGTATCATCGTAATTGTAAATATCTGTACGAAATTGTGGCTTTCCATCATCAGAAACCCAGGCGGTTAAATAATACAATTTAACCGGAATATGCTGACGTATATTTACGTAGGTGGTATTTCCCCCTTTAAGGGTGGAGGAAACGCGGGTATTGTTCCAGCCGGCATCTTGCAGCAGCATATTAGCCAAATCAGATGCCTTGTTAACGCGCACGCAACCGGAACTCAGGGCACGAATATCTTTCTGGAACAGATTGTGGTTCGGTGTATCGTGCAGATAGATAGCATCCGAGCTAGGCATGTTGAATTTGAAACGCCCCAGCGAGTTGGTGGCGCCCGGTGCCTGACGAATGCGGTATGGGAAATTACGCGCAGACACCATGTTCCAGTCAATCATCGCCGGATTAATGACTTCAGCGTCATTGCTCCAGCCGGAAAGCACGGTATAGCCGTGTTTCTGGAAATAGCTGCCGTCACGCATTGCCTTTGGCACAATATCTTCGCGTACCAGCGTAGTCGGCACATTCCACGGCGGGTTGACCACGACGTTGTTCAGCGCACTGTTCATCAGCGGCGTCTTGCGGCTAGGCCGACCGACGATAACCCGTGAGGAAAGTACTTCATTGCCGTTCTGGTAGTAAGTCAGAGAGTAATTGGGAATGTTAACCATGATCCCGGTGTCGACGTAGCCAGGGAGGATGCGCAAACGCTGGATATTCAATGCCAACAGCGAAGCGCGCGTTTGCGGCGACACGTTGAGCCATTCGCGGGTACGGGCGCCAATCACGCCGTCAGCGGTCAAACCTTGCCATTTCTGGAAGCGTTTAACGCCTTCGACCAGATCGGGGGTATAAGCGTTATCAGTGACGGTCACCGGGCCGGCAGGCTGCTGGGCGAATGGCGATTCCGGCGATGCAGTAAGATCTTTTACCGGAGCGGCAGACGGGCTGATAACCACACTTTTGCTCTCGCGGCTTTTCTCTTCATCGACTGACAAGCCGCCATCGTCCGGTTCATTGCGCGAGCCGGTCAGTACCGCAGGCGGCTCCTGCGTTTGCACCGATGCTGCGGTAGTGGTCAGCATGCCATTGCGCGCCAGGATCTCACGCAGGGCGGCAATGTCGCTGCTCAGTTGATCGGGGCGCAAGCTCGGACCGTTAGCCATCTGCGGCCATGGACGGTTGTCGGCCAGCATGTCGCGCAGCGCCTGATGCATCTTGGCATATTGCGGGTGCTGCGGCGCCAGCTTGGTGACATAAGCCAATGTCTTGCCCTGACGCACCGCCAGTTGCCATTGATTAATCACCGCATTAGGCGGCAGGCCGAGCTTGTAGGGAATATTGCTATACAGCCAGCTGTTACCGTTGGCGCCGATGGCTGAAACGAACTGCAAATACCCCAGCATAGCATCAGACAGAACAACGTCGCGCGCTACGCCGCTAATCGCCGGATTGGTCAGCAGCTTCACCCATTGGGTAAACTGCGGCTGCACGCCGGACATGGCCAGCTCGGCCAACTGCTGCTGGAACTGCTGAATCGCCTCGCGATCCTGCCACATCAGTTGCATCCGGTTAGCGGCGTACAAAGGAGCCAGCGTTGAAAGATAGTGCGGTGTCATTCCTTTCGGCAATGCCGCCAATAATTCCGAACGGCTTTGCGCAACTGACATGCCGGATGACGCTACCGGAAACGCAGGCACGGTTGCCCATGCGGGTAACGACGACGCAAGTCCAGATGCGATTGCGCAGCTCAGCGCCAGACGCCGTAAAGTGTTTCCATTTTTAAGCAACATCCATTGCCCCCTGTATGCTCACAAAAAATACATCAAAAACCGCTTGTTAATTTCAGTATACGAACAGAAAGGCCATTTTGCCCTTGGACGCCGCTAATAACTGTTATGCCATTAAGCTACCCGGTTTTTAGCGGATAAAAAAGCAGGACTATCATCCATGCACACAAAAAAATAGCCACCCCAGGGCGGCTATTTTCAGATTATTAGCGGACTTTTTTGCGTTTTACGGCGTTTCTACCGCAGCAGTGCCCGGTGCAGGCAGCTCATTGGCGAAACCGCGCAGCCCCACTACATGCACGTGCTCATGGTTCTGGAACACCTTACGCACCAGCTTATAAGTGGTGCCTTTTTCCGGGCTGATGTTTTCCGGCGCAGCGATAATCAGCTGCATTTCCAGACGATCGCACAGCTCGAACAGCGTTGCGATGGACTTGGCGTCCAGTCGCGCCGCTTCATCGAGGAACAGCAAGCGGCAAGGTGAGATATCCTTGCCACGCAGGCGGCGTGACTCCTCTTCCCAGCTCTGCACCACCATCACCAGAATCGACATCCCGGTCCCTATCGCTTCCCCGGTAGACAACGCGCCGCTCTCGGCACGCAGCCAACCGTCAGAGCCGCGGAACACTTCCACTTCCAGCTCCAGATAGTTACGGTAATCCAGCAGCTCTTCGCCGATAGTCTGCGGCGTGCGTTGCCCCATATCAATCTGCGGGTTCAGGCGCTGATACAGCTTGGCCAGAGCTTCAGAGAAGGTCAGACGGTTGCTGTTGAACAGATCCTGATGCTGCTCCCTCTGCTCGGCCAGCACGTCCAGCAGCGTCGCATGCGCTTCGCGCACGTTGACGTTCAGCCGCACGCTCTTCACCTGGCCGAAAGACACCGCCTGCAGACCCTGGTTGAGCATGCGGATGCGGTTCTGTTCACGCTGGATGGTTTTGCGGATGATATTCGCCACGCTCTTGGAACTGATCGCCAGCTTCTGCTCACGCGCGGTCAGTTCTTCGGTCAGGCGACCCAGCTCGATTTCCATCTGTTCGATGGCCTCAACCGGGTCATCGGTACGAATGATATCCTGGCGGATACGCTCGCGCAGATGCTGATACACCGCGATATAGAACTGAATCTTGCGTTCCGGGCGTTTTGGATCTTCCGACAAGCGCAGAACGTCGCGCAGATGTTCGTTATCCGACACAGCCAGACGCAACGCACCAAGCGCCTTATCCGACATCGAGCGCAGCTCGTCACCGTCCATATAAGCCAGTTCGCGACGGTGCAGACGGCGTTCAACGCCGTTGTCTTTCACCATGCGCATAACCGCACACCAACCCGCCTTGGCGGTCACCACCTGCTCACGCAGTTGGTAATAGTCGCGCTCCAGCTTGCGCAGTTTCTTCTGCAGGCTGTCCATTTCCGCTTCGCAGAAGGTCAGCTGTTTTTCCAGCTGGTTACGGCGCGCACGGTTGGTACTCAGCGCCGCATGCAACTCGTCACGACGCGCTCGTGCACGCGCTTCGGCGTTGGCATCCGCCTGCACGCCAATGTCCACCAGTTCCTGGCTCAGCTCTTTCAGCATATCGCGCTTGGCGTCATAGGAGCTTTTCAGCGATGCCAGTACCTGGCTGTACTGGGTAAATTGGGTTTGATACTGACGCAGTTGCTCACGGGCGCGGGTACGTTCCGCTTCCGCATGCTCCAGACGCTGGCGCAGCTTGTCGTTAAGATCGTTGTTGGCGTTCTGCATGCCGGCCGAGTCGGTATAACCAAAGTGCGCACGACGCTGCACCACTTCGATCAAAGCAAACGCCTGCTGCTTGGCCTGGCGCTGTACGCTCTGCGCCTGGGTGTAATCCTGCTGCAGCTGTTCATGCTGCTGCGGATCGCTTTGCAACACCGACAACAAGGGTTCCAGCTTGGTCAGGGAAACGCCGTGTTGCTGAATATGGCGCGCAGCATCCTGCGCCTCTTCAAGCTCTTCGCGGATCTCTTCCACCCGGTCCTGCAGGGTATCGTCATTCAGCAGTGACACCAATGGCATCAGGCGGTTGAGCGCCGAGATGCCCTCTTTCGCCTGATCGTACTGCTGCCGCTGCTGCTGGTTTTGCGCTTCATGGTTGTTCAGCGCACGCTCGATTTCACCGCGACGGGAATTGAGGCCACGGATTTCCGCTTCCGGGTCGGCATCAAACGCCACCGCCAGATGGGAGCCGATAAAGCGACTGAAAGCCTGATGCGAACGCTGGGTCTTTTGCACGTCGAATGACAGCGTCGCGTAGCGCTCAGCCAGAGTTTCACGCTCGGCATGCAGCACTTCCAGACGGTTTTCACGCGCGGCGCGGCCAAACAGCGGCACTTCCGGGTAACGCGAATAACGCCACTGACGATCGGCGGTTTTCACCAATACCGCCCTGTCCTGCTCTTCGACGGCGAACACGCTGTCATCGAAAGACTGCGGATCCCCTTCGATCAGATAGAGATCTTCCGGGCAATCTTCGAGACCTTCCAGCATCTCGCGCACCAGCGACAGATCCGGCACCACGATCGCGTGGCGCGATGGGCCGTACAGCGCCGAGAAGTAAGGCGCATCGTCGATGGTGACATCGTCGTAGATTTCAGAGAGCAGCACACCGCCAAAACGTTCGGCCAACGTCACCAGACGCTGATCTTCGGCACCGCCAGGCTGGCTAAGGCGTTCGATTTGCGCTTCAACTTCACGCTTGCGGGCAGCCACTTCGTCGCGCTCAACGGTGGTTTCACGTTCACGCTCCAGCAGTTGCTGCATGAACTCGGTCACCTGCTGGCTGCTTTCCAGTTCTTCACCGCTCTGCTCGCTAAGCTGGCTCAGGGAGTCCTGTGCCGCCAACCAGACGGGCGCGCGGGCGGTCAGCTCGCGGATACGCTGCTGGATCTGCTCCAGTTCCTGACGCATTTCCATTCGGCGCTCGCCGGCGTCGCTGACGCTCTGCGACAGTGACTCCAGACGTTCTTCCAACTCTTGCAACAGCGCATCGAGATCGTCCGGCTGATACTCCTGACCGTGGCGCTTGCAGAACTCCTGCAGCAGACGCTCGGCATCTTGTTGGGAGCGCAGACGTTGTTCCAGTTCGCTCAGGCGCATGCGCAGCGGCTGCACGCGTTCGGCAAGGTGCTGCTGCGAAGGCCAATCGCGCAACAATTCGCGCGCGCATTGCCAGGCTTCACTGCGGCTGACCTGGCCGGCGATTTTACCCACCAGCTGATAAGCTTGTTCAAACTGACCGTGCGCGGCGTCGGCCACGCTCAGTTTCTGCTCGAGCATCAGCAACGCTTCCGTCGCTTCCTGCTCACGCGCCTGGAAAGTATCCAGCCACTGTTCGGCATTTTCAGCGGTCAGTTCTGGCAGTTGGCACAGGGAACGAGCGCGCTCCAATGCCTGCAACGCCTGCTGATACTGAATGGCACGGGTCTGCTGCACGTCGAGCGCCTGCTGGTAGTCGGCGAGCTGGCTTTTCAGTTCATCCACTTCCAGTTCGGCCGCCTCGGCGCGCGCTTCGTTTTCGGCCTGCTGCTCACTGGCCTCGGCAACCACTTCGTTCTGTTCTTCCAGGCGGTAGGTCAGCTCTTCCAGATCGCCTTCATAACGCTCGATCTTTTCCTGCTGACGCATCGCCGTCTGCACCAGATTCAGGTGATCGCTGGCGGCCTGGTAGTCGGTTTCCAAATCGGATTCCGCGCCGCTCTGCTCTGCCAACTCACGCGCCATTTCCACGTGGCGATACTGCTCGGCGGCCAGCTGTTTACGGCTGCCCAGCAGATCGCTGCGCAGCGCCAGCGCGCCGTCCAGATGAATGCGCCGTTCGTTGGCATGGCGCATGTAGTCTGCCGCCACGTAGGACGTGGCTTCGGAAATCAGGTGCTTGAACAGGTCACGGTCCGACTGAGTGACGCGGATCGCTTCCAGCGTCATGCGGTTTTCACGCAGTGCCGCTTCCATATCCTGGAACGCCTTGCGCACGCCGCTGTTTTCCGGCAACAGATAATCGCGCAGCGACCGGGTGATGGCGCTGGAGATCCCGCCGTACAGCGAGGCCTCGATCAGGCGGTAAAACTTGCTGCGATCGGCGGACGAACGCAGGCGTTTCGGCAGCACGCCCAGATCGAACATTAACGCGTGGTAATCGGTGATGGAGTTGAACTGCTTGAACTGCACGCCTTCCATCTCTTCGACACGCTCTTTCAGTTCCTGCAGCGTCAGTACGCGCGCCTGGCGCTCGCCTACCGTTTGGGTCAGCAGTTCAGTAGGCTGCACCGCTGTCGGTAGCCCCTGAATGGTGAACGGCTTGATGTCCACCTTACGGTCGCGACCGGCTACCTGCTGCAAACGCACGCCAACCACCACGCGCTGATGGCGCGAGTTGATCACGTCGAGAGTAGAGTAGCAGACCCCGGCGCGCAGCTTGCCGTGCAAGCCTTTGTCGCGTGAACCGCTGGTGGCGCCGGCTTCGGTGGTATTACGAAAGTGCAGCAGCGTCAAATCGGGGATTAGCGCGGTGACGAAAGCCGCCATAGTGGTGGATTTCCCGGCCCCGTTACCGCCGGACAGCGTGGTCACCAGCTCATCCAGATCAAAGGTACGAGCAAAGAAGCCGTTCCAGTTAACCAGCGTCAGCGAGCGAAATTTACCGCGTTCAATCATTCCTGTTCATCCTCTGCACTGTCCGGAGTGTTATCAACCTGCTGGTCTTCAGCTTCGCTCTCGTCATTCAGCGACAGACTGTTTTCAACCGGCATCGCCTCACCGTCACGAATCATGCGCAGTTGCGCTTCACGCGGATCGTCACCGCTGCGCACGTCGGCGCCAAAGCGGAACACGGCTTCGGTGATGCGGAACTTGCTGCTGTCATTGCCCATGAAATAGACCATGCCCAGACGACGCAGGCGGTTCAGCGAGGTGCGCACTTTTTCGTGCAGTTTCTGACGATCGAGATCCGAGCCTGTGGAACGCTGGTTAACGAACTTCAGCAATTTGGTCTCATCCGCCAGGCTCAGCAACTCGTCATACAGCTCCTGATGGCTGAAAATCCCCTCATGCGCCAGACGCTCTGGGCTGAGATAGAGATAGCACAGGATTTTACCTACCATCATGTCCAGCTCGGACAATACCGAACGCGGGATCAGGGTAGTGGAACGCGGGCGCAGGTAGAAAAACCCTTCCGGTGCACGGATCAGTTCCACGCTGTAGCGGGTGTAAAACTCTTCCAGTTCATCCTGGAAATCCATTAAGAAGGCATGGTTGTCCAGCTCATCGATACCGATGTGACGACCCGCACGCAGTTGGCTGTCGAGCGCCGGGAACAGCGCGTTAGACAATGCCTTGGCCAGCTTGACTGGCATTACTTGTTCAATATTTGTCGATGACATGGGCCTGGACCTTGGCTCCGTAATCATTGATTGCCTGCCATTGCGCCGGCAACCCTGAAAAATCTGCTTCAGCCACACCAAGGCGCACAGCCTGGTCGACCACTAAACGTGCTACGTCGAAATGACGCGCACGCGGATATTGCGCCAGATAATCGCGCATTACCGCCCCTAAATTGAGCGGCATCTGTTGTTCCTGATAAATCTTCAGCGCCTGTTCGATCATTGCCGCCAGTTGTTCGCGGATCTCGCTGAACTCTTCGAACTCCAGATCCGGCGGCAGTTCCCCAGTCACTTCCTCGCTGCGCAGCGCCAGCTCTTCGTCACGCATATCCAGCAAGCGGTCGGCGTTGGCGTGGGTCAGCGTCCATGGATTGTCGAAATAGTTTTGCACCGATTGGCGCAGGCGTTGGGCGAACACGCGGTTCTTATCCATGTCGATCGCGGTACGGATAAATTTATGCACGTGACGGTCGTAACCGATCCACAGGTCAATCGCCTGCTGGCCCCAGCTGATAATGCGATCGAGCTTGCTTTGCAGATCGAACACCAGTTTGTCGACGAAACCCAGTTCCATCCCGCCCAGCGTCGCATCCTGAATGCGCAACAGGTTGGCCTGCAGCTTGTCGCCCGCCGCCTCCAGCGTATCTTGCAGCTCGCGCAGCGTGCCGGAAGTCTCGGACAACAGCATCTCACAGCTGGAGATCGCCGCGCGCCAATCCTGATTCAGCAGTGCGGCGATATCTTCCTTCACGCCCTGCTGTTGCTCATCCATCAGCCGTTGGGTCATGTCGATACTGTCGAAGATTTCCGCCACCGAATATTTCAGCGGTGCAAACACGTTGCGGTGCCAATGGAAATCATCTCCGCCCTCTTCGGCGGCGTCGGCGGCGCGCTTTAGCTCTTCCGCCACGATCGACAGCTGCATCGACAGGCGCAGCGTAGAGAATTCGCGCTGACGGATATAGTAATCGGTGATACCGATGCCCAACGGGGTCAGACGGTAAATCGCATTGCCGTCTGCCAGTTCGCTGGTAAAGCGGTTTAACAGGCGCTGGCGCACCATGTCGTTAATCGCATTGTTGGCGCGGACCGCCACCGTTTCATGCGTCTGTTCGAAACCCTTGCTGACATGGCGAAATGCATCAACCAGCTCACCTTCGCTCATCTCGCCGTCCAGTCGCTCGCCGTTAAGGGTGGCGATAGCGAGCAAAAACGCGAGACGCTCCGTAGGGAGCGAAATAGAGAAATCATTTTTCCGTGCCCAGGCGACCAGTTCGGGTACTGTCTGGGAAAATTCACTCATAGTTCGTCCTTCAGGTTTGGTTTATGCGCCATGACGTGAATATAGCGCCCCAAACTCACGTACGGCTCCTGCCGGCAATAGTGCTGTTCAAGCGCCAGTAACTCTTCAAATTTTTGCGTCTGTAGCTGCCTGCTCTGCAGATAATCGTGGAACACCCGCACGCCGGTTTTCCCGCTGATGCGCATGCCCATTTGCTCCAGCCAGCCATAAACCTGCGGCGGGTTGTGCGGATATTGCGGCGACAAAGAGCGCTTTCTGCGCCTTCTGACCTCTGGATTCACCAGTTGGAAATTACCCAACACCACGTTGCGCATCAAGAGGCCGTTGGCATTAAAGAACATCAATGACAGTGCGCCGCCGGGTAGCAGGCAGTTGAACAATGCCTGCAACGCCGCCTCAGGTTCAGCAATCCATTCAAGCACCGCGTGGAACAATATCAGATCAACCGGCTGTTCCAAGTGCTGACCAATATCCTGCGCTGAACTTTGTATGAATTGCATGTTCTGGCTCACACCTTTCTGTTCGGCCAGTTGCGCAGCGCGTTGGATCATCTCACCAGAAAGATCGCACAACAACACCTGATGTCCTAATTCTGCCAGTTGGCAGGCCATGTGGCCTTCGCCGCCGCCGGCATCCAGAATGCGCAGCGGCCGCTGCGGCAACTGGGCCAGCAGCGTGGTCAGGTCCTGCCAGACTACCGCCTGACGGATCTTCCCTTTGGTGGTGCCGTAAATATTACGCGCAAACTTTTCAGCAATATCGTCAAAATTGCGATCCTGCATGGACAACGGCTCCGCTGATCTTATCCTGATGGGGGCAAAGCGCCAGCCCATTCAAACCTGCTATTTTGGCACAGACTGGCTTAGAATGAATCTTCTTGCGGCCTGATTGTGCCCGGATGTCGTTTTTTCGCCCAAAAGGACCTGATTTTTGATGCTGTTCAACCTGAAAAAGTTCATTGGCGCCATTTTAATGCCATTACCTGCGCTGCTGCTGTTGATGGGGCTGGCG
Source organism: Serratia plymuthica NBRC 102599 (assembly GCF_001590925.1). Lineage (GTDB taxonomy): Bacteria > Pseudomonadota > Gammaproteobacteria > Enterobacterales > Enterobacteriaceae > Serratia > Serratia plymuthica. Next base: position 187,206 of record NZ_BCTU01000013.1, read on the forward strand.
CTGTTGCTGCTATGGTTCACCCGCTGGCAAAAAAGCGGCAAAGTAATTTTATCACTGAGCTGGCTGTTTTTACTGCTTTTCAGCCTGCAGCCGGTGGCCGACCGGCTGTTGCGACCGATAGAATCTGAATATGTAACCTATCGTGGCAATGACCCGGTGAATTATATCGTGGTGCTGGGTGGCGGCTATACCTTTAACCCGGATTGGGCTCCCAGCTCCAACCTGATAGGTAACAGCCTGCCACGAGTGACGGAGGGCGTGCGCTTATATCTCGCGCATCCGGGCAGCAAGATGGTGTTCACCGGTGCCGGCGGCGCCAATACCTTGAGCAACGCTGCAACTGCGGCGCGGGTAGCAGAAAGCCTGGGAGTGCCGCGTAGCGATATGGTGTTGTTGGATCGCCCGATGGATACCGAGCAAGAGGCGTTACAGGTGTCGAAGCTGGTCGGCCAGCAACCGTTTATACTGGTGACCTCAGCCAACCATTTGCCGCGGGCGATGCGCTTTTTTGAAGCCAAGGGGCTGCACCCTATTCCGGCGCCGGCCAATCAGTTGGCCATCAGCTCCAGGTTAAATATTTGGGATCGCGTAGTCCCCTCAGCCATGTTCCTTGGCCACAGCGAACGTGCCTGGTATGAAACTTTGGGCAGCCTGTGGCAATCGCTCAAAGGGGCCGATGAGGCCTCTGCCGACTAGCCTGCAAGCCAGGGCAGCAGCTGTTTCGACGCATGGTCAAACAGCTGCCTATCCAGCTTGCCGGTGTGAATTAACCGCCCTGCCGCTTCCCATACGCCATACAGCCAACGTCGCACCAGGAACGACTCCGATACCGGTGCCCGCTGCAAATAATAAAACATCAGTTGGCTGGGCATCCCGGCCTCGCACAGCCTGAACAGCTCATATTCACGCGGTGCCCACAGCATCATCCCAGGGTTGAGCATCGCCAGCAGTTGGTCGCTTTTGGCGTCTTTCAGCATGCTGCGCAATGACAGGTTGCCGTGCACCAGCACACAAGGATCGTCGAAACCGACAAAAAAATGGGTCAGCGCCTCCCGCGTGCGATACAACAAGCGGCGATCGGCCATCGTCAACTGCGGCGAGTTGAGATTCCCGAGCGTCGACCACAGCACCTCGACCCGCTGCTGATACCAACAAAACCAGTCGTTTTCCTGCGTGCTGTCAACCGTGCCGACGCAGCCGTGGCTGTCGATACGGTGCCAAGCCAATACGCCATCGACGATCTGTTCCATCAGCATATTCCAACGGTCCGGCGTTCGCGTCGGCGCCTCCACCGACACCCCCCGCAGACGCTCGATCAACAGGATCTCTTTATAGGGCGCCTGATGGGTATAGACCACGCCATACACCGTCGGCAGGCGGATATCCCCTTCACGCGCCAGCATCGACAACTTATAAGCTTCCTGCTGGGCTATGCCCTGACAGACAAAGCTTTTTGCCATCAGCGGGATCGCGTGACCCTGTTGGTCATACAACGAGTACATGTGTGCATAAGGTTGTTCGCTAACGCGTTCCAGTCGACTGATGGATTCGCCCAGCACAATGCTCAGTTCGGCGCGTAACTGCTCCATAAGGAAATAACCTCAAGAGAAAAAGAGGAGACGCTGACATCATCGAACGGTGAGCAAAAAAAATCCTCAACGCAGATCAACAAAATGGGGATAAAGAATACGGGAAATTGTACCGCCGACACGCCAGGCGACGTGCCGGCTTTTAATGCTTAGCCCTTGATGCTGTCGCGCACGCGCTGCAGATCTTCCGGCGTATCGACACCCACGGTTGGAATGGCTTTAGCAACCCCCACATGGATTTTTTCACCGTACCACAGCACCCGCAGCTGCTCCAGCAGCTCAATTTGCTCCAGTTGGCTTGGTGCCCAGCTGACATAACGGCGTACAAAACCGGCACGATAGGCGTAAATGCCGATGTGGCGCAGCAAGCTGTCGCCAATACTTTCTTTGGATTGAGCAAAACGTTCTCGATCCCAGGGAATAGTCGCGCGTGAAAAATAGAGCGCATAACCCTGTGCATCCATCACTACTTTGACGGCATTGGGGTTAAAGGCTTCTTCCGCGCTGTCGATCGGTACCGCAAGAGTGGCCATGCCGGCCTGGCTGGCTGCCAGATTTTCTGCCACCTGGCGTACGATCACCGGCGGGATCATCGGTTCGTCACCCTGCACGTTAACGATGATCTCGTCATCGGCAAAACCATAATGCTCGATCACTTCCGCCAGGCGTTCGGTGCCGGAATGGTGATGCGGGCTGGTCATGCACACTTCGCCACCGGCGGCTTTTACCGCTTTGGCCACTTCGGGGTGATCGGTCGCTACGATAACGCGGCTGGCGCCGGACTCACGTGCACGTTCCATTACGTGCACCACCATTGGCTTACCGTGAATATCGGCCAACGGCTTGCCCGGCAAACGGGTTGATGCGTAACGGGCTGGAATAATAGCGATAAAACTCATGCGTGTTTCTCATCCAATGACAGCGAACGCGCTTCGTTTTCCAGCAGTACGGGAATGCCATCACGCAGCGGATAGGCGAGGCCGTCCACTTTGCAGACCAGTTCCTGGTTTTCTTTATTGAAATAGAGCTTACCGTTGCAAACCGGGCAGGCAACGATTTCGAGTAAACGGTGGTCCATGCTTCCTCCTGAGTGGAGATCTAAAGTGCGTGAGAATAGCATAACGCTATGTGCCAGGTTAATCACCGCTGTTTTACCGCTGCCTTTTAATCTGACGCGGGGGATTGAATTGACTGCGATGCAGGCGTAGAATTTTGTGATACAAGTCACAAAAAAGACATTTTCCATGATCAAACGTATTCACAAAATCATCGCCCTGTTTGCCAATTTCAGCAACTAAGGCATAGATCTGATTGTAACGGGCGGCGCTGAAAATTCGTTTTACCCACGCTGACGACGCCGCTCGTTATTCCACTTCCCACCCTTCACCCCATTCGACGGCCAACTGTGCCGGAATATCCCCCAGCGTCACCTGTTTTGCCCCGTGCCATTTTGCACTGCGCGTAATTGCCTGCCGAAGATCTTGCGCACGTTGTTTGCCAAACCGAACTTTGGCCTGCGGGTGGAAACTGATAATTTCGAAAATGCCCTGTCGCCGATGCATTTTGGCATCAATGCGGCCAATCAACTCGCCCCGTTGCAACACCGGCAGGGTAAAGTAGCCGTACTGTCGCTTTTCCTTCGGCGTATAACACTCCAGCCGGTAATCAAAATCGAACAGCTCCAACGCACGTCGGCGATCCCAAACCACAGGGTCAAACGGAGAAAGCAAGGTGGTCACACTGGATTTTAGCGCCCCCAGCTCTGCCAACTGCAGTTCTTGCACCAGTGAATGATGCACGTAAAAATCGCCGTCCAGCCCATCAACGACCACCGGCATTATTTCGCCCCGTTGCTGTAGCGATGCCAGCAGTACTTTCGGCGTAACCCGCTTCAGACGGTAGTAATCCGCCAACCATTCAGCCCTGAAAATCCCCAGGTAACGGCAAGCCCTGCCAAGCATTTCCTGCTGCGCATGGTCCGCAGGTAACGCATGACGCTTATCATCCCAGTGCGGCAGTAACCTTTCTGTCAGATCGTAAACACGATGAAAATTACGCCGTTCGGCCACCATCAATTTACCGGCGGTGAACAAGATTTCGAGGTGGCGCTTTTCCGGCTTCCAGTCCCACCAACCGCTGTTCCCTCTTTTTTCGGCATTAAAATCTGCCGAACGCACCGGCCCGCTGGCTTCGATATGCAACAACAGATCGTCCATTGCCCCCTGATGCTTTTTCACCCACTCTTCAGAATATTTCCAGCCCATACCCTGCGGTTGCAGCATGCGATGACGCAACAGACCAAAATCTTCAATGGGTAAAAAACAGGCTTCGTGCGCCCAATATTCGAACAGCTGACGACTGGCCAGCGCCTGTTCCAGCCATTCCGGCTGATAATCGCCCAGGCGGCTGAACAACACCAGATAGGGGCTGCGTGCGACAACGCTGATGGTATCTATTTGCAGTAATCCCATACGTTGAATGGCGGTAACCACATCGTCGGGTTTGGCTTTGCGTTTAATCGGGGATAATAGCCCTTGTGCGGCAAGATGAAGCGCGCGGGCGGCGGCAAGAGAAATAACCGGGGTAAGCATCCTGACATCCAAAGTCGTTAAGCGATTGCTCGATAATAGTGGATATCAGAAGATTTTTCTTCGCCAGTGCTTGGGGGTGGCGGCACCGGCACTGGCGAGGAAGGGGTGGGTCAGAACGCGATGACGTCTGCCGCTGACAGCCCGTGGGAGCTGCGATAGATCGAGAACTCAACGTTCTGACCTTCGTTTAACGATTTATTTTTAGTATTGGCGATAGAACGACGGCTAACATAGATTTCGTCGCTACCATCTACCGGTGAAATAAAACCATAGCCTGCAGCTTGATCAAACCATTTCACACGGCCCATTTGTAACACAGTATTTTTAAACATAACTTATATCCTTTTACTTGAGCATCCTTAACAACGTTATTTTTATTATTGTTGGACGCTACCAGCCCATCCTAAAGTTTTTCGTAACAAACCTCTCGTGAGCAAAAAATTAAAAACCCGCATTACGCGGGCTTGTTGAACTTAATATCTTCCGCAATGAATCGGCATTAACGCCTCATCATGGTTGTATTAAGATCTCTTTACGTCATTGCCTGTTTAGTTACAGAGCAACAACGTTGGCGGCAGCCGGCCCGCGCGGGCTGTCCTGGATGGTATACTCAACACGCTGGCCTTCAGCCAGAGTTTTGAAACCGTCGGTCGCGATTGCAGAGAAATGTACGAATACATCTTTACCACCGTCGTTTTGCTCAATGAAACCAAAACCTTTGCTTTCGTTGAACCATTTAACCTGACCCGTTTTCTTAGACATTACACATTTACCTTTTAAATATATATACAAAACCTGCCATAAGGCAATTTAGGCCGTTTTTAGGAACATTACTTATGGGAGGTACTTAGAAGGTTCGTCTTTGAAGCGGAATCAGATGATAACGTTTTTGGAGGAACTGCTTAAATCTAAACTCGAACATAAATAGGTCTGTATCACAGGCCGACAAGCATTTACTCATAAATCTAGATTTTACACAAGCAATTTATTGGCATATTTTTATAGCTCCGCCAAATTTGTTTTTATGTCCATGATTATGCATAGATTAATTAATTTATTTTTGCCGTTTCCGCTCAGAAGCATTGCCTTCCGGAAGGCCGTCATTTCCGCCAGGACCATTGCAAATGAGAGCTAACGCATAAAAATCCAATATGCTTGTCCAAGCTATAACAAAACCCAACCGAGATAGCTAAACTTGGGGTGAAAACAAGGCGGATGGCCTTTCAGCCAGCACTTTTACCGCAAAAAATACTATTTTTCAGATTATCCCGAATAAAGGAGCTATGCGCATGACCGCCCAGCAGTTCGTCTCACCGAATGAAATCCGCTCCAGGTTCTCCCACGCCATGTCAGATATGTACCAAAAAGAGGTGCCTCTCTATGGCGATTTGCTCGAACTGGTTGCGGAAACCAACCGACAGGTCCTGCGCGAAGATGCCGCATTGGCTCATCAATTACAAATTACCGGTGAAATCGAAAGACTGGCCATGGAACGCCACGGGGCAATCCGGGTAGGTACGGCGGATGAGCTGGCTACTCTGCGACGGCTGTTTAACGTCATGGGCATGTCACCGGTCGGGTATTACGACCTGGCCGTGGCAGGAGTTCCGGTTCATTCCACTGCATTTCGCGCAGTACATGAAGATGCGCTGCAGATCAGCCCATTCCGGGTTTTCACCTCATTATTACGGTTAGAGCTGATTGAAAACCCGGGGTTACGTCAGTTGGCCCAGCAACTGCTGGCCCGCCGCCGCATCTTTACTGAACGCGTGCTGGAGTTGATCGTCTTGCAGGAAGTTCAGGGCGGGTTGGATGACAGCCAGGCCAGTGAATTTATCGAACAGGCGCTGGAAACTTTTCGTTGGCACAACCGGGCGACCGTCAGTGCAGCCGAATATCAACAATTGCACGATCAGCACCGTCTGATTGCCGACGTAGTGGCGTTCAAAGGCCCGCACATCAACCATTTGACGCCACGCACGCTGAATATCGACCTCGTCCAGCAAGCGATGCCTGGCCGGGGAATCACGCCTAAAGCCGTTATCGAAGGCCCGCCGCCTCGCCGTCGGCCAATTTTGCTACGCCAAACCAGCTTTAAAGCGCTGGAAGAAAGCGTAGCCTTTGTCGAACATGACGGCAGCAGCGTGGACGGACACCATACCGCGCGTTTTGGCGAAATAGAGCAACGTGGCGTAGCACTGACCCCGAAAGGCCGGGCTTTGTATGATCGCCTGTTGCAAGCCACCAATGATGCGCTGCAGGCACCGCCAAGTGAAAAGAACGCCGAGCGGTACAATCAGTTACTGGCGGAAAACTTCCAGGCGTTTCCAGATGATTATGCAACCTTGCGTGAGCAGCAACTGGCATGGTTCCGCTATTTCCCTACCGAGTGCGGCCTGGCGGCCAAAGACTCGCTGGATAAACACACTACGCTGGAGCAACTGATAGCTCAGGAACATATTCGCTTTCAGCCTTTGGTGTATGAAGACTTCTTACCGGTCAGCGCAGCGGGCATTTTCCAGTCTAATCTGGGTGACAACCGGCATGCTCAGTACAATGCAGCATCGAGCCGCGCCGCTTTCGAGCAGGCTCTGGGGGCAGAGGTGATAGATGAATTGGCGCTGTACCAACAAACGCAACAGCGTTCGATAAACGCCTGCGCGCAAGCTCTGGGGCTTAACGCGCTGGCCGTTTGAGTTATTTAGTCAGCAGCGCTTCGATACTTTGCAGCAACGACTCAGCCTGATCGGGGGGAAGAACCGCATCTACCGGTAAATACCACCAGTTGGGCTGGGCAAAAATGCGGCATTTGACCGCATCTTTTTCAGTCATCAGCAGCGTTTGCTCAGATGACGCCAACGCCGCCAGTTGAGCATGCTGGTACTCCTGATGATCGGCGAACGCGACTTCTTTCTCGACATCCACGCCAAGCTTTTCCAGCGTGGCGAAAAAGCGTGGCGGATGGCCAATCCCGGCCATTGCTACCACGTGCGGCAACTCAGCCGCCGGCCGACGCGCACCGCTGGCGATATTGACCGCCTCACGCGCTTGCAACCGCATGGCAATTTCACCCGTCTGAGCCACGCCGCCGTTGGCAATCCGCGCATTCACGCTGTTCAGGCGCGACGCGCGTTCACGCATCGGTCCCGCCGGTAACCACCAGCCATTGCCAAAACGGCGCACGCCGTCGATCACCACCAGTTCAAAATCACGTTGCAACGCGTAATGCTGCAAACCGTCATCTGTGATGACAACATCGAGTTTCTGCTGTTGCAGCAGTGCCTGCACCGCTTCCGCACGCTTTGGCGAAATGGCTACAGGCGCACCGGTGCGTTGATAAATCAATACCGGCTCATCGCCCGCCTGCTGGGTCGTAGTGTGTTCATCCAATACCAACGGATAAGATGCCGCTTTGCCACCATAACCGCGTGATACCACACCCACCCGGTATCCGCGCTGTTGCAATTGCTCCACCAGCCAGATCACCGTTGGCGTTTTACCGTTGCCGCCGGCGGTAAGGTTTCCCACCACCACCACCGGCACAGGTGCACGCCAGCTTTTACGCAGGCCACAGCGATAACTCAGCCGAATCAAACTGCTGACCAGACCGTACAGCCAGGACAAGGGCAACAACAGCAGGTATACCAATGAGCTGCCCGACCAAATGCGCTCGATCATTATTGGCCGAACTGCATGCGGTGAAGCTGTGCGTAGACCCCGCGCCGTTCGATTAGCGCCGCATGCTCACCGCGTTCAACGATGCGTCCATCTTCCACCACCAGGATTTCATCGGCTTTTTCAATGGTCGACAAGCGGTGCGCGATCACCAGCGAGGTGCGGTTTTTCTGCAGTTCGTCCAGCGCTGCCTGAATGGCGCGTTCTGATTCCGTATCCAGCGCTGAAGTTGCTTCATCAAGGATCAGAATCGGGCAATCGCGCAACAGTGCGCGCGCGATAGCGATACGCTGACGCTGGCCACCGGACAACATCACGCCGTTCTCGCCAATCACCGTATCCAGACCATTCTCCATTTTCTCAATGAAATCCATGGCATAAGCCATTCGCGCAGCCTTCTCGATTTCTTCCCGGCTGTAACGATCTTCACGAGCGTAAGCGATATTGTTAGCGATGGTGTCGTTAAACAAATGCACGTTTTGCGATACCAGAGCGACCTGATCGCGCAATGACGCCAAGGTATACTCGCGCAGGTCATGCCCGTCCATCAGGATTTCGCCTTCCTGAACGTCATAGAAACGGGTCAGCAGGTTGGCAATAGTCGATTTGCCCGATCCCGAACGGCCCACCAATGCTACGGTTCTGCCTTCTGAAATGCTCAGATTGATATCACGCAGTGCCGGCGTTTCTTTCCCTGGATAATAAAAAGTCACGTTACGGAATTCGATATCGCCTTTAGCACGCGCCACTTCGCGGGTGCCGGTATCTTTTTCCTGCTCCATATCCAAAATCGAGAACAACGTTTGGCAAGCAGCCATCCCGCGCTGGAACTGGGCATTGACGTTGGTCAGCGATTTCAGTGGACGCATTAAGGCGATCATCGACGAGAACACCACAGTAATGGTACCGGCGGTCAGGGTTGCCATCACACTAGGGAAACTCGCAGCGTACAGTACAAACGCCAGCGCTAACGAAGCAATCAACTGAATAATCGGGTCAGAGATTGAAGATGCTGAAACCAGCTTCATGCCCTGCTGGCGCATGCGGTTGCTGACCGAGTTGAAGCGCTCGGTTTCCACCTGTTGGCCGCCAAAAATAAGCACTTCCTTGTGACCTTTCAGCATCTGCTCGGCACTGGTGGTGACCTGCCCCATGGTGTTCTGCATGCTTTTACTGATACTACGGAAGCGTTTGGAAACAATGCGAATTGCGATAGACACGATCGGTGCCAGCACAATCAGAATCACCGATAACTGCCAGCTGTAGTAGAACATCATGCTGAACAACGCAATTATCGACGCGCCTTCACGCACCACGGTGACCAATGCGCTGGAAGAGGATGAGGCCACTTGCTCAGAGTCATAGGTGATACGCGACAACAGCGTGCCGGTTGACTGCTGATCGAAGAAGGATACCGGCATTCTCATCATATGGCCAAACAGCCGGCGGCGCATATGCATCACCACCATACCGGACACCCATGAGATACAATAGCTGGAAACGAAGCCCGTCAGGCCACGTACCACCATCAAGCCAATGACGGCCAACGGCATCCAAAGCAAAATGCTGCTCTCGGTTTTCCCAAAACCATCATCCAATAAAGGTTTAAGCAAGGACAACATAAAGGCATCGCTGGCCGCGTTAAGCACTAACGCAATGGCGGCCACAATCAACCCGGTCTTAAAAGGAGTGATCATCGGCCAGAGGCGACGGAAAGTCTGCCAAGTGGAGAGATCTTTATCATTCATCATGCAAATACCAGCATCGGAAGAAATAGCGGCCTATTTTACTCATTATCACCCTCTACGCCAAACCGCTGATGGTACCAACGGGGCATTAATTGTTCACGAAAGCCTTTAATTTGCCAATCGTTGTCGAAAAAAAGCACGGATATCTGACCTGACCGCGAAGTATCGCGCCATATGATGCCATTTGCCAGATATCTGGCGATAACTTTAACGGCAGGTAATCGCCATTTGTTGTAACGAGATGCGGACGCCAAAGCCACCTCCGGCGCTACCGCACGCAGAAACGGCGGCGTCGAGGACGTCCTGCTACCGTGATGTGGAACCTGAAGCACTGTGGATGCCAGCCGATCGCGTTGTAATCTGAGCAACTGCGCTTCCGCTTGCTTTTCCACGTCGCCGGTCAGCAACAGGCTATATTGGCCATCATCAACGCGGATCACGCAAGAATCGTCATTGACCGGTCGCTTTAGCGCTTTCGGCGGCCATAACACCTGAAATTGCAGCGATTGCCACCGCCAGCTTTCGCCGGCCACGCAGGGTAAATGAAACGGGTCAAGTATCGGGCTGCGTACCGTGGCCAGAGGAAATGCTTGCCTTACCTCTTCCAGGCCCCCGGTATGATCAAGGTGATCGTGGCTGATGATAATTTGCTCCAGATCGATACCCCGCCAGTTTAGCATTGGCAAAATATGACGTTCCGCAGCACTGCCCGTCGCCCAGCGATCACCGGTATCGAACAGTATCCCCTTTCCGTTTCTTTCTATCACTACCGCCAGGCCATGCCCGACGTCCAGCATGTCGACCCGCCAACGATATGAGGGTTCTTTTTCCCGCCACAGCACGCAACATATCGCCACAGCGGCCAAGCCTGCCGTATAGCATAACCACCAGTGAAAACGCCAGTAGATAACCAGCAGCCAACCCGCTGCGCTGACCAACAGCGAGGCTGCGCCCAGATCGATCCATCCACGCTGCAAATAATGCAGCGGCGTAAACACCCATAGCAGTGTCAAATCGGCCAGCCACCAGAATCCGCCGCTCAATAGCGGTAAAGCGCCACAAATTACCGCGATCAAAATCAAAGGAACCGTCACCAGAGAAACCACAGGTACCGCCCACAGATTCGCTGGCATAGAGGTCAACGTCAGGCCGAGAAACAAAGCGGCCTGCATCGGCACCAGCAACAACGTGATACCAAACTGAATGTGCAGCCAACGCACCGGTCCCCAGTACCAGGCAGAGCGGAAACGTGCACTTAACGGCATCCATTCGAACCAAAAGATCAGGCAGGCCACCGCCAGTACCGATAACCAGAAACTGTCTGACAGTACCGCCAGCGGATCGCAGACCAGAATTAACCCCACGCACCACAGCCATACCTGCCAGGAAGTGCAGTGAATACCGCGTAGGCGCAGCAACATCCACAGCGTCAACGCCAAGGCAGTACGCACCGCCGGGGGTTGTGCGCCAGCCAACCAGACATACGCCAAGGTACCAAACCAACTGGCTAACAAGGGGAAGCGGTAGCCGATCAGGTGTGCAGGCAACAAGAACTGAACCGCCCGTAGCGCCAGCCAAATCAATATGGCCGCCATAGCCACGTGCAGGCCTGAAATCGCCATCAGATGCGCAATGCCGGTTTTCAGCATCAGAGTGCGTAACTCAGGGTCTAGCGAGGTTCTTTCGCCAAACGCTAAAGCCAGCAATACCGATTTATATCGCAGGTCACCCATGTTGCTCTCGGCATGGCTGATAATACGCTGCCGCCAGTTGCAACTCCCCTCCAACAGCCTGGCGCGCTTCACCTGCGCAGTCAGTGGCTGACGTTGCGCCATCGCCCAACGCTGGCTATCGAAGCCCCCCTCGTTCAGTTTTCCGTGCATCGCTCTCAGACGCAGCCGGAGTTCCCAACGCTGCCCAGCACAGAGTTGCGGCTCTTCCGGCTGCCAAACGGTGGTAAAGGCAATTGATGGCGTTAGCCAGCGCCCGTCAACCTGTTCGATACGCATCAGCGTTTGTTTGCTCGCAGCGGGCACCAAAGTAACACCGGCAACTTGTACCACGGCGGTCACCTCCGGCCCGCGGCTCAGTTGTTCGACTTGCGCCACCAGATTACCGGCATTGAAGGTCGCCCACAGAAATCCCAATGCTCCCCAACCAATAAATTGACAGCCCGCCCAACGGAAACGCAGCATCAAGCTAGCGGGTAAAACAACCAACAAAGTTGTTAACGCATCGGGTAATTGCGGTAGCACCAGTAACGGCAGAATGCCGCAGACAACGGCGATAACCGCCAGATCCAGCGAAGTTTTGATCGACCTTTCTCCCGTCCGACAGAAGGACGTGCAACTATTGCACATCGCACCCCATGGACAGGATTGTTCCCCCATACTCAGGCAGCCGCCAGCTGCAATGCGACGGCTCGCGGCACAGGCTGCAGGTTAACGATAATGGTTTCATTTATTGATGCTAAGCTGCGGCGCAGCGCGCAAAAAAGTCAGAACGGAAGGCTGAGAAATCAGAAAACAGCTGAGCGGCAGGCAAAAAAAACGGCGCCCTGAGGCACCGTTTTATATTCTTTACAAGCAACAACTCTATGGATAATCAGTGATTAACCATAGATATTGGCGCGGTCACGCAGCTCTTTACCTGGCTTGAAGTGAGGAACGTACTTGCCGTCCAACTCAACTTTGTCGCCAGTTTTCGGGTTGCGACCAACGCGCGGAGCACGGTAGTGAAGAGAAAAACTGCCGAATCCGCGGATCTCGATGCGTTCACCATCGGCTAACGTTGCAGCCATGTGTTCTAACATCTCTTTCACTGCATCCTCAACGGCTTTCGCCGGTACATGAGATTGCTGGCCAGCAAGTCTTTCAATAAGTTCAGACTTGGTCATGAGTCCTCCAAGCTTTGCAGCTAAACTACCGTATCGGGGCGGTCAGAAACCGCCCCCCGTCATTACTCGCCTTTAGCCGCTTTGAAAGCTTCAGCCATTGCGTTAGAGAAGTTGCTTTCTTCCTGCTTGTTGTTAACAGTTGCGATAGCGTCTTTCTCGTCAGCTTCGTCCTTAGCACGTACGGACAGGCTTACTACACGGTTCTTACGGTCAACGCCGGTGAATTTAGCTTCAACGTCGTCGCCTACATTCAGAACCAGAGTTGCATCTTCAATGCGGTCGCGAGAGGCTTCAGATGCACGCAGGTAACCTTCTACGCCGCCTGCTAATTCAACTGTAGCACCTTTGGCGTCAACTGCAGTGACTTTACCAGTAACAATAGTACCTTTCTTGTTCATAGACAGGTAGTTATTGAACGGGTCTTCAGCCAGTTGCTTCACGCCCAGAGAGATACGCTCGCGCTCTGCGTCAACTTGCAGAACAACCGCTGCGATTTCGTCGCCTTTCTTGTATTCACGTACTGCTTCTTCGCCTGCAACGTTCCAGGAGATGTCAGACAGGTGAACCAGGCCGTCGATGCCGCCGTCCAGGCCGATGAAGATACCGAAGTCAGTGATAGACTTGATTTTACCTTCAACGCGGTCGCCCTTGTTGTGGGTTTCTGCGAACAGCTGCCATGGGTTAGATTTGCACTGCTTCAGGCCCAGAGAAATACGACGACGCTCTTCATCGATGTCCAGAACCATAACTTCCACTACATCGCCCACGTTAACAACTTTGGACGGATGGATGTTTTTGTTGGTCCAATCCATTTCAGAAACGTGTACCAGACCTTCAACGCCTTCTTCGATTTCTACGAAGCAGCCGTAATCAGTCAGGTTGGTTACACGACCAGTCAGCTTGGTGCCTTCTGGGTAACGTTTCGCGATAGCAACCCATGGATCTTCGCCCAGTTGTTTCAGGCCCAGGGAAACACGAGTACGCTCGCGGTCGAACTTCAGCACTTTAACAGTGATTTCGTCGCCAACGTTGACGATTTCGCTTGGATGCTTAACGCGTTTCCAAGCCATATCAGTGATGTGCAGCAGGCCGTCTACGCCGCCCAGATCAACGAATGCACCGTAGTCAGTGAGGTTCTTAACGATACCTTTAACTTCCATGCCTTCCTGCAGGTTTTCCAGCAGTTGATCGCGTTCTGCGCTGTTTTCGGATTCGATAACCGCACGGCGAGAAACTACAACGTTGTTGCGTTTCTGGTCCAGCTTGATGACTTTGAACTCAAGCTCTTTGCCTTCCAGGTGCAGAGTGTCGCGTACTGGACGCACGTCAACCAGGGAACCTGGCAGGAACGCACGAATACCATTCAGCTCTACAGTGAAGCCACCCTTAACTTTGCCGTTGATAACACCGACGACAGTTTCAGCTTCTTCGTAAGCTTTTTCCAGCGTGATCCAAGCTTCGTGACGCTTAGCTTTCTCACGGGACAGCAGAGTTTCACCGAAGCCATCTTCAACAGCGTCCAGCGCAACGTCAACTTCGTCGCCTACCTGGATTTCCAGCTCGCCCTGTGCGTTTTTGAATTGCTCAGCCGGGATGGCAGACTCAGATTTCAGACCGGCGTCAACCAGTACTACGTCTTTGTCGATAGCAACTACAACGCCACGAACGATGGAACCCGGACGGGTTTCGATTGTTTTCAGGGATTCTTCAAAGAGTTGAGCGAAAGATTCAGTCATGTTTAATCTTCAGGGTTCTATAGTTTAACGTCCATTTAGCATCCCGCCGAATGGGGTTGTTTCACATACCCCGCCATTGGCTCCATGCCGACAGGGTTTAGGTTACAGGGGTAAAATTTTACCCGATATAGTTCGATACCGCTATGACAAATATGACAAAAAGCAATAACGTCGCTGCAGTTTATTGCTGCGGCAACGCTAACACTTCATGTGCATAAGTCAGCGCGCGCTGGATGACTTCGTCGATCGACATACTGGTAGAATCCAGCACGAGGGCGTCGGAAGCCGGCACCAGTGGCGCGATAGGCCGATTGCGGTCACGGTCATCCCGTTCCTTTATCTCGGCTAAAAGACGTTCAAAGTTAACATTAAAGCCCTTTTCCTGCAACTGTAGCATGCGGCGGTGCGCACGCTCCTCCGAACTGGCATCCAGGAAAATCTTTACCGGTGCATCGGGGAACACCACCGTACCCATATCACGGCCATCGGCAATCAAACCGGGAGCTTCGCGGAACGCGCGCTGGCGGCGCAGCAAAGCTTCGCGCACACGCGGAAAAGCCGCTGCCTGCGAGGCGGTATTACCGACAGTTTCAGTGCGGATTTCATTACTGACATCCTCACCTTCCAAAATGACCTGCAGTTTGCCTGCCTGGGCAACAAAGCGGACGTCGAGATGTGCGGCCAGCGGAACCAGCGCCTCCTCAGAGGTGATATCGACCTGATGATGCAGTGCCGCCAACGCCAGCACGCGGTAAATCGCGCCGGAATCCAGCAAACGCCAACCAAGGGATTCGGCCAACGCTTTACACAGAGTGCCTTTGCCTGCGCCACTTGGTCCATCAACGGTTATCACCGGGGCTGTAGCCGTCATTTCTCTCTCCTTCGGGTAGAAAACCTCACAGGGACGCAACCTGCCGTCAGCACAACGCGAAAGCATAATTACGAACGCCCCTGCCGCCTGCCCAATCGAGGCAGATACGGTGGCGTATTATACGCTGCCCAGAGACGAACTGTTACCCTGGAACTGTCTGGTTGTTGAAAATAAGCGCATAACCGCAGAAAAGTATAGAAGAAGCCTCGGCGACCAGGCATTAAAAACGACAAAGGCCCGGTTAAGGGCCTTAAAAGAAATCATCTGACTACCGGTTACGCCAATTGGCTGATGCGCGCCAACTGCTCAAAATAGTCCGGGAAAGTTTTGGCGGTGCATTTCGGATCGAGGATGGTCACCGGGGTATCCGACAGCGCCACCAGCGAGAAGCACATCGCCATACGGTGATCGTTGTAGGTGCCGATATCGGCAAACTTCAGTTTCGCCGGCGGCACCACGTGAATATAGTCCTCACCTTCATCCACTTCAGCGCCTACTTTGCGCAATTCAGTCGCCATGGCGGCCAGGCGATCGGTCTCTTTCACCCGCCAATTATAGATATTGCGGATGGTGGTCGGCCCTTCGGCAAACAGGGCTGCAGTGGCAATGGTCATCGCCGCGTCCGGAATATGGTTCATATCCATATCGATGCCGCGCAACTCACCGCGGCTGCATTCGATAAAGTCATCGCCCCAGGTAATGCGCGCGCCCATTTTCTCCAACACGTCGGCAAATTTGGTGTCGCCCTGAACGCTTTTCTTGCCGATGCCGGTCACGCGTACGGTGCCGCCTTTAATCGCCGCCGCCGCCAGAAAATAAGAAGCGGAGGATGCATCGCCTTCTACCAGGTAATCCCCTGGTGAGCGGTAGGTTTGGCGGCCTTGAATATGGAACACGCGGTAGTTGTCGTGGCTGACTTCAACGCCGAAGGTACGCATCAGATGCAACGTGATATCAATGTACGGTTTAGAAACCAGTTCGCCCTTGATATGGATATTCGTGTCCTGCTCAGCCAGTGGCGCAGTCATCAGCAACGCGGTCAGGAACTGGCTGGAAACGCTGCCGTCGACGGTCACGTCACCGCCGTGAAAACCGCCGCGCAGGCGCAATGGCGGATAATCGGTCTGTTCCAGGTAATCAATTTGCGCGCCGCCCTGGCGCAAAGCATCCACCAGATGGCCAATCGGCCGCTCTTTCATGCGTGGTTCACCGGTCAACACCACATCGCCGCTACCCAGACACAACGCCGCAGCCAGCGGGCGCATCGCGGTACCGGCATTGCCGAGGAACAGCTCAAGCGGCTCGCGGGCCACCAGCGGGCCGGCAACACCCTCGACGATACAAGTGGTGCGATCGTCGGACAGCTGATAACTCACGCCCAACGCCTGCAGCGCATTCAGCATATGGCGCACGTCGTCGCTGTCCAGCAGGTTAGTCAACGTGGTCGTTCCCTCCGCCAGCGCAGCCAGCAGCAGAGCACGGTTGGACACGCTCTTGGAGCCGGGTAAGTTGACGGTGCCATTGACCAAGGCGACCGGTTGTAACGTCAGGGAATCCACCATGTGAACAAAACTCTCCAAAATCTGATAAACGAAACGGCCCCGGGAAAATGCCGGAGCCGCTTTAATGCAAAAGGACAACAGCGAAAGCTGCCCGCGCAAAGCAGGCAGCGA
Source organism: Serratia plymuthica NBRC 102599 (assembly GCF_001590925.1). Classification (GTDB taxonomy): domain Bacteria; phylum Pseudomonadota; class Gammaproteobacteria; order Enterobacterales; family Enterobacteriaceae; genus Serratia; species Serratia plymuthica. Next base: position 203,985 of record NZ_BCTU01000013.1, read on the forward strand.
GGCTTAACCGTGACGACGTTCGAAGTCGATCATAAAGTCGGTTAATGTCCGCACACCGGCCAGCGGCATGGCATTGTAAATAGAAGCACGCATGCCGCCAACCACCCGGTGACCTTTCAGCGCCTGCAGGCCGATAGCTTCCGCTTCGCTGAGGAACACTTTGTCCAGCGCCGAGTCAGCCAACTGGAACGGCACGTTCATCCAGGACCGATTGGCGTGTGCTACTCGGCTGCGGTAGAAATCAGAATTATCGATGGTTGCGTACAGCAACTCGGCCTTGGCCTGATTGCGCTTGTGCATCTCCACCAGACCACCCTGTTCTTTCAGCCACTTGAACACCAGGCCAGACAGATACCAGGCGAAGGTCGGCGGCGTATTGAACATGGAATCGTTCTCGGCCAGCACGGTATAATCGAGAATCGACGGCACTTCGCGGCGAGCTTTACCCAGCAGATCGTCACGTACGATCACCAACGTCAGGCCTGCCGGCCCAATGTTTTTCTGCGCGCCGGCGTAAATCACGCCAAAGCGGCTGACATCCAGCGGGCCGGACAAAATGGTGGAGGAGTAATCGCCGATCACCACTTTGTCGCCAAAGTCCGGCGTCTCATCGATAGCGATGCCGTCGATGGTTTCATTCGGGCAATAGTGCACATAAGCCGCATCGTCGTTCAACTGCCACTCTTTCATCGGTTTGATACCGAGCAGACCGTCAACGGTGGTTTTCACATCAATGGTATTTGGCGTGCAGTATTTCTCGGCTTCCTTGATGGCGCTGTGCGCCCAGTAGCCGCCATCGATATAGTCCGCAGTGGTTTTATCACCCAGCAGGTTCAGCGGCAATGCGGCAAACTGTGCACGGGCGCCGCCATGGCAGAACAGCACTTTGTAGTTGGAGGGGATCTTCAGCAGATCGCGCAGATCCTGTTCGGATTGCTGGGCAACTTCGATAAACTCTTTACTGCGATGGCTGATTTCCATCACCGAGGTGCCGAGACCGTGCCAGTTGCACAGTTCCTGTTCCGCACGACGCAATACTTCAACCGGCAGCATTGCCGGGCCAGAGCTAAAATTATAAACCTGAGTCATTTCCCCTCACCACATTCACTATTCGCCAATGAGACTGGCCAACCGAAATACGCCCAAAGTTAACCGTCGAGTTAACCAACCCATCGGTTTTATCACTCACGTAACGCTGCTGCAATGCTTATTCGCCCGCAGGCAGCAAACTACCGCAGCACGGAATAACAGGCTCTGTCGCCACTGCGTTTTTTTGTGCGATAAAACGCTGCGCCATCGGGGAATTCAGTGGGTTAACGCGGTGTTTTATGCTGTATTCAGCTAACCCGGATCTTCGATCCAGGCTGCAATCCACCGGCCATTGCCGCAACGCGGGCAAATATGTTGCTGTGAATCCGCCAGAGGCGCAATCAGGCTACAGGCGCTGCTGGCATAATCCTCACCGCTTCGGCCCGCGATTGCCTACAGCATCGCCC
>NZ_BCTU01000014.1 GCF_001590925.1 Serratia plymuthica NBRC 102599
CGCTGCGTTCAATATCATGATGATTTAAGGGTTCAACTTCGGCGTCCGGGGTATTTTCCTTGCCGTAGAACGCATGGAATGAACCGTATTTTGCCCGCACGTAGTCAACTGTGATTTCAAAAGGCCGCAAAATCTCATCCAGTGAATACTTATATTTGCCCTCCTGCGAGTAACCCTTAGCGCTGATCCCCGCCGTGACGGCCAGTGCCACCTTGCGATCTTTCATCTTATAACCGCTGCTTGAACCATAGGCCCAGCCATAGGTCAGTACATCATCCAGCCATTTCTTCAGGAGCGGCGGCGAACTGAACCAGAATACCGGAAACTGCAGAACGATTTTTTCATGTTGCTCAATCAGTTGCTGCTCTTTTTCGACATCGAACTGCCAGTCTGGATAGACTTTATACAACTCATGAATGGTATAAAGATCGGGATATTTCCTCAGCTCGGTCAGCCAGGCTTTATTTATCATCGAGTTTTCAATATCAGGATGCGCGACTACCACCAGCGTTTTCATTCAGACTTCCCCTTTCAATGAGTTCACCGGGGCATCATATGCTATGCTTTATTAATGTAAAATACGCACACTGACTACATATACTAACCTTTAGGAAAGTATCAAATGAACGTTGAAGATATCTGCAGCCCAACGGGCATCGACCTCGAACAGACCGGATATGGCTATACGCTGTCGGTGATCAGCGGGAAATACAAAATGATTATTATGTACTGGTTGGCGCAATATAAACCGGTATTACGCTTCAACGAATTGCAGCGCTGCATCGGCACCATTTCTTATAAAACGCTAAGCTCGACGTTAAAAGAGCTGGAAAGAGACGGCATCGTCATCAGAAAGGAATATCCGCAGATCCCGCCCAAGGTCGAATACAGCCTCTCGGAACGAGGCCGCACGTTGATCCCGGTCATCGATATGATGTGTGCCTGGGGGGAAACTCACCGCGCTCAAGCGCTCAGCCCTGCGGGCGAATAAATAATTGTTCGCCCCCCTACTTTCCAGAGCCGCCTGCGAGGATCAGATCCCGCAGGCGGCTTTCCACATAACCTGTGGCTTATGTGCACCAATGTAGCGGAGAGCTAAAGCTAGTCAGTTCTGCCAGTTAATCATCTCGTCAAGGCCGGACAACAATGCAGGAAAGTAGCTCTGGTCAAGGTAGAATGTATCAGTGACTTTGACGCTGTCTGCATTATCTTCAGGCTTCATCATGATATTTACTTCCGCAGCATCATGATGGCCAACCTGCCTGATCTGTAAACTAAAATGACGTTCTAAACTGTCAAAGAAAATATCAGAATGCGGATTTTGTTCAATTAGACTCTCATAGAGAGATTGAAGCTCGTCCTTTAAATTAATGAGTTCAGAAACTGTAAATGCAGTGCTATACTGTATCGTTAATACAGGAAGTTTGTATTCCACAAACGTTTTTATCCAGTCATCTGATAGATCTTCTTCTGTATATTCTCTTTCATAAGACGACAACCGAAACTCCAATGTCCCAACGTTTATATCAATCATAATCACCTCTAAAAATACTGAAAATGACTGATTGTCCAGTCTTTTTCACGGACAAGGACTTCAAGAGTATATTTTTTATAATAATATGTTCCTTTTGCCTGCTTGTTTTCAACAAGCTTATACATTTCAGTTTCATAGCGAAAATACCCTACTTTTTTATGCGGGTCTGGCATTCTGCGTCCATAGCGAATCGCTTTTTCCTGAAGCTGCAAAGGCAAATAGCGCCCGGGGTTATACATATGTTTCGCAGAGGTTTCTGTCATTTTAAGATTCCGGGCTGACAGACCCATTTTTAACCGACCACGTAAGAAACTGACTGTACTCTGACTGAGTTTTACGGTGACAGTTGTTCTGGCCCCGCTTTGCAACAATGCCCTGCCAGCTACGAAGATACGAAAAATACCGGCTGCCAGTAATACAATATCGGTTGGATCAATCAGCGGTGATTCTAGCGGAGCTTCTTCCAGGCTGACAAAAGTGCCATCAGTATCATAAATTCGCCACAGACCGGGAGCCTGTGAAACGGAATAACCAATGCACATCCCGCTTTCGTCATCAGTTATTGGTTTGGCATTATGGGGTAAAAGTCGGGGACGGATTTCAAAAAACTCACCCGGTGGCAACCGGGACTGAAAGGTATAATAACGACCGAGTTCTTCTCTGACTGCAAGTCCTGTTGCCATAATATGATCCCTTTTGATCTATCAGAAGGGATCATATAACACTTTTTTCAGTACTACTCCATCTTGGCTGGTGGGTGAGAACGGGCGACTGGGAACCAAACCCAAACCGGTGGAAGATGTTGCTGACCTGTCATGGGACTCATCGCGTTGTAGCGCTTAGCCCTGCGGACGAATAAATAATTGTTCGGTCATCGGTTGGCCCCACTGTTCACCCTGCTGCTCTTCTACAAGGACAAAGCCGACGCTTTCATACAGATGCCGGGCCGCATCCAGCCCTTTGAACGTCCACAGGTGCGTTTCACGGAATCCGCGTTCGTCGCAAAAGGCCACCGCCCGGTTCAGCAATTTCCGGCCCACGCCGCTGCCGCGCAGGCTGTCATCGATGATAAAGGCACGCAGATGGGCGCGATTATCGCCCAGTGACTCGCCGTCGATGGAAACCGAACCGACAATACGGCCGTCGCTGAGCGCAGACCAGGTCTCGTTCAGCGGATGAGACAGGCGCCCGGCGAGATCGGCCAGCGCCGCCCCTACTGTAGATTCAAAAAATGCGCCGAACCCAACCGTCCGCGAATAATACTGCATATGCATTTCCAGCGTTCTGGCGACAAAACCGGGCCGGTAACCACTGGTAATCTCTACCTCAGGTACCGGCAACGCCCCGTCACCGACCCGGTGCGCGCGCAATGCGGCAGCATAGGTTTGCAGACCGGCGGCAATGCCGGCACCGGCCGCCGCCGGCAGAGTGCCCAGCGCATTCAGCACCTGCCGTTCGGCAAAGCGATTAATCCCCGCCAAGGTTTGCCGCCCTTGTTCCGTCAGCCGCAGAATTTTCTCCCGCGCGTCGCGCTCGCTGGGTTGCGTAACCAGTTCCCCCGCCTTGATTAACTTGTTCAGCATGCGGCTGACGCTGGATTTTTCCAGATTGAGCACCGTACACAGCTGCGCGGCGGTATCAACCTGCCGATCGCCGATTTCGATCAACGCATGCACGGCGGAAGGCGGCAAATCTGTCCCCGCCAGAGTGCTGCCCATAAAACCCAGCTCGCGCACCAGATGGCGTGACGCATCCCTGATAGGCTGCAAATAAAGACGGCTCTCGGCGGTGGGCATCATAATGGTCGCTCCAATAAAGTTGCATAATACAACTATATCAGAGAAAGCCACAAATTCAAGAGTACGAATCAAAACCCCTGCTCTGGCCGTTGCAGGCGGCGTCCGCTTCCTATCACTCCCGCCGCCAGCATCAGTAAAACTGCGCCGCCGACCAACGGTGCGGCCACGCCGATGGCATCCAGCAAATGCCCGCCGACAGCCCCGCCCAGCATGATGGCTAACTGAATGGATGCCACCATCAGGCCACCGCCGCTCTCCGGTTCGTCATTAATCTCTCTGGCAAGCCAGGTAGACCAGCACACCGGAATGGCCGCGTTCAGCATGCCCCATCCGACCATCATCAGCGCAACACCAGCAAATACATGGCCCGCGCCGACCATGCCGAGGGTCACCACCGCCAGGCCGACCGGCAACCAAACCAGCAGCCGATACAGGTGATTGCGCTGCAGCATGGCGCTGGCGAAATGCGTGCCTGCGAAACCTGCAGCCCCCAGGCCCAACAACAGCAAGGAGAGTTTGTTTGAGTCAACACCGGTCGTGCCTTCCAGAAAAGGACGGAAATAGGTAAATGCGGCAAAGGCACCGGCAAAGGTCAGCATGACCGCGAGCATACCTATGGCGACATAGCGGCGTTTGAGCAAACCGAACAGGCGTGTGAGCGGAATGCTGGCCTGTGGCGGCATCGACGGCAGGCTTTTCGCCTGCCAGACGAGGTTAATCAAAACCAGGGGAACCAGGCCCGCAAACACCCAACGCCATCCGAAGTGCCCCCCCATATAAGCGCCAATCGGTGCTGCAAATGCGGTGGCGACCGCATTACCCATGTAAATGGCGCCGAGCGCGTTGGGGACCCGGTGCGCAGGAACCAGGCGGATCACCGTGGCGGTAGCCAGCGACCAGAAACCGCCCACGGCCAAACCCAACAGTGCGCGGGCGACCATTAACAAGGAAAAGCTGGGTGCCAGAGCGATCAAAATCAGTGACAACAGCATAAGCACCGTCATGCTCATCAGTACATAGCGGCGATCAAAGCGGCCTGCTATCGGGCCGATAAACAAGCTGGCCAACACGGCGAACAAACCTGAGATGGAAATTGCCTGCCCGGCCATGCCCTGCGTAGCATGCAGATCGCCGGCGATAGGCGTCAGCAGGCTGACAGGCATAAACTCTGAGGCGATCAGTAGCGCAACGCACAGCGCCATGGAGCCGACGGCACTCGCCAGAGAACCTCCTGACGAGGATCGGGTTGAGGTGGTCATGGGTTACTCCGAAACAAAATAAGGTGTTGTGAAGACCGCGCCAATGCGCGGCCTTAGATTGCGGAGACGAAACGCTTACTTCAGATTGCTATGGAAGAAGGAAGCCAGCTTGGCAAAAGGGATCAGGTCGGTACGGTCGTACAGATCCACATGGCCGGCACCCGGCACTATGACCAGTTCTTTCGGTTGACCGGCCAGTTTATAGGCCTCTTCGCTGAACTCACGCGAGTGGGCTTCAGAACCCGTGATGAACAGCATCGGACGAGGAGAGATCGTCTCAATGTCGTTGAACGGATAGAAGTTCAGGAACTTGACGATACTGGTCAGCGTCGGATGGGTAGTCAGCGTCGGTGACGAACCTTTAGGGGTGAATTCGCCGCGCGGCGTGCGGTAGTAGTCATAGAACTCACGTTGAATAGCCGGCGTGTCCGCTGTCAATTCATGCACAGTACCACTGACGTATTCGGTTTTTCCGCCCGCGAACTCCACATCACGCTGTTCGGATGCGGCGGCGATCATCTGCTTTCTCTGCTCCAGCGTTTGCGAATGTTTCAGTCCATTGCGCACTGCCGCACCCATATCATACATACTGACCGTCGCAACGGCTTTGATGCGCGAGTCGATTTTCGCGGCGCTGATGACGAAGCTGCCGCTTCCGCAAATGCCCAGCACGCCAATCTGCTCTTTATCAACCCAAGGTTGGGTTCTCAGGTAGTCAACCGCTGCGCTGAATGCTTCCGCGTAAAGGTCTGGCGCAACGACGTTACGGGGTTGCCCCTCACTCTCACCCCAGAAAGACTGATCGATAGCGAGGGTGACAAAACCTTGCTCAGCGAGCTTCTGCGCATAAAGGTTCGAACTCTGCTCTTTCACCGCCCCCATCGGGTGACCAATGACTATCGCGGGATAGTCGGTGCCCTGCTTCCGATTCTTGGGCATATAAAGGTTCCCTACAATCTTCATTTTGAATTGATTGTTAAAGGTGACCTTTTGCGTCGTTACCTTATCGCTCCGGTAAAAGTTATTTGCGCCGTTAGACATATCGGCTGCCATAGAGGTGAATGAACTGACCAGCAGGGCCAGGGATAACGCTATTTTCTTCATCGGATTACTCTCGGTTGAAATAGTGAAGTTAATTTCTTCGGTATTGGTATAAGTAAATCGGGGAATCAAAAATCAAACCTGAACGCGGGTCATTTATGTAAACGACTCATTTCAAGTTGATGTAAAGGGCCTGTCGACGCAGTCAATATAGCAACAATGATTAGAACAATTAATGCCAAAAATCTTTACGCTTTTGTGAGAGAAATTCATCAATGGTTTTCCCTCAGCCTGCATTTGGGTAAGATGATATGCACTCAGGCACCCGCCCAATCAACACCTGAACCCAGCCCCAGAGGAGAAGCAAAATGGATGATCTTAAAGCCTTTCTGTGCATTGCCAGATTGCAGAGCTTTACCAAAGCGGCGGCGGAGATTGGCGTCACCCCTTCAGCTCTGAGCCACACGATCAAAACGCTGGAGGAAAAACTGGGGTATCGGTTGCTGACCCGAACCACCCGCAGCGTGGCCCCCACCGAAGAAGGCGAAATGCTTATGCGTAGCCTGGGGCCCTTATTCGAGCAGATAAACGATGAGCTGGAAAAGTTGGGGGCGATGAGGGACACACCGAGTGGGACGATTCGCTTGACCGGTGCCGATGATTCCGTTCAGTACCTGATTCGGCCGGTGTTGGCGGATTTTCTAAAAAAATATCCTGAGATTAATATTGAAATCGGTATCGATTACGGCTTTACCAATATCGTCCAGGAGCGCTTTGATGCGGGTATACGCTTGGGCGAGTCTATTGACAAGGACATGGTGGCGGTAAGGATCAGCCGGGACTGGCGATTGTGCGTGGTGGCGACGCCCGCTTATTTCCAGCAATATTCCGCCCCGCAAACCCCTAACGATCTTATCCGGCATAACTGCATTAATATCCGTCATTCAATCACCAGCGGCGTTTATGCCTGGGAATTTGAAAAAGGCAAACGTCAGTTCAGCGTAAAAGTTAAGGGGCAATTCACGGCAAACAGCACTCTGCATCAGTTAGACGCCGTGCTGGCGGGCATCGGCATTGCTTACCTACCCGATTACCTGGTCGCCCCTTATCTCCAGAGTGGGCAACTGACAGAAATCCTCGCTGAATGGTGCCCGTATTTTCAGGGGTATCACCTTTATTATCCTCATCGCCGCCACGGTTCGCCGGCCTTTATGGCCCTGGTTGATATCCTGAAGGAAAATTACCGCAAGACTCTTTAGCCACACCGGGGTTTAGGCGGCGCCCTCGCCTTTTTTTAGTTCTTTCAGGTATTTGTAGACCGTCGCGCGCCCAAGGGATAACACGTTGGCGATATAATCGGCGGCGCTTTTGGCCTTGAATGCGCCTTCATTGTAGAGATCGATCACCAATCGCTTTTTTTGCTCACGGCTTAATGATGACAGCGAGGTGTTCTGAAGGCGGATCCACTCATGCAGGAAGGTATTAATCTTCTCTTGCCAGTCATCCTTGAACAGCTGCTGCGGCTGTGGCTGCAGACGAGTCACCGACAAGAACATGTCCAGCGCGTTTCTGGCGTCCTCAAAGATGCTGGTGCTCAGGTTAACGCACAGCAGATAGCTCGGATTGCCCTGTTCATCGCGGGCGGGAATGCTCACCGAGCGCATTTTTTTGCCATCCCAGTTGAGCTTCTCGTAAGGGCCGGTGACCGGCGCGCCGCTGTTGATATCAAAATCGTCCAGGCCGGCATCGTCACCCGGTTTGCGTTTCGACAGATTATTGGCGAGGTAGGCGACTTTGTTGGTCGACAGATCGTGTATCACCACTTCCACATTAGGGAAAAACAGGGCTGCGATACCGTCGGCGACCGACTGCAATAATTCAAGTTGAGGCGTGGGTTTCAGCACCGGGCTGTTTCTCCGTAACGATAAGCATGATGATAATGGCCGATTCTCATCATCTGGACAGCCGCTTAGCATACCTTACTTGCCGTGTAATGCCGAGCCCGCCCTCCCTTGGTTCACCGCTGCGGTGATGGAACATGTTGAGCCTGAGGCGGCAACATGCCACCAGCCATTTTGTTAACGGAAAGTGAATATCGCAACAGGCCATAAAACGACGGAGCGGATTGTGCTGTAGCCCACATTTTGCGTGAACAGTCCGTTAACGGCGTAAGATTTTCGATATATCAGCCTGTTGCCGCGATTTTCGTTTAATAAAAATACGATGCCCGGCCGTTTTCGCATGAATTCCACACCGCCGTCAGGAAACGGCATTGTCAACATGGTGGTTAAATAAAATGAAACTTTTTGATCACATTCAAGCTTCTGACAAATAGGTAAAGGCAAAAATTATGCGTTTTTTGTGCATAAAGTATGAATAGCTCGCCCAACCTCCCGACAAAAGTAATTAACTATTCATTTTTACCCGTCAAAACCCATTGGCAACCGGCCTGCAGCCCGATCAGGGGGGGCTAACAACCGGCAGGTTTAATGGTAAATTTAGCGTCGCAAAAGTGTTATGCACTTAGTAATCCACGGTTAAACAAAATAAATACCTATATAAAAAAAGGTTGGTTATGGAAAAGCTATCCTACGCTTCAGAAAGCAGCACAACGGCCTGGGCCACCTACTTGCAACAAATCGACCGCGTTGCACCTTACCTCGGTGACCTGTCTCGTTGGGTTGATACCCTCCGTCATCCCAAGCGTGCGCTGATTGTCGACATCCCCTTGCAGATGGACGACGGTTCTATCCGCCACTTCGAAGGTTTCCGCGTTCAGCACAACCTGTCGCGCGGTCCGGGTAAAGGCGGCATCCGTTACCATCCGGATGTTGATCTCGATGAAGTCATGGCGTTGTCAGCATGGATGACCATCAAATGTGCGGCGGTCAACCTGCCTTACGGCGGTGCCAAAGGCGGTATCCGCGTCGATCCTTTCAAACTGTCTGAAGGCGAGCTGGAGCGACTGACCCGCCGCTACACCAGCGAAATCGGTTTTATCATCGGGCCGCAGAAAGATATTCCTGCGCCGGACGTCGGCACCAACTCGAAAGTCATGGCCTGGATGATGGATACCTACTCCATGAACCACGGCACCACTATCACCGGCGTGGTTACCGGCAAACCTATTCACCTCGGCGGTTCTCTGGGCCGTGAAAAAGCCACCGGTCGCGGCGTGTTCGTCACCGGCAGCGAAGTGGCCAAACGTCTTGGCGTTGAAATTGAAGGCGCTAAAGTCGCGGTACAGGGTTTTGGTAACGTAGGCAGCGAAGCCGCTCGTCTGTTCGTTGGCGTCGGTGCCCGCGTAGTGGTGATTCAGGACCACTCGGCCACCCTGTTCAACCCGGACGGCATCGATCTGGCCGCGCTGACCGAATGGCAGACCAAGAACAAGCAGATCGCGGGCTTCCCTGGCGCCAAAGAGATTGAAAGCGAAGCCTTCTGGTCGGTTGACATGGATATCCTGATCCCAGCGGCGCTGGAAGGCCAGATCACCCGCCAGCGCGCAGAAATCCTGAGCGCCAAGCTGGTACTGGAAGGCGCTAACGGCCCAACCTATCCAGACGCGGACGACGTGCTGCGTTCACGCAACATTACCGTAGTGCCTGACGTTATCTGTAACGCCGGCGGCGTGACCGTCAGTTACTTCGAATGGGTGCAGGATATGGCCAGCTACTTCTGGAGCGAGAGCGAAATCAACGAGCGTATGGACAAGATCATGACCGACGCTATGGTTCACGTCTGGAACAAGGCCGAAGAGAAAGCGTGCAGCCTGCGCACAGCGGCTTATATCGTCGCCTGTGAGCGTATCCTGACCGCACGTAAAGAGCGTGGCATTTACCCAGGTTAATACGTTGTACTGCCCGGCCTGCTTTGCGGGCCGGGATATTTCCCTTCCCCCTCTGCCTTAAACCTTTCCAGTGCCGATCTTCGCTTCGGGCGAACAGCGTTTCTTCGTCACAGATTCATTCGCGCCCTGCACACGCCACCGACGACGCCAGCGCAACCGGGCAAAGCCGATTGCGCTGCGCCAGTTCGGTTCAATGTGAGGATTCGTTGATGCCACCGGCGATCACCGACATGCCGCCGTACCCGACCATCAGCGCATATTGAATCACGCTTTCAATCAGTTTGGCCCGAGGATCCTTGGTCACGGCGATAGGAAACTCGAGTATGCCGCCGAAATTAAAGGCAAAGTTTGCGATAGACTCCGGGATCAATGATTGATAGCTGGTATTCCATTTGTCATGGTTTTCAACAATATTCATGATAACCGGCACGTTCCAGACCAGATTGATCACCGACTCCACACCGGCAGATATCGTAGTGGCCAGATGCCCCGTTGGCAACGTCGCAAGCGGGATATTAACGAACCCTTTGACAATACTTATCCCGGTCAGCGTATTGTTCATTTGCTGCCACCAGGTGGCGGTCTGCGCATTGATCAACGTCGCCAGATTGGGGGAAACATAAGACACATTGGCAATCGCACCCACCAGAGCCAACGTTTTTGGCCAACTCCCCGCGAAACTGCCATCGCCTTCCTCAGCCACGCGTTGCAGTGAAAGGACCACCACCAGCCCTACGCTGCCTGCTAATGCAAAGAACGCGGAGACCAGCCCAAACACTTTCAGACGCGCACCATCCAGGACCGGCGTTTCACCAGCGCGATATCGGTTGGCACCTGGCAGCGAAGAGGACGCCAGCGTGAAGAACTGTTGGCGAACCTGATCAAAATCTTCGGCCTCCAGTAATCCTTGAGTGAATGCATCCCCTTGCGGAAAGGGAGTGGCGCCAAGGGTGATTTTACAAACCAGGGTGGCCGGGATGGCGGCGATAAAACAGAACAGATCGAGGAAGGAAAGTTCGTCGCCGGTCAATTCTTTGTATAGCCAGGAAATCACGGGGATATCAAGAGGCTCGTTTAGTAAGCTCAGAAAACCCTCGGCCAGTTGAACAAACACATCGATAGCAGCAAGCAGAATGTTCTCCGTGGTTTGCAGTAGGGTATCAACAATAATCGCGGTGAATTTCTGAATGATCTGAGTCACCGACAACGTATCGAACTGGCCGATAATATCCGTTTGGATCGCGTTATAGGCCCCCACTAACGTAGCCTCTTCGCTATCCAGCAAGTTAAGCAGGTCCTGAAAAATCGCCTGATCCACCGAAGGGGGGCTGAATGTCGAACTCGCACTCGACATATTGCCTTGATAATGGTGTATACCGAGCTGAGCCGGCGCGCTGTTTTGCCCATTCAACGGCGGATTTAAGGCACTGGTGCCGGCCGGCGTTTGGTCAAACCCCGGAATGTCCGCCCATCTATTGATATCATTTTGCAACGCGAGAAAAACCGCAGACACTTCCGTCTTGAGGCCACTCAAGCTATTCACGCTCTGCTTCACCCATTGGGTAAACACGTTTTTCATCACGCGATGGGTGACAAGGATATCTTTGAATTCGAACAGGAACTCCAGGAACTGGATCAAATCCGTAATCGCCGTTTTGATGGCGTTAAAGACCCAAACCGCAGCCTCAACCACTTTTTCAGCGGCGTCCAGTACCGCCGCGTAGACCTTCCCGGCAATCCTGGCAATGAAGTTCCACGTTTTGCTTGCGGCATCCTCAATGATTTGAATAACGGCTTCCACACCCGACGCCAACCAACTGAAAAGGTCACCGATGTCGACCCACAGGGCATCTATCCCATCAACGCTCAATGCGGACGACGATGCGGGCGACATTTGCACCAATGCCGTTTTCTGCAAGGCGGCAGCGCCCAATGTGCCGTAAACCTCGCCTAACTGACTATTTGATGTAGCAACGCTTTGCAGCTCCGCATTGGAGACACCGGAGCCGATCAAGGGGCTGGACGAGCCGTCAGCATGGGTAATGGTGGCCTGCTTCAGGCTGTCGACGCTATTAAGTTGCGCAATTTTCCGCATCGGTTTGTCCATCGGGTCCACCAACGTGGCTGGCCCATTGGCGGGCAATACGCTCAATCGGGTCCCGGTCAGGCCGTTTATCCATTCGATTACGGTTATGCTGCCAAACTCATCGGTATTTATCTGAATGCCGGCGGCATCAACAATATAATACAAATGATTGATATAGACGCCGACTCTGGATCCGGCGCTGATGGATACCCTTTCCCCTGCCAGCGGTTGGTTATTCTCATCGCTGACCTGGATCCGGGTGGTATAGGAACTGTATTTTTGGGTATCTTTACTATCCGGCGAAGGCAGCGTAATACTCTGTGACGTCCACAGCGTATTGTCGGTCGATTTCACCCATTTATTCAACAGATTGCCCGCTACCGTGAAGAAGGTGTTGCCGTCGTCCACCCGGTTCAGATAAGGCGAGAACTGATCGACCGCCGTGACGATTGGCAATGGATAGCTCCATGCTGAAGGCGATGCCAGCTCTTGACCCAATGGGCATCGGAGGTAAAAAATCTCGTCGTTGCCATTCAATCCCCAGACAACGGACATATTGTTGGATTGCGCAGCGTACATTTTTCTCACGCCGTTAAATAGACTGCTTTGCGCCAGTAAAACGCCAATGGCGCCATCCGTCTGATTATCACTCGCAAAGCAGTAAAGCCCACCGTTGCTGCAAACATACAGATCGCTGGACATATTGGGTTTACGGCAGGAGGCAATGCTGTCGGCAATCAGGTTGCCGGGGAGCAATAAACGGGCCGAAAGCGCCGGTATAGCGGGGTTGAACACATTGTACAGCGGCTGGAAAATCAACTGCGGGTTGCCGTCGACCTGTCCGGCAGTATACAGCCCATCGATTGTCGGCTGGTGAGGGCTACCGGACAAATACTGGCGCCCCAAACAGCTACTGTAGCTGCCGGCCTCCAAATCTATCGACACATCGTGCGGCATCCAGGCGGGCGTACCCAGGGTGTTGATGTAATAGCGGGAAATCAGATGTTCAGCGCTGCTGGGATCCCTCAATATATCGACAACGATATATTGTTTGTTGTTAAGGGTCTCGCTCAGATAAACGCCGGCAATGGTGATGTTCTTTGTCGGGTTATCGAACGGATACTGAACCCACACCGGTTTTTTTAACCAATCGGTATCGGCATTGGAATTGCCCAGGTTCAGAAACAAATGATCGTTTACGCCGTCATTAAGCACCATCGCCAGGCCAACAGTGCCATCAACCATGCTTTGCCCTGCATCAAACATTTTACAAACAACGTTACTCTGCCCGGGAAAACTCTGCGCAATCTGCCCGGCGCTGATATTGTGTTTTTCCCAACCGGTATCATGTTTTATCGACTCTTCGGTGGCGTAAAACGCGCCGTCCGAACCCACTGAAAACAACAGCGAGTTGCCACTGCGGGTTTGGAGAGCTTCAAACTGCTTCTCCGGCGACATCAGTAACGTCTGTTTGTAATTTTTCATCAACTCTACCGAGACTTCTACTTTTGGCGTAGTCATATTATTTACCTTCTTAGAATTTAGCCGGCTTAATCGACTTGGCTGTCAGTCCGGGTTGAACATAAGAAATATGTGAAACCAGGTCCTGATTGTTAGAGAAAACTACGTCTTTGAAGGTAAATGTTTTGCCTCCAGGGAAAACGAAACGTTGGGCGACGTTTAACGGCATACTGTGAAACCCCGTCTGAGAAAAATCGCTGGCCCAGTCGGCAATATCGCCCACCAGATCATTAAGGCCGGTAAAGATTTCAATAAACCAGTTGGTGCTCGGCGTAGCATCGGAATTATCAACAGGTACTGAAATCAGACTGGCGGATAAATGCCCTTCCTGGTCGATAGCCAATGTATAGGTGTCTGTAATGGTCTTGTTTATTGCGTTCCAGCTCTCCGAGGATTGCAGGGATCGAATATAGACCGAAACGACAAATTTTTGCTCGACGACAATGGTATTGCCGGTAAAGGTAACGGTAGCATTGTACGTCGTACCCAATTTCATCTCGCCCATGTCGCCGCCAAGCCCTGCATCATCATTGTCTGAGGAGCTGTAGGAATAGGTTAAAATAGTATTCCCTGTTGCCGGAATATTCACGGTCGGCGTTTGATAAGGCGTCATTGACCAACTGTAATTGATCGTCGTATCAAGAAAGCCGGAAAGCCAAACTCTCACCCAGGCTTTATAACAGTTTGCTGATACGTAATTGGATAGCTGACTTTTAAAATAATCAGCGAAGGTATTTCTGTTTATTGCAATAACGCCGTCAAAACTGGACTCTTCAGCAGGTTCGATCCAGTTCCAGGAGAAAGGCACCGCAGGTGGAAGGCTGTTACCATTGACTTCACACAGATAATTAAGCGTATTTAAATCATTAGTGCTGGTACTGATCGGTGTATAGGGGCTGACCTCAAGTTCCATTTTAGTCAACTTGAGGGTCGACGGATTGTTGTCGGGCGTGTTCTGTACGATAGAGTAATTCAACACGGGTTGGGCATTGGCTTTCATTGCCGTGAAATAGGCGCCTAAAAACACTTCGGACAATACCGTGTAGGCCGGTGTGCCTGGTGTAACGCCACTGATGGTTGGCGTTGACTCCAGCGCTGCGTTATCTAAATCAAAAAACAGTTGCTGTACGCTGAAAGCATCCGGCCCCAGATTGTTAAGCTGTTCCTGAACGTCCGGCGGCAGATCGGCATTATCCGTAATTTGTTTTAATGAAACGATGGAGGTAAAAAGCCAGGGCGAATCGGTAGGCTGTGTGGCGCTGAAAAAACTGGTCAGGCCATGTCGGCCAAAGTTGCAGGTCACGACCGTAAACTGCGCGCAAATCAGAGTGAAAATGACTGACTGGCTGGTGGGTTGCAACGTAACGATATCGGGAATGGCATTAGGCTCTATGTCGGCAGGGATACCTATAGCCGCCTCGAAGGCAAAATAGAAATTGCTGTTATTAATATTTTCTATTTCAGGTGTCATGGGGTCGCCCTGATTCCAACTTGGCACGGTTAGCGGATCGGTCCCCTGCGTTTGCTGCAAGAGTTCATCTCGGGATATCGCTACCGGTTGGCCTTGATCATCTTGATTCCAATACATCCTTACCGTGGGAAAAACGGAATTATATAAATACTCTTTCATCGTTCCGTTAATACTGGCCTGAGAAGTGGCCACGACGAAGTCATAACCATAGTGAGAGTCTGATAAATTAGATTGATTTGCACTCATGATAAACGCCTCCTCGTTGCCTACCGAGTAGGCAACGATATCGTTAAGTTATATTTAGCTGCGCAATAAAACTCCTGAGTTTAAAATTATCTAAAAAATACCCAAAGCCGTGTTAAATACCTGCAAGCTCGAATAAACGAGCCAATATCATTGCTGATATTTAGCATGGATCTTCCTGGTGGTATCATACCCAGATAAATTGACAATACTTATCTACGGAGTGATCTATGAACCCGTTACAGATCGATAAATATGACTTGGCATACTTATACCCGCTAATACATGCACGTAATATACATTGTTAGCAGGTTAATAATAATGTATTGCAATGGCTGGGCGTTGTTTTTACACGGACGTTCCGCGAAAAATTAACACGCCACAAACCTATTCCCAGCAGAAACTTTAATATAGGATACCAGTAGGCATATGCAAGCAACCTGACGGATATAAATATCCTGCATTAAGAATAACCATACTAACAATATGATTATGCTGTTAGATTTAATTTATTTATCTTATTGAAAAAAATATTTCATCAAAAATGCCTTAATCAATACCCGTAAAGTTGCTTTCAGGCTGCGAGTAAAATATTGCCTGTCACTACGGGGCGTTCTCCAGGCGTATCGACAGGGTATCGAAGAAAAGACAAGCCGCTGTCTTGATTCTGGTTCGCGCACCCTGCCCGCATAAGCTATATGTTAGGGATCCTTTCCCCTCCGGAGAATTTCCTCATGAGCAAGAAAAAGATCCTGATGCTGGTCGGCGACTATGCCGAAGATTACGAAACCATGGTGCCGTTTCAGGCATTGCAAATGATTGGTCACCAGGTGGATGCCGTCTGCCCCGATAAGGTCAAAGGCGACTACATCATGACGGCTATCCATGATTTTGACGGTGCGCAGACCTACAGTGAAAAACCCGGCCACCGCTTTATCCTGAATGCCGATTTTGCCGCCGCACGGGAGGAGGATTATGACGCCCTGCTGATCCCCGGCGGCAGAGCGCCCGAGTACCTGCGCCTCAACCCGCAGGTGATCAAGTTGGTGCAGGCGTTTGACGCTGCACGCAAACCGATAGCCGCCGTCTGCCACGGCCCGCAACTGCTGGCCGCCGCCAATGTGTTGAAAGGCCGCACCTGCAGCGCCTACCCGGCCTGCGCTCCTGAAGTGCAGTTAGCCGGCGGGCATTATGCGGATATCGGTATCGATCAGGCCCACGTCGACGGCAATCTGGTGACCGCCCCAGCCTGGCCGGCACATCCGCAGTGGCTGGCGAAATTTGCCGAGGTGTTGGAACAATAAACCCGGCGCAAAAAAGGCCCGCAATCGGACATGCGGGCCAACAGCACAGCACAAGGCATCTATTCTGATGCTGCCTCTATCATAAGAAATTCTCTTTTCCGCCGGCGTTAATTTAGCGTCTGGGAACAGAAAATAATGCGTTATGTTATCCGTACCGGTTTCGCATCATTTTAATTGTTCAATCAGAAAATGGATATCATAAAGCCAGCGCTTGGCCCGGGCGGATCGTACCAGCATGTAAACATACAGCGGCCGGATCCTGTCCATTTCCAGATCCCAGTCATTCACGCGGCGAGGCGACGCGGAGAATAATATCCCCGACTTTGCTTCTTGCCGAAAATACAGATCGTGATTGTAACTGCTGTTGTCTATGTTGAAGGTGTCGAAGTAGCCGCGCATCAGCGTCTCAGCCATCGGTAAGGTCAGGTTAAGCTCTTTGTTTATCTCGGTATTCAGAGTGACGGCAATGCCCTTTTTAAGAAATCCAGGCGTGTTATATCTGTCGATAACGGAAATCACTTGTTGCTGAATATCACTGTCCATTTCAACCTCAATATATTTGGCCGCGGGAAAGAAGCGATATTTCTCTGACCTTTCTTATTGTATCGAGTTCTGCGGGTCGGGGTTATTTTCCTTTTCTTTACATTTCTCTCACCGGATAAATATAAAAAACGCAGGGTGATAACACCACCCTGCGTAATCGGTTTATTGATTGCGAATAAAGTTAACGGGTCAGGGTCGCGCTATTGGCGACCACGCTATCCCCCTGCTTCTCCGCCGTAATGCCGCCCCCCAGTACCTTATACAGCGTAATCAGGTTCTGGTACTCGGTTTGCTGCGCGCTGATCAACGATTGGCGAGCGGTGTACAGCGTCCGCTGCGCGTCCAGCATGTTCAGGTAGGTATCCACGCCGTGCCGATAACGCAGTTCAGCCAGGCGGTAATATTCCCGCGAGGCTGCCACGTAGCCGGTTTGCGCCGCCAGTTGCTCCCCAATGGTGCCTTTGCGCGCCAGCGCATCGGCCGTTTCCTGGAACGCCGTCTGCACCGCTTTCTCATAAGTGGCGACGTACAGATCCTTTTGTGCCTTGGTGTAGTTGAGCTGCGAGGTGTTATAGCCGCCGGTGAAAATCGGCAGACTGATGCTTGGCGCAAAGGACCAGACGCCGGCGCCCTTGCTGAACAGGGACGACAGCTCCCCGCTGCCCACGCCGCCGCTGGCGGTCAGGCTGATCGACGGGAAGAACGCCGCGCGCGCGGAACCGATGCTGGCATTGGCCGACTTCAGATTATGCTCGGCTTCCAGGACGTCCGGCCGGTTCAGCAGCACCTGCGACGACACATTGGCCGGCATGTCTTTCATGATGCCGGACAGCGCCTCGATCCCGTTCGGCAACAGGCTTTCGGGCACGCTTTGCCCCACCACCAGATCCAGCGCGTTTTTCGCCTGCGCGGCGCTGGTGGTATAGCTGGCGACGTCTGAACGCGCCTGCTGATAAACCGTGTCCGCCGAAGCCACATCCACCATAGACAAAATGCCGTTTTGCTGGTTTTTACGCGTCACTTCCAGCGACAGCCTGGCGCTTTCCATCGTGTCTTTGGCAGCCGTCAACAGGCTGCGTTCCGCCGCCACGTTCACCCAGTCGGTGACGATATCGGCGATCAGCGTCAGGCGCGTACTTTTTGCTGCCTCGGACTCCGCCAAATAGGTCTCGAATTTTGCGCGCGACAGGCTGCGGTTTTTACCGAACAGATCCAACTCAAACGAACTGGTGCTGGCGCTGGCTTCGTAGCTCTGGCTGATGGCGGTCGCATTGCCGTTGCCGGTCAAAGAGCGTGAACGCGTGCCGTCCACCCCGGCGTTGATGGTTGGGAGCAGTTCAGAGCGTTGTTCGCCGTATAACGCTCGCGCCGACTCAATGTTGGCGATCGCTTCACGCAGATCACGGCTGCTGCTCAGCCCCATCGCCACCACCTGCCGCAGCTGGGCATCCACCACATAATCGCGCCACGGGATATCCGGATAGCTCAGCGAAAGCTTACCGCTTGGCGTGGCATAGGCGGCACCTTGCGGCAGGTTTGCCGGTACCGGCGCCTGCGGCCGCTGGTAGTCCGGATCCAGTGAAATACAGCCTGCCAGTAACAGGGGGAATGTCAGAGTTATCAAACGTTGCAGCACATTATTCTCCTGCCTGTGGCGTGGTGCTTTCTACCTGTTTGGCGACGACCGGTTTACGTGCAAATACCCGGCGTACCAAAACGTAGAACAAAGGAACAAAGAAGATCGCCAATAGCGTCGCGGTAAGGGTACCGCCGATAATCCCGGTGCCAATGGCTATGCGGCTGTTGGCGCCGGCACCGGTGGAGATTGCCAGCGGCAATACCCCGGCGGTAAACGCCAGCGACGTCATCAGAATGGGCCGCAAGCGCATACGGGATGCTTCGACCGCCGAGGCGATCAGCGTTTCTCCGTGCTGGTACTTCTCTTCGGCAAACTCCACGATCAGAATGGCGTTCTTGGCCGACAGGCCAATAATGGTCAACAGCGCCACCTGGAAGTAGATATCGTTTTCCAGACCGCGCAGCGTGACCGCCAACAGCGAACCTACCACGCCCATCGGCACCACCATCATGACCGCGAACGGGATCGACCAGCTCTCGTACAACGCCGCCAGGCACAGGAACACCACCAAGAGCGCGATGGCATACAAGGATCCCGCCTGGCCGCTGGTCAGGCGCTCCTGATAAGAAAGCCCGCTCCAGGAGTAGCTGCTGCCCGCGGAGAACTTCGCCGCCAGTTTTTCCATTTCATCCATCGCGGTGCCGGAGCTGGTGCCCGGAGCGCCTTCGCCGGTGATTTCGAACGACGAAAGCCCGTTATAACGCGACAGGTTTTCCGGCCCGTAGATCCAGCGCGATGAGGCAAAGGCCGAGAACGGCGTCATGCTGGTCGTGGTCGTGCCTGAACTGGTGCTGGTTGAGCTGCCGCGCACAAACCACTTATCCAGATCCTCCGGTTTTGAACGGAACTCCACATCCCCCTGCATATAGACTTTCTTCACCCGGTTGCGGTCGATAAAGTCGTTAACATAGGTGCTGCCGAAAGAACTGGTGAGGGTGCTGCTGACGTCGCTGGCGCTCAGGCCCAACGCTTGCAACTTGTCATTATCGATATCCACCTGCAGCTGCGGGGTATCCGGCAAGGTGTTGGCGCGCACGGCGATCAGGCCCGGATTTTTGCCGGCGGCGGCAATAATCTGGTCACGCATCGCCTGCAACTCCGCACGGGTCGTTGCGCCTTTGGCCTGCAACTCGAAGGTGAACCCGTTGGACTGGCCAAAACCGTCGATCGACGGCGGGCTCATCGAAAACACCTGAGCATCGCGAATGCTGGCGAAGTGCCCCATGGCGCGTTTGGCAATCGCGTCGGCGGTGTTCTCGCTGCCGCTGCGCAGGCTCCAGTCCTTGAGGCTGACGAAGGCCATGCCGGCGTTCTGGCCGCTGCCGCTAAAACCAAAGCCGTTGATGGTAAAAATGCTGTTGACGTTGGCCTTCTCATTGTTGAGGAAGTAATCCTTCACCTCGTCGCTGACCACCGAGGTACGAGCGTCGGTAGCGCCTGCCGGCAGCGTATACTGCACCATCACCATCCCCTGATCTTCGTTAGGCAGGAAGCCGGTCGGCAGGCGCATATACATGACGGCGGCCGCGATCAGCAACAGGCCGTACATCAGCAGGTAACGCATGGGACGGTGGATCACCCTGCCGACCTTGTCGGCATACTTCGCCTGCAGCCGGTCATAACCCCGGTTGAATTTACCCAGCAGGCCTTTGTCGGTCAGTTCCTCATGCGCGGGTTTCAGCAACGTGGCGCACAGCGCCGGTGCCAGCGTCAGCGCCAGGAGCACCGAAAGCGCCATGGAAGAGACGATAGTGACGGAGAATTGGCGATAGATAACCCCGGTGGACCCGCCGAAGAATGCCATCGGCAGGAACACCGCAGACAGCACCATCGCAATGCCCACCAACGCGCCGGTGATCTCTTTCATCGACTTTTCCGTCGCTTCGCGCGGCGGCAGTTTTTCTTCGCGCATCACGCGCTCGACGTTCTCCACCACCACGATGGCGTCATCCACCAACAGCCCGATGGCCAGTACCATGCCAAACAGCGTCAGGGTGTTGATCGAATAGCCGAACACCGCCAGCACGCCAAAGGTGCCGAGCAGCACCACCGGCACGGTAATGGTCGGGATCAGCGTCGTACGCAGGTTCTGCAGGAAGATGAACATCACGATCACCACCAGCACCACCGCTTCGAACAGCGTCTTCACCACTTCTTCAATCGAGATATTGATAAAGTCGGTGCTGTCTTTCGGGTATGCGACCTTGTAGCCGTCAGGCATGGATGACTGGTATTCCGCCACCTTGGCCTTGACCAGCTTGGCGGTGTTGAGCGCATTGGCTCCTGCGGCCAGCTTGACCGCGATACCCGCCGCCGGGTGACCGTTCAGGCGTGCGCTGGAAGAGTAATCCTCGTTGCCCAGTTCAACCCGCGCCACATCGCCCAGGCGAACCAGGGCCCCGCTGCTGTCGCTTTTCAGGATGATATTGCGAAATTGCTCCGGCGTTTGCAGCCGGGATTGCGCCTTGACCGTGGCGGTCAGTTGCTGATCGGCGCCGGCCGGCAGATCGCCGACCTTACCCGCAGAAACCTGGGTGTTTTGCGCCTCAATCGCCGTCTCCACATCGGACGGCATCAGCGAATAAGACGCCAGCTTGGTCGGGTTCAGCCAAATGCGCATGGCGTATTCCGAGCCGAAAACCTGCACATCGCCCACGCCGTTAATGCGCGACAACGGGTCTTGCAGGTTACTGACCAGATAGTCGGCGATGTCTGCCATCG
This sequence comes from Serratia plymuthica NBRC 102599, assembly GCF_001590925.1. GTDB lineage: Bacteria > Pseudomonadota > Gammaproteobacteria > Enterobacterales > Enterobacteriaceae > Serratia > Serratia plymuthica. Next base: position 21,012 of record NZ_BCTU01000014.1, read on the forward strand.
TCGCTTTATCGGTCTCATCGTACAGACCGACGATCAGCAAAAAGCTGCTCTGCGATTTCTTGACCGTTACCCCTTGTGAGGTGACCTCGGACGGCAAGCGGCTTTCCGCCTGTTGCACCTTGTTTTGCACCTGTACCTGGGCGATGTCCGGATCGGTACCCTGATCGAAGGTGACGTTGATGCTCACCGAACCGTCGGAACTGCTGGACGACGAGAAATACAGCAGGCCGTCCAGGCCGGTGAGCTGCTGCTCAATGACCTGCGTCACGCTGTTTTCCAGGGTTTCCGCATCAGCGCCCGGATAGGTAGCCGAAATGGCGATCTGCGGTGGGGAAACGTCCGGGTATTGCGAAATGGGCAACGAGTTGATCGACATCAGGCCACACAGCATGATGATGATCGCGATCACCCAGGCAAACACCGGCCGCCGAATAAAGAACTGCGCCATAATTACTGCTCCCCACCGTTAGCCGTGCCGGTCGCCGTCTGCTTTTGCACTTCAACCGCTTTAACCTCGACGCCGGCGGCCACCTTATTGGTGCCTTCGACGATCAGGCGATCGCCGTCGTTCAGCCCTTTACTGACCAACCAGTTGCTGCCGATCACCCGTTCGGTGGTGACCGTGCGCTGCTCAACCTTGTTTTGCGCATTCACCACCAACGCAGTGGCCTCACCTTTGGCATTGCGGGTGATGCCCTGCTGCGGCGCCAGAATGCCTTTCGGATCGACGCCATTATCTACCCTGGCGCGAACGTACATGCCCGGCAGCAATTCATGCTCCGGGTTAGGGAATACGGCGCGTAGCGTAACGGAGCCGGTAGACTCATCCACCGACACTTCCGTCAGTTCCAGTTTGCCGTCATGCGCATAAGGCGTGCCGTCTTCAAGCTTGATGGCGACCGGTGTGACATCGTCACGTTTTAAGGACGCCTGCAGTTTGCGCAACCTGAGCAATTGGCTGCTGGACTGCGTGAGATCGACATAGATGGGGTCCAGCGCGCGGATAGTGGCCAGCGCATCGGTCTGGCTGGCGGTAACCAGCGCACCCGGCGTCACCGAGGAAATACCGATACGGCCGGAAATAGGCGCACGCACCTGGGTATAAGCGAGATTGATTTTGGTGGTTTCCAGCGCCGCCTGATACTGGTCGACAGCGGCGACCGCCTCCAGATAGGTCGCCATCGCATCGTCCGCATCCTGTTTGGAGACGCCATTCTCTTTCACCAGCGCGGCGTAACGTTGCGCCTTCAGGCGGCTGGATTTCACCGTCGCCTGCGCACTTTTCAACTGTGCGGCAGCCTGGTTATAACTGGCCTGATAGGTGGCGGGATCGATTTGATACAGTACCTGGCCGGCTTTTACCTCGGCCCCTTCGGTAAACAAGCGCTGTTTGATAATGCCGTCAACCTGCGGACGAACGTCCGAGGTCATGGTGGCGTTCACCCTGCCGCTCAAATCGCTGCTCAGCGTGACCGGTTGGCCGTGCAGCGTCGCGACCCCCACCTCCGGCGTGCCGCCCGCTCCCATCGGGGCTCCGCCGGGTTTGCCATCACAGGCGGTCAGCAATAACGCCAGGCCGACAAGAAAAATCTTTTTGCTCTGCATCGAGTATCTATCCTATTGAGAACGTTTATTCTCAATATATAGATTCTGATCTTTTTAGTCTGACAGGGTTACGTAAGGATTCGGTAAAAGTCCTTCGCAAAGCATGAGAGACGCCCTATTTTTGCCGCAGCGGCACGTCTTTCAGCAACCAGGTCAGCGCAAAGGCCAACACCATGACCCAGGCGGCAATCTGGTACACCGAGTGGATCGCCCCGCCGAAAGCCTGCAGATAGTCTTGCTGCAAGGCCGTCGGCAAATGGTGCACCGCCGCCGCGCCCAGAGAACGCGGTAACTCCGCCCCCTCCGGCAACAACACGGCCAGGCGGCTGTGCAGCACGTTGGTAAAAATCGCGCCAAACACCGCTACGCCGATCGAACCGCCAATCGAACGGAACAACGTAGCGCTGGAGGTCGCGACCCCCATATGCTGCGGCTCCACGCTGTTTTGCGCCGCCAGAATCATCACCTGCATCACCATGCCCAATCCCAGTCCCAACAGGCTGATATAGAGATACAACTGGTGCACCGGCGTCGAATTTGTCAGCGTGCCGAGCAGGATCATGCCCGCCAACGCGCACAGGGTGCCGATAATCGGGAAGATACGGTATTTGCCCCTTTTGCTGATCAGCCTGCCGCTGACGATCGAGCTGATCATGATGCCGCCCATCAGCGGCAACAGCTGCATCCCGGCCTGCGAAGGCGTCGAGTCTTTCACCACCTGCAAATACAGCGGCAGGAAGGTCACCGAACCAAACAGTGACATGCCGATGATAAAACCGATCAAACTGCACAATACAAAGGTGCGATTACGAAACAGCCCCAGCGGAATTATCGGCTCGCTCGCCAGCCGCTCTTCGTAGATAAACCCACCCAGCGACACCAACCCAAAGGCCAGAATGCACCACAGCTGCCCGTCCGACCAGGCCATGACCGTGCCGCCCTGGCTGGTAAAGAGGATGATGCAGGTCAGCGCCGAGGCGAGATAAGCCGCCCCCAAATAGTCGATTTCGTGTTTAACCCGGTTGACCCGCGACTGGAACACCGCGCCGATCACCGACAGGGCGAAAACCCCCAGCGGCAGGTTGATGTAGAAGATCCAGCGCCAGGAGAAATGCTGCACCAACAGCCCGCCGATCAGCGGCCCGATCACCGTTGCCAGGCCAAACACCCCGCCGAACAATCCCTGATAGCGCCCGCGATCGGCCGGCGGGATCACGTCGCCCACCACCGCCATGGTCACCACCAATAAACCGCCGCCACCCAGCCCTTGTAACGCGCGCATCAGGATCAATTGCGTCATGTTTTGCGCCAGCCCGCACAGCACGGAACCGAGCAAAAACACCACGATGGCGATTTGTAGCACGATCTTGCGGCCGAACAGATCGCCGAACTTGCCATACAGCGGCACCACGATGGTCGAAGCCAGCAGATAGGCCGTCACGACCCAAGACAAATTCTCCAACCCGCCGAACTCGCCGACGATGGTCGGCAGCGCGGTCGAGACGATGGTCTGATCGAGCGCCGCCAGCAGCATCACCAGCAGCAGTGCGGAGAACAGCAAACGGATCGAGGGCGCCTGTTCAGACGCCCTGCCGTTATCTTCGTGGCCTGCGGTGTTATCAATGCCCATTTGAGTGAGTCCGCTTGTAATTAATTAACTGAATAATTAATATATGAGTTATTCTTTTCTCCGGTCAATGGATCTCGCCGCGATGACAGCACAAAACGTTAAAAAAAACCCCTCTCCACGCCGCCCTGGCAGGCCCAGCGGCGCGGCCAACGGGGCAGAAAAACGGGAGCATTTGCTCGACACGGCGCTGAACTTGTTCGCCCGTCAGGGCATTGCCGATACCTCGCTGAACGCCATTGCCCGCGAGGCCGGCGTTACCCCGGCGATGCTGCACTACTACTTTCACAACCGTGAACAGCTGCTCGATGTGCTGATAGACGAACGTTTCCTGCCGGTGAGAATCGCCGCCGGCGACGTTTTCGACGCCAACGAGGACGATCCGGTGGCGGCTTTCACTGAGTTGGCGCAGCGGTTTATCGATATTTCCATCGCGCACCCGTGGTTCGCCCCGCTGTGGTTGCGCGAAGTGATGAGTGACAGTGGCGTATTGAAGCAGCGGATGGACGAGCGCTTTGGCGACAAACAACGCAAAACGGCGATGCAGTCCATCGTTCGTTGGCAGGCGGAAGGCAAGCTGCACGCCGATCTGGAGCCCTCCCTGCTGATTGTCACCCTGTTTGGCATGACGCTGCTGCCGTTAGCCACGGCGTCAAAATGGCAGCGTGATAACTCCCTCAGCCCGCTGCGTGCCGACGATATTGCCCGTCACGCCATTACGCTGCTCACTCACGGCCTGGGGCCGCAACGCTGAAGAGAGATCCATTCTGGTGCGGGCCGCTCCCGCACCGGGTATTTCTTTAGTGGGATTTAAGCTGGAGTGGTGTAAAGACGTTGCCGATAAGTGATTCTTAATGCCCCCCTGAATAGGTATATTTTCAATACTCTGTCAGGGGTTGTTTTTCTAAGGATTAGTCCTCTTTAACTATGCTCCCATCTTCTTTTTGATAATATACGGCATTGTTTGTAACATACTTCACAACTCCTCCAGATGTCTTATAAATCGTTATTATCTCATTCTTTTTTTCTAAGCAAATTTTTTTAGCTTCATCAAAGCAATATAATTCTTCAAGGCGGGAGGTAAAAAGTGAGTCTGCCCTATAAATTTCATAGCCATCGCCAAAATCCCAAATACTTACAGAATAAGAACCATTTCTCTCTGGCTTAGGTATTCCGTATTTCGTCTTAATGGTATGTTCATTCTTTTGCCACCATGTTATTTTACCCTCATCTGTAATAGGAGGGCTTTTTATTATTATGTCTCTGTTATCATGTGTGAGTACAATGTCAACGGGTCTGTCTTTTACCCACAAATAGAGTGCCAAGGAAGATAAGAAAAATAATCCACCTATGAGTAATGTTCGTTTGTAGTTTGATTTTTTTATCATGACTGCCTGTCCCCTTTTATTTCCACAGTAGCTTCCATATTTGTCATGAATGGTTTATAGCCAAATTTATTATATCTCTGAAGGATAAACCATATACGGAACAAACGGTAATTACGAAACCCCGCAACATCTCTATTATCTAATCCAAAGTGGTCCTGAACAGTGTAATGGACTATAGCATGATAGCGGTCATTATCAATCTGTAGCGATTTTATAGTGATATGCGTTGCATAGGTATCATGTACGGTGATACCTAATCCGTTAACTCTATCTTGCCATCTATTGAACTTTGGTAGGATGGTTTTTTGCATATCGCCAAACAATGAAGTAAGGTCACCAGGGAAGATATTATGATTCCAATTAATCCCCCTCTCTATTATTTCTTTTATTTTTAACAGTGAACTTTTATTTGTTCGATCTCCAAGAATGAGCTCTTTCAATGCTACATTTAACGAAACATCCCTAAACGGAGTGCCATTGCCGTTTTGCATGTGGTCGATCATCTTTCCGACGAGGTTCTTATACGGACCGGAAAAAGAGAATGGTTTCGATAAGCTGCGAAATTCATCAAAGAGGATCTTTGCGCATTCTTTACGCGTCACTTTCTCGCTTTTATCGTTTGTCCCATAAGGCAAGGATTGCAGTTGCGTAAACGGCGATATCTTTGTCAACGTGTATGGGTTAACCTCGGCTGATACATCATTCATATTAAAATCTGTTTTTAATTGTATTTCGCTTAGATCGCCACATCGCATATCATCGGCACCGTAATCATCCATACGTTTTTGGGTTATGAATATAGAATAGGGAAAGCATAACGCGTGTGAATTTGATTGAGTGGTCTCTGACACAGTAAATTCCTTTTCGCTATTAATGGGTTCTAATCTTCCTTATCAGGTCGAGATCTTACTTTAAACCTGTCGGGACAGAATAACCAGAAATGGACATTTATAAAGGTTCTATACTCAAAATAATTCAAGTTACAGGCAGAGGAAAACGTTAAGCCTTATGAAGACATCCCTAAACCTGCTCACCCACGGCCTGGGGCCGCAACGCTGAAGAGAGATCCATTCTGGTGCGGAGCACTCCCGCACCGGGTGCAATACCCACCTTGACCTGCTCGCTTTCCCGCTATTGGCGCCCGTCGCTTAACTGGCACCCTTTTTGCTTTGGCTACTCCGCCTAATTTGGCTTTTTAATCAGGGGTAGCGCTATGTTTCAAATAATTAGAGTGGCATTTGTTTTATTGACCTTAGGTTGCGCCAACGCGGCGACCGCCGCCGGGGAGTTACCGCACATCGTTATTTTGGCCACTGGCGGTACCATCGCCGGCTCGGCAGCCTCCAATACCCAAACCACCGGCTACAAAGCCGGGGCGCTCGGGGTGGATACCTTGATCGCCGCGGTACCGGAAATGCAGAAAATCGCCCGGGTGGACGGCGAGCAGATTGCCAATATCGGCAGCGAAAACATGACCAGCGAGATCCTGCTCAAGCTGTCAAAACGCGTCAACGAACTGCTGGCGCGCGATGACGTCGCCGGCGTGGTGATCACCCACGGCACCGACACGCTGGATGAATCGCCCTACTTCCTTAACCTGACGGTAAAAAGCAACAAACCGGTGGTGTTCACTGCCGCTATGCGCCCGGCGACCGCCATCAGCGCCGACGGCCCGATGAACTTGCTGGATGCGGTAACCGTCGCCGCCGATAAACAGGCAGCAGGCCGCGGCGTCATGGTGGTGCTGAACGATCGCATTGGTTCCGCCCGCTTCAGCACCAAAACCAACGCCACCACGCTGGACACCTTCAAAGCGCCGGAGGAAGGTTATTTGGGGGTGATTGTCGGCGGTAAACCTTACTTTGAAACCCGGGTGGATAAAATTCACACCACTCGCTCGGTCTTTGACGTGCGCAATGTCAGCGCGCTGCCGAAAGTCGACATTATTTACGGTTATCAGGACGATCCTGAATACATGTATGACGCCGCCATTCAGCACAAGGTAGACGGAATTGTTTATGCCGGCACCGGTGCCGGGTCGGTTTCAGTGCGTAGCTCGGCCGGGATCAAAAAAGCGGAAAAAGCCGGCGTGCTGGTCGTTCGTGCCAGCCGCACCGGCAGCGGTATTGTTTCTGAAGATGCGGGCCAGCCCGGCCTGGTTTCCGACTCGCTCAACCCGGCTAAATCACGCATTCTGTTGATGCTGGCGCTGACCAAAACCCATAATCCGCAGGCGATTCAGGACTATTTCCACACCTATTAATCTGTGCCCTTCCCTCAGAGCCGGGCGGCTCTGAGGGGATCTCTTTCATCGTCAATCGCGTTCTATCTGGCCAACAACGCACGGCGGCCAGAAAGCACAGTCAGGGAGAAGTGCGCAGCCAGCCCGAAGATCAATCCCCAGAATACCGACGCCATGCCTAAAAAGTTCATGCCGGACGCCGTGACCAGGAAAGTGATTAACGCCGCTTCCCGCTGCTTCTCGTCGGCCATTGCGCCGGTCAACCCGGTGCTGATGGCGCCAAACAGCGCCAGCCCGGCCAGCGAGATAATCAGTTCTTTGGGTAATGCAGTAAACACCGAGGCCAGCGTCGCGCCGAAAATCCCCATCACAATATAGAAAATCCCGCAGGCCACGCCGGCGATGTAGCGTTTGCTTTTCTCGCGGTGCGCCTCTTCGCTGGTGCAAATCGCGGCGGTAATGGCCGCCAGATTCACCCCGTGCGAGCCAAACGGCGCCAGCAACACTGAGGCAATCGCGGTCATCGAGACGATCGGCCGAGCCGGTGTGGCGTAACCTGAGGAGCGCAACACCGCCATGCCGGGCACATACTGACCGGTCAGCGTCACCAGCGTAAGCGGCAGTGCGATATTAATGATGGCGTGCCAGCTCCAGGCCGGGGTAATCAGAACCGGGTGGGCTACGCTGACGACGATATCCCCGCCGTTCAACATGCCGCTCATTCCCGCCACTGCGCCGCCGGCCACCAACACGGCGACAATGGCATAGCGTGGCAACAGGCGTTTAAACAACAGGTAGGTCACGAACATGGCCATGACCAGCGTCGGTTGCAACTGAATGGACACAAACATCTCCGCGCCAAAGTGGAATAAAATCCCGGCCAGCATGGCGGCGGCGATCGACCGCGGTAATTTACCGATCAGTTTATCGAAGGCGCCGGACAGACCAATGACGGCGATAATGAGCGAAGAAACGATATAAGCCCCCACTGCCTCGTTGATCGTCACCCCTGGCAATAACCCGACCAGCAATGCCGCGCCGGGCGTTGACCAGGCGGTGATCACCGGCACCCGCAGATGCCAACTCAAAATCAGCCCGGTGATGCCGCTGCCGATGGAGATGGCCCAAATCCAGGAGGAGATCACCTCCGTGGGCAAGTGCGCCGCACTGGCGGCCTGAAACACGATGATCAACGGGCCGGCGTAAGACACTATCACCGCGATGGCGCCCGCCACTACCGCCGAAAGAGAAAAATCCTGTCGCAATCTGTCCATCATTACCCCTATCAATGCACATCGATTAAATCGATGTAATATGCCAGAAAAGAAAAGCCCCGATAAATCAAATTAAAAACAACAAGTTGAAGATACATAAACAAACAAAACTTCGAAAATAACATCGATTGAATCGAGTTAATTTAAGTCGATTGTATCTGTGTAATTCTTTCTGTGTTAATACTTATTACATCAATTTAATGGCTGGCTTATACTGTAATCGTCTTATCCCCACCCTGCGGCCAGCAATGCCAAAGCAGAAAGCCCGTGGGGATAGCCATTCAAAGCATACAGAGGGTCTATGTGGACACCGCGCTTCAGTGAGAAAAATGCCCCGGTGTATTTGCTGATTGCAGATGCGCTGCAAAATGACATCAACAACGGCGTGCTGCCTGCCGGTTCACGTTTGCCTACATTGAAAGAGTTGGCGCAGACGCTGGCCGTTACGCCGGGCACCGTTAATCGCGCTTATGAAGAAGCGGCGCGGCGCGGGCTGGTTCAGGGTGAAGTGGGCCGTGGGACCTTTGTGCTGGCTGCGCCTGAAAGGGCCATGGAAAGCGCGCGCCTGCCGCATTTTAGCCCTTCATCTTCCGCCCAGCGGGATCATATCGATCTGTCGGTGATCAAACCGGAGGTGCAGGCCCAGGAACAGGGGATCCGCACCGCGCTCGAGCATCTGGTCGCCAGCCCGGAGCTGGGGCTGGCGCTTGACTATTCGCCGGAAGGCGGGCATCCGGCGCATCGCGACGCCGGTGCCAGCTGGCTGCGGCGTTTTTTGCCTGACGTACACTGGCAGCAAGTGGTGTTGACCGCCGGCGCTCAGCACGGTTTGCTGGTCGCCATCAATGCCCTGACGGCGCACCAGGATCTTATCCTGTGCGAAGCGCTGTGTTATCCGGGCATTATCTCGCTGGTACACGGCAATGGGCGGCGATTGCGCGGGGTCGAAATGGATAGCGAGGGCATCGTGCCCGACTCGCTGAGAGCACTGTGCCGCCAGGAAAAACCGGCGATGCTGATCTGCGTGGCTAGCTGCCAAAACCCCACCACGGTGGTGATGTCGAACGCCAGACGGGCCGAAATCGCGCAGATTGCCCGCGAGTTCGATTTTTACATTCTTGATGACGACATTTACGGTTTTCTTACCGCAGAGCCGGTCGAGGCGCTGTCTTCGTTTGCTCCTGAACGCTCGGTGTACCTGACCAGCCTGTCGAAAAGCATCTCACCGGCGTTGCGCATCGGTTATCTGCATGCGCCGGCGGAAACCCTGTCGCGGTTGACGTCGATGGTGCGAACCAGCATCTGGATGCCTTCCCCGCTTATCGCGCAGTTGGCCAGCAATATCATTACTTCCGGCATTGGGGCTGAAATGCTGCAAACCCAGAAGCAAGAAGCGGCGGCGCGCCAGGCCATCGCCGCAGAGGTTTTCCACGGGCTGGAGGTCGCTTCGCAACCCTACGGTTACCACATTTGGGTCACTCTGCCCGAGCCCTGGACCAGCGATGAGTTCGCCAATCTGGCGCGCGCTCAGGGGGTGAATATTTCCAGCGGCACGCAATTCCTGGCCGAACGCAGCGGCCACACGCGTGCAGTGCGCATCGTGCTGATGTCGCCAACCAGTCGTAGCGAATTGAAATTTGCCCTGACCAAGCTGCGCAGCATGATCGAATCCGCAGAACCCCGCCTGTATTACTGAGGCCCTGGCCCGGCGCGCTTTACCGCGCCGGGTCAGCCTTGCTCAATCAGCATCACCGCCGTGGTATCCGCCTCCAGGGCTTCAAAAATATGCTCTCGATCGGCGGAGTAACTGATGTAATCCCCCGCACTCAACTCCACCGGCTGCTCCGTCGGCCCGATTCGCGCCCTGCCGCTGCTGATAATCACGTGCTCAATGGTGCCCGGCATATGCGGGCGTGAAACCCGCGTCTCGCCCGGCTGAACGCGCAAACGGTAAATATCGCGCTGTGCTCCCGGCGGGCAGGTTGCCAGCAACGTAGCGGCATAGTTGGCCTGTTCGGAAACCGTGGTAACCCCTTCGTTGGCGCGGATCACCTGTACGTGCTTACGCGGTTGAGAGATTAACCGGCTGACAGGCACGTCGAGGGCCATCGCCAGCGACCACAAGGTTTCCAGGCTTGGGTTGCCGCTGCCGGTTTCCAATTGCGAAAGCGTCGATTTTGCGATGCCGGCGCGACGCGCCAGTTCGGTGACCGACAGCCCCAACCGCTCGCGTTCGCGGCGAATGGCGGCCGAAAGCAGGCCGATGGGTGTGCCGGTATTGCTGGAGTTATCGCTCATTGTTCACCATATCATTCGTTCGTTCGACTTGACGAACAAGTATGCGTTGTTCATCATAATGTTCAGTTGTTCATTTTAATGGTGTTCGTCGACGGCGGCAAGCACGGCACTCAATCAGGGAGAAGGCAAATGAAGGTAAACACCCGCGGCGTAGTACAGATGACCCTGGCGATGGTGATCTCCGGCACCGTCGGCTGGCCGGTGATCGCGCTAGGGCAACCGCCAACCACGGTGGTTTTCTGGCGTTGCGCTTTTGGTGCGCTGGCGATGTTGATCGCCTGTGCCCTGCTTGGCCTGTTGAAGAAAGGCATGCTGACCCGACGTCAGGCCGCCGTGGCGGTATTGGGTGGCATGGCGCTGGTGCTGAACTGGACGCTGTTGTTTGGCGCTTATGCCCATGCCTCTATCGCCGTGGCCACGGTCACCTACCACGTCCAACCTTTTATGCTGGTCGGGCTGGGCGTACTGTTCTTTGGCGAAAAACTGACGGCAAATAAGCTGGCTTGGCTGCTGCTGGCCTTCGGCGGCATGTTGCTGATTATTACCGGCCGCCCCGGCGCTAGCGGCTCAGGATCGGATTACGTTATCGGCGTGCTGTTGGCATTGGGCGCGGCGTTTATGTATGCGGTGGCGGCGGCGATCGTCAAAGGGCTAAAAACCGTGCCGCCGCATTTGATCGTGTTGATCCAGCTCAGCGTCGGGGTGGTGGTGCTGGCGCCGTTCGCCGGCCTGGCCCACCTGCCGTCAACGACCAATGCCTGGTTGCTGCTGGCGACTATCGGCCTGGTGCATACCGGGCTGATGTCTTCGCTGCTGTATGGCGCGATCCAGAAAATCCCCACCAGCCTGGTCGGCGCGTTGTCGTTCATCTACCCGCTGGTGGCGATCATCGTCGATTGGGCGGTATTCGGGCACCGCCTCAGCCTGATGCAGCTCTTGGGCGCAGCCGCGATCCTGATTGCCGCTGCGGGCATGAACTTTGGCTGGCGGGTGATGCGCGCGGGTAAAACCGCCCGCGCGGCGGAGGGGCAGTAACCGGCGGGTTATTTTTTCAAGGTGTGCAGGCTGGCGAGCACCTTCTGCAACGCCCTGCTCAGCGGCTTATCCTGGCGCAGTACGATGCCCAAAGTGCGTTCAAGCGCGGGCGTAAGAGCGTCTCCCCGGGTGCCGGACAGTGCCATGCGCGGCACAATGCTGTACCCAAGCCCGGCGGCAACCATCTCTTTGATCGCCTCTATGCTGCCCAGTTCCATTACCGGCGCGGGTTTAACCCCCGCGCCAAGGAACCAGCCATCAATCAAACGGCGGGTGCTGCTGCCGGATTCAAAAGCCACCCACGGGAGCGCACCCAGAGTTTGCGGGGTGAACGTGGCAGGCAAATCGGGGGAATCGGCCGGGAAAATGACGGCAAACTCGTCTTGCAGCAGCGGCGTCAACTGCAAACTGCGGCCATTGGCCGGAAAGGTCACCAATGCGATGTCGATGCGGTTTTCTTCCACCGCTTTTACCATGTCATCGGTGTTGCCGGTGCGCACCCCGACGTTCAATAAGGGATAAGCCTGTTTCAACTCCCGCAGCAGCGTCGGCAGCAAATGGATACAGGCTGTCGCGCCGGTACCCAGCGTCACGGTGCCGGCAATCTCCTGCGCGTGGCCGGCCATGTCGCTCAGCGCATGATCCACCGCCGCATTGATGTGACTTATGTGTTCCAGTAGCGCCTCACCGGCGGACGTCGGCCGCACGCGCCTGGCGACCCGCTCCAGCAGCCGAACGTGCAGCCGCTGTTCCAACTGCCGGATTTGCAAGCTGACCGCGGGCTGGGTCAGCCCCAGCACTTCCCCTGCGGCGGAAAAACTCCCTTGCCTGACCACCAAAGCAAAAGTCTGAAGCTGGTCCAAATTAAGCTTGCCCACCACGCAATACCCCTTATGCAAAATGCCGATGCCGCTCCCCCACATGAGGAACCGGCATCGCTGAGTGTATCCTTGCGGGCCGCCTTTGTAATCAGGCCGGACCCGGCGCGCATTGCGTTATGCATAACGAAGAGCCTTGATGGCGTTTTTGCAGAAAGCCTGACGGCGGTGAAAGTATTATCCCGAAAAACTCAAAAGCTAAGCGAAATAACGTATTCGACCCGTTTTAAAATAGCTGTTACCTCTATTAAGCAGACACGGAGGAGGAATTAACGATGACGCGTTATGTGTGGAATAACCGGCTGAAACAGCGCATCCGTTTCAGCTATTGGAATGAGCTGTGCGTCACTGGCTGCGCGGGCAGAACCCTCTTGCCCGCGGGTATTCGTTATCGGTGCGGGAAAATCATCCCCCGCCTATCGCAAAGCTAATTAATCGCTAAGCAATGGATTATTTATAATAAGCCTTTGCTTTACACCGCAACCTGCAAATTATTATTATCGCTTCGTACCCCACCGCTGTATCAACTTAAATTTTAATTATATTTCATCGCGCTACGCCCGCGGCAGCGCGTTATTTACTGCCGTCTCCCGTATTGAGGACATCGTTATGGTTGTTTCTGTTTCGTCTGCGCCGGATACGGCCAATTTCCCTCCCGCAGAAGAACGGGCCCGCAGGATTGCTGACGATCAACAGGCGCTGGATGCGGCGCGGCAAGTCGCCACAGCCGCCGCGCCTGAAGCCCAACTGCGTGACCGCCAGCGGCGCTATCCGCTGCAACAGTTGGCGCTGTTTACCCAGTCTGGCCTCGGTGGCATTTCCATTCCGCGCGAATACGGCGGACCGGAACTGTCCTTTACCACGCTGGCGGAGGTGTTTCGCCTGATTTCCGCCGTCGATCCGGCGCTGGGGCAAATTCCGCAAAACCATTTCGGCCTGATTCAGTTAATCCGTGATGCCGGCAGCGAAGAACAAAAACGGCGTATTTTCGCGGCGGTGCTGGCCGGCCAACGCATCGGGAACGGTGGCCCGGAGAAAAACAGCAAGCACACGCTGGATATGCAGAGCCGCTTACGGCAAACCGCAGACGGCCTGCGCTTTACCGGCGACAAATTTTACTCCACCGGCGCGCTGTTCGCCCATATCGTCGCCGCCAAGGCACTCGACGATCGACAGCAGCCGGTACTGGCATTGATCCCCCACCCGGCGGCAGGCCTGGAGATCGTCGACGACTGGTCCGGCATGGGGCAGCGCACTACCGCCAGCGGCACGGTGCGCCTGCGCGAGGTTCTGGTCGATCCGGCCAATGTGATCCCGCTGCTGCCGCTGGCAGAAAAACCGACGATTCAGGGCGCCGTTTCCCAACTGATTCAGGCCGCCATCGATGCCGGCATTGCGCAGGGTGTGCTGGACGAGGCCACCCAGTTTATTCGCGAGCGTTCCCGCCCCTGGATCGACGCAGGCGTCGAACGCAACGCGGACGATCCCTACATTCTGGCCGACGTCGGCCGGCTCAGCATGGAGTTGAGCGCGGCGAACGCCCTGTTGCGCCGTGCGGCGCGGACGCTCGATGAGGTTGACCGCTGGCCGGTAACCGCCGAAAGCGCCGCAGCGGCGTCGATCGCGGTCGCCGAAGCCAAGGTGTTGACCACGGAAGTGGCGCTGTTGGCCAGCGAAAAGCTGTTCGAATGGTCCGGCAGCCGCGCCACGCTGGCGGAGCACGGCCTCGATCGTCACTGGCGCAACGCACGCACCCACACATTGCACGATCCGGTGCGCTGGAAATACCACGCCATTGGCGAGTACTACCTCAACGGCCGCTTTCCGGCGCGCCATTCGTGGATTTAAAGGAGCAGAACATGACCACCCAGGTAGCCCCTCAACGCGTGGCGCAACGCATTACCAGCCCCGAACAGGCGCTGGAGACCGCACACCGGTTGGCGGAGCAATTCAGCCCGACCGCCGCCGAGCGTGACAGCCAACGGCGATTGCCGGTTGCCGAACTGGCAGACCTGTTCGCCTCTGGGCTCGGTGCGATTACCGTGCCGCAAGAATTTGGCGGCCCGGCGTTGTCGAACCGCGTGCTGGCGCAGGTCATCGCTATTCTCAGCCAGGGCGATGCGTCGATCGGCCAGGTGCCGCAAAACCATTATTACGCGCTGGAAGTGCTGCGGGTGAACGGTTCGCCGCAGCAGCAACGGCGGCTGTACCAGGAAGCACTGGCCGGCGTGCATTTCGGCAATGCGCTGGCGGAGTTTGCCAGCAAGGCCGCCCACCACCGCAGCACCTCGCTGGCCAGACATGAAGGCCAATGGCAGCTGTCCGGTCAAAAATTTTACGCTACCGGCGCGTTATACGCCGGGCGCATCCCGACCGCCGCGCGGGGTGAAGACGGTAAAGAACAGTTGGTGTTTTTGCCGCGCAATACGCTAGGCCTGAGCATCACCGACGACTGGTCCGGCTTTGGTCAGCGCACCACCGGCAGCGGCAGCGTGACGCTGGAACAGTGCCCGGTCGATGAAGAGGATATCGTGCCCTTCCAGACGGCGTTTGAACGGCCCACGCCGGTTGGCCCGCTGGCGCAAATCATGCACGCCGCAATCGATCAGGGCATCGCCAAAGCCGCGTGGCAGGACATGCTGCAATTTGTTCGCAGCCGTTCGCGCCCGTGGATTGATGCCGGTGTCGAACACGCCAGCGAGGACCCGCTGACGCTGGACCGCATCGGCAAAATTTCCGCCCGCATTCAGGCCGGTGACGCCCTGCTGGCGGTGGCCGGTGAAGCCATCGATGTCGCTCAGCGCCACAGCGATGCCCTGTCGGTCGCACAAGCCTCGATCGAGGTTGCCACGGCGCGCGCCTGGACCACCGAGGTCGCGCTGGCCGCCGGTAATCTGCTGTTTGAGTTGGCCGGTAGCCGTGCCACGCTGCAGGAATATAACCTCGATCGCCACTGGCGCAACGCCAGAACCCACACCTTGCACGACCCGGTGCGCTGGAAATACCCGGCGATCGGCAATTACGTGCTGAACGGGGTGCTGCCGCCGCGCCGGGGGACTCTGTAATGAGCGTCATCGCCAAAGAGGTTCTGCTGAACGCCTTCAACATGAACTGCGTCGGCCATATTCATCACGGCATGTGGACCCATCCGCAGGATCGTTCCACCGAGTTCAACCAGCTCAGCTACTGGACCGAGCTGGCGCAGTTGCTGGAGCGTGGACTGTTCGACGGGTTGTTTATCGCCGATATCCTCGGCGTTTACGATGTCTATCAGCAAAACATCGCCCTGACCGCCCGCGAGTCGATACAGCTGCCGGTTAACGATCCGCTGTTGCTGGTGTCGGCGATGGCCGGAGTGACCCAACATCTGGGCTTCGGCATCACCGCCAACCTGAGTTACGAAGCGCCCTATCCCTTTGCCCGTCGCTTGTCGACGCTGGACCATCTGACCCAGGGCCGCATCGGCTGGAATATCGTCACCGGCTATCTGGACAGCGCCGCGCGAGCGATGGGGTTGAATGAACAGATCGGGCACGATCGCCGTTACGATCAGGCCGATGAGTTTCTCGAC
Source organism: Serratia plymuthica NBRC 102599 (assembly GCF_001590925.1). Taxonomy (GTDB): domain Bacteria; phylum Pseudomonadota; class Gammaproteobacteria; order Enterobacterales; family Enterobacteriaceae; genus Serratia; species Serratia plymuthica. The sequence goes on from NZ_BCTU01000014.1 coordinate 36,930, forward strand.
GTTGCCTATCAATTATGGGAAGGCAGTTGGGAAGATGACGCCGTGTTGGCCGACCGTCAACGGCGGATTTACGCCGATGCGCAGAAGATCCACAAGGTTACCCATCGCGGCGAATTTTATCAGGTGGAGGGCTATCACCTGTCTTCGCCTTCGCCGCAGCGCACCCCGCTGCTGTTCCAGGCCGGCAGCTCGGCACGGGGTATTCAGTTCGCCGCCCGCCACGCGGAGTGCACCTTCGTTAACCACGCCACCCCGGCGGTAATGAAAGCGCAGGTGGACAAGCTGCGTACCGCAGCGGTGGCGGCCGGCCGTCAGCGACAGGATTTGAAAGTGTTTATGGGAGTCGGCGTTGTCGTTGCGCCAACCGCCGCCGAGGCGCAGGACAAATACCGTGAATATCTGCGTTACGCCAGCCCCGAAGCCGGTCTGGCGCATTTTTCCAGCTCGACCGGTATCGATCTTTCACGCTTTGGTCTGGACGACCCGATCCAGGCCGGGCCGACGCAGGCCATTGAGTCGGTAACCCAAACCTACAGCGGCTGGACCCGCCGCCAACTGCTGGAACAGCACGCCATGGGCGGGCGTTATCCGCTGGTGGTGGGCGATCCGCAACAGGTGGCGGATAGGTTGCTGCAATGGGTGGATCAGGCCGATATCGACGGGTTTAACCTGACGCGCATCGTTAACCCTGGCAGCTACCGCGATTTTATCGATCTGGTGGTGCCAGAGTTACAAGCGCGTGGCCGCTACAAAACCGCCTACCGTGCAGGCAGCCTGCGGCAAAAGCTGTTTCGACAGCAGGATCGCTTGCCGCAAAGCCATCCGGCGGCCGGCTGGCGTCTGGGTGCGCCGTTACCCGTTTGAACCCTTACTTTTTCTTTTGAAGGAACAACCCTATGACAATACCCTCTCGGACAAAAACACTGCTGTTTTCGGCGCTGCTGGCACTCTCAGGCGCGGCGGCTGCGGCCAATGATTACAGCGGTGCGCTGAAAGTCGGCACCACCGCCGCCTTCGCCCCACCGCTGGAGGTGGCGGCGGAAGAGGCTCGCAAACAGGGGCTGAAGGTCGACATCATCGAATTCAGCGACTGGACCGCGCCGAACGTCAGCCTGGAAAACGGCGATATCGACGTCAACCTGTTCCAGCACCTGCCGTTCCTGCACAACGCCAATAAAGAAGGCAATTTCCACCTGGTGGCCTATGCCCCGGCGATCATCAATAACGTCGGGCTGTACTCCAAAAAATACCAGAGCATCGCCGATCTGCCGGAGGGCGCCAAAGTGGCGATCGCCAACGACGTGATTAACGGTGGCCGCGGCCTGTTGCTGTTGCAAAAAGCCGGGCTGATTAAGCTCAAACCGGGATCCGGCCTGCAGGCAACCCAGGCAGACATCGTCAGTAACCCTAAACACATCGAAATTATCGAAGTGGAAGCGGTGCAACTGGCACGCACGCTGGAGGAAGTTGACCTGGCGCAGGGCTATCCGCACTACCTGCGGCTGTCCGGCACCGTCGATCCCAACAGCGCCCTGCTGTTCGACGGCCTGGAAAACCCGGAGTACGTGATCCAGTTCGTGGTCCGCGATGGCCATCAGGATGACCCGCGCCTGCGCAAGTTTGTCGACGTTTACCAGCATTCGCCGGTCGTGCGCGCCAAACTCGACAGTTTCTACGGCAAGCTGTATCAGCCGGGCTGGAGCCAGTAGTTTATGTCCAGCCTGATTTTGCCTAACCCAGGCACCCTGGTCGCCGACGAGGTGGTGCGCCGCCATGATGACACCCACCTGCGCTTTACCCGGCTCAGCAAGCGTTACCCCGGCCAACTGACCGAGGCGCTGAAGGAGATCTCCCTGGACATTCGCCGTGGGGAGATCTTCGGCATTATTGGCCGCAGCGGCGCCGGCAAGTCGTCCCTGATCCGCACCATTAACCGGCTGGAACGCCCCAGCGGCGGCAGCGTGGAGGTCGATGGCGTTGATATCGGCCAATTGGATGAAGATCAACTGGTGGCCTACCGGCGGCGCACCGGCATGATTTTCCAGCACTTCAACCTGCTGTCGGCCAAAACCGTCCGGCAGAATATCGAGTTGCCGCTGCGGGTGGCGGGCGTGCCGATTGCCGAGCGGCGCGGCAGAGTGGACGCATTGCTGGCGCTGGTCGGGCTGAGCGACTACCCGGACGCCTATCCGGCGCAGCTTTCCGGCGGGCAGAAACAACGGGTCGGCATCGCCAGGGCGCTGGTGCATAACCCCGAATTGCTGTTGTGCGATGAAGCCACCTCCGCGCTCGATCCGGAAACCACCCGCGCCATTCTGGCGTTGTTACAGCGCATCAACCGTGAGTTCAACATCACCATAGTGCTGATTACCCATGAAATGGAGGTGATCCATGATATCTGCCACCGGGTGGCGGTGCTGGAACGGGGGGAGATTATCGAATGCGGCCCGGTGTGGCAGGTGTACGGCAATCCACAGCAGGAAACGACCCGTATCCTGCTGACCCCCTCACACGATCGCTTGCCGGAGGAATGGGTTGGGCGGATCGCCGCCACGCCCCCCACGCCGGATGCACCGCAATTGATCCGGCTACGCTACCGTGGCCAAGGTGCATCGCTGGAGCTAAACCACGTGCTGGCGGCTTTTCAGGGCCGCGTGACGCTGGTGGAAAGCGCCATTGAGCATATTCAGGGGCGCGCCATCGGTTATCTGTTGTTAACCGTGACACCGTCACCGAGTAATCGAACCATTCCGCAGACGCTGGCCGACAGCGTGGAGGTCCTGGGCTATGTCACTGTTGCTTGAACGGCTGTGGGCCGGATTTCTCGATACATTGCTGATGGTGGGTGTTTCTTCCCTGTTGGCGCTGGTGCTGGGATTGCCGCTGGCGATCTTGTTGGTGGTCAGCGAACGCGGTGGATTGTATGAGCAGGTGGGCGTTCAGCGGGTGCTCGGCTGGTTGGTGAATCTGTTCCGCTCGATCCCCTTTTTGATCCTGATGGTGGCGCTGATCCCCTTCACCCGCATGATTGTCGGCACCTCTTACGGCGTATGGGCCGCCGTGGTGCCGCTGACCATCGCCGCCATGCCGTTTTTCGCGCGTATCGCCGAAGTCAGCCTGCGAGAGGTGGATCACGGCCTGGTTGAAGCGGCGCAGGCAATGGGCTGCCGCCGTGGGCATATCATTCGCCATGTGCTGTTGCCGGAAGCCATGCCCGGCATTGTCAGCGGCTTTACCATCACCCTGGTGACTATGATTAACGCCTCTGCGATGGCCGGAGCCATAGGCGCAGGCGGCTTGGGTGACCTGGCTTACCGTTATGGTTACCAGCGTTTCGACACCCAGGTGATGCTCACCGTCATCGTGGTGTTGGTGGCGCTGGTAACCCTGCTGCAATTTTTTGGCGATCGGCTTTCCCGCCGGTTAAACCACCGTCATTAACCTTTACTGACCGGATATGTGTAATGAAAAAACTGAAAGCCTCGCTGATCGCCGCTTCGCTGCTGTTGGGTGCATTTGCCCTGCCGACCGTTGCGGCGCAGGAAAAACCGCAGCAAATCACCATTGGTTACCAGAAAGCCAATATCTTCGCCCTGTTGAAATATCGCGGTACGCTGGAGCAAACCCTGACGCCGCAGGGCATCAAGGTGCGCTGGATTGAGTTTCCCGCCGGGCCGCAAATGCTCGAAGGGCTGAACGTCGGCAGCATTGATCTTGCGGCTACCGGCGATGCGCCACCGGCCTTTGCCCAGGCTGCCAAAGCGGATTTGATCTATCTGGGGCATTCGCCGGCCAGCCCGAAAACCGAAGCCATAGTGGTGCCGCAGGATTCGCCGATCAAAACCGTTGCCGACCTCAAAGGCAAACGCGTTGCGCTGAACAAAGGCTCCGACGTCAACTACCTGTTGGTCAGCGCGCTTGAACAGGCCGGGCTGAGCTACAAAGACGTGACGCCGGTGTATTTGCCGCCGAGTGACGCCCGCGCCGCCTTCCAGCGCGGCAGCGTAGACGCCTGGGTGATTTGGGACCCTTACTACGCCGAGGTGGAAACCCACGCCAACGCCCGTCTGCTGAAGGATGCCGAAGGTCTGGTGCCGCACTACACCTTCTATCTCGCCAGCCGCCACTTTGCCGAAACCTACCCGGACAGCGCCAAATTGGTGATCGACCAGCTAAGTGAACTGAGCGTCTGGGCCAATGCCCATCAGGACGACGCGGCGAAGATCCTGGCGCAAAGCACCGGGTTGGAGCAGGCCATTTGGGCCAGAGCCCTCGCCCGCATGCCGTTCGGCAGCCAACGCATGACGCCGGCGGTATTTGCCGAACAGCAGCAACTAGCCGACAAGTTCACCGCGATTGGCCTGCTGCCGGTCAAGGTGGACGTCAGCGCCGCACGCTGGTCTGAGGATAAGTAACTTGCTGAATATCTTTGTATTAATTCAGAAAAGCAAAGCGATATTCGGCATTTAACCTGCGGGGATATTTTTATTATTATCGGGATATGTCTCTGGGAGCATTTTCTTTCAGGGCCTGTCTACCGGAGTTTTTGTCCTTGTTTCGTTCGTCGCGAACTTATTTTGGCCGCACTTTTGTGCGGCTTTTCTTTTTGTGGTTAAAAACACGCTAAACGTGCAATTTTCCACGTTATTCAAGCTCCCCCCTCTATACTGTTTCCAGTGAAAAAATATGCCCCCCCTAAATGGTGGAATGGGAGTTAAATAGCTCCCATGACGGAAACATGAGCAGGAACCATGACATGACACGTTTTATCCTTATGCCGTTTGCCACTGTTATTCTGGCAGGTTGTGCGCCAATGAAACCCTCAGGATGTGAAAAAACCAGCGCCGTGGGTGATTGTATTTATGCAAGGGGTGCCGAAAACACCACGTCGAAGGTTGTTCAGCCGCCCAATTTGGGCTGTGACGGGCAAGTTTTTTACGAACGTCCGTTTTATCCCGCTGCCGCAATGGCGAAAAAGATTGACGGTAAAATAACCGGTACGTTTGACGTTGATGATAGAGGTAAAGCAAAGAATATCGAACTAACGGGAAATCCAGAATTCTATTATGAAGCGAAAAGCGCTATTGCTCGTAGCTGCTGGAAACCCGGTAGTTTGCATGAAAAAGTCTCGTTTACCTTCAACGTTACCGGTGATGCAACTCTGGGGGCCGGGGGATAAAAAAACCGGCGCAGAGTGCTCTGCGCCGGCCGGGTTATCATGTCTTGTTGCTAGCGCCCTTTCGCCAGCTTGTGCAAGGTTGCCGCCAACAGATCCACTTCCTCGTAGGTATTGTAAAACGCCAGCGATGGCCGCACCGTCGCCTCGACGCCAAAGCGCCGCAGGATCGGTTGGGCGCAGTGATGGCCGGAACGCACCGCAATGCCTTCACGGTTAAGCGCGTTGCCCACTTCTTCGGTACGGTAGCCGCTCAGCACAAACGACAGCACGCTGGCCTTATTGGCTGCGGTGCCAATCAGGCGCAGGCCCGGAATGCGGATCAACTGCCCGGTGGCGTACTCCAGCAATTCATGCTCGTAACGGTTGATATTATCGAGCCCCAGGCGTTCGACGTAGTCCAACGCCGCCCCCAATCCCACCGCGTCGGCGATGTTGCCGGTGCCGGCTTCAAACCTGGCCGGTGCCGGCTGGTACAGCGTTTTCTCAAAGGTGACATCGGCAATCATATTGCCGCCACCCTGCCACGGCGGCAGGGTTTCCAGCAGCTCCGCCTTGCCGTACACCGCGCCGATACCGGTTGGGCCAAACACCTTGTGGCCGGAGAACACGTAAAAGTCCGCGTCCAGCGCCTGCACGTTAACCTTCAGGTGCGATACCGCCTGTGCGCCGTCTACCAACACCCGTGCGCCGGCCTGATGAGCCAGCGCAATCACCTGCTCGACCGGCGTCACCGTGCCCAGCGCATTGGATACCTGGGTGATCGACACCAAACGGGTACGCGGCGACAAGAGCTTGCGGTATTCATCCAGCAGAATCTGCCCGCTGTCATCCACCGGGATCACCCGAATTTTAGCCCCCACGCTGGCGGCAAGCTGCTGCCAGGGCACGATGTTGGCGTGGTGTTCCAACTGGGAAACCACGATTTCATCGCCTTCGCCGATGTGTTGCCGGCCAAAGGTATTGGCAATCAGGTTAATGGCTTCCGTTGCGCCTCGGGTAAAGATAATTTCCGTCGGTGATTTGGCCCCCAGAAAACGAGCAACGCTGTTTCTGGCCCCTTCATAGGCATCCGTTGCCCTGGCGGCCAGCTCATGCGCCGCACGGTGGATATTCGAGTTTTCATGGGCGTAGAAATACGCCAGCCGATCGATAACCACTTGCGGTTTATGGGTGGTGGCGGCGTTATCCAGCCACACCAGGGGTTTGCCGTTAACCCGTTCCGCAAGAATGGGAAAGTCGCGGCGTACGGCATGCACATCAAAACTGCTGCGCGGCCGTTGCTGCGGTGCGGCTTCTCGCCGTGGCTGCCCCTGTTCCAGGAAATAATACTGCCCGCTGGTCGCCTCTTGCGCTACGCCGCTAACCGGTGCGGCGACGGCAGGAAACAGCGATCCGATAACCGACTCCAGCCCGCCATTGACCGCCCCTGCAAAGGGTTGGTCACTAAGATGAGCCTGACCGGTGAGCGCCTGGTTCGCCAGACCGTCCAGCACGGTATCCGGCGAAAACCGTTTTTGCCGGGCCTGATTTTCGCTCAGAAAATAGAACCCCGCCGTCGCCGCCGGATCCCGTGGCTGAGGCAGCGTTGGCGGAGCCAAAAAGGCCTGCCGCTCTGCGCCCTGCTGCCAACCGGACAACCTTTGCGCCTCCAGGCCATCGGTGGCCAGCGCCGGCTCTAGAGCCGGCGTAGCGGTCTGTGGCAACACCGTCGTGGCGCGTTCGCCGCCTGCGGCCGGTTGCAACCCTGCACCAGCTTCACGTCCAGGCAAGGCACTGAAGATCTGATTAGCCAGGTTAGCCAGCGCGTTAACATCCGGCAATCCGGCTGGCGGCTGCGCCTCGTGAGGCAATGAATTACTTGTAACTGTCTGGATAGTCATGATATTTGCTCACATCAACATCGTCTAAAACGGCAACGGCATCTTCAGTCAGAACCGCCAATGAGCAGTAAAGGGAGATTAGGTAGGAGGCTATCGCATTGCGGTTAATCCCCATAAAGCGCACCGACAGCCCCGGGCTTTGCTCACCGGCGACGCCCGGCTGGTAAAGGCCAATGACGCCCTGACGTTTTTCCCCGGTACGCAGCAGGATAATTTTGGTTTTGCCTTCTTCGTCAATGGGCAACTTGTCCGAGGGGATCAGCGGCAAGCCACGCCAGGTGAGAAACTGCGAACCGAACAGACTGACGGTTGGCGGCGGCACGCCACGGCGGGTGCACTCGCGGCCAAAGGCGGCGATGGCTAACGGATGAGCGAGGAAGAAACCGGGTTCTTTCCATACTTTGGTGATCAGTTCGTCCAGATCGTCCGGCGTCGGCGCACCGGTCAGCGTTGAAATACGCTGGGCGTCATCGACGCTGGCCAATAAACCGTACTCAGGGTTATTGATCAGCTCGTTTTCCTGGCGCTCTTTAATGGTTTCAATGGTCAGGCGCAGCTGTTCGCGAATCTGATCGTGCGGGCTGCTGTATAAATCGGAAACGCGGGTATGCACGTCCAGAATGGTGGTGACGGCATTGAGAAAATACTCGCGCGGCGCTTCTTCGTAATCCACATAGGTCTGGGGTAATAACCCTTCATCGCGCTGCGAGCAGGCAACCTGAACATTTAACGGGTTCTTGACCTTGTTCAGGCGGAATATCCCTGCCTCGACCGGTGTCCATTGCAGCAAATGCACCAACCAACGCGGTGTGATAATGGATAATTGCGGGACGGTTTTTGTCGCGTTAGCCAATTGCCGTGCTGCATTATCCCCTAATGCAAGCCGGGCGTCATTGTGTTGAGACATGGTTGTTTCTCCTGAAAAAAATAGGCTGGTGATAAATAATTAATAATTACCGGTTAAATAGCGCGTTGAATAAAATATCGATTTATTAATTCCGTTTCGCAGACCTCACTGCGGGTTATTAACATTGTTGAAATGCACCACATTAAATACCTGAGCCAAATTCATGACTGTCGCTCTGGATATTTGCCTGGCGAATATTGCTGCCCGGTTTGACGCTGCGCGTCAGCCAGACGTTGCCGCCAATGGACGATCCCTTGCCAATGGTAATTCTGCCCAACAAAGTGGCACCGGCGTAGATCACCACATCGTCTTCAATAATCGGATGGCGTGGCTGCCCTTTTTGCAGAATGCCGGACTCCTCGGTGACAAAGCGTTTGGCGCCCAGCGTGACCGCCTGATAGAGGCGTACCCGCTTGCCGATAATGGCGGTTTCGCCAATCACTACGCCAGTGCCGTGGTCGATAAAAAAGCCGTCATCGATTTGTGCACCGGGATGAATATCGATACCGGTTTCACCGTGAGCCTTTTCGGCGATGATGCGCGCCAGCAAAGGAACGCCCGCGAGATAGAAATAGTGCGCCAACCGGTGGTGGATAATGGCGTTGACGCCGGGGAAACACAGTAACACCTCGTCCACGCTGCGCGCCGAAGGATCGCCGTGATAAGCGGCCAGAATGTCGCTGTCCAACCGGCGACGAATGGCCGGCAACACGGTGGCGAACTGCCGCACCAGCGTCACCGCCTGTGCATTGAGCGAGTCCCCAAGCTCTGCGTCGTCGCCCTCAGAACGGCTAAACCCCAGAGCAAGGCGCACCTGAATCAGCAATGCATTCAGCACCGCGTCCAGCGTATGACCAACGAAGTAGTCTTCGCTTTCATGGCGCAGATCGTCCGGCCCCAAGCGCATCGGGAATAAAATCGCTCGCAGCGATTCGGTTATTTCGCTGACCACACTTTTCGACGGCAGCTCCTTTTGCCCGGAAAGCGACGCCTGGCCACTGCGCTCGCGCCAGGAGAGCCGCGCTGAGCGCAGCTCATTAACGATATCGGCAAGTTGCCAGTTGGTATTTTCTTGCGGCTGTGAAAAGCGAGTCATAATTCCCTCTGTTTATGTGATAACGCCCAATGACCCACTCGGTTCGAGCGCCGTCAGGCTGTCTTTAGCCAGGGTAAGTGTCGTGCGCCCTCAATCCCGCCTTGTACGCCGTAAGCCTGCGTATAACCGGCTTTAAGGGCCCCCAGCACCGCATCGGCGGAGCGTTTGCCGGTTTGGCACAGCAGGATGACCTGCTGCTGTTTGTCGACGACTTTGCTTAACTCAAGGAAAAAACGCGGGTTGCGGATTTTGTTCGAGCCGGTTAACCAGGGAACTCGCGCGGATTCCTCAACGTAGCCAAAGGTTTTGCGCTCTTCCGGGGTGCGGATATCCACCAACACCGCCGCCCCGCTGTTGACTAATTGCCAACTGGCTTCCGGCGTCAGATCGCGTTCAAAAGCGGCGGTATTTTGGGCGACGTAGTTATCCCTGCCTGGGTTATCCGCATTCACGTTGGAATGGGTTTTAAACCTTTGTGCAGATGCGTAGGACATATTCACCTCCGGCATATTCTCTATTTTTCAGTAGGGTTGTTTTCGTTCATTAACTTCAATTTATTACCCTTTCCGACCAGCAATAAATAACTTTTCATTAGGGCTTATAGTAAAAGCATCTAGCCCGACTTAGCTAAAATCAGGCTAATGAAAACCAATTATTGGCTTATGAATTTCGATTTTCGCGTGGCTATGTTACAGCGCGCTGTTACCCGTTTTCTCCCGTCGATCACATTACGGGTAACACAGTTTATTAACACTCTTCAGCGTGATATCTGTCGCAAAACCGCCGTCTGAAAACCGCTTTGATAACAACAACGAAACCATGGTGTTTTCTGAACAGGTAAAAATGATGACCGATACCCCCAATGACGTATTGTTGATCGCCCCGCTAATGGACAACCTGCTTGCCCGCCTTGAGGCCAACTTTGTCGTGCACCGTCTCTACGAACAGGCCGACCCGGCCGCTTTCCTGGCGGCCAATGGCGGAACCCTCACCGCACTGGTCACCCGTGGCGATATTGGCGTTGCTACGTCGGTACTGGAACAACTGCCGAACCTGGGGCTGATTGCCGTTTTCGGCGTGGGCACCGACGCCATTGACCTGAGTTATACCCGGCAGCGCGGCATCGCGGTCACCATCACCTCCGGCGCACTGACGGAAGACGTGGCGGATATGGCGCTGGGGTTGCTGCTGGCAACTGCGCGCCAACTGTGCCACTACGACCGTTTTGTGCGTGAAGGCCGCTGGCTGCAGGAAGCGCCGGGCCTGTCGGTGCAGGTCAGCGGCAAGCGCCTCGGCATTTTTGGCATGGGCAACATCGGCCGCGCCATTGCCCAGCGCGCTGCCGGTTTCAACATGCATATTCAATACGCCAGCCACCAACAGGATGGCGCATTACCCTATGCTTACTTCCCCGATCCCCTCTCCCTGGCGCGGGAAAGCGACTTCTTTGTTATCGCCATTTCCGGCGGCAAAGACAGCATCGGCCTGGTGGACAAAACGATCTTCAATGCTCTGCCGCCGCACGCGCTGGTGATTAACATTGCCCGTGGCAGCATCGTTAATGAACAAGATCTGATCGATGCCCTGCAAAGCGGCGCCATCGCAGGCGCCGGGTTGGATGTCTACGCCGACGAACCCAGGGTGCCCGCCGCGCTGATTGGCATGAACAACGTGGTGCTGCAACCCCATGTCGCCAGCGGCACGCACGAAACCCGACAAAAGATGAGCGATATTGTGTTCGCCAACGTCAGTGCCTATTTCAGGCACCAGCCTCTGCCCAACGCTATCGAATAGTTAACAGGTTTTACTCATTTTGAACGACAGAACCTTATTTATACCCTATGAATTTCAAGCTGCAGCCAACAACGCTGCGGCTTGAAAGGCGACGGGTATACCCTGTGCCCGCAAAGAGAGATCGCTATGGATAATAAAATCCCCAACACCCGCTGGCTGCGGGTTATTGCCCCGATCCTGATCGCCTGCATTATTTCTTTTATGGACCGGGTTAATATCAGTTTTGCGCTGCCCGGCGGAATGGAAAGTGATTTGGGCATCACCAGCCAGATGGCCGGCCTGGCCAGCGGCATTTTCTTTATCGGTTACCTGTTTTTGCAGGTGCCCGGTGGGCGCATCGCGGTTAACGGCAGCGGCAAACGTTTTATCGCCTGGTCTTTGTGCGCGTGGGCGGTAGTTTCGGTGGCCACCGGATTTGTCACCAATCACTATCAATTGCTGGTGCTGCGCTTTGTTCTGGGCATTTCCGAAGGGGGTATGCTGCCGGTGGTGCTGACCATGATCAGCAACTGGTTCCCGGAGAAAGAGCTGGGGCGCGCCAACGCTTTCGTCATGATGTTCGCCCCTCTTGGCGGCATGCTTACCGCACCGATCTCGGGTGCCATCATCAATCAGCTCGACTGGCGCTGGCTGTTTATTCTCGAAGGGTTGCTGTCGCTGCTGGTGCTGGCCGTCTGGTGGCTGTTGATCAGCGATCGACCGCAGGAGGCGCGTTGGTTGCCGGCACGCGAGCGTGAATATCTGATAACCGAATTGGCGCGTGAACGCCAGGCACGCAGTAAGGCGCAGCCGGTCAGTAATGCCCCGCTGAGAGATGTGTTTCGCAATAAAGGGTTGATGAAGTTGGTGCTGCTGAACTTCTTTTATCAAACCGGCGATTACGGCTACACCCTGTGGCTGCCCACCATCTTGAAAAATCTCACCGGCGGCAATATGGCCTCGGTCGGATTTCTGGCCATTTTGCCCTTCGTCGCCACGCTGCTGGGGATTTACCTGATTTCGGTACTCACCGACAAAACCGGCAAGCGCCGCCTGTGGGTGATGGTTTCACTGTTCTGCTTCGCCGCCGCGCTGTTGGCTTCGGTGGTACTGCGCCATAACGTGGTGGCGGCCTATATCGCCCTGGTGGTCTGCGGATTCTTCCTCAAGGCCGCTACCAGCCCGTTCTGGTCGATGCCTGGCCGCATCGCCTCGGCGGAGGTGGCCGGCGGCGCACGCGGCGTGATCAACGGCCTGGGCAATCTGGGCGGTTTCTGCGGGCCTTATCTGGTGGGCGTGATGATTTATCTGTACGGCCAGAACGTCGCCGTTTGCGGGCTGGCCGTCTCGCTGATTATCGCCGGTATTATCGCCTGGCGGCTGCCGAAGGAGTGCGATCTGACCGGGTCCGAACCGGCACATGACGCCCTGCTGGAAAAGGCCAAACGCGCCTGAAAAGCAACGGAAACCACGAGCGGGCTACGGCAAAATTTGCTATGTTAGCCCGCTGATTACGCTCTGTTGCCACTAGCCGGATAAGTCTATGTTTACCCATAAAGCAATCGCCGAACTCAACGCGCTGGAAATGATGGTTTATAACTACGTCATCAAAAACAAGAACCCGGTGATGTACATGACGATCCGCGAACTGGCCGAGGCCGCCGGGGTGTCTACCACCACCGTGTTGCGCTTTTGCAAGAAAATGGGGTGCGAGGGATATTCCGAATTCCGTATTCGTTTCAAGCTGTATCTGGAACAGGCGGAAGTGGTGCCGATGGATTTTGGCACCAGCGAAATCATCAGCTTTTTTAAAAGCATCAACAACGACGAGTTTAATCAGCAAATCGATCAGGCGGTGCAGCATATCGCCGCGGCGGAACGCATTATTTTCGTCGGCGTAAGCACCTCGGGCGCGTTGGGCAGATACGGTGCACGTTTCTTTTCCAACGTCGGGAAATTCAGCACCCATATTGACGATCCTTATTACCCGATCAACAGCGATATGTATAAAAGCGCGGTGGCAATTATGCTTTCGGTCTCCGGCGAAACCGAAGAGATCCTGCGTCTCGCCAGCCAGTTCAGCCTGCATCACTGCAAAATTGTCAGCATCACCAACAACGAAACCTCGTCGCTGGCAAAAATTGCGGACTTCAACCTCTCCTACCACGTCCCCCAACAGCTCATTGCCGGCCAACATAATATCACCACCCAGATCCCGGTCATTTACATTATTGAAACCATCGGCAAGCGGCTGGGGAATATTAACTCTGCAAAATAAAACAGCCTGTTTTTTTAATGTGACAAGTTACCGAAGCGCTAATTTGTTATATCGTGACTTTTAATTCCAGCTTGCTACTCTATTCTCAGACGCTAACAAAATAGCCTTTCATTAATAAACGAATGAGAATCCAACAATGAAACAGCAACAGTTACCGAAAGATTTTCTGTGGGGGGGCGCCGTCGCCGCGCACCAGGTTGAAGGCGGTTGGGATCAGGGCGGTAAAGGCCCAAGCATTGCCGACGTGCTGTCGGGCGGCTCGCACGGCGTGGATCGCGTGATGACCGATGGCGTATTGGAAGGTTATAGCTACCCTAACCACGAAGCTGTGGATTTCTACGGCCGCTATAAGCAGGACGTGGCGCTGTTTGCCGAAATGGGCTTCAAATGCTTCCGCACCTCAATAGCCTGGACGCGCATCTTCCCTAAAGGGGATGAGCTGGAGCCGAACGAAGCCGGCCTGCAATTCTACGACGATCTGTTTGATGAACTGCTGAAATACAACATTCAGCCGGTGATCACCCTGTCCCACTTTGAAATGCCTTATCACCTGGTGAAGGAATACGGCGGCTGGAAAAACCGTCAGGTGGTGGATTTCTTCGTGCGTTTCAGCGAAGTGGTGCTGCGCCGCTATCAGCACAAAGTGAAATACTGGATGACCTTTAACGAGATCAACAACCAGAGTAACTACCAGTATCCGCTGTTTGGTTACTGTTGCTCGGGTGTGGTGTACGGCGAAGAACAAAATCCGGAGCAAACGCTTTACCAGGTATTGCACCATCAGTTCGTCGCCAGTGCGCAGGTAGTGAAACTCGGTCACCAGATTAACCCGGAGTTCAAGATCGGCTGCATGCTGGCCTGCGTGCCCTTCTATCCGTTCTCCTGCAAGCCGGAAGACGTCATGTACAGCGTCGAGGCGATGCACCAGCGCTACCTGTTCACCGACGTACAGGTGCGCGGTTACTACCCGTCTTACCTGCTACGCGACTGGCAGCGCAAGGGGTTCCAGATTGAAATGCAGCCGCAGGACGAGCAAACCCTGCGCGAAGGTTGCGCGGACTACATCGGTTTCAGCTACTACATGAGCAATGCTTTGCAGGCGGATGCGCCAAGCAGCAGCGACGCCATGTTCGGCTTCCCGGGCAACGTGCCGAACCCGTACGTTAAAGCCTCCGACTGGGGCTGGCAGATTGACCCGGTTGGGCTGCGTTATTCGCTGAACGTGTTGTATGAACGCTACCAGAAACCGCTGTTTATCGTTGAGAACGGTTTTGGCGCCTTTGACAAAGTAGAAGCCGACGGCCAAATCAACGACGACTACCGCATCGACTACCTGAGCGCGCATATCGAACAGATGAAGAAAGCGGTGATCGAAGACGGCGTAGATCTGATCGGTTACACCCCTTGGGGCTGTATCGACTGCGTGTCCTTCACTACCGGTGAGTACGGCAAGCGTTACGGATTTATCTACGTCGACAAGCATGACGACGGCACCGGTACTCTCGAGCGTTCGCGCAAAAAGAGCTTTGATTGGTACCGCAACGTGATCGCCAGCAACGGCGAGCAGCTTTAAAAATCACGGTTTTTTCTTATGAAAACGCGAATGAGCCACAGCAATGTGGCTCATTTTTATTGGGGTTTTGTGTAGTTAGTTGTCCCTTTTTCAGATGGTCTTTAAAATATACAGATAGCCTTTACCCCTGAATAATCATCTAAAACTGACTTTACTTAAAGTCAGTGTATGATTGTCCTTATCTATGGATATATAGAAATAAGGTAAAACTTCATCTTTCCTCGTCCATTTTTCAGACGACCCATCATGCGATGATACTTTGTACCCTAAAGTGATTAGATGTTTTTTGACATCTGACAAAATTGCGTTATCACTGTAGATAATACTACTTTCTCTTGATTGACCACCATCCTGGGCTATAAATGTAAAATAATACGACACATCCCCTTTTGGCGCAGATCTGATATCTTTGTCCGTATATAGATAATATGCCCATACATTTGACTTTGTATACCCATCTTTTTCCTCCGCCACCTTCTGCATACTAAAGTCGAAAAGAAAAAAAATGATAAAAATGACCAGAAAGCTAAATAATATTTTCTTCAATTTATTGGCCTTATTATTACTCAATAGAATTTATTATTCCGCTTTTATTACTGGTACGAATAACAATGTCTTCATTTGGGGTGAATTTATATGGGGTAACTTGCATCATAAATCTAGGGAGTTGCCCTTTATAAGGTTTGTGGCAGGTGAATTTTTCCGCAGGATCAGGGAATAGAAGTGGTAAAAACCCAGTGTTTTTATAACGTCCGATAGGTCCATAGTGATCCCATCGGCGAAGCGCAGATTCTTTGCAAACAATCTTCAACTCCCCCCAATATATACGAGGGAAATTAACCCGGTAAAAACCGAATAAATCAGAAATAAGATCTTCACCACTGAACCCACTGTCAGTATACCAGCTAAAAAAAGGCATTGATTGCCAGTTTTCGAATGCAACAGCAGTGCTCATCATCATAGCCAAAGCTATGCTTCGTCTTTCAGCTGGTGTTCTGCCTTTTTTTATCTGCCAAACGTTAAAACGCCCAGTTGCAAACCGGCTGAACGCCATTTTTTGTTCATAACGCACTTGGTAATAGGGTTTACCATTTGATTCGCCAGTGGAAAAACTGGCCATAAGAGCACGTACGTCATCACCTCGAGCATGGCCCATGTCAATCCAACCCAATATTTCTGAATAAACAAGTCCATGACGAATTACTTTTTCGGAACCAAATCTGGATATATCCAGAATATCTTCGCGCTTACTCATCCATGAGATCCCTTTTTGATTAAAATACACCGATAATAATAACTATCGAAATTGAAATATCAGTGACCGAAAACGAAATGTCAACAAGTGAAGTAGACAACCGTGACCGACATCCAGCTTCCTTTACCTCTGCAGAATATCGCATTTATTTTCTCTCATTACATAACCTCAGGTTATGTAAAAAGCCACTAAATGTCACTTTATCGTAACACTTCGGCTTGCGTAGACTCAGTGTGGGGACAGGGTTTCTCCCCTTCGCGCTGACATAACAACAAAACAGATCAGCCCTTTGTATCCTGCCTATGCCATGAGGATTTCCGCATGAGCCAGATAAATGAACTGTACCATCGCAACTACGATCGGCACCCGCCGGCGCTGGTGCCGGAATATAAAACCAGCGTGCTGCGCTCGCCGAAGAACGCATTGATCTCGCTGCAAAATTCGCTATCAGAAATCACCGGCCCGGTGTTCGGCCAGCATGAATTGGGGGCGCTGGATAACGATCTCATCCTTAATTACGCCAAACAGGGTCTGCCTATCGGCGAGCGTATTATCGTGCACGGCTATGTGCGCGACGAAAACGGCCTGCCGTTGCGCAATGCGCTGGTAGAAGTGTGGCAGGCCAACGCCGGCGGGCGTTACCGCCATAAAAAGGATCAGTATCTGGCACCGATAGACCCTAATTTCGGCGGTTGCGGCCGCATGCTGACCGACGATAACGGCTATTACTTCTTCCGTACCATCAAGCCCGGACCCTATCCGTGGCGCAACCAGGTCAACGACTGGCGCCCCGCCCATATTCATTTCTCGTTGTCCGGCGACGCCTTCGCCCAGCGGCTGATCACCCAAATGTACTTTGAGGGCGATCCGCTGATTGCCAGTTGCCCAATCGTACGCGCCATCAAAAATGACGATGCGGTGCGCTCGCTGATCGCCGGGTTGGATAAAACCGCCTCGATTCAATTGGACAGCCTGGCTTACCGCTTCGATCTGGTGCTGCGTGGCCACCGCGCTACGCTGTTTGAAAACCGTCTGCAGGGGAAAGCATAATGCCGCAACAGTATCTGCCGGAAACGCCGTCGCAAACCGCCGGGCCTTATGTGCACATCGGCCTGGCCCCCTTTGCCGCCGGCTTCGACATCTTTGAAAACAACTTTAATCACGTTCTGACCCAGCCGGAAACCCAGGGCGAACGTATCACCCTAGAAGGCCGAGTGTTTGACGGCAGCGGTTCGCCGATCCGTGATGTGCTGCTGGAAATCTGGCAGGCCAATGCGCACGGCCGCTACAACCACCCGGGTGATCAACAGCACGAGAAGCCGCTGGACAGCGCTTTTCGCGGTTGGGGCCGCAGTTGTTCGGATTTTGAAACCGGCCACTATCGCTTTGAAACCATCAAACCCGGCGCAGTTTGCGGACGTGACGGCCGCCTGATGGCACCGCACGTTAATCTGTGGATCGTCGCGCGCGGCATCAATCTTGGGCTGCATACCCGGATGTATTTTGCCGACGAAGATGCCGCCAACCGGCAAGATCCGGTGCTGAATCTGATCGAACTGGAGGTACGCCGCAAAACGCTGATTGCTCACTCCGAGCGCCGTGGCGACGAACTGGTGTATCGTTTTGACATTGTTATTCAGGGCGATCGCGAAACGGTGTTCTTCGACCTGTAGTTCCTGCCACCGCCGCGGCCGCAAAAAATCTGCACGCCAGTGCAAATATGCGGCCGCCGTCACTTGTTGCCGCAGGGGAAAACTCCCTACACTGGGGCATGAAAAAAGCCAATTTATTTATGCAGCGCATGCGCTTGCGCCACATCAACGGGTTTGTCGCGGTTGCACAGGAGCGCTCACTGAGCCGCGCTGCCGACAAACTGAGTCTGAGCCAACCGGCACTGTCGAAAACGCTGAGTGAACTGGAAGCCTTGACCGGTAATCGCCTGCTGGTACGCAGCCGACAGGGAACCCGCTTGACCGAACAAGGCGAACAGTTTTTGGGGTATGCCACGCGGGTGCTGGAGGCGCTGACCGCCGCCGGGCACGCGCTGGACAGACTGGACGACGCACCGGCGCGGGTGCTGCGTATCGGCGCATTGCCGACCACCGCGCTGGGCATGCTGCCGCAGTCGATAGGCCAGTATCAGCAGGCGCACCCTTATTCGCGTATTCAGGTGATCACCGCCAAAAATACCGAACTGCTGACGCAGCTCAAAGCAGGCGACATTGACGTGGCGATTGGCCGCATGGCCGAACCGGAAATGATGAGTGGGATTGCCTTCGAACTGTTGCTGCTGGAATCGTTGCTGATGGTGACACGCCCTGGGCACCCTCTGTTGAGCGAGACCATCACTCTCGAGCAGGCGCTGAGCTACCCGGCCATTTTGTCGCCCAAAGGCACGGTGCCGCGCCACAATACCGAGAACCTGTTATCTACCCAGGGGTTCAGCCTGCCAGGCCAGTATATCGAAACGCTGTCGGCCTCTTTGGCGCGCCAGATGACGTTGCAATTTGACTATGTGTGGTTTGTGCCTTCCAGCGCAGTTAAAGCCGATATCGCCGCCGGGCAGCTTATCCCCCTGCCGCTGCCCACTCAGGGCATGGAGGAAACGGTGGGCATTTTGAGCCGTAATGACGGCGAACTCAGTGAAGCGGCGCTGGCGTTTATCGCCACCGTGCGCCGCGTTGCCAACGCCAAAGGTTCCGCTTAGCTCGCCTCGCTATCCTGTTCGGCGAACACCTCTTCCGCCAGATGGAATGCCGAGTTTGCCGCCGGCAGGCCGCAGTACAGCGCGCTTTGCATCAATACTTCTTTGATTTCCTCGCGGGTCACGCCATTATTTGCTGCCGCTTTCAGGTGCATGCGCAGCTCGGCTTCGCGGTTAAGGGCGATCAACATGGAAATGGTGATCAAGCTGCGGGTGTGGCGCGCCAGCCCCGGCCGGGTCCAGATCTCCCCCCAGGCGTAGCGGCTGATAAAATGCTGAAATTCCTCGTTTAACGGGCTGAGCCGGTCAAGACTGCGATCAACGTGGGCATCCCCCAGCACGGCCCGCCGCACCTCCATACCCTGCTGATAACGTTGCTCATCATTCATATCGTTTTGCTCCTGCGGTTAACCGGGATGCCTGTTCCAGCACCCGTTGAGTAAATGTCTGCGCGCTGCCGAGGTAATGCTGCGGATCCAGCAACACCGCCAGCCGCTGCGGGGTTAAATGGGCCATTACCGTACTGTCTTCCAGCAATACGTCGAGCAACGTCCGTTGCTGCGCCAGCGCCAGATGGCACTGTTTTTCAATCAGCTGATGCGCCTGCTGGCGGCCGATAGCTTCGCCCAACGCCATCGTCACGGCTTCGGCCATGATCAACCCACCGGTTAACTTCAGGTTATGTTGCATCTGCTGCGGGAACACCTGCAAACCGGCGATCAGATCGCCCGCCGTGTGCAATGCGCCCGCCGCCAACATCACCAACTCTGGCAAGCTTTCCCACTCGGCGTGCCAGCCGCCCAGGCCACGTTCATGTTCCTGCACCATCGCGGCATGCAACCCGCCGACCAGCGCCGGAACCCGGTTGGCCGCCGCGAGGATCACCGCGCAGGCCACCGGATTGCGCTTATGTGGCATGGTGGAGGAACCACCGCGCCCTTCTGCCGCCGGTTCGGCGACCTCCGCCACTTCGGTTTGCATCAGCAAAGAGATGTCTCGCGCCAGTTTGCCCAGCGTGCCGGTTAAACCGGCGTACCAGCCGGCAATCTCCAGCAGCCGATCGCGCTGGCTGTGCCAGGGCGTATCCGCCGCGCTCAGTTGCAACCGCACGGCCAATGCGGTCGCCAGCAGATCACCTTCTTCACCCAATGACGCCAACGTCCCCGCCGCGCCGCCCAGTTGCAGCGCCAGCACCCGCGAGCGCATTTCATCGAGCCGCTGCCGGTAACGCAGCAAAGCATCCAGCGTACCGGCCAACTTTAACCCCAGCGTGGTCGGCAGCGCGTGTTGCATCCAGGTGCGCCCAACCAGCACGCAATCCTGATGCAGAGTAATTTGTTGTACCAGCGCCGCTATCAACCGGTTCAGATCCTCTTGCGTGAGGGTGATAGCCTGCCGCAGTTGCAGCATCAAACCGCTGTCGATAGCGTCCTGACTGGTCGCTCCCCAGTGAACAAAGCGTGCGGCACCGGCATCGCGCTGCGCGACCAACGCCGTGAGTTGCTTTACCAGCGGGATCGCCAGATTGCCGGCCTGCGCCGCCGCCTGCGCCAGCGCGGCGCTGTCTATTAAATGACTGTGGCAACAGGCGGCGATGTGTTGTGCGGCGTCTGGCGGAATGATCCCCAACCCGGCCTGCGCGGTGGCCAGCGCGGCTTCGAAATCCAGCATGCCCTGCAGGGTGGCGGTATCGCTGAAACATTCGCTAACCGCTGAAGACCGCAACAACGGCGTCAGTAATTCCATAAATTCTCCGACCTAAAAGGGGCTTTTTCCGATGATGGCGCGACCCAAGGCAGGGCGCAAGAGCGATAAACGCTACTTTGGGCGATAATCGAAACATTGAACATCTTTCTGCTGCCGGTTGTGTTTTTTGTGATCCCGGTTGGGGTCAGCTCATCTGAAAAGGTGAGCCAACGTAATTTTCCGCCAGTACGGTCATGGCACTGCGAGACTTGACCGTATATTGCAGTTCCGACAGCTGCAGCCTCTGCTGGAATGGGCTGCCGTCAGGATGGGTATGCAGCATGTTGGTCATCCACCAGGAAAAATGCTCGGCGCGCCATACCCGCTTGAGGGCATCGTCGCTGTAGCTGTCCAGCCGCCGCCAGCTTTTGCGCAGATAAAACGTCTCCAACGCTTGTGACAGCAGGCAGACGTCCGCCATCGCCAGGTTTAACCCCTTCGCCCCGGTCGGCGGCACGATATGCGCCGCATCCCCCGCCAGCAGCAGGCGCTTGCAGCGCATGGGTTCAGTGACAAAGCTGCGCATGCCAACCACGTTTTTCTGGAAAATACGGCCTTTTTTCAGCGACCAGCCGTCGTGATTTTCCAGCCGGGTTTCCAGTTCGTTCCAGATGCGATCGTCCGACCATTGATCGACGTTTTCCGCCGGATCGCACTGGAAATACATCCGCTGCACGCCTGCCGACCGGGTGCTGATCAGTGCAAAGCCGCGTGCGTGTCGGGCGTAAATTAACTCATCACTGGAAGGCGGCGCCTCCACCAGAATGCCGAACCAGCCGAAGGGATAGGTCCGGGTGTAATCCTGGCGCAACCCTCCGGGCATCGCCGCCCGGCTGATACCGTGAAATCCGTCGCAACCGATAACGAAATCGCAGCTTAGTTGCCGCTGTTCGCCGGCGTGGCGGTAGTGAACCTGCGGCCGTTCGCTGTCTAGCGCCTGTAATGACACCTGCTCAACCTCAAAATAGAGCTGGGCCTGCGCCGCTTGCCGTACGGCGATCATATCCTTCAACACCTCGTGCTGGGCATAAACGGTGATCGCCCGGTCAGTGAGCTCGGTGAGGTCTATCCTGTGCTGTTGCCCGCCAAACGCCAGCCGAATGCCGTGGTGCTGCACGCCTTCTCTGCGCATCCGTTCGCCGAGCCCGGTTTGGTTCAGTAAATCTACCGTGCCCTGCTCGAGCACCCCGGCACGAATAGTGGATTCCACCGCCTGTTGGCTGCGCGTCTCCAGCACCACGGACTCAATACCCTGCAGATGCAGCAGGTGCGATAACATCAATCCGGCGGGGCCGGCGCCGATAATGGCGACCTGTGTACGCATGCTTATCTCCTTACACTTTACAGCGCTTTGTTGAGCGAGCCGGGCAGCACCGGCGTTCGGGTGGAAAAGTGTTTGATCATCAATGCCACTGCGGCAACCAATGCGGGAATGGCCAGCAGAGTGAAAATGGTGCTGAACGACAGCTGCATTTGCATCAACACCCCGCCGCTCATGGCGCCAAGGATGCCGCCGAAGCGCCCCAACCCCAGCATCCAGGCCACGCCGGTCGCCCGCCCCTGGGTCGGATAAAAACCGGCGGCCAACGCCGGCATTGAGGACTGCGCACCGTTCATGCAGGTACCGGCGATAAATACCGTCACCGCCATCAGCACCGGATGGGTATAAACGTAACCAATCGCGCAGACAAACAGCCCGGTCAGCAGATACCCTACCGCCACCACCTTATGGGGGTTCATTCGGTCCATCAGCCAGCCGATGATCAGCACGCCAATGCCGCCGCCCAAAGGAAACAGTGCGGTAATCAGCGAAGCCTGGCGGATGGAGGCGCCGGTTTCGCGGATCAGCAGCGGCAACCAACTGGTCAGCAGATAGAAAATCATCAGGCCCATAAAGTAGGTCAGACACAGCATCAACGTGCCCATCAGATAGCGTTGGGAGAAAATCACGCCCAGCGCCGATTTCGCCTTCACCTGGCCACTTTCACTCAGGGTAAAGCGCAGCGATTCCGACAAATTGACCGGTGCTATACGCTTGAGCACCGCAGCGATGCGTTCGCGGGGGTAACCGCGCACCACCATGAAACGAGCGGATTCCGGCAGGGCGACAATTAACACTACCGCCAGCAGCAGCGGCATTACGCCGCCCAGCACCATCACGCTCTGCCAGCCAAAGTGCGGGATCAACCAGGCGGAAACGAAACCGCCCATGGAGGAACCGAGCGGGAAGCCGCAGAACATCAGGTTCACCAGCAGCGCACGTTTACGTTCGGGCGCATATTCCGACATCAGGGTGGCGGCATTCGGCATCGCCGCCCCCAGGCCCAGTCCGGTTAAAAAACGCAGCAACGTCAACATGGGTAGCGAGGTGGCAAACGCCGTCAGCAGGCTGAAACCGCCAAACAGGATCAGCGACATCACCAGCACCTTTTTGCGGCCAATGCGGTCCGCCAGCGGCCCGGCGGTCAGCGCGCCCACCGCCAGCCCCACCAGTGCGGCACTCATAACCGGCCCCAGCGAGGTCTTCTCAATCCCCCAGTCCTGCACCAGCGAAGTGGCGATAAAACCTATGATCGCAGTATCGAATCCGTCCAGCGCCACCGTTAAAAAACACAGTATCAGGATCATCCACTGATAACGGGAAAAGGGTTTGTCATTGATAAACGACTGAATCTCTAAAGTGTTCTGATCGGACATTGGCGTTTCCTAAGTTGGCCTGGCGAAGAATGCCCGGCGGGAACGGCCAGACGCGACGCTGGCATAATCGCTTTTTGTGCGATTATCGAAACTTGGTTCGTTAATCGACATTTAAATCAAAACACCGCCAACAATAAGTTTCAATATTGTTAAATTAATTAGCGTGCGATTACCGAACGAGAAAACGTCAAACTTTATGTAAAGTTTTTATTTTCAAATGGATGAGTGGGTTTTTCGCAAAATGGAATGAATGGTTTTCTGTGAACTGATTAACATTGATGAAACATAATTTTCAGCCGCGCACCGGCCTGATTAACCGGCGCGCTGCCTCAAGGATCAAATGCTCTTGGCGATTTCGCCTGTAGGTAACTGGGCCTGGCGATTATAGCCCCGGATGCCCTTAAGGAAGATGGCGCAAGCGGTGATCACCGCCGGAATGGCGATAATGGCGAAGATGCGCTCGAACCCCCACCCCAGCGCCAGCATCTCTGCGCCGGCAAAGGCGCTGAGAATAGCGCCAATGCGCCCGACGCCATGCATCCAGCTGGACCCGGTCGCCCGCGCCTCGGTCGGGTAATAGTGCGCCGACAGCGCATTCATGCCGGTATTGGCGCCGTTCAGGCAAAAACCGCAGGCCAACGCCAGCGCGCCGAGCATCACGCTGCTGTGAGAAGCCAACCCTATCATCACCGTGAAACAGGCGCCCAGCAGGTAGATCACACCCAGCGCCCGATGGGGATTAACCCGATCCATCAGCCAGCCGGCAAACAGCGAGCCTGCGGTGCCGCCGGCCTGATACAACGCCGTAATCACCGCCGCTTGCGCCACGCTCATTCCAATGCCTTTCACCAGCGTCGGCAGCCAACTGCCCAGCAGATAGACCAGGAACAACGCCATAAAATACCCCAGCCATAGCATGATGCTGCCAAAGCGGTATTGAGGCGATACCACAATCTGCATCGAGCCTTTACCGGGGGCAACCAGCGGCGGCAACGTGTAACGCGTGTTGGCGTCGGTACTCCCCGGAGCCAGTTTTTCCACAATTTTGCCAATGCGTTCAGGGCTGGCGCGCTTGGTCACCAGGAATCGCACCGATTCCGGCAACTTGGCGAGCAGCAAAGGTACGCTAAGCAACGGCAGTATGCCCCCCAGCAGCAACAGCGCATGCCAGCCCATCTGCGGGATAATCCATGAGGCGGCAAATCCCCCCAGCGCAGCGCCGAAGGTAAATCCACAGAACACGACGGTGATAATGAACGATCGTTTCTTTTCCGGTGCATATTCGGATATCAGGGTGCCGACGTTCGGCATCGCCGCTCCCAGCCCCAGCCCGGTCATGAAGCGGAAGAAAATCATTTGATCGATATTCTGCGAAAATGCGGTGATCAGCGTCCACAAACCAAAAAAGAACACGCTGTTGATGATAATCACCCTGCGGCCCATCCAATCAGCCAGCGGCCCGGACAGCAACGCGCCTATCGTCAGGCCGATCAACGCCGCACTGATCACCATGCCAAGCTGATGATTGCCAACGCCCCATTCGCTTTTCAACTCCGGCGCGATAAAGCCCATCAGGGTAATGTCGAAACCGTCCAGTGCAATAACGATAAATCCAAGCAAAACGATCAATTTTTGATACCCGGATAACGGGCGATCGTTAATCAGTGTGCGAACATCAATTTCGTTTGAAGCCACAATGTCTTCCTCCGTACAGTCGGCTCAGGCCGCAAATGTCGTTATAAGCGTCGGGACTGTCTCCGCGTCGCTGTGTTATTCGCTTTACGGCCACCAGGGCTACAGGCGCAAATGAATGCAAATGTTCGATAATCGCACCAACATTCAAATATCGCACTTCCAATGTAAGAACTCTCAAGCGAGTCGGCAACGGAGGGTATCGATAATCTGGGCGGTTATCGAACCCATTGGTACGTTTGTCGCCAAGTTAAAACACCGCTCTACCGAGAGCCGATACTACAAAACGCTGAAAATTAATGTAATTAATAACCTTATTGCCAGGTGAAACACCAGCGCAGCGGCGAAAAATAATGTTGTCGAAGTGTGAGGAAGATCATTATGACGATGCCAATACCCGCGAAATGGTTAACATTCAGGCAACATGATACCGATCACAAATCAAAAATAGCCGGTTTACATAAGGTACCAAATGGTTCATTTTCCCTTCATGCCGTCATCCACGGCGACCCAGCCCAGACACGGAGAAACCATGAATAATGACCCACAACGCCCCCCGCTCTATTTGCTCGCCCTGCTGGGCCAAGGCATTCAGGGTTCGCTGTCACCGCAACTGTACGAACAGGAGGCCCGTCGGCAGGGACTGCGTTGCGCCTATCAACTGCTGGATTTCACCCAGCGCGGCTGGGCCGACGACCGCCTGCCGGAAGTGCTCGACAGCCTGGCGCTGTTGGGTTTCACCGGCTGCAATATCACGCATCCGTTCAAGCAACAGGTCATTCCCTGGCTGGATGAGCTGTCGCCGCAGGCCAGCGCCATCGGCGCAGTCAATACCGTGCTGTTCCAGAATGGCAAACGCATTGGTCACAACACCGATTGCGACGGGTTTATCACCCACTTCAGCCAAGGATTGGCGGGCGAAAATATCCATCGAGTGGTTCAGGTGGGTGCGGGCGGCGCAGGCTATGCGGTAGCTTATGGCCTGCTGGCGCACGGCGTCGACCATTTGATGTTGCACGACCGTGATCCGGCGCGTAGCCACAGCTTGCAACAGCAGTTGGCGCGGCATTTTGGCGAGCAGCGGATTAGCGTGACGGAAAACGTAGCCGGGGCGTTGGCCGACAGCGACGGCCTGGTGCAGGCTACGCCGATCGGCATGACAGGCCACCCCGGCATGCCGGTGGATATCGACTGGCTGCAACCGCGCCACTGGCTGGCAGACGTGATTTACGTTCCCCGGGAAACCGAACTGGTGAAAAAAGCCCGCGCCAAAGGCTGCCGGGCTATTGTTGGCGACGGCATGGTGGTGCACCAGGCCGCGCTGGCGTTTCAGCTGTATACCGGGCACGCGCCGGATACCGCAAGCATGAGCCAGGTATTCCAGCAGGCCGGCTAACCAGAACGGGCGCGGTCAATGTGAACCGCGCCCTGCTATCACCGCAATTGCCTCATCGCCGCCAAACGCGCTGCACCATTCACCGCACCATACTGGGCGTACCCGCCAAGCCTTTGCAGCAATTCAAAGAAGAAGCGCCCTTCGGCAAAGGGTTGGCTGTAAACGTGCAGCAGTTCGCCGCCCTGCGCATCGCGATCGTAGAGGATATGGTGCTGCGCCAGCCGGGCGATAAAGGCGTCATCGAGATCAAAACGGGCAGCCAGATCTTCGTAGTAGTTATCGGCGATGGTCAACAGCCGCATCCCCTTGGCTTTGGCTTGTTCAACCGCCTGAAAAATATCCCCGGTCGTGAACGCAACGTGTTGTAACCCTGCGCCGTGGTAAGTCTCCACCGTTCTGGCGCTGAGCGTCGCGCTGCTCTGCGAGACGTTAAGCGGCAGGCGGATACCGTTACAGCGGCTGTGCATCACCCGGCTGTGCACCAGCCCGTAAGGATCCGGCAGCAGTTGTTCGCCGTCCGGTTCGAAACCCGGCACGCAGCGCAAAAACATCACCCAGTTTTTTAAGGCGCTTTCAGGCATCGCCACCGCCAGATGATCGATACCCTCAAGTTCAAAAACACAGCGCGATGGTCGTTCGCGCAGATGGAAGTCATCCTGATAAATCGCTGCCTCGCCGCCGTTTACCGGGGTCTCGACCAAATAAATCAGGCTGCCGTCGGGCGCGCACAGCGCCGGAATACGGTGTTCGTTAGGGCCAACCTGCCCCTGATAGACCGGATAACCGAAGTCATGCGCCCGCTGCAGCAAAGCGGACGGATCCGCCACCCGCCAGGCCACTGCGCACAGCGAAGCGCCATGCCGTTCACGGTAGTCATCGGCGAAAGAGTCGTTTTGCTGGTTAAGGATGATGCGAACTGCACCGTTCTGATACAGCGTCACCGCCTTGGAACGGTGTTCACCGCGCAGGCTGAACCCTATTTGCTGCAGCCAACCGGCCAGACTTTCCGCTTCCTGCCGGTTTACCGCAAACTCGATAAACTCGATCTGCTGGCTTTCGGGCAAAGGCGCGCTGCGGAACAGGTCCGGTGTGAGCGGCTGAGTGGCGGCCACCTGTTCTTCCAGATACAGCAGCGAGCGCAGGCCGTCCTGCGCCGTTGGGGCGCTCGGCGTAGCGCGAAAACCGTCGTTGAAAATCTCCAGCGACCAGGGGCCGGCGTAACCTTTTTCGACCAGGCGGCGGGCGAACTCGACCAGCGGTAATTCCCCCTGGCCGGGGAAGCAGCGGAAATGCCGGCTCCATTCGATCACTTCCATGTTCATCAATGGCGCATCGGCCAATTGCAGGAAACTGATTTTCTCCGCCGGGATATCGTCCAGTTGGTCGAGGTTGTCGCCCAAGGCCAAAATATGAAAACTGTCCAGCACCAGCCCCAATGCCGGGCTGTCGACGGCGCGAACCCGTTCCCAGGCCTGGCGATAGCGATTCACATGCCGCCCCCAGGCGAGCGCCTCGTACCCCACCACGATGCCCTGTTGCTGCGCCAGGTTTGCCAGACGCCCAAGATCCTCAATCTGCAGATCAATATCGGCAGAGCAGTCGGGCGCCACATTGCTGCACAGCAGCATGCGATCGCAGCCCAGCTCCTGCATCAGCGCAAACTTGCGCCGCACGCGCTCAAGGTTGGCCGCCAGGCGGTCGCGCGGGCCGCCCTCAAAGTCGCGGAACGGCTGGAACAGCGTAATCGCCAGCCCAAGATCCTGCGCCAGCCGACGGATATCCGCCGGTTTGCCGGGATAATACAGCAGGTCGTTTTCAAAAATCTCCACGCCGTCAAAACCGGCGGCGGCAATCGCTTCCAGCTTTTCCGGCAGGGTTCCTGCAATGGATACGGTGGCTATAGAACGAAACATGACTTTTCCCCTTTGCGACAGTGGTTACAAATCGGCTCGCCACCGTTAAAGGGGGAAACGGGCGGCGGCATATGCAACTATAAATGAACCATAAGGTTCATTGTGTCAATGTGCCGCCCGCGAACGTTGACAACTCTTTAACCAGGATCACAAAAGCGCCGTCACTGCGCAGGAGATCAGATGTTATTTCAGCTTAAGCATCTTCCCGAGCAGGATATCCGTGGGTTCGAGTATGTCCGTATCAATCCCTGCCGAGGGTGTGAAGGTCAATTCACCAAAGATGACTTTGCCATTGGTGATATAGAAATCAACGCGGACAAATTCAAAGGGCGCAGACAGTTTCCTGGCGTACTCAAACAGCTCATCGTAACCTTCGGGTTTCACAAAAGCGTCGATCTCTTCCTGGCTGAGCGCCAGGCAATCTTGGCTATAACAAAGAAACTTGAAGTCTTTATCGAAAAAATAATATTTAGGCATGCCGGTTTCTCTGCCGACACACAGTAACGTGCAGTAAGGAACACCATGGAAACAGTATATTTTATAATCATCAGGGCCAGCGCCATTAGATGACTCTATGAATTTCTCACCTATTATTTTTTTATTGATGTTCTTATAATTTAACTCTGCATAGACCTTCCAATAGTCCTCGCGCATCCAGTTTTCGATGGTTTTCGATGTTTGCACCCGATCCAATGAACTTTTATCCTGACAAATCAGGTTGTAACCCGAACCGTGGTTACCCTTAATCACGAACTTGTCAGGTAAAGACTCCCACGGGATCTCCTGAACCGAATCGCAGGCGAAGTAAAGTTCATTGAGAAGTTCTTCACATCCCTGCGCTTTCAAATACTCCCTAACTGCGTATTTATCCGCGCATTGCGTGACCAGTGCGTTGTTGCTGTAATTGTTAAGTTTAAGATAATTTATCTTCTCGTTCCATGTCGAAGGAGGCTTTAAATTTAACGCTTTCCCGAATGCCTTCTTATATATAAGTTTGGTCTTGAACGTCGGCGCGAAAGTAGCCAATTGATTCATGATGAATTTATTAATGTGTTTTCTCATGCAACCTGTCTCATCATTTGATAACAATATTAAAGGGGTGACCAAGCGGCCATCAAGGGATTTAAAGCGACGGGTTGTTCTTGCTCACTGCGCCATTGAATCATCGCCGGAGTGGTGCTCAAATCAAATTGGTTGTGGCCTAAAGCTCGATTGAGAATACGTGCCGATCGCCAGGCCACCAGGCTAAGCTGCGGATCGGCAATGCCGTGGTGATGCATGCTGGCGTTAACGGCAAACAAGCAATTCTCATGTTCCTCTTCCCGCTCAAGGGTAAAATCAGAAGCGATACGGTATTGTCCATCGGGGGTGGTTAACAAACGATCAGCCAGTGAGTCAAGAAATGCCGGGCGGACCTGTTCATAGCCGGTCGCAAAAATGACCACGTCTGCATCAAAGCTTTCTCGCCCTTGATCAAGGTGATGCAGCGTCTCTAACCGATAAGCATTATCTTTGGCATTAAGGGCCGTAACTGAACGGCTGGGCAGCAGGCTCACCCATCGTTTCTCGCGGAGTACGTCGAAGTGGTGATACATGGCGCGGTAAATTGCCAACAGAGACTCGCTGGTGATCCCATCGGAAGTCATCTTTTGTTCTTGCAGCATGTGTTCTTTGGCTGAGTGGCCGAGCGTGTAGAAGTTGTCGACATAATCTGGCGTAAAATACTCGTTGGCAAAGGCGGCTTCATCAAGTGCGTTGTAGTTGTTGCGCCGAGATATCCAGCCAAGGTGTTCTGGTCGGCCCCATTCCCCTTGGAAAATATTCAAGAACAGGTCAGCACCGCTTTGACCGCCGCCCACAATGACCACGCGTTTTCCGGCAAGGTTTGGCTGGCGCAACATCATTTCGCTGGCGTGAAAGCATTGATCATTTTGTTCGGTCACACAGTTCGGCAGTTTGATTTGCTTGCCTATGCCCACACACAGGTGTTTAGCGTAAAGCACGTCATTCTGGGTGGAGACGACAAACTGCCTCTGTTCGTCATCAAAGTCCACGCGGCGAACCTCTTGGTTGAACATCAGCGAATCCAACCCCGTTGCCGCCCAGTTGAGATAATCGGCAAACTCTTCGCGCGACGCAGTACGCTGTTCAGTCGTCAGGAAGCGGTAGAACTTTTTACTCTTCACCAGATAGTTGAGAAAACTATAAGGGTTGGTTGGCGAAACGGCGGTGACCAGATCCTTCAAAAAATGGGTCTGCATATTGCTATCTGCCAGGATCATACCGGGGTGCCAGGAAAAGTGCGGTTTGCGTTCGAGGAATTTGCAATTGAAACCCTCGATTTCGCTTCCAAGCGCAGCAAGACTGAGGTTGGACGGGCCGATACCAATGCCGATAAAGTCCAAACGCTGGTTCATTGTGTGTGCTCCTGTGTGAATAAATCTATTTCCCAAAAATACATCATGTGGCTGGATGAAATAACGCAACGAGCTTTCCCAATGGCATTGGGATTATTGACGCCATCAGAATCACGTCCTGCATTATTGTTGCCAAGCCCGAACGCCTGCCATTGACGACTGCAAGATAAAAATAACGGATCCATTGCGTCGTTTTGTTTCAATTGAAATTGTCACTCATCGTATTTTGACAAATGAATCTCAAATCAAATAAAAACAATTTTCAGCGCTATGAAAAGAGAATGCTTTAGGAGACACTGTCGAGTTGATGGAATTCGACGGATTGACCGAGGAATTCATAACATCTCCCTATGTTAATTTGCATATTCCGCATAGCATCATCCTTAATGAGACATTGCCGAATCAGAGTATCGCTAAAGCTGAAATCTGGCATGTGAAAAAGCATAAAATTAAAGTCAACACGCAGGTTATCAATGTGAAATTAAAAGTGAAATCGTCAATATTCATGAAATTTCACTTTGGTTTGGCCTCTTTCGCACCTAAAACCTGGGTTGCTACGTCAACAAGAAACCAATAAAACATAAAAATTCAATACATTACAATCAGGTGATTAAAAATCAGCCGTTGCACCTGACCTTGCGCAATGCCTGTGCAATTTCTATCCATTCACATCTTCGCAGGCGATATTGTGAGCAATTTGAAATCCAAAATCGGATTCTTCATCCTGAATTCGTCATTTTTTACCCGAGAAAAAGCGTAATCAGCGGCGTTGAAAATTTAAAAAAACACTTTTCCGTACGCCATGCCGTCAGTTTGTGTACAATACTTTTTAAATCCGGCTTAGGGTTCCATCTCAAATTCAACTTCTGTTCAGATTGATATATTCTCGGCTCCGTGATTATAAGCAAGAAAGTAATCTCTTATTAATGTCATTCCCTTTTCGACTCAGGTTCTTTCTCTACACAGCCTATTCCCTCCTTGCATTAACGCCTATTCGACGATCGTCGCTCAACATCCCGACGCCCCGCCATGCCTCTTTGAGCAACATGATGGCGCTCACAAAAGCGCTGACGTGGCAGATTGTATTACCGGGTTACCCCGGTTACTCTTAACCGGTGTCCCCAAAACGATAAGTGACTGATGTGTTGAACAATGATGAGATCCCCGCGACCAAACGCAAAAATGACCCCGTTGGTCTGAAGCAGCGAATTTTCGCCGGGGCGCTGTGTGAGTTTGCCGAGGCGGGCCTGAAAGGAGCTCGCATGGAGAATATTGCCGAGCACGCGTCCACCACCAAACGCATGGTGGTTTATCATTTCAAGAACAAGGAGTCGCTCTATCTGGAGGTGCTCGAGCACGTATATCAGCATATCCGCGCGCACGAATCCGCGTTGGATCTGCAAGCGTTGCCGCCGGTAGAAGCGATGACCCGGCTGGTTGAAGAAAGCTTCAATTACCATGCGGAGCACCCTGACTTTATCCGTGTGATTTGCATGGAAAACATGCTGCGTGGCCAGTACATCCGTCAGTCACCGCGCATCAAGGCACTGAATCAGAGCGCCTTAACCTTGCTGGAAGATATTTTGCAGCGCGGCAAGCAAAACCGGGAGTTTACTGCAGATGCCAGCGCCGCCGACGTGCACCGCTTGATCAGCAGCCTGTGTTTCCACTATGTTGCCAACCAATACACCTTTAATACGCTATTCGAAAGTCATGAACCGCCGGAGGATCAGGTTATCCATAACCGGCGGCTGGCCGTCGTGGCGACCCTGCGCTATCTGGCGCTGTAGTCTTTGAAACCGGGAGCCTGAATGGCCAAGACCTCTGCCGGCGACAACATCGCCACCCATGACATTTCGCTGTCCGCCGCCAGCGGCGATCCTTTCAAGGGCGATCCCAACTTTATGGCCTCGTTGGCGCGGGGGTTGGAGGTGATCCAGGCCTTTACCCCGCAACGCCGCCTGATGTCGATTTCGCAAATCAGCCAGAAAACCGGCATTCCGCGCGCTGCGGTGCGCCGTTGCCTGTACACCCTGAACAAGCTGGGATTTGTCTACGCGCAGGACGGCAAAAACTTCGAGCTGCGCCCGCGTATTCTGACGCTGGCTCACGCCTATCTCGGCTCGACGCCGTTGGCCAAAGCTACCCAGCCGGTGCTGAAACACATCAGCCAATTGCTGAATGAATCCTGCTCCATCGCCACGCTGGACGGCGACAACATTTTGTATATCGCCCGCGCCTCCGCCGAGCGCATCATGACTATCGATCTGAACATAGGCAGCCGGCTGCCTGCATTCGCCACCTCGATGGGGCGCGTGCTGCTGAGCCATCTGCCGGCGGATAAACGGGATGATTACCTGCAACGCATCACCCTGATGCGCTATACGCAGTACACCATCGGCTCCATCGACAAACTGCGCGAGGAGCTGGATAAAGTCCGCGCGCAGGGGTATGCGATTAACGATCAAGAGCTGGAGATCGGGCTGCGTTCCATTGCCGTGCCGATCATGTCGGCCAACGGCAGCGTCACCGCCGCGTTAAACGTCGGCGTACAGGCCGGCCACGTTCCGGTAAGCGAATTGACCGAACGCATCCTGCCGATCCTGCTGGAAGGTGCACAAGAGCTTTCGCTGCTGACGCACTAACCGGCCTCACGTGCATTGGCCAGGTATTTCGCCATCTCCGCCTCTGGCACCATGCCGCCGCCGGTAGCCCATACCAGGTGAGTGGCCTGGTTCATCTGCCGTTCATCCAGCCCGTGTTCGGCCAGCCATTCGGGGCTAGCCGCCACCCGCCACGGCCCCGCCATGCCCGCCAGCGCCGAAGGCTCCAACTGAATGTGCTCCTGACGATCCAACAGCCCCAGCAACGCGAACATCTCGCTATCGCTTAAGGTGTAAAAACCGCTGAGCAGGCGTTCCATGGCGCGGCCGACAAAACCGGAGGCTCGCCCAACTGCCAGCCCGTCCGCTGCGGTTTGATTATCTATGCCCAGATCCTGCACGGCGATCCGGTCATGCAGCCCGGTATAGACTCCAAGCAGCATGCACGGCGAGTGCGTCGGCTCGGCAAAGATGCAGTGAACGTGATCGCCAAAGGCCAGTTTCAACCCAAAGGCTACCCCGCCTGGCCCGCCGCCGACACCACATGGCAAATAGACAAACAGCGGATGCTGCGCGTCAACCTCAATCCCACGCTCGGCGAACTGCCGTTTCAGGCGACCACCTGCCACCGCATAGCCCAGAAACAGCGTTTGCGAGTTTTCGTCATCGATAAAAAAGCAGCTCGGATCGTTCGCCGCTTGCAGCCGGCCCTGCTCAACGGCAACGCCATAATCTTCCTCGTACTCGACCACGTTGACGCCATTGTCACGCAGCTTTTGCTTTTTCCATTCGCGCGCGTCCGCCGACATGTGCACGCTAACGCTGAAACCCAGTCTGGCGCTGATGATGCCGATCGACATCCCCAGATTGCCGGTTGAGCCCACGGCAATACGATAACGGCTGAAAAACTGGCGGAACTCTTCCGAGAACAGCTTGCTGTAGTCGTCCGTAAGCTGTAACAGCCCCGCCGCCAACGCCAGCTTTTCCGCATGCGCCAGCACCTCATAGATGCCCCCGCGCGCCTTGATTGAGCCGGAGATCGGCAGATGGCTGTCTTTTTTCAGCAGCAGATGACCGCCGAGCGTCACACCATAGCGTTGGTCGAGCGCAGTTTGCATCGCCGGAATGGCGACAACCTCAGATTCGATCACGCCGTTGGCGGCCCGGGTTTCCGGAAAAGCGGCGCTCAGATAAGGGGCGAAGCGCGCCAACCGCTGCTCAGCATCGGCGACGTCGTCAGCGCCCAACCCCACGTACGGCAACCCCGCCTGCAAGGTCGTTGCTCGCGGGTTGAACCAGGTTATCGGTTTGAGGTCGATCAGGTCCTGTACCAAAGGGAATTGCGTAACCCACTGCTGAATCTGTGATTTATCCATTATTATTCTCTACGCTACGTAACGATTCCCTCTAGGGTGCAGCGATTCGCCGGCGCTGACAAATGATAAAAACTCAGCCTTGCGTGAGCGGCATTAATGCAAAAGCTGATTTTTGTTGTGGGACTAGCCTAACCATTACCCCAGCGCGGATCCAAACAACAGGCCGACGCCAGAAGAGACCGCCATCGCCAGCGCGCTCCAGAACAGGATCCGCACTATGCCCGGGCGGATCGGTGCGCCGCCTGCCCTGGCGGCAACACCCCCGAGAATGCCCAAAGACACCAGCGCGGAGACCACGATGGCCGGAATGGTCCATGCGACCGGCGCCAGCACCGCGACCAGTAACGGCAGCAGCGCCCCGACGGAAAAACTCAGCGCCGAGGCCAGCGCCGCCTGCAATGGCCGCGCCGTGGTGATGGACGAAATCCCCAATTCATCGCGGGCATGCGCGCCCAGCGCATCATGAGCCATCAGCTTTTCCGCCACCTGTTTGGCCAGCGCCAAATCCAACCCGCGATGCACATAGATAGAGGTCAGTTCACGGTATTCACCCGGGTAATCGCTGAGCAACTCCGACTGCTCCTCCGCCAGAGCGGCCCTTTCCGTATCCGCCTGCGATGATACCGAGATGTATTCCCCAGTCGCCATCGACATCGCCCCGGCAACCAGCCCGGCAATGCCGGCGAGCAAGATGCCGCCGTGCGCCGCATTGGCCGCCGCCACGCCGAGCAACAGACTGGCCGTCGAGACAATTCCGTCGTTTGCGCCCAGCACCGCCGCCCGGAGCCAACCTATATTCTCAATGCTGTGCCGTTCTTTGTGCATCGGGTGCGTCCTTGTTGTGGGGATAAAGTTAGCCGCGAGCCGCCGCTTCCAGCCCGGCGATATCCAGTTTGACCATCTGCAGCATAGCTTCAGTCACCCGTTTCACCTTCGCGCTGTCGGGGTCGCTCATCAACTCCCCCAGCCGCCGGGGGACAATTTGCCAGCTCAGCCCCCAGCGATCGCGCAACCAGCCGCACTGTTCTATGACGCCGTCTTCGCTTAACGCCTCCCACAGCCGATCCACTTCCGCCTGATCCGCGCATTCGACCATAATCGAAAAGCTGTGATTGAATGCATCCAGCGGGCCGGCTTCGATAGCCGCATAGCGCTGATCGCCGAGAGTAAAGGCCGCCAATTTTACGCTGCCTGCAGGGCCGCTTGGGGTATCGGCGGGCAAGGTAGAGCTCCAGGTCAGGGAAGAACCGGGGATCAGCGCTATGTAACAGCGCAGCGCCGCTTCCATGTCTTTTTCAAACCACAGGTGTTGTGTGATCTTCATCGCCCCCTCCTCGCTACTCGTCAAGGATCGGTTCGAAACCGCCGAAAATCATGCGTTTGCCGTCAAACGGCATCTGCTCGCCCAGCGCCTTCATGCGCGGGTCATTCATCATTTTCTCGTTGGCGGCATCGCGCGCCGCTTTTGAGGGATATTCGATCCAGCTGAAAACCACCACTTCATCGGCTTCGGCTTTCACCGCACCGCGAAAATCGGTGAGTTTACCTTCGGGCACGTCGTTGCCCCAACATTCGACAATCCGCGTCGCGCCGAACTCTTTAAATAAGGGGGCGGCCGTGGCGGCCAGCTTAAGGTACGCCTCCTTATTGGCGGCAGGCACCGCCACAACAAAGCCATCAACATAGTTCATGAGATGATTCCTCCTGTCCGTTCGGACATCAGGTAGGGCGCAAGCGGCATTGCTCACGCTCCCTTCCATTTTAGACCCCCTGGCCGGGGTCAACCATGAACGACAAGCGGCAGGTTTCAGCGGTCGCGGTAACTCAGTGGGGATATTTCTGGCGTGGCAACGCGGTTGCGGCCGCTGTTTTTGGCTTTGTAGACGGCCATGTCCGCAATTTTCAACAGATTATCAAGATTTTGCTCTGTACCGCCGATGCAGGTAACCATACCGATGCTGACGGTGATTTGCAGATGATTGCCGGCAGGCATGGCGATCGATTCGATTTCCACCCGCCGGCGCAGACGTTCGGCCAAATACACCGCATCTTCCTGACGTTCGATAAGCGCAACGATCGCGAACTCCTCCCCGCCCATGCGGCCAAACAGATCGGAATCGCGCAGGTCGCCGGTAATGGCGCGGGTAAAGGAAATCAGTGCGGCATCACCGCCGGAGTGCCCAAAGCGATCGTTGATGGATTTGAAGTAGTCGATGTCCAGCATCATGACGCAGACCTGCTCGCCTTTTTGGGTGAGCAACCGCGAGCCGCGCTGCATAAAGGCATTACGCGTCAGCACGTGGGTCAGAGCGTCATGGTTCGCCACGTGCTCCAGTTGCCGCAGCAGCGCATTGCGGGCGAAATTCATGCTGGCGATCGCAATCGGGCCCAGCGCCAACAGCGCTACCCCGAGGCGCATCGACACGGTGTTCTGCAACGCCTTCATATCGACGTTAATGGCGATCAGACCCAAATCAATGGCCAGATGGCACCATAAAACGTAGATCAGCACCACCACCAGGGTGGTGAACAGTGAAAACGACATTGCCAGCCACAGCAGGATCGGCACGGGGAAAATCACGGCGCCAGGCCCGCCAATCAGGATACTGCCAATGCAGGCCAGCGCTAACAGCACCAGAACCGCCAGTTTTCTGCCGCTGCCAGGCCGGATAATGCCGTGAACGACGCTGCGCAGGTAGCCCCGCCAATCCCCAGGCAAGGCCAGGATAAACGGCATCAGCGTAATGTAATTGGTAAACTCCGAAGACATCCATAGCGCCAGTGCGGGGAAATACTCGCGATCAAACAGCAGCACCGAGGCTCCGGCACCGATCACCCCGGTGGTGCCGGCGCTGGCCAGACAAATGGCAAACAGATAAACGCTGGATGACGTGCGTTCCAGCGTTTTGACCTGCGGGGGCACAAGTTTAAACAACTGATACCCCACCACAACGCCGGCAATATTGGCGCCGTTCAGCAACAGGGCTTTGTCGAGCGGGCTACCGGTGATCAGATCTGCCGTCAAATACCCCAATATCGCCATCACCCAGCCTAAGCGGCTGACAAGCTCCGGATAACGAACGAACACCGCCAGCAACACTGCATTGCTCGGCCAAAAGGCCGCCAGAAAGCCGATGGGCCGGCTCTCGATACCGAAGATACAGGTGGCGAACACCAACATAAAGACGGTGAGCGCAGGCTGTAATTTTGTGGTGTCAGGTGACTGGGTGGTGTGCATCTTGCTTCCAGAGCGATCAAAGAATACGGATAACATCCTGCCAGCATGATGAGGGGCGACAACCGATTCATCATACCTGACGACGCGCGTTAAAAATGAGCGATCAGAGTGGCATTATTGCTACTTTCACAGGTCCGATCACCTGTTAATTGAAGGTTTGCCAATATATTTCTAGATCAACTGTAGCGCCAAATGGCGCTTTGCACCCGCAGTCCAGCACGCATACCGCAAAGCAGGATCAAGGGAGAAAGCGTTGGCATGAATAACGTGCGGATTATTGAAGGGGGGCCACACAGCCTGAGCCTGTGACCATGGTGATTATCAGCATGTAGTACCGCAATATTGCGCCAAGTCGGCGCGCACCCAATGACAAAGCCTCCTAACGCCGATGCGCCAGCGAACGGACCAGGCGATCGCCCAAGGTTTGTACGCCCTGCACCAGAATTACCAGAATAATCACCGTCGCGATCATCACCTGATTGTTGAAACGTTGATAACCGTAACGGATCGCCAGATCGCCTAATCCTCCTCCGCCGATCACGCCGGCCATGGAAGAAAAACCAATCAACATCACCACCGTCAGCGTCAGCCCGGCCAACAGCGTCGGCAAGGCCTCCGGCAGCAGCACTTTAAAAATGACGTGGCGCACATTGCCGCCCATCGACAAAATTGCCTCGATCCGCCCTTTTTCCACCTCATCCAAGGCAGATTCGACGATGCGAGCAAAGAACGGAAAAGCACCGATGGTGATCGGCACTACCGCCGCGGAGCTGCCTAACGTGGTGCCGATAATCAGCCGGGTTAACGGGATCAAGGCTATCAACAGCACCACAAACGGCAGTGAGCGCCCCAGATTGACGATAGCGCCCAGCGCCCCGTTGATGCGCGGTGCGGGCAAGATGCCCTGCTTGCGGGTGATAAACAGCACCACGCCAAGCGGCAGACCGATCAATAAGGTAAACAACGATGCCAGCGCCACCATATACAAGGTTTCGCCGGTGGCGTTCAGCACCAGCGCCAGAAGATCTTCCCAGGACAATTGATTTCTCATAGCAATTCGGCCCTCACGCCCCGTTGATTGAGGAACGCCACCACTTCCGCCAGCGGCAAGCCGCCTTGCGGCGATCGCAACCCCACGCGGAAACGGCCGACGCTCTGGCCGGCAATCAGTTCAACGCCCCCACCCAGCAGCGTAACGTCCACCGCATGGCGCTGCGCCAGTTCGCTGAGCACCGGCGAGGCGCGCACGCTGTCGAAAAATGTCAGCTCCGCCACCTGGGTCTCCGGCGCCACCGGCGTCAGGCAGCCCGGCAACAACGCCTGCCCCAGCGGCGATGTCGGGTTCGCCAGCAATTCGCCAATCGGCCCCCATTCAACCACCCGACCGGCGGCCAATAGCGCCGCATGGTCACAAATGGCCTTGACCACGTCCAGTTCGTGGGTGATCAGCACAATGGTTAACCCCAACTGGCGGTTGATGTCTTTTAACAAGGCAAGAATAGAGGCGGTGGTTTCCGGATCCAGCGCGCTGGTCGCCTCATCGGAAAGCAAATAGTCCGGCCGGGCCGCCAGCGCCCGGGCTATACCGACGCGCTGTTTCTGCCCGCCTGAAAGCTGAGAAGGAAAAGCACGTGCCTTGTCGTTCAGCCCGACCAGATCGAGCAGTTCACCGGCGCGGCGAATACGTTCCGCACGAGGTACGCCGGCGATCTCCAGCGGCACCGTGATGTTATCCCGCACGTTGCGGGCATGCAGCAGATTGAACCCCTGAAATATCATGCCGATACGTTGGCGCTGGCGCCGCAGTTCCGCTTCGCTCAGTTGGGTCAGATCGCGGCCGTCCATCAAAATGCGGCCCGTGCTGGGCCGCTCCAGTAAATTAAGGCAGCGGATCAGGGTGCTCTTGCCCGCGCCGCTGCGGCCGATAATGCCGAACACCGAGCCGTCGTTAATGGTAAGCGACACCTGCTCCAGCGCCGGCGGTTCACCGGCGCCGTAGGTTTTACCCAGCCCTTCTACGACAATCATCAGCCGGCGTCCGCAGCTGTCACGGGGATCACCGAGCCCTGATATTTTTGCTGAATGAATTTGGCCACCTCTGGCGACTGCAAATCTTTGGCCAGCTGTTTGATGCGCGGATCGTTCTCCAATTGCGGCGTCGTGACCAGAATATTGGCATACGGATTATTTTTCGGGCTTTCCAGCCCCAGCGCGTCCTTGGCTGGCGTAAGCCCGGCCTCCAGCGCATAGTTGCCGTTAATCACCGCCAAATCGACGTCATCCAATGCCCGCGGGATCTGTGGCGATTCAATCTCCAGTATCTTGAGATGTTTGGGGTTGTTGGCAATGTCTTTTGGCGTTGCCTGATCCTTGGCCGGATCGTTAAAGCCGGCTTTCAGGGTAATCAGCTCTTGCGCCTGCAGCAGGTACAGCGCCCGGCTGAGGTTAGTGACGTTATTGGGCACCGCCACCTTGGCGTTGTCCGGCACCTCGCTCAGCTTTTTATACTTGCTCGAATAGATGCCCAACGGCTCGATATGCACGCTGGCCGCCACGGCAAATTTTGTGCCCAGCGCCTGCTCTTGCGAATGCAGATAAGGCAGGTGCTGGAAGTAGTTGGCATCCACGTCGCCGTGCGCCAGCAGCTCATTGGAATTCACGCCGTTACTGATCTCAATCACCTTCAGTTTCAGCTGTGGGTCAATTTTCTGCACGTAGGCCAGGATCTCCGCGTGGGGCACCGGATCGGCCGCCACCCGCAGCGGTTCCGCCGCCAACAGAGAGGCCGGTAGCGCGAGCGCCGTCAGCAGAGCCAAACGGGAAATTGTCGTTTTAAACATGGTCACCCCCAAGGAAAGATCAAAACTCTGCGCCGATTAAGAACCGCACGTTCTTATTTATGGTTATTTGATGCCATAAAGTAATAAAAAACTAGCACCAAGCCTTCGCGCGCCACCAATACCATTCCGTTATAAGGTATTAATAATCATAATCTTATTAATGAATTAGCTTTCCCGGAAATGGCATATGGGATCCGTTCCTTCATTGCTACGCTGGCAGCCTCGTTCCCCGCAGGCTGGCGCTCTCATGGATTATTATCTCGGCATCGACATAGGTACTTCGAAGATCAAATCGGTTTTATTCGACGAGCAGTTTAATCAATGTCAGGTTGCCAGCGCCGACAACCTGACCGAAGTACCGTTCCCCGGCTATGCCGAGCAGGATATGGAACAGCTGTGGCGCAATGTGGTCACGACATTGCGCGCGCTGGCCGACTCGCCGTTGTTGCAGCAAGGGCGCATCCGCGCCATTGGCCTCTCGGGCCAGGGCGAAGGCGCATGGCTGGTCGATGCCGCTGGGCAGCCGGTTCGCAAGGCCATTTTATGGAGCGACACCCGCAGCGCGCCTTTAGTGGCGCGTCTCAAGCAACAGCCGGAACGGGAAGAAAGGCTGTTTCGGGCAACCGGTACCCGCCTGCTGCCGTGCAACAGTTCGCTGATCCTGACATGGTTGGCGGAAAATCAGCCCGCCGCGCTAAACAGCGCGCGCTATTTCTTCTTCGCCAAAGACTGGATCCGCTATCGCCTGACCGGTGCGGCCAATCTTGAGCTGACGGATACCGGCACCTCACTGCTCGATCTTCACAGCGAAACGCTTTCCGACGAGGTTTTGACGGAACTGGGTCTGCAGGCCCTTCGGCCGCTGTTCCCGCCGCTGTTGCACCCCGGCCAACGCGCTGGAGAAATCAGGATACAAGCGGCCGCTGTCACCGGGCTGGCGGCGGGCATTCCGGTGTGCGCCGGTGCGCTGGATGTGTCGGCGGCAGCGCTGGGCATTGGCGCCGTGCATCACGACGACGTTTACACCCTTTTGGGCACCACCTGCTGCACCGGCATTGTCTGCGACAGCCTGGCGCAGGTCAGCCCGAAAACGCG
This sequence comes from Serratia plymuthica NBRC 102599, assembly GCF_001590925.1. Classification (GTDB taxonomy): domain Bacteria; phylum Pseudomonadota; class Gammaproteobacteria; order Enterobacterales; family Enterobacteriaceae; genus Serratia; species Serratia plymuthica. The sequence goes on from NZ_BCTU01000014.1 coordinate 78,588, forward strand.
CTTTGTCGCCCATTCGCAACAAGGACGTTATATCAACCTGTTCGCCATGCAAGCGGGCACGCCGAACCTGGACTGGGCGGTACGTGAGCTGGCCGGCGATGGCGATCTCGAGCGTATTGGCGAGCAGATCGCCGCCATTCCCGCCGGCAGCGGCGGCGTGCTCTATCAGCCCTATCTGAACGGTGAACGCGCACCCTTCTACAGCCAGGTGGCCCGCGCAGGCTTTTTCGGCATCGGTCAACATACCGGCAATCTGCACCTGCTGCGGGCGGTGTTTGAAGGGCTGGCGTTCGCCATTAAAGACTCGCTGCACGACTACCCACCGCAGGGCGATCTTTACCTTGCCGGCGGCGGGGCCGCTTCGGCCGTCTGGTTGCAGATCATCGCCGACTGCACCGGCCGGCGGGTGATCACCAGCCGGGTGAAAGAGCTGAGCGCCCGAGGCGTGGCGATTTTGGCGGCGCAAAGCATTGGCGTGACGGTGTCACATGAAACGCTTGTTCAGGCCGAAAGCCGCCGGCTATTTATCCCCGATCCGGCCAACCAACAGATCTATCAGGCGCTCTATCCACTGTTCCGCCAGTTACGCCTTCAGCTTGAACCGCTGTGGCAAAGCCGGGAGCAAATACTCAATGCCCTTAACGCAGGAACCCCCGCACCATGAAAACCCTCTTTACCGCCGAATACGCCGGTTCGCTTGAAGATTTCCGCCAACTGGGCGAGCTGGTCATCCGCGGTTGGGCGGCCGGCGAAAGCAAGCTGACCGAAGACGCGCTGATTGATCTGGCCCATGACGCCAGCTTTATCATCACCAGCTACGACGATATTACCGCCCGGGTGATCGACGCCTGCCCGCAGTTGAAACTGATTGCCTGTACCCGCGCCAATCCGGTCAATATTGACCTGCAGGCCGCCGCACGGCGCAATATTCCGGTGATCTACACCCCAGGCCGCAATTCGGACGCCGCGGCGGAGCTGACGCTGGCGCTAATGCTGAATCTGGCTCGCCATATTCCCCAGGCCCACGCAGCGCTCAAACGCGGTGAGTTCACCCGCAAGCAGCCGCAAACGGCGGCAGCCAAAGAGGGTCTGCGCAGCGATGTGGTGTGGGACGTGGATAAATCCAGCCCCTATGAAGTGTTTAAAGGCAGTGAATTGCGCAACAAAACGCTGGGCATCGTCGGTTACGGCAGCATTGGCCAACGCGTAGGCCGTATTGCCCGGGCTTTCGGCATGCGGCTGTTGGTGGCGGACCCTTACGTTTCCGGGGTAGAAATTAACGAGCCGGGTATTGAGAAAACCACGCTGGAACAGCTGTTCAGCGACGCCGATTTTATCAGCCTGCACCTGAAAGCGACGCCGCAAACCGACGGGCTGATTGGCCGTGAATTGTTTAACCGCATGAAACCCCACGCGCTGTTTATCAATACCTCGCGCGCGGCGGTGGTGATTGAAGCAGATCTGATTGCCGCCCTGCGGGAGAAACGGCTGGCCGGCGCGGCGCTGGACGTGTACGCCAGCGAACCTATTTACCGCCGGCATCCGTTTATCACCGAATTCGACAACGTGGTGATTACGCCGCACATCGCCGGTGCCACGCGGGAGACGCTGGTCAAACATACCGAGATGATCGCCCAGGACATACAGCGCTATCTCAAAGGCGAGCCGTTGCTGTACGCCTGGCGCTAAGCGCCGCGCGGCGTCTGCTGCATAAACCGCCGGGTGTGTTCCCAGTCGATCACCCCGGCGTCCGATCCCAACCCGCCTGCAACCAACCCCGCCACCGCCGTCGCCAGCAGGCAGGCTTCCTGCACCGCCAGCCCACGGCTTAGCCCGGCGATAAACCCACCGCAGTAGCTGTCGCCGCAGCCGGTGGTGTCCACGACCTCAACCTGATAGGCCGGAATACGCACACAGGCATCGCGGGTGACGATAAAGGATCCCTGCTCACCGGCTTTGAAAATACAGCTCCCCACTCCGTGGTCGAGGAAGAACGCGCCAATCTCCTGCGGCGTTTTCCGGCCGGACAGGTAAGTCGCCTCCTCCAGCGACGGCATAAAGTAATCGACGCTGGGCAACAGCGGCAGCAACAACGCCAGGGTATGCGGGCCAGGCGCAATCAGGTCGAAACTGGTGGTAACGCCGAGCCGTTTGGCATGGCGCAACAATTTGGAGCTTTGACCCTCGTCCATCGCCGCCAGCAGCCCGGTGCCGCCATGATGCAAGAAACGGGTATCGCACAACGCGTCAAAGTCGGCATCGTCAACGAACAGAAAATCCGAGGCCCCACGGTAATGCAGCGCCGGGCGCTCGCCGTTGGGCCTGATCGGCAAAATGGTGGCAGACGTTTCCGCCCGTGCCGTGCGCTGGATCAGCGAACAATCGATCCCCAGCCGACGGTAGGCATTGAGGATAAACTCCGCCTTTTCATCCTCGCCAAGACAGGCCGAGGTGGCGGTGCGTATCCCCAGCTTGGCGGCATTCATCACCGCGCCGCTGGCGGTGCCCGCCGGGTTCAGCCGGATCTGCTCGATAAACTGCACGCCGCCGCCTGCCGGGATAGCGCTGACTGGCCGCCCCGCGATGTCGAGCAAGGTTAAACCGACAAATACCGCATCATATTGACTCACTGCCGGCCTCCGCCTGTTGCGTTTGTTTTAACCGGCTCTGGATAAAGGACAGCGCCAGCGCCACCACCAGGATCACGCCGGTCAGAGCGTCTTTCACCATAAAGTTCAGCCCCATCAGGTTCAGGCCGTTCGCCACCATGCCCAGGAACAGCACGCCAACCAGCGTGCCCAACACGTTGGGGCGCCCCTGCGGATGAAACGCGGTGCCGATAAACACCGCCGCGATGGCGTCCAGCAAATAGGCCTGCCCGGCCAGCGGGGTAAACTGGCGCAGGTTGGCCGAAAGGATCACGCCTCCCAGCGCGCAGGTCATGCCTGAGACGATCAACAGCCAGCACAGGTAACGACCATTGCGGATCCCCACCGCACGGGCGGCCTGGGGATTCAGCCCGATGGCATGAATCCGCTTGCCGAAGATGGTGCGCTCGAAAAACAGAAAATAGCCCAGCAGCAGCGCAGCAGCGATAACTATCGGTAACGGCACGCCGCCGAGGTTGCCTACCGCCAGATCGTGATACTGCTGCGCCATGCGGCGGTAGGCGATCGAACCCCCACCGTCGGTATAAATACGTTCGATGCTGCTGCCGATGAAAAAGGTGCCGAGCGTCGCCAAAAAGGGCTTAACCCGCAAGTAAACGATCAGCAACGCATTGAGTGCGCCGATCAGTGCGCCGCCGGCCAGCGCGGCGACTATCGCCATTTGCCAACTGAGCTGGTATTGCTTCAGGGCGATCAGCGCAAAAGCCGCGCCAAAATCCAGCGTGACGCCTACCGACAGGTCAACGCCACCGGCGGTCACTACCAGCGTCATGGCCAGCGCGACAATCAGCAATATTGCGTTACCCTGTAACAGATTACTGAGGTTGTCCAGGCTGTAAAACACGCTATTGCCCCAGGAGAAGAACAGAAAAAAGGCGATAACAATCAGCATAAAGCCGTAGCGAATCAAAAGTTTGTTCAACGCCGTCATGGGTTGCCCCCCCGGTTTTGCCTTGCAGCGGCGGCCAACACCAGCAGGATCAGCCCGCCTTTGATCGCCCCGACCCAAAAGATGTCTACCCGCAACAGCGCCAGCCCGTTCGACAACGCATTGACCAGCAAGGCCCCCAGCAGCGCCCCCCAGACGGTCACGACTCGCCGGCGCGAGAAGGCCGCGCCGATAAAGGTCGCCAGTACCATTTCCAGCAGCAGCGGTTCTTCACTGCCGGGTGAGCTGCCTGAGCCACGAGCCACCAGGGCAAAGGCCGCTAACCCGGCCGCGGCCGCCGCCAGCAGGTAAGAGCCAATCACCAGCGGTTTGACGCGCAAACCGGAGATCTCCGCCGCTTCGCGATTGCCGCCCGCCGCCTGCAACTGCATGCCCCAACGGGTGTGATGCAATGCCCAGCCAAACAACGCCAGCGCGGCGAGCATTAACCAAACCATCAGCGGCAACCCCAGCCAGGTGTCGTCACGCAGCGCGACAATGGCCGCGTCACTGACGCTGATGCGCCGCTGTTGGGTGATCAGATTGGCGATACCCACCACCGCCACCGAACTGGCCAGCGTTGCCAGCAACGGCGGCAACCCGACGGCCACCACCAGCAAAGCGTTGACGCCCCCCGCCAACAGCGCTGCGCCAAACGCCAGCACCGCCAGCCACAGATAACCGTCACCGTCGTGAGTCAGGCCGTTACTGATGATAGCCGCCCCCAACACGGCGATCGCCGGCAGGGAAATATCGATGCCGCCGGAAACCACGTCATCACCGCCGCCGCTGATCACGCAGGTCAGGCCAAAACACAGTATCGCCAGCGGCACGCTTTGTTTGAGGATAGTGCTCAGATTCTGCCAACTGGTGAAGTACGGCGCCTGCAAACAGAAAAACAGCAACAGCGCGGCAAACAACAACAGCGGAATTTTATTGGCGATCTGCTCTCCGGGCGGCAAAAAGCGACGCCGGGAGGAGCGTGCCGCCACATTGCCCTCGGTCAATTGGCTCATAGAACCGGCTCCTGTACTAAAGGGGACGCCGTTGAACCGCCGCTGGTCAACGCCAGTAGCGCGTCCTGCGTCAGCCCGGCGGTACGGACATTAGCGACAATCTCGCCGCGCAACATCACCAGAATGCGATCGCACAGCCCAATCAGTTCGCTGCCGTCGCTGGACGACACCAGCACGCAGCGCCCTTCAACCGCCTGGGCGGCAATCAGTTGGTAAATCTCCGCCTTGGCGCCGATGTCTACGCCCAGGGTAGGTTCGTCGAGGATCAACAGTTGTGGGTTAGTCGCCAGCCAGCGCGCCAGAATCGCCTTTTGCTGATTGCCGCCGCTTAACAAACGCACCGGCAATTGCAGATTACGCGGGCGAATATCCAACTGTTCCGCCAGCGTTTTGGCGTGCAGCCGGGCCTTTTTGCGCAGTTCCCACCCCGCACGCGCCAAGGTGCCAAGCGACGCCAGGTTGATGTTGTCCGCCACCGGCATAGGCAACACCAGACCGGTATGCCGCCGATCGCGAGGCACCAGCGCCATCCCCGCGGCAGTGGCCTGTGCCGGGGAAGCGATGCGCACCGGCTTACCGGCTATGCGCAGTTGCCCCCGCTTAAGAGGGCGCAATCCATACAGAGCGTCGATCAAGGCTTCGCGGCCGGAACCCAGCAACCCGGCGATGCCGACGATCTCCCCCGGCGCCAGTTGCAAGCTGACATCGCGCAGCTGTGCACCGTCCGACAGACTTTCTGCGCTAAGCCAGGGCTCCGCCGCCGCCCGTCGTGCCGGGCGCGGGGCAAACAGGTGGGTGATTTCGCGGCCGACCATCATCGGGATCATGCGTGCAATATCGCCATCGCCCAGTTGTTGCAAGGTGCCCACGTCGCGGCCATTGCGAAACACCGTGACACGGTCACAAATCTGGGCAATTTCCGCGAGATAATGAGAGACGTAAATAATGGCGATGCCGCGCTGTTTCAACCGGGCAATCGCGTTAAACAACAATTGCGACTCTCTGGCTTCCAGCGGCGCAGTAGGCTCGTCAAACACCACCAGTTGCGCCTGCCCGTCGATTAACGCCCGGGCTATCTGCACCAGCTTGCACTCGGCAATGCTGAGATCGCGGACCAGTCGGTTACCGTCCAGGCGGGTGTCCAGCACCTCTGACAGAAACCGTTCTGCGTCATGACGCATGCCGCGCTTGTCCAATCCCAGCCAACGGTTACGCCGCTCCTGGCCGACATACACGGACTCCGCCACGGTGAAATGCGGGATCAAATGCAGTTCCTGATGGATAAATCGCACGCCGGCCGCCCGTATCGCCGCCGGGGTGACGGAAGCCAGCCGCCGGTCGCCAATGCGAATCTCCCCGCCGTCTTGCGCATAAACTCCGGCGAGGATCTTGATCAAGGTGGATTTACCGGCGCCATTTTCGCCAATCAGGCCGTGAACTTCGCCCGGCAGCACCCGCAGTGAGGCACCGCTGAGCGCCTGGGTACCGGGAAAACGTTTCTCGATGCCAATCATTTCCAGGCCGCCCACGGCGGGAGCGGCCTGCGTTTCCTGCTGGCTCATGGCGTTATTTCAGCTCGCCGTAGCCGAGTTGTTTGTACACCGCCTTCGCCTCTTCCGGCCCTTTCACCGGCAATACCGGCACAAAGGTTTGCGGTTGCAACTTTTCGCCGGCGAAATAGCGCGCCACGTTATCCGCTGAAGTGGTGCCGATTAACCGCGGCTGTTGCGCCACGTTGGCAACCAGCGGGCTGCCCTTCTCCGCCATGATTTCCAGGGTTTCCGGCCCTGCGTCGATCGCCGTGACCTTAACGTCACCGGCGCGGCCGCTCTCTTCCAGCGCCTGCACGATGCCGATTGCCGGCTGGTCCCAGCAGGCGACGTGAATCGCGTCCAGCGTACCTTTCGGATGCTGGCTTAGCAGTTCGAGGGTTTTCTTGCGCGCATCTTCCGGCGAGTTGGCGTATTGCTCGGCCAGCTCCGGTTGAATGATTTTGATGTCCGGGTAATCTTTCAACACGTACTTCCACAGATCGTAGCGAATGCCGCAGATGCGCAGTGAGTTGGAGAAGGCGTTGAACACCGCCACATTGCCTTTGCCGCCCAGCGCCTCGGCAGTATAACGACCAATGGTGCTGCCGATGCTGTAGTTGTCCGAAGTGGTGTTGTTGATGGAATACGGCGATACATGGTCAACGGTGAATACCGGGATCCCGGCGGCGCGCAACGCTTTGAATTTAGGCTCGACGGCGCTGTCGCCCAAAATGCTGATCACCGCATCCACCTTGCGCGCCAGCAGGATATCGTGATTGTCGGCATGTACCTGATTATCGCGGCCGCCATCGACCGCCACCACTTTGCCACCCAGATGTTCCACTTCGTCGCTGGCGCCTTTGAATGCTTCGCGATCCCAAAAATGCTGCGTGCCGACCACCGCCACGCCAATGGTTTTCCCCTGCAATGAAAGCGCCGCCTGGGCGCCGTGAGCAGCGAAAACTGACAGTGCCAGCGCTGTGATTTTAATAAGTTTTTTTGTCATTTCTGTTATTACCCTGTTATTCATCCCCTGATGGAACGAACAAAAGCTAGCAACAGGCTATGGCAAAGCGAAATAACAATACCGGTTATGGTTAGTTAAAAAGCGGGATTGTTCCGTGGGATGAAAATGCGGCCGGTGTTGCTCTTCGTTTACACCCAGGCCCCGGCCGCAAAGCGGGTTGAATCAGCCCCTATGCCTGATAAATCCGTGCCTCATAAGGGCGCAGCGTCTGTGGCTCTCCGCCGTGTGGATAATTGCCCAACCGCAGTTGCCAACTGTCCAGCGCCAAAGATTGGGGATCAACCTGTTGCGGTTCGCCGCTCAGATTGCACAGCACCAGCAGTTGCCGGTCATCCAGGGTGCGGGTATAGGCGTAAATATGCCGATGTTCGTCCAGCAGCAATCGGTAACGGCCATACAGCAGCGCTGGGGTCTGCTTGCGTAACCGGATCAGCGCACGGTAGAAATTCAGCACCGAGTCCGGTTCCCCACTCTGGCGCGCCACGTTGATATCACGGTAGTTGGCGTTAAGCGCAAACCACGGCGTTGCGGCGCTAAAGCCGCCGTTAGGCCCGTCGTTCCAGGGCATTGGCGTGCGTGAGTTATCACGCGAACTGCGGCGCAGCGTCGCCAGGATCCGCTCTTCATCCATTCCCTGTCGGCGCAGATCGGCGGCGCGATTTTTGGTGGCGACGTCGTTAAAGTCATCCAGGCTAGCAAAGTGGGTATTGGTCATGCCCAATTCCTGCCCCTGATAAATAAACGGCGTTCCCTGCATCAGAAAATACAGCGCGGCAATGGCGGTGGCGCTTTCGCGTTGGTAGCGCCCGTCGTCCCCCCATTTCGACACCACGCGCGGAATATCGTGGTTCTCGACGTACAGTGCGTTCCAACCCTTGCCCTCCAATAGCGTCTGCCAACGGGTGAAAATGCTTTTCAGGCCGATCAGATCCAGCCCGGCATCCGGCGCCTGCTGGTTGGCGGTTTCCCACAGCTTGACGTGCTCGAACTGGAAAATCATGTTCAAGCGGCCATGCCGTTCTCCCACCCAGTCCTCCCCCTGTTCCGCCGAAGCGCCGTTCATTTCCCCCACCGTCATGATGTCGTAGCGGTTAAACACCTGTTCGCACATCTCATCGACGTAATCCAGCAGCCCATCGTAGTTGAGATGCCGTTCGAACGACGGCACGTAACGCAACCCTTGCGGGTTCGGCATGTCGGTCAGCCCCGGCTGTTTTTTCATATGGCAAATGGCGTCGATACGGAAACCGTCGATGCCCTTGTCCAGCCACCAACGCATCATGTCATACAGCGCCGCGCGCACCTGCGGGTTCTCCCAGTTCAGATCCGGCTGGCGCTCGGAGAACAGATGCAGAAAGTATTGTTCGCTGCCGGGATGGTACTTCCAGGCCGAGCCGTTGAAAATGCTCTCCCAGTTATTGGGCTCCGCGCCGTTTTTGCCGTCGCGCCAGATATACCAATCGCGCCTGGCGCTGGATTTTGATGAACGGGATTCAATAAACCACGGATGTTCGTCCGACGTGTGGTTCACTACCAGATCAAGTATCAACCGCATGCCGCGCGCATGGGCTTCCGCCAACAGGCGATCAAAGTCCGACATGGTGCCAAACTCGGTCATGATCGCCTGATAGTCGCTGATATCGTAGCCATTGTCGTCGTTCGGCGAACGGTACATCGGGCAGATCCAGAGGGCGTCAACGCCCAGCCACTGCAAATAGTCCAGCCGCGCGGTAATGCCGTTCAGATCGCCAATGCCGTCACCGTTGGAATCCATAAAGCTGCGCGGGTAGATTTGATAAACCACCGCCTCTTTCCACCACCGCGCCGTTTGCGCACCGCTCATGTCATGCTTCCTTATGTTAATGCGCCTGTTCCGACGCCAAAATGCGCGGGAACGCGCGGCCCTGGCGGTCAAACAAATAACAACACTCTACTGGCAGGCGCACGCCGACGGTTTCTCCGGCCTGAATGGTCGAGCGTTCGGGATTGCGCAGCACCCAGGGTTCCGCCGCGTTGCCGTTATCCAGATAGAGGTAGGTTTCGTTGCCCATATGCTCGACGAACATCACCTCGCCATGAAACTCGCACTGCGCCTGTTCGCCGCCGCGAATATGCTCTGGACGAATGCCGACGTTGACGCTCTGGCCTTCCGCCGCCACCGGTGTGGCGATTGGCAACACCAGCGCCTTGCCGTTGTCCAGTTCCACCACGCTCTGCCGCTCACCGGCACGCCGCAGGATGGCCGGGATCAGGTTCATCTTCGGCGAGCCGATAAACTGGGCGACAAATTCGTTGGCCGGCTGATCGTAAAGCTCCAGCGGCGTTCCCACCTGCTCGACATGCCCTTTGTTGAGCACCACGATGCGGTCGGCCAGCGTCATGGCTTCGACCTGATCGTGAGTCACGTAAATAATGGTCGAACCCAGCCGTTTATGCAGTGAAGCCACCTCCATGCGCATTTGTACGCGCAGCGAGGCATCGAGGTTGGACAAGGGTTCATCGAACAAAAACAGCTTAGGTTCGCGCACTATGGCGCGGCCAATCGCCACCCGCTGGCGTTGCCCGCCGGACAAATCCTTCGGACGCCGCTCCAGCAAGGGTTCAAGTTGCAAAATGCGGGCGCTTTCGCGCACCCGGCGGTCGATCTCCTCCGCCGAATGGCCGGCAAGTTCCAGCGCAAACGCCATGTTCTTGTATACGCTCATGTGCGGATAGAGCGCGTAGGACTGGAACACCATGCCGATACCGCGCTCGGACGGCGTATCGTCATTGACGTAGTTGCCATCGATATACATGCCGCCGCTGCTGATCTCCTCCAACCCGGCGATCATGCGCAGCAACGTCGATTTGCCGCAGCCGGAGGGCCCGACGATCACCACGAACTCCCCGCTGTTGATCCGCAGATCCAGCGACTTGATAACCTCTGCGTTAGCGCCATAGCGTTTTTGCAGTTTTTCCAGCGTTAATTGCGCCATATTCCTCCCGAACCCCAGGTAGTTGCATTCAAGGGGGCGCAAGCGCGCCCCGCCATCCGGCTTATTTCAGGTAATCGAGCCACGGCCCCTGGCGTGAAATCATCACGTCCACCAGTTCCGGGATCGCGCGGCATTTATCGTTGACCGAGTCCACCAGCAGCGCCTGGATAACCAGGTCGCGCGAACCTTCAATCACTGCGTCGGCGGTCAGATCGTGAATCGCAATCTGGTTGCTCAACAGGCCACCGATGCCCGCAGGCATGTCGACCTTGATGCCGTGCACGCCCTTGCGGTCGATAATCGCCGGGACTTCGACGGCAATAAACGCCGGCAGCTGCTTGATAAACCCCTGATTCGGAATGTTGACCGCAGATTCTTCATAGCCGGAATCGGTGAGGATCCCTTCCATGATCGGCACCACGCGTTCTTTCAGCTTCAGTTCGATTTTTGGCTGCACATGCCCCAGATAGTTGCGGTAGAAGGTGTAGAAATCGAGGATACCGCGGTGATCGCTGACTTCGCTGGCCCAGCGAATGTACTCGCCAAAGTGGCTGTCGCCGGTGATCGGCAAATGGTGAAACTTCTCCAGAATTTCTTTGAACAGCGTGCGGTCCGCCCACGGGTAGGCGCTGTCTTTGCCGCCCAGCGCATCGCGTTCGGTGCTGCCTTCTGTCTCCACCAGTTTGCCGTGATTACGGGTGTAAGCCAGAATATCGCTGTAGCCCGGCAGGCGGGAGAAATAGTCCGGTGCCTTGGCGCGTACGTCGACGTAAGCGTCTTTGCCGCTGTCTTTATAGCTGGCCTCCAGCAACACGCTGAAGTGGTTCAGCCCGGCGGCGCGCAGGCTGAGGTTGTCGAAGGAGGTGCCGAGCATTTCCGGCAGATAGCGCTCAAGTGAGGCGATTTCATGGCACATGCCGACAAAATTGAGCTGCGGGAAACGACGATGCACGGTGGTGCAAATGCGGCTCATCGGGTTCGAGTAGTTGAATACCCAGGCGTTCGGGCAAATGTCCGCCACGTCGGCGCAGATGTCGAGGATCGGCGGAATGATGCGCAGCGAGTGGAACAGCCCGCCGGGGCCACCGTTTTCACCATACACCTGCTGAATGCCATATTGCTGCGGGATCTGCCAGTCGAGATCCCACAGGGCAAAACGGTCGCCCACTTCAATGGAGATAATCACAAACTCCGCTCCGCTCAGCGCGGTTTTGCGATCGGTGGTGGCGCTGACGGTAAACGGCAGATCTTCCGCAGCCAGGAAGTCACGGGCGGTTTTCTCGGTCACGGCCAGCGAGGCCGGGTTGATGTCATGCAGCACAATTTCACTGCCGTACAGCGTCTTGCTCTGGAAGATATCGCCCAGGGTGCCGTAGCCGAATTGCGCGCTGCCTGCGCCCACTAAAACGATTTTTGTAGCCATTGCATTTCTCCTGCTTCAGGGTTAATCGAAAATCAGCCTTTTACTGCGCCGTTGGTTAATCCGCTGACGATGCGACGCTGGAAGATCAGAACCAGCACGATGATCGGCAGTGTGACGATGACCGAGGCCGCCATGATGGTGCCCCAGGGAAGTTCGAACTGAGAGGCGCCCTGCAGCATGCCGATCGCCACCGGCACGGTACGCTTGCCGCTGGAGATGACAAACGTCAGGGCGAACATGAATTCATTCCAGGCGCCGATAAACGCCAGCAGCCCGGTGGTCACCAACGACGGCCCCATGATGGGCGCGAAGATGCGGGTAATGATGGTCCAGGTGTTGGCGCCGTCGACGATTGCCGCCTCTTCCAGTTCCGCCGGGATCGCCTTCATAAAGGTGGTCAGCACCCAGACGGTAAACGGCAGAGAAAATGTGGTGTAGGACAGCACCAATGCGCCCAGCGAATCGTACAACCCCATAAAACGCACCAGTTCGAACATGCCGGACAGCACCGCCACCTGGGGGAACATCGAGACGCACAAAATGGTGAACAGCAGATATTTGCGGCCGCGAAAACTGATGCGCGCCAGAGCGAAAGCGGCGGTAATCGACACCAGTAGACAGATACCCACCGTCAGCGTTGCCACGACGATCGAGTTAAACAAGCTGCGAGCGATGCCGTTATCCATCAACGCCGTCAGGTAATTGCCCCAGTGCGGCGCACCCGGCAGGTAAGCGACCTGGAACAGGCTGCCCCCCGAACGCAGCGAGGTGATCAGCGCGTAGTAAAAGGGAAACAAACAGATGACGCTGGCCAGCGCGGCACCGGCAAAAATCAGCGCCTTATGGCCGTATTTGTGTTGTTGGCGAGTCAGTTTCATGCGCGTTTCTCCTTGTCATTCAGGCGGCCCAGCGTGAGGAAACAGGCGGCGATACCGGCCACCATCATGAACACCAGCACCGAAGCGGCCGAGCCGGAGCCCATTTCCTGATAGCTGACCATGCGGTCGCGGGCATAACCGGACACCGAGATGGTGGCTTCACTGTTGGAGGTCAACACATAGATCAGGTCGAATACCCGCAGCGCATCCATCACCCGGAAAATCAGCGCGACGATCATCGCCGGCATGATCAGCGGTAACGTGATGCGCCGGAACCGCTGCCAGGCGTTAGCCCCGTCCACCCGTGCGGCTTCGTACAGATCGCCCGGGATAAGCTGCAACGCGGCCAGCAGCATCAGCGCCATAAACGGCGTGGTTTTCCAGACGTCCGCAATCACCACCGCCCACATCGACAACCCCGGCTCCGCGACCCAGGCCAGCGGCGCGTCGATAATCCCCGACTTGAGCAGCAAATCGTTCACCACGCCGTACTGATCGTGGAACATCCAGCCCCACATCTTGGCGGAGACAATGGTCGGAATCGCCCAGGGCACCAAAATGGCGGTGCGCACCAGGCCCTGGCCGCGAAATTTCTGATTCATCAGCAGCGCCAGCAACATGCCGAACACCAGTTCCAGCGATACCGACAGCAGGCTGAAACGCAACGTATTGCCCACCGCCTGCCACCACTGCGGATCCGCCAGTACGCCGTATGAGTGGCCACTCCCGGTCAGATCCAGATAGTTGGCGAAGCCGACAAAGCGGTATTCATCCGGCGCATCCAGCATGGCGTCGGTAAAGCTGTAAAACAGGGTGCGCAGCAGCGGCCAGCCGGCAACCGCCGCCAGCAGCAACATTGCCGGCGCCACCAACAGCCAGGCGATGCGGCTACGGCGCTGCCGATGATTAAGCTTGCTGCGCCTGACCGACTGCACTGCCGCCGGGGCGGGCGTGGCCGTCAGGGTTAACCTGTGTGTATCGCGTTTCATGCATCAGACTCCGGGCCGTTAATGGGGGGAATTGCACTGCCTTCAACGCCATCCTCTGGCTTTAATCCGCTCCAGCCGCTGCTGTAAATCCGCCACCGCGGTGACACCGTCACTGTCACCGCGCAACACATTGAAAGTGGCGTTGTAGATGGCTTTCGAGACCTGCGCATACTGTCTTTTGGTCTGCGTCGCCGGGCGCGGCATCGCCTGCGAGAAAATGCCCTTGAAATCCGACAGATAAGGCGCCTGCGCCAACACCTTGGGATCGTCATACAGCTCGGTCCGCGACGGCGCCCAGCCCATCAGCGCCAGCGCCCTTTTCTGCGATTCGGCGTCGCTGACGATTTTCAGCAGCGCTATCGCCGCCGTGGGGTTTTTGGTGTAGGCGCTGATCGCCCACTGCCAACCCCCCAGCGCGCTGACCGATTTGCCGTCCGCGCCCTTTGGCAGCGGCAGCACGCCGATCTTGCCTTTGATTGCGCTGCTGTTGTCCTGCGCCAGCACATAGGCGTAGGGCCAGTTGCGCATAAACAGCGCGTCGCCGTTCTGGAACACCGCGCGGGACTCTTCCTCCATGTAACCCAGCACGCCCTTCGGCGAGATAGTGCCGATCCAGCCGGCAGCCCTGTTCAACGCCTGCGCCGCCTGCGGGTTATTGATGGTGATGTTGCCGTTGGCGTCGATAAATCCTCCGCCGTTCTGCGAGGCCACCCATTCCAGCGCGTTGCAGGTCAGCCCTTCGTAGGATTTACCCTGGAACACCAGGCCCCAGAAGTTCTTATGGCCCGCCTGCCGTTCACCCTGCTGAATGCGGGTAGCGATGCGCGTCAGTTCATCCCAGGTGACCGGCGGCTGTTCACCGTACTTTGCCAACAGATCTTTGCGGTAATAGAGCGCCCCGGTGTCCAGATAAGCAGGAACCGCCTTGACCCGCCCATTGACTACGTTGTTCTGCCAGGCGGCGGGGAAAAAATCCTGCCTGATATCGCTCACGCTGTCGGTCAGATCCAACAGGTGCTTGTTCAGCACGCCGATCCACACGGTATCGGCCTGAAACAAATCAATGGCGCTGGAATCCTTGGCGGCAAACAGCTGCTGAAACAGCGATAGCTTTTCGTCGGAGGCGCGGGGAAGATCGATAAACTCCAGGGTATGGCCAGTCTGAGCCTCAAAGCGCTGCTTAATCTCATTGCAGAACTGACGGCCCTCTTTGCTGGGCGCGCATTCCATCCGCAAGGTATCGGCCAACGCCTGGCCGGACATCAGCGCCAGCGCGGTGGCGACCATACTCGGTATCAATCTTCTCATTGCGTCCTCTCTGGTGGCGGCTGGGAATACCGGCATAGGAGCAAACTATCGAAGGCGGGCTATTGGCGGAAATCGTTTTTCACCGCTAAGATATAGAAACTTTCTATACCAATAGCGGAAAACATGATCGTGGACAAAATTCTGCGGCAGTTTATCGAAGTAGCGATGTTCAAAAATGTGAGTCATGCAGCAAACAAGCTTTGCCTGAGCCAACCGACGCTGACCCACAACATGAAGAAACTGGAAGAGAACCTGGGGGTGCAACTGCTGGAGCGCACCTCAACCGGGGTTAACACCACCGAATACGGCGATCTGCTGCTGGAACAGGCGCAGATGATGCAGCGCATTTATGACAACACGCTGATCAAACTGGCGTTCATCAAGGCACGCCAGGAACAGAGCCTGCGCATGGGCACCGGCCACGCCTGGTGGTATATGTTCGTGCGCGACAGCTTTAATGCCTACCGCAGCCTGCACTCTACGGTGAATATTCATATCGATCTGGGTAACCACCTGCGCCTGATGGATCTGCTGCTGGGCGGGGATATCGATATGTTTATCGGTCATGAAATTCAGGGGTTGAACCCCAAGGCCGGCATCAGTTTTTTGCCGCTGTTCAGCACCACCGACAGCATGTTCGTCCGCAGCGGGCATCCACTGGCAGGCCGGCAGGTTGGGCCGGACGAATTATTGGATTACCCTTGCGTGGAACTGACGCCGGATGAAAGCCGCTATCAACATATGGTGGAAGACATGCAGCCGAAGAAAATGGCGCGTAACCGGCTGCATTTGGCGGAACGGGTGATTTGCTCGACTAACTCGATGATGTCGGCAGTGGACATGATCAACGATTCTGACGCGGTGATGCTGGCTTATCCCACCTGCATGGCGGGTTATTTCGCCGACTACGGCATTGTACCGCTGAAAACGACGCAGGAAAGCCTGCGTTGCACGGTGGGCATTTACCTGATGCGCGAAAAGGCGGATGCGCCCCACGTGGTGCAGATGCAGGCGTTAATGCATCAACATCTGGAGCAGATCCGCCCTCTGTTGCTGTAGTTATTTCTCGCCGGTCACTGCGATCAACGCCTGATACAAGGGCCGGGCGTTGCCTGGCCCCACCACCAGTTGAAACTCGGGGGTATGGCGCGACGTTTCCACCTCCAGCAACGCCTTAACCCCATCCAGAGCCTCCATCCCCGGCCGATCCAAGCGGCTGCCATCGCGCAGTTCCGCCCTGATGCGGCTGGCGCAGTATCGCAGTTTGATCAGATTCTCCGCCCCGCCGAATGCCGCCAACACCGATGCCGCCAGCTCATGCTTTTCCATTTTGCCTCCTGAGAGAGTTTGCCACATGCCGCTGCAGCATAGGGCCGGTCGCCGGGCAAAGTGAAATTGATTTCGGCCGGAAGGATATAGAGTGAATCTATGGCGGACAAAAAAACGGCAATCATTGATATCCCTGCGCCACCGGCAGCGCTATGGTAGGCCCTGAGTTCACAGAATAACCAGGGACCGCAGATGAACCGATTAATCTGGGCTATCGTTATATCATTACTGATCGTTTGCATGCTGCTGTACATAATGACCGGCGCCAAGGTCTGAAGCCCCGACACGACGATCAAAAAGGCTATCCGCGGTAATGCACGGCAGTGAGATTGCTCGAGGAGAGTGAAATGAAAGCGATAATCCCTGCGCTGTTGATTTTTGTCCTTTCCGGTTGTATTGGCAGAGGCGGCCCACAGGACGTGCCGCCACCGCCGGTACATAATGATCCGCAGACCTGCAACAACTCATCCGCCAGTGCCAACAGCGGCTGTTCGCAATCGGTAGTGCCGGCGATGCACTAATCGGCGGACTGGCGGGCCACCGAGAAACGCGCCGGCCCGCCGCCCTCCGGCAAAGGTTAAGAAGACTGCTCTTCTTCGTTGGCCAGATTCTTCGCCTGCTGTTTCATAAACACCACTTCCTGCGGGCTGGACATATTGACCCGCTGCGCGCGCAGCAGTTTAAGAATATTAAACAGCAATTCGCTTTTGGTGGCGCCGACCATGCGCGGGCTGGCAACGTAGCCGGTTACGCTGAGGATGATGCCTTCAGGGCCGAGCTGGCTGAAACGGACATAAGGCGCCGGCGTTTCCTGAATCGCGTCATAATCCTGATAGGCGCTCAGCAGAATATTGCGCACCTGCTCAGGATCGATATCCGTCGGGAAGGTCAACGCAATGGTCACCACGCCCTGGGCGTTGCCCATGGTGGCGTTACGTACGTTCTGCGAGATCAGCTGCGAGTTGGGCACGATCATCGTCGAACGATCGCTGAGTTGGATTTCGGTGGCGCGGATGTTAATCCGGCGCACGTCACCCTCTACGCCGCCGATGCCGATCATATCGCCGACTTTCACCGGCCGTTCCGTCAGCAGGATCATGCCGGAAATAAAGTTCTTCACGATCTCCTGCAAGCCAAAACCGATACCGACCGACAACGCACTGACAATCCACGCCAGGTTACTCCACTGGATGCCCAGCGCCGCCAGGGTAATCAGGATCAGCAGCACATAGCCCACGTTGCTGAACAGCGTGACCAAGGATGCACGGATGCCAATATCTGAAATGGTTTTCGGCAGCAGTTCATGGCTCAGCCAACGCTGGGTCACCCGCATGATATAGATGCCGATGGCCAGGCATATCACCGCGTTGATCAGGTTGCCGGGCACGATGTTCAAGCTCTTCAACCCTTCGCCACTCAGAATGGCGATAATCTTGTCCAACAGCGAGTTAGGCGTGGTGGTGCCGAAGGTGCCGTTAAACAGCGCGACAATCATCAGTAACAGCAAAGAACATTTGGCGACGGCGGTAAGAATAATCGCCATCTGCTCCAGGTGACGGTCCTTGAAGTTAAAGGATTTCTTGAGCATTTTGCCGCTGGCGGTTTGCGGCGAGAAAATCGCGCCGCACAGATCGACGGCAAACAGCAGCAGGAAATAGAACGCCATCAGCACCAGAGCGATCCAGATCACCTGATAGGTCAGGAAACGGGCGAAAGCGATATAGCCAATCAGCAGCGAGAGCAGGATGACCAGCGAGCCCACCAACGTGCCCATGTGCAGCAACCCGCTGATGGTGGAGCGTTTCTCGACGTGTTCGCCCTGCTGTTCCAGATTGCGGCGGATGCGTTGGGCGCGCAGCGGCATCGCCAGCAGCACCATGCCGATCAACCCGGCCACCAGGCCATTGCCGAAAATGGTCGCGGCCAGGCTGGCGCTCACCACGTTATTGATCTGTTCAACGGTGCCGAACGCCAGCGCCAACCCCGCCAGCAACGGCGAGAAGAAACGCAGGCCGGAGGCGACGGCGTCGTCCAGCGAGGCCAAACGCCATGACGGGCGGTTAAGCGAAAGCGTGGCGCGGCCCAGTCCGGCGATCAGCGCGCAGAAGATCCCCAGCCGATTAAACCCCTCGGCGAAATCCTCCAGCATGGCCGGCAGCGGCTGCACGCGGGTAAAGGTGAGATACAGCAGATTCAGCGCGATGCCGGTGGTGATGACCGTGACGCTGACGATCGCCATCGCCATAAAACTGCGGCGCAAACGCCCGTCCGGCAGATAACGAATGCTCACCCAGGCCAGGAAACGCTCGGATAAATAACGCCCCCATGACCAGATAACGACCGCCAATAACAGCAGGCCAAGGGTGCCGTAGCGCCACTCCTCCTGCCAACTGGCATCCCACGCCTCTTTCATGGCGACATGGAACTGATCCAGCCGCTGTGCGTCATCGGCCGTAGGTTCCGCGATCGGCGACCAGAACTTGGCGCCCAACACGCTGCCGGTATTTAGCGCCAACTGGGTTTTGAATGCCACACGACGCATATCGCCGATTTGCTGCCCCAGATCGAGCACGCCGGTTCTCATCTCCTGCGCGCGTTTTACCGCATCATCCAGCTGCTTCTTGCTGTTGTTCAACGCGTTGCGCTGTTGTACCACGGCAGCGGTTTCAGGCATCGAACCGGCGGCGGGTTGCGGTCCCAGGACGTCCAACTGCCCCTGCAGCTTTTCCTGCGCCGGTTGCAGATCGGTTGCCAGTTTTTCCAGACCCGCAGCCAGCTCGTCGGTGGTCTGCCTCAGCTTACTGAGCTGGTTATCTGTGCTGGCCTTGGAGACCTGCTGTTTGATGCTGTCCAACTGCTTTTGGTAGTTTTTCAGCGCGGCGGCGGCATCCGGCGCGCTGATGGCAACAGGGTCATCCTCTGCGGCGACGCTGGTCAACGGCGTCAACTGCAACCCAAACAGCAGGAACAGAAAAAGAAGGATCTGACGGGGTTTTAACATAAATTCAGTGCTCGGCAATGGCATGATAAACAGACGAAACAAACGGGCCGGTATTGACTATTTACCGGCCCGTTTGGTTAAGAATAAACTGGGATTATGATAGCTGCTTAATCTCAGCTTAAATATCAGTATTATTCCCATTCAGCAAGATTATTCCTACTGCTGCATCGCCGCGAACGGCACGACCGGAAATCTGGCCGCTTTTGGTCGTTAGCCTACTGATAACCTGAGTTATTGGGCAGTGGCGCATCCTGAAGAATACCCCTATACTCAGCTCACCTATTAACCAACATTATAAAAGGAGGATTACTATGCCGATGTGTGAATTGTTTTTTTACTCACACTTCTATAGTAATTGCCGCTGCTCAAGCATTACCGGTATCGTGCTGCGATAACCCAGGCTTGAGCGAAGCTTACTAAAAATTGAGTCCCTTCCCTCCGGCTTACCGGGTTGTCGTCAGCGATGTTTGACGATAGGCATTTGCATGCCTGTAACTCTTGAGTAAGCAATGAGCACATTATTATCTGCACAATCCGTCGGTTACGACAACGCGTTCGGCCCACTGCTGGCTGAGGTTTCCTTCAGCCTGAAAAAAGGCGATCGCATCGGTTTAATCGGCCACAACGGCTGCGGCAAAAGCACCCTGCTTAAAATCCTCGGCGGCGCTCTGCCCGCCAGTACCGGCAGCGTTACCCTCTCTCACCAATGCCTGATGGCGCGAGTGGAACAACATCTTCCCCCCGAACTGCACGGCTGCACTCTGCTGGAGGCGGTCCTGGCGCGCCTGCCGGAAAATCTGCGCGTCAGCGAAAGTTGGCAGGCGGAAGTCCTGCTGACCAGCCTGGGGTTTGCCGCGTCCTCCTGGACACTGACCGCCGGCACCCTGAGCGGCGGCCAGCATACCCGCCTGCTGCTGGCGCGCGCGCTGATCCGCCGGCCGGACCTGCTGTTGCTGGATGAACCCAGCAACCATCTGGATCTGCCGACGCTGTTGTGGCTGGAGCGGTTCCTGCAAAACTGGTCGGGCAGCTTCGTGCTGGTTTCCCACGACCGCTACCTGCTGGATAAGGTGACCAACTGTACCTGGATCCTGCGCGACAAAACCTTGCAGTTCTTCCGCTTGCCCTGCTCTGCGGCGCGTCAGGCGCTGGTGGAGAAGGACGCGGCAGATGCGCATCGCCGCCATGCGGAGCAAAAGGAGATCGAACGGGTGGAAAAAAGCGCCCAGCGGCTGGCGATTTGGGGACGGGTGTACGACAACGAGGATCTGGCCCGCAAGGCCAAACAGATGGAAAAACGGGTCGACCGTCTGAAAGAAGATCAAACCCAGCTGACGGCCGCTACCCAATGGCGGCTCCGGCTGCGGGGTGAAGCCCTGGACGCCGATCGCCTGTTGGCTCTGCCAGAGCTGGATGTACGCCCGGCAGCCGATGCGCCGGTGCTGTTTCGCCTGGCGCACCTGCGGGTGAAAAGCGGCGATCGCATCGCCATCGTTGGCCGTAACGGCTGCGGCAAATCCTCGCTGTTGCGGCATCTGTGGCGGGAATACCAAAGCGTCGTTTCCGGTGAGGTGGTATTCCACCCCAGGGTGCGTATCGGGTATTACGATCAGAGCCTTCAGCAGTTGCAGGATGGCGATACGTTGAACGAGGCGTTGACGCACTTCGCTCCGCTGACCGAAGAGCAGCGCAAAATGGCGCTGATTGGCGCCGGTTTCCCTTACCTGCGCCATCAGCAGCGGATCAGCACCCTGAGCGGCGGCGAGCGTTCGCGCCTGCTGTTTGTCGGCCTGACGCTGGCCAACCATTCGCTGTTGCTGCTCGACGAGCCGACCAACCATCTGGACATGGAAGGCAAGGAGGAGCTGGCGGAAACCCTGCGCGAGTTTGCAGGCGCGGTGATGCTGGTCACTCACGACCGGATGTTGATAGAAAACAGCTGTAACCGCTTCTGGCTGATTGACCATCAACGGTTGGAAGAGTGGCAGGATCTGGAACCGGTCTATACCCGGCTGGCGGAAGAGCCCGGCGCCGAGCCACAAGCGGCCAGACAAACCGCCTCCGGCGACAGCGAGGGGTTACACCATGACGAAGAGCGGCTGCTGGCCTGCTTGTTCGAACTCGAGGCTAAACTGCAGGAGGATTTGGCGCGTAAAACCAGGCACCAGAAACCGGCGTTGCAACAGCAATGGCGCAATGAAATTGCTGAAATCACCGTTCGGCTGAAGCTGGACTGACCTTCACAGGCCGCCTGTTTTGGCGGCCTTTCTATTACCCCCGGTGCAGATTTGCCGGGCGAGCTTGATCAAATCCAGACATCGTTGACCGCAGTACGTTCTCCCCGCTCATCACCGGTGTTCAACACGCCGCGAGGTTCGATAAGCATCAGTTGGGTTTCGATCTCGGCAGAGGTTTTGTGTTCAATGCCGCGCGGGACCACATACATCTCACCCGTATTGACCAGCACATGACCATCGCGAAAATCAATGCGCAAAACGCCAGCCAACACGATAAGGGTTTCATCGGTTTCGGCATGCGTATGCCAGACGAAGTCACCGTGAATTCTGACCACTTTAAACTGGTAGTCATTCATCTCGGCAATGACTTTCGGCTGCCATTGTTCAGAAAACAGAGAGAGTTTATGAGCGAAATTAATAGGTTGATACATTTTCAGGCTCCTTGGTTAACAGGAGCCCAGCATAGTTGACCCGGCGGGCGGCAATCTTGAATGATTGTGCAACTTCGCGATTAACCTCCGTTGATAAACTTCAGCCAGCGGCCAGGAGAAACGCCAAAATTGCTGACAAATTGGCGCGTCATGTGGCTTTGATCCGCAAATCCCACATCGATTGAAATATCTGCCAGATTATGGCCCGCCAACATCCGCCGTCTGCAATGTTCAAGACGACGCATAGTGACGTAGCGGTAGGGGCTGGTGCCAAACAGCGCCCGAAAATCCCGGCTCAGGCTCCAGCGATCTCGGCCGCTGACCAAAGAAAGCTCATCCAGGGTAATATTTTTATCGAAACAGGAATGGATATATTCCCTTGCCCTTTCAGCCGCCTGGTAGTCAAACGCCCGCCGCTGATAACGTTGCCCCCCGGCAGCGGCAAGGGTTTGCGCCAGGTCATAAAGTGCATCCTCTTCCTCAAGCGTTTCAAACGGATCCTCCATAGCCCTGAGCAGGGGTTGAGCCGCAGCAAAGAGTCTTGGGTCATCGGAAAGACCGCCCGGAATAAAGGGCAACGGCTTGCCGCCGAGTATCTTTTGGATTAATGCAGGCTCGATATAAACCATGCGGTATTGAAATCCCTCCTCCGTACCCGCCTCTCCGTCATGGACCTCATCCGGATGCAATACCAGGGTGCCGCCGGGCAGGCTATGGCGCCTGCCGCCACGATAGTTGAAACTTTGCACACCGGACAACGTGCGGCCAATGGCGTAGGTGTCGTGGCGATGGAGCTCATAACCGTGGCCACCGAAAAAGGCTTCGATACGCTCAATTTGCATGGGGGACCGGGCCGGTTTAACCCAGTCTTGCAGGTCTTTATTTCGTGACATGGGGAGGTACCTGCGTCTGTCGAGACAACGAGACTCTATTGATAATCGTTAAAGCTCGCGTTGGCTAGTGGTCCCCGTTAAAAATGACCATTTAAGACAACGACAATCGAAATATCGGCATTGACGGCGTTGGGGAAAAGCATTGTGCCGTAATCGCTATCTTTCCTGTCTATTGGAGCCAAGTATTGTCGCCGCATTTTATTTATCATGGGACTAAGCACGCTGGGATATTGGCCCTGATATTGAACATTCCGCGAGGAGAAAAACATGGCTACTGGTATTGGCGGCTGTACGCCACAACAGGCCTTGGAACAGTTGCAACCGTTAACGGACAATCCGCCTGCAATCGCCAGCGGCGAGTATCGACAACGCATTCAGCACGCACAGCGTCTGATGCGCGAAAACGACATTGATGCCTGCTATATCAATGCCGGCAACAATCTACTTTATTTTACCGGTACCTCTTGGTCGCCCAGCGAACGTATGGTGGGTGCAGTGATCCCGGCCGAAGGTGAAATCGCTTATATTGCGCCCTGGTTTGAAATAGGTACCTTCAAAGATGCGCAAGTCATCGAAGCCGAAATATTTAGCTGGCATGAGGAGGAAGACCCCTACCAGCTGTTTTTCACCTTGCTGGCATCTCGCGGGCTGACGGGTGCGGGCAGGCCGCGCAAGGTGGCGATTTGCGAAACGGCTTCGGTAACGCTGTTCCTCGGCCTGCAGCAGTACGCCGGCGATATTGAACTGATCGGCGCACAAGCCGTCACCGGTCACTGCCGCAGCCGTAAATCACCGACGGAAATCGCACTGATGCAGACTGCTAATAACATTACCTTGAGAGTACAGCAGGCGGCAGCCAGCATTTTGCACCCAGGTATCACCGCCAGCGAACTCATCAATTTCGTTGATAAAGCCCACCGCAAAATGGGCACCACCGGCTCTTACTTCTGTATTGCACTCTTCGGATCCGACAGCGCGTTTCCACATGGCGTGAAAGAACCCAAGCCTCTGCGGGACAACGATATCGTGCTACTGGATACCGGTTGCCGATATAAGGGATATTTGTCTGATATCACCCGTACTTATGTGTACGGCGAACCCAGCGCGCGACAACGTTTCGCCTGGCAAGCCGAGCATGAGGCACAGGCTGCGGCATTTTCTGTTATCGCGCCTGGCGTGCCCTGTCATAAAGTGGATGACGCGGCACGCCAAGTCCTGGCCTCTTATGGCTTCGGACCGGATTATCAGTTGCCTGGCTTGCCGCATCGCACCGGACACGGTATCGGGCTGGACATTCATGAAGCACCGTATCTGGTCCGCAAACGGCAGGAACAGCTCGATGTTGGCATGTGTGCCAGCATCGAACCCATGCTATGTCTACCTGGCGAGTTCGGTATCCGCCTTGAGGATCATTTTTACGTTACTGAAGGCGGAGCACACTGGTTTACCCCGCCGGCAAAATCCCTGGATGATCCTTTCGATCTAGCATCCTGAACCCCTTTCATGGCGGCCACCCACGGTCGCCGCATGCAGGCTCACAAAGCGGGTTTGATCGGTTCCACGTGCCCCACTGCCCGCGAAATGGTGGGGTACAGTGCCCGCAGTTGGCGTTCTATGTGGTCCACCGCGTCGTGAGCCGCCACAATGGACGCGGCCGGCGATACCCGGCAATGAAAATTGACGATAATGCCATCTGCCGTTTTCCGCGCCCGGATGTTATGTACGTCCTGCACCATTTCCCCCTTTTCCACCGCAATTCGCAAGATCTGGCGGATATTAGCCAGTTCATCCGGCTCTACGTCCTCACTGGCGATCCAATGAGGCATCTGCGGTTCAAGGTGAGTTTCGATTTCGGTGTCTTCGCCGATAGCCTGGCGCAAAAGGTTTTCAATCTCGCTGGCGATATCATGCGCCTGCGCCACGCTGGCGCTGGCCGGCACCGCCAGATCCATGCTGATCGACATGCGTTCCGGCAACTGCTGCAACGCCACATTTTGCACCACCGCACCGTGGTTGGCGGCAATCACCCGGATGCGGGTCGCCATGTCTTCATCGCTGCGGGTTTGCGGGTTGGCAATCACCGTGGCTTCGGCGTGGGCATACTGCCGCTCCAACCGCTCGGCGATGGACTGTTTCAGCGCGTTGATGCGCTCCAGTGGCAAGGTGCGGCAGACGGCGACGGTCACCTCGATAAACAGGGCCGCACCGGCGTTGCGAATGCGGATATTCTCGGTCGCCAATATCGCCGGAAAACTGTCCAGCAACGTGCTGATCTCCTCTTTGGCACCGGCAGGCGCGGTGTCCATCAGCGAATCGAACGAACGTTTGCCTAACTTCAAGGCAGCGACCACGATAAAACCGGCTACGATCAACGCCGCAATCGCATCTGCGCGGGTGAACCCCAGCAACACGAATACCATCCCCAGCAGCACCACGGCGGAGGACAACATATCGGAGAAGAAGTGCAGCGCGTCGGCTTCCAACGCCGCGCTGTCGGTGGCTTTCGCCACTCGATTCAGCGCCTTGACGCGGAAATAGTCGACCACAATCGAGATCAACAGCACGGCAATCACCACCGGCGCGGCGATAATCTCATGCGCCTGCCCCAGCAGGCTGGTGCCGGCCTCGTAAACAATCCAGCCCGCAGCGCCCAACAGCAGCAGCACTTCAAACAACGCCGCCAAATTTTCGACTTTGCCGTGACCAAAATGGTGGTCCTCATCGGCCGGTTTGTCGCTGATACGCACCGCCAGCCAGGTAATGCTGGTGGCGACAAAATCGGTGAAAGAGTGTATCCCTTCGGAAATAAGGCCAATACTGCCGGTAAAAATACCCGCAGCAAATTTACCGGTCGCCAATAACCCACTGGCTATCATCGAGTTTCTGGCCACGGACTGT
This sequence comes from Serratia plymuthica NBRC 102599, assembly GCF_001590925.1. GTDB lineage: Bacteria > Pseudomonadota > Gammaproteobacteria > Enterobacterales > Enterobacteriaceae > Serratia > Serratia plymuthica. The sequence goes on from NZ_BCTU01000014.1 coordinate 104,122, forward strand.
TTTTCATTTTGCATAGTACGGCTCACATTCGCATTGGAATTTATTTTTTAATTTTTGCAGACAATTGCCAGACAAAAGCAACCAGCAGCATACTACCCGAGAATGTCAGCATTAAACTAGACAGGAATTCTGATTTTCCGGTTGAATAAAAATAAATCTCATTAACACCCACAGAGATCATTAAAATGGCATAAAGCAAACCAAGAATAAAAATAATCATTATCGTTTCACTCGTTAAAACCGCATGCGGCGGTCAGAGTTTTATCGGTATCCTCCCCGTCGTAAATAAAACACTTCGGGGAGGATGCATTCCGGCGGTTCTTCAACGTTCATTAATCATCCCATTTGGTGCTCATATAGGCGGCTAACAGGCCCAGTGAGCTGATGATGCTCAGGAATCCTACAAAAATTGTCATGTTTCCCATTATTATTTCCTCAGTTAACGGTTATCGATAAAAACCTCTTTAATTAAAAAGTGGGTTAAAAGATTATTCATTGCTATTAACGCGCCTCCTTATTGGGTGAGATAAAATGTCCGCTCCGGCAGCGACACGAAGCGGATTTTCGGTTTAAATATGCAGAATGTGCTGGGCAATTTTGAAATAGATAATCAGGCCAGTGCCATCTATAAAGGTGGCGATAAAGGGTGCGGACACCACCGCCGGATCTATCCCAAATTTTTTCAGCAACATAGGGATAATCGAGGACACAATCGCGCTCCAGACGGTGATCGCTACCAGCGACAGGCTAACGACCATCGTCACGTCCATTCCCACCCCCATGATCCACGCGCGAACCCAGGCGGCGACGCCGATAGTGGCGGCTATCAGCAGCGAGGTGGATACCTCTTTGCGGATCACCGAGCCCAGGTTGCGCAGGCTGACTTCGCCAAGCGCCATGGCGCGTACCAGTGTGGAAGTGATCTGCGTACCGCTGTTACCGCCGGTGCCAATCAGCAGCGGGATGAAGAACGCCAGGGCGATCGCCGCCTCCAGTTGGTCTTCAAACGCCTTCAGTACGTTGCCGGTGTAAGCTTCGGCGACGAACAGCATCAGCAACCAAACCGAGCGTTTGCGCCATAACGCCCAAGGGCTGGTTTCCAGATAGGGCTTGTCCAGCGGCAGGCTGGCACCCTGTCGTTGTGCATCCTCGGTGTTTTCATCCTCAATCAGCCGGGCGATTTCTTTTTCCCCCAACACCCCGACCAAGGTTTTATTCACCACCACCGGCACTACGTCCAGCCCGCCCTTGCCCAATAAATGGGCGACGTCATTACGATCGTCGTCGGGCGATACCTGGAAATAGCTGTGGTTAATCATTACCCCAACGGCTTTATCATCCTCCTCGCACTGCAACAGTTTTTTAACCGACAGCGTACCCCGCAATTGATAATCGTTGGCGGTGACAAACAGCTGAGTCGGAATTTCATCCGTTTTAAGTTGTGAAAGAAAGTATTCTTTGGCTTTATTGACCGTCATATTACCGGGAACGGTAATAAAATCGGCGTTCATATAGTTTGCTACCGAGGACTCATCCAGCACTTCAGCATTGGCCAGCGCCGGAGATGAGTAATTTTGATGTGACTTCATCATGTTAGTCCCTATTTCTGTTTAAACTTCAACAGCGAATCGCATAGGGGCGTTAACCACAGAGGGAGTGCAGACAGCCTATCTCCGCGTCCAGGTTTTAGCACTATACAACGTATCTGATTTATTTATCAGAAGTTACCTTGGGCTAAACCTTAATCCGATAAAGCCTGTCTTAACCTTGGGCATCTCTCGATGTCGTCAGATCAGTAACCTGTGTTTGTATAGGAGCCTCGCCAAACGAGATACTGCATATAAACTACGGGAGGCATTATAGCCGCGGTTTTTTTGCGGTGGGCGTAAATCTGGCTTGCCGTTTATGAAACATTTAGAAAAAACCATTTTAACCGTAAAGATAATAAAAAGGGGGCAGAAAAATCCCACCCCTATTATTAGGACGTCAGTGAGCGATAATATAGGCGTTCTTGTCGTACAGCGGCCCCTGTCGGGTAAAATCGATGCCTTTCACATAGGGTTTGACCAGCGTGGCGTTGGCTTCGTAATAAACCGGCGCCACCGGCGTATCCACCGCCAACCTATCCTCGGCCTGTTGGAAATAGTGCTGTACCTGCTGCGGCGTCTTCGCCGCTGTGGCCTGATGCAACAACCGATCGTAATTCTCGTTGGCATATTTGGCGGAGTTTTCACTGCTGGTAGAGCGGAAGACGTTCAGGAAGGTGGACGGATCGTTGTAGTCTGCCAGCCAGCGAGAAAAAGCTACGCTGTAATGCCCATTGTTGATGTTATCCAGCGTCACCTTGCGCTCCTGGCTTTGCAACGTAGCATTAACCCCCAGATTCTTTTTCCACATCGCGCTGCTGGCGATGACAATCTTCTTGATGGTGGCGTCATTGCTGTACAACAAATTGAACTGCAACGGGCGCTCAGCGTTGAATCCGGCCTCCGCCAGCAGTTTTTTCGCCTGGGCGACCCGCTGCTCCTGCGACCACCCCGCCGCCTCACCGGCCTTCAGCGTAAAACCACCGGCCCCGGAGGGGGTAAAGGTCCAGGCCGGTTGCTGGCCGTAGCCCAACACCTTGGTGGCGATGACCTCTTTGTCCAGCGCCAGATTTAACGCCTGCCGCACCCGTACGTCATTAAAAGGGGCCTGCCGGGTGTTAAAGGCAAAATAGCTGGTGGACAGTAACGGATAAGTCACCAGTTGTTCCTCACCCAGGCTCTTTTTCAACTGCTGATAAAGTTCCGGCGGGGTGCTATAGCCCAGCTCAATTTCCCCAGCACGAAAGCGCGCCACCTCGGGGAATCCTTGCAGCGGCAGGAAAGTCACTTTGTTAAGCGCCGTATGGGCGTTGTCCCAATACTGAGTGTTACGTTCCACCACCACTTTTTCGTTCACCACCCACTGCGTTAACCTGAAAGCGCCGTTGCTGACGAAATTCTGCGGTTGCGTCCAGTTTTTGCCGTATTTTTCCACTGCCTTGCGGTTCACCGGCAACACAGGGAAATGCACCAACTGTTTGAGCAGATAGGAGTTAGGCTCAGACAGCGTGACCTGCAGGGTATTGGCATCCAGCGCCTTCACCCCCAACTCCGCCGGCGGTTTGCTGCCGGCATTAATCTCCGCAGCGTTAAGCACATAGGCCGAGGCCAGATAGCTGCCGTACGGCGAGGCGGTTTTGGGATCGGTCAGGCGACGCCAACTGAAGACGAAATCCTCGGCGGTAACCGGATCGCCGTTCGACCATTTGGCTTCCGGGCGTAAATGGAAGGTCCAGACATTGCCCTGGTTTTCCCATTGGGTGGCCAGCGCGGGAATAACCTCGCCGTTTTTCCCCACCCGCAACAATCCTTCGAACAGGTCATTGAAGATATTAAACTCCACGTTGCTTTCAGCCAGATTGGGATCCAGCGTCGCAGGCTCATAGCCATTGGCCCGCACCAGTTCCTGCGTGGCCGCTAGCTTGACGCCCACCGGCACTTCGGCAGCATGAGCCAGCGAAGCAGCTTGCAATGAAAGGAATATTAGACTAGCTAATCCGTTAAATCTGAATGAATATTTCACGCCTTTATCCCTTATTGGTGTTTTGTCGACGCTCATATTCATTGAAGCAGCTGAATAAATTAAATGATTAATCGCTATGACTCATAACCAAAAGCCGTGATGAATTTCTTTCATTATCAAATAAATACCCGCTAACATGGCGGGCATCGGTTTACAGCGGTTGAAACAACGTCAGTTGCAATCCGGCCGGCGCTTCCAGCCGGTTATTGATCGAATTGAAGGGCGTAACCCGCGGCTCGGACAAGACCTGCGCGCCGCCCTGCGCCAGGCTGGCCGTGGTTGCGGCAATATCGGTCACCTCAAATGCCACCCGGATCCAACCGGAGACGCGCTCTCCCACCTCGATCTGGTCGATATAAGCGGCGGTGGCGGGCTCCACCAGCTCCAACGTGGCCTGGCCCGCCTCGAGGATCGCCACCCTGCCGCTGTCTGGCGGCACCGCATCGATCTGGGTCAACCCCAGTCGATCGCGGTAGAAAGCCAGGGCGTTATCAAAATCTTCGGTGGTGATCACCAGACGAAGCTGTTTTACCGATGATGCAGACATAGTTATCTCCTGGTTATTTGGCTGAGTAATTTTCATCTGTTAACCTGCATACAGAAAATAACCTGCCACCAAATGGCAATTCAAAGTCATAGTTCTCAACCAAAGATGAAAATAGCTCATCATGAAAAGAAAACTGCCGCCCCTGGGGTCACTACGGGCTTTTGACGCGGTCGCCAGACTGCAGAGTTTTAAACTGGCTGCGGAAGAAATTGGCGTTTCGCCGACGGCCATCAGCCATCAAATTCGGTTGCTGGAGAGTCTGCTGGGCGTCAGCGTGTTCGAAAGAACGCCGCGCAAGGTGGAATTGACCGACGACGGCAAGATCCTGCAACAGGCCAGCGCGCAGGCGTTCAACCTGTTACAAACGGCGGTGGAAAACATCGAAGAACGCCAGCGGCCGGCGGTGTTGACGTTATCCGCTACCACGGCGCTGATCACCCACTGGCTGGTGCCGCGTTTGCCGGTGCTGATGCGGCAGTTTCCCGCCATAGACCTGCGGTTGCACGCCGATGACCGCATTGTGGATTTGCGCAGCAAGCAGATTGATGTGGCGATCCGCTACGGCAACAGGCCGGATGACCTGCTGTCGCCGCGATTGCTGCAACAGGACCGCTTCATGCTGGTCGTCAGCCCGCAGTTGAATGTCGCTTCAATCGCGGATCTGTTGCAAACCACGCTGATACACATCGATGGCCGCCAGGTGCCGCAACCCTCCCCCGACTGGCCACGTTGGCGCAGCGAGTTTGGCCCGGCGGCGCTGACGGTCGACGCCGGCCCGCGCTTTACCGACGAAGCCCACGCCATTCAGGCGGCAATCGCCGGCCAGGGCGCGGTTATCGCCAGCCAACTGATGGTGCAGCATGCGCTGGAGAGTGGCGTGCTGGTGGCGCCGTTCGAGCACTCGCTGCCGGGCGCTGCGCATTATTTTGTCAGCAACCCCGACGGCAAGCACAGCCGCGCCGTAGCGCAACTGGCAGACTGGTTTGCGGTTGAGATGGCGGCTTCTGAGTAGGCGAGCGCGTGAGAGGATATTTCCAACCACATGAATTCTTTCGACATTAGGCAATCAGTTCAGAGTATTCAGGCTGAAGCTTAATTTTTCCTTAAGGCGAGTTAATTTATGAGCGAATGCAAAAAATAATTTAATACGAATCGTTTTCACTATCATTATGACTGTTCTTGGCTACAATCGGGCCTGCTTGCGCTCGCCAGGCGATATTCGCTTTTCTTCTTCGACCTCTAAAAAGGATAACAGTATGAAGCTGCGTCTTTCTTCTCTAGGCCCCGTTGCCCTGCTCGCCTCATCAATGATGCTGGCGTTTTCCGCTCATGCGGCCCCTGCCGATGACGGCATCGTTATTTATAACGCTCAGCACGAAAATCTGGTGAAATCCTGGGTGGATGGCTTTACCAAAGACACCGGCATCAAGGTCACCCTGCGCAACGGCGGTGACAGCGAGTTGGGCAACCAACTGGTACAGGAAGGCAGCGCATCCCCCGCCGACGTTTTCCTGACGGAGAACTCCCCGGCGATGGTGTTGGTGGACAACGCCAAACTGTTTGCCCCGCTGGATGCCGCGACGCTGGCGCAGGTTGAACCGCAGTACCGCCCGCAGCATGGCCGCTGGATCGGCATCGCCGCCCGTTCAACCGTATTCGTCTACAACCCGGCCAAACTGACCGAAGCGCAATTGCCTAAATCGCTGCTGGATCTGGCCAAGCCGGAATGGAAAGGCCGTTGGGCCGCTTCGCCATCCGGTGCGGATTTCCAGGCGATCGTCAGCGCGCTGTTGGAGCTGAAAGGCGAAAAAGCCACGCTGGAATGGCTGAAAGCGATGAAAACCAATTTTACCGCCTATAAGGGCAACAGCACGGTGATGAAAGCGGTCAATGCCGGCCAAATCGACAGCGGCGTGATCTATCACTATTATCCGTTCGTCGACGGAGCCAAGACCGGCGAAAACAGCAAAAACGTCAAACTTTACTACTTCAAACACCAGGATCCGGGCGCGTTCGTCAGCACCTCCGGCGGTGGCGTACTGGCTTCCAGCAAACACCAACAACAGGCTCAGTCCTTCGTGAAGTGGATCACCGGCAAGAACGGCCAGGACATTCTGCGTACCAATAACGCCTTCGAATATGCGGTAGGCGTGAACGCGGCTTCCAATCCTAAACTGGTGCCGCTGAAAGAGCTGGACGCGCCGAAAATCGACGCTTCGCAGTTGAACGGTAAAAAAGTAGTTGAACTGATGACCGAGGCCGGGCTGCTGTAAGCCGGTTTTAGAGAGTTTTTACCTTATGTCGAATATTGGCCTTAACGCCACCGGCGCAACACCGCGTTACACCACTACCCGGCTGCATCAGCGGCCGGGGTTGTTTATCGTGGCGGCTGCCCTTTTGCTTTCCCTGTTGGCCCTGTTGCCGCTGGGGTTTGTCGTCAGCGTGGCGTTTGAAACCGGCTGGCAGACGGTAAAAGCTCTGGTATTCCGCCCTCGGGTGGCCGAACTGTTGCTCAATACCCTGTTACTGGTGGTCTTCACGCTGCCAATTTGCGCCATTCTGGGAGTCACGCTGGCCTGGCTGACGGAGCGCACCACGCTGCCGGGCCGCCGCATCTGGTCGCTACTGGCGACCGCGCCGCTGGCGGTTCCGGCATTTGTGCAAAGCTATGCCTGGATCAGCCTGGTGCCCTCGATGCATGGGCTGGGCGCCGGGGTATTCATTTCGGTCCTCGCCTACTTCCCGTTTATTTATCTGCCGGCCGCAGCGGTGCTGCGCCGCCTGGACCCCGGTATTGAAGACGTCGCCACTTCGCTCGGTACCCGGCCGTTGGCGGTGTTTTTCCGCGTGGTGCTGCCGCAGCTCAAACTGGCGACCTGGGGCGGATCGTTACTGATCGCGCTGCATCTGCTGGCGGAGTACGGCCTGTACGCCATGATCCGTTTTGACACCTTCACCACCGCCATTTTCGATCAGTTCCAGTCCACCTTTAACGGCCCGGCAGCCAACATGCTGGCCGGGGTGCTGGTGTTGTGCTGCCTGGGTTTACTGCTGTTGGAGGCCGCCAGCCGCGGCCGCGCGCGTTATGCCCGCGTCGGCTCCGGCAGTGCCCGCAGCCAACCCCCCTACCGCCTGGGGCCGGTGACGACTCTGCTTGCCCTGCTACTGCCTTTGGGCCTTAGCGCGCTGGCGCTGGGCGTGCCCTTTATCACCCTGGCCCGCTGGCTGACGCTGGGCGGGATTGAGGTCTGGCGCAATGCGGATTTACCGCCCGCGTTGCTGCAAACGCTGTCGTTGGCCGCCAGCGGTGCGTTGCTGATCACGCTGTGCGCCATCCCGATGGCCTGGCTGTCGGTTCGTTATCCGGCGCGGCTGTATCGGCTGCTGGAAGGCTGCAATTACGTCACCAGTTCGCTGCCCGGCATCGTGGTGGCGCTGGCGCTGGTGACCATTACCATTCACAGTTTCCGGCCGATTTATCAGACGGAAATCACCCTGCTGTTGGCCTACTTGCTGATGTTTATGCCACGGGCATTGATCAACCTGCGTGCAGGCATTGCCCAGGCGCCGGTGGAGTTGGAAAACGTGGCGCGCAGCCTTGGCCGCTCACCGGCGCAGGCGCTGTGGAGCACCACTTTGCGGCTGGCCGCACCCGGCGCGGCTGCCGGTGCAGCCTTGGTGTTTCTGGCGATAGCCAATGAGCTGACCGCGACGCTGCTGCTGGCGCCGAACGGTACCCGCACGCTGGCGACCGGCTTCTGGGCGCTGACCAGCGAGATCGACTACGTGGCGGCTGCACCTTACGCACTGATTATGGTGGCGTTATCGCTGCCATTGACCTGGCTTCTTTATTCTCAATCTAAACGCACGGCGGGATTATGAGTACGCTTCAACTGCAGGGTATCGGTAAGTCCTATAATTCGGTCAAGGTACTGGAGCACGTGGATTTGCAGGTGGCACAGGGCAGCCGCACCGCGATTGTCGGCCCTTCCGGCTCGGGGAAAACCACCTTGCTGCGCATTATCGCCGGCTTTGAAATACCGGACAGCGGCCAGGTTATCTTGCAGGGCCTGCCGATGGCCAACGGCAGCGGCTGGGTGCCGGCGCACCTGCGCGGCATTGGCTTTGTACCGCAGGACGGCGCGCTGTTTCCGCACTTTACCGTGGCCGGGAATATCGGTTTCGGCCTGAAGGGCAGCAAGCGTGACAAGCAGCGACGCATTGATGCGTTGATGGACATGGTGGCGCTGGATCGGCGGCTGGGCGCGCTGTGGCCGCATGAGCTTTCCGGCGGACAACAGCAGCGGGTGGCGCTGGCGCGCGCGCTGTCCCAGCAACCCAAGCTGATGCTGTTGGACGAGCCCTTCTCCGCCCTGGATACCGGCCTGCGCGCCGCAACCCGTAAAGCGGTGGCGGAACTGCTGGCGGAAGCCAAGGTGGCGTCAATTCTGGTGACCCACGATCAGACGGAAGCGCTGTCGTTTGCCGATCAGGTCGCCGTCATGCGCAATGGCCGACTGGCGCAGGTGGGCCCGCCGCAGGATCTCTATCTGCGACCGGTGGATGAGCCGACCGCCACCTTCCTGGGGGAAACCCTGGTACTTTCAGCCAAACTTGAACACGGCTGGGCCGATTGCGTTCTGGGCCGGATTGCGGTGGACGATCGCCAGCGCCAGGGGCCTGCCCGCATCATGCTGCGCCCGGAACAGATCCAAATCAGCCTGTCCGAGCCGGCGCAACAGGGCCAGGCGGTGGTCACCAGCATCGATTTCGCCGGTTTTGTCTCGACCCTCAACCTGCGCATGAGTGGCAGTGACGCCGCTATCGAAATAAAAACCGTCAGCCGTGAAGGCATCCGCGCCGGTTCCCAAGTCTGCCTGAATATCATCGGGCAGGCGCATATCTTTGCCGGGTAACGTTATGGGGCGGCTCGCCGCCCCGAACATTCAGGCTTCACCTATCGCAGCCATTGCTTAGTAAATCCCCCTTCATCAACTACGATTATTCTGTGACCGATTCATTCACTTGAAGGTCCAGAAGGTAACCCATTGAGGATTATCATAATTATTCATGCTATTTAAGCCGCCCTTCTTTAACGCGGCTAAGAAAGGTTAATTATGGCACGTACTACCCCTATCGAACGCTACCGCAATATCGGCATCTCGGCGCACATTGATGCCGGCAAAACCACCACCACCGAGCGGATTCTGTTTTACACCGGGGTCAGTCACAAGCTGGGCGAAGTGCACGATGGCGCAGCCACCATGGATTGGATGGCGCAGGAACAAGAGCGCGGTATCACCATTACCTCGGCGGCGACCACCTGCTTTTGGAACGGCATGCAGCATAATTATCCGCAGCACCGCATCAATATTATCGATACCCCAGGGCACGTTGACTTTACCATCGAGGTCGAGCGCTCAATGCGCGTGCTGGATGGCGCAGTCATGGTCTATGACTCGGTGGGCGGCGTGCAGCCGCAGTCAGAAACCGTCTGGCGGCAGGCCAATAAATATAAAGTGCCGCGGCTGGCGTTCGTCAACAAAATGGACCGCGTCGGCGCCGACTTCTTCCGCGTGCGCAAAATGATGATCGAACGTTTGAAAGCCAATCCGGTTCCGATCGTCATCCCGATTGGCGCCGAAGACCACTTCACCGGCGTGGTGGATTTGGTGCGCATGAAGGCCATCCTGTGGGACGAAGCTTCTCAGGGCATGAGTTTCAGTTTTGAAGAGATCCCGGCCGAACTGCGCGATTCTGCGCAAGAATGGCGGGATAAAATGATCGAAGCCGCCGCCGAAGGCTCGGAAGAGCTGATGGACAAATACCTCAACCAGCAACCGCTGAACGAAGAAGAGATTGTTCGCGGCCTGCGCCTGCGCACCATCGCCGGTGAAATCCAGCCGATGCTGTGCGGCTCGGCCTTCCGCAACAAGGGCGTACAGCGCATGCTGGACGCGGTGATCGAACTGATGCCCTCGCCGCTCGACGTGCCGCCGATGGAAGGCCATGACGAGCACGACAATATCATCATCCGCCGGGCCGCCGACGACGAAAAATTCTCGGCGCTGGCGTTCAAGCTGATGACCGATCCCTTCGTGGGCCAACTGACCTTTATTCGGGTGTATTCCGGCGTGCTGGCCAAAGGCAACAGCGTCTATAACCCGATCAAAGACAAAAAAGAGCGCATTGGCCGTATCGTGCAGATGCACGCCAACGACCGCAAAGAGGTCGAAGAACTGCACGCCGGTGATATCGCCGCCTGCGTGGGGCTGAAAGACGTCACCACCGGCGACACTCTGTGCGCCCCTAACGCCATCATCACGCTGGAGAAAATGGTGTTCCCGGAACCGGTGATTGCGCAGGCGATTGAACCGAAAACCAAAGCCGACCAGGAAAAAATGGGCATCGCGCTACAGCGCCTCACCTCCGAGGATCCGTCGTTCCGCGTACGCACCGACGAAGATTCCGGTCAAACCATTATTTACGGCATGGGCGAGCTGCACCTGGAAATTATCGTCGATCGCATGCGCCGTGAGTTTGGCGTGGCGACCACCACCGGCAAACCGCAGGTCTCTTACCGCGAAACCATCCGCAAACGCGTGGTCGACGTGGAGGGCAAATTTGTGCGGCAGTCCGGCGGTAAAGGCCAATATGGCCACGTGGTGTTAACGGTGGAACCGAACGAACCGGGCAAAGGCTTCGAGTTCTTCGATGAAATCAAGGGCGGCGTGATCCCGGGCGAGTATATTCCTGCGGTGAAAAAAGGCGTGCTGGAAGCGCTGAACAACGGCGTGCTGGCCGGCTATCAGATGGTTGACGTCAAAGTGCATCTGACCTTCGGCTCGTACCACGACGTCGACTCCTCTGAGCAAGCCTTCCGCATGGCGGCGATCTTTGGCTTTAGAGAAGCCTGCCGCGCGGCTGACCCGGTGATCCTGGAACCGATCATGGCGGTAGAGGTGGAAACGCCGGAAGACTATGCCGGTAGCGTGATGGGCGATCTGTCGTCGCGGCGCGGTCTGGTGCAAGGCATGGAGGATATCCCCGGCGGCGGCGGCAAGGAGATCCGCGCCAAGGTGCCGCTGTCCGAGATGTTTGGTTACTCGACCACTCTGCGCTCGATGTCGCAGGGCCGCGCGACTTACACCATGGAGTTCAGCCACTACGCCGAAGCGCCGCGCAACGTGGCCGAAGAGATCATTCACCACAGTAAACGTTAAGTGGTTCACCGCCTGCCGCCTACGCGGCAGGCGTCACTCTTTCTCCGCCAGCCGCACCACAACGGGCTGCGGTTTGATGCGCATCGCGTAAACCACCCCGATCATCAGGCAGGCGATACCGCACAGCGTCAACAGCGGCGGCCATGTCTGACGCAGCATAAAGGTGTAGGCCAGCCCCGCCAGAATTTCGAAGACAATCAGCGGCCCCACCAGTACCGTCGGCAAGCGCTGGCTCGCCTCATTCCAGCACAACGCACCTATCCACGAGCAGAATATACCGATGACAATCATCAACGGGACGAACACACCCGGCCTTGGCCCAAACGGCAGCGCGAACGCTGGCTGAGTGAGGGCCAACTGGCCGCAAACCAACAGGTAACCTACCAACGCCAGCGGCAAGGTGACTACCCCCTGCGCCGTCGCCCAGGTGGCCGGTCTTTGGTCTGGGTTTTCCCGCAGCCAGCGGGCATTGCGCAGCGGGAACCAGGTCCAGCAGGCCACCGCCAACAGCGCCAGCCCCAAACCGCTGATATAGCGCCAGAGATCGAGCGGTGCCGTATTGCCCTTCAGTTCGGCGACGTTGACGAACGCCAGCCCACAGGCGATCAACACCAGCGCCGGCGTTAACTTTCGCCAGGAAAGCCGCCCGTCATGCCGGCTGTAGAACAGGTTGGCGGTGACTGAAATCACCACCGGCAGCGTGCCGATAATCATGGTGGACACCGGCGCCCCGGTGCGTTGAATGGCGCTGGCCAGGCACAGGTAATACAGCAGATTGCCGATCGCCGTCAGTTTGAGCGCTTCAAGCCAGTCTTTACGCTGCAGCTTTCGCAACCGGCGGCGATCGAGCCAGGCCAGCGGCAAGGCGATCAGGCCAAAGGCCAGGTAACGCCCGGTGGACTGTAACGCCGCAGGATATTCGGGGATCAATACCGGGCCGACAAAAATCAGCCCCCACATCAGCCCGGCCGAGAGGGCAAATAACACGCCAACAAACATAGTGACTCCATCAACCTATGAATGAATTTCAGGAGCAGCGTAGCGCAATCCACGGTGGCGATATTGTAGCAGGTTGCTGTTTTAGCGGGGCGACCAGGGAAACTACGTTAAGCCTGTTTTTATGGTGATATTTTAGTCGGTCTTAGTTGGCTAATCTGATGAATCGAAAGCCAGGCGTAGAGTATGAGTCTTAATGTCTACAGGCCATGCCGCAATACATTGTTCAAGTTTGGTACGATTGTCTGCGAAGAGCGCGCGAACTCCCTCCTCATAGCCAGGCAAATCTCCGGCGATCGCTTGCATGAACTGATAAGCCGCCTCATGAGCTGCCCGTTTTTGTTCACGCGCCCCCTCCGAGCGCATGGCTTCGTCTACCAGACGCCTGAGTATAGCGGATGCGCTGCCGGGTCGGGTGGTTAACCAGTCCCATTGACTGGGCAGTAAGGTTACCTCACGAGCAACGACACCTAATTTTGGTCTACCCCGTCCTTTCGATTCTGCAGAATCGTCTTCCACCGTCTCTGCCGATTTGTCCCGACGGGTGGCATAACGCCCCGTGAATTGCTGGGGAGGACAGGAAAGCCTCTCTACAACGTCAGCATCGGACCCTCGCAGGTCCAAGTCGATCACGCTGCCTGTCATATCATCAAAGACAAGAAATGTTCTTAACGATCCCTTTTCGAGCTCATTTTTAACGGCAAGTGCAACCTCAACCAACGGACCTGAGAACAGCAACTGTTGGTCACCAAAGGCTGTCGAAGCCTTCGACAGGTATTCAGACATGCATTCAACCTCAATGGGATGTTAAGGGGCCTTAATATACCCGGATAAAATTAATAGTAAATATGATGAAGACAGTTTCATTCTGACTAGTCACCTTTTTGACGACATCCGAGAAACTTGCCACTACCGGTGACTCAGAACAGCAGTAAATTCAGTCTATAACTGCATTTTCCGATTATGAGAGACCCTCTTCCAGAGTCTGCTTGTCCCTCTCGCCATCAGCCCCAAATTTTCAGCGGTATAGCGATAAGTATATTTACCCGGGTATTATTGACAGGGAATATTATCCGGGTATTATTCGTGAAAACGCATACCGCTGACAACAACACCATGACTTACCTGAAACGAAGAGGAGGAATGATGACAGACAAACAAGCGCTGAAACGGCAGTACCTGGACACGAAAACCCGAGCGGGGGTGTATGCGATCCGTAACAAGATTACGGGGCGAGTATTGGTTGCAGGCAGTGCTAACGTTCAAGGAACACTCAACCGGCATCTTTTTGAACTGCGATATGCACACCATCGGAACATGAGACTTGCGCAGGATTGGGTTGAGCATGGTGAGAGTAACTTTCTCTTTGAGGTACTCGACAGGGTTAAAGCCAGTGAAGATCCCGCTTTCGATGCCGCGCGGGAATTAGAAATATTGGTGAGCCTGTGGCGCCAGGAAATCCGCAGCCCCGACCAACTTAGCTACGACGAACCCAGGAAGAAGCCTTGATGAACACAAATCTCGATTTTTGTTTGGCGTTATATCGTGCTCACGCCAGTCTGCAACTTAAGCTTGACGATGAATTGGGCACATATCATGGCATCAGCTTCAGTGACTTTACGCTACTGAATGTTATCGCGCGATCGGACGGCGATCGGGTCAATATATCAGTACTCGGGGAACAGATTGGTAAACCGCAATCAGCCGTAGTGCGTCAATTGATCGTTCTCGAAAAAATTGGCCTCGTAGCACGCGACAGCACCAATGGGCTTCGTCAGGTCGTGCTTCGCGCCCCCGGCCGTGTATTGGTGAACGTGGCGCGTGAAACTGCAGCGAGTGTTGGCACAAAAGCTCTCGAGTCATTTACCCCGGCAGTGGTTGCAACTGTTTTCGCCGCAATGGTAACGCTGGCAAATGCGTCTTAATGCTCTAATGAGCAACACCGCCAGTATTGAAAAGTTGGGCATGCATTAATGGCGATACTTAGCGGGCCATGACCTGTTTTTGATAGCGCACAGGTGTGACCCCGTAACGGTTGGCGAAAGCGCGGGTTAAATGCGCCTGATCGGTTAGCCCCGCCGCCGCGGCTACCTGCGCGGCCGGCATCCCACGCCCCAGCATCAGCTTGGCCTGCGAAAGGCGGATCGCCATCAGCATCTGCTGAGGCGATACATGGTATTCAGCTTTGAATTTGCGCAAAAAATGATACGGACTGAGCGACACCAGCGCAGCCAACTGATCCAGCGTAATAGCAGCGGAAAAGTTATCGCGCAGGTAGGTTTTGACGATGTCAAAACGGTGCGCCGGCTCATCTTTCAGCGGCCGTGCGATTCGCGCGTGGGGGCGGAAAATCGCCACCACTTGCAGCAGCAGGTCATCAATCGTCATCGGATCCCGGGCTTGCCACAGTGCGGCCAGCGTCGCCGATAGTTGCCGCGCTGCCTGCGGATCCTGGCGTACCGCATCGGTAAACCAAAACCCCTGCTCGCCGGACAACAACTCCAGCGCCTGAGGTTCAAGATAGAGCATCCGATAATTCCAGCCACCGGCCGTTTCCGCCTCGCCGGTGTGCAGCTCATCCGGGTTCATCAACACCAGCGAACCCGGTGCCGCCAGATGCTGCGCACCACGATAACGAAAGCGCTCGGCGCCGACATCGACGGTGCCGATGGCAAAAGCGTCGTGGGTATGCGGTTCGAAGACATAGCGCTCGATATGGGCGTGGTAAAGCTCTACGCCCGGCAGTTGCGGCAACTGCCGGAACTGTGCGCAATCTTTTTCGAAGGGGAACTGCTGTGGAACACCCTGCACTCTACCTCCATCTCCTGCAACCGCCCTGCATCAAGGCCGAACCTGGCTTGTATGATAGTCAAACCAACGCCGTTTGAGTAGTCCGTACGCGCTCTGGCGCTGCCATCTCCGGATGAGTTCTCGGCCTATACGAGAACTTGACGCATTCGAAACATGCAACACTCGAGAAAATAACTCGGCCACTGCGACCTTGAACGGGTAAAAATAGGATAAAACCTCAATCACTTTTCCTAAAAAAAGTTTCTGCGGGGATCCTGTTTAGTTAGTGGTATACCATACTCATTTCATCATAAATATTTATTATAAAACAGGCCGCTATTGTCCCCATCTGTAAATATGTAATAAGCATTTAATAAATATGCAAGGAGAACAAAAATGGATGTGGTATTGCTTGATATGATGCGCTCAGGCAGAAATAAAAGCTGGGCGAAAACAATGGTTAACCTTGAGGCCAGAAAGCTGGTTAATACAGCCAATACGCTGTCCTCCCTCCATCTTCGGGATGGTCTAACCCGGATGAAGTTTGCCCAGGAAATAAAAGACGTTGTTGAGCAGCAGTTCGCCACCGCACGACGCGCAAAGTCTGATGAAGAGTGCATAGCCTGCATAAAAAAACTCAGGGTAGAGACAGAAAATCTTGAAGAGCAGGGTCGGATGCTACACACGAAAACTGCGAAAATTTATGCACAAGCCGAGCTTGTACGGGAAAACAACAAAATTATTGGATATGTGATCAGCGCCGTTAAAATCGTTGTTTCTGGATTAACAGCCATTGCTGGCGGTATAATGATCGCAACTATGCCAGCTATCGGAATGCTGGCTGGTGCTATCCTTGTAATGGATGGGATAAATGGCGTGACCAAAGAAGTTATAAATTTAAAAAGCAATGAAAATAAGTCAGAAGGGTTTATTGCAGACGGTACAATGGAAGTGGCGAAATTCATGGGGTTCAAACCAGGGTCAGGATTGGCAGCCTATAATGCTATTTCATTGACTGCCAGTGTTTACAGCATTGTAGGGCTGTCAAGAAGGCCGGAAGCCTGGAGGCTTTTTCGCTACCTGCCAAGAGACTTTTACAGGAAAGTAAACACCATGAGCAAACCAAAATTGACTATGAAAATGGCTGGTTACGGTGTTAAGGCCAAAGTGATATTTGACCTTGTCAGCACAGACTATAACTAAATTTAATTTTTCTTTTCTCTGCAAAACCGCCATGATTTATAGGATATCACTGGCGGATTAATGAATAAAATTATCAGATCAATCATTACAAATGATATTGCACAGGAAAAAACATACCACGAATCAGACCATTTAAAATACAAAACAAGAGAAAAAGAAATAATAGTAAAAATAAAAATAGAAATGAACACCTTAAATCTTTTAGCTAAATCTCTGACGACTTCCTCAAACGTACCGCCAAAGTTATCAATATTGTTCTGAAGCATCTGCAACTCCTTAGCTGTAAAACCTGACGCCAGAAGGTGATTTTTACTGAAATTCATTGCATCAACATCCTTATCTGATAATTCAATCCGTTCAATAATTAAAAAACTAACCAGGATTTACCATAACATCCGTTCATTTTGCCCACGGGAGGTGTCCTGAATACAGTCGGCCGCAGAACTAAAAATAATTCGGCTCGATAGCTGATTGAATACTCCCCCATGCATCCTACAAAACTCTTTTTCCGTTTAAGCAGCAAGTATACACAAAAATAGCGGGCAAAGCTGGATCATCCCCGACTACTGAAGGCTATTTTTGATAACTAAAATATATAGTTAACTCCTTGGAGTGGTTTTTTACACGATTGGACCTCACCCCCCTAATTGGTAGCGAGGCAATCGGGACGCCCCGATTCGTCCCGATTTAATGCATTGATTGTCACGGAGGGCGCAGAATGCAGCACCCTACCAAAGGTTAAACCGCCTTGTCGAACAGCAGCCGCGCCGCCGAGGTTAACCCCAGCATATGGATACAGGCATGCACCATGCCCGGCAACCGTTCGCAGCGCACCGCCACCCCACTTTCACGCAACCGTTGTGCATACTGCTCGGCCTCATCGCGTAACGGATCGTACTCGCAGCTCAGAATGGTCGCCGGTGGCAACTGCCGCAAGGTTTCGGCATGCAATGGCTCGGCGTAAGGATTACGCGGTTTCCCCTCTTTACCCCGATACGTCTCCCAGCAAAACGCCATCACTTCCCGGGTCAAGAAATACCCCTGCGCGTAGTCGCTATAACTGGCGGTATTCATTGCACCGCTCAGCGCCGGATACAGCAACAGCTGATGCTCGATTTGCGGCCCTTCGCGGTCGCGAGCCAGCAACGCCACGGCCGCAGCCAGATTGCCGCCTGCGCTGTCGCCGCCGACCGCGATGCGTCCGGAGATAATCCCCAGTTCATCCGCCCGCTCAACCACTGCGCACAATGCCTGGTAAAAATCCTCCAGCGGCTGCGGGAACGGATGCTCCGGCGCCAGCCGGTAATCGACCGACAGGATCAATCGGCCCGTGGCATTGGCCAGCGCCTGGCAAGGCCGATCATACAGCGCCAACGACCCCAGGCACCAGCCGCCGCCGTGGGCGTACAGCATGGCCGGCAAGGGGGTTTCCCCCGCGCTCAGCGGTAGATAAGCGCGAATGGCGATCTCATGGCCGTCGTTGGCGGTGACCGTAAAATCCCTCACGCCGCCGCTGGCTTCCGCTTCGCCCTGCAGTTGCAGCAGCCCGGCCTCGGCGGCGGCGCGCATCTCGGCCAGGGAACCGGGTGCCGCCGCACCTGCCGTATCCGCCAGAAAACGGGCAATCTGCGTATCAAGCGGCATAGGTCTGCGCCTCCGACAGGAATGGCACCACCAGGGCGATAAACGCCTCGTGACACTCTTCGGTAATAAAATGACCGCAGCCGGCGACCGTCTCACCCCGCAGATCCACGGCGTTATCCCGTAACGTGACAAAAGGCGCATCGCCAGTGGCGTGCTCTGCGCCGATGGTCATCACCGGCATTTCGAGCCGGGTCTCGGCACGCCGCTGGTTTTGCCGCACGGTCTCGGGAATGGCGCGGTAGTAATCAAAACCGGCGCGCAGGCTGCCCGGCGCAGAATAAGCGGCAATATAGGTTTCTGCGGCCACCCGATCGCGGCGATAGGACCAGCGGTTAAAGATGTAGCTGAGATATTCCCTCTCGCGGCCCAGCGTCAACGCCTCCGGCAGATCCGCCAGTTGGTTGAACATGAAATGCCACAGGAAGATGTTTTGGTCCGGCGACACAAAAATCGGCGGTGCGGGCGCCAGCCCAGGGATCACCGCCTCGGTCAGCACCAGCCTTTCCACCGCCTGCGGATAGTCGCTGGCCATCGCATAGCCGATCCACATGCCAATATCGTGGCCGACCAATGCATAACTCGGGTGCCCAAGCTGCAGCATGGTCTGGTGCAGCACGGCAGCGACGCTGCCGGTGTCGTAACCACCAGTGGGTTTATCCGAATCGCCGATACCCGGCGGATCCACCGCAATCGCCTTAAAGCCGGCCGCTGCCAGCGCCTGCATCACATAACGCCAGGTATACCAGGTCTGCGGCCAACCGGGGATCAGCAATACCGGCCGGCCTTCGCCGAGGGTGACGCAGTGAATGCGGTTGCCGTTGACCCGTGCATAGACGTGTTCGGGTTCAGGTCCATTCAGCATGGACCCGTTATTTTGCATTTTCATGGGTGTTCTCCGTGGTGGAATAGCGTGGCTCAGCGCAGGCCGAGCAAGGTATTGATCTGTTGCTGGTCGACCGGCGCGCCGGCAAAGTCATCAAACACCTTGTCGGTGACGTTGATGATATGGTCGCGGATAAAAACCGCCCCTTCGCGGGCGCCGTCCTGCGGATGCTTGAGGCAGCATTCCCATTCCAGCGTCGCCCAACCGGCGTAGCCGTGCTGCGTCAGCCGGGAGAAAATGCCTTTGAAATCCACCTGGCCGTCGCCCAGCGAGCGGAAACGCCCGGCGCGTTCGGTCCACGACTGGTAACCGCCATAAATGCCCTGCCGCCCGGTCGGGTTGAACTCGGCATCCTTGACGTGGAACATGCGGATAAAATCTTTATAAATATCGATGTAATCCAGGTAGTTCAGCTGTTGCAGCACGAAGTGACTCGGATCGAACAGGATCTGGCAGCGCGGGTGGCCACCGACGCGCTGATGAAACATTTCAAACGTCACGCCGTCGTGCAGGTCTTCACTGGGGTGAATTTCATAACACAGGTTCACGCCCTGTTCGTCGCAGGCATTCAGCACCGGCAACCAACGTTTCGCCAGTTCATCGAACGCTGTCTCGATCAACCCGGCTGGGCGCTGCGGGAACGGAAACAGGTAGGGCCACGCCAGCGAGCCGGAAAAGGTGCCCATCTCGCTCAGCCCCAGCCGCGCGGAGGCTTTGGCCGCCAACAGCAACTGTTGCCGCGCCCATTCGCCGCGCGCCTGCGGGTTGCCGTGCAGCGCCGGCGGCGCAAAGCTGTCGCACAACGCATCATAAGCCGGGTGCACCGCCATCAACTGACCAAAAATGTGGGTGGTCAGTTCGCTGACTACCAGCCCCTTGTCTGCCAACATGCCGATCAGTTCATCGCAGTAAGTCTGGCTTTCCGCTGCAGTAGCCAAATCGAACAGGCGGCGATCCCACGCGGGGATTTGCAGCGCTTTAAAGCCGGTATCCGCCGCCCATTGCGCAATGGCGGGCAGACTGTTAAAGGGGGCGGTATCGTCACTGAATTGTGCGAGATGCAGGCTTGGACCTTTCAAGGTTTTCATCGTAAACTCCAATTGGTTGTCGATTGACAAACAATAGGCTCAAATGAATCCCGCGGCAAGCAGATTTTAGAAATTCGTTGGCGTCAGGGGCGATTTAAGCGATCCTATCTCACTGAATGACAGGCAAACAGGAGCCGACCGATGGCAGGCAGACCACGCGAATTCGACCGCGAACAGGCATTACTGAAGGCGCGGGATCTCTTCTGGCGCCAGGGATACGAAGGCACTTCGATGTCGGATCTGGTGGCCGAACTGGGCATCGCCTCAGCGCGCATATACAAGGCGTTCGGTTCGAAGGAATTGCTGTTCCGCGAAGCCATCGCCAGTTACGAAAACCACGAAGGCGGTTTTGCCGAGCGGGCGTTCAGTGAGGAAACCGGCGTGCGGGCGGCGATAAAGCGCCTGTTGGAAGACGCGGTGACGCTCTACAGCCGTACCGACCTGCCACAGGGTTGCATGGTGGTCTCTTCCGCCGTCAGCGTCAGCGCTGAAAACAGCAGCATTAAAATCTGGCTGGCGGAACACCGCCTGCTGCGCACCCAGGGCATTATTGAGCGGCTGCGGCTGGCGGTGAAAAACGGGGAGTTACCGGCGGATACCGACGCCGACAGCCTCGGCGATTACTTCGCGGTCTTTTTGCACGGTTTATCGATACAAGCGCGTGACGGCGTCACAAAAGAACGGCTGCTGGCGGCGGTTAACGTGGCGTTGTCCGCGCTGGGCGACCGGCATTAATTCTCGGGCAAATCAACAATCACCAGCGTGCCGTGGCTGCCCGCCAACACGCGATGCGGCACGCCGGCTGCGGCCTGATACAGTTGCCCGGCGTTCACCGTAATTTCCTCGCCCTGCACCGCCAAGCGCAGTTGGCCTTCGATCACCAGCAGCGTCTCATGGTATTCGTGAACCTCATCGTCAATGGCGCGCTGATCCATTCGCAGCACTTTGATATTGGCGGAACCGACGCGCCCCAGAATGCTGGAACGCCATGCCTGCGGCAAATCGGCAGCCAGCGCAGCAAGATCGAACAGTGACATAAACCCTCAGAGCAAAGCCGCGCACATCGCGCCACCGCACTATAGCGTGCGCCATGCCTGCGGCTAAATAACCGTTGCTTTTAACCTATAGCCAGACCGTCACACCGGCACCCGGCGGCTGATCTCCACCACCTGATCGCTGGGGAGATAGTAGTAATCCGTCACGTGCATGCCGTTACGCACCATCAGCGCAAAGATGCTGCGCTGCCACGCCGGTAACCTGTCGTTTTCTTCGCGGCGCACCACGGTTTCATGTCCCAGATAATAGGTGGCGTCGTCAAAATTCAACCCGGTTTTCTGCGCCTCGGCGTGGTGCAATAACCGGGGAATGTTCGGCCGTTCCATAAAACCGTAGCTGGCCACGCCGCACCAGAAGCCCGGCGACTGCTGCCGCATTACCAACCGCTCGGCATTAGCCACCCGTGGTTCGTTCACAATCATGATGTTCAGCGCCAACACATCGGCATGCAGCGAGCCGTTACGTTTGACGTGCCATTTCATCACCGGCGGCGTGCCATTCAGATTACGGGTAAGAAATATCGCCGTACCCGGCACCCGAGGAATGGCCTGCGCTTCGATCTGCGCCAGGAAATCCGCCAGCGGCAGGCTCTTTTCACCCAGCGTGCGTGACGCCGCAGCCACGCCGCGATGCCAGATCAGCATCACGCCATAAACCAGGCTGGCCAGCAGCAACGGCACATAGCCCCCTTGCAGTACCTTGCTGAGGTTAGCCACCAAAAAGCTGAGATCGACGATGAAAAATCCGCCGGCAACCAGCAGGCTGGCGGTGAATCCCCAGCGCCACACCTCGCGCATCGCCACAAACAGCAAGCCGCTGGTCATGATCATGGTGAGCGAAACGGCGATGCCGTAAGCGGCGGCAAGGTTATCGGAGGATTTGAAGAACACCGTCAGAAAGACCGTCACCGCCATCAGCAGCCAGTTGATGGCACCGATGTAAATCTGGCCGTAGCTCTCCTCGGTGGTTTGCTTCACCCGCAAGCGCGGCAACCAGCCAAGCTGGATCGCCTGACGGGTCATGGAAAAGGCCCCGCTGATGATCGCCTGGCTGGCGATGATGGTGGCAAGGGTAGCCAGGATCACCAAGGGTATTTGCATTATCGGCGGGCACAGGCGGAAGAAAATATTCTGGGTCACATCAGCGCCGGAGAGGATCAGCGCGGCCTGCCCGGCATAGTTCAGCAACAAACTGGGGAACACGATGCCGAACCAGGCGAGCCAGATAGGTTTTTTGCCAAAGTGGCCCATATCGGCATACAGCGCTTCTGCGCCGGTTACGCAAAGGAACACCCCGCCCAGTACCAGAAAACTGGTCACCCCGTTTGAGAACAGAAAGTGAATGCCGTACAAAGGATTCAACGCCATCAGCACCGCAGGGTGCTGGATAATTCCCCAAATGCCCAAAGCTGCAATGGAAAAAAACCACAGCGCCATAATCGGGCCAAACACCTTGCCGATTCGTGCAGTGCCCAGCGGCTGAATGGCGAACAAGCTGACCAGGATCACCACCGCCGCCGGTAAAATATAGGGTTTGGATTCGGGCAATACGATGTTCAAGCCTTCCAGCGCCGAAAGCACTGAAATCGCCGGGGTGATCGCGCCGTCGCCGTAAATCAGCGCAGCCCCGAACAGGCCGGCAAATACCACCATCGGTCGGGCGCTCTTCTTGCTGACCAGCAGCGACATCAGCGCCATGATACCGCCCTCGCCGCGGTTATCGATCCGCATGGCGAACATGGCGTATTTGAGCGAGGTCACTATCACCAGCGTCCAGAAAATCAGCGACAACAGGCCGAGGATCACCGGCGCAGACGGCGCATCACCGGACAGATAAAGCACGGTTTTCAGGGTATACAGCGGGCTGGTACCGATATCGCCGAACACCACGCCCAACGCGCCACCGGCCAGCAGCGGCAGACTCATTTTTGGCGTTTGTTCCAGCTCGTTTTCTGCAGTCATCAAACACTCCGGTTAACCCATTGCTCTCTACTCAGGATAGCCAATTCAGGCAGTTAACGCGTGTCTGTTTATTGACCTGCGGCCTCGCGCAGCAACCACTGCTGCAGATTCTGCCCTTCTTGCGACAACTCGCTGTCTGCCCGCACGCACAGGTAATAATCGCGGCCATCGTCAATCGGCCGGTCAAACAACTTAACCAGTTCGCCGCTGTTAAGATAGGGCTCGATCAGCGGCTCGCGCATCAGGGCGCAGCCCAGCCCCGACTGCACCGCCGCCAACGTCAGCAGGCCATCCTCGAACATCGGCCCGGTGCTGCGCAGCGGCCGCCTGACGCCGGCCTGCTGGAACCACTGCATCCAGGTATTGCGTTCTTCGTCGTGCAACAACGGCAGCGGCGAAAGCTGATCCGGCGTATCCAGCAGCCCATGCAGCCTGATAAAACTGCGGCTGCACACCGGCACCATTTTGCCGGACATCAGTTTTTCGCTGCGATAGCCGGTCCATTGCCCCACGCCAAAGCGAATCGAAATATCGGCGGCGTCGCTGAGATAGTTACGGTGGTTGGCATACACCACGTTGATGTCGATATCGGGATTTTCGCGCAAAAAGCCGTGCAAACGCGGAATAAACCAGCCCATACCGAACAGCGGGATCAGGCTGATGGTCACCTGCCGGGAGGCCGATTGCTCACGCACATGCTCCGTCGCCTGGCGCAGCACGTTAAACGCCGAACGGATCGAGCGGTAATACTCGCGCCCTTCGCTGCGCAGGATCAGGTTGCGGCCCTGCCGTTCGGTGAGTGGCATTTGCAGAAAAGCCTCCAGCGTTTTGAGCTGATGGCTGACCGCCGAGGGAGATATCGCCAGCTCCTTCGCCGCAGCGGTAATGCTGCCCAGGCGGGCGATAGCCTCGAACGCCCGTACGGCGCGCAGCGGCGGATCGTTCGGCAACAGGGCATCGTACTCTTCTGTTTTTTTCATATATTGACTATTTTGGTAAAAAATCGGCCATGAGTTAAAATTAATATACAAATAAATCAATAAATTAAAAACACGCATTTTTTATATAAGAAATTATTTTTCCGTATTTTACAATTTTTTTTAATTCTCTACTCTGAGCCCCCTGAATCATTATTTTCGGGACTCCCCCTATGGATACGCTGGTACAGCAGACCGTCAACGGACTGATGCTCGGCAGTATTTATGCGCTGATCGCTCTGGGTTACACCATGGTGTACGGCATTCTGCGCATTATCAATTTCGCACACGGCGATGTGCTGATGGTCGGCGCGCTGAGCGCCCTGTCGGCTATCGGCGTGTTACAGCATCATTTCCCCACTCTGTCGCCGTACACAGTGCTGTTGCTGGCGACGACGATCGCCATGGCGGTCTGCGCGCTGGTGTCGATGAGCATCGAACGCCTGGCCTATCGTCGCCTGCGCAATGCCCCGCGCCTGGCGCCGTTGATCAGCGGTATTGGCGTCTCGCTGCTGCTGCAAACGTTGGCGATGCTGATCTGGTCGCGCAATCCGTTGATGTTCCCGCAACTGCTGCCCATGTCCCCCATCGCCTTGACCCAGGGCAGCGCCGAACATGCGCCGGCGGTGATCACCGGCACCGGTATCGCCACGCTGGTTGTCGCCGTGCTGGTGATGGCCGGGCTACTGTTGCTAGTCGAACACTCGCGTTTTGGCCGCGCGATGCGTGCCACGGCGGAAAACCCGCAGGTCGCCGGTCTGATGGGCATCGATCCCAACCGGGTGATCGTGTTGACCTTCGCCCTCGGCGGTGCGCTGGCGGCGGTGGCGGGCGTCATGATGGCCAGCAACTACGGCAACGCCGGCTTCTCCATGGGCTTCCTGCCGGGCATCAAGGCTTTTACCGCCGCGGTGCTGGGCGGCATCGGCAACCTGCGCGGCGCCATGCTCGGCGGACTATTGCTGGGGTTATTCGAATCGCTGGGTACCGGTTATCTCGGTGAACTGACCGGCGGCACCTTCGGCAGCAATTATCAGGACGTTTTCGCCTTCCTGATTCTGATTGCGGTGCTGGTATTACGCCCATCCGGGCTGTTGGGCGAGCGCGTCGCTACCCGCGCCTGAGGAGATAAAATGACCGTTCTGACCACCTCCCTGCAAACCACCACCCCAGGCCGCGCCAGGCTCGGCGTCGCGCTGTTTATGCTCGGTCTGCTGCTGGCCCCCTGGCTGGCCGGGGCCGCCGGCGGCAACTATTGGGTGAGAGTGATCGACTTCGCATTGCTGTACCTGATGCTGGCGCTGGGGTTGAATATCGTCGTCGGCCTGACCGGCCTGCTGGACATGGGGTTTATCGCCTTTTACGCAGTCGGCGCCTACCTGACCGCACTGCTGTCTTCGCCACACCTGACCGAACAGTTTCCGTTGCTGTTGCACTGGTTCCCGGATGGTTTGCATCTGTCCATCCTGCTGCTGATACCGCTGTCCGCCGTGCTGGCTGCGCTGTGCGGCATCCTGCTCGGCGCGCCGACGCTGCGCCTGCGCGGCGACTATTTGGCGATCGTCACGTTGGGGTTCGGCGAAATCGTGCGTATTCTGATGCGCAACCTCGATCGCCCGGTCAATATCACCAACGGGCCAAAGGGCATTTCCGGCATCGATCCGGTCAGCCTGTTCGGCCTGAAGTTTTCCGGCATGCATGAGTGGTTCGGCATCCGTTTTTCCTCGCTGTATTTGTATTACTACCTGTTCGCCGCCCTGCTGCTGGCGATCCTGTTTATCTGCCTGCGCCTGCAACATTCACGGGTCGGTCGCGCCTGGACCGCCATCCGCGAAGATGAGGACGCAGCGCGGGCGATGGGCATCAACACCCGTAACTTCAAACTGCTGGCATTCGCCATCGGCGCCACGTTCGGCGGCATCGCCGGCGCGCTGTTCGCGGCATTCCAGGGATTTGTCTCACCGGAATCCTTCACCTTGCAAGAGTCGATAGCCGTACTGGCGATGGTGGTGCTGGGCGGTATGGGGCACATTCCCGGCGTGATCCTCGGCGCGTTGCTGCTGGCGGCGCTGCCGGAGCTGTTGCGCAGCACCATGGGGCCGCTGCAACAGGCCCTGTTCGGCCAGGTGTGGATCGACCCGGAAATTATCCGCCAACTGTTCTACGGCCTGGCGCTGATTCTGGTGATGTTGTATCGCCCTGCGGGCCTGTGGCCGGCGCGTCATCAATCGGGAGCCGCATCATGACGCCATTGCTCACCCTAAACCATGTCAGTAAACGCTTTGGCGGGCTGACCGCCGTGGATGACGTCAGCATGAGTATCCGCCGGGGGGAAATCTATGGGTTGATCGGGCCGAACGGCGCCGGTAAAACCACCTGTTTCAATCTGATTACCGGCCTGTACCGCGCGGATAGCGGTGAGTTCCACCTGTTGGATCGTCGCTACAAACCGCAGGCGATCGACAAAGTCGTGCAGGCCGGCATCGCCCGTACCTTCCAGAACCTGCGGCTGTTCAACGAGATGAGCGTGCTGGAAAACGTGATGGTGGGCTGCCATGTACGCACCCGCAACGGCCTGTGGGCGGCTATTTCACGCCACCGCCGCGCCCGCGAGGAAGAACAGGCAACGCGCGAGAAGTCCCACGCGCTGCTGGAGTACGTCGGCATCAGTCAGTTTGCCCACTACCGCGCCGGCGATCTTTCCTACGGCCACCAGCGGCGGCTGGAAATTGCCCGCGCGTTGGCAACCGACCCGCAGTTATTGGCGCTGGATGAACCGGCCGCCGGCATGAACGCCGCAGAGAAAGTGGCGCTGCGCGAGCTGCTGCAACGCATCCGCGAAAGCGGCAAAACCCTGCTGCTGATCGAGCACGACGTCAAGCTGGTGATGGGATTGTGCGACCGTCTGACGGTGCTCGACTACGGCAAAGTCATCGCCGAAGGCGAACCCTCGCAGGTAAGGCGCGAACCGGCGGTGATCCGGGCTTATCTGGGAGGAGCTGCGCATGTCTGAACCCTTACTGTCCGTCAAACGGCTAAAAGTGTCTTACGGCGGCATTCATGCAGTGAAAGGCATCGATTTTACGGTTAACCACGGCGAACAGGTGACATTGATCGGCGCCAACGGCGCGGGCAAAACCTCCAGCCTGCGCGCGTTGACCG
The DNA here is from genome assembly GCF_001590925.1 of Serratia plymuthica NBRC 102599. Taxonomy (GTDB): domain Bacteria; phylum Pseudomonadota; class Gammaproteobacteria; order Enterobacterales; family Enterobacteriaceae; genus Serratia; species Serratia plymuthica. Next base: position 131,261 of record NZ_BCTU01000014.1, read on the forward strand.
GCCTGCAACCCTTCGAAGGAGACATCCTGTTCGACGGCCAGTCCATCCGCGGTGTTCCTCCGCATCGGTTGCTGCAACAGGGGTTGGTGATGGTGCCGGAAGGCCGCGGCATTTTCGCCCGCATGACGGTGCTGGAAAATTTGCAGCTTGGCGCCTACTCCCGCCGCGATAAACCGGCGATCCAGCAGGATCTGGAGCGAGTTTGCGCCCTTTTTCCACGCCTGCGCGAGCGGTTGCGGCAACAAGCCGGGCTGCTCTCCGGCGGCGAACAACAGATGGTGGCGATGGGCCGTGCACTGCTCAGCCGGCCACGTCTGCTGGTGCTGGATGAACCCTCAATGGGCCTGGCGCCGATCGTGGTCGAAGCCATTTTTGACGTGATCAAAACCCTTGCCAGTGACGGCGTCACGCTATTGCTGGTAGAACAGAATGCCCGGTTGGCGCTGGAATCGACCGATCGCGCCTACGTGCTGGACAGCGGCAGCCTGAGCCACAGCGGCCGGTCTGCTGGCATGATCGACGATGAAAAAATCAAACAAGCCTATCTGGGCGAATAACCGTTTTTACTTTTAACCGCACCGGGAGTTTTACATGAACAAGATAACTCGCTTTAAGCCGTTGGCCCTGGCCGCCGCCGTTCTGGCTACCCTTGGCACAGCCGCCCCTGCGCAGGCCGCCGACACTATTCTGATCGGTCTGGCCGGCCCGCTGACCGGCCCTTCCGCCCGTATCGGCAAGGATCTGGAAAACGGCGCTCAGTTGGCGATCGCCGATGCCAACGCCCAGAAGCCGACGCTGAACGGCAAACCTGTCACCTTTAAACTGCTTTCCGAAGACGACCAGTCCGACCCGCGCACCGCCGTTGCAGTAGCGCAGCGCCTGGTGGACGAAGGCGTCGCCGGCGTGGTCGGCCACTGGAATACCGGCACCAGCATCCCGGCGGCCCGCATTTATCATGATGCCGGCATTGCCCAGGTGGCACCGGTCGCTACAGGCCATGCCTATACTCAACAGGGGTTTGATACCAGCTTTCGCGTGATGGGCCATGATGACGACGGCGGTAATTACGCCGGTGAATATGCCGTCAAGGTGCTGAAAGCCAAACGCATTGCGGTCATCGACGATCGCACCGCGTTCGGCCAGGGGCTGGCGGACGAGTTTATCAAGTCGCTGGCGGCGCAGGGCATACAGCCGGTAGCCCGTGAATACGTCGATGACAAAACCGTCGATTTCAGTGCGGTGCTGACTACCGTTCGCAGCAAGAATGCCGATCTGATCTTCTTCGGCGGCGTGGATTCACAGGCGGCACCCTTGGCCCGCCGCATCAAACAGCTGGGCATGAACACTCAACTGATGGGCGCCGGCGGCTTCGTCAGCCAAACCTTCCTGACGCTGGCGCAGAAGGAAGGCGAAGGCGTGGTGGCGCTGGAACCGGGCCTGCCGCTGGAGCAGATGCCGGGCGGCAAAGCCTTTGAGCAGGCTTACCGCGACCGTTACAAGACCCACATCGAACTGCATGCGCCGTTCGCCTATGACGCCACCCGGGTATTGATTGCCGCCATTGAGCAGGCAGGATCCGCCAATCCGGCCGATTATCTGCCGAAACTGCGCGCCATTCATTATCAGGGCGTCACCGGCAACATCGCATTCGATCCGCAGGGCAACCTGCAACAGCCAAGCTTCACCCTCTACAAGGTGGTCGACGGCAAATGGCAGCCGCAGAGCGTGTTGGGCGGCGCTAAAACACAACAATAAAGCAAGGGGAGCAAGGTGATGAGCTGTGCAAAAAATGAATTGGGCATTCTGGCCCGCCGGCGTATAGAGGCCGAGATCATCAAGCCGATCTACCAAATTCTGGTGCGTGAGATCGGCAAGGAGCGCGCGCAGGCGGTGATTGGCGAAGCCATTGAAAACGCCGCCATCGATGCAGGCAAGCAGTTTGCCGCACAGGAGCCGAATGGCGCCGATTTGCAGAGTTTCGCCGCCTTGCAGTATCTGTGGGAAAAAGACGATGCGCTGCAAGTGAAGGTGATCCATCAAGACGAGCAGCAGTTCGACTATAACGTCACCCGCTGCCGCTATGCCGAGATGTATCACGAGATGGGGCTGGGCGAGATTGGCCATCTGCTGTCCTGCGCCCGCGACAGCCAGTTTATCGTCGGTTATGCGCCGGACGTCGAGCTGCAACGCACCCAAACCATTATGTCCGGCGCGCCCTGCTGCGATTTCCGCTATGCCGTAAAACCGTCGGGAGAGAAAAAATGACCCAACAGGTTAACGGCGAACGTCTGTGGCAAAGCCTGCGCGATATGGCGCAGTTCGGCGCCATCCCGAAAGACGGCGTCACCCGGCTGGCGCTGAGCGAGGAAGATCGTCAGGCGCGCGACCAATTGCGTGCCTGGGCGCTGGAAGCGGGATGCAGCGTGCGGGTCGATCGCATGGGCAACATGTTTTTGCGCCGCGAAGGAACCCGCCCTGAACTGGCACCGGTCGTCACCGGCTCCCACGTCGATTCCCAACCCAACGGCGGGCGCTTTGACGGCATTTATGGCGTACTGGCCGGGTTGGAAGTGATCCGCACCCTGAATGATCGTCAGATTGCCACCGAACGCGCGCTGGAGGTGGTTAACTGGACTAACGAGGAAGGTGCCCGCTTCGCCCCGGCGATGATCGCCTCCGGCGTGTTTGCCGGTGTGTTCGATGAAGAATACGGCCTGTCGCGCCGCGATGCGCAGGGCATCAGCATCGGTGAAGCGCTGAAGCAAATCGGCTATGACGGTGAAGACCCGGTCGGCGGCAGACCCATCCACGCCGCCTTTGAGCTGCATATCGAACAAGGCCCGATCCTCGAGGCGGAAAACGTCGAGATTGGCGTGGTGACCAGCGCGCAGGGCCAGCGCTGGTACGAATTGGAGATCCTCGGTTTCAGCGCCCATGCGGGCACCACGCCGATGGAACGGCGCCGCGACGCCCTGCTCGGCTTTGCCGCTATGGTCACGGCGGTCAATCAGATCGGCCTGGATTTCATGCCGGACGCCCGCGCTACGGTAGGCATGGCGCAAATCACCCCCAACTCGCGCAATGTGGTGCCGGGCAAGGTGTTTTTCAGCGTCGAGTTCCGTCATCCGCAGGAGGCGGTGCTGGAACAGATGGAACGGCGGTTGCTGGCGGCGGTCGCGGAGGTGGATGCCGGTACCTTGAGCGCTCGCGCCGAACGCATCTTCCAGTATCAGCCGATACGCTTTGATCAAGGCTGTATCGACAGCGTGCGCCAGGCCGCGCAGGTGCTGGGGTACTCGCACCGGGATATGGTTTCCGGCGCGGGTCACGATGCCTGTTATCTGAGCCGGGTGGCGCCCACGGCGATGATTTTTATTCCCTGCGTGGACGGCATCAGCCACAACGAGCTGGAAGATATTTCGCCCGCCTGGGCCACCGCCGGCGCCAATGTGCTGCTCAACGCGCTGCTGGCGCAAACGGCTAGCTGATCTCCTCGCCCCCGGTTAGCCGACCGGGGCAATAGCAAAAAATATTCAACAAACTGGTTGAATATTCATCGCACTGTTCTATATTCAACCATATGGTTAAATTATCTTCCTCACAGCTGGACGCCATTTTCCACGCGCTTTCCGACCCGACGCGCCGCGCTATTTTGCGTGCGCTGGCTGACGGCGAGCACAGCATTGGTGAACTGGCCGCGCCGTTGCAGATGTCGTTTGCCGGCGCCTCCAAGCATATCAAAGCACTGGAGCTTGCAGGCCTGGTGCAGCGAACCGTGCAGGGAAGAAACCATATCTGCCGGCTTGAACCCGGGCCAATGGCACAGGCCATGCAATGGCTGCAAACCTACGAGCATTTCTGGACAGAACGGCTGGACGCGCTGGAAATAGCGCTGCGGCAGCCCGAACAGTATCCTCCCAAGGAGTGAACCATGAACGACTACGGTATGATTATTGAAACCGGCACGCTGCGCATTCAGCGGCTGCTGCCCGGCCCGATCGAGCGGGTCTGGGCCTACCTGACGGAATCCGACAAGCGCGCCACCTGGCTGGCCGCCGGCGAAATGACGCTGGAAAAAGGCGCGGCGGTGGAGTTGGTATTTCGCAATTCCGATCTGACGGGCGAACACGAGCAGGCCCCCGCCAAATACAAACAAAGCGACTGCAACGGCAAACACCTCGGCCATATAACCTGCCTTTTCCCGCCGCGGCTACTGAGCTTTACCTGGGAGGAAAAGGATCAGAACCGCCCTTCCGAAGTGACCTTTGAGCTGACCGAACATGACAACGCGGTGTTGCTGACGGTCACCCACCGCCGCCTGGCCAACCGTGACGACATGCTCAGCGTGGCCGCAGGCTGGCATACCCATCTGGATATCCTGCTCGATCGCCTGCACGATCGTCAGCCACACTCGTTCTGGACTACCCACGCCAAGCTGGAAGAAGAGTACCGGGCGAGACTGTAATCAGCTTTCATCCCGGCGTCTGAACGCCAGATAGCCGGTGATCAGCGTAAAACCGCCGACCAGCAGCACCAGCAGAATAAAACCGTGGTGATTGCTGGCCAGCGGGATCCCTCCCACGTTCATGCCGAAGAAACCGGCGACGATGTTAATCGGCAGCGCCAGCACGGTGATCACCGTCAGGGTGTACAGCGTACGGTTGTTCTGCTCCATCTGCTTGGCGCCAATCTCCTCTTGCAGCAGGCGAATGCGCTCGGTCAGGCTGGCCAGATCGTTCAGCACCACGGTGAACTCTTCGGTGAACTGCCGCAGATCCTGCACCACGTCCCGGCTTAACCAGGCCGGTGGCCGGTTCAGCAGGCGAAACAGTGCAGCGGGCTCCGGCGCCAGCAGGCGCTGAAAGCGCAGCAACATGCGGCGCATGCGCCCCAGTTCGGTGCGGTTGCGTTTCACATGATTGCTCAGCAGGCGATCTTCAATGGTGTCGACATACTGGTTGGCCTGCCGTACCACCTGCTCCAGCACCTCTTCCTGTTCTTCCAGCAAGTGCGCCAACAGCTCGGTAGACGACGCCAGTTGCAATGGCCCCAGACGCCCCAGCAGCCGTTCGATCAACCGCAGTGGTTTGTGCCGCACGGTAACCACCAGCCCGCTGCGGCAATACAGCCACAGCGTGGCGATTTCCGGGTTATTTTCTTTGGGATGGAAAATCACGTCGTTGAGCACCGCAAACAGATCATCCCCTTGCCGTTCAATGCGCGTGGTATGGGAGCCGTGACGAATTTCGTCGAAGAAAAAATCGGAAATCGCGAAGTGATTTTTCAGCCATTTCTCTGCCGCCGCATGGTTCAGATTAAGGTGCAACCAGATAAACCCTTCGCCCGGCGACAGAGCCTGGTAAGCCTGGCAGGCCTGCTGCGAAGAAACCCGCAGCGGCGCTTCTCCCGTGCGGAACACGTGGCCGTAAATCAGCCCGGTCACTTCATCATCAAAATCAAGTTTGTGCATTTTATCCGCAACCGTCTGAACCATAAATCTTTATCCCGAATAACCGCATTAATCAATAAACCAGACTCAGCCTTTATATCAATCTTTAAATACCAACGTTAATTATTTTCACTTTTCCAGATGATTAATATTACCGTCATAAAAAAGTCACATTAATTCCCAATACTTTCCTGGCAACGCCGTTCAACACCGTCAGTATTCTAATGAAGTTTATCGGGAAGGTCCTTTATGAGCGATAACAGCGCCGTTCAAGCAGGTGTTCCAGCTGCGTCCAGCCTGCCAAAGATCTACCAAAAGAACAGTCGACTCACTGTTCTTTTTTTTGTTTTTTTATTAGTACTGGGGATCGCTTTTGCCGGAGTAAATCTATTTAACGACGTGACCGACGCTGGTGCAGTATATACCAGCTATCTCCCTTTTCTTTTATTGGGGTTAGCGCTGCTGATTGCGCTGGGCTTTGAATTCGTTAACGGTTTTCACGACACCGCCAATGCTGTGGCCACCGTTATTTACACCCATTCCCTGTCGCCGATGGTGGCGGTGGTCTGGTCGGGATTTTTCAACTTCCTCGGCGTTTTGCTCTCCAGCGGCGTGGTGGCGTTCGGCATCATTTCGCTGCTGCCGGTTGAATTGATTCTGCAAGCCGGCACCGGTAACGGCTTTGCCATGGTTTACGCCCTGCTGTTCTCGGCGATTATCTGGAACCTGGGTACCTGGTGGCTCGGGCTGCCGGCCTCCTCGTCGCATACGCTGATTGGTTCCATCATCGGCGTGGGCGTGGCTAACGCCCTGATCCACGGCCGCACCGGCACCAGCGGCGTGGACTGGGGGCAGGCGATTAAAGTGGGTTATGCGTTGCTGCTTTCACCGGTGATCGGTTTTGTGTTTGCCGCCCTGCTGCTGCTGGCGTTGAAGGTGTTCGTTAAAAACCGCCAGTTGTACACCGCACCCAAAAATGATGCGCCGCCACCGCTGTGGATCCGGGGTTTGTTGATCCTCACCTGTACCGGCGTCTCCTTCGCCCACGGCTCCAACGACGGGCAAAAAGGCATGGGCCTGATCATGCTGATCCTGGTCGGCACCATGCCGATCGCCTATGCCCTGAACCGCTCAATGTCGCCGGAGCAAATCCCGCGCGTGGCGGCACTGGCGGAAGTCACCAAAAACGATCTGTTGCGCCAATTCCCGGCGGTCAGCCAGGTGCCGCCGCGCGAGGTGCTCACCGGCTATGTGCGTTCCAATGAGCTGACGCCGGACGTAGTGCCCGCGCTGGCGCAGCTGACCGGCGCCATCGGCGATCAAGTCCGCCAGTACGGCTCGGTCGACAAGATCCCGGCGCAGGCGGTGTCCAACACCCGTAACGATATGTATCTGGCATCGGAAACCATCAAGCACCTGAAAGCGGAAAAACAGCTTCAGTTTTCCGCCGACTCACAGCGCAATCTGGATGCGTTGAAAGGCGATCTGGACAGCGCCACCCGCTTTATCCCGTTCTGGGTCAAGGTGGTGGTGGCGATTGCCCTCGGCCTCGGCACCATGGTCGGCTGGCGGCGCATCGTGGTTACCGTCGGTGAGAAGATCGGTAAAAGCCACCTCACCTACGCCCAGGGCGCCAGCGCCGAACTGGTGGCGATGACCACCATAGGTGCGGCGGACGCCTTCGGCCTGCCGGTTTCGACCACCCACGTGCTGTCCTCCGGCATCGCCGGCACCATGGCGGCCAACCGCTCCGGCCTGCAAATGTCGACCCTGCGCAACCTGCTGATGGCCTGGGTTCTGACGCTGCCGGCCTCGATACTGCTTTCCGCCGGGCTGTACTGGGTTTTCACTCATTTCTAAAACCGGGTTAACACGGAGAATCAATTATGGCTATGCATGAATTTAACCGCGACGACACCTTCAACCAGCGCCTGCTGCAGGAGTTTTATGACAGCTATGACGAGGAGCTGGAAATGGAGCTCGATGACCTGCGGTTTGACGACACCGAAGTGGACAGCGATCAGAAAAAAGCCTGGCGCAAACAGTATTTCCGCGAGCTGCTGCGCCTGCAAGGCGAACTGGTGAAGCTGCAAGACTGGGTAATGCGCACCGGCCACCGCGTGGTGATCTTGTTTGAAGGCCGCGACGCCGCCGGCAAAGGCGGGGTGATCAAACGCATCACCCAACGCCTGAACCCACGCACCTGCCGCGTGGCGGCGTTGCCTGCACCGAACGACCGCGAGCGCACCCAGTGGTATTTCCAGCGCTACATTGCCCACCTGCCGGCGGCGGGTGAAATCGTGCTGTTCGACCGTAGCTGGTATAACCGCGCCGGGGTGGAAAAAGTGATGGGGTTTTGCAACGACGAGGAATACGAAGAGTTTTTCCGCAGCGTGCCGGAATTTGAGAAAATGCTGACGCGCAGCGGCATCAAAATCATCAAATACTGGTTCTCGATCACCGATGACGAGCAGGAACTGCGCTTCCTCAGCCGCATCCACGATCCGCTGAAGCAGTGGAAGCTCAGCCCGATGGATTTGGAGAGCCGCCGCCGCTGGGAAGACTATACCGAAGCCAAAGAAGTCATGTTAGCGCGCACTAACATTCCGGAAGCCCCCTGGTGGGTAGTTCAGGGCGTCGACAAGAAAAAGGCGCGGCTGAACTGCATCAGCCACCTGCTCCAGCAACTGCCTTACGAAGAGACCGAAGGCAACGTGATCACTCTGCCGCCGCGCAAGCGCAGCCCGGACTATAACCGCCATCCGGTGCCTGACGACATGGTAGTCCCCGAAGTGTATTGATTTTCAATCGGGGGATGGGTTGCCATCCCCCTGCCTGACACCATGATGAATACTCTGGCCTTTTGCCTGCATATTCATCGCTTTCACCCTATTTTCTCCACATTTGCTGTGCAGACTCTTACCGATATTTTTTAGTCGCTTAGAGTAAGAGCCTCGCTTGTCATGTCATTCTTGAATTGTGTTATCCCTTTTTCCCTTCGGCGTTTTCACGCCGTTATCACGCTCAGCCTGCTGTTTGTTATCGCACCTGCACAGGCCACCGCGCCGCTGGTATTGCATTCAAAAGCCGTGCTGATCGTCAATCAGCGTACCGGCAAAACGCTGTTCCAGAAACAGGCCAATCGCGCGTTACCCATTGCTTCGCTGACCAAGCTGATGACCGCTATGGTGGCGCTGGACAGCCGCCGTCCTCTGGGCAATAAAATGAGGGTGACCGCCGCCGATCGCGATTTATTGAAGAAAACCCACTCGCGGCTGACCCTGGGGTCGTCACTCAGCCGCCGCGATATGTTGCACATTGCGCTGATGTCATCCGAGAACCGCGCGGCAGCCGCCCTAAGCCGTCATTACCCCGGCGACCGCAAGGCGTTTGTGGCGAAAATGAACAGGAAGGCGCGCAGCATCGGCATGAAACACACCCGTTTCTATGACCCTACCGGGCTGACGCCGCGCAATGTCGCCAGCGCCAACGATCTGCTTAAAATGGTCAATCACGCTTATCGCTATCAAACCATTCGCCGTTTCAGTACCGATAAGCAGCACGTTGTTTACCCCGGCCGTGGCCAACTGGTGTACCGCAGTTCCAACGGCCTGATCAATAACCGCAACTGGAACATTCAGCTGCAAAAAACCGGCTATACCAACGAGGCCGGCCACTGTCTGGTGATGAGAACCCTGATAAAAGGGCAGCCGGTAGTGATCATCCTGCTGGGTTCGCAACAGCGCTACGGCCATTATGACGATGCGCTGCGCCTGAAAACCTGGCTGGAGTCCTGAGCGCTTGCGCAGTGCGCCTTTAACCGTCCTGCGCATAACTAAATCCGTTTTTTATCAATGGAATATCCTATCCACAATCAGTATTACGCCCTTGGCGCCCTGCATGGTATTTGTCATAAATAATTGATGATAAAGGAGCAGGAAAATGGCTTATGCCTTGAGCGTGTTGGATAAAAGTCCGATTGCCGAAGGAGAAAGCGCCGCCCAGGCGCTGGCGCGTACGCTGCATCTGGCGCAGCAGGCGGAAATCTGGGGCTACCGCCGTTTCTGGTTGGCGGAGCATCACAATACCCCGCAGCTCGCCTGCCCTTCACCCGAGGTGTTGATCGCCTATTTACTTGGGCAAACCTCACGTATTCGCATCGGTTCCGGTGGCGTAATGCTGCAACACTACAGCGCTTATAAAGTTGCGGAAAACTTCAACCTGCTGGCGACGCTTGCACCGGGCCGGGTCGATCTGGGCGTGGGGAAAGCCCCCGGCGGGCTGCCGCTCTCTACCCAGGCGTTGCAGGCCGCGCACGACCAGCAGCATAAACCGGATTTCCCTCAGCAGTTGGCCCAGCTCAATGCTTATCTTAATGACGATGCACAACCTGGTCTGAGCGCCACGCCGCAGCCTGAGCAATCCGCTCAACGCTTTCTGCTGGGTGCCAGTAGCGAAAGCGCTCAACTGGCCGCCGAACACGGCTGGGCGTTTGTTTATGCCGCGCAGCTCAATGGCAACCCAGACGATATTCAGCGGGCGCTGACGCACTACTCCGCGCAAAGCGGTGGCCGCAAAGCCCTGCTGGCGGTAGCGGCGATCGTCGCAGACACGGCTGCGCAGGCCAAAGAGTTGGCGGCCGGGATCCAGCAATACCGCGTGCACGTGGCCGGCGGGCAGAGCGTGACCGTTGGTAGCCTGGAGCAGGCGGAGAGTTTTGTTCAGCAGGCCGGCGCGACCGATTACCGCATCGAGCCGCGCGAAAGCCATATTCTGCTCGGCACTGCGCAGCAGGTACGCCGGCAGTTGGACCAACTGCACCAGCAATATGGCGTGGAGGAGTTTGTCATTGATACGCCGGTTAGCCAACCCACCGCCCGCCTGGCCTCTTTACAACTGCTGGCGCAGGAGAGTCTGGCGTTGGCTTGATCGGGGAACGGGGCCATAAGCGTTAAATCGGCATTGACCATTGGCCATACCGATTTGATGCCTCACATTCAGTTAACCGAGGTGCCGGCGACCATCGCCACCGCCAAATCCTGCGCCAGCCTCTCCCGTTCTTCCTCCAGCAGGTTGGCCAGGCTGATACGGACAGCCGGGCCACTTTTCAGTCGGAACGGCTCACCGCTTTGCACCAACCAGCCGCGCTGCGCCATGATTTGGCTGGCGGCGGCTTCTGAGCGCACCGGCAACCAGATATGCACCCCTTCCCCCGACGGCAATGGCGTGCCGGCCAGTGCGCCCATTCGCGCTGCCAGCGCATCGCGCCGCGCCTGATAAGTTTCCTGTGCCCGTAACAGCAAGCCATCGCCCTGCACCTGCGTCCATAATTTGACGGCAATCTGCTGCAAGATATGGCTGACCCAACGCTCGCGGATGTATTGATCGGCACGCATCGCCTGCAATAGCGACGGTTTGCCGCAGGCCAACGCAATGCGCAGGTCCGGGCTGAGGAACTTGCTCAACGACAGCACATACAGGCCGTTGTCGGCACTGCAGGGTAAATGCAGTGGTTGTTGCGACAGCGGCCCCCAGAAATCATCGACGATCGCCAGGCAATCGGGCCGTTGCGCCAGGAACTCGCGCCAACACTTGGCGCGGGCAGCGCTGAGCGACATCCCGGTCGGGTTCTGCGCGCGCGGCGTGAGGATCACCGCGCAACCCAAGGTTGCGGCATCCTTCTCCGGCAGTTGGCACCCTTGATCATCGACCGCCAGCGGCAGCGGTTTCAGGCGAAGGTGCCGCAGCAACGTCAGCAGCGGCGGCCAACAAGGATCTTCCACCCATACCGCAGCCCCCGGTGCCGCATGGCAGCGCAGCGCCTTTTCAATGGCGTCCAGCGCGCCGGAAAACACCGCCGGTTCGCCCAACGCGGCACCTTGTTCGCTGAGCCACTCGCGCCCCAGCGTGCACAATGCCGGTAAATCGCCGCTGACGTCATAGCCATTTTGCTGCGGGAAGACGTCATCCTTACCCAGCGACAGTGCCGGTAGCAGCGCCGCATCCAGATTGCCACTGGCTAAATCGCGCATGCCTTCAGGCACCTGGCGTACGCTGCGCACCGCCCTTAACGGCTGGTCAAGCACCTGGGTACCGGCGCGGCCGCGGGTGGCCACCAAACCGGCATCCCGCAGCTTGCCGTACGCACTGGCGACCGTATTGGGGTTCACCCCCAGTTCCCCGGCCAACTGGCGCACCGGCGGCAACAGGTCACCCGGTTGCAAATCGCCCCGTTTTATCTGCGCGCCGATCTGTTCAGCAATCTGGACAGCGCTGCCGCCTTTTGCATACAATGAACCCATACATAAAACCTTTTTGTATTAGTTCAAATAAGCTTACCCGTTTCGAACGCAAAAGTTAAGGGGTCAACATGGAAAAACATTACGTACTCGACATTCAGCACGCCGGCAAAGCCTTCGCCCGCATGCAGATGTTCACGCCCTGGGCTGCCGATCAACTGCAACAGGCCCTGGCCCTGTTTCCCGCCGAGCAGGGCTACCAATTGCACATCAGTCAGGTCAAAGAGCGGCGGATCCTTTATCAGAGCGGCGCAAGCGGTATTACCGTGCTAGGCGATGCGTTGGAACTGGTGCCTTATCACCACCCGAGGGAGATAGAGCAATGAAAAAAGTTGTCGCTATCAGGCATGTAAATTTTGAAAACCTCGGTATTCTGGGATCACTGCTTTCACTGCGTGGCTATCAGATTGATTATTACGATGCAGGCCGTGACGATATCCGCGCCATCAACAATGAAGATACCGATTTGCTGGTAGTGCTCGGCGGGCCGATCAGCGCCGCGCAGCATTTTGCCGGACAGCAGCACTATCCGTTTCTTAACGACGAGCTGGCGCTGGTCACCCAACGGTTACAGCAACGTCAGCCCACGATCGGCATTTGCCTGGGCGCGCAGGTGATGGCTCAAGCTTTGGGCGCCGGTGTAGTGTCGCTGGGCGTGAAAGAGATTGGTTACGCGCCGCTGACGCTGGCGGAAAATGAAGACTCCGTACTGGCGCCGCTGGCGGCAACGCCGGTGCTGCACTGGCACGGGGATATGTTTACCGTCCCGGAGGGGGCAACCTGCCTGGCCAGCACCGAGGCTTGCCGTTATCAGGCGTTTGAATATCAGGATTTCGCGCTTGGGTTGCAGTTCCACCTGGAAGCCGATCATCGCGATATTGAACGCTGGTTGGTTGGCCACGCCTGTGAGCTGGAGTTGGCCGGTATCGACCCGCAGCAATTGCGCGACCAGGCCGCACGCTACGGCGCAGAATTGGAACGACGCGCCCGCCAGGTGTTTGCGCGGTGGCTGGATAAAAACGAACAAAGGACGCGTTAGATGCAACAAGCTTCTCAATTGCAATCGCCGCTGATTGATGTGGTCAGCATTCAATCGCAGGTAGTGTATGGCAGCGTCGGCAACGGTATCGCCTATCGCACCCTGCTGAAAAAGGGGTTGGAAGCGCTGCAGGTGCCCAGCGTGCTGTTCGGCTGTCCGCCCTATTACGGCGCCCCCAGCGGCGGCGTGATTTCCGTCGAATGGTTTAGCGGTTTTCTGGAGGATTTGATCGCTCGCGGTGTGATGAAACGCACGCGGGCGGTGATCGTCGGCTATCTGGGTGATGTCGCCCAGTGTCATATTCTGGACGCTTGGTTGCAACGGGTTCGCGCTATCAATCCGCAGATAAAAATCTATATCGATCCGGTGATGGGCGATTACGGTGAAGGCGTGTACGTGGACCCGCGTATCGTCAGTTGTTATCGCTCGCCGTTCCTGAGCCTTGCCAACGGCCTGACGCCCAATGGGTTTGAACTGGAGCAGCTTTGCGGGCACAGCCTGGCTACGCGGGAACAGACGCTGCGCGCTGCGCAGGCGCTGTTAAATGACACGACCGAGTGGGTGTTGGTGACCAGCGCACCGGGCATAGCGGAAAACGACGACGAGTTAGGGTTATTGCTGGTCAGCCACAATCAGGTGCAAAGCTACACCCACCCTAAAATCAAATCGAAGGTGAAAGGCACCGGTGACATGTTTACCGCGCTGCTGGTCAGCCATTTGCTGCACGGCAGAAGCCTCAACGACGCCATAGTTACCGCCGGCGGCGAGGTGTGTGACGTGTTGGCGGAAGCGGAGCATTTCGGTTGGGAGGAGATTGGCAGCCTGCGCGCCTTGAGATAGGACAGAGTCATCGCGGGGCAGCTCGCTGCCCCTGTTCGTCTGATTCAGCGTTTCTTCTTTTTATTGAAATCTAATTCAAACGCAAACACCGCGCTCTGGATTTTTCTTTCCATTGCCAGGCCGAGATTGATAAAGCGGCACGACAAACGCGAGAAATGCACCGGTTTGTCATTGTCATCCAACTCCTGATCTTCGTTGATCACCATCAGTTCCATATTGACCTTGAAACTGCCGTAACTGCCAAGATCCAACAGCGCCTTTTTGAACTGGAGGCCCGGTTGAAGTTTGGCCGGCAGCGGGCCGTCGAAGCGCAAGCCCACACCGCCGGCAGAGAGATCGTGGATCCTTAATTGGTACGCGGTACCGTCGGCATATTCTCCGCTGCAGAGAAACTGACGCCAGTGTGGCGTGGTGACACGGAATTGACGGCGGCGCTGGATGTAAACCAGCTCCTTTGGCAGGCGGGTTGAACAGGCTTGAACGCCCAGATGGTCGGTAAATTCTGGTTGGCCAACGGCAAATTCGATCTTCGCATCATTGCTTTCAATCACGATGGTAAATTCGCCACCCGCCCGCGTATCCGCATCGTCGCCGCTGAAAACGATATTGTCCGGACCAACGCTCAATAATAAGCTCTGAAACTGCTGCTGCTGGTTAACGACCCGCAGCGGGGTGCGTTGTTTACAAATGTCACGCAATATCGCCAGAACCTCAAAACGCTCCCGTTTGATAAACAATCCGTTATCATTGTGCTCCACACGTCTCTCCTGACTCTTCCCAATGGCGATTACACATTCCTTACAGTTATCATCACTGGGAATATTCCTAAAGTCAAATTTGCCAGCGATGCCAGGCCTGTGGGAGCAGTCTTGCGAAGCGTTTTGCCCAGGCCCGCTGGCCACGTTCATCGGCGATCAGATCCTGGCGGATCTCGATGCCAACGTAAGGTAACCCGCGTCGTTCCGCATGCACCGGTAGGGTGTAATCCGTCGCGTCGGTCATCGCATAAGGTTCGTTGACCCCCACCAGCAAATCCCCCTCCTCCCGCAGCAGCTCTGCCAGCAGGTGGGCAAACGCCGGTTGGCGATTAAACAACAGCCCAACCTGCCAGGGGCGGGAATGGCCTTTGAACACCGGCGTAAAACTGTGCATCGCGATAATGGCGGTGGGTTTTTCGCGCAGCTGCCGCTCGCCCAGCGTATCGTCGATGCGGTGGTGATACGGCAGGAAAATTTCCCGCTCGCGGGCCAGCGCGTGCTCGGCATCAATGCCGATATTGCCGGGAATAGGCGTCAGCTCCGACAGATGCGGGATCGAGCTGGCGATGCCCGGAGCCCGGTTGCAGTCGATCACCAAACGTGAGTAACGCTGATGAATCAGCGTGGCATCCAGATGGCGGCTAAGGTGACGTGAAACCT
This sequence comes from Serratia plymuthica NBRC 102599, assembly GCF_001590925.1. Lineage (GTDB taxonomy): Bacteria > Pseudomonadota > Gammaproteobacteria > Enterobacterales > Enterobacteriaceae > Serratia > Serratia plymuthica. The sequence goes on from NZ_BCTU01000014.1 coordinate 146,306, forward strand.
CCAACGCGCCAATATCCCAACCGATATGACGGTCGATTTCACCGGGCGGCAGCCCCAGATCGCCCAAGCGTTGCGGTATCGCCTGGCCGGCGTGATCGCACAGCAATAAAAAGGGCGCGGTGCCCTTGGGCGTTTCAACCGCAACGGCGTGAGGCTCATCGGCGGATAACAATTGCGGAACAAAGGACTGTGGCATGCAAAACTCCGGGGTGGGATAAAGCCTCATCCTAGCGCTATCCCACCGCTGGCCCCAAGCCGGGGCTTAGATCAAAAACGCATGATTGCGTGGCCGATCACTCTATGCAGGCTTCCTGCGGCTGATGAACCGCAATATAACGCTGGAAGCGCGACGGTTTTAGCCGGGTGAGATCAACCAACACCAATCCGTCGATACAGTTGTTGAACGCCGGATCGGTGCCAAAATCAATAAACTGCACCCCGCCCGGCTCACACAGCTCGGTATATTGTTTATACAAGGTCGGGATCGAGCAGCCAATGTTGCTCAGCAGGCTTTTCAGCCGCACCAGATCTTCTTGATAATTATCGCCGGCAAATTGCGCCAAGACCTGCGGCAGCGAAGCCGGATAAGGCTGCCGAGACTGCGCCAACGCGCTTCCCGGTGAGAAATACAACCGGTAGAAGGCGATCAACAGGTCACGCGCCGCCACCGGCATACCGCCGGATATGGAGACCGGACCAAACAGATAGCGATACTGCGGGTATTTTGCCAGGTAGGCGCCAATACCCAACCACAGGTAATCCAGCCCACGTTTGCCCCAGTAGGCCGGTTGGATAAAGCTGCGGCCCAGTTCGATGCCCTGCGCCAGGATCGGTGCCATATCGCGGTCATAATGGAATAGGCTGTTGCTGTATATGCTTTCCAGGCCCTTGCGCTCCAACTGCTCGGCGGTGGGGATAAAACGGTAGGCGCCGACAATTTCCAGTTCGTCCGCATCCCATAACACCAGGTGATAATAATCGTCGTCATAACTGTCCAGATCGCGCCGGCGGCCAGAACCTTCGCCCACCGCGCGGAAAGCGATCTCGCGCAGGCGACCTAGTTCACGCAGGATAGGCGTACGAGCCTCATCCTGGCGGCGATACAGGTAAATGATTTTGCCGTCCGGCGTTACGCCAAGTTGTTCGCAATTTGCCAACGCCTTCTTCAGCTCAAGCCGATCTTCAGGCAGGGCGATGGCCGATTCGCTGGCGAACAGCCCTTCCTTGCCCTGGCCCAAACGATAAACGTGACGACGGAAGCGTTCGGCCAAATCTTTGGCGCTGGTGTGACCATCGTGCCAGTTGGCGAACGGAATGCGGCCACCAACGCGGATTTTGATACGGCCGCCCTGCTGCTGGAACATTTCACGTACCAGCAACAAGGTGGATAACGGGCGGTAGACCAGCGAGGTGAAGTAAAACAGGTTGCTGTTACGCGCGCTGATGTGGATCGGCACAATAGGCGCCCGCGCCTTGGCCGCCAGGCGTAAGAATCCGGTATGCCAGTGGCCGTCGCGAATGCCTTTCGGACTCATGCGCGACACTTCGCCGGCGGGGAACAAGATCAGCGCACCCTGTTTGTCTAGCTGCGCCTGCATGCCTTCAATTTGCTTGCGGCTGGTTTTATAACCCACGTTGTCCACCGGCACGAACAGGCTGCGCAGCGGTTCAATATAGGTCAGCAGTTGGCTGGCGACCACCTTCACATCCGGACGCACCGCCGCGACCGCACGCAGCAACACCAAACCGTCCAGCGAGCCGATGGGATGATTCGCGACCAGTACCACCGGTCCCTGGCTTGGAATATTTTCCAGATCGCCATCCACCAGCTCACAGCTGAGGTTGAAGTAATCGACCACTTGCTCGATCAAATCCAGGCCCTTAAGGTGCGGATAATCGGCAGCAAACTGTTTGAATTCTTTTTCGAAGAGTAAAGTTCTGAGCAGGCTACGCTGCCAGGCAGGGGTATTGCGGTGTGGAAATGCATCTTGCAACAGAGAATCCAAGCTAAACATCGCGTTATCTCCTGGCTTAGTCGCTGCAAACTTAAGCCAGCGCTATGACCCTAACATGTCAGTTACATGACAGAAAAATGAAATCCCTCGCCTATCAGGTATAGCAAATTATTGAAGAGATGGCGGCGACGGTTTTTCCATCACTGCCGGCGTAGCATTTTATGCGCCTGAAACCCGCACCTGGATGCGCCGAACATCGGCCACTGGAACGACGCCCCGGCAAAGACGGGGTTAACCGGTAGCGCAGAGCCACGGGGGGGAAAGCTATTCCATGCGCAACATTCCGACAGCCTGGAGGGGTTATTATGCGACATATTTCACCTTATTCCCGCACGGCCAACCACAAAATCATTAACCCGGCTTCACTATGATCTACATCATGGCATTACCTCACCCCTCTCACTATTATCAAGTTAATTGGCATGGAGTATAAGAATACTACCTAAGCCATTTCCCAGCCTGAGATGCTGAGTATTTATTCTTTGATAGCAGCCATTATATTTTTTAACTTTTTTATGGTTGGCATAATTTATTCTAGTCGAGGAATTAATCATGTCTCATTCTCTAATCGCACTGGTACTGTTCGCCTTGTTACCGGTAACCTTGCACGCAGCCCAGGAAGCCAGCAAAGTCAGCCCATCCGGCACCCTCTATTTTGCGGGTAAAATAGCTGCGCCCACTTGTGAAATTAGACGGGATGACGGCCAGTTCGTTTCATCCTGCTACCGAAATACCGCTGACAGCCGCTTCGGTTATATCACCATGCCGCTAAGCGCAATGTCATCGGAATTAATTTCCGACGCCACCATCGAAAAAATAAACAATAATCCTGACATGCAGAGAGTAACACTGAGTTATAACTGACCCTGGAAAAGCATCAATAGCCACCAAGGGAAAACAATAAAAAACCGCGTACAAATTGTAAGTTAACGTTATAAATTAGAACGCATCATTGATACTTTCACCCGGTCCTCTACTCTCATCCCCGCGATGGGCAAGACATCATTGCCCATCCATCTTCATGTCCGAAATCCGCCATCGCACCGTCGCATTTCGTGCAATAATCTCCCCATCAAACGTGAGGAGTGATCAAAATGCAGACCTTTTTTATTGATCGTATGGCGACGCCGGTTGGCGAACTGGTGCTGATTGCCGACGAACAGGACCGTTTGCGCGCTATCGACTGGACCGAGCACGAAGTGCGCCTGATGAAACTGATGAATACCCATTACCGCGCCGACCGTTTCCAACTGCAGGAAAAGCATAACCCCGGCGGCCTGACCGACGTCATGCAACGGTATTTTGCCGGTGAGCTGACGGTGATAGACGACCTGCCGGTGATGACCGCAGGCACTGAGTTCCAGCGCACCGTCTGGCAGCAACTGCGCCAGATACCCTGCGGCGAGATCATTACCTATGGCGAACTGGCGAAACGCATCGGGCGCCCAACCGCCTCCCGTGCGGTCGGTATGGCCAATGGCTCCAATCCGATCAGCATTGTGGTGCCTTGCCACCGGGTGATTGGTTCGCAGGGTGCATTGACCGGTTACGCCGGCGGTGTACAGCGCAAACAGTGGCTGCTGAAGCACGAAGGCTATTTGCAGAAAGACTTACTTTAATGCGCCAGCGCGCTCTGGCGTGGTTGGGGAAAGTAGATCGGCCGGAGCGAAGCAGGCAATATTGCAAGTTCCGGCTGCTACTGCGTAACCCAATGGCTGGAAATGCCGAGAGTAAAAGATTCCTTATGCAAGAAAACCCTGCGTAATTTGCGGTTTCTGACGGGGCATAAAGGGCGGCTGCGCCTGCAAGCCATTCACGTAAGTTATAAACAAATCAAAAAATTTCAGTCAGCTACAGGATAATCATCGGCATAAGCGAACAAAATTCGCACACAACACCCCTCTTCATGTTAACGCTACCCTTATCACCTGCAACAAAAGATGTTAAAATTGACGCATATCAATTATTGAATGAGCGTAATCTATGATCCCGGAAAAACGCGTGATTCGTCGTATCCAGTCTGGTGGTTGTGCGATCCATTGTCAGGACTGCAGCATCAGCCAGCTGTGCATTCCTTTTACTCTTAATGCTCATGAGCTGGACCAGCTCGACAACATTATCGAAAGGAAAAAGCCTATCCAGAAGGGGCAGACCCTGTTTAAGGCCGGCGATGAACTGAAATCCTTGTACGCTATCCGCTCCGGGACCATCAAGAGCTACACCATTACCGAACAAGGTGACGAACAAATCACCGGCTTCCATCTGGCAGGCGATCTGGTCGGTTTTGACGCCATTGGCGGCCTGAAGCATCCAAGCTTCGCTCAGGCTCTGGAAACCGCCATGGTCTGCGAGATCCCGTTTGAAACCCTGGACGACCTTTCCGGTAAAATGCCTAACCTGCGCCAGCAAATTATGCGTTTGATGAGCGGCGAGATTAAAGGCGACCAGGATATGATCCTGCTGCTGTCGAAGAAAAATGCCGAAGAGCGCCTGGCGGCGTTCGTCTACAACCTGTCGCGCCGCTTTGCGGAACGGGGCTTCTCACCGCGTGAGTTCCGCCTGACCATGACCCGTGGCGACATCGGCAACTATCTTGGTCTGACCGTTGAGACCATCAGCCGCCTGCTGGGCCGCTTCCAGAAAAGCGAAATCCTCAGCGTCAAAGGCAAATACATCACCATCGAAAACGTCGACGCCCTGTCGGTGTTGGCCGGCACGCCTCGCATCAACGTGACCGTAAACGCCTGATCCCATGCCGGGTCAATAATTCCGCAGAATTATTGACCCGGCTCATCTCTGCCGCTGTTCTGATTTTCAATGTTGGGTTACTCTGTAAATTAACAGACTGTTGATTTTCAGCTGTAAGGAGGCCCTATGGCGAAGTATCAGAATCTTCTGGTGGCTATTGACCCCAATCAGGACGATCAACCGGCGCTGCGTCGGGCGGTTTACCTGGTTAAACGGAACGGCGGGCGTATTAAAGCCTTTCTTCCTATCTATGACTTCTCTTACGAGATGACGACCCTGCTCTCCCCCAATGAACGGACGGCGATGCGGCAAGGCGTTATCAGCCAACGCGCCGCGTGGATTAACGAGCAATGCCGTTTTTACCTCGACGAAGGCGTTCCTATTGAAATCAAAGTTGTCTGGCATAACCGCCCTTTTGAGGCGATCATTCAGGAAGTGATCACCGCCAAGCATGATTTGCTGCTGAAAATGGCACATCAGCACGACCGGCTGGAATCGGTCATTTTCACTCCGACCGACTGGCATCTGTTACGCAAATGTCCGTGCCCGGTGTGGATGGTCAAAGATCAACCCTGGCCGGAAGGCGGCAAGGCGGTGGTCGCCGTCAATCTGGCCAGCGAAGAACCCTATCACGATCCGCTGAACATCAAGCTGGTGCAGGAAACCGTCGAACTGGCGCAAAACGTCAACCAGACGGAAGTGCATCTGGTCGGAGCCTACCCTGTTACCCCTATCAATATCGCCATTGAACTGCCTGATTTTGATCCCAGCGTCTATAACGACGCCATTCGCGGGCAGCATCTGATCGCCATGAAGGCATTAAGGCAGAAGTTCTGTATTAACGAAGAGTTCACCCACGTTGAAAAAGGCCTGCCGGAAGAGGTGATCCCGGATTTGGCCGAACACTTGCAGGCGGGCGTGGTGGTGTTGGGGACATTAGGCCGCACCGGTATTTCGGCGGCGTTTATCGGCAACACGGCAGAACATGTGATCGACCATCTGAAATGTGATCTGCTGGTGATTAAGCCGGATAACTTCAACTGCCCGATCGAAATCGATGAAGATGATGAACACGACGACGAGGACTGATTTTCAGGCATAAAAAAACACGGGCCAATTAAGGCCCGTGTTTTTATTGGTTGCGGTTAATTCTGCAACGCTCTCAGTATCGCTTCCACACTCTCTTTGGCATCGCCAAACAGCATCTGGGTGTTCTCTTTGAAGAACAGCGGGTTCTGCACGCCGGCGTAACCGGTGTTCATCGAACGTTTAAAAGCAATCACGTTTTGCGCTTTCCACACTTCCAGCACCGGCATGCCGGCGATCGGGCTGCGCGGATCCTCCAGCGCGGCCGGGTTCACCGTGTCGTTGGCGCCGATCACCAGCACGGTATCGGTATCCGGGAAATCTTCGTTGATTTCGTCCATCTCCAGCACCACGTCGTACGGCACCCTGGCTTCCGCTAGCAGCACGTTCATGTGGCCCGGTAAACGCCCGGCAACCGGGTGAATGCCGAAACGCACTTTGATGCCGCGCGCGCGCAGTTTTTCGGTGATTTCCGCCACCGGATATTGTGCCTGCGCGACCGCCATGCCATAGCCTGGGGTGATGATCACCGAAGTGGAATTCTTCAGTTGCTCGGCCACCTCTTCCGCCGTGGTTTCACGATATTCGCCCATTTCTTCCGCATTGCCGGTCGAGGAACCATCGGTACCGAAACCGCCGGCGATCACGCTGATAAACGAACGGTTCATCGCCTTACACATAATGTAAGACAGGATGGCACCCGAGGAACCCACCAACGCGCCGGTAACGATCAGCAGATCGTTGCTCAACATAAAGCCCGCAGCAGCGGCCGCCCAGCCCGAATAGGAGTTGAGCATCGACACGACTACCGGCATGTCGGCACCGCCGATAGAGGCCACCAGATGCCAACCGAAAGCCAGTGCGATCGCGGTCATCAACACCAACGCTACTGCCTGCCAGCCCACGCTGTCGGCACGAACGAAAACGACCAGCAGCAGGAGGGAGATCACCAGCGCAGCCAGGTTCATCTTGTGGCGATTCGGCAATGCCAGCGGTTTGGATGAGATGATGCCACGCAGTTTACCGAAAGCGACAATCGAACCGGTGAAGGTGACCGCCCCGATAAAGATACCGAGGAACACTTCGGTCAGATGGATATTCTCCATCACCGGCTCCATCGGCGCGCCGTGATCCAGGTAGCTGTTCAGGCCCACCAACACCGCAGCCAGGCCAACGAAACTGTGCAACACCGCCACCAACTCCGGCATTTCGGTCATTTCGACTTTTTTCGCCAGATAGACGCCGATGGAACCACCGATAATCATCGCAATGATGATCCAACCCACGTTGCCGGAATCCGGCCCGAGGATGGTGGCAATCAACGCAATTGCCATCCCGGCGATGCCAAACAGGTTGCCCTGCTTCGACGTTTCATGGCGCGACAGACCGGCCAGGCTGCAAATAAACAAAATAGCGGCAACAATGTATGCAGCTGTAACTAATCCTCCAGACATGTGCTACCCCTTAGTTCTTGCGGAACATCTTCAGCATGCGCTGAGTGACGGTGAATCCACCAAAAATATTGATGCTGGCAATCAGCACGGCGATGAAGGAGAGGAAACTCACCCAGCCGCCGTGACCAATTTGCAATAACGCACCGACCACGATAATCCCTGAGATCGCATTGGTGACCGACATCAACGGGGTATGCAATGCATGGCTGACGTTCCAAACCACGTAGTAACCCACCACGCAGGCCAGCGCAAACACGGTAAAGTGAGACAGGAACTCTTTTGGCGCGGCGTTAGCCAGCCAGCCGAACAGAATAATCGCCAGCGCGATCAGCCCGTATTTCAGCCAAGGTGAAACCGGTTTCGCCGCCGGTTTAGCTATCGGCGCCGCCGCTTGCGCCTGCTTCGGCTGTGCGGAAACCTGGATTGGCGGAGCAGGCCAGGTCACCTCGCCGCTGCGCACTACGGTGACGCCGCGGATCACGGTGTCCTCGAAATCGATATCGATTTCGCCGTTTTTCTCTTTCGTCAGCAATTTCAGCAAATTAACCAGGTTAGTGCCGTAAAGCTGTGAAGACTGGGTCGGCAAGCGGCTTGGCAGATCGGTATAGCCAATGATTTTTACGCCATTGTCAGTGACGGTCACGCGGTCGGCCACGGTCAACTCGCAGTTGCCGCCGTTTTGCGCCGCCAGATCGACGATCACGCTGCCCGGCTTCATCGAAGCCACCATCTCTTTAGTGATAAGCTTTGGCGCAGGTTTACCCGGGATCAGCGCGGTGGTGACAATAATGTCGACCTCTGCCGCCTGGGCGGCAAACAATGCCATCTCAGCCTTGATAAAGGCTTCCGACATCACTTTGGCATAACCGTCGCCGCTGCCCGCCTCTTCCTCAAAGTCCAACTCGAGGAACTCTGCGCCCATGCTTTGCACTTGCTCTTTTACTTCCGGGCGGGTGTCGAAGGCACGTACGATCGCCCCCAAGCTACCTGCCGCGCCAATCGCCGCCAAACCCGCGACGCCGGCACCGATGATCATCACTTTCGCCGGTGGAACCTTACCGGCTGCGGTGATCTGGCCGGTGAAGAAACGGCCAAACTCGTGTGCCGCTTCAACAATCGCGCGGTAACCGGCGATATTGGCCATCGAGCTGAGCGCATCCATCGACTGCGCGCGGGAAATACGCGGCACCGAATCCATCGCTATCGCGGTGACGTTGCGCGCAGCCAGTTTTTCGATAAGCTCCGGGTTTTGCGCCGGCCAGATAAAACTGACCAACGTACTGCCCTCACGCATTAACGCGATCTCGTCCTCTTGTGGCGCGTTAACTTTCAAAATCAGATCCGATTGCCAAACGTCGGCAGTATCGGTAATCGTCGCCCCTGCGGTTTCATAAGCCGCATTGTCAAAGCTTGCCAGTTTACCCGCGTCGCTTTCGACAGCGACGGTAAAGCCCAGCTTCAGCAGTTGTTCCACCGTTTTCGGCGTTGCTGCAACCCGGGCTTCATTGGCCAACCGTTCTCTTGGTACACCAATACGCATAATGTTCCCTTCTCACCTGTCTTTGATGATGTTTATTATCTTCCTACCCATAGCAGTAGCGCCGGCTGACATCTCGCCCCGTCGTCTTTCAAGACTGTGCATTGTTGGCTGCAATTTGAAAGCCACAGGGTGACTTGTCGGCATCGAATTAAGGCACCATCTATAACCTACTGAAAATATGATCGATGATCCATAATTGCTTACGCATTCATGCCTGTTTTTACATAAAAATTCAGGCAATGACATGACAAATCGCAATTTTAAGTTAAAAAGCCGTGCGCACCGCCGTTTTTGCTGCAGATTTGTGACGAACGCTTATCTGAAGATATCCGCCCCACGCGGCCAGAATGAATGAAAGTTATAAAATTGTGAATAATTAACACTTATGTCATCAAAGGCTTTATTATTGAAACTTATGGCGATTACGCAGCAAATGGCGTAAACAATCCTTCATGGGATTTGTCTCATGCGATGACATAAAATGCTGAGACACTTGTCGAGATTACATGTAATAATCGGCGGCTGAATTACCCATAAACAGTTCAGCACGTTATAAACGTTAATGCGCTTGGCGAAAGGATTTTTTATGAAGCTGAAGAACACGATCATCGCATCAGCCTTGTTATCACTCACTGCGCTGTCTGCTCATGCGGCACTTGAGTTAACTCCTGAAAAAGCAGCGGCGCTGAAGCCGTTTGATCGCATCACTATTACCGGCCGCTTTAATGCCATCAATGAAGCCGTTGAGGCCGTATCCCGCCGTGCAGACAAACTGGGCGCAGATTCCTTCTACATCCAGGACAGCAATAACAGCAACAATGGCGGCAACTGGCGCGTCACCGCAGATCTTTATCATAAAGACGCGGCAGAAGTGAGCAAAGAGCCGAAGTACCGCGTCATTAACGGCGTGACCGAATTACCGAAAGAACAGGCGTACCTGCTTGAGCCTTACGATACGGTAACCGTCAGCGGTTTCTACCGCAGCCAGCCGGACATCAACGACGCCATCACCAAAGAAGCGAAAAAGAAAGGCGCTGCCTCATTCTTTATTGTCCGTCAGGTTGATGCTAACCAGGGTGGTAACCAGTTCATCACCGCCTACATCTATAAAGCCGATGCGCCTAAGCGCGTGGTCCAGAGCCCGGATGCCATTCCTGCCGACTCTGAAGCCGGCAAAGCTGCATTAGCCGCCGGTGGCGCTGCCGCCGCCCAGGTTGAAATCCCAGGCGTGGCCTCTTCAGGTTCGCCAAGCCGTGACGTAGGCCGTTTCTTCGAAACCCAGTCTTCTACCGGCCAACGCTATACCGTCACGCTGCCGAACGGCACCAAAATCCAGGAAGTGAACAACGTCACCGCCGCGCAGATGGTACCGTTTGATTCCGTGACCTTCACCGGCCACTTCAACAGCATGACGGACATTTCCACCGAAGTGGCGAAGCGTGCCGCTGCGAAAGGTGCCAAGTTCTACCACGTGACTCGTCAGTGGCAGAACAAGAGTGGCGGCAACCTGACCGTAAGTGCCGATCTGTTCAAATAAGTTTCACTTCGCGGTTTACTCTCGGGCAGCCATTGGGCTGCCCGTTTTTTTGCCGATTAGCCACCCGCGCCGGTTGAATAATTTTTTGTAAATTCCGCATATTCAATCATTGCATCGGCAACGATCCATCCGTAGAATTTGCGCCTGTTTTTAGGGCTATTATCTATTTGTTCAGTAATTGTCATTACGTTGTTACTGCCAATCAGTTACCTAACAGTTGTTTATTCTGCGCTCAGGATCCGTCATTGGAAAAAAAACTAGGTCTTACCGCGTTAACCGCATTGGTGCTCAGTTCCATGCTGGGCGCCGGGGTTTTCAGCCTGCCGCAAAACATGGCGCAAGTCGCCAGCCCGGCCGCACTGTTGCTGGGTTGGGCGATCACCGGCGTCGGCATCCTGTTTCTGGCTTTTGCCATGCTGTTGCTCACCCGCCTGCGGCCCGATCTGGACGGCGGGATTTTCACCTATGCGAAAGAAGGCTTTGGCGAGCTGGTGGGCTTCTGCTCCGCATGGGGATATTGGCTATGTGCGGTGATCGCCAACGTCTCCTATCTGGTAATCGTGTTTGCCGCACTGAGCTTGTTTACCGATCGCGGCGGCGATGTCATTTTGGGTGACGGCAATACCTGGCAGGCGCTATTGGCGGAATCATTGCTGCTGTGGATCGTCCATGCGCTGGTGCTGCGTGGGGTGCAAACCGCGGCCAGTATCAACCTGGCGGCAACATTGGCCAAGCTTTTGCCGCTTGGCCTGTTTGCCGTCTTGGCGGCTATCGCGTTCAAAATGGACGTATTTACCCTGGATTTCCACGGCGTCGCGCTCGGCAAACCGGTGTGGGAACAGGTAAAAAACACCATGCTGATTACTCTGTGGGTGTTTATCGGCGTGGAAGGCGCGGTGGTGGTTTCCGCGCGAGCACGCAATAAAAAAGATGTAGGCCGTGCAACCATGTTGGCGGTGCTCTCCGCGCTGGCGGTTTACCTGATGGTGACGCTGCTGTCGCTGGGGGTGGTGCCGCGCAGTGAAGTGGCCGGGATGCGTAACCCCTCGATGGCGGTGTTGATGGTCGATCTGATTGGCCCCTGGGGGGATGTGATTATCGCCGCCGGCCTGATCGTGTCCGTATGCGGCGCTTATTTGAGCTGGACGATTATGGCCGCTGAAGTGCCGCTGCTGGCCGCCCAGCACGGCGCTTTTCCTAAAATATTCCGCAAGCAGAACAAGAATCACGCGCCTTCGGCTTCGCTGTGGCTGACCAATATTGCGGTGCAATTCGCGCTGGTGGTGATCTGGCTGACCGGCAGCAACTATAACTCGTTGCTGACTATCGCCTCGGAAATGATTCTGGTGCCTTACTTCCTGGTCGGCGCCTTCCTGTTCAAGGTCGCACTGCGCCGTCAGGACAAACGGCTGATGTTCGCCGCCACCGGTGCCTGCCTGTACGGTATTTGGCTGCTGTACGCATCAGGGTTGATGCATCTGTTGATGTCGGTGTTGCTGTATGCGCCGGGGTTGCTGGTGTTTATCTATGCTCGACGCGGGCACGAGAATGTCAAATTGCTGAATCAGCTGGAGAAAAGCAGCATCTTGCTGTTGCTGGTGGCTACGGTGCCGGCGGGTTGGTTTATGCTGCAGTAGTGAAGGACGGCCGGGTGGAATCACCCGGTCAATACCTTAGGATGCGCGCAAGGTAATGGTCATGCGTTCCCCTACCTGAGAGATGATTATCCCCTCAACGCACTCTTGCTGAATGGCCGCCAACTGCTGTTGGTCCAACGCATACGGCAGTTTAATGTCGAACACTGCCAGCCCCTGCTGCTGCGCCAGATCGATCAGGCGCACGATATTGGTTTCGTCGCTGACCTGGGTGGATACCACCTGCAGCGCCAGTTCCTTCAACTGCTCTTTTCGCGTTTGCGAGGCGCAAGCCTGAGATTTCAATACCATGCCAAAAAATGGCATCACACCATAGATTGCATCAACAAAGCGCCAGTGCTTCTTGCACGATGCGGACAGAAAATCCATGTAATCAAAACAGATTTTCTCACTGCGCGCGACGGATGCAAGGTGACTGCTGTTCATCCCTTCCTCCCTCTCATTGCCAGTGTATTACATCCTGAAATGGATAATCGATGCGAAGCTTTAACGAATTTCCGACGTATAATGGCATAATTCCCCTATTGTTTGCCAGTCTGTCCAGGAGCTTTAATCAATGGAACATCACAACTCCGCACCGGTGCTGATCACCGGCGGCGCACGCCGGATTGGGCTGGCGTTGGCCAGGTCATTCTTGCAGCGTGACATCCCCGTGATCATTGCCTATCGTAGCGATTACCCGGCACTGAACGAGCTGAAAAGTCTGGGAGCAACGTGCATTCAGGGCGACTTTTCGACTCACGACGGTATTTACCGCTTTGCCGATCGGGTGCGCCAGGCCGCACCGAAATTGCGCGCAGTGATCCACAATGCCAGCGCTTGGTTGGCCGAATCTGCGGAGGTGCCGCCGGAGCAGATTATGGCAGCGATGCTGCAAATCCACGTTTATACCCCTTACCTGCTCAATCAGTTGCTGGAACCCTGTCTGCTTGGCCAAGGGCAGGCAGGCGCAGATATTATCCACCTGACCGATTATGTGGTGGAGAAAGGCAGCGACAAGCATATCGCTTATGCTGCCAGTAAAGCCGCGCTGGATAACATGACACGCTCTTTCGCCCGTAAACTGGCGCCGGAGGTCAAGGTCAACGCCATCGCACCGGCGTTGATTATTTTCAATCCGGGCGATGATGAGCCTTATCGTCAGCAGGCTCTGGCAAAATCGCTGATGAAAATCGCCCCGGGCGAAAGCGAAGTGGTCAACCTGGTCAATTATTTGCTGGACAGCCGTTATGTCACCGGCCGCACCCATGGTGTGGACGGAGGACGACCTCTGCGCTAGGCAAAGATGTGCATGGCGTATCGCTGACCCCCGCGTTATGCTGAACTCCGTTATTCTTATAAAACCGCTGAATATGCATAAAATTGTTTTTGTGGAAGACGATCCTGAGGTCGGCAAGTTGATTGCCGCCTATTTGGGCAAGCACGATATAGAAGTGTTGATTGAGCCACGTGGCGACAGTGCGCAAGCGCGCATAGAGCAAGAACTGCCGGACCTGGTGCTGCTCGACATTATGCTGCCCGGGAAAGACGGCATGACGCTGTGCCGCGATTTGCGCCCGACCTTCCCCGGGCCGATCGTGCTGCTCACTTCGCTCGACAGCGATATGAACCATATCCTTTCATTGGAAATGGGTGCCAACGATTACATTCTGAAAACCACGCCGCCGGCGGTTTTGCTGGCACGGCTGCGTTTACACCTGCGCCAGCATGGCAATCACCCCAAGGAAGAGTCAACGCAACCGATCACCCAGCACAATGCGCTGCACTTCGGGTTGTTGTGCATCGATCCGGTTAACCGCCAGGTAACGCTGGGTGAAGAAGTGATCACCCTTTCCACCTCGGATTTCGATCTGTTGTGGGAGCTGGCCACCCACGCCGGGCAGATCATGGACCGCGAGGCACTGTTGCAGAATTTGCGCGGCGTGAGCTACGACGGCCTTGATCGAAGCATCGACGTGGCGATTTCCCGTCTGCGCCGCAAGCTGTACGACAATGCGCTGGAGCCCTTCCGCGTCAAAACCGTGCGCAATAAAGGTTACCTGTTCGCACCCAATGCCTGGGAGTTCGTACAGCAATGAGAAAGCTTTTCGTGCAGTTCTTCCTGCTGCTGTTCGTCTGCTTTCTGGTGATGGCGATGTTGGTGGGCCTGGTGTACAAGGTCACAGCCGAACGCGCCGGTCGCCAGTCAATGGACGACCTGATGAAAAGCTCGCTGTACCTGATGCGCAGTGAACTGCGGGAAATTCCATTGAAAGACTGGAATAAAACCATCGCGACGCTGGACTTGAATCTGTCGTTTAAGCTGCATATCGAACCGCTCGGCAAACAGGATCTGAGTGAAGATCTGAAAAAACGTCTACGCCTCGGCGAAATTATCGCTCTCGACGATCAATACACCTTTATGCAACGCATCCCGCGCAGCCATTACGTGTTGGTGGTCGGCCCCATTCCGTACCTGTTCTACCTGCATCAAATGCGGCTGCTGGATCTGGCGCTGCTGGTGTTTATCGGCATGTCGCTGGCGTTGCCGGTATTTTTATGGATGCGTCCGCACTGGCAAGATTTGCTCAAGTTGGAGAACGCCGCCCAACGACTCGGCGCAGGCCATCTGGATGAGCGCACCCATTTTGACCCGACCTCGAGCCTGAACCGGCTCGGGGTGGCATTCAACCAGATGGCGGACAACGTCAATACGCTGATTGCCAGTAAAAAACAGTTGATTGACGGTATCGCCCATGAATTGCGCACCCCTCTGGTACGGCTGCGCTACCGGTTAGCGATGAGCGATAACCTTTCCGATGGCGAACAACAGGCGCTCAACCGCGATATCGGTCAGTTGGAATCGCTGATAGACGAGCTGCTGACCTACGCGCGGCTGGATCGTCCACAGGTGGCGCTGAATATAGAACCGCTCGACCTGCCCAACTGGCTGGAAGACAAAGTAGAGGATATGCGCCTGATTCACCCGGAGCGCGAGATCCAGCTGGATATTCCGCATGCCGGCGATTTTGGCGGCGTCGATTTACGGCTGATGGAGCGGGTACTGGATAATCTGGTGAACAATGCCTTGCGCTACAGCGAACAACGCCTGCGCATCGGCCTGTGGTTTGACGGCGACGCAGCCTGCCTGCAGGTAGAAGACGACGGGCCAGGCATTCCACCTGAAGAACGCGAACGCGTGTTCGAACCCTTCGTGCGCCTCGATCCCAGCCGCGATCGCGCCACCGGCGGTTGCGGGCTGGGCCTGGCGATTGTTCACTCTATCGCCGTCGCCTATCAGGGCCAGGTTTACGTAGACGCCAGCTCACTCGGCGGCGCCAGCTTCCGCTTCTGCTGGCCAGTGAAGCCCACTTTCAATTTAAAAGCAGACCCGGTGTAACCCCGTCAGCACAACAGTCTGAACGATCAGGTTATCCGGCTCACAATATAGGGAGCCAAACAATGACATCTGCACATTCGCCTTCATCCGCCTACCGCGAACTGCGCGCCATTTTCACCCGACTATCAAGATTCGGCCACCTGTCCGCCATTGCCGGCTGGGATATGCAGACCATGATGCCGCCGGGCGGAAACAAAGCGCGCTCGGAAGCACTGGCCGAACTGAGCGTGCTGCAACACCAGATTTTGACGGCGGAAAATACCGGCCGCCTTTTTGAACGCGCGCAGCAGGAAACACTGGATGGTTTTGACCAGGCCAATTTGCTGGAAATGCGCCGCCAATATGACAACGCCGTACTGGTGCCGGAGTCGCTGGTTGAGGCTAAATCGCTGGCTGGTGCACGTTGTGAACACGCCTGGCGCTCCCAGCGCCCCGCCAACGACTGGGAAGGGTTTTCGGAGAACCTGCGTGAAGTGGTCAAACTGACCCGTCAGGAAGCGCAGATCCGTGCTGAAGCGGCAGGTTCAAGCCGCTATGACGCCCTGCTCAACCTGTATGAGCCAGGCATGCGCAGCAGCGATATTGACCGTATTTTTGGCGATCTCAAAACCTGGCTGCCCGACCTCCTGCAAAAAGTGGTGACCAGGCAGGCCCAAGAGCCTTGCCTCATTCCCGAGGGGCCGTTCAAGGTCGATACCCAGCGTCAACTGGGTCTGAGCGTGATGAAACTGCTCGGTTTCAACTTCGACGGCGGCCGCGTGGACGTCAGCGCACACCCCTTCTGCGGCGGTGTGCCGGAAGATGTTCGTATCACCACCCGCTACAATGAGAAAGAATTTCATACCGCATTGCTCGGCATTATCCACGAAACCGGCCATGCGCGTTACGAGCAGAACCTGCCACGTGATTGGCTGGGTCAACCGGTGGCGCAGGCGCGTTCTACCGCGATCCACGAATCGCAAAGCCTGCTGTTTGAAATGCAGTTGGCGCGTGGCGGCGATTTCCTGAAAATTCTGCGCCCGTTGATTATCAAGCAGTTCGGTGAGCAGCCGGCGCTGGAAGAAAGCAACTTCATCCGCCTGAATCAACGCGTTAAACCTGGCCTGATCCGCGTGGATGCGGACGAAGTGAGTTACCCGGCGCATGTGATCCTGCGTTATGAAATCGAGAAAGCCCTGGTCGAAGGCGCTATTGAAGTGGAAGACATCCCGGCGCTGTGGAACGAAAAAATGCGCGATTACCTTGGCCTGGATACGGTCGGTAACTACCGCAATGGCTGCATGCAGGATATTCATTGGACCGACGGCGCTTTCGGTTACTTCCCGACTTATACGTTGGGCGCGATGTACGCTGCGCAACTGTTCCACAGTGTTCGTGAAGCGCTGCCTTCGCTAAGCAGCGACATCGCCGAAGGTAACCTGACGCCGTTATTCCATTGGCTGAAACAGAATATCTGGTGTCACGGTAGCCGTTTCTCTACTGATGAGCTGATCACCAAGGCTACCGGTGAAACGCTCAACCCACGCTATTTCCGTCAACACCTGGAAAACCGCTATCTGTAATGCCCCAGGCACGGGTAAAACCGTGCCTTTTCCCTCCTGCTTTGCCTACGCCCCTCCATAGAGCACTGTCTTCACTTACGACGCCTTAGCTACAGAGTGGCGGTTGGCGGCATCACATATGTATGTTGTAACTAAAATAACCCTGCAGGCCGGCGCATTTCTGCCGGCCAGGCTACCGCGCGGCGTGTGCGCTGATCATCTCTATCAACTGCGAACGCAACTGAGGCGGCAGATCATGGCCCATCTTCGGGATGACCTGCAGTTGCGAATGGGCGATCGCTCGAGCGACGGCAACGCCACCGGCTTTGCGCACCAGGCGATCGGCATTGCCGTGGATCACCAGCGTCGGTGCCGTGATCCGGCGGCTGTAACGTCGCAAGTCACCACTGCCGAGCAGCGCCGACAACTGCCGTTGCAGGCCTTCGGCATCCATCCCCCGCTTTAATAAGCGCCTAACCAGTATATCAAGCTCCGCCTCCTCGACCGGATAGGCCGGGCTTCCCAGTGCGCGCAACCCCTCTTTCAAAGACTGGCATTGCTGTTGCGGCGTCGCATTTGCCGGCGGGCGCCGCAGCAACAGTTTCAGCAATGAAGGCGCCGGCGGCGGCAATAACGGTTGGTTGGTACTGGAAAACAAGATGGTCAGCGACTTTACCCGCTGCGGGTATTCCGCCGCCAGCACCTGAGCAATCATGCCGCCCATTGAGGCACCCAGCACGTGAGCCTGCGCTATTTGCAAGTGATCCAGCAAATGCACCGCGTCTTTCGCCATATCTTCTAACGAATACGGCACCTGGGTTTGCCAGCCCAGTTGAGCGCGCAATATCAATAGCCACAAGGGCTGCAACCTCTTGCCCTGCGTCTTGCCGGACAGGCCGACATCGCGGTTATCGAAGCGGATCACCCGAAAGCCTTTATCCACCAACGCGCGGCAGAAATCGTCCGGCCACAGCAGCATCTGCGCGCCAATGCCCATAATCAACAGCAACGGTGGATGAGCGATATTGCCCCAGTCCTCGTAGGCTATCGGTACTTCGCCCTGCTCTGTGAGCCCGCGACGGATCGCGATATCGTTCATTTGCCGTTCCTTTTTGCGTTATGGCGCGCCGCTGCAAGCTACCTCCCGCGGCTTGTACATTAGGTTACACGCCGAAACCAATCACTCACGGAAAGCATTCCGCCATTTGCCTACTATCTTAACACCGGCCCCGCAGTGGGCTTGATACATGACGAGTAATTTGAGGATTCTTTTATGAAAAAAGTATTAGCTCTGGTTGTTGCCGCTGCAATGGGTCTGTCTTCTGTTGCCTTCGCTGCTGACGCTGCAACCACCACTACCGCACCTGCGGCGACGGCGACCACCACTACTGCTGCACCGGCTAAAACCACTCACGTGAAAAAACATCACGCAAAAAAAGCAGCAGTTCAAAAAGCGCAGTCGGCTAAAAAGCATCACAAAGCCACCGCTAAAAAAGCCCCGGCTCAGAAAGCTCAGGCAGCAAAAAAACACCACAAAAAAACCAGCCATAAAAAAGCTGCGTAACAGCAATCTGATGTGAGGCTCCCCTCACCAGTCCAGAATTGATTTGTCCAACACCCGGTTCGCCGGGTGTTTTTTCATCGGGGGTTCTCATCAATGCTGCGCCGCTACTTATTTGAAATCATTCTGGTCGCCCTGATCCTGTGCGGGTTGGTCGCCACCTTCTTTTATTTGTAGCCACAGATTTCCGCCGGTTATAAATTATCGAAAAATCAATCACTGCCCATCCACACAACAGCTAAATCAGTCTATAGTTAGCATTCCGTGTGTTTATGGATGATTCGTATTTGCCAGGCAAGAGATCTATGCGCATAACCGTTTTGCTGTTGCTGTGCTCATTCCCGCTCGCATTCTCCCTCTCAGCCCGGGCCGACAGCCCATCCGACGCGTCGACGGCTGAGCAAACCCGCTTATTTTTTGGTAAGGATGATCGGATAAAAGTCACAGAAACCGAGGGGTGGCCCTGGCAGGCAATTGGCCAGGTGGAAACCGCCAGCGGCAACTTGTGCACCGCCACACTGATTTCCCCCCATCTGGCGCTTACCGCCGGCCATTGCGTACTGGCGCCGCCAGGCCAATTGGATAAGGCCATCGCCCTGCGTTTTGTTGCCGGCAATAAGAGCTGGAAATACCAGACCGACAATATCGAAACGCTGGTCGACCGCAAGTTAGGGAAAAAACTCAAGCCTGACGGCGAGGGATGGATTGTGCCGCCGGCTGCCGCAGCCTATGACTTTGCGCTGATCCGCCTGAAGGATAAAAAACCGCTGCCGATTAAACCTCTGCCTCTGTGGCAAGGCGACAGCAAAGCGCTCACTCTGGCGATGAAACAGTCAAAACGGCTGATTACCCAAGCGGGTTACCCGGGAGATCATCTGGACGATCTCTACAGCCACCAGAACTGTAAAGTGACGGGTTGGGCGCAACAGGGGGTGCTGTCGCACCAGTGCGATACCCTGCCTGGTGACAGCGGTTCGCCCTTGCTGCTGAAAACCAACGACGGTTGGTCGTTGATCGCCATTCAAAGCTCCGCGCCGGCAGCCAAAGACCGTTACCGCGCCGATAACCGCGCGTTGGCAGTGACCGGCATACGCGATGCGCTGGACGCGCTGGCTGCAGGAAAATAACGATGGGGGGTCAGCATACTGACCCCCCTCTTTGTCTAGGCCGAGAGCTGTTCGATAGTCTGCAAGATACGTTTGTCCGAAATCGGATAAGGCGTGCCGAGTTGCTGGGCGAACAGACTGACGCGCAGCTCTTCGATCATCCAGCGCACTTCTTTCACCTCGTCATCCTGCCGACGTTTCGGCGGCAGCTTGTTCAGCCACTGTTGCCACGCCTGCTGCACCTGATCCACCCGCAGCATCTGCGCGCGATCGCGGTGCGGATCGATCGCCAGCTTCTCCAGCCGGCGTTCAATCGCCTGCAAATAACGCAGCGTATCCGGCAGGCGCTTCCAGCCGTTGTTGGTGACGAACCCGCGATAAATCAGGCCACCAAGCTGGGTTTTGATATCCGACAGCGCCAGCGCCAACGACATGTCCACCCGGCCCTTCAGCCGCTTGTTGATGTTGAATACCGTGGTCAGGATCTGCTCGACCTGCCTGGCTACCCCCACCACAGTTTCATTCAGCTCGCCGCGCACCAACTCTTGCAAGCGTGCGAAGTTATCTTCCTGCCATACCGGCCCGCCATGTTCGGCAATCAGCTTGTCGATACCGCACGAGATGCAATCGTCGATCAGATCCAACACCTTGCCATAAGGGTTAAAATACAGCCCCAGCTTGGCTTTGTTCGGCAGTTTTTCATGCAGATACTTGATTGGCGATGGGATATTCAGCAACAACAGGCGGCGCGTACCCTGCCACATCGCCTGTTGCTGCTCTTGCTCGCTGTCGAACAGGCGGATCGCCACGCTGTCTTTTTCATCCACCAGCGCCGGGTAGGCTTTCATCGAGTAGCCGCCGCGTTTCTGCTCATAAAACTCGGGCAGTTTGCCGAAGCTCCAGATATGCAAATTGCTCTGTTCCAGCCCATCATCCGCCACCGCCGACAGCGTCTCCTGCACTTTATCCTTCAATTGCAGCTTCAGCGCCGTCAGATCTTTGCCTTCGAGCAAGGTTTTGTGATTTTCACCCACCACCCGGAACGTCATTTTAAGATGATCGGGTACCTGATCCCAGTGCCAGTCGTCTCGTGACACCGTCACGCCAGTCATGCGCCGCAATTCACGTTCCAGCGCATCCAGCAGCGGCAGCTCCAACGCGGTCACCCGCCCGAGGAAAGCCTCGGCGTAGTTCGGCGCCGGCACAAAGTTACGGCGAACCGGTTTCGGTAGCGACTTGATCAACGCAATCACCAACTCACGGCGAATCCCCGGGATCTGCCATTCGAAACTCTGATCTTCAATCTGGTTGAGAATAGGCAGAGGAATGTGGACCGTGACACCATCGGCATCGGTGCCAGGTTCAAACTGGTAAGTCAGGCGTAGCTTGAGATTGCCCTGGTGCCAGGCGTTCGGGTAGTCCAGCGCGCTGACCTTGTTGGCGCCGTCCTTGATCAGCATCTCTTTTTCAAAACTGAGCAGGTCCGGCTTTTGTTTACCGGCGGTTTTCCACCAGTTGTCAAAATGACGCCCGGACACCACATCGCTCGGAATGTGCTGGTCGTAGAAACTGAACAAAGTCTCGTCATCCACCAGAATGTCACGGCGGCGCGATTTATGTTCCAGCTCTTCCACCTCGGCGCGCAGCTTCAGGTTGGCGCTGAAGAATGCATGCCGCGTCTGCCAGTCGCCTTCCACCAGTGCATGACGGATAAACAGCTCACGGCACAGCAGCGGATCAATAGTGCTGTAATTGACTGGCCGCGCGGCGACAATCGGCAACCCAAACAGCGTCACTTTTTCGCTGGCCATCACCGCGCCCTGGGATTTGGACCAATGCGGTTCGCTGTAACTGTGCTTCACCAGATGCTGGGCCAGCGGTTCAATCCACTCAGGCTCGATGCGCGCGGCAATGCGGCCCCACAGGCGGCTGGTTTCCACCAGTTCTGCCACCATCGTCCACTTCGGCGGCTTCTTGAACAGGCCGGAGCCTGGGAAGATCGAGAAACGGGCGTTGCGGGCACCGGTGAACTCTTGCTTGTCGGCATCCTTCTGGCCAATGTGCGACAGCAACCCGGTGAGCAACGCGGTATGCACGCTGCGGTAATCGGAAGGCTCGCTGTTAACCGGCAGCCCCAGTTCTTTCACCACCTGGCGCAGTTGGGTGTAGATATCCTGCCATTCACGCACCCGCAGGTAGTTAAGGAAATCATTGCGGCACAGCCGGCGGAACTGGCCGGAGGAGTGCTCTTTTTGCTGCTCTTTCAGGTAGTCCCACAGGTTAACGTAAGCCAGGAAGTCCGAGTCTTTATCGGCGAAACGACGGTGTTTCTCGTCCGACGCTTGCTGCTTGTCCATCGGCCGCTCTCGCGGATCCTGGATCGACAGCGCGGCAGTGATGATCATCACCTCACGCACGCTGCCGCTCTTTTGCGCTTCCAGCACCATCCGCGCCAGACGCGGGTCGATAGGCAATTGCGCCAGTTGGCGGCCCTGCGGGGTGAGCTGATAATGGCCGTTTTCAGCCGTTTTAATCGCGCCCAACTCCTCCAAAAGGCGCACGCCGTCCAGAATATTGCGCTTGTCCGGCGCTTCGACAAACGGGAATGCGGCGATATCCCCCAGCCCGAGCGACGTCATCTGCAAGATAACCGACGCCAGGTTGGTGCGCAGGATCTCCGGATCGGTAAACTCCGGCCGCGACAGGAAATCCTGTTCGGAGTACAGGCGGATACAGATACCATCCGACACGCGGCCGCAGCGGCCTTTACGCTGGTTGGCGGAAGCCTGCGACACCGGCTCGATCGGCAGGCGCTGGACCTTGGTGCGGAAACTGTAGCGGCTGATGCGTGCGGTGCCCGGATCGATGACGTACTTGATACCCGGCACCGTCAGAGAGGTTTCCGCCACGTTGGTCGCCAGCACGATGCGGCGGCCGTGATGCGACTGGAACACCCGGTTTTGTTCGCTGTTCGATAGCCGCGCATACAGCGGCAATACTTCGGTATGCGGTAAATCAAGACGGTTCAACGCGTCGGCGGTATCGCGAATTTCACGCTCGCCGCTCATAAAGATCAGGATATCCCCAGGCCCTTCGCGGCCGAGTTCATTCACCGCGTCGAAAATCGCCTGCAGTTGATCGCGATCGGTATCCTCGGCGTCGTCCACCACCGGGCGATAACGCACCTCGACCGGATAAGTGCGGCCGGAAACTTCGATAATCGGCGCGTGATTGAAATGGCGCGAAAACCGCTGCGGATCGATGGTTGCCGAGGTAATGA
Source organism: Serratia plymuthica NBRC 102599 (assembly GCF_001590925.1). Classification (GTDB taxonomy): domain Bacteria; phylum Pseudomonadota; class Gammaproteobacteria; order Enterobacterales; family Enterobacteriaceae; genus Serratia; species Serratia plymuthica. Next base: position 169,208 of record NZ_BCTU01000014.1, read on the forward strand.
TGACTTTCAGATCCGGGCGTTTCGGCAACAGTTCGCGCAGATAACCGAGGATAAAGTCGATATTCAGGCTGCGTTCGTGCGCTTCATCGATAATCAGCGTGTCGTACTGCATCAGCAGCCGGTCCTGCTGGATTTCCGCCAGCAAAATACCGTCGGTCATCAGCTTGACCAGCGTATTTTCCCCGACCTGATCGTTAAAACGCACCTTATAACCGACGCTGCCGCCGAGCGGCGTTTCCAGCTCATCGGCAATGCGGTTTGCTACGGTGCGCGCCGCCAGGCGCCGTGGCTGGGTATGGCCGATCAGCCCCTTCACCCCACGCCCCAGCTCCAGGCAGATCTTCGGCAACTGGGTGGTTTTCCCCGAACCGGTTTCCCCGGCGACAATCACTACCTGATGGTCACGGATCGCGTTCAGGATATCCTGCTTTTTCTGGCTGACCGGCAGGTTTTCCGGATAGGTGATTTTCGGGCAAGAGGCGGCGCGCGCCTGCACTTTCTGCAACGCAGCCGCAATGTCACTTTCTACTTCAGCGACGACCGCCTGCTGAGCATCGGGATTTTTGATTTTTCGTGCGCCCTGCAACCGACGTTGCAGGCGTTGTTGATCACGGAGCATCAGTTCGCCCAGTTGGGCAGAGGATGCCGCGAGCGGAGATTTCACGTTCGGTATTCCTTGTCTCATCGCTGCCGTATCAAGGTTTAGCAACGGTTTAATGATGTGTAAGCACGTTTTCAGCTTTAGCCGCTCAGAATATCACAAGCCGCTTTTTCCCCATAATCCATCTGCTTAAGCGGCATTGGGTCATTCAATAAAATCGAACAAAGATCTCGAAATATTGCGCTATCACTGTTGGAAGAATGTGAATAGAGTGTACTGCATGCAAGGGACGCGTTGTCCTGATGTCACTGTCATAACGTAAGGAATTACCGATGAGCAAAGTATTGGTTCTCAAATCAAGCATCCTGGCGGGTTATTCTCAGTCCAACCAACTGGCCGATTTCTTCGTGGAACAGTGGGCCAACACCCACGGCAACGACACCATTACCGTCCGCGATCTGGCCGCACAGCCCATCCCGGTGCTCGACGGCGAGCTGGTTGGCGCACTGCGTCCTTCCGATACGCCACTGACCCCACGTCAGCAAGAAGCGCTGGCGCTGTCAGACGAACTGATTGCCGAGCTGCAGGCCAATGACACCATCGTTATGGCGGCGCCGATGTACAACTTCAACATCCCGACTCAGCTGAAAAACTATTTCGACCTGATTGCCCGTGCCGGCGTGACCTTCCGTTACACCGAAAACGGCCCGGAAGGTCTGGTGAAAGGCAAACGCGCCATCATCCTGACCAGCCGCGGCGGCATTCATAAAGGCACGCCAACCGATCTGGTTGAACCTTACCTGCGTCTGTTCCTGGGCTTCATCGGCATTACCGACGTTGAGTTCGTCTTCGCCGAAGGCATCGCCTATGGCCCGGACGTTGCCACCAAAGCGCAGGCCGATGCCAAAGCCGTGCTGGCGCAAGTTGTCGCCGCCTGATGCTTCTCGCAGGGGCAATGTGCCCCTGCCGAACCCTACCGATCTGCGTTAATACCTTTCAGACCTGCAGTGCCCTCATAAAAATTCCAGATTTGTATTGCCGCTGCGCGCCAAACGGCGCGCTTTTTTATTTCTTCAACCACTGACCGTTAATGCCACGCACGTACTCTCCCGCGGGCGCACGCGTCACCAGCTTCTGCCCGGCCATGCGCGCCACTTCATCGATGGCAATATGGTTGCCGTCCGCCACTTCCTGATATTTTTCGGTACGTCCGGCGTTAATATTTTTCACCAGCTCCAGGGTTTCGGCGTCCTGCTTGACCGGGGCAATATAGCCGCTGAGCGTCTCGCCCACCCGGCCCTGCTGTTTGGCTTCATCCAGCGTCAGCGCCATCGCCATACTGCTGAATAACCAAGCGACCCCCACCAAGCCTAAATAACGTTTTTTCATTTTTGGTTTGGCTCCTAGAACAGACCGCTTTGGGTTTTCAGCAGATTATCGACGTCCTTATCCACCTTGATGTGTATTTCATGTTCGATCTTCACGTTCATATTGATGGTAATCGGGTCTTTGGGCGTCGCGACCTCAATACGCGGCACGCAGCCGCTCAGCAAAGAAGTGCCCAATACGGCGACCAGCAAGGGCCCGCTGATGATTTTCATGGTTGTTCCCCGGGTTTTGAGAGGGCCTGCTCTAGCCACTCCTGTAAATTGTCGCCAAAGCGCAGACTGCGCCATAGCTGAAACACGTTTTCCTGATGGGTATAGTTCAGGATAACCTCACGTTTGGCACTTTTTTGCGGGTTAAGCCCGTCAATGTGCGCTTTTAGCGTCAGTTCGCCCAAATTGTCGAGATCGACACTGGCCCGCGAACGGTTGATCTCCATGTAGCGCAGCCAGTCTATCGCCGCCCCGGTCGCCAGATTATTGCTGCCGATAGCATCTGCCATGTCTTTGTCCAGCCGCAGCGTCAGCATGCCGGCATTGGCGATCCACCCATTGCGCACCAGCCATTTGGGGTGATTGAGGTACAGAGGCAGCTCACCGTCGACCTTGCCGGACATGGCAAGCTGTTTTGGCTTCAAAGCGGTAAACAGCGCGCTCAGATCCACTTTATCCAGCTTCAGCACCGCAGCATCATGTTGCGGCATCCGCAACGCCGACAGGCTGATATGCCCGTTCAGCACATCCAGGCCGACATTGCTCAACGTTAACGGCGCCGGCTCGCTGTAGGGATAAAAGCCCTGAAGATCGGCCGTGATATTCTGCATTTCGAACAGATTGCTGAATGACTTGATGCGCAGCGTCACCGGCCCTTTGGCGCCCAGTTGCCACAAATGATTTTTCAATCGGTAGGACATGACAAAATCCAGACCGCTCATCTCACCGTCTTTCAGCCACATGCCGCCATTGTTCACGACCCAGTGGCCACCGGCTTCAAAGCCCTGTACGCGGGCGGCAGAAAAGGCCGACTGAGCATAAAACTCGCCGTCGCGCAGTTTGATATTGAGATCCGGCGAGATCAACGGCTGGAATACTTTCAGCGATTGTTTCGGCCACCAGCCTTCGCCGCGCAGCCGCTCGCCGTCCCAACGGCCATGCAAGGCGATGGGCCCAATCTGTTCCGCCTGCAATTTGCCCTGCCACTGGAAGCTGTCCGGCGTCGTACCTTTAAGCTGCAACGCCAGCACCGGTGCGGGTAAGTGACCACCGTCCGTGAAACTGACCTTGCCGGCCACCAGTTGTATATCGGCATTGAACGCGGGGTTCTGCTCGCCACGCTGCCAGCGCAGTGGCTGCCCCAGGCTGAGACGCGGCGCATCCACCGTCACCAGGCCGTACTTCAGCTTGTCAAAGCCGGTGGAAAGGCGATCGAGAACAATCGTCGTGTCCTGCCAACTGCCGCTGCCGGCAACGTCCCAGGCCGCCTGCAACGGCGGTAACTGTCCCTTCCCCCAATAGCGCCATTGCCAATTGCCGTGGTCCGGCCAAAAATCCTGCGCTTTGCCGTCCAGATGCAGTTTAAAGCGGCCCCAGTAACTGTCGCTGGCGCTGATGATGGCCTGCAGGCGGCCGGTAATGCCGCCGGCGGTAACCTTGACGCCGGCCAGCGGCAGGCGTGCCTCTTCCAGTTTCATTTCCGGCGAGGCGTTGCCCCACAGGCGTAGCAATGACCCTGGCTGCAAGACCAGCGTGGGATTAAGGATAGTGCCACTGAGAATGCCGGGAATAGAGGCTGTCATGGAAAAATCGGCCAGATTCGCCTGGCCGGTCAGTTGGAAACGCAGATCGCTATCGATCAATCCGACCTTGCCCGGCCCCAGCGTCAACACCGCATTGCCTTTACCATTGTGGCCGGCGGTAATCACATTCAAACGAGCGCTGATTTGGGTTTCATCAAGCCCCTTGCTCCAGTCGTGCAGCGCCACGTTCAGCCCGCCGTTAAGCGGCTGCTGGCTGTAGGGCCAACGCCACTCGCCTTGATTGATGCTGACCTGCTGCGGGGTGATTTCCCAGGGTAACGTCACCAGCGGCTTATCGTCGCCCTTTTCCGTCAGCGTCAACACGCCTTGCTGCTGTTGCCAGCGCATATCGAGCAGCAACGGTTTCTCGAGATAACCGGTTTGCATCTCGCCCTGCAACGCGCCCTGCGCAGGCAGGCTGTCCAAATCCAGCGGAATGGCAATCTTGCCGGTCAAATGCAGGGGTTGCGGGCTGTTGGGCGGGGTAAGCGTCACGCTGTTCAGCGTCAGTTGCTGATGTTTATCCAGCACGGCTTCGACGCTGAGGTTCTTCCCCTGATACCGCAGGTGCTGGCCGCCAGCAGAAGCTTGCAATTGCAGCTTTCCGGCGTAGTGTTGCCACGGGATTACCGTGAAATCATTGATGGTGACATCCAGTAACGGCAGCTGTTTTTGCAACTTATCAAGCGCCAGAGGAGCGCTGTTGGCGTCGCCGGCAGGCAACTTTGATAAACAGGCGCTATCAATGCTGAGTTTGTCGCCGATCAGTTGCCAGCGCCCCTGCCGATAAGTCAACCGGGTCGGCCCGACGGCGGCCAGCAAACAATCCTGTGCGGTAAACCGGGCGCCATCCAGTTGCAAGGCACCCTGCTGCCACCGCGGTTTACCCTGCAAAACCAACTGACTGCCCTGCGGCAGCCAATGAGCAAGCACGCGCGGCAGCCAGCGCGGCAGGGTTTGCCACAGCGCCAGCAGCAGGATCACAATACCTGTCACAATCCCTATGAATACTTTCAATCGCTTAGTCATTAAATGATTGCTTCATTCCTGAGTTAGGCATTATCCCCCCAAACCGAACGCCATTTAAGGGTAAGTCTATGCCTGAATTGGCAATAATGATGGCACGAATTTAACATAGGGTGAAGTCGATAGCACCGGTAACGCCTGTTCAGGCGGTTTTCCAGCCATCGATGCTGCCCTTGTAGACTTTAGTTACATATTCATCATGTGAATAAGATGTGTTTCAGATTTTTGTTATTGTAGTTGCGGTTGTTCATTAATAGTCTTGCAAGCATTCTAACAAAAGTCAGCCGCGAGCTTACTGTACTAGAGAAGCCATTCCCCACCCCCCGTGGGGATTTTTTTACCTCGCACCTCCGCGCCCTTCCGCTACTCTTAATCCTGCCCCCAACAAAGCGTTTTACCCATACCGAAGATAAGCTAACCAATTGTAGAATTTACTAAAATCTGTTAAATTCGTCACAAAATCACGCGGGAGAAACCACGATGAAATTGGCGATATACAGCACCAAACAGTACGACCGTAAATATCTCGAACTGGTGAATCAACAGTTTGGTTATGAACTGGAGTTCTTCGACTTCCTGCTCAGCAAGAAAACCGCCAAAACTGCCGCCGGTTGCAAAGCGGTGTGCATTTTCGTCAATGACGACGGCAGCCGTGAAGTGCTTGAAGAGCTGGCGGCGCTGGGGGTTGAAATCCTGGCCCTGCGTTGCGCCGGTTTCAACAATGTGGACCTGGACGCCGCCAAAGAATTGGGCATCAAAGTGGTCCGCGTACCGGCTTATTCTCCGGAGGCGGTGGCGGAGCACGCCGTGGGGATGATGATGTGTCTTAACCGACGCATCCACCGCGCCTACCAACGTACCCGCGACGCCAACTTCTCGCTCGAGGGGCTGATCGGCTTCAACATGCATAATCGCACCGCCGGGGTGATCGGCACCGGTAAAATTGGCGTGGCAGCCATGCGTATCCTGAAAGGGTTCGGCATGAAACTGTTGGCTTACGATCCCTATCCAAGCGAGCAAGCGCTGGAGTTGGGCGCAGAATATGTCGATCTGAAAACGCTGTACGCGCAATCGGACGTGATCACCCTGCACTGCCCGCTGACGCCGGAAAACCATCACCTGCTGAATACCGATGCTTTTGCGATGATGAAGGACGGTGTCATGATCATCAACACCAGTCGTGGCGGCCTGATTGACTCCTCGGCGGCAATTGACGCGTTGAAGCAACAGAAAATCGGCGCGCTGGGGATGGACGTATATGAAAATGAACGCGACTTGTTCTTCGAAGACAAATCCAATGACGTGATTCAAGATGACGTATTCCGTCGCCTGTCAGCCTGCCACAATGTGTTGTTCACCGGTCACCAGGCTTTCCTGACTGAAGAGGCGCTGACCAGCATCTCGGAAACCACACTGAAAAACGTCAATCAGTTGGATCGCGGTGAAAATTGCCCTAATCAGCTTAACGCCTGATTTTTTAGTGAGGGAAACGCATGAAAAAGTGCCTGCCGATGGCGTTAGCAGCGCTGTTATTAACGGGGTGTGGAATGAGCCAGAGCGGTAAAACGGTCACGGAAGACGACCTGTTACATCACAATTTCGTGCTGCAAAGCGTGGACGGCGTTGCGGTGAAACCGCAGCCCGGTAACGCCCCGAGCATTGAGTTCGGTGAAAAAATGCATGTTTCCGGCGCGATGTGTAACCGCTTCTTCGGCAGCGGTCAGTTGCAAAACAGTGTGCTGACGGTGAAAAACCTGGCCTCAACGCGGATGCTGTGCACCGATGCGCAGCGCAATCAGTGGGATCAGACCCTCAGCACAGTGCTGGAAAAAGGGGCAAAAATCAACCTCAACGCTCAGCAGTTAACGCTGAGCGGCGGCGACCATGTCCTGGTATATACCCTGCGAGACTGGGTGCAGTGATCCCTGTTCACCAGGCTGTGTGATCGGCCTGGTGTTCTTTCTTGTTAACCGGCGGTCGAGCAAGCCCCTTTACCCAGGGTCCACTCCTCACACTGCTTACCGTTCGGCATCTGGCACATTCTTACCGCTTCACCGTTTAAATTATGAGCCACGGTAGTGACGCCGCCAACGCTGGCGCAGTTGGCGCTGGTCTGTAACGTATTGATTCTTGCGCTGTTGCCCTGCTGAACTGGTTCTTCACTCTTGCTGCTGCATGCGGCCAAAAGCAGTACGGCGCCGGCAAGCAGCCACGTTGATTTTTGCATTATTTCACTCCTGAACCCGGAACTGCGCTGTGTAAAATCGCCATTGCTGATAACCCGCGTCACTTTAAATGCGGACACGTTCAGTTATCTTTGATGCAAACCCGTTTAATTTAGCCTGATAAATTAATTATGGAAATATATTCCTGCAATTATTTGGCGTTTATTTGAACAAAATCGCCATTATTAACGTTACGGAATTTCTTTAGCTCCGATGCCATGCCGGCACCGAGGGTCGGTGACGTACTGCGGGTTTGCAGGCAACGGCGTCGCCGTGGCGAGGAGGCAGTGACAACACAAGTTTGAAAACTTGCTGGCGAGCGAGGCGGAGGTGGGGCTCTAGGGCTGCTGCGCATTTTTAGCTGCCGGAGCGGGAGATATTGCGGGCAGCCCTGTTACGGGTTAATACATCCGCGGCATTCAGGCTGTAGCTGTGTTGGCCTTAATTTGAAATTGGCTGGGTACAACAGCCCCTTATTTTCCGTTATTTATTCCTGAATGATTCAGCCAGCGTAACTGAATGTCACGCTGGCTATTTTCACATTAAAATAACAATCAATGCGCCGCCGTTTTCGACAGTAAATTAATCACCAGTACGCCGGCAATAATTAATACCATGCCGATCACCGCAGGCAGATCCAGCTTTTGCTGATAGACGAATACGGCCGCTATCGACACCAGAACAATGCCCATACCCGACCAGATAGCATAGACTATCCCCAGCGGCATGGTTTTCACCACCATTGACAGCCCCCAGAACGCCACGGCGTAGCCCACGACAACCACCAGCGAGGGCCACAGTCGGGTAAAGCCTTCAGAGGCTTTCAACATGGTGGTGGCGATCACTTCCGCAACAATCGCCATGGTCAAATAGATAAATCCGCTCATCGTTTTTTCTTCTGTAAGTGAACACGTTCACCAGTATGGCGCGTCGCGAATAAATTGTCGTTAAACCACCCGGCTAATTCTCCGTTTGAAAACAATTTTTACCGAAAATATTACCTCGTGCATGTGCCCTGTTGATTTTTCGCCCGCCACACAAACGCGATAAAGGGCCAATATATCCCTCTGCTAGACTTTGTTAATTACTGCGAGAGGCAACTTTCGCAGCTTTTTGAGCAATGAAAGGTAAAGTCGATGATTACTACAGATGGTAATAATGCAGTCGCTTCCGTCGCCTATCGCACCAGCGAAGTGATTGCCATCTACCCGATCACCCCCAGTTCAACCATGGCGGAACAGGCGGATGCCTGGTCCGGCGACGGCCGCCCAAACATCTGGGGAGACGTGCCGCGCGTGATGGAAATGCAGTCCGAAGGCGGGGCCATCGCCACCGTGCACGGTGCGCTGCAAACCGGCGCGTTGTCGACCTCATTCACCTCATCGCAGGGCCTGCTGCTGATGATCCCGACGCTGTACAAGCTGGCCGGTGAGCTGACGCCGTTTGTGTTGCACGTCGCCGCGCGTACCGTGGCGACCCATGCGCTGTCGATCTTCGGCGACCATTCCGACGTAATGGCCATACGCCAGACCGGCTGCGCCATGCTGTGCGCCAGTAGCGTCCAGGAAGCGCAAGACTTTGCGTTGATATCCCAAACGGCGTCCCTCAACAGCCGCCTGCCTTTTATTCATTTTTTCGATGGTTTCCGCACCTCGCACGAAATCAACAAAATCGTGCCGTTAAGCGACGATACCCTGCGTCAGATGCTGCCGCAGGAAGCGATTGACGCCCACCGCAGCCGTGCTTTGTCACCGGACCACCCGGTGGTGCGCGGTACTTCCGCTAACCCGGATACTTATTTCCAGTCGCGTGAAGCCACTAATCCCTGGTACGACAGCGCCTGCCAGCATGTGATTGATGCGATGGACAAATTCGCGCAGGTCACCGGGCGGGCCTATCAACCCTTTGAATATTACGGCCACCCGCAGGCCGAACGCGTAGTGATCCTGATGGGTTCCGCTATCGGCACCTGCGAAGAAGCGATTGACGCCCTGTTAACGCGCGGTGAAAAGGTCGGCGTGCTGAAAGTACGGCTGTTCAGGCCCTTCTCCGCTCGGCACCTGCTCAGCGTGCTGCCGGAAAGTGCCCGGAAAATCGCCGTACTGGACCGTACCAAAGAGCCGGGCGCGCTGGCGGAACCGCTGTATCTGGACGTGATGACCGCGCTGGCCGAGGCCTTCAGTCGTGGCGAACGCGCGGACATGCCGATGGTGATCGGTGGCCGTTACGGCTTGTCCTCGAAGGAGTTCGGGCCGGACTGTGCGTTGGCGGTATTCAACGAACTGCAACTTGCCAGGCCGCGCCCGCGCTTCACCGTCGGCATTTTCGACGATGTGACCGGCCTTTCCCTGCCGCTCAGCGAAGAAACCCTGCCACAACGCGCTTCGCTGGAGGCATTGTTCTACGGCCTGGGTAGCGACGGCTCCGTATCCGCCACCAAGAACAACATCAAAATCATCGGCAACAGCACGCCGATGTACGCGCAAGGGTATTTCGTCTACGACTCGAAGAAGGCCGGCGGCCTGACTGTTTCTCATCTGCGCGTCAGCGAACAGCCCATCAATTCGGCCTATTTGGTCAGCCGCGCCGACTTCGTCGGTTGCCATCAACTGCAGTTTATCGATACCTACCAGATGGCGGAACGGCTGAAACCCGGTGGCATCTTCCTGCTCAATACGCCTTACGGGGCCGACGAGGCGTGGTCACGACTGCCGCAGGAGGTTCAGGCGGTGCTGCAACAGCGCCAGGCGCGTTTCTATATTATCAACGCGGCAAAACTGGCGCGCGAGTGCCAACTCGGCGCGCGCATCAATACCGTTATGCAGATGGCGTTTTTCCAACTGACGCAAATTCTGCCGGGCGACGTGGCACTGCAGCAACTGCGGGATGCTATCGCCCGCAGCTACAGCAGCAAGGGCCAGGAGATCGTCGAACGCAACTGGCAGGCGCTGGATGCCACGCTGGATGCGTTGATTGAGATCCCACTGCAACCGATCGACGGCAGCAGCCCGCTGCGCCCGCCGATAGTCTCGGATGCCGCCCCAGATTTTGTCAAAACCGTTACCGCCGCGATGCTGGCCGGGCTGGGCGATGCGCTGCCGGTCTCGGCCTTCCCGCCGGACGGCACCTGGCCGGTTGGCACCACCCAATGGGAAAAACGCAATATCGCCGAGACGATCCCGCTCTGGCAGCCGGATCTCTGCACCCAATGCAACCACTGCGTCGCCGCTTGCCCGCACTCCGCCATCCGCGCCAAAGTGGTGCAACCTCAGGCGATGGAGCACGCCCCCGCCAGCTTGCAGTCGCTGGATGTCAAAGCGCGTGATATGCGCGGGCAGAAGTATGTGCTGCAAGTCGCACCGGAAGATTGTACCGGCTGTAACCTGTGCGTAGAGGTGTGCCCGGCGAAAGACCGCCAGAACCCGGACATCAAGGCGATCAACATGGCTTCGCGCCTCGATAATCTTGAGGTGGAAAAGCAGCATTACGATTTCTTCCTGCAGTTGCCGGAGATTGACCCCGCGCAGATAGAACGCATCGACATCCGCACTTCGCAGTTGATCTCGCCGCTGTTCGAATACTCCGGCGCCTGTTCCGGCTGTGGCGAAACACCCTACATCAAGCTGCTGACCCAGCTCTATGGCGACCGGCTGCTGATTGCCAACGCCACCGGCTGTTCATCCATTTACGGCGGCAATCTGCCGACCACGCCTTACACCACCAACGCCGAAGGCCGCGGCCCGGCATGGGCCAACTCGCTGTTCGAAGATAACGCCGAATTTGGTCTGGGCTTCAGGTTGACGGTCGATCAGCACCGTAGCCGCGTGCTGCGGTTGCTGAATACGCTGGCACCGCAACTGCCTGAGCCGTTGGTCAACGCGTTGCAAATGAACGATATCGCGCCGGAACCGCGCCGCCGACAGATCGCTGAATTGCGCGGCTTGTTGACGCAAATCGAGGGTAACGACGCCCGCCAGTTGGCGACCGACGCCGATTATCTGGTGGATAAATCCATCTGGCTGATTGGCGGCGACGGCTGGGCCTACGATATCGGTTTTGGCGGATTGGACCACGTCCTTAGCCTGACCGAGAACGTCAACGTACTGGTGCTGGATACCCAGTGTTACTCCAACACCGGCGGCCAACAGTCGAAAGCCACGCCGCTCGGGGCGGTCACCAAGTTCGGCGAGCACGGCAAACGCAAGGCACGCAAGGATCTGGGCGTCAGCATGATGATGTATGGCCACGTGTATGTGGCGCAGATTTCCCTGGGCGCACAGCTCAACCAGACGGTGAAGGCCATTCAGGAAGCGGAGGCCTATCCGGGCCCGTCACTGATTATCGCCTACAGCCCCTGCGAGGAGCACGGTTACGATCTGGCACTTAGCCACGATCAGATGAAACAGCTGACCGCTAGCGGTTTCTGGCCGCTGTACCGTTTCGATCCGCGCCGCGCCGACCAGGGTAAACCCGCGCTGGCACTGGATTCTCGACCGCCAAACAGCGAGCTGACCGAAACCCTGCTGAAAGAGCAGCGCTTCCGCCGCCTGAACTCACAGCAACCGGAGGTCGCCAGCGCGTTGTACCAGGCCGCCGAGAAAGAGCTGAAAGAGAAGTACGACTTCCTCAGTATGTTGGCCGGCAAGACGGAACAATCGTCCGCCGAGTAATCCTTCAGGGCGCGACCGGTTCGCGCCCTGCTTCCAACCAACTTTGCCGCTGCGCTTCTTTTACCGCACCGCGCACATAGTTTTCTTTTCCCTGCCATTGCGCAACGTCGAACTTCGCCTTCTCAATCACTGGCTGGTAACGATCTGTTTTCATTAAGCTATCCGTCTGAATCAACAGCGGCACGATGCGCACCCCAACCCGATCAAGGCTTGGATAGGGCCATTTCCGCCCTGCATCAGCGTAAGGCGCCATAAAGTCCAACGCCGCCAACAACGAACTGCCTTGCGCCGAGCGGTAATGCCACAAGTCAATGCCCTGGCGCTGCGCCACTCCGGCCATCAGCACCAACGCCTGCAGATTGAAATAGCTGTAATGGAACGAACGGGTGCGCAACAATTCTTGCGGTTGCGAACCGTTAACGGCGAGTTGTAAATCAAGCTTATGCTGCGTCAGCGTCGCCATCTCCCGCACCACGTCATCACGCCCGAGCCAGGCGGCAATCCCCGCCACCTGAACGGCATACCAACTGCCGTGGTTATTCTTCGCGGCGGCTTCCTGCTTGCCGGCGGGGCTGTGCAGCAGCCAATCGAGGTAGCTGCCAAACCATTGCCGCATCCGGCTTTCATCGGCCACCGTCCAGCCTGGCGTCTGGCGCAACAGCAGCAGGCTGTCAACAATGCGGGTGGCGAAATAACGCCCGTCCAGAATGCCGTTACCGCGGCCGCTGTCACGCCCTGGAATACCCTGTGCGTAGTTGAGGTTCGGGTTCATCCGCGTTTGCGGGTTGATAAACCAGGCGCGGATCAATGCGATCGCCCTGTCGCTATAGCGTTGTTGCCCGGAGAAGTAACCCGCCAACGTCAGAATCTGTACCCGCTGAGTGAACTCCGCCAACCGCACGCCATCACTCTGCTCATTTTTACTGGCCGGATTCACAAGCCCATCACGGCGCACCCAGGGCAACCCGTTCGCTTTGCCGGCATCCGGCCACCAGTAGGCACCGAGGCTCAGGTAATCGTGCTTGTCGCCGCTGGCTGGGAGCAGGCCTTTCTCGGTCACGCTGAGCAAGGGTTTGTGTATCTCTCTGTCGGCGTCCTGCAGCAGCCGCTTATAGTTAGCGTCACCGCTGAGATGGGCTTTTACCTGTGACAACGAAGATTGCTGCAAGAAAATGCAGCACTCTGCGGCGTGGGCCGCAAACGACGTAAAACAAAGCAATAACCCGGCCTGCAAGAATTTGCGCATAATCCTCCCTGCCATATGACCTCTTACAGACTCGCCCTTGGGATAACACCCGGTAAACCGGCAATCTGTCAGGAGTGAAGTTCGGCCACTGTCATGGTGAAGATCAATTTCCCCTCACCCTGATTTGAATAATGATGCGGCACATCGGTGCTGGCGACGGCAGAAGCACCCTCAGGAATAATCATCTCGGTGCTCCCCACCTTCAGGTTGAGAACACCCTGCTCAACATGCAACAGCTCGAAGGTGCCTTGAGGGTGGCCCGCGGAGGCAAACAGCTCATCAGGAAACATCTCCCAGCGCCACAGCTCAATCATATTCGGCCCACGCGTCCCCGCCAACAAACGGGCCGTTCCGCCCGAGTCACCCGTCCACAATGTAGGTATATCTTTTTTATCGATAAGATAAGCGGAGGGCGCATCGGTGACATTAACGATATCGGCGACAGACAGGCCCAGCGCCGCCGCTATTTTGCACAATAGGGCAATGCTCGGATTCGCGGTTCCTTTCTCGATTTCCACCAGCATCCCTTTGCTGACGCCCGCCCTGCGTGATAGCTCATCAAGCGTCAATTTCTTGTCTTTGCGGTGCTGTTTGATGGTGCTTGAAACCGCTTCATTGACAGTTTGAATGTCCGCACCGTTCTCGGTCGATATATTGACTTTATTGGTCATTAGTCATTACCATGAAATAAATTAGTCATTATAGGATTATCAGATGTTTTCAGTTCTTCCGTCAATCGATCCCAAAGTGTCCTCCGTGGCGCCCGGCTTCAGAGCCTTAAGCATTGCGGTTGAAGCCGCGCCCATTATCAACCCGAGGATTGCCGGCCAGGCTTTGGAACAGGCTTGTCATTCTATTTCTGCGGGTGATGCCCCCTGGGCTGAGGCTCATCTTACCGCCTGGGGTGAGGTATTTACCCGATTCGGCGCCAAACCCAAACGCACCCCCTGCTCTGCAGAAGCATTGCGCAAACGGGTCATGCGAGACGGCTCGCTACCCAGTATCGACCCCGTAGTTGATCTTTATAATGCCATCAGCATTCGCTATGCCATTCCCGTTGGCGGGGAAAATATTGAAGCCTATGTCGGGCAACCCAGGTTGGTGGTTGCCGATGGAAGCGAACTGTTTGATACGATGAAAGACGGTGAAGTGGCACATGAATCACCGGAACCGGGAGAAGTCGTCTGGCGCGACGATCTGGGCGTAACTTGCCGTCGCTGGAACTGGCGCCAAGGGGTAAGAACCCGTCTGAACGCAGATGCCGGCAAGATGTGGTTTATTCTGGAGAGCCTGCCGGCCATGCCGTTACAGGCGTTGTTTGATGCCGGTGAAGAGTTGATCAAGGGGCTGCATCAGATGATGCCGGGCGTAAAAACCGAGCAGACACTGATTGGTTTCGATCTGGCTGAAGAACATCAAACGAAGTAAAAAGACGGCTTTTGCTCCTCATTGGGCCATGCCTGGAGCTCATGCATAAAACGCGCTGGCATTCGGCGGCGTAATCCGTACCCACGCATGCGGCAAATCACCAAGTCGCATCGTGTATGATGGCGAAAGCAGCTCACGCTTCATCGACCACGCTTAGTGCGCTCCTTGTCCGGCAAACCACAGTTGGGCTCGCCCTGAATTATTTATGTGGTTTCCTTGCCTGAAATGAAAAAAAACCGCATAGCTACAAGTGCGCAAAAATATATTAATTTGAATACTTACCCTCTTATATATTCAAATTAAATGTTCTTGATATACTCCTACACCAGGAAATTGGCGTTGATAGCTCTGAATTAGAATATGCATTAAATGCCAGTATTTCCCGTCAGCCGATTAATATCAGAGATGAAACCATATTAATTTGAATATTTATCTTCTTATACATTCAAATTAAATGTTCTTGATATACCCTTGCGTCAGGAAATTGGCGTTGATAGTCCTGAGTTCGAATATGAGCTGTTGACTCTGGTCGTCAACAACGTGCCGTTCAAAGACGGCGAACAGGTGGAAAACGAAGCATCAGATCGGAGCGTTGCCTAATGGTTCATACACCAGATTTGACAATAACTCCGAAATCATCGATAAGGAGAATACTCACCTATTAAAGGAGAAGAGAATAACGTACTTTACTTTAACCAACGACCACCTAGTGATTAGCTGGGTGTTGTCTGAGAAAAGTTAATTCGGGAGATTAAAAATGAGCAAATTATTTTTGTATGATCAAGCTTCAGCATCAACCGATACTTTAAATGTTATGAAAAAAAAGAAATATGTTTGCACGGCATTAACTAACGATCCGAATTTTTTCTGGCAGTCGATATTGGCATTAGAATTATCTAGCATTTTCGTGTTGCTGAGCCATGGAGACAAAAATGGCCCTTTGGCGGTGGCAGGTACCGTAGGGGATGACATTGATCTTATCAGATTTAGTAAAATCATAAAGGAAAAAAAGTTAGCACTATATCTTCTATCTTGCCATACAGGACTCGACCCTTGTGGATCTACTCTAACTAAGAATGGACTCAATTTTGTCGCACCTAAAGGAGCAGCTGATTTTCAAACAATTGGTAGTGAGCAAATAAGCGTATTTTCCAAAGACGGTACAACTTTCCCCGGATGGACAGGTCCGCTTAGTCCGAACAGGTCAAACAAGGCACTTTCTCTCCCATAATGGCTTTGTTGAATAAATAGAAATTTCCCCGGGAAACCGGTTAGAGTCCACGTATGCATTACCCGCAGCGGGCTCGATGTCAAACAGAGTGTCTGGCGCGACCTGCTCTTCAAAAAACAGCAGGTCGAATCCATCGGTGCGTGTCAATAGACCGATTTTCGCTGCGCCAGCAGTTGGCTGTCTTCGCCTCTGCGCCGTTGACCCGCTGTCACATAGCGGATACCGCTGTGACTGTGCTCCTCGTTGTACCAGCCGACGAAGATGACTGCTGGGAAGCTCACGATCGCCCTGCTGGCTCCGGCGTTGGAAGCTTTACGTGCACAACGGCTATTAACTACGCTGTAGCCCAAGACGGAAATCACCTTTCATCACCGCGAATACGGCAAAACGGAGAAGCAGCGGCTACATTTCGTTTTTATGCCGCGCGCGGCCAAAGGTGAGCAAAAAGCCGACTATTCTCTGTCGTCGATTGGAGCGCGCTGGAATGCGGCTGTAAAACGCGCTGGCATTCGGCGGCGTAATCCGTACCATACGCGACATACTTTTGCCTGCTGGTTGTTGTCAGCGGGCGCGAACCCATTTTTATCGCAAACCAGATGGGGCATGATATGCGCATAGGGTCTTCAAGGCCTAAGGTGCGAAGCGGGAAGAAATGAATAATGACCCAAACCGCCTGTTGAATGCTAAACTCGCGGTCTATATGTTATGCCCCCATAGTGCCCCCAATTGAAAACGAGCACGATTTAAATGTCAGAAAAACAAACCGTTAGTCAAAAAGAGCAGTACAACCTCAACAAATTGCAAAAGCGCCTGCGTCGCAACGTAGGCCAGGCGATCGCCGATTTCAACATGATTGAAGAAGGCGACCGCATCATGGTCTGCCTGTCCGGTGGCAAAGACAGCTACACCATGCTGGAAATCCTGCGCAACCTGCAGCAAAGCGCGCCGGTGAACTTCTCGCTGGTGGCAGTCAACCTCGACCAGAAACAGCCGGGCTTCCCCGAGCATATCCTGCCAGCTTATCTGGAAAGTCTGGGGGTGGAGTACAAGATTGTCGAGGAAAACACCTACAGCATCGTCAAGGACAAGATCCCTGAAGGCAAAACTACCTGCTCACTGTGTTCACGCCTGCGCCGCGGTATTCTTTACCGGACCGCCACCGAACTGGGCGCGACCAAGATTGCCCTTGGCCACCACCGTGACGACATTCTGCAAACGCTGTTCCTCAATATGTTCTACGGTGGCAAGCTGAAAGGCATGCCACCCAAGCTGATGAGCGACGATGGCAAGCATGTGGTGATCCGCCCACTGGCCTATTGCCGTGAAAAGGATATCGAGCGTTTCTCGGTGGCCAAAGAATTCCCCATTATTCCGTGTAACCTGTGCGGTTCACAGCCCAACCTGCAGCGTCAGGTGATTGGCGACATGCTGCGCGATTGGGATAAACGCTATCCGGGCCGTCTGGAAACCATGTTCAGCGCAATGCAAAACGTGGTGCCTTCACACCTGAGCGATTACAACCTGTTTGATTTCAAAGGCATTCACCACGGCAGCGAAGTGGTAGGCGGTGGCGATCTGGCCTTTGATCGCGAAGATATTCCGATGCAACCGATCGGTTGGCAGCCGGAGGATGCAGACGAAACTGCACCGGCGCTGGAGCGTTTAAACGTTCTCGAAATCAAGTAAGCCCTGGCGCCGCCCGTTATCTGCGGGCGGCGTTCTTTCCTCCCGACAGTTTTCGATCCTGCTCACAATTTCAGCATAATTTATCGGACAGCGCCGCCTTTCCTCTATACTGTGTATTCATACAGTCATAAGGAGATTGCCGATGAACATTACCCCCTGCTTATCCCACGTTTCCCTGGGTACCAATCATTTCGATGCCGCCGCCGAGTTTTACGATAGTACGCTCTCCGCATTGGGCTGCCGGCGAGTGCTGGAGCACCCCGGCGCTATTGGTTATGGCCGTGATTACCCGGAGTTTTGGTTGCAGGTGCCGATCGATAACCAACCCGCCTCTACCGGTAACGGCGTGCACGTAGGTTTTTTCGCCACCAGCAAGCAGCAGGTCGATGAGTTTTACCGGCTGGCGCTGCAGGCCGGCGCGAAAGATGAAGGAGCCCCAGGATCACGACCACACTATGGCGAAGCCTATTACGGGTGCTTTGTTCGCGATCTGGACGGGCATAAAATCGAGGCCAGTTTCTGGGACGAAAGCGCGGCCTGAAGGCGGTAAGCTGCAGACAAAAAAATGCCGGTGGTTAGACCGGCATCGTATGAATCAATGTGCTATGCAGCAATTCTAAATATAAGAAAGTAAGACAATTATGGAGCGCAACGCCCATCGCTTGACGTTGCATTCACCTGCGAGAGAGATCATGCCCCATTTCCACCCGGCAAAAGTTGATATCGCTCAATGTTAACCGGGTTTTCGCGCTTTTTTGGCTACAGCCAGCGGCTGCGTTTCAACCACCAGGCCACGCCGAGCACCAACCCCGTAAGCATCAGGCAAAACGTGGCAAAACCAAAGGGATTGCCCCCGCCGGGAATGCCGCCCAGGTTAACGCCGAACAGTCCGGTCAAAAACGTGGTGGGCAAAAATACCATTGCCAGTAGCGACATGGTGTAAGTTCGGCGGTTCATGGCATCAGCCATCACGGTGGTAATTTCATCGGAAAGGATCGCGGTACGCGCAATGCTGCCATCCAGATCGTCCAGACCGCGCCCCAGCCGGTCGGCAACATCTTGCATACGGCGTCGGTCGTCATCGTTCATCCAGGGCAACCGCTCGCTCGCCAGCCGGGAAAATACGTCGCGCTGCGGTGCCATGTAACGGCGCAACACAATCAGTTGTTTACGGATCAGCGCCAACTGCCCGCGCTCCGGGATTTGTTGCTCCAAAAGCGCATCTTCCAGATCGATGATCTTATCGTGCAGATCCTCGATAAAATCGCTGGTGTGATCGTTCAGCGCATCGGAAACCTCCACCAGCCAGTTGCCGCTGTTGGTCGGCCCGGCGCCGCTTTGCAGATCGCTCACCACCTGATCGATAGAGTACACCTTACGGTGCCGGGTGGAGACGATCAGTTTATCGGTCAAGTAAACGCGGATGGTCACCAACTGATCCGGCCGTGAGTTGGCGTTGAAATTAATACTGCGTAACGTGATCATGGTGCCATCGCCCAAGCGGCTGACCCGCGGGCGTGAGCTTTCCCCTGATAACGCTTCTCTTACCGCATCCGGCAACAGCGGCGTAGTGTTCAGCCATTCAGCGCTGGCCGGGTGCGCATAATCCAGATGCAGCCAGCAAGGCTCATCGCAGGTGATTTTATCATCGTAGTCAATCGATGTTACGCCACCTTTGCCGTCTAGCTGGTAGGCATACACCGCATCAGGAACCTGTAACTCGCGCCCCTCAATGACATCCATTCCTTATCCCCTTCGCTTTTCAGTTACACCAGAGTCTAGCGTTAATGTTTTGCGACTCAAAGATAAAGCCGCTTGATGCTTACCCCTGACTCGTACCTTATGCGCTAACATGGGTGAATAACGACCAACGTTCAGCCTGGTACCCATGAAATACGCATCGAGATTACTGTTGGCCTCTATTTTGACGCTTGCTCCTGCGCCATTCTATCCGCTGTTTGCCGCACAGGGCCCGCTCGAGGGTATCGCTGATGCCTATCAACTCAAGCTCGGCGACTCGGCGGGTAATTTGCCTTACTACGTCGCCAAAACCCACGGACGAACACCGCATTCCGCATTAATCGTGCTGCACGGCCACCCCAGAGATGCCGGGAAAACGCTGGCTGCGGCGCTAAAAGCGGCACGACTGGCAGGTAAAATCGACGATACTTTACTGGTTGCACCGCTCTATCCGGTTCCCACCGCGCAGGCCAGGCGCTGCCATTCGCCCGGTGTTCCTGCGGCGCAGCCGGGTGATGCATTGTGGAATTGCAGCTCCTGGATCGAGGGTGGGCTGGATTTACAGTCAAAGGTCAGCTCGTTTGCCGCACTTGACCAATTGATCGCCGAACTGAAAACCAAATGGCCGCAGTTGCGGTGGGTCACTGTCGCTGGATTTTCCGCCGGCGCGCAGTTCGTGCAGCATTATGTCGGGTTTGCGGAACCGCCCACCGGCGTGAGCGTGCGTTTTGTCGTTTCCGACCCCGGCAGTTGGCTTTACTTCGATCGCCTGCGCCCGCAGCCGGTTATCGACTGGCTCAGTTGCAGTCAGGAAAAAGGTTGCGACTTTACCTGGACGGAAGTTAACACCGACTCGTGCCCAACCCTAAACCACTGGAAATACGGTATGGAAGATATCCCCGCTTTTCATGGCCAAACCCGCGAGACGGTGCGTCAGCGCTATGCCGCGGCGGACATCACTTATATTGAGGGAGGAAAAGATACCGGCAACGCACCCGGCACCTTCTACAAAATACTCGACAAATCCTGCGCCGCGCAGGCTCAGGGCCCCTACCGTCTGCAACGCGGCATCGCCTATGCGGCTTACGATCGGCGTTTTATCGCCCCTGGCACCAAACGTCAGTTACTGATCGTCCCCAACTGCGCGCACGATGTGTCTTGCGTATTTCCATCCGCCATTGCGCGTAGGGCGTTGTTTGTGGCGCCATAACCGCCATCGTTCCGCCCAAAAATAAAACCCCGCCATTAGCGGGGTCTGATAAAAATACGTAGCAAACGCGGCAGATCAATGCTGCAAAATATACATTGTCTGGCTGTAGGCCACGTCCTCCGGGTTGGTGATCGGGTAGCCTTTTACCCAGGGCTTGATCAGGCGACCGTTGGTGTACTGGTAAATTGGCGCGATCGGCGCCTGTTCCGCAATGATCTGTTCCGCTTTATTGTAATCCGCCGTCAGGGCCTTTGCGTTGGTTTCCCGGCTGGCCTGCGCCAGCAGATTGTCATACTTGGCGCTCTTGAATTTGGCGATATTGCCGCTGTGGGAAGAGCTCAGCAGCGACAGGAAGGTCGATGCCTCGTTGTAATCACCCACCCAGGAAGCGCGCACGACGTCGAAGTTACCGGTGTTGCGGCTGTCGATGTAGGTTTTCCATTCCTGGTTTTGCAGCTTGACGTCAATCCCGAGCGTTTTCTTCCACATCGACGCCACGGCAATCGCGATTTTCTGATGGCTTTCCGAAGTGTTGTACAACAGCGTCAGTTTCAGCGGATTATTTGGGCCGTAGCCGGCGGCCTGCATCAACGCCTTGGCCTGCGCATTCAGTTCCGCCTGCGATTGCTGCTGCATCAGGCTCACTTCCGGTTTGAACCCGGCGGTGACGTCCGGCGTGAAGTGGTAGGCCGGCTTCTCACCGGTGCCCAGCACTTTTTCGGCGATAATTTTACGGTCGATCGCATACGACAGCGCTTTACGCACTCGCACATCGTTGGTCGGCGCACGTTGGGTATTGAAGGCGTAATAATAGGTACCGAGCTGATCCGGGGTATAAACCTGGTCCGGAATGTCTTTCAGCAACTTCTGGTACATGTTTTTCGGGAAGGACTCAGTGATATCGATGTCGCCGGCCAGATAACGCTTGGTGGCGTTGGACTCCTGGTTGATCGGCACAAAGGTCACTTTGGTCAGCACGGTATGCGCGTGATCCCAATAGTGTTCATTTGGCGTCAGCACCAGTTTCTCATTGACCACCCGCTCTTGCAGTTTAAACGCACCGTTACCCACCAGGTTGCCGACTTTGGTCCAGTCATTGCCGAATTTCTCCACCACCGACCGGTTCACCGGGAACAGGCTGAAGTTGGCGGTCAGGCTGACAAAGTACGGTACCGGTTTGTTCAACTGCACTTTAAAGGTGTAGTCATCCAATGCCGTTACACCCAGCTTATCGGCAGGCAGCTTGCCGGCGATGATCTCGTCGGCGTTCTGAATGCCGGCCAGTTGGGCAAACCAGGCAAAGGGTGACAGGTTCTTCGGCTCAACCAGGCGTTGCCAGCTATAAACGAAATCCTTCGCCGTTACAGGGTCACCGTTTGACCAGCGCGCATCTTTACGCAGCGTGAAGATATAAGTTTGATTATCAGTCGTCTGCCAACGGGTGGCGACGCCGGGGATCACCTTGCCGTTGGCATCCTGATTCACCAGCCCTTCAAACAGGTCACGCGCCAATTGCGCCTCCGGCAAGCCCACGGCCTTGATCGGATCCAGTGAGGCCGGCTCATCTTTAATATGACGAACGATTTCCTGCTTTTCCGCCAGAGTGGTGCCTGGGGGAACCTGCGCCGCCATCGCGCTGCTCAATCCTGCGCCGATAGCCACTGCACACAACGCCAAACGAAAACCTTGCTGAATTTTTCTTCTCGTCATTCTGATTCATCCCCGTTAACCATCTGAATTTTTTATCATATAGCACAAGATCCCTCTCACCTATAGCCCAGGGCGGACAAGATGCAAAAACTGAGGGCCAGACAATAAAAAATGCCCGTGCGACAACGTCGACACGGGCATTTTTGTCTCAGGGAGAGTTAGTCGTACAGGTGAATGCTGTTGATACGATAGCTGAACTCTTCGCCCTCTTCCTCGTCGAAAATGGTGAAGAAGCTTTGTTCGGCGAGCGGTTTAGAATATATATCGGTTTTTTGCATCTGGCGCGACTCGGCATCGTCATAACCATAGTCGAGATAGAAGGTGTTTTTCTGGTAGTCGACGTGCAGAGTAAAGGGATAATTGGACTCATCGCCACGCCCGTCATCATTTTTCACCACGCCGAACCATTCCCCCTGACGGATCTGGTTTTCCTCATCCACGCCGCACAGCAGCGTGATGGTATCCTTTTCATTTTCGCTATAGCTGGCAACTATTCTGGCTACTGGCATGTTAAATCCCCTGCTTGGTTATTGGGTTAGCTTTGCCGATAGTATAACAACAGCGAAATGACCGGCGCGGTTTTATTGTTGCCTTTGCCAATGCACAGCTCACATATCAGGCAAAGGTGAAACAATAGCTCTGGGAAAGATAAGCCAAAGCGTAATACACTGAATAAAATGATAATGACTCTCGACATTTAACTCAGGGACAACACCATGATCCAGCATCGACCGCGCAGTGAACGTGGCCAATTGGCCGTTGCAGGAGAGAATTACGGCAGTTCGCTGTTAGGGGCGCCGCTGCTTTATTTCCCCGCAGCCATCAGCGGGCCGGAAACCGGGCTGATCATCGCCGGTACCCACGGTGACGAGGGAGCCGCTATCGTCACCCTTTCTTGTGCGCTACGCAGCATTGCGCCAAACCGGCTGCGCCATCACGTGATACTGGCGGTCAATCCCGACGGGTGCCAACTGGGGTTGCGCGCCAATGCCAACGGCGTTGACCTGAACCGTAACTTCCCTGCCGCCAACTGGCGCTCCGGCGATACGGTTTATCGTTGGAACAGCGCAGCGGAGGCGCGGGATGTGAAGCTGTCAACCGGCGGCCGCCCCGGTTCAGAACCGGAAACCCAGGCGCTGTGCCACCTGATTCACCGGTTGAAACCGCACTGGGTGGTGTCGTTTCACGAACCCTTGGCCTGCATTGAAGATCCCGCCAGTTCCCAACTCGGTGTCTGGCTTTCACATAAGTTGGCTTTACCGCTGGTCACCAGCGTGGGTTACGAGACGCCGGGTTCGTTCGGCAGTTGGTGCGCCGATTTGTCGCTGCCCTGCATTACCGCCGAATTCCCGCCGATCTCCGCCGATGCCGCCAGCGAGAGCTATCTCGATGCAATGGTAGAGCTGTTGACCTACCAGGATTAATTCTGCCTTGGGGCGAGATTGATCGCCCCATAGTCAAAATCCAGCCCCGCGTCGACGTCCTTCGCCAGCCAGGTCGGGCCATCCAAATCCACAAAACGCGCCCCTGGGGCCAGGGGTAACGCCGCGTTGATCGCCCGTGAAGTACACAACATGCAGCCGAGCATAATGGCGAACCCCTGCTCGCGCGCCTGCTTAGCCAAAATCAGCGCTTCCGTCAGGCCGCCTGTTTTATCCAACTTGATATTGACCATCTGATAGCGGCCGATAAGCGCCGGCAGATCGCGACTGGTGTGGCAACTCTCATCGGCACAAATAGGCAGCGGGTGGATAAAGTTCTCCAGCGCGCCGTCATCGGCGGCCGGCAGCGGCTGCTCCAACATTGCCACTCCCAGATCCGCCAACAGTTGGCAACGCGCAGCCAGGCCTTCCGCCTGCCAGGACTCGTTGGCATCGACGATCAGCGTCGCTTCCGGCACCGCTGCGCGGATGGCCACCAACCGTTCGCTGATCAGGTGATTATCCAGCTTGATTTTCAACAGCCGTGCGCCCTGCTGGTCGAGTTCGCGTGCGGCGAACGCCATTGCCTCCGGCGAGCCGATGCTGACGGTTTGCGCCATCAGGATGCGTTCCGGCGCCGTGACACCGCTGCGCTGCCAGCGGCTCTGGCCGCTGAGACGGCACTCCAGATCCCATAGCGCCGAATCCACCGCATTGCGCGCCGCGCCTGCAGCCATCAACTGCTGCAACTCCTCACGCGTCACTCCCCGTTCGATAGCCGGTGCCACCTCCGCCAATTGCGCCAGCACCGAGGCTTCGCTTTCGTCATAGCGCGCATACGGCGTGCATTCGCCAATGCCGCGCACACCCTGCAGTTCAATCTCGACCACCACCACTTTCGCTTCGGTGCGGCTGCCGCGGGCAATGACAAAGGCGGTATGCAATGGCCAGGCTTCTGGGTAAAAACGCATGCTTCTCATAACGGCTCCTGAGCGAAAATAGCGTATAAAAACGGGCTAACGGGCGGATGTTTTTTGGACACAACCTAATATATACAACTATTTAGCAAACTTTATATATCCAACCCACAATTGTTGACTTAAACTGACGCCAGGGCGTGAACCTAATGGCAAACCCAGCCATAGCGGCTATTTTATTAGGTTCATCCCCTTTGTATAAACACCTGTAAAAGGAACCAAGCCAATGACTCAGACAGTACATTTCCAAGGCAACCCGGTCAGCGTTGCAGGCCATCTGCCACAGTCAGGCGAACAAGCCAAAGCGTTCTCGCTGGTTGCCAAAGATCTGTCAGACGTAGCGCTAAGCAGCTTCGCGGGTAAACGCAAAGTCCTGAACATTTTCCCAAGTATTGATACCGGCGTTTGCGCTGCCTCGGTACGTAAATTCAACCAACTGGCCAGCGGTCTGGATAATACCGTGGTGCTGTGCATCTCCTCCGATCTGCCGTTCGCCCAGTCACGCTTCTGCGGCGCGGAAGGCCTGAGCAACGTAGTGACGCTGTCTACCCTGCGTGGCGCAGAATTCAAACAGGCTTACGGCGTCGAAATCGCTGAAGGCCCGTTGGCGGGTCTGACTGCACGTGCGGTCGTGGTGCTGGATGGCCAGGACAATGTGCTGTACAGCGAGCTGGTGAATGAGATCACCAACGAGCCGGATTACGATGCTGCGCTGGCTGCACTGAAGTAATGTCACCAGGGCCGGCTTTCGCGGGCTCTGAT
>NZ_BCTU01000015.1 GCF_001590925.1 Serratia plymuthica NBRC 102599
CGGCAAAACCGCAGGAACATCGCCCGCTGAAGCCTGAAGAACACAAGGTGGGATAAATAGACTGCGCCCCGACAATTGCCGGGGCGTTTCATAAAATGGGGGTTAGCGGCTGACTTTCACTGCGGTGCCGCTGACGGTCACCATCAGCATGCTGCTGTCTTTGCCCACGGTTTCGTAGTCGATATCAATGCCGACCACCGCGTTGGCACCCAGCTCTTTCGCCTGTTCTTCCAGCTCCTGGAAAGCGATCAAGCGAGCTTTACGCAGTTCTTTCTCGTAAGCGCCGGAGCGGCCGCCGACGATATCGCGCACGCCGGCGAAGAAATCTCGAAAAATATTGGCGCCGAGAATCGCCTCGCCGGTGACGACACCGCAGTATTCAGTAATGGTAAACCCTTCCAGGGTCGGGGTGGTTGAAAGCTGCATCAGAACTCCTTGTTTGATTCGCTGATTACGCTTCTAAGACCACAAGTTTACTCATATGTTCTTAATATAATATGCAATAAACACATTACTCATGCGCATACCCAAGCGCCTCTATTTAAACAAGGGCAAATTGCCGGTCAGCCTGGTGATTTTTTTCTTCGGCCCGACCAGCCCAATCGCCACCAGCTCAATATGTTCGCTGTTAACGGCTGAGATCCGTTCGCCATATTCGTCATAGGTCCGACACGATTGAGCCAAGGCGCTGAATGGCATGCTGTAAATGTCTTCATCGTCGCCCGCGCTGTTCAACAATGCCTGAATCGTGGCGTTAGGCGCTCGCAAGACCGGCAGCGGCGCATAAATGACACCGGGATAGCGCACGCCATCGCCGCTGGATAAATCCGGCCCGACCAAATTCTCGAACGTCTTGCCAAAACTGATACCGATCACGCTGGCGGCGTTCATCGCCAACCCTACCGCCAACGCTTCATCGATCACGATGGTGCATTTATGTCTGGACGCGTCAAACTGCATACTCTCCCCCATAAAATCAACTCGCCTGAATGGCCGCCCTGTCTGAAATAGCTCACTTCTCGACAAACATTATGCCACTTCAGGGGAGGCAATAATGACCTGCTTGCGTTGAAGAAAGACACGATTACGGTAAGATTTACCTATTCAGCATCGTTTAAAGAAATAAAATGAACAAAAACCCGCTATCTCAGACAGACATTAAAATTCTTGCGGCCCTGCAACAGGACGCACGCATCACTAACCAAACCCTGGCCGATGAGCTGGGCATGTCCGCGTCGCCCTGCTGGCGAAAAGTACGGAAACTGGAAGAGGACGACGTTATCCAGGGGTATCGGGCCGTGCTGGACCGACGCAAAATCGGGCTGGGGGTGATGGTGTTTATCCGCGTAAGCATCGACAGCCACAGCGAGGCGGAAGCGAGAAAATTTGAACGAGAAGTCATCGAATTAGAAGACGTGGTGGCCTGCTACAGTATTGGGGGAGATGCCGACTTTCTCCTGCAGGTTGTCGCCGGCGATTTGGATACCTATGCCGATTTTTCCATGTCGGTGATCCGTCGTCTGCCTGGCATCAAAGAGATGCAGAGCATGTTTGTGCTCAAGGAAATCAAACCCTTTGTGGCGTTCCCGATCAAGAAATAAAGCGGCGCGACGGCAGGAAAGTGCAGCATCTGATAAACCGCCAACCTATTTTGGTGATAAAGTTTTCTGCGTATAAACTGTAAGTTATCGTTCTTCATGGTAGAGACTTTCACATAAGGTAATGAGATGAAAACAAAAACGATTGCGGCTGTTTTTCCCTTAGCGCTGTTATTGAGTGCCTGTACCACCGTCGATCCGGCATTCAAGGATATCGGCACCCGTACCGGCGGTTGTGTGGAAGGCGGCCCGGATACGGTCGCACAGAAATTTTACGATCTGCGCCTGCAACAAGGCCCTGCGGCTTCCCTGCCGGACAGCAACCGTCTGGCACAGTTGCAGCCTTATCTGAGTAAGGTGCTGTACCAGGATCTGGTCGCCGCCAACCAAAACCCGGGCAAGCATCGGGTAACCGGCGATCTGTTCTCCGGCAATGCCCAGGGGGCGACCAGCGCCACCGTCGCCAGCGCGTCTACCATTCCTAATACCGATGCGAAAAATATCCCGCTGCGCGTTCAACTGAGCCACCAGAAGGACGGTGGCAGTGCGATCAACTGGCAAGATGAGGTGCTGATGGTGCGTGAAGGCACCTGTTGGGTGGTGGACGATATCCGCTACCTGAACATACCGCCGCACGCCGCCAGCGGCACATTGCGCCAGGTGCTGGAAAACCAGTAACCCCCCCGCCACCGGCGCTCTTCGGCGTCGGTGGCCAAATGCCTTGATTGCGCTCAACGTTTGTTCAACTTAAGAAATTTCGCTACATACCTCACAGCATGCACGACAAATCCCCCCTTCGAACCTGAGTCGCGGTATCTTGTGCTATTCTTTTACTATTCTGCCGCGCAGTAATAAATTTTAACGCACAAAGATTGCATAAGTATTCTGTGGAAGTTAACATTCGCGGCATCAATATCTATTCAATTCTGGCGCATGAGCATTCAACTTAACGGTATCAACTGCTATTACGGCGCACATCAGGCGCTGTTTGACATCACGCTGGATTGCCCAGCAGGGGAAACTTTGGTGCTGCTTGGTCCAAGCGGCGCCGGGAAAAGCTCATTGCTGCGGGTGTTGAACCTGCTGGAAATGCCGCGTTCGGGGCAATTGCAGATCGCCGGCAACCAATTCGATTTCAAACAGGCTCCAGGCGAAAAAGCCATTCGCGAGCTGCGTCAGAACGTTGGCATGGTGTTCCAGCAATACAACCTCTGGCCACACCTCACCGTGGTGCAGAACCTGATTGAGGCGCCATGTCGCGTGTTGTGCCTGTCCAAGGCGCAGGCGATGGAGCGCGCGGACAAACTGCTGAAGCGTTTGCGCCTGACCGACTTTGCCGATCGTTTCCCGTTGCACCTTTCCGGCGGCCAGCAACAGCGCGTGGCGATTGCCCGAGCGTTGATGATGGAGCCACAGGTACTGCTGTTCGATGAACCGACCGCCGCGCTGGATCCTGAAATTACCGCCCAGATCGTCAGCATCATTCGCGAATTGGCCGGCACCGGGATCACCCAGGTGATTGTGACCCACGAAGTGGAAGTGGCGCGCAAGACCGCCAGCCGCGTGGTGTACATGGAAAACGGTCGCGTGGTGGAACAGGGCGACGCCAGTCATTTTGCACAGCCGCAGACCACCGAGTTTGCTAATTACTTATCACACTAATAATTTTACTTGCTGTAATTTGGGGAGTTTGCGATGAAAAAACTAATAATCGCCGCCGTTCTGGCCGGCATCAGCGTTTCCGCCTCTGCAGCCGAAACGATCCGTTTCGCTACCGAAGCGTCATATCCTCCATTTGAATTTATTGACGCCGGCAACAAGATCCAGGGCTTTGACGTCGATCTGGCCAATGCGCTGTGTAAAGAGATCCAGGCCGACTGTACCTTCACCAATCAGGCCTTCGACAGCCTGATCCCAAGCCTGAAGTTCAAGCGCTTCGACGCGGTCATGGCCGGTATGGACATCACGCCTGAGCGTGAAAAACAGGTGCTGTTCACCAAGCCGTATTACGACAACTCCGCCCTGTTTGTCGCGCAGAAAGGCAAAGTGGCCGACGTTGCTGCGCTGAAAGGCAAAAAAGTGGGCGTGCAAAATGGCACCACCCATCAAAAATACCTGACCGACAAACACCCGGAAATCACAACCGTGCCTTATGACAGCTATCAGAATGCCATTCTGGATCTGAAAAATGGCCGCGTTGACGCGGTATTCGGTGACACTGCAGTGGTCAACGAATGGCTGAAACAAAACGCTGCGCTGGCGGCGGTAGGCGATAAAGTGACGGACAAAGATTACTTCGGCACCGGTCTGGGCATTGCCGTGCGTCAGAAAAATACCGAGTTGCAGGGCAAGTTCAATGCGGCTCTGGACAAAATCAAGCAGGATGGGACTTACGAAACCATCTACAAAAAATGGTTCCAGCAGTAATCAACCCCGATGAATGAAATTCAACCTCTAGCAAGCGCCGCCGGGATGACCGTCGGCCTTGCCGTTTGCGCCCTTATCCTCGGGCTGACCCTGGCGATGCTGTTTGCCGTCTGGGAATCGTCACGCTGGAAAGTGGTCAGTTGGCTCGGCACTGCCTGGGTCACGCTGCTGCGCGGCCTGCCGGAAATTCTGGTGGTGCTGTTTATCTATTTCGGTTCGTCGCAGCTGCTGTTGATGCTGTCCGACGGCTTCACCCTGAATTTCGGCCTGTTCCAACTGCCCATTCAACTGGCGATCGATAACTTCGAAGTCAGCCCGTTCCTGTGCGGCGTGATCGCGCTCGCCCTGCTCTATTCGGCTTATGCGTCGCAGACGCTGCGCGGGGCATTGAAGGCTGTGCCGCAGGGCCAATGGGAATCAGGTCAGGCGCTCGGGATGAGTACGGCAGCCATTTTCTTTCGCTTGATCATGCCGCAGATGTGGCGCCATGCGTTGCCCGGCCTCGGCAACCAATGGCTGGTATTGCTGAAAGATACCGCGCTGGTGTCATTGATCAGCGTTAACGATCTGATGTTGCAAACCAAGAGCATCGCCACCCGCACCCAGGAGCCTTTTACCTGGTACGTCATTGCGGCGGCTATCTATCTGGTCGTCACCCTGTTCAGCCAGTACGCTATCAAACGCATCGAACTGCGTACCACGCGTTTTGAGCGGGGGCCTGTCTGATGCTTGAGTTCTTGCCGGAAATTATCAAAGGGCTGCACACCAGCCTGACGCTGACCATCACCGCGCTGATTGTGGCATTGGTGTTGTCGCTGCTGCTGACGGTGATCCTGACGCTGAAAACGCCGATCCTGACGCCGCTCGTGAAGATCTATATCACGCTGTTCACCGGCACCCCGCTGCTGGTGCAGATATTCCTGATCTACTATGGCCCCGGCCAGTTCCCGGCGATCCGTGAGTATCCGTGGTTATGGAACCTGCTGTCGCAGCCGTGGCTGTGCGCGATGATCGCGCTGGCGCTGAACAGCGCGGCCTACACCACCCAGCTGTTTTACGGTGCGGTGCGGGCGATCCCGGCCGGTCAATGGCAATCCTGCGAAGCGCTGGGCATGTCACGCTCACAGTCGCTGCGCATTCTGCTGCCTTTCGCCTTCAAGCGTGCGCTGTCGTCCTACTCCAACGAAGTGGTTCTGGTGTTCAAAAGCACCTCGCTGGCTTATACCATTACCTTGATGGAAGTGATGGGCTACAGCCAACTGATGTATGGTCGCACCTATGACGTGATGGTATTTGGCGCCGCCGGTCTGGTGTATTTGTGCGTCAATGGCCTGCTGACGTTGTTGATGCGTATCGTCGAGCGGCGTGCGCTGGCGTTCGAACGCCGCAACTGAGTGATCGGCCAGTCAGTCTAAAAGCCCTGCCTTCGCGCAGGGCTTTTTATTTCCGCTGTAATTTTTTAATCATTTATATTGCATATCAATTCATTAAGTGGCAGGGTAAACGCCAGCGACCACCGCGAGAACCTTTGGGTTATTGTCAGTAAAATCAAGCGGTGGCGCGATAAAAACACGCAGACTTGCAGACAGGAGCTTTACGCATGAAAAAACTATTACTTGCCGCGACGGTGCTGGCCGGGATCGCCTTCAACGCCGGCGCTGCCGACACCATTCGCTTCGCCGCTTCCGCCACCTATCCGCCGTTCGAATCACTGGATGCCAGCAATAAAATCGTTGGTTTTGATATCGATCTGGCTAACGCGCTGTGCAAACAAATGAAAGCGGAATGCACCTTCACCAACCAGGCGTTCGACAGCCTGATCGCCGCGCTGAAATTCAAAAAATACGATGCGGTGATCTCAGGTATGGATATTACGCCGGAGCGCAGCAAGCAGGTCGCCTTCACCCAGCCGTACTACGCCAACTCGGCGATTGTGATCGCCGAGAAAGGAAAATTCAGCTCGCTGGCCGATCTGAAAGGCAAAAAGGTGGGTATGGAGAACGGCACCACTCACCAGAAATACATGCAAGACAAGCACCCGGAGATTAACACCGTCTCTTACGACAGCTACCAAAATGCCATTCTCGAGCTGAAAAATGGCCGTATCGACGGCGTATTCGGCGATACCGCCGTGGTGAACGAATGGCTGAAGAACAACCCTCAACTGGCGCCGGTAGGCGAGCACGTCACCGACGCGCAGTACTTCGGCACCGGTCTGGGCATTGCGGTGCGTCCAGACAACAAGGCGCTGCTGGCCAAGCTGAACGCCGCGCTGGACGCCATCAAAGCCGACGGGACTTACAAGGCCATCAACGACAAGTGGTTCCCGCAGTAAGACGAAGACGACCAGGGCATGGAATACCCTGCCCTGCTTTGTTGCTTTTCAATAATTGCCTTTGGCGTTAAATTTGATACCAAAGGCAATGCCATGATCGTTCAACCTATCCTCGCGAATTCAGCCGTCAGCATCAGTGATTTTAAAAAATCGCCTAACACTGCGCTCAAAGAAGCCAACGGGCAACCTGTGGCAGTACTTACCAATGGAAAGATCTCCGGCTATTACGTCTCTCCGGAAACGTGGGAAGCAATCTCTGAATATCTGGAAGATATTGAACTCGTAAAAACAGCCCGTTCACGGATGAGCGGCAAACGTATTAAGGTCAATCTGGATGACTTATAGCCTTGAATTCGAAGAACATGCACTAAAGGAATTTAAGCAACTGGCCCCGGTACTTCGGGATCAATTCAAGAAAAAACTGGCAACAGTATTAGAAAATCCCTGTATTCCCGCCAATAGACTCTCCGGCCTACCGGATTGTTATAAAATAAAGCTTAAGGTTTCGGTTACCGTCTGGTCTATCGCGTCATCGACGAGGAGACGTGGTGCTGGTACTTTCGATAGGTAAGCGTGAACGCTCAGAGGCCTATACGGCTGCCAAAAAACGCCTTTAATGACGCACCAGCAGCGTCAATACTTCGTAATGGGCGGTATGCGGGAACATATCGAACAGCTGCACACGCTCGATGCGATAATCCGGCAGCCCTTCAATGTCTTTCGCCATGCTCTCGGCATTACAGCTTGAATACAGAATGTAGCCTGGCGCCATCTGGTTCAGGTAGTCGCACAGCGCCTGGCCGATACCGCGCCGTGGCGGATTGACCAGCACCAGCTGCGGCACGCTGCCTTCAGCGGTGGCAAAACGCGTGGAGTCCAGCGCCTGGAAACTGACGTGCTGCAAACCCAGCGTTTCCGCCGACTGGCGTGCGCAAGCGATGGCTTCGGCGCTGATTTCAATGCCGGTGAGCCGGGTTTCCGGCTGCGCGCAGTGCAGGCCAAACCCACCCACGCCGCAGAACAGATCCCACATGCTGTCGATACCCAGCGCCCTAACCCAGTCGCGCGCGGTAGCGTACAATTTGGCCGCCACCTGGGGATTGGTCTGGAAGAAGCTTTGCGGGCGGATATACAGCGGCACCTGATTAAACTGCTCCTCCAGCGCCTGCTGCTCAGTCAGCGGGATCTCGCGATCCCCTTCCATAATCGCCATATGTACCGGCTGAATATTGGCGGAAATCACCCTGAGCTGCGGTAATTGTTGCTGCAGCCACGGCAACGCGGCGCGAAGTTGCGCCAGTTTGCTATCCGAACGCAGTACAAAGCGCAGCATTACGCCGCCGCTGTGGGTGCTTTCGGTCAACAACAGGTACTTCAATTCGCCACGTTTGCGCGCCACGTTATACGGCGTCAGGCCGGCGTGGGCGATAAAGCTTTTCAACACCACGAACATGGGTTCAAAGCTGGCGGGATACAACGGGCAAGCACTCAGATCGACCGGCGTGCCGTCGCGATGCAGCATGCCGAGCAGCGGGCGCTCTACGCTGCCGCTGACCACCATTTTGGCTTTATTGCGAAAAGCGCTCTGCTCGCCGGCAAGCGGTTCCAGCCATTGGGCGACATCACGCCCGGCCAGCAGCGATTGCAGGTGATGCTGTTTGTCCGTCAGTTGCTGCGGGTAAGGTTTTTCCAGCCACTGACAGGAACGGCAGGTTCCTGCCGTATACAAAGCGCAATGCATAAAGATGACCCTGTAAGTTCGGGGGTGAATAATTAAGGGCGCAGAGTTTAGCACTCTGCGCCCTTAAAGTCTTAATCGCGGGCGGCAAAATACCGGCGGCTGGTGACGGGAACAAACAGTAACGCCAGGATAACCGCGTCGGGAATTTTTTGCAGGATCAGGACATGCAGGATCTGGCTGCTGGTTTCCCCTTCAACGGTAAAAACCTCCGGCAAAAAGCTGCCGATGGTCGCCAACAGCAAATAGCCGACCACCAGACACTGGCAAATCACGTATCCCCAGCGCCCCCAATTGCGGCCGCGCATCACCGCAAAACCGCAGCTGATTTGCAGGCACAGCAACAGCAGGCCGGCCAGAAAGATAAACGTGGAATCCCAGGCCTGAGCGCTGGTACTGACAAACTCCTGAGTGCCGTCGACACCCAGTTCCCCCAACAGCAACAGCACGCTGATGCATTTGATAGCCACCATTGCCGTCCCGGCCACCATCACCGGTACTGGCGCATCTGAAGTCGATCTCATTCCCTGCCTGCTGTTCAGCATGTCTGACATATCCGTGTATACAACCAAACGCCGCCTATTCAGGCGGCATATATAAAGTCAGGTAATCAATTTCAATACCAATAATTGCAAAAATAGCAGGTTTGAACCGAATCAGCTACGGGCGGCCTTTTGTAATTCGCGCGATCGCTGTTTTTCCGAGCGCGCCATAAACCACCAGGCAATCAAACCGATAATCCCCACCACCAGCAGAATCAAACTCGCCAGGGCGTTGATTTCCGGATTTACCCCCATGCGCACGCTGGAGAACACCAGCATCGGCAAGGTAGTCGCGCCCGGCCCGGCAACGAAGCTGGCGATAACCAGATCATCCAACGACAGAGTGAACGCCAGCATCCAGCCGGCAACCAGCGCCGGGGCAATCATCGGCAGCGTGATCACGAAGAACACTTTTAGCGGCGTCGCGCCCAGATCCATCGCCGCCTCTTCGATCGAGCGGTCCAGCTCACGCAGGCGCGAACTGATCACCACCGAAACATAGGCGGTACAGAAGGTGACGTGCGCCAACCAGATGGTGAACATCCCGCGCTCCGACGGCCAGCCAAACGCGTGCCCCATCGCCACAAACAGCAGCAGCAGCGACAGGCCGGTGATCACGTCCGGCATGACCAGCGGCGCGGTCAGCATAAAGGCAAACCCCGTTGACCCGCGGAAACGGCCGAAACGCACCATCACCACGGCGGCAATCGCCCCCAGCACCACTGCGGCGGTCGCCGAAGCGGCCGCTATCGTCAGGCTTAGCCCAACGGCGCTGATCATCGCCGAATCATGGAACAACTCTGAATACCATCGCGTCGACCAACCGGCCCATACCGTCACCAGCTTGGAGCTGTTGAACGAGTAAATGACCAGCATCAGCATCGGCGCATACAGGAAGGTGAAACCTATCACCAGAATGGCGATACGCCACGGTGAACGCACTACCGGCAAGTTGTTCATCCCTGCCCCCCCATTTCCTTGTTCTGGTGCTTGTGGAACCAGAGAATAGGTACGATCAACAACAGCAGCATGACGGTGGCAACCGCCGAGGCCACCGGCCAGTCGCGGTTATTGAAGAACTCCTGCCACAGCACGCGGCCGATCATGATACTGTCCGGCCCGCCCAGCAGTTCCGGGATCACAAACTCGCCCACCGCCGGGATAAATACCAGCATCGAACCGGCGATGATACCGCCGCGCGTCAGCGGCACTATCACGCTAAAGAAGGTTTTCAACGGTTTGGCGCCCAGATCCAGCGAAGCCTCAACCAGCGAGTAATCCAGCCGGGTCAGTGCGGTATAAATGGGCAATACCATAAACGGCAGGTAGGAATACACCACGCCGATATACACCGCCAGATTGGTATGCAGGATCACCAACGGATGATCGATAACCCCCAACCACAGCAGAAAGTTGTTGAGGATACCGTTGTTTTTCAGGATCCCCATCCAGGCGTAAACGCGGATCAGGAACGAGGTCCACGACGGCAGGATCACCAGCAGCAGCAAAATGTTGCGGGTTGAAGATTTGCTGTGCGCCACCGCCCAGGCCAACGGGTAACCGATGATCAGGCAGCAAATCGTCGATACCGCCGCCACCTGCAACGATTGCAGATAGGCATCCAGATACAGCGGATCGTCGGTCAATTGCAGGTAGTTGGCAAAGTTGAGCGCGATATCCAGCTTGCCTTCCGCCCAGCTCATCAGATCGGTGTATGGCGGAACGGCCAACGCCAGCTCCGACAGGCTGATCTTGAACACAATCAAGAACGGCAGCAGGAACAGCAACATCAGCCACAGCAGCGGCACCGCAATCACCAGCTTGCGGCCATGGGCCATTTGCAGGCGCTGGAAAAACGCTTTGAGCGGGCCGGGGCCGTTGGCCGGCGGTTCCGACGGCGCGCGTTCAGAAAGCATTGTCATAACAAGTACTCCTCACCTTCTCAACTACACCGTCAACACTACGCAGCTGTCGGCTTCCCAACACAGGCGCACTTCATCGCCCCAGGTCGGCATCCCTTTACGGAAACGGTGGCCGTTCTGCAACTGGGCGCTGAGCATCTGGCCGCTGAGCAGCTTCACGTGGTAGATCGACAAATCGCCGAGGTAAGCGATATGCACCACTTCCCCCACCGCAAAGTTGCAGCCGTCTTGCGGCACCTCTTCGCACAGCATGATTTTTTCCGGCCGTAGCGCAACCTGGATCGGCACGCCGTCCACCACCGACGAATCCGGATCCACTTTTAGCGCATGACGCAGGCCGGGGCTTTGCAGGATCAGCGCATCGTCATGACGTTCCTGCAGCACGCAGTCAAAGACGTTGACCGAGCCGATAAATTCGGCGCTGAAGCGGCTATTCGGATGCTCGTAGATCTCTTCCGGCTCACCGATTTGCACAAACTTGCCGCGGTTCATGATGGCGATGCGCCCCGCCATGGTCATCGCTTCTTCCTGATCGTGGGTGACCATGACGCAGGTGACGCCTACGCGCTCAAGAATATCCGTCACTTCAAGCTGCATGCGGTCACGCAGTTTTTTATCCAGCGCGCCCATAGGTTCATCGAGCAGCAACAGCTTCGGCCGCTTGGCCAGGCTACGCGCCAGCGCCACACGCTGACGCTGGCCACCGGACAACTGATGCGGCTTGCGTTTGGCGAACTCTTGCATGTGCACCAGCGACAGCATTTCCGCCACCCGTTCGGCGATTTCCGCACGCGGCATCTTGTCCTGCTTCAGGCCGAAAGCGATATTCTGCTCAACCGTCATGTGCGGGAACAACGCGTAAGACTGGAACATCATATTGATTGGCCGCTGGTAAGGCGGCACATGCGACATGTCCTGCCCGTCGAGCATAATCTGCCCTTCCGTTGGCTGTTCAAAGCCGGCCAGCATGCGCAACAACGTAGATTTGCCGCAGCCGGACGGCCCCAGCAGCGCAAAGATTTCGCCCTTGTAGATGGTCAGACTGACGTCTTCGACCGCGTTTTGGCCGTCAAAGGTTTTAGTGAGGTTACGGATTTCCAGCAGAGGGGTGAAAACCTTCTGCGACTTGGCTTGAGGACGAGGAATGACGTCGTTCAATCGGGGTGCTCTCCGGTGTAAAGCAGTGCAAAAAACCACGGCGATTGCCATGGCCCAAAATGGCAACGCAGGCGGGGATCACCCGCCTGCCGGTCAGAACACGACTGAAAACCGGGCTCAGGAAACTGAGCCCTTCCGTATTACTTCCCGCTTTTAACTTTAGTCCAGGCACGGGTAATGACACGGTCCAACTTCGGCGATTGCACGTTCAGCGTAAACAGCTTGGCACGCAGATCGGCCGGTGGATACACGTTCGGGTTGTTGCGAATGTCAGCGTTCACCAGTGGCGTGGAATCCTTCACCGCGTTGGCGTAATACACGAAGTTGCTGATGCCCGCCATCACGTCCGGTTTCAGCAGGAAGTTCAGGAACTGGTAGGCAGCGTCCTTGTTTTTGGCATCCGCCGGCATGGCGAACATGTCAAAATAGGTCAGCGCCCCTTCTTTCGGAATGGTGTAAGCCACGTTCACGCCATTCTTCGCTTCTTTGGCGCGGTTAGCCGCCTGCATCACGTCGCCGGACCAGCCGATCGCCACGCAGATGTCACCGTTCGCCAGATCGTTGATGTACTGGGAAGAGTGGAAGTAACGGATGTTCGGCCGCAGTTTGAGCAGCAGATCGTTCGCTGCACCGGTGTAATCCGCCGCGTTGGTGCTGTTGGGATCTTTGCCCAGGTAATGCAACACGGTCGCATAGACTTCGCTAGGCGCATCCAGGAAGGAAACGCCACAGCTCTTCAGCTTTTCAAGGTTTTCCGGTTTGAGGATCAGATCCCAACTGTCGACCGGCGCGTCTTTGCCCAGAACCGCTTTCACCTTGTCGACGTTGTAGCCGATGCCGGTGGTCACCATCAGGTAAGGAATGCCGTACTTGTTGTCCTTGTCGTTATGCGCCACCAGTTTCAGCATATCGGGATCAAGGTTTTTGTAATTCGGCATTTTGCTCTTGTCGAGCGGCTCAAAGATACCGGCCTTCGACTGGCGCTCAAGGAAGTTGGACGAAGGTACCACCAGGTCATAACCGGTGCTGCCCGCCATCAATTTGCCTTCCAGCACTTCGTTGGAGTCAAAGACGTCGTACACCACTTTGATGCCGGTTTCTTTCTGGAATTTAGCTAAGGTGTCCGGCGCAATATAGTCGGACCAATTATAGACGTGCAGCGTTTTTTCATCGGCTGACGCGGTGACGGACGCGGCCATCAGCAAGCCGGCAACAACACCCGATAACCACTTTTTACGTTGGGTGACCATCCGTAACTTCCTCCAAAACAGGGGTGAATCATAGAATTGAACTTGTATCCCGAAATGATACAAAACCTTTCCTGATCGAGCGCAATCGTTGCAACCGCGAATTGAATGGCTATGCATTTGATTGCATACGCCTTTTTCATCTGTCCAGCTCGCGTGGTTACAAGGGGAATCGCAAGCCCTTAGCAGAATCAGCAGCATAACCGGTGTTGCCGGAACGCACCAGCCTTCAGGGCCAAAAACGCCTTTTATCGATTTTTTATGCAGTTTCTCTCTATGTGATACGCCATTAATGGCATAAACGGCGAGAAATATCTGGCAACAGAGGGTAAAACGCAGAATATATTATTGCGGAAGGAAATAAGGGCAGCATGCCGCCGGAGGTGCGGCATGCATCATCTACAGCGGCGATCAATGCAGCATTGGCTGGCGGTCAGCGGCAGCCGGGTTCTCTTCTTCGTCACCCATAAACAGCAGATCGTTCGCCCGCGCCTCGAGGATCACCATCGAGATCTGTTCTTCGCCCTGCTGCATAAAGTGGGTGAACTGCTCCAGCGTCACGCCCACGGCGATGCTCAGCGACTGACAGACGATCAGTTTCGGCAGGTTGTCGTCCTGGATATCGACAAACGCCTTGATGGTCAGCGAACTGGCGTTGATCTGGCTGAGATCGGCCACCAGCGGGATCAGCGCGGTCGGCTTCACCTCGGCTAATGCGGAGAACAAGATCACGTTGTCGACCAGATCGATTTTTGCGTCGAACACGCCGTCGAAGTTTTGCATGTGCGGTAGGTGCAGCGCCTGGCAGGAATCGCACTCAAAGAATGAAATGCCCGATTGATCCAGCCAACGTCGCAACAACGCCAAATCAGGGACTATGAGTGAATCCATATTACCAGCCTCACAATATTCAAAACGCGAAAAAGGCGCATAGCTTACGGAATATTGCCCCAATACGCCACGATCAAAGCCGCTTAATTCGCTGATAGGGTAAATATGGGCGAGAAAAGGTCGCAGTACCAGCCGCAAAGCCGGAATCTTTGCCGCCGGGCATTCAGCCGCCCGATTTCAGGCGAAACCCCGGCCGCGCGCGCTGTTCGATGTATTCGATCATCATGCCGGCGATATCCAGCCCGGTGGTTTTCTCCACCCCTTCCAGCCCCGGAGAGGCGTTGACTTCCATCACCAGCGGGCCACGGGCCGCACGCAGGATATCCACCCCGGCGACGTCCAACCCCAGCGTAGTCGCGGCCTTCACCGCAATCGCCCGCTCTTTGGCGGTAATGCTCACTTTGCGGGCGGTGCCGCCGCGGTGCAGATTGGAACGGAACTCCCCGGCCTTGGCCTGCCGCTCGATAGCGGCCACCACCTTGCCACCCACCACCAGACAGCGCACGTCCCTGCCCTGCGCCTCGCGAATGAACTCTTGCACCAGAATATGGGCATTGAGACCGCGGAAGGCGTCAATCACGCTCTCCGCCGCCTGGCGCGTTTCCGCCAATACCACGCCGATGCCCTGAGTGCCTTCGACCAGTTTGACCACCAGCGGCGCACCGCCGACCAGCTCGATCAGATCGCCGGTATCGTCAGGCGAATGGGCGAAACCGGTGATCGGCAGGTCTATTCCCTGCCTCGCCAGCAATTGCAGCGAGCGCAGCTTGTCGCGCGCCCGGGTGATCGCCACCGATTCATTCAGCGGATAGCTGCCCAGCAGCTCAAACTGCCGCAGCACTGCAGTGCCGTAAAAAGTGATGGCGGAGCCGATACGCGGGATCACCGCATCATAACGGTCCAACTGACGGCCGCGATAATGGATAGTCGGCGCGGCGGGGTTGATGTTCATATAACAGGACAGCGGATCGATAATATCAATACTGTGCCCGCGCTGCTCCGCCGCTTCCAGCAGACGTTTGCACGAATACAGCGTTCCATCGCGCGAAAGAATGGCAATTTTCACTCGTCACCCCAAAAAGCAATTACCTGCCAGGCAGGCGTCTTATCGGCGGCCGGCGCTCAGGCGCGCGGCTCACGGTCATTTTTATCGTCCGACGCGTTTTTCTGATCGGGCTTGTGCCGATCGTTTTCCGGCGGCAGACCGCCACGCATCAACGGGCCAAAGCCCTGTGCCACACGCCAGACCAAAAACGCCGCCGCCGGCACCATCAACGCCACACCGAGAAAGATCATCGCCACCGCCGCCTGCTGTGAAGCCAGCCAACCCGGCAGGTGGACATGATCGTGAATACTCAGATAGGCCAGCACCAACAGCACCATACCCAGGCCTTCCAATACCAGCACCGGGCGCGGTAAGTCACCGAACGAACGCATATTTTTTTCTCCAGAGGCACTGTCCCCAGTGTAGTGAATTCCCCACGACGGCGACAGCCCCGGCGGCTTAATCGGTTACATGAATCAGATTAACAGGTAATTCCTGCTTTTTTTTCACCGGGCCAACGGGCATAGTAACCGACATTAACGCAGGTAATGCGCAGACCAAGGCTTTTTCGGCTGACAGAATGTCGTTGCAGTAGCGATTAACTAATTGAATATCAACTAAGGAGTGATGCATGTTTGCAGTAATCTTCGGGCGCCCAGGCTGTCCTTATTGTGTCCGTGCGAAAGAGTTGGCGGAAAAACTGACTGAAGACCGTGACGATTTCAACTTCCGTTACATTGATATCCACGCTGAAGGCATCACCAAGGCCGACCTGGAAAAAACCGTCGGCAAGCCGGTAGAAACCGTACCGCAGATCTTCCTTGATGAAAAACACGTTGGCGGCTTCACCGATTTCGAAGCCTACGCCAAAGAAAACCTGAATCTGTTCCAGTAACCCCTCAGGTTTAACGACGAAAAGGCGCTTAGAGCGCCTTTTTTTATTGCCGTTCGCGACGGTGGCATTGCTGAAACGCCTGTAGCAGGCTGCGCGCAAACAGCGCCAGCATGGCACCGAATACGCACCAAAACACCGCACTGGTGGCATAAGCCAGTTCCTGCCAGAACGAATAAAACGGCGTCAGCCAAAAATGGCGGATCGTCAGGCACAGCGGCAGTGCATACAGCGCGCCCAACAACGGACAGAGGATCCGTTTTTTGCTCGACAAATAGCTGGCGATCATGCCGGGTATCACAAATAGCAGCAGGCCGGTTTCACCGTGATGCTCGTGATCCGTGCTGCCGAACGCCCCGCTCTGCTGGCCGAGGAACACCAGGCTGAACAGCAGAGAACAGCTTAAAATGCCCACCCAATACCGATAATTCGCCATGCGGAGACTCCCCTTTAGCGTCGTCACTACCCCGTAGAAATCAGCCGTGTCACGAAACAGGTGACGCCTTGCCATAAACGGCAACGCTGAGCTGAACTTTTTCCTTGGTCTAAAGAGAGTTAAATGCGTTCGGCAGCGCAGGAACTCAGCTTAATGCTGGCTGTCACGCGCCATAGCGACTAGAATATACGCCGCCGATCGATGGTTCGGATCGCCTTCCGCTGGTTAGTTATTTATGACGTCATTTTCCGACTGAATTTATATCTTATAGTCATCTACATCAAGCACTTACTGGTAAACAATAAGTTATCCTCCGTGAACATAAACGTCGCTAGTTTGTTAAACGGTAACTACATCCTGTTACTGTTTGTAGTACTCGCACTGGGGCTGTGCCTCGGTAAAGTTCGTCTGGGCTCCGTTCAACTCGGTAATTCCATTGGCGTTTTGGTGGTTTCGCTGCTGTTGGGCCAACAACATTTCGCCATTAACACCGAAGCGCTGAATCTCGGCTTTATGCTGTTTATTTTCTGCGTCGGCGTGGAAGCCGGGCCAAACTTTTTCTCAAT
Source organism: Serratia plymuthica NBRC 102599 (assembly GCF_001590925.1). Lineage (GTDB taxonomy): Bacteria > Pseudomonadota > Gammaproteobacteria > Enterobacterales > Enterobacteriaceae > Serratia > Serratia plymuthica. Next base: position 16,798 of record NZ_BCTU01000015.1, read on the forward strand.
TTTTTTCCGCGACGGAAAAAATTACCTGATGCTGGCGTTGGTGATGGTCGGCTCCGCGATGGTGATCGCTATCGGTCTTGGCAAGTTGTTCCATTGGGACATCGGGCTAACCGCCGGCATGCTGGCCGGATCGATGACCTCGACCCCGGTGCTGGTGGGTGCTGGCGATACGCTACGCAACACCATCGTCAACGGCCCGGCGCTGCTGGCGGCGCAGGACCATCTGAGCCTCGGCTATGCCCTGACCTACCTGATTGGCCTGGTGAGCCTGATCTTCGGCGCGCGCTACCTGCCCAAGCTGCAACATCAGGATCTCTCCACCTCCGCCCAGCAGATTGCCCGCGAGCGCGGTCTGGACACCGACAGCCAGCGCAAGGTTTACCTGCCGGTCATCCGCGCCTATCGCGTTGGCCAGGAGCTGGTGGCCTGGGCCGATGGCAAAAACCTGCGTGAGCTGGGCATTTATCGCCAGACCGGTTGCTATATAGAACGCATCCGCCGCAACGGCATTCTGGCGAACCCGGACGGCGACGCGGTGCTGCAGGTGGGCGACGAGATTTCTCTGGTCGGCTACCCGGACGCCCACGCGCGGCTGGACCCCAGCTTCCGCAACGGTAAAGAAGTGTTCGACCGGGATTTGCTGGACATGCGCATCGTCACCGAAGAGATCGTGGTCAAGAACAGCAATGCGGTAAACAAGCGCCTGAGCCAGTTAAAGCTGACCGATCACGGCTGCTTCCTCAACCGGGTGATCCGCAGCCAGATTGAAATGCCCATTGACGACAGCATAGTACTCAACAAAGGCGACGTGCTGCAGGTCAGCGGCGACGCGCGCCGGGTGAAAAGCGTGGCGGAGAAGATCGGCTTTATCTCTATCCACAGCCAGGTGACCGACCTGTTGGCCTTCTGCTCCTTCTTCATCATCGGGTTGATGATTGGCCAGATCACCATCCAGTTCAGCAATTTCTCGTTCGGCATCGGCAACGCCGCCGGCCTGCTGATGTCCGGCATCATGCTGGGCTTCCTGCGCGCCAACCACCCGACCTTCGGCTACATTCCGCAGGGCGCGTTGAACATGGTGAAAGAGTTTGGCCTGATGGTGTTTATGGCCGGCGTCGGCCTGAGCGCCGGTGCGGGTATCGGCCACAGCCTCGGCGCCGTCGGTGGCCAGATGCTGGTCGCCGGGTTGATCGTCAGCCTGGTGCCGGTGGTGATCTGCTTCCTGTTTGGCGCCTATGTGCTGCGCATGAACCGCGCCTTGCTGTTCGGCGCGATTATGGGAGCGCGTACCTGTGCGCCGGCAATGGAAATCATCAGCGACACTGCACGCAGTAACATCCCTGCGCTGGGCTACGCTGGAACCTACGCCATAGCTAACGTATTGTTAACCCTGGCAGGTTCGTTGATTGTGGTGTTATGGCCGGGGATACTCGGCTGACCGATAAGCAGCAAAGATGAATCAGTGGCAAATATATTTTGAAATTTTTATCGCCGGCGAGAACTTTCCTTTCCGGGGGTAGTCTGAATTAGTGCCACTGCTTTTCTTTGATGTCCCCATTTTGTGGAGCCCGTTAGTCCCGCCTTTTTAGGTTCAAGACTATCGGGTTTTTTGTTGCCTAAAATCCTCCGCCCTTGCAAAACGGGCCCCTCAGACGGCCCTGTTTCGCTGATGGCGACAAAGTGGCGACAGCCATTTGGCAGGCACAAAAAACCTGCTTTCGCAGGCTTCTTGTTAAACCCAAAGTGACCCCTGATTGCTCCTTGTTGGATGCGGTGGAGCAATATCAATTTTACCCGGTGATACTGTAAGTACCCCGTTTAACAGGATGCACCAAGCTATGTGGGAACTTCCTCAAGTGTTCAAAGCATACCGCTGCAGTTGATGGGAGTTATCCTTAATAATATCGGCTAGTTTCAGGGATATGAAGAAGGCCCCCTGCAATGTTGTCCATAATGAGCGAACGCTATTGCAGGGGTGAATTGAAAGTGGTGAACGAGTGATTCAGAGAATAAGCGTTTCTCTTCACGTGTTGTGAGTGACGGCCTCTAATAAGAAAAAACCGCCAGTGATTGGCGGCTTAAGTTTATCCTTCACCCCTGGCAAGACTACACACAGCAATGGTAGTGAATACCAGTAACAGAAATATGGCGGCACTTAAAAGTCGCTGCCACCATTCATCAAACCAGAATAGTGACCCAAAAGCTGCAACAGAAAATACCCCGCTGAAAATTGCCTCCGCAATGTGCGATAAACCTTTTCCGAGCTTACCGCCCCAAGACTTTAGATAGCTCATTATTTACGCCTTCGCAAAACATTTTCGATTTACTGGAGTAGGCAATAAAGGGCTCAAGATACTCTTCTGCCAAAAAAAAGATCATATCCAAATTTCTTGGGGCTAGCTTGTGGTAAGTCGCAGGGTAATTCTCGCGTAATCGGCGCGAAGAAACGGCGGCCTGCTCGATAACCCCTTGTAAGAGAATGATGTTTAGCCCTGCAACAGTTATACCTTTAAATACCCATCTGAAAAGAGTGCTGCCAATAGCCTTTTTCAAAATGTGATGTGTAATCTGCTGAACCAGAAAGAACTGTGTGCCCATGCGACCCACGATGTAACCTTCAGCAAGATTTATTTTCCGGCCTAACGCACTTTGTGTTTGTACATCCATCCGTTGATAACAATCGCGGATGACAATGGTGATTAGCTCGCGTAGAGAGGCTTCAATACCATAACCAAAGCGTATTACCTTAATGAATCTTTCCGTTTCGATTTTATTGCGGTGTTTAAACTCGCCGCTCCCCACCCCAGCACCTTGCCATGTTCGACGGACGCTGTAGGCTATACCTTTTGGCAACGACTCAATGCCTGCAAGAATTCCCTGTGCTACTGATTTAGCATCCATAACAATCCCTTATAACTTCTGAGACCGTACCTTACACCAGTTCTGGTTGAAAATTCAACACTCCTCCCTTCATAAAAACCGGGTAAATGCGTGTTGAATTCTGATTAAATACTGATAGGGTGTTAACGACTTATAAAAATCACACTCTATTTAAGGAACCCAGATGGTAATACTACAAGATATGACCGAGACGGAATTTAACGCATATCGTCTGATTTTCATTAATGAATACGCTTCGGATTTGGCAGACTCACGAAAGTACTCAATCGAAGAAGCACAAGAAAAAGCTACCAAGGTGATAGATGCCGTTTCCCTGCCAAGTGCAGACAAACCAGAAAATAGATTCTTCTCTATTCTGCGCTCTGATACAGAGACACAGGTGATCGGGTATTTATGGATAGAAATTACAAAGAAATCCGCTTGGATTTTGGACTTCTGGTTAATGCCGGATTGGCGGATGCGTGGTTTTGGCCGCGCAGCACTGGCGGAAATGGAGGTTACATTGGCACATATGGGGGTTAAAGAAGTCGGGTTACGGGTAGCACCCAATAATCCAGCAGCCAAAGCTTTATATGAAAAAGTCGGGTTCCGCATAACCGGATTTAATATGCACAGGGCATTATCATAATGCCCCATTTAAAAAAAAGCCAAAACCCACTGAGTTAAAAAAACCTCAACTCATAGAAACACGTTTATCTTAACCAACAAAAACGCAGCCTGACATGTTTCATCGTTTCCCTCTCATAAAGGATTTATTATTCCCGAGCTATTCACCCAGTTCCATATAGCCTAAATCACAGCTCTTGCGAGTAAGCGACCCATTTGGCCATGTCGCGATGCGAGATATTCCCGCCGCACACCACTATCCCGATGACGGCATCAGAGGGCAATTTAGGTGCAGTGGCAATGACTGCAGGTATAAGCGCCCCGGAGGCGAGTTCAACCCATAATTTTGCCTGTTCGCCAAAGGCAAGCATGCCGTCAATCGCCTCCTTATCCGAGACAACAACTATATCCTCGGCATAGGCTTGAGCATGGGCCAGCATCATTTCATCAATAAGCGGCACCCCGAGGGTAGAGATGATCGAGGTGACATCAATGTTTACCGGCTTTCCGGCACGCAACGCCTGATGCATTGAACTGGCGCCTGCGGTCTCAACGCCCCAGATTCGGATATCCGGCTTAATGGCCTTTAGCGCCGTAGCCGCACCTGCCAACATTCCACCGCCACCCACGGCAATGAAAACGTCGGTTAACTCCGGGCAATCGGCAATAAACTCAAGCGCCAGGGTTCCATGCCCTTCAGCTATCAGCGAATCGTTGCAGTCGTCGATGACGACATATCCCTCTTCAGCCATAACTTTGGCGCGCTCAAATGCCGCGTGGACATCGGATTCGATGATGACGGAACTGCCCAGGTCACGGACCCGGTCGACAGAGGTCGCCGGCGCGTTGGGGGGCATGATAATAGTGACGTTGGCGCCAAAGATCTTCGCAGCCTCGGCAATGGCGATACCAAAATTACCGCCACTCACCGCGACAAATCGGGTCTCGTTGAAATCGCCTTTCAGGCTCAGAAACTTGTTAAGTACCCCACGCGCTTTAAAGGAACCGCCAAGCTGAGTATTTTCTAGCTTCAGGAAAACCGGTCTCTGAATCTTTTCGGCCAATCTCGAGCCGGCAATGGTTGGCGTACGTATGACCTTCCCTGCTAACCGCTCCGCCGCCGCGACGACCGCGTTAAATTCAATTAATGTTGTCATTTTTGCCCAGTCAGGTAGAGGTTGTTGAATCACGTGTTTGGCAAACTATCCCGACTGAGAATAGAGTTCTGCGGGCAGGGTTGCAACAGGCGTCCATATTCGGTCTTAGCCACAAAAAACCCGCCTGCGGGCGATTGCCAACTGCGCAATCCGCTCTCCAGACGGGTTCGTTTTCCTGTAATGGCCTAGCCGTGCCGCATTACTTTTGTTCGGCGCTGCTCAGGGTGTCTTCGGCTTTCCACACGCGGTATTTCACTTCCACGTCTTTCGGCACGTAAACCACGAGCGGCAGGCGGCTGTTGTAGCGCTGCATGGCGGCATCGCCCAGGTTGGCGGCGATAAACTTCTGCTGCTTGGCGCCGTCAGGGCAGGCCATCATGGTAGAGGCTGGTGCAGACAGTTTATCCAGCACCAGGTAGTCGTAGCCCCAGCCGGAAAGGGTTTTGCTCTCCAGCGTGCCGCCCATCATGTGGCGGTTACAGTCCACTTCCAGCGTTTTCCCGATCAGCAGCTCAACCTTGAAGTTTTCTTCCTGCTCCTGCTTCGGCAGGTAAATCACCTGGCGGCTCATGCCTTTTTCCGCTTTCGGATACGGCGCGATCTTTTCCAGCGGCTGTTTGCTGATATCGGCGTCAGCGGCCGGGGTGGCAGCAATAGCGCTGGCGGAAACGGCCATCAGCAGGCCGGAAAATACAACGGATGCCTTGTTCATGTTTTATCCCTACAATTTATAAGATGCTCCGGCCATAAACTAATACACTGCCGCCAGCCTGGCTATAGGTTTAATCTTCTTTACAATAGCCAGTGTCCAGTTACAAAAACCTATCTCCAGCCATTGGTCGGGATAAAACCTCAGTGGATTGCGGTTTTGGCGATATAGGCCTTCACCACCTGATAAACATAGTCCTGGCATGCCAGCCCGGTTTGCGGGTCGTATTTACCCTGATTGGTAATATTGTTGGACAGCACCCGGATGCCGATAAACGGAATAGCAAAAGAAGCGGCGATCTGCGCCGCAGAAGCCGTTTCCATCTCTTCAACCGAGGTGTGATAACTTGCCCGGAAATGGCTAATACGGTCCAGTTCGCTGTTCCACACGTCGGCGGAGCCAATCACGCCCTCAACCACCTTGCCCCGGGTGTAGCTTGCTTTAACGCCCTCCGCTATCGCCAGCAGTTTGGCGTCTGCCGGGAACTGGCGAATGCTGTGGACATTTTTATCCTCACCCGCACTGCCCTTCGAAGCCAATAGGTCCATGGGTTGCCATTGCCGTGAGTCGCTGCCTTCCCCTGCCGCCTTCTTCGGTGTTTTAAAGGCGCCCAGGCTCACCGAATACCTGCCCAGCACGATATCGTAGACCTTGAGCGCCGGATCGTGCCCGCCTGCGGTTCCCTGGTTGATAATCGCTACCGGCTGGAAGCGGGTGGCGGCAATCGCCGTGGCCGCCGCTGCATTGGACATGCCTTTCAGGGTTTCAGATACCACCACCGGATAGCCGTCCACGGTGCCATGCCAGAAACGCCAGCCGCCAATCTGTTCCTCACGCGGGTTATCCAGGCGTTGGGCGAAGCGTTCCGCCTCCACCGGCATTGCGCCTTGCACCACAATCGGCCCGGTTGCATGGCCTTGCTGCGCCAGTGCTAACGGGGAAAATGCCACGCCACAGGCGGCCAACAGCATAAAGCTCAGTTTTTTCGTCATCACCACAGCGTCCCGATAAAAAGCAAAGGTTTACCTTAGCCGAAAGGCGAAATCCCGCCTATCGCTTTCTCGCGGGTCTGCCGAAGGGTTAAGGTTTTCTTAAGACAGAATTATTACAGTGGCATAATTCCTCACTGCCACCGAGCCTGCGCGTGAACCCAAAACCTTCATTAAATCAATCCTCAACGACACCACAAATTCAGACTAACGCCCTTTACTCCCTACCGGCATCCTTTTACCTTTGGCAGGTTTTTGGGTTGATAGTCAGCGGGTTGTTGTTCCTTTGGCTGTCGCGCAACGAACAGCTGGATTGGGCAATCAGCAATTACTGGTTCGACGCCGCCAGCGGCCATTTCCCCTGGCAAAACGATCGCTGGCTGGATCTGATCAACCATCGCTTGCTGAAAATCAGCGTGATTAGCGGTGCGGTGCTGGCGCTGTTTTATGGCATTTACCGCCGTAACCCGCGCATGATCGTCGCCATGCTGCTGATCGGCATCGGGCCGTTGGTGGTCGGGATCCTCAAAGCCACCAGCGCGCATTCGTGCCCGTGGGATCTGATCGAATACGGCGGTAAAGCGATGTCCTACCCGCTGTTCGGCGCGGTGCCGGCCGAACCCGGGCCGGGCCGTTGCTTCCCCGGCGGCCATGCTTCCAGCGGTTTTTCGGTGATGGCGCTGTTTTTCCTGTTTTATCCGCAACGCCCGCGCCTGGCTTACTGGTGCTGGTTCGGCGGCATTATGCTCGGCATGCTGATGGGGTTTGGTCAGGTCATGCGCGGCGCACATTTTCTTACCCATAACCTGTGGGCAGGTTGGTGGGTTTGGCTCAGCCAACTGGCTGTTTATTGGATGGTGAGCGGGTATTTCCGCCGCAAGACAAGGTAAATATTATGGAGCAGTTGAATTATCTTCTTTTCGCCTGGATCAACGCGACCCCGGCGTCCCCCGAGTGGTTAATCGATGTCGCGACCTTCCTGGCGCGCGATCTGATCGCCATCGTGCCTGTGCTGATCGTCGGGCTATGGCTGTGGGGGCCGCAGAGCCAACTGATATCGCAACGTGAAGTGGTGACCAAGACGACGATTGCTCTGCTATTCGCCATGCTTTCTGCCGCCACCATCGGCATGTTGTTGCCGCACGAGCGGCCGTTTGTCGCCGGCATCGGCTTCACCTTCCTGGCCCATGCGCCGGACAGCTCATTCCCCAGCGATCACGGCACCGCCATCTTTACCTTTGCCCTGTCCTTCCTGTTCTGGCATCGGGTTTGGTCCGGCATTTTATTGCTGATCGTCGCGGCCGGCATCGCCTGGTCACGCGTGTACCTTGGCGTGCACTGGCCGCTGGATATGGTCGGCGGTTTCCTGCTCGGCCTGGTCGGCTGCTTGTTCGCGCAACTGGTGTGGAACCTGTTTGGCGATGCTATCGCCGCTAAACTGACGCGCCTGTACCATTTCCTGTTCGCCTTCGCGATCCGCAGGGGCTGGGTAAAAGAATAATCGCGCATAACGGCAGGGCACCGTCCCTGCCATTACACCCCCCCGGTGGTGACACGAAACTCCCGCATTTTTCCTCCCCCCAACATCTTCACCGCCGCGCCGCCGGGCGTATATGGGTTGCAGGTAGCCGGCTGAACAAACCTGACCAAGCGTTGGCTGCCTTGTTGCGTAATGGGGCGCAAGCCGTAATTGAATTGGGCGGTAGAAAACCGTGTTACGTACCGCCTGCCCCTTGACGCCAGCATAAAGAACTCGGCCTGATCGACATACAGTGACAGATCGTCCGAGCACAGCATCTCTTGTTCGGCCACGTTCCCGTGCGGTGCCAACGCCGGAGCCGGCAGATTCTGACGGAAGACCGCATCCGGAATGCAGCCATAGTTGAGGTGGCAAACGTAGTTCAACGGCAGCGGCTCATCAGCAAGGTTGGTGATTTGCATCTCGATGGCAAATTGTGCGCTGTCCGCCGTTAAACGTAATGCCGGGCGTACCCGGCAACGCGGGTGAGAAAGTTCTCCGCTACCGTAAAGCGCCAATGTATCGCCTTCCACCTGCAACCCTATCCGTTGTATGCCTGCCAACAAACTGTCTTGCTGCGGCCAGGGTGAATGAAACGCAACGCCGCCAGCCGGTTTGCCCTTGCCCGCACGGGTGCTGCGACGCCCCGATTTCAGCGAGTAGCCGTCAAACTCTGCATCCCAAATCGTCAGGCCGCGGTAAGGCAATACCGTCAGAGTGCCACGGCGGTTCGCCAGCGTCAGCACCTGGCCGGCCTCTTCACAGGTAAAAGCCGTGACCACAAAATCCGCATTGCGGAAAACTTCATCCGGTTGCATCCCAAACTGTTCAGGCGCCAGATTTATCATCATGTTCCTCCTTTTTCCCCTGGGTGTTTCGCTCGTAAACGCGCAGCTTGCACTCTAAATGTTACTTAAATAACATAACATCATCCATTATGTTATACACCTAACAGCCCAAAAAACGATGATCTCTGCGTCATTTTTAAAATCGCTCTATGTTTACCGTCAGCGAAATGTTATTATTCTAACATTGTTCACATTCTGCTTTGTTTAAACCTCAATAAGGAATAGAGATGACTACCGAAAACATTGATTACGCCCGTTATGTCGATCACACCCTGCTGGCCATGGACGCGACCGAAGAGCAAATTGCCAAGCTCTGTGAAGAAGCGCAGCAGCACAATTTTTATGCCGTGTGCGTAAACTCCGGGTACGTACCGCTGGCGGCGCACCTGCTGCAAGAAAGCGAAGTAAAAATTTGTTCCGTGATCGGTTTCCCTCTGGGTGCCGGCCTGACCGTAACGAAAGCCTTCGAAGCTAAAGCGGCGATTGCGGCCGGCGCGCAGGAAATTGATATGGTGATCAACGTAGGTTGGCTGAAAAGCGGCCTGCTGGATGAAGTCAAAGCCGACATCGCCGCAGTGCGCGAGGTTTGCGCGGCGATCCCGTTGAAGGTAATATTGGAAACCTGCCTGCTCAGCGATGCGCAGATCGTTCAGGTTTGTGAAATGTGTCGCGAACTCGATGTGGCCTTCGTCAAAACCTCAACCGGCTTCAGCACCGGCGGCGCTCGTGAAGAGCACGTTAAACTGATGCGAGCCACTGTGGGCAGTGAAATGGGTGTGAAAGCATCCGGCGCCGTGCGCGATCGCGCAACCGCCGAGAAGATGATCAAAGCAGGTGCCACTCGTATCGGTACCAGCTCTGGCGTAGCAATCGTTTCCGGTGATCAGGCTGCCGCCGGCAGTTACTGATAACCTGAGGCGCCCCGATACCGGGCGCACGCCGTGATAATCTGATGCGGGGCAATACGTCCAGCCAATAGGCTGAGTGCGTATTGCCCCGCATTTGTGTGTTCGGCCCTGGAGATTGGCTATTAACCCTGTGGGAAGACAGACTGATGGAAACGCGGCGCGAAGAACGTATCAACCGGTTAGTGCAGGCGTTAAAGCGCTCTGACAAGATCCACTTAAAAGAAGCCGCCGTGTTGTTAGGCGTTTCAGAAATGACCATTCGCCGCGATCTCAGCGCGGAGCCGGCCGCCGTGGTGTCGCTCGGCGGCTATGTGGTGGCCGATCCACGCAGTAACGGCGTGACTCACTATTTTGTTTCCGATCAAAAAGCCAAGCAAGTAACGGAGAAGCGCCGTATCGGCCTGCTCGCCGCTGCGCTGATCGGCGAAAACGACACGGTATTTTTCGATTGCGGCACCACCACCCCGGCGATTATCGACGCTATTTCCGATGAATTGCCCTTCACGGCGGTGTGCCACTCGCTGAATACCTTCCTGGCGTTGCAGGACAAACCGAACTGCAAAGTGATCCTGTGCGGCGGCGAATTCAAACCGAACAACTATATTTTCACCGCCGTCGGCCGGCACAACGAACTGGATCATATCTGCCCGAATATCGCCTTTATCTCCGCAGCCGGCCTGAGCCTCCAACATGGCGCCACCTGTTTTAACTTCGACGAACTGGAGATGAAGCACCGGGCGATGGCGATGGCGCAGCAAAAGATCCTGGTCGCCGACCACAGCAAGTTCGGTAAAACCAAGCCTGCGTGCATCGGCCCGTTGACCCAGTTCGATCGGGTGATTACCGACCGTCAGCCCGACCCGCTATTTGTTGATTTTTTCAACGAAAACGCCATCGCCATTCGTTTTTAAACCGCCTCTTACCGTCGGCCGCGACCGGCGGTGCTCTTCATCGCTCGGTTCAGCCCCGCCGCAAGCAGGACAAATAATGCGCAATTGATGCATTTATTTTTTTAACCGCACGCTAGATTCAGGTTAATAAAGCGCAACAACCTATCAGGCATATTCCCCCACTTCAGCAAAATCCGACGAAATATCGACGATTCATCCGGCTTGACGGCGCTTTTATAGGACAAATAGCAGCAACGTCGATGCGATAAATATCAACAAACATGCAACCATAACGCGCTAAATATGCCCAAATTAGTTTATTTATATGATGAATGGTTAAGCATTTTTATTCGCTATCCGGTTAACTAGTTTACCTGCGTTATTAGCGGGATATTTTCAATAAAACAAATAAAAATCATTAAGTTAATAGATATTTCACTTAAAAATACAATGTGATCTGCGTCACTAAAACTGCTTAATCCGGGTTTTTAGCTAGATCCAAACCTGCGCTTAAAATATATTGCTCGGCTTGCTGACAACAACAGCGTTTTATCAGGTTAAATATTGTTCGCACCGAATAAACATTGAAAGACTCTTGAGAGCGTTCTCAGTGCAAAATCTTACACAACTGCGCAACACATGCGTGAAAAACCAATAAAAAAGCAGTTACACGCACACATTACGCATTTGAGAGCATGATCACGGTTGTTTCCACTGTAAATCGTTATCTTGCCGCCAACAAAATCGGCAGGCACGGACCTTCCGGCAGCAGTACCGATGTAATGCCCTGATTCGGCGGAACGTCATTTGGTTAGTTATCCGACGCCTGCGCAAAAAGATAATTAGCATAATAAACAACCAGGGGGACGCCAGTTATCCCCGCAAGCAACACCTGATTCTTACCGATGTCGTATCTGAATTACGCCATTCGGTTTTAACCTTAAGTTTTGCCTTTAATTTTAAATTATCGTGTTCACTTCGGAGATATTTATGGACACTACACAGACCGGCACTATTGCCTCTGCGGCTTCTGGCTCCACCAGTACCTGGCGTAAAACGGACACCATGTGGATGTTGGGCCTGTATGGCACCGCCATCGGCGCGGGCGTTTTGTTCCTGCCAATTAACGCCGGCATCGGCGGTTTGATTCCTTTGATCATCATGGCCATCATTGCTTTCCCGATGACCTTCTTCGCCCACCGTGGCCTGTGCCGTTTCGTCCTCTCCGGCAAAAATGCCGGTGAAGACATCACCGAAGTTGTTGAAGAACACTTCGGCATCAGCGCCGGTAAGCTGATCACCCTGCTCTACTTCTTCGCTATCTACCCAATCTTGCTGGTTTACAGCGTGGCGATCACCAATACCGTCGACAGCTTCATTACCCACCAATTGGGCATGACCTCGCCACCGCGCGCCATTCTGTCGCTGATTCTGATCGTCGGCTTGATGACCATCGTGCGTTTCGGTGAGCAAGCCATCGTGAAAACCATGAGCATCCTGGTGTTCCCGTTTGTCGCCGTGCTGATGCTGCTGGCCGTATATTTGATCCCGAACTGGACCGGCGCCATCTTCGAGAACGTCTCTCTTTCCGGTGCAGGCACCGGCATGGGCCACGGTCTGGTGATTACCCTGTGGCTGGCGATCCCGGTCATGGTGTTCTCCTTTAACCATTCGCCGATCATCTCCGCCTTTGCCGTAGCCAAGCGTGAAGAGTATGGCCAGGAAGTTGCCGAGAAAAAGTGTTCTCGCATTCTGGGTTACGCTCACATCATGATGGTGCTGACCGTCATGTTCTTCGTGTTCAGCTGCGTACTGAGCCTGTCTCCGGAGAATCTGGCGGAAGCAAAGGCGCAGAACATCTCGATTCTGTCTTACCTGGCCAACCACTTTAACAACCCGATGATCGCTTACATCGCGCCGGTTATCGCCTTTATCGCCATCACCAAGTCGTTCCTCGGCCACTACCTGGGCGCACGTGAAGGTTTTAACGGCCTGATTGCCAAATCGATGAAGAGCCGTGGCAAAACCATCAGCACCAACAAGCTGAACCGCATCACTGCCATCTTCATGCTGATCACCACCTGGATTGTCGCGACCCTGAACCCAAGCATCCTGGGTATGATCGAAAACATGGGTGGCCCAATCATCGCCATGCTGCTGTTCCTGATGCCGATGTACGCTATCCGCAAAGTGCCTGCAATGCGCAAATACAGCGGCCACATCAGCAACGTATTCGTCGTCGTGATGGGCCTGATTGCCATCTCCGCTATCTTGTACAGCCTCTAATCAAGCTCCGCCGGCGCCCCGTGCGCCGGCTTCTCTCAGTACGGCCCCCCTTTACTGCACTAACGCCTAACACCTGAAGAAGGAGGCTAGACCATGGTCAGCGTTTTCGATATTTTCAAAATTGGTATCGGTCCATCGAGCTCCCACACCGTCGGCCCGATGAAAGCCGGCAAGCTGTTCACCGATGATTTGATTGCCCATCAACAGTTGATGGATACCACCCGTGTGGTAGTGGATGTGTACGGTTCGCTGTCTCTGACCGGCAAGGGTCACCACACCGACATCGCGATTATCATGGGGCTGGCGGGCAACCTGCCGCATGACGTGGACATTGACGGCATCGCCGGTTTTATTCGCGACGTTGAACAACGTGGCCGCCTGCTGCTGGCTAACGGCCGCCATGAGGTGGATTTCCCGTTGCAAGGCGGCATGAACTTCCACAGCGATAACCTGCCGCTGCACGAAAACGGCATGCGGATTCGCGCCTTTGCCGGTGAACAACTGCTGCACAGTAAAACCTATTACTCGACCGGCGGCGGCTTTATCGTCGATGAAGAACATTTCGGCCAACCCGCGACAAATCAGGTTCAGGTGCCCTACCCGTTCCGATCGGCGCGTGACCTGCAGCAACACTGCAAGGATTCAGGCCTGTCGCTATCCGGCATGGTGATGCAAAACGAGCTGGCGCTGCACAGCAAGGCCGAGATCGACGCCCACTTCGCCGACGTCTGGCAGGTGATGCGCGCCGGCATCGAACGCGGCATGAACAGCGAAGGCCTGTTGCCCGGCCCGATGAAAGTCCAGCGCCGCGCCGCCGCCCTGCGCCGCATGTTGGTCACCGGCGACAAGAACAATATCGACCCGATGAACGTGGTTGACTGGATCAATATGTTCGCCTTCGCCGTGAACGAAGAGAACGCCGCCGGCGGCCGCGTGGTGACTGCGCCGACCAACGGTGCCTGCGGCATTATCCCGGCGGTGCTGGCCTATTACGACCAGTTTATTCGCCCGGTGAATCCGAATTCCTATACCCGTTATTTCCTGGCTTCCGGCGTGATTGGCGCGCTGTACAAGATGAACGCGTCGATTTCCGGTGCAGAAGTGGGTTGCCAGGGGGAAGTGGGCGTCGCCTGCTCAATGGCGGCGGCGGGATTGGCGGAGCTGATGGGCGGTAGCCCGGCGCAGGTTTGCATCGCGGCGGAGATCGCCATGGAGCACCATCTGGGGTTGACCTGCGATCCGCTGGCCGGCCAGGTTCAGGTGCCTTGTATCGAACGTAACGCGATTTCTGCGGTGAAGGCGGTCAACGCCGCACGCATGGCGCTGCGCCGCACCAGCGAGCCGCGCGTGTGCCTGGATAAGGTGATTGAAACCATGTATGAGACGGGCAAAGACATGAACGCCAAATACCGCGAAACCTCGCAAGGCGGCCTGGCGATCAAGGTTGTGGCCTGTAACTGATAAAAGCGAGGGCGCAATGTTATCCATTGCGCCCTCTTTCATATTATTGCCGTTAACCGAAAACGCTGCCGAACCACTGGCTCAGCTTCATCATCACCATGTCCCAAATGCGGCTGAAGAAGTTGCCTTCTTTCACTTCCTGCATCACCACCAGCGGGTATTGTTCAATGGTTTTACCGTCAAGCTGGAAATCAATGGTGCCCACCACCTGGTTTTTCGCCAACGGCGCTTCCAGCGTAGGCTGATTCAGTTTGTAACTGGCTTTCAGATTTTTCATCTGCCCTTTCGGGATAGTGACCGCCGCATCTTTGGCGACGCCCAGCGGCACGTCGTTGATTTCACCGAACCACACGCGTTGGGTAACAAACGGCTTGTCGGTTTTGATCGGCGTGGCGGTTTCGTAGAAGCGGAAACCCCAGGTCAGCAATTTTTCACTTTCGCTGAAACGAATACGGTCGCTCGGCGCGCCCAGCACCACCGAGATCAGGCGCATCGGGCCGTCGGTCGCGGATGCCACCAGGTTATGGCCGGCGCCGCCGGTGTAGCCGGTTTTGATGCCGTCGACATTCAGGTTGGAACTCCACAGCAGGCGGTTGCGGTTAACCTGACGGATCTTGTTGAAGGTGAACTCTTTTTCTTTATGCAGCGCGTACTCATCCGGCACGTCGCGGATCAGCGCCTGGCTCAGCAGCGCCATATCGCGCGCGGTGCTGTACTGCCCTTCCGCATCCAGGCCATGCACCGTCAGGAAATGGGTATTCTGCAAGCCCAGTGATTTGGCGTAGTTGTTCATCAGGCCGACGAACGAATCCTGGCTGCCTGCGACATAATCGGCCAATGCGATGCTGGCATCATTGCCTGACTGAATGACGATGCCCTTGTTCAGTTCCATTACCGGCACCTGATCGCCCGGTTTGATAAACATCAGCGAAGAGCCGCGCAGCGCCGGGTTGCCGGTTGCCCAGGCGTCCTTACCGACGGTCACCATATCCTCCGGTTTGATCTTGCCGGCCTTGATGGCCTGGCCGATCACATAGCTGGACATGATCTTGGTCAGGCTGGCGGGATCGAGACGCGTATCGGCATTGCCCTCCGTCAGGATTTTGCCGCTGTTGTAATCCATCAGCACAAACGCCTTGGCGTCAACCTGCGGGGCCGCCGGCGCTTCGGCTGCCTGGATCGCAGGCGTAGCCAGCAACAGAATGCTGACGCTAAAGGTCAATTTCTTCAGGGAGGTGGATAAGTTTTTTTTCATCATGACGTCGCCAGAGTGTCCATTCAAATCATTGAAATAGCGTTAACTTTCAAACATGTTCACGTTTTCAGCCAACCAGCGAGAGTGGCTCGGCGCGCGTTTGCCAACCGCAGACTCCCTGCGGCCCCCCAACGGGGTGAGCGGCGCACCAAAAATGCCCTTGCTGTGAGTTTATTAGATTTATCTTATTTTTGCAGGGTTTAGCATGAATTTTCATCATTTTTACATAACTGTACGCTCTGTCGCGCAATTTGGATGAAAAGCCAGCCATCGGATGTTTTTTTATACCACTAACGGCTATACGGCTGCACATCTGAACCGCTGAACATCTGCGCATCCATACGTCCAAATCAGATTAATATATTCCAAAAATGCATATTGAGCGGTTATTTGTTCTTTTTAATGCGCTTATTCACAGCGCTATCATCCAGATAACGGTTTTTAAACCGAATTATCCTGGAGATTACCCATGGCAATACCGCACTCCGTCATCGACATGATCGGCAATACCCCGATGCTGGAACTGACCCAGTTCGATACCGGCCCCTGCCGGCTGTTCGTCAAACTGGAAAACCAAAACCCTGGTGGCTCGATCAAGGATCGCGTGGCGCTGTCGATGATCGAGCAGGCCGAGCGCGACGGCAGCCTGCAACCCGGTGGCACCATCATTGAAGCCACCGCCGGCAATACCGGCCTGGGGCTGGCGCTGGTGGCGGCCCTGAAGGGCTATAAACTGCTGCTGGTGGTGCCGGACAAGATGAGCCGCGAGAAGATTTTCCATCTGCGTGCGCTGGGGGTTGAGGTGGTGCTGACGCGTTCGGACGTGGGCAAAGGCCACCCGGCTTACTATCAGGATTACGCCAAACGGCTGGCGGATGAGATCCCCGGCGCTTTCTATATCGATCAGTTCAACAATCCGGCCAACCCTGCGGCCCATACCCGCACCACTGCGCCTGAACTGTGGCAGCAGATGGATAATCGGGTGGATGCCATCGTGGTCGGCGTCGGTTCAGGCGGTACCCTGGGCGGCCTGAGCCAGTATTTTGCCGACGTATCGCCGCAAACCGAGTTTGTGCTGGCCGACCCTGCCGGCTCGATCCTGGCGGACTATCTCGATAACGGCCAGATCGGCGAAGCCGGCAGTTGGCTGGTGGAAGGCATCGGCGAAGATTTCATTCCGCCGCTGAGCAACTTCAATCAGGTGCGTAACGCTTACCGCATCGGTGATACCGAAGCCTTCACCACCGCGCGCGATCTGCTGCGCAAAGAAGGCGTGCTGGCCGGTTCATCCACCGGCACCCTTTTAGCCGCCGCGCTGCGCTATTGCCGGGCGCAGACCGAACCAAAACGCGTGGTCACCTTCGTTTGCGACAGCGGCAACAAATACCTGTCCAAAATGTATAACGATCACTGGATGCTGGAACAGGGCCTGTTGAGCAAACCGCAGCACGACGATCTGCGCGATCTGATCGCCTACCGTCACGACGAGGGCGCAGCGGTGTCGGTCGCGCCGGAAGATACTCTGGCGATCGTTCATGC
Source organism: Serratia plymuthica NBRC 102599 (assembly GCF_001590925.1). Classification (GTDB taxonomy): domain Bacteria; phylum Pseudomonadota; class Gammaproteobacteria; order Enterobacterales; family Enterobacteriaceae; genus Serratia; species Serratia plymuthica. The sequence goes on from NZ_BCTU01000015.1 coordinate 33,866, forward strand.
CCGCATGCGGCTGTATGACATTTCGCAACTGCCGGTATTGGAGGGCGATCGCGTGGTCGGCCTGATCGATGAGTGGGATCTGCTCAATGCGGTTCAGGCGGACGCCGGCCACTTTAGTCTGCCGGCCACCCGCGCCATGACCCAGTCGGTCAACACCTTGCAAAAAGAGGCCAGCTATCAGGATTTGCTCGCCACCTTCAATCACGGCCACGTTGCGGTGGTGCTCGACGGCGAGCGCTTCCTCGGCCTGATTACCCGGACAGACGTGCTTAACGCCTGGCGCCAAAAATTACGTTAATAAGGATTATTGTATGGCCAAGTTCGATACGTTGACCGTTCATGCCGGATACACCCCGGACGCCACCGGCGCAGTGATGCCGGCTATCTACGCCACTTCGACCTACGCCCAACCGGCGCCGGGCGAGCACACCGGCTACGAATATTCACGCAGCGCCAACCCAACGCGCACCGCGCTCGAAAGCGCCATCGCCGAGCTGGAAGGCGGCAGCCGCGGCTACGCCTTTGCCTCCGGCCTGGCGGCCTGCTCAACGGTACTGGAGCTGCTCGATCAGGGCAGCCATCTGGTGGCAGTCGACGATCTGTACGGCGGCACCTACCGCCTGCTGGAAAAGGTGCGTAGCCGTACCGCCGGTTTACGCGTCACCTATGTTTCCCCGGCGGACATTGCCGCGCTGGAACAGGCGATCGAGCCGGAAACCAAAATGATCTGGGTAGAAACGCCCACCAACCCGCTGTTGAAGCTGGCCGATCTGAGCGCCGTTGCCGCTATCGCCAAAAAACACGGGTTGATCAGCGTGGCGGACAACACTTTCGCCTCGCCGTATATTCAGCGGCCGCTGGAGCTGGGGTTCGATGTGGTGGTGCATTCCGCCACCAAATACCTTAATGGACATTCCGACGTGGTGGCCGGAGTCGCTGCCGTGGGTGATAACGCGGCGCTGGCGGAACAACTGGGCTTCCTGCAAAACGCGGTGGGCGGCATCCTCGATCCGTTCAGCAGCTTCCTGACGCTGCGCGGTATCCGTACGCTGGCGTTGCGCATGGAGCGCCACAGCAACAGCGCCTTGCGTATCGCCCAGTGGCTGGAAACCCAGCCGCAGGTGGAGGATGTTTATTACCCAGGCCTGCCGAGCCACCCGCAGCACGCACTGGCGGCGAAGCAAATGAGCAGCTTCGGGGGCATGATTTCGGTCCGGCTGAAAGGTGATGACGCCTTTGCGCGCCGGGTCATCAAGCGTTCACAACTGTTCACCCTGGCGGAAAGCCTGGGTGGCGTTGAAAGCCTGATCAGCCAGCCATTCAGCATGACCCATGCGTCGATCCCGCTGGAGCAGCGGCTGAAAACCGGCATCACGCCGCAGTTGCTGCGCCTGTCGGTGGGGATTGAGGATGTGGAAGATTTGATCGCCGATCTGCAACAGGCGCTGGCAGAATAATCCCCCGTCATGAACAAGAAGGCCTGGCTTACTGCCAGGCCTTCTTGTTATCCGCAGTCAAACGCCGACGACATCCTGATAGTGGCGCTGCGCCACATCGGGGTGGGAGCGGATCCGCCCCTTCAGATAGTTAAAGCCCACGTCGCGGAACAGCGGATTATGCGGATCGCTGGCCGGGCCGCGCGCCTCTGCCGCCAGTTGCGCAGGCAGTTGATACAACGGCACCACGGCGTCTAACCGCGCCCCCAGGAAGAAAGCGATCGACAGCCTGTCACTTCCCGCCGGCGGCGTCTCCACCCGATGCACCGTAGCGCGCAAATAACCGTTGGTCGCCAGTTCCAGCAGCTCGCCGATGTTGACCACGAAGGTTTCCTCGCGCGGCTCGGCGTCGACCCAGTTCCCCTCGCTGACCTCGACCTGCAAACCTTTCTGCCGGTCTTGCAGCAGGAAGCTGAGAAAACCGGAATCCTTATGGGCACCCACCCCCTGCCCGCTGGCGGTCGCTTCGCGCCCCGGGTAACGGATCAGCTTGATGTGTTCATTCGGCTTCTCGCCGTAGAGCGGGTCAAACGCTTGCTCCGGCAACGAAAGCGCCAGCGCAAAAGCGCGCAGTAACCGCAACGACATGCCGGTCATCGCTTGCTGCCATTGCAACAGCAGCGGTTTCAGTTCGGGCAGCGCCTCTGGCCATTGATTCGGCCCCTGCAATCGTGCCCAGCGCGGCGTTTCTTCGGCCAGTTGCAACGCCGGACGTTCCGCGCCGATATCAAACTGCTCGCGCCAGTCCGGCTGACCACGCGTCAACTCCGCTGCCGCACGGTTATAGCCGCGAAAGTGCGGCGAATGAACCATCTGCACAGCCAGCTTGTCCGCTTCCGGTAACGCGAAAAATTGCCTTGCCCGCTGCTGTAATTGCGCATTCAGCCGGGTATCGACGCCGTGTCCGCGCAGATAAAAGAAACCTACGTCACGCGCCGCCGCACGCAAGCCGTCGAGAAACGCCTGCCGCTGCTGCGCATCACCGTCAAGCTGCGAAAGATCCAACAGCGGCAGCGTCTTCAGCGTCAGTGGTGGTGTCATTGTCCTGTTCCTCGTCATCCCCAACAAAAACCGGGCCGGTATAAAGGCGAATTATCAACATTTTCAGCTCCTGAATGGCCTGCGTATGCCCCTATAGTTACCACCCAGTCTGACGGGCGAGCCAATATTGTTGCGTTCTAAGATATGCAAAGGTTCAACAAAATGACGTAAAACCGTCATCAATGTTTCTTATGCTCTGCGCAATTTCGTCGCCGCCACTGGCTGGCGGCATAGGGTATCCGCTATTGTTGTATTCAACCCCCCGTTTCCCTCCCTGCCTGCCGGAGAAATACTGATGGATTTAGCCTTGTTCGACCTGGATGAGACCCTGATTGATGATGACAGCGCCAGCCTGTGGATCCGTTGGCTGGTGGCGGAAGGGTTCGCACCGGCGGAACTGGAACAGCAGGAACAACAGCTGATGCAGCTCTATTACCAGGGTAAACTGTCAATGGAGGACTACATGCAGGCCACCCTGACGCCGCTGACCGGCTTAAGCACCCAGACGGTGGCCGGTTGGGTACAGCGCTATATCCGACGCGATATCCTGCCACGGGTTTATCCCGCTGCACGTGAGCGATTGCTGTGGCACCGCGAGCGCGGCGACTGCATTCTGGTCATTTCCGCCACCGGCGAACATCTGGTCGCGCCGATAGCCGAACAGCTCGGTGCCGATGGTGCGCTGGCGATTGGCGTCTCCATTGAAGACGGACGCTTTACCGGTGACACCTACGGCACCATGACCTACCAAAAAGGCAAGGTGATCCGCCTGAAGCAGTGGCTGGCGGAACACCCGGAGCTGAGCTTCGAACACAGCCACGGTTACAGCGACTCGCTGAACGACAAGGCGATGCTGGAATATGTCGACAGCGCTACGGTGATTAACCCAGACAGCGATCTGCATGCGTTGGCTGTCGAACACGGCTGGGAAGTGTGCCGCTGGGAACGCTGAAAGCGGGCAAAAAATGCCATCCGGATGTGACAAAACCCAAATTGTGGCGTAAGAATAATCACTTAGGTTTGTTAATCCGCTGAAGCTTAAAGAGGGGCTCTATGCTGACCATCTGGGGTCGTGAGAATTCAAATAATGTCAGGAAAGTGCTGTGGTGCGCCGCAGAGCTGGAGTTGAGCTACACCCATATCAATGCCGGCGGCGCATTCGGTAAGGTGAACGAAGAGCTCTATCGTTCGTTAAACCCGAATGGCCTGGTGCCGCTGCTGCAAGACGATGACTTCGTGCTGTGGGAATCGAATACCATCGTGCGTTATCTGGCGGCGAAGTTTGGCAGCGAGCCATTCTACCCGCAGGATCTGCAGGCGCGAGCCAGCGCAGAGAAATGGATGGACTGGACAACCTCCACTATCGTCGCGTCCTTTTCCATCGTGTTCTGGGGACTGGTGCGCACCAAACCAGAACTGCGCGACATGGCGAAAATCGAAGCGGCGATCGCCACGCTGGAAAAACACTTCGACGTGGTGGAAGCCACTCTGGGCAGCCAGCCTTATCTGTCCGGCGAAGCCTTCGGTTTCGGCGACATTACGCTCGGCAGCTTTGCTTACGCCTGGTTCTCCATGCCGATTGAGCGCCGTCCGCGCCCGAACATGGAGCGCTGGTACCAGCGGTTGACCGAACGCCCGGCCTATCAACGCGCCGTGATGAGCGAGTTAACCTGAGTGTTGCGCGCCCCGTTGGGGCGCTATGATTTCTCCGTCAGCCCGACACGCAACAGCTTGCCGTTATCCGCATCGGTTAACAGATAAATATAGCCATCCGGCCCTGTCCGTACCTCGCGGATCCTTTCCCCTCGCTCCTCCAGCAACCGCTGTTCGGCGATCACCTTGTCGCCCTGCAACGTCAAACGAATCAATGCCTCCTGCGCCAGCGCACCGATAAACAGCGAGCCCTGCCATTCCGGGAAACGGCTGCCGTTGTAAAACGCCATGCCGCTGATGCCCGGCGACACTTGCCAATAATGCAACGGCTGTTCGGTGCCGGCCACTTTCTGCCCTTTCGCCTCCGGGATCGCCAGACCGGAGTAATTGATGCCGTAGGTGGCGATAGGCCAGCCGTAGTTTTTGCCCGCCCGCGGAAGATTGATCTCATCGCCGCCGCGCGGGCCGTGCTCGTGCTCCCAGAGCGCTCCGCTCCACGGGTTCAGCGCCAGTCCTTGCGGGTTACGGTGACCATAAGACCAGATTTCCGGTCGCTTGCCGGCCTGGCCGACAAACGGATTATCCGGCGGCACCTCGCCGTCGGCAGTTAAGCGCACCACCTTACCTTGCAGCTTGTCCAAATCCTGCGCCGTCGGTCGTTGGTTATTTTCACCCAACGCGATAAACAGATAGCCCTGACGATCGAACGCCAACTTGCCGCCAAAATGGTTGCCGACCGACAGCTTCGGCTGCTGGCGGAAAATCACCTTGAAACCATCCAGCTGCCGGTTGTCTGCGCTCAGCCGCCCATAGCCCACTGCGGTGCCCGCCTTGCCGTCATCACCCGCTTCGGCAAAGCTGAGATAAACCCGACGGCTGTCGGCAAAATCTGGCGCCAACAGCACTTCCAACAGGCCACCCTGCCCTTCGGCATACACCTGCGGCACGCCGGTAATCGGCGCTGATAGCCCTTTGCCCTGCTGCCATAACCGCAAACGCCCCGGTCGTTCGGTAATTAACATCCCTTGTTCACCGGGCAAAAACGCCAGCGACCACGGGTGTTCCAGCTTGTCTTGCAACTGCGTTACCGCCGGGGCGGCCTGCAGCAGGCCACTGAATAACAGCAAACCGGCCATCATGGTCAATCGGGGCATGGCATCCTCCTGGACAAAAACCGACCCATTCAGTGTAGCCCAGCAGGTCGATTCCGACGTTTGTTTTAAATTTCAATATGTTGAATTTTAGCCAAACTGAGCTTAAGTTAACGGATTACTCAGGAGGAAATATGGATATCACCGTAACCGATACACTCAATGAAGACACCCTTGACGCCATCCGACAAGGCCTGAGGGCCCATAACAGCCCGTACATTGATGCCAGCCAGCGCAAACCGCTTGGCGTCTATACCCGGGATGCTTCCGGTCAGGTTGTCGCCGGGCTGACCGCAGAGACCTGGGGCAACTGGCTCAGCGTCGACTGGCTATGGGTGGCGGATTCGCAGCGTGGCACCGGGCTGGGCCGTAAAGTACTGCTGGCCGCCGAACAGGAAGCTATCGCCCGTGGCTGTCGTTACGTTCGTTTAGATACCTTCAGTTTCCAGGCGCGGCCGTTCTACGAGAAACTTGGCTACCAACTCCAGATGACGCTACAGAATTACCCGGTGGAGCATGAATGTTATTTGCTCACCAAAACCCTTATTGAATAACAGGTGGCCTGATGGAAACCGCAACCATGGTTGTGAACAGCGTGGCGTACAAAGCCGGTAAACGGCTGGGTGAAGTGACCATTGATGACATCAGCGACGTGGTCAAACAGCCGGATACCTTCGTCTGGCTCGGGCTTTGGCAGCCGGAGGACGCCTTTATGCGCAAGGTGCAGGAAGAGTTTGGTCTGCACGATCTGGCGATTGAGGATGCGCTGTGCGCCCACCAACGGCCCAAGCTCGAAGCCTATGGCGATTCGCTGTTTATCGTGGTCAAAACCGCGCAGTGGGGCGAGAACGAAGTCGAGTACGGTGAAACCCACTTCTTCGTGGGTAAAAACTTTTTGGTCACGGTGCGCCACGGCGCGTCACCCAGCTATGCGCCGATCAGAGCCAAAGCGGAGGAAAACCAGAAGCAGCTGTGCCACGGGCCCGGCTTTGCACTGTATTCGGTGCTGGACTTTGTGGTGGATAACTACCGCACCGTAGTGGCCAAATTCGAGGCGAGCATCGAAGGCATCGAAGCCAACATGTTCAAATCGGAGTTTGATCAAGCCGCCATTGAGAACGTCTATACCCTGCGACGGCACCTGCTGGCGCTGCGCAATGCCGCGTGGCCGATGGACGAAATCTGTAATCAACTCATCCGCCTGCATGAAGAGGTGATCCCGAAGGAACTGCGTGCCTACGTGCGGGACGTTCAGGATCATGCACGTCAGGTGGTCAGCAATGTCGACGACATGCGCGAAATGCTGACCAATGCGATGCACGTGAACCTGGCGCTGGTCACCGTTAAACAGAACGAAGTGGTGAAACGGCTGGCGGGCTGGGGGGCGATCCTGGCGATCCCTACCGTGGTTTTCAGCCTGTACGGCATGAACTTTGCCGACATGCCCGAGCTGAAATTCCCCTGGGCCTACCACGCCACCCTCGGGGTGACCGTCGCCGGCTGTTTCTTCTTGTATCAGAAACTGAAGAAATCCGGCTGGTTGTAAACGGCAACCCCGTTTTTCCAAATTACTCAGACTGTACCTGCGGTTGCGGGTTTTGCCGGGTCAACAGGCTACCAAGCACAAAGGCTACACCGCCCGCCAGCAGCCCGCCGTAAATCGGGCTGTTGGCCTCGATGCCGTGATAATACATCAGCCCCAACACGCACAGGCTACCGGCCAACATGCTCGCGATAGCGCCGGTGCTGGTGGCTCGCTGCCAGAAAATCGCCCCGACCAGCGGGATCAGCATGCCGCCCACCAGCAGATTATAGGCCAGCGTCAGTGCCGCCATGACATCCCGCACCAGAAACGCCAGCCCCAGCATAATCACGCCCATGATCAGGGTGGTCAATCGTCCGGCCGCCAGCCCGCCCGAAGGCTGCTTGCGGATCGCCGGCAACACATCTTCCAGCGCGATGGTGGAAGAAGCCAGCAGGCATGCGCTGGCGGTTGACATCAGCGCAGCCAGGGCGGCGGCGGCCACCAGCCCGCTAACGCCTGCCGGTAATACCGCCTGAGCGATGGCGGCAAAGGCGCCGTCGGTGTTGGCCAACTGCGGCAGGACAATCTTGCCCGCCATGCCGATCAGCGCACCTGTGACGCCATACAGCACACAGTAGACCCCGGCCCCCAGGCCGGCATAGCGCGCGACATTGGCGCTGCGGGCGGTAAATACCCGCTGCCAGATATCCTGACCAATCAGGATGCCAAAGAAGTAGATCAGGAAAAACACCAGTATGGTGTCCAGGCCGATGGACGACAGCTGATAATAACCGGCCGGCAACAGGTTGCCGAAGGCTTCCCAGCCGCCGGCCTTGACGATACTCATCGGCATCAGCACCAGCATCATGCCGACGGTCATGATGATAAACTGGATGATATCGGTGAGCGTCAGTGACCACATGCCGCCCAGCGTAGAATAGAGCACCACCAAACCGCCCCCCAGCAGAATTGACGTGGCAAAAGGCAGATCAAACATCACCTGCATCACGCTGCCGATGGCGATAATCGAGGTCACCGCCACCATCAGGTCATACGCCAACATGATGGCGCCGCTGGTGACCCTGGCGGCCGGGTGATAGCGGCGCGCCAACACCTGGCTGACGGTATACAACTTTAGCTGGAGCAACGGCTTGGCCAACACCGTGCTCAATACCACAATGCCCGCCCCCAGCGCGCCGCACAGCCACACACCCGAGATACCGTAGGTGTAACCCATCTTAACGCTGCCGATGGTTGACGCGCCGCCGAGCACCACGGCGGACAACGTACCAAGATACAGCCCCGGCCCCAGATTGCGACCGGCAACCAGATAATCGTCCTTGGTGGTGGCGCGGCGAACGCCAAGCCAACCCACCGCCCCTATCACCAAAAAATAAAACACCACTACCAGCAGATCGAGATTCATCGGCAACTCCGTAGGCTTGTTGTTATTTGAACTCAGGCGCAACGGCTCCGCCGGTCCAGGTTCGCAGCGTCTTATCTGTCAGGCAGAACGCACAGCATTTCAAACAGCAGGTTTGCCGCCAGCAGCGCGGTGTTACCGGAACGATCGTAGGGAGGCGACACCTCCACCACATCGGCGCCAACCAGATTCACCCCGCTGCACCCTCTGACGATCTCCAGCCCCTGCCAAACCGACAGCCCACCGACCTCCGGCGTACCTGTGCCCGGCGCAAACGCCGGATCCAGTCCATCTATGTCGAAGCTGAGATAGACCGGGGCATCGCCCATTTGCTCGCGCACCTCCGCCATCAAGGGTGCCAGCGAGCGATACCAGCAGGCTTCCGCAGGCACCACACGGAACCCCTGTCGCCGCGACCAATCAAAATCGTCCGCAGCATAACCGCTGCCGCGCAGACCAATTTGCACCACCCGCTGCGGCGCCAGCAGCCCCTCTTCATAAGCGCGGCGGAAAGTGGTGCCATGAGCCAGTTTTTCGCCAAACATCTCCTCGTTGGTATCGGAGTGGGCATCAACGTGGATTAACCCAACCGGACCATAACGACGGGCCACGGCGCGCAGGATCGGCAGCGTCAGCGTGTGATCGCCCCCCAGCGTCAGCGGAACGCAACCGTGGGACAAAATGCCGTTATAGGCCAGCTCAATGCGACGAACGCTGTCCTCCAGGCTGTAAGGATTAATGGCGATATCACCTAAATCGGCGACTTGCAGCCGTTCAAAAGGCGCGGCGCCGGTGCCCATGTTGTAGGGACGGAGCATCACCGACTCCTGGCGAATTTGCCGTGGCCCGTAGCGCGTTCCACTGCGATTCGAGGTGCCTATATCGAGAGGAATGCCGACAAAGGCCGCAGCCAGCCCCTGGGCATCATCGGCTACGGGCAGGCGCATCATGGTGGGGATGCCGGCAAAACGCGGCATCTCATTACCGCTCTGGGGTTGATTCAACATGTTTTTTCCTTTTCTCAGACGTCGAAAATGCCAACATTCAGATAACAAACACAGGCTACCCGCCGCCAGAAAGGGCTACCATTCCATCTTTGGAATGTAAGCATCGAAAACGCCGATGCCAGTAACACATTGAACTATTGATTTTTATTTCAAATCCATGACATATGAACGCAGGCTTCCAACCTTGGATGCCCATTGCGATGATGTTATCAGAGGGTTAACGGCCGGCTATTCTTGCGGAGGGAAAGGTGCTCACCAACCTAAGCGATATCGATCTCAGACTGCTGCGGGTTTTTGTCGCCGTAGCCGAAGCCCAGGGCGTCAGCGCCGCCCAGGAGACGCTGTTGATGAATCAGTCGACCATCAGCACCCACCTCGCCACGTTGGAGACCCGGCTGGGTTTTCGTCTGTGCCAACGTGGCCGCTCCGGTTTTATGCTGACCCCGAAAGGGGAACGCATACTGATCGCCTGCCGCAGTCTGTTCAACGCGGCACGCGACTTTACCCGGGTCAGCCAGTCGCTAAATGGGTTGCTGACCGGCGATCTGCAGATCGGCCTGGTGGATAACCTGGTGTCGCTGCCGGGCAATCCGTTCAGTCGCGCCATCAAACATTTTCAGCACCGGCATCAGGATGTTCAGTTGCAGTGCCGGATTTGCGCCCCCGCCGAACTCGAACAGGGGCTGCTGAATCAACAGCTCGATCTGGGGATCGGGTACTTTGGCCAGCAGTTGAATGAATTGCAGTATCAGCCGTGGCTCCAGGAAACGCAGGCGATTTATTGCAGCAGCGATCATCCGCTGTTTACCGTCGAGCAACCGAATCGCGAACAGATCGAAAATGCACGCTGGGTTAAACGTGGCTATCTGCTGGCGCAACGGTTGTGCCCTATCGCACCTTTAAACCTCGGCGCAGTTGCCCACCATATGGAAAGCGTTGCCCATTTGGTGCTTAGCGGGGAATATCTCGGCTACCTGCCGACCCATTACGCTGCGCGCTGGGTGGAACAAGGGGTATTGAAACAATTGGGTGGGCAAGCGCTCTCATATCAGGCGGCGTTAAACCTGGTGACACGGCCCGGCCAGCCGAAGGAGGCGTTGACCGCGTTACTGGAGGATTTAAATCAATTGGCGCGGGAAGCGCAAAAAACAAACCCCGCGACAGCGGGGCTTGAGAGGCGAATTAGTTGACCGGCATACGTGCCGGATCCGGGTACTGGTACTCAAACCCCAGTTCGTTGCAGATGCGGCTGCCGTCCACCAGCCGACCGCCCTGCTCGCTCTCGGCGGCAAACTGTGGCGGGGCCAGATGCAACTGCTCCGCCAGCGCCGGGTAGAATTCGCGCTTGGTCGGATGGGCCGGCGCACACAGATTATAAACGTGGCCGCCTTTCGGCAGCTTCAGCAGCAGTTGAATGGCCGCAATCACATCATCCTGATGTACCAAATTAACCCCTTGCGAGCCGCCCTTGACGTCTACTTTGCCGGCCAGGAAACGGCCTGGATGACGATCCGCGCCAACCAGCCCCGCCAGACGCAAAATATCCACCGAGGTGTTGGGCAGTTCATGCAGCCAGCGCTCAAGCTCCGCCAACACACGCCCGGAGGGCGTCACCGGCCTCAGCGGCGAATCTTCGCGCACCGTGCCGGCCGTTTCGCCATACACCGAGGTTGAACTGGTAAAAATGATGCGCGACACGCCAAAGGCCATCGCGCTGTCCACCAGCATGCAAACCGCATTGAAGTAGTTTTCGCTGCCTTCTACGGTACGGCGAGCGGGCAGCGTCACCACCAGCGCATCGACACTCAGCAACGGCTCCAGATCGTCCGGATCGCAAATCAGATCAGGCGTCATTTCCAGCCGATAACATTCAATCCCGCTCATGCGCGCGGCCTCGACGCCATCCGGCGTAGTTTTACTGCCGACCACGTCAAACCCACGGCTCATCAGCGACAGGGCCAGCGGCATCCCCAGCCAGCCCAGACCAATAATGGCTACCTTTTTCATTATCTTCCTCTCTTGAAGATCGCAGCGCTCTGCCCATTAAGGCTACGCCACTCCGTGAGGTGATACAATCCACCCTGCTTAAGCTTAGGTAAAACCGTGTCTAGCTAATAACCCACCCTGTTTCAATAAATTAAATTTATGACTGTAAAAAAGGGTTGCGCGACAGACAGCGGATAGTTTAGGTTAATTAGCAATTCGGTTTGTACCGACATTTTACAGAGAAAACACCATGACACGCATTCAGTTCAACCACCATCATCACCATCATCCTGACTAGTCTTTCAGGCGATGTGTGCTGGGAGACGGTTTTTTAATCTTCCAGTGGCGCGCAGAATGCAAGAGAGAGCCCTCGGAAGATTTCTTCCGAGGGTTTTTTTTTTGGCTCCGGACAGACAGAAAAATAATTTTTACAATAAATTCATAAAATTACAGATTAAAACAGAGGTTACCATGCTGGACAAAACACGTTTACGGATAGCAATGCAGAAATCAGGCCGCCTGAGTGATGAATCCCAGGAACTGCTGGCGCGTTGCGGGATCAAAATCAACCTGCAACAACAACGCCTGATTGCCTTCGCCGAGAATATGCCGATTGATATCCTGCGCGTGCGTGATGACGATATCCCAGGGCTGGTCATGGATGGCGTGGTTGATCTGGGCATCATCGGTGAGAACGTACTGGAAGAAGAGCTGCTCACCCGCCGCGCCCAGGGCGAAGACCCCCGTTACTTCACCCTGCGCCGCCTGGACTTCGGCGGCTGTCGCCTGTCGCTGGCCGCACCGCTCGACAGTGAATACAACGGCCCGCAAAGCCTGCAAGACTCCCGCATCGCCACCTCTTACCCGCACCTGCTGAAGCAATACCTCGACAAACAGGGCGTGCGTTTCAAATCTTGCCTGCTGAACGGTTCCGTCGAAGTGGCACCGCGCGCCGGTCTGGCCGACGCTATCTGTGATCTGGTCTCTACCGGCGCAACGCTGGAAGCCAACGGCCTGCGTGAAGTCGAAGTGATTTACCGCTCCAAAGCCTGCCTGATCCAGCGCGACGGCGAAATGCCGGAGGCGAAACAACAGCTGATCGATCGCCTGATGACCCGTATTCAGGGCGTGATCCAGGCACGTGAATCCAAATACATTATGCTGCACGCGCCGAGCGAGCGCCTGGACGAAATCGTCGCGCTGCTGCCGGGTGCCGAGCGCCCTACCATTCTGCCGCTGGCCGGCGCGCAAAACCGCGTGGCGATGCACATGGTCAGCAGTGAAACCCTGTTCTGGGAAACCATGGAGAAACTGAAAGCGCTCGGTGCCAGCTCCATTCTGGTGCTGCCAATTGAGAAGATGATGGAGTAACGCCATGTCGACCTTCAATACCCTCGTCAATTGGGCGGACTGCAGCGAGCAACAACGGGCAGAACTGCTGATGCGCCCAGCGATCGCAGCCGAAGACAGCATCACCCGCACGGTGCGCGAAATCCTCGACAACGTGAAGGCCAAGGGTGACCAGGCACTGCGTGACTACAGCGCCAAATTTGATAAAACCGACGTTGGCGCGCTGCGCGTCACCGCAGAACAAATCGCCGCAGCCGGCCCTCGCCTGAGTGACGAGGTCAAGCAGGCGATGGCGGTGGCGGTGGCCAATGTGGAAACCTTCCACAATGCGCAACAACTGCCGCCGGTCGATGTGGAAACCCAACCTGGCGTACGCTGCCAGCAGGTAACCCGCCCGATCGACTCCGTCGGCCTGTATATTCCTGGCGGTTCCGCACCGCTGTTTTCTACCGTGCTGATGCTGGCAACCCCGGCGCGCATCGCCGGCTGCCGCCGCGTGGTGCTCTGTTCGCCGCCGCCGATTGCCGACGAAATTCTCTATGCCGCGCAGTTGTGCGGTGTGCGGGAAGTCTTTCAGGTGGGTGGCGCGCAGGCGATTGCCGCCATGGCGTTCGGCACCGATTCCGTGCCCCGCGTGGCGAAAATCTTCGGACCGGGCAATGCCTTTGTCACCGAAGCCAAACGCCAGATCAGCCAACGGCTGGACGGTGCGGCTATCGATATGCCGGCCGGCCCTTCCGAAGTGCTGGTGATCGCCGACAGCGGCGCCACCCCGGCGTTTGTCGCCTCTGACCTGCTGTCGCAGGCGGAACACGGCCCAGACTCCCAGGTGATCCTGCTGACCCCAGACGCGGCCATGGCGCAAGCGGTGGCCGTTGCGGTGGAGCAACAGTTAGCTCAGTTGCCGCGCGCCGAAACCGCCCGTCAAGCGCTGGCCAGCAGCCGACTGATCGTCGCCAAAGATTTGGCCGAGTGCATTGCCATCAGCAACCAATATGGCCCGGAACACCTGATCATTCAGACCCGTAACGCCCGCGAGCTGGTCGACAGCATCACCAGCGCCGGTTCGGTGTTCCTTGGCGACTGGTCGCCGGAATCCGCCGGTGACTACGCTTCCGGCACCAACCACGTATTGCCGACCTATGGCTATACCGCCACCTGTTCCAGCCTGGGCCTGGCGGATTTCCAGAAACGCATGACGGTGCAGGAACTGACGCCGCAGGGCTTTATGAATCTGGCGGCCACCATTGAAACGCTGGCCACCGCCGAGCAATTGATTGCCCACAAAAACGCCGTCACCCTGCGCGTTGCCGCCCTGAAGGAGCAAGCATGAGCATAGAAAATCTGGCACGCGCCAACGTTCGCGAGCTGACCCCTTATCAATCGGCACGCCGCCTGGGCGGCAACGGCGACGTGTGGCTGAATGCCAACGAATACCCGACCGCGCCGGAATTCCAACTGACCGCCCAAACCTTTAACCGTTACCCGGAGTGCCAGCCTGCGCTGGTGATCGAGCGCTACGCCGATTACGCCGGGGTTAACAAAGAGCAGGTGCTGGTCAGCCGTGGGGCGGATGAAGGCATCGAACTGCTGATTCGCGCGTTCTGCGAGCCGGGCAAAGACGCTATTTTGTTCTGTCCGCCGACCTACGGCATGTACGCCGTCAGCGCCGAAACCTTCGGCGTGGAGCGCCGCACCGTAGCGGCCAAACAGGACTGGCAGTTGGATTTGCCGACTATCGCCGACAGCCTGGACAACGTGAAACTGATTTATGTCTGCAGCCCGAACAACCCGACCGGCAATCTGATCGATCCCGACGACCTGCGCACGCTGCTGGAGATGGCCAAAGGCAAGGCGATCGTCGCAATTGACGAGGCCTATATCGAATTCTGCCCACAGGCAAGCTGCGCCGGTTGGTTAAAAGACTACCCGCACCTGGCGATCCTGCGCACTCTGTCGAAGGCCTTCGCGCTGGCCGGCCTGCGCTGCGGTTTTACGTTGGCTAATGAAGATCTCATTACCCTGCTGCTTAAGGTGATTGCACCCTACCCACTGTCGACGCCGGTGGCCGACATCGCCGCTCAGGCGCTCAGCACCGAAGGGATCCGCACCATGCGTCAGCGCGTTACCGAGATCTCGGCCAACCGCAGTTGGTTGCAACGCGAACTGGAAAACTGCGCCTGCGTTGAACAGGTTTTCACCAGCGACAGCAATTACCTGCTGGCACGATTCACTGCATCAAGTAATGTGTTTAAAACCTTATGGGATCAGGGCATTATCTTAAGAGACCAAAATAAACAGCCTGGGTTGTCCGGTTGCCTGCGCATCACCATAGGCACCCGCGACGAATGTCGGCGTGTCGTTGATGCGCTGTCAGCCCTGCCCGGAGCAACCAAGACTCGCCAGGAGCCAATGTGAGCCAGAAATTCCTCTTTATTGACCGTGACGGCACGCTGATTGCTGAACCGCCGGAAGACTTCCAGGTCGATCGCCTGGACAAGCTGGCGCTGGAGCCGGACGTGATCCCTTCGCTGCTGAGTTTGCAGCAGGCCGGTTATCATCTGGTGATGATCACCAATCAGGATGGCCTCGGCACCGCCAGTTTCCCGCAGGAAACCTTCGATGCGCCACATGGCCTGATGATGCAGATCCTCAGCTCACAAGGCGTTCACTTTGAAGATATCCTGATCTGTCCGCATCTGCCGGCGGACAACTGCGACTGCCGCAAGCCGAAGACCGCGCTGGTGAAAGGCTATCTGGAGCCGGGCGTGATGGATACCGCCCACAGCTATGTGATCGGCGATCGCCCGACCGACGTTCAGTTGGCGGAAAACATGGGTATTCAGGGGCTGCGCTATCAGCGCGACACGCTGGGCTGGAAAGAGATCACTCGCCAATTGACCCAACGTGACCGCCACGCGCGGGTTAATCGCGTCACCAAAGAAACGCAGATCGACGTCAACGTTTGGCTGGATCGCGAAGGCGGCAGCAAGATCAAGACCGGCGTCGGCTTCTTCGACCACATGCTGGATCAGATCGCCACCCACGGCGGCTTCCGCATGGACATCGACGTGAAAGGCGACCTGTATATCGACGATCACCACACGGTAGAAGACACCGGCCTGGCGCTCGGCGAAGCCTTGAACAAAGCGCTGGGCGACAAGCGCGGCATCGCCCGTTTCGGCTTCGTGCTGCCCATGGACGAGTGCCTGGCGCGCTGCGCGCTGGATATCTCCGGCCGCCCGCATCTGGAATATAAGGCCGAGTTCAATTACCAGCGCGTCGGCGATCTCAGCACCGAAATGGTCGAACACTTCTTCCGTTCGCTGTCATACACCATGGGCTGCACACTGCACCTGAAAACCAAAGGCAAAAACGACCACCACCGGGTCGAAAGCCTGTTCAAAGTGTTTGGCCGCACGCTGCGCCAGGCGATCCGCGTTGAGGGCAACACCCTCCCGAGTTCGAAAGGAGTGCTGTGATGAACGTGGTGATTCTGGACACCGGCTGCGCCAACCTTTCGTCTGTCACCTATGCGGTGCAGCGGTTGGGTTACCAGCCGGAGGTGAGCCGTGATCCGGAGATCGTGCTGCGCGCCGACAAGCTGTTCCTGCCGGGCGTCGGCACCGCGCAGGCGGCGATGGACCAATTGAAAGAGCGTGAGCTGATTGATCTGATCAAAGCCTGCACCCAGCCGGTGCTGGGTATTTGCCTCGGCATGCAGTTGCTGGCGAAAAGCAGCGAAGAAAGCGGCGGCATCAACACGCTGGGCATTATCGACACGCCGGTGATGCAGATGACCGACTTCGGTCTGCCGTTGCCGCACATGGGCTGGAATCAGGTTTCCGCACAGGCGGGTCACCATCTGTTCCGCGGTATCGAAGACGGTGCCTACTTTTACTTCGTTCACAGCTATGCGATGCCGATATGCTCAAGCACCATCGCCCAGGCGAACTACGGCGAGCCCTTCACCGCCGCCGTGCAAAAAGACAATTTCTTCGGCGTGCAGTTTCATCCAGAGCGATCTGGAGCGGCCGGCGCGCAGCTGTTGAAAAACTTTCTGGAGATGTAGGCAGCATGATTATTCCGGCTTTGGATTTGATCGACGGTAACGTGGTGCGTTTGCATCAGGGCGATTATGGTCAGCAGCGCGACTACGGCAACGATCCGCGCTCACGTCTGCAGGACTATCAACAACAGGGCGCGCAAGTCTTGCATCTGGTCGACTTGACTGGCGCCAAGGATCCGGCGGCGCGCCAGATCCCACTGCTGCGCAAACTGCTGGCAGGGGTTGACGTACCGGTACAGGTCGGCGGCGGTATTCGCACCGAGCAGGATGTCTCTGCCCTGCTCGAGGCGGGCGCGACCCGGGTCGTCATCGGTTCCACGGCGGTCAAACAGCCGCAACTGGTGCAGGGTTGGTTCGAACGCTACGGCGCGGAAGCCCTGGTGCTGGCGCTGGATGTACGCATCGACGCCGAAGGGACCAAGCACGTGGCGATCAGCGGCTGGCAGGAGAACTCCGACGCCACGCTGGAACAGGTGGTCGAGCAGTTCCTGCCCTACGGCCTGAAGCACGTGCTGTGCACCGACATTTCGCGTGACGGCACGTTGGCCGGCTCTAACGTGGCGCTGTATCAGGAAATCAGCCGTCGCTATCCGCAGATTGCCTTCCAGGCATCGGGCGGTATCGGCAACCTGGATGATATCGCCCAGTTACGCGGCAGCGGCGTTGAGGGCGTCATCGTAGGCCGCGCCCTGCTGGAAGGTAAATTTAGCGTTGAGGAGGCTATCGCATGCTGGCAAAACGGATAATTCCCTGTCTGGATGTGAAAGACGGGCAGGTAGTGAAAGGCGTGCAGTTCCGCAACCATGAGATCATCGGCGATATCGTGCCGTTGGCGCAACGCTATGCGCAAGAAGGCGCGGACGAGTTGGTGTTCTACGATATTACCGCCTCCAGCGATGGCCGGGTGGTAGACAAGAGCTGGGTGTCGCGCGTGGCGGAGGTGATCGATATTCCCTTCTGCGTCGCCGGCGGGATTAAAAGCCTGGAAGATGCCAGCCAGATCCTCTCTTTCGGCGCCGACAAGATTTCCATTAACTCACCGGCGCTGGCCGACCCGACGTTGATTAGCCGCCTGGCGGATCGCTTTGGCGTGCAGTGCATCGTGGTGGGGATTGATACCTGGTTCGAAGCCGACACCGGCAAGTATCACGTTAATCAATACACCGGCGACGAAAGCCGCACCCGCGTCACAGAGTGGGAAACCCTGGACTGGGTTAAGGAAGTGCAAAAACGTGGCGCCGGCGAGATTGTACTGAATATGATGAATCAGGACGGCGTGCGCAACGGTTACGATCTGGAACAGCTTCGGCGGGTGCGAGACGTGTGCAAAGTGCCGCTGATTGCCTCCGGCGGTGCGGGCACCATGGAACACTTCCTGGAAGCGTTCCGTGATGCGGACGTCGACGGCGCACTGGCCGCTTCGGTGTTCCACAAGCAAATCATTAATATCGGCGAACTGAAAAAGTTCCTGGCAGACCTTGGCGTGGAGATTCGCGTGTGTTAACAGAACAACAAAGAAACCAGCTGGACTGGGAAAAAACCGGGAGCCTGTTGCCGGTTATCGTTCAGCACGCCGTGTCCGGCGAAGTGCTGATGCTCGGTTATATGAACCAGGAAGCGCTGGCCACCACCGAACAGAGCGGCAAGGTCACCTTTTTCTCTCGCACCAAACAGCGACTGTGGACCAAGGGCGAAAGCTCCGGCCATTTCCTGAACGTGGTCAGCATCACCCCAGATTGCGACAACGATACGCTGTTGATTTTGGCCAACCCGATTGGCCCAACCTGCCACCTGGGCAACAGCAGCTGCTTCCACCCGGCCGCCAGCGATTGGGGTTTTCTGTATCAGTTGGAGCAACTGTTGGCGGAACGCAAGACCGCCAGCCCGGACAGCTCTTACACCGCCAGCCTGTACGCCAGCGGCACCAAGCGCATTGCGCAGAAAGTTGGCGAAGAAGGTGTGGAGACCGCGCTGGCCGCAACGGTGAACGATCGTGAAGAGTTGACCAACGAGGCTTCAGATCTGATTTATCACCTGCTTGTGCTGCTGCAGGATCAGGATCTGGATTTGAGCAAGGTGATTGGCCGGCTGCGCGAGCGGCACCAGAAATAATCCTGACTCACAGGGGGTAAAGATATTTGCCCCTGATTTATGCGCGTGCAGCGGGAAATAAAAAAGCCGCCGGGTTTAATGCCGGCGGCTTTTTTTATGCTTCAAACGTCGGGATTATTCCATCCATTCGGTATGGAATACGCCTTCTTTGTCGATACGTTTGTAAGTGTGGGCACCGAAGTAGTCGCGCTGCGCCTGGATCAGGTTGGCAGGCAGAACGGCTGAACGGTAGCTGTCGTAGTATGCGATGGCGGCAGAGAAGGTCGGCGTTGGGATGCCGTTCTGCACCGCGTAGGACACCACATCACGCAGCGCTTGCTGATATTCGTCAGCGATCTGCTTGAAGTATGGCGCCAGCAGCAGGTTGGCGATGTCGGCATTGTCTGCGTAAGCGTCGGTGATTTTCTGCAGGAACTGAGCGCGGATGATGCAACCGGCGCGGAAGATCTTGGCGATATCGCCGTAGTGCAGATCCCAGTTATTTTCCTGAGAAGCCGCTTTCAACTGAGAGAAGCCCTGTGCATAAGAAACGATTTTGCCCAGGTACAACGCACGGCGCACTTTCTCGATGAATTCAGCTTTGTCGCCGCTGACTGGCGCAGCTTTAGGACCGGTCAGCACTTTAGACGCGGCAACGCGTTGGTCTTTCAGTGAGGACAGGTAACGCGCGAAAACGGATTCGGTGATCAGAGACAGCGGTTCGCCCAGATCCAGAGAGCTCTGGCTGGTCCATTTGCCGGTGCCTTTGTTGGCCGCTTCATCCAGGATCACATCAACCAGGTATTTACCTTCTTCGTCTTTCTTGGTGAAGATGTCTTTGGTGATGTCGATCAGGTAGCTGTTCAGTTCGCCTTTGTTCCACTCGGCGAAGGTCTCAGCCAGCTCTTCGTTGTTCAGGTTCAGCGCCTGTTTCAACAGGGAATAGGCTTCTGCGATCAGCTGCATGTCGCCGTATTCGATGCCGTTGTGCACCATCTTCACGTAGTGGCCGGCACCGTCAGCGCCGATGTAGGTCACGCAAGGCTCGCCTTCGGCAACCGCAGCGATCTTCTTCAGGATTGGCGCCACCAGCTCATAAGCTTCTTTCTGGCCGCCAGGCATGATTGAAGGCCCTTTCAACGCGCCCTCTTCGCCACCGGAAACGCCGGTACCGATGAAGTTGAAGCCTTGATCAGACAGTTCGCGGTTACGACGGATGGTGTCCTGATAGTAGGTGTTGCCACCGTCGATCAGAATGTCACCTTTATCCAGGTGCGGAGTCAGGGAAGCAATGGTTTTGTCTGTCGCTTCACCCGCCTTCACCATCAGCAAAATGCGGCGTGGTTTTTCCAGCGATTCGACAAACTCTTCGACGGTGTAGAACGGCGCCAGGTTTTTGCCCGGATTCTCAGCAATAACTTCGTCAGTCTTGTCGCCTGAGCGGTTAAAGATGGAAACGGTATAACCACGGCTTTCGATGTTCAGTGCCAGATTGCGGCCCATCACCGCCATGCCGACAACGCCGATTTGTTGCTTGGACATTTAGGAACTCCTGTCTGAGGATGACACCTGTTAACGGCCCATGGCCAACAGGTTTTTGATGTGGCAAACATGTTAACTCAGGATGGCTCCACGTGGGTAGTGATTGGTGCGATAGGCTTTGCAACAGTCTATAACCACTCAAAAATCATACAGCCTGGCCAGTAGCTGCCGTTTCGCCTCGTGAATTTCAGCACGCCCTTCATGTCGATCAACGCGTGGTTCAGACAATAACTGGGCTATAGTCTCCGCAGAAATTTCAGGTGTGGCTATCGGCCAGTCCGACATTTGCTGCAGACTGGCAAATTTGTTGTCATAGTAATCAGACCAAGACAGGGCAATACCTGCAATGCCCAAACTGGCGGCAATGACCTGGAAGTGAAAACGCGAACTAATACAGAAATCATTAGTGGAAAACTGCAGACCATCGCGCCAAATATCTTCGAAACAAATGAACTCAGCCTGCGGAAAACGCTGCCTTATCTGTTGGAAGAACACGCCATCGGAACCTGGTCTGAATTCATAAAATTTGATCGCGGTATCCGGATGCTGCTTACTGAATAAGGAAACCGCCTGCTGAAGTACCGCCAGCAAATTTTCTGTCAAAACACCATCTTCAGAAAGCTCAGTATGAATGCATAGGTGCAACGTAGGTTGTTCACGTTCGATCAGGCACCCTATCGGATGATCGGGGAAGGCAAAGTAATCATCGCCGGTGAAACTCAACGCAGGAATAGCGAACGGTTCCAGCACCTCGAAACTGGCTCGGTCACGCACGTCAAAGTGATCGAATTGACGAATAAACGGCGAAAATTTCTCTGCATTGTCCGCAGAGAGTGGCTGCAATCCCAAGCCGGTGGCGTAACATGCCAAATCGTGTTTTTTTGCGAAGTAGGCTGCAAGCTCCATAAGGCGCGCATTCGCCCCCCAGAGTTCATTAATGTACCCGCCGCCCAAAAGATGGATGCTGTGTGTACCCTCAAATGTTTTTTCCATAAGGCGTTCACGTGAAGGTAGCGCATACGGATCGGCAAACTTCTCCTCCACCGACCCTTCATCACCCAGAGCCTGTGCCAGACGCCAGACATAATCCACGCATCTGGCAGTTGGGAATAATTCCGAAGCGACTACGGAATCAACCGCATCAAGATAAATAGTACAACCAGGAAACTTTTCTTGGAGATAATCCACCCAATAACGCGTCAGCATATCATCGCCAAAATTTGGCATGCCGGCAGCAGAGATCAGATAAAAGACTTTCGTTTCAATGGGCTGAACGGGAATGTCCTTATTGTGCCTTTTCGTCCATAGCTTTGCGAAAAAAGCCAAAATGAGACTCCTGTATTTCAGTTTTAAAATTAGTAACTTCCGGCAGAAATAGCTCTCTGATAGAGTTTTAGAGTGTCGTCAATGACTAAAGACGAGGCGAACTTGTTTTCAATGCGCTTTCTGCCGCGCATCCCCATCTCGACTCTTTTACTGGGGCTGGTAAGCAAATGCTCCAGTTTTTCCGCCAACAGCGCGATATTGCGTTTCTCAACCAAGCTGCCGGTGTATTCATCGATAATCAAACTTTGGCAACCGCCAACGTCATACGCGATGCAGGCACGCCCCACTGACGAAGCCTCTAACAGGATGCGTGGGATACCTTCGGAATAGGTCGATGGAAGCGCAACCACATTAGAAGCTTTAATCAAGCTGTACACATCGCTGCAACGGCCAAGCCAGTTAATCAAACCCTGCTGATGCCATTCTTCGATCTGCGACAAAGGAATCGCATCCTGATCGTCGACTATGGAGATACCCGCCACGTTGAGCACAAAATCAACGCCTTTAAGTGCCAAGCGTTTTTTCACCTCAACCAGATCGCCCAGCCCTTTACTCCAGAGCAAACGGCTGGCGAACAGAACAATCGGCTTCTCGCGATTTATTTCCAATGAATAGTTGTAAATTTCCGGGTTGATGCCAGCACCGTCAATCACTACCGTCTGATTTTTATTGACCTGTGTCAGCTCAATCAAACGGTCTCTATCGTGCTCGTGTTCAAAGGCAAGCAACGATTTTTTATTTTGAAAAATATGCTTGTAGGAACGCAGAGTCAGCAAACGAATGATGTTCATAGATAACTTATCTTCCATAAACACCCGTCCCAGGCCGACAAAGCCCAAGATAATAGGTTTGTTATAGAAGCGGGCAAAGAACCCCCCCATCAGACAAGGTTTGATGGTGATGCAATGAAGCACATCAGGGTTGATCTTCTTGAGCAATCGCCACACTTTAAAAAGTGAACCGACAAAGTGGAACGGGTTAATGGATTGCTCTGAAACTGAAGAATTGTGACAAACAAAGCCCTTCTCTGTCAGTTTTTGCAGGATATCATCACCTACAAAGTGACTGACTACATGTATTTCGTAGCCTGCCGCTTTAGCGGCAAAAGCGCGTTCAACCCAGTGCAGGTCAAAGTACCAGTCTGAGTTGATAAAATAACAAATCTTTTTCATTTAACTCTTACCGGCTAATGTTGTTTACCATTTTTACCTGATATACCGTCAACAATACCGCGAACTACGTATCTAATATATTCCCCTTTACGCTCTTGAGATGTAAAAGAAAGTAAATATTTTGCAATACGCAACGCGATAGCACCTAGCGAGTATGGTCTTTCATTTTTTGTGAACAATGTCCTTGAAAGGAGTAGATTTCTTACCAGATAGTAGACCTTCCAGGGCGGGTTGCCCCCCACACTCGCAGTCGGCACATCATGCAAGAACGTCAGTTCGGGTGAGTATCGGATACGATACCCTCGTTGACTCAACCTGTAAGAGAAGTAAAGATCATCATAATAAATAAAAAGCTCAGGCCAAATTGATTCACGATTAGCGCTTAAAACGTCTTTGCGAATTATTGCGCCAACAAACGAAAGTGTCACCACCTCAGACGCATGTTGCTCATCGGGGAGGTAACTTTTTGGCCTGATAATATACTCTATAGTCTGCACCAGCGAGGTAGGTATGGCTTTATAGGGCACGTTCATTTTACACAACGTCCCCTTCATATCTACCACGCGGCAACAATAAGCATCGTAGCCTGGCTGAACCACGGCAGAAAATTTCTCGATCAGCCCTGCCGTTGGGTAAGCATCATCATCAAACATAAACACCCAGTCGGTGTTTATGTTCTCCGCAATAAACTCGCTTCCCAGTTTAAAGCCGCCAGCCCCCCCACCGTTGCTTTTGGCACGTATTACATGAAGGCGCGTATCATCAATTGCATTCAACCATTCAACAGTATTGTCGGTAGAGGCGTTATCAACGATGACAATATGCTGAAAGGGTAAGGCTGCCGTCGCTGCCCAGCAGTGTTTTAGTTTTTCCAATCGGTTGAAAGTAACAATTAACGCCGTTGCATTCATCTGACGCTGACCGTAAACACTGGCATTGAGTGTGCTGTTTCAAGACTTTCCAGATAGGTCTCAGCTGTTTTCAACGCCTCGGCAATCGTCACATCCATATCCAGGTAACGATAAGTCCCCAGACGACCGATAAAGGTGATGTTTTTTTCTTGCTCAGCCAAATCAACATACTTCTCCAACAAACTCATCTCACCGACCTGACGGATAGGATAATAAGGGATATCATCCGCCTCACAGGCCCGGCTGAACTCTTTGTAGCATACTGATCCGTCATGTTGTTCCCATGGTGAGAAGTATTTATGCTCTGTAATACGAGTATAAGGCACTTCTTGCTCGCAATAGTTCATTACGGCGCACCCCTGGTAGTCCCCTTCCACGGTAAAACGCTCAAAATCGAGGGTCCGATAGCCCAGACGACCGAACTGGAAACCGTAGAAAGCATCCAACGGCCCACTGTAGAACACGTGATCATATTGCGCACGTGTTTCCGTCTGGTATTCGGTCCCCAGAGACACCGAAATATTAGGATGATCAAGAATACCCGCAATCATGCTGGTGTAACCGTCTTTCGGCATACCCTGGAATTTATGATTGAAGTAATTATCATCATAATTAAATCGAATCGGTAGGCGTTTCAAGATTGAAGCCGGCAATTGGGCAGGCGACATTCCCCACTGCTTGATGGTGTAACCTTTGAAAAAGGCCTCATACAGTTCTTTACCGACAAAACGCAATGCTTGCTCTTCAAAGGACTGAGGATCCGTTATGCTGCTGTCGCCTTTTTCAGCAATTAATGCTTTCGCTTCTGCAGGCGAACAGGTCTTTTTAAAGAACTGGTTAATGGTATGCAAATTAATAGGCAACGAGAAAACCTGGCCGCTTACCGTAGCTTTTACACGGTTCACATAGGGCATCATGGTGGCATATTGATTCACAAAATCCCACACTCGCTCATTGTCGGTATGGAAAATATGCGGGCCATAAGTATGTACCATTACATCCGTTTTTTCATCACGGGCATCATAGCAATTACCTGCAATATGCTCGCGGCTGTCGATGATTTGAACTTTATGACCTTGTTCAGCCAATTGACGACCAATAACCGCACCGGAAAAACCAGCACCAACAATTAAAACATTTTTACTATTCATCAGTATGTTACCCAAGTATTACGCGTCTAACTTTATAGTAGTACTTCGTCAATGTGTTACGGCGTGCCGACCCTTTTGGTGCAACCTTGTTCAGCATCGGCATCAATAATCTCTTCACCTTCGTCTGCAGCAGTACTGGCACATGATGAACTTGCTGTACGGCATTTGCGAAGGTAACAGAGGCAATTAGTCGCTCATAGCTCTCAAATGCCCAAGGTGTTTTTACGACATTCTTGTGGTAATTATCAAAGAAATCGACATGTCGATTATTCCAGGGTTTATTTTCCCCGGCAAAGTGAATCATTTTAGGGTTTTTACGTGCCTCGAGGAAACTCATGTACGTGGCAAAACGTAAGTTCGGGAAGAAATCATCAGTATTACCGTTGCCATGGTATACGTTCCATTCTAATGGCAGATAATGTACACGCCCATGGAATACCTGATTCATAATATCCTGATCCAGGAACCAATAAGTTTTGCTTTTCAGGGCATCCATCAGACTGGAAAAGGTATTCTCTCTATTCATCTGAGCGATATTGAATACTAAAATTCCGGCCTGGAAATAACCATCCGGATTAGCCATACCCAGTGAGGTTGATAAATATTGTTCAGCAGGCATCACACCATCGCTGGATTGCGACATGGCGCCAAACATGACGAAACCTTCCATTACAATATCTTTTACTGCAGCAACCAGATTATCTTCCAACGGGACCGTCATCAATTCCGCCAGATCGCTTTCCACGACAGTATCGGAATCGATAAAGATAACTTTTTCAAAATCAGAAAAAAGTTTCGGAATAAATAAACGGGCATAGGTTGCAGCACTAAAGTGCGCTCGTGTAAACACGCTTTTTATTTCACTGAAAGCATTAACGTCAAAGAAACGCAGGCTAATATTTTCATGTTTGGAAACTAATGAGAAAAAGCGTTCTTTGTTGGCAAAAGAAACACCATTTTCCAACACCACCAGATCGTAATTCAGTTCCGGATTGGCATTGGCAATAATAGAGTGAATCAACGCCCCACCGCTAATCGCATAGTTATCATCAAAACAGATTACTACCGGCACATTTTTGACTGGAAATGCAGGTTTCAACTTTGCATTAAAAGTTTCCTGCTGAATAAACGTACGTTGTAACTCTTTTATTTTTAAGCTGTGCTTATCAATTTGATAATTGATATAAATGTTTAGCAATCTTTCTGCAATATGACCAACAACCCGTTTTTCTTGATTGTTATAATTTTTAAAACGGATTTTTCCTTCTAACTTATCAAGAATGGCGAACAACCATTCCGAATAGTCCTCAAATATGTCCTTACGCATAACAAACATATTTGTGTAATAACCATCCGATGCGTTATTAAATTTATCTGCCGCACTCTTATACTCTGGATAAAGTTCCTCCAGAACTTCCAATGCTGCATCATAGTCTTCAATATGAAGATAGTTGGATACTTTATAGTGTTGGTAGTTATTTTTGCTACCCGCAGCGTTGACATCCCACTTTTTTGGCAAAACAACATCAACATCTGCTAAACATTTGATAATATCGGGGTCGTTTAATCCGTATTGGTGTTGGTACTGCTCGTCAATTTTCTCATAATTGACCACCCCCCAATTATCTTCCGGAGCATGTTGATCTTCAGAAAAATTGAAATGACGGCGATAATGCATAAAGCCGATATAATCAGCTGGAGCGGTATTTTTCCAAACCCAATAATGGGCCGTTAGCTCACAGTAGATCGGGTTTTTGAATGAAATATTATCGCCAGTATCATCACCTGGGCAACCAATCTCATTTAAACTATTTGCCTTTCCTACATGAATCGGTTGGATTAACGTAGAGTCAAGAAAAGCACTTGGCTTATGGTGACAAGTGTAAATTTTAATATTACGCATTTGAATTACCTAAAAGTTCCCTTGTTCATAAACATCAAGCCATTGCCTCTTTGTAATGAGAGATAACCGTTTTAGCATCTCCAATTTCTCTCATTTTATGGTTTTCTATCCAAATGACCTTGTCACAGATTTTCTCAACGTCGGCAAGATTGTGACTCACAAAAAGAATAGTGACCCCTTTTGCCTTAAACTCACTGATGGTATTTAAGCATTTTCGTTGGAATGAAATATCCCCCACAGCCAAAACTTCATCGATAATGAGAATGTCAGGATCAACTTGGGTGATCACAGAAAAACCTAACTTTGCCAACATACCGCTGGAATAAACACGAATAGGCTCATCAATGAAATCCCCCAACTCGGAAAACTCAATAATCTTGTCGAGTCTTTCCTTCAACTCCTTGCGGCGTAGCCCTAATAAGGTTGCATTGAGGCGGATATTTTCACGGCCGGTCAATTCAGGATGGAAACCGCCACCCAACTCCAACATGGAAGCCACACGTCCCTGTACGCTAACTGTACCTGAAGTAGGCCGCATCACACCGGCTACAAGCCCCAAAGAGGTACTTTTTCCGGCACCGTTTCGGCCTATCAGCGCAACTGATTCGCCCTTTTGAACCTGAAAACTGATGTCGCCAATAGCCAAATAACTGCGTCCCCGCAGCAGGTTGAACGCGCGGCGCGGATTAAAAATTAACTCTTTAATGCCAGATCCAATATGATGATATAATGGATAGCGCTTAGTAACATTTTTAAATTCGATAGCTATGCTCATTATAGAATCTCTGCAAATCTGTACTTCAGCTTATTGAATATACTTACGCCAATGATAATAAACAGCAACGCATACCCATATAGCATACCAACCTGATGATAATCGATAACACCATTCATGAACAGATCACGCCAGCTCAATATCATATTTGCCAATGGATTATAATCAATCAGGAAACTATATTCTTTTGGGATCATATCTCCGGAATAGAGAATTGGGGTGCAATAAAACATCAGCATAATACCCAACGTGACAAACCGCTCCAAATCGCGGAAAAAAAGATTCAATGTTGATAACATCATGGCAATACCGAAAGTCATCATCATTTGTGCCAAGCCGATTAAGGGAACACCCCAAAGCCAATCAATGGACGGCCGCATATCGTAGACATAAAGAAATACGATAATAACTGGAATCGTACATAAAAAATGCAAACACTCCATTAATACATTACTGAACGGAATCACCGAGCGAGGAAACACGGTTTTTTTAATGATTTGAGCATTTGCTATAAAAGAGTATAGCGAGTTCGTCGTTGAACTGGCAAACCATTGCCAAGGAAAAAGACCAGTAATAATAAAAATAGTATAGTTAGGGATTTGAACCCGCATGACTAACTTAAATATAAAATAGTAGATCATGGCAAACAACAATGGGTTAGCAATTGACCATAAATAGCCAAAAAAACTACTTTTATATCTTACTTTTAATTCTTTCTCTGTAATGACCGTGGCCAAATCCCAGAGGTAACCTAGACTATACTTCATATAAAAACTCGATTTAAGATTAAAATTCCCTAACATCTGAAACGTAATAGCATTTCAACCGGTGCTGTTCTTGATGAGAAACACTTACCTACGACTGGCTCGAAGGAATCAAGTACTGCATAATTTTAAACGATATTTTAAACCACGCTACCGCCCCTGGCGTTGCTGCAACCAGAGTACACTTGAGATAACTCACTGATTTTTATTAAAACAGCAAACTGCTCACGCCCCTACTCGCTTTCGCTATCGTGGCCCCAACAGCCTCTCTATTGCAGGTCTGGGTGCTCGCTAAGTTACATCCAACCGCAGCCTATTGCTCTAGGAATAGGCTGGATTCACCGTCATCAAGTCACTTGTAAGGCTTAGTCCTGCAGCATCCCCTTCAGCCACTCGGCGAATGCAGTTCCCTGCACAGGGTGACGAACGCCATACTCTACGAACGCTTTCATATAACCCAATTTATCGCCACAGTCATGAGAACGCCCCACCAAAGCAAAAGCATCAACCGGCTTTTGCTCCATCAGCATAGCGATGGCATCGGTAAGTTGAATCTCACCGCCAGCCCCGTAAGGCGTTTTTTCAAGTAACGGCCAAATGTCTGCAGCTAAAACATAGCGGCCTACCACTGCCAGGTTGGACGGTGCTTCATCAAGCGCTGGTTTTTCTACAATCGCGTGCATTGGCACACTTTCACCCGGCGCGACCACAGCACCTCGGCAATCCACCACCCCGTACTTGGAAACATCCTTTTCTGGCACCGGCTCAACCATCACCTGACTGCGACCCTGCTGTTCAAAACGGGCTATCATACTGGCCAGGTTATCTCTTTTCAGGTCGCTGGCAACATCGTCCATTAAAACATCAGGCAGCAGCACAGCAAAGGGTTCATCGCCAATTAAAGGCCGAGCGCACAGAATCGCATGACCCAAACCTTTGGATTGCCCCTGACGGACATGCATCAGCGTGACACCTTTAGGGCAGATCGATTGAACTTCCTCCAGCAGTTGCCGCTTGACACGCGACTCAAGCATGCTTTCCAGTTCAAAGGAAGTATCGAAATGATTCTCGATGGCATTTTTAGATGAATGAGTTACAAGAATAATTTCTTTGATACCGGCAGCGACACATTCATTCACGATGTATTGGATGAGGGGTTTGTCAACGACTGGCAACATTTCTTTAGGAATAGCCTTTGTTGCCGGCAACATGCGGGTGCCAAGACCTGCAACTGGAATAACAGCTTTAAGCATTTCTGTGGAGACTCCCAACTACTTTAGTTTCATTAACACAACACACCAAATGTTTACTGCTGTGGCCCATCGTTCCGTTCGCCAATCTTGGGTGTATTGCCAAAATGATGTCAATTTTCTTCGGGCTGGAGTATACACCTATGTTGAGGGTTAATACATTAACACCACATAGGCGACCACCTACTTGCCTATCAGTTAGCCTGAACACAACTAAAAAATCAAAGTAAGATAATGAAAAAAATGAAAAAAATAAATACGCGCCTATTTTGGCGCTAACATTGAGTCAAGTATATAGATATAGAAAGTATCGGTTTTCGAACAAATATCAATCACAATAAATAGCAAAAATATAGTAACTCACATTACCAATACCCCATTAATTGAGAATGATTATTGATCAACCTGTTAAACCCATAGGCTATGAATATAAACGTGCTGTTAATAAACAAAAAAGCCCACAAAACAGGGGGCTTTTGAAGATTTTTTGTACGTTAGAGCGGCCTTAGAGTTTATTGCCGTACCCTTGCGGGTTGTTCTTTTGCCAATTCCACGTATCACGCATCATATCATCAATCCCGCGGCGTACTTCCCAACCCAACTCCTGGCGCGCCAGGTTGGCATCAGCCCAAAATGCTGGCAGATCGCCATCACGACGCGGTAAAATCTGGTAAGGGATGTTCACTCCTGAAGCCTTTTCAAAAGCCTGAATCATAGCTAAAACAGAGTAACCAACTCCAGCTCCCAAGTTATATGCTTTGAACCCATCGATCTTATCCAAGTGGTCCATCGCCACCAGGTGGCCCTCGGCCAAATCCATAACATGAATATAATCGCGCACACCGGTACCATCTTCAGTCGGATAATCGCCACCGAATACACCTAGTTTTTCAAGTTTACCAATGGCAACTTGAGAAATGTAAGGCAACAGGTTATTTGGGATACCGTTTGGATCTTCACCAATCATCCCCGACTCATGGGCCCCGACTGGGTTGAAGTATCGCAGGGCAATAATGGAGAATTGAGGCTCGGCCTTGGCGAAGTCCTGTAGAATTTGCTCCACCATCAGTTTCGATGTGCCGTAAGGGCTGGTGGTACCGCCGATCGGCGTGGTTTCAACATAAGGAACAGGGGAATTGGCACCATAGACCGTTGCGGAAGAGCTGAAGATGAACTTGCTCACCCCTGCGCGACGCATTTCTTCCAGTAATACCAGAGTACCAGAAACATTATTTTGATAATATTCAAGTGGTTTGCGAGTTGATTCACCGACTGCTTTCAGACCGGCAAAGTGGATCACGGCTGAAATCTTATTCTCGTCGAAGATGTTGCGCAAACATTCACCATCCTGAATATCGCCTTGGTAGAATGTTGCCGCTTTACCAGCCAACTGTTCGACACGGTGCAACGACTCCTCTGATGAATTCGACAGATTATCCAGCACAACAACATCTTCGCCACGCCCCAACAAGGCCAGCACGGTATGAGAACCAATATAACCGGCACCGCCAGTGACTAAAATCGCCATAACAACTCCTTATACGCGCCCGTGGCGCTAAAGATATAAATTTTTACCGCCCATGACGTTCATTCAAGCGATTTGGGCTGAAAAAAACAGCCCTAATCTGATGCAATATCATGGCAAAACTATTAACGAGACAGCATCGCCAAAATTTCGTTTGTTTTTTCTTGCATCAGCGCCACATCCGCACGTGACTCAACGTTGAGACGAACTACCGGCTCGGTGTTGGATGAGCGTAAGTTAAAGCGCCAATCAGCAAATTCCATGCTGATTCCATCGGTGTAATCTACTTCAGCGGCCTGGGCCAGATAATGTTGCTTCACGCTTTCGATGGAAGCTGCCGGTTGCGACAGTTTGATATTGATTTCTCCCGAGGACGGGTAAGCCGCGATTCGGTCCTGCACCAGTTGCCCCAAAGTCTGGCCCTTGACGCAGACCAGTTCAGCTACCAGCAACCACGGAATCATGCCGCTGTCGCAATAGGCGAAATCGCGGAAATAGTGGTGAGCGCTCATTTCACCACCATAAATGGCATCTTCTGAACGCATACGTTCTTTGATGAAAGCATGGCCCGTTTTTGACATCACCGGCACGCCGCCAGCTTTGTTCACAACATCGATAGTGTTCCAGCTCAGGCGCGGATCATGAATGATTTTTGCCCCTGGTTGTTTTTGCAGGAAAGCTTCCGCCAGCAGGCCAACTATATAGTAACCCTCGATGAAATCGCCTTTTTCATCAAACAGGAAGCAACGATCGAAGTCGCCATCAAACGCGATCCCCATATCTGCCCCCTGTTCACGCACGGCATTAGCAGTATCTGCACGACACTCGGGCAATAACGGGTTAGGAATACCATTTGGGAATGTGCCGTCGGGCTGATGATGGACCTTAATAAACTCCAATGGGACGTTCAGGGCCTTAAGAGATGCCTCAATCGCATCGATTGCATGCCCAGCCGCACCGTTGCCTGAGTTGATAACCAGCTTCAAGGGTTTAAAGTTTTCGGTATTCACATAAGACAACACATGCTGAACATAATCGGCCAGCACATCCTGACGAACATAGCTGCCGCGTGTGGAGGCCGGAGCAGGGAACTGATTGGTTTCCGCCAGCTCCTGGATTGCCCGTAATCCGGTATCCCCGCTGATCGGACGTGAACCTTCGCGAACCAACTTCATTCCGTTATAGTCGATCGGATTATGACTGGCCGTCACTTCCACGCCGCCGTCAGCTTTCAGATACGAGGTGGCAAAATAAACTTCTTCAGTCCCGGTCATGCCGATGTCAATAACGTCAGTACCGGCATCCTGTAAACCTTTTGCCAGAGACAGCTTCAAACTTTCGCTGGTCAAACGCACATCACTGCCCAAAACAACGGTCTTTGGCTTCAAAAACTCGCCATAAGCGCGCCCTATGCGGTAGGCAATATCATCATTCAGTTCTTCACCTAATTTACCGCGCACATCATAAGCTTTAAAACACGTTAACTTTTCCATCGCCAAACCCTTTAATTAAACTCTGCCATACCGATCGTGTAACCGTTCAATATCATCTTCTTCAAGGTAAAATCCTGATCGAACCTCAATAATTTCAAGATCGATTTTCCCAGGATTCTCCAGCGTGTGAACACTGCCGGCAGGTATGAATGTGGATTGGTTTTCCGATAAGAAGAATTCTTTGTCTTCAACATTCACTTTGGCCGTACCACTGACGACCACCCAGTGTTCTGCACGGTGAAGATGACGCTGTACTGACAACCCTTCGCCAGGACGGACAATGATTTTTTTGACCTGGAAATGTTCGCCGCTGTCGATATCGCAGATCTTGCCCCATGGACGATAAGAAGAGGAGTGTTGGCGGAAGTGATGAAGATTGCGTTTCTTCAGTTCATCAACCACTTTTTTGACATCCTGAACGCGATCTTTAGTCGAGATCAACAACGCATCATTGGTATTGATTACGATCAAATCATCCAAACCGATGGTCGCCACCAGAGCAGAGTCCGAAGAGATGTAGTTATTGTTGGAGTCGATAGAGATAACCTCACCAACGTTGACATTTCCTAAGCCATCTTTTTCGGAAACCTCCCATAAGGACGACCAAGAGCCCACGTCGCTCCAGCCGGCATCAATAGGAATGACTACCGCATCATGCGTTTTCTCCATGACTGCGTAGTCAATGGAGTCACTTGGGCAGTGCTTGAATATTTCCTGATCAACACGGATAAAATTCATATCACGTTGGCTATCAGCCACAGACTGCCGGGTTGTGTTGAAAATTTCCGGGCTATGTTGCTGCAACTCCTGCAAGAACTTGGCTGTTTTAAACATAAACATGCCACTATTCCAGCTGTACTCACCGCTGGCGAGGTATTCTACGGCTTTATCCAGACAAGGCTTCTCGACAAAAGAGTCAACTTTAAAGCATTTGTTGGAAAGTGCTTTACCGCGTTTGATATAGCCGTAACCGGTTTCGGGATGTCCAGGAATAATACCGAACGTCACTAAATTATCTTCGGCGGCATATTGAACTGCCGTTTTTATTGCCGAGTGAAAATTTTCTACCTTTTTAATCAAATGATCGGCAGCCAGCACCAAGAGCATGCTGTCTTCATCTTCTTCTGCGGCCAGGTGCGCAGCCAACGCCACTGCCGGTGCCGTGTTACGCCCAACAGGCTCTAGAATAATATTGGTCGCAAGTTGATCGATTTCACGCAGTTGTTCTGCAACCAAAAACCGATGACTTTCATTGCAAATAACCAATGGGCCGGCGACTTCCACACCATCGAGCCCGGCTAAACGTTGCAGAGTCTGCTGCAACAGGCTAAATCCACTGTCATCAATAGATAAAAATTGCTTGGGGAACGATTCGCGCGACAGCGGCCACAGCCGGCTACCAGTACCACCAGCCATAACCACAGGAATTATTTTTGACATTATTAATCCTTTACTCAATCGTCTGGCTTATAAACGAGAATGCGGCTTAAAACCAACCTACCCACCATTCTAAAGTCATACAATTACACATAAACAGTTGTATATATGTTAAAGAACAGTCACTCCAAAGCCAATCACCGCCTATGAAATCACATACGGGAAAGATGAATTACTTTTGGGTAAGGGCAGGAGCACCACTTGCAGCTAACATAACGTATTGTGACAAAAAAGAGCAGCTCAAAGCTGCTCTTTCAGACTAATACTCATAACCAAAGTTAAGCTCTATCTCAACGGCTTAGAGCAAAGTACTGCGCCACACGCTTTACATCATGCTCATCCAAGGTACCTGAATCACTTAGCAGGGTAATCCAAGCCTTGATATAGGTATATTTCGCCGACGCCAGGTCCTTTTGCGCGCTGTATAATTGTTGTTCCGCATTAAGCACATCTACGTTGACGCGTTGCCCCGCCAGCACGCTTTGCCGGGTAGCCGTGACCTGAGTGGTCGCCGACTTGACCGCCAACTCGTAGGCAGCCAGCTTGGCACGGCTGCTGATGCACAGGTTGAACTGCTTGCGTAAATCATTCAGCGTGGTGCCCGTCTGGGCATCCATTTCAAACATCGCCTGTCCGTAGCGTGCGGCAGCCTGACGGGTCGACGCCGAAACGCCGCCACCGGCGTAGATCGGCACGCTGACCTGTACGCCGATGCTGTCGGTGCGATACTTTTGATTAACCGTGTTATCGCTGCTGGAGTCATTTTCTGAATGTGAGGCGTAAAGCTGTACCTGAGGCATAAAACCTGCGCGATTTCTCTCCACTTCATATTTAGCAGCATCAACACCGTGGCGTGACGCAGCCAGCATAGGGTTATTCTCCAGTGCAATTTTTTGCCACTCTTCAAACCGGGAAGGGATTAACGGTGCCACCTGGAATTTCCCTGGGCGCAACGTTTGCAGCTCATCCAGTTGGTTGAGCGGGACACCAATAATCACCTCCAGCTCGCGCTGAGCGGCGTCCAACGCATCACGCGCTTCAATCT
The DNA here is from genome assembly GCF_001590925.1 of Serratia plymuthica NBRC 102599. Classification (GTDB taxonomy): domain Bacteria; phylum Pseudomonadota; class Gammaproteobacteria; order Enterobacterales; family Enterobacteriaceae; genus Serratia; species Serratia plymuthica. Next base: position 68,952 of record NZ_BCTU01000015.1, read on the forward strand.
CCTGCGCCTCGGCCAGGCTGTAACGGGCCTGGGTCTCCGAAACGTCGGTAATGGTGCCTTCGCCGGCCCCCATTAAACGATCGTTCAGCGCCAACTGCTCTTTATAAGCCGCCTTTTGCGCAGAGGCCAACGCGATCTGGTCTTTCGAGTAAGCCACCTCCACGTAAGCGGAAATCACCCGCACCGCCAAATCCAGAAACTTGCTGCGATAACGTTCGTCGGACATCAATGTCTGAGCAACACCGGCCTTGTAACGCGCATAAGCCTCATAGTCGAACAACGGCTGCGTCAGCGTAATCGAGCTGGAATAGCTGCGATACTGCCTGCGCTGGGTGACTTCGCTGACATTGCCAAAAATGTCGCTCGACGGATATTTTTGCGTCTGCCAGTTTCTCGGCGAGTTCTGGTAATTGCCCGATACCTTCGGCAGCAGCCCCGCCCTGCCGATATTTTCGTTTTCGTCTCCCGCCTCTTTCTCTTTTATAGCCGCCCGGAAGGTCGGATCTTTTTCAAGTGCCAGCGAATATGCGTCTATAATCCCTATCGAATGAACCGGCGCAGATATCGCAAACAAGAGGGTACTGATAGCAAGGCCAGCAACCTGTCGTTTAAATTGAATCAAAATTATTCCTCGGTTAAAGAAGTATGAGCGCGATCCAAAATGGGTTTAAACAGATAACTCAACAGCGAACGCGACCCCGTCTTCACGAACACCTCAACAGGCATACCCGGTTTGATATCTTCCCCACTCAGCATCTTCATGCCTTCTGGCGTTACCGTAACCTGCATCTGGTAGTAGGGTTCACCGTTGGCCTTGTCCACCAGCCGATCGGCGGAAACCAACGTCACCGTACCCGGAATTTTCGGGGTCTTGTTTTGGTTGAAGGCGGTAAACATCAAATCCACCGGCAACCCGTTGTAAACTTTATCGACCAGTTCTACCTTGAGGCGAGAGTCCACCACCAGCGTAGCCTGGCTGGGTACAACGTCCATCAGGTGGTCACCCGCTCCCACGACGCCCCCCTGAGTAAAGATGCTTAATCCGACCACGGTGCCATCCACCGACGAAGTGATAGCCGTGTTGCCGAGCTCAAAATTCGCCATTTCAAGTTTATTTCTGAATTCGCTGGCATCCATTTGGGTCTGCGCCAACTGGGTTCGGACCTCACGCTGATAATCGGCAAAACGTTGGTCGATCCGCTGCTGAGACTCCTGCAACTGCTTTTGCAGTTGGCCAATTCGCCCGATGGTTTCATCGATGCTGCTGTTTACCTCGGCAAACTGGCGCTGAACTTCCAGATAGCGGTTACGCGGCAAATAGCCGTCCGCAGCCAGCTGTTTCATGCTGTTCATCTGCTCGCGCAGACTCGAAAGTTGAATCTGTTTGTTAACCCGTGAGTCCTGCAGGCCTTTCAATTGGAAACGCATGCCATCCATTGACTGCTTATAGCCATCGATTTCGCTTTGCAGCCCCAGGCGCCGGGAAGAAAACAACTGTGTTTGCAATGCAATAATTTCGGCCACACGTGGCTGATCTTTGATTTGCTCAAAAACAGGGGAGAAAGTGACTTTGGTTAACCCATCTCGCTCGGCGAGCAACCGCCCTTCCGAAGCCAGCGTGGTGTAGTACTGGTCCCGCAGCGAAGCGACCTGAGCCAGTGCCTGCACCTGGCTCAATTGCACCAGCACCTCGCCGGCTTTCACCTTGTCACCTTCTTTAACGGCGATATTTGTGATGATGCCACTGGCTGGCGCCTGCACCGTTTTACGGTTGCCGGAGACGGTAACGGACCCCGGCGTCGCAACCCCTTTGTCCAAAGGCGCAAATGCTGCCCAGGCAAAAAAGCCAAACAGGCCAAACCCAACCACTAACCATCCCATGCGGGTGAAACGCCGCTCATCCTGGGGGATCTGCTCTGAATACGAGTCTTGCGGCTCGCCAATGTGCGTAGACATACCAACTCCTTTGACTGCAGACGACGCATTTCAGCGCCGCCCGGCAAGTTCACAGCTTAATTAATTTGAGTTTTTGGGATATTGCCTTCGTCCGGCTCAGAATTGACTGCGCGAACCGCCTGCTGTGGAGTCTGCGCTTTCTGAGCATTCGCCAGCGCCTGCAACACCTGCTGAGTTGGGCCAAATGCATTGACGGTACCGTTCACCAGCAACAACAATTTGCTGGTCATCGACAGCAGATTGGTTCGATGGGTAATCAGAATCACCGTTTTATTGCGTTGCTTAAGGAACAGAATCGCCTGATTCAGCGCCTTTTCACCGGCATCATCCAGGTTGGAGTTAGGTTCATCCAACACGATCAGGGAAGGATCGCCATACAACGCACGCGCCAGCCCAATACGCTGCTTCTGCCCACCAGAGAGCCCTGCGCCACCGTTGCCTATGACAGAATCATAACCATTAGGGAAACGCAGAATCAGTTCATGCACCCCAGCCAGTTTGGCGGCCTCAATCACTTTCTCTGAGTCGATAGCGTTAAAACGCGCGATATTCTCGGCAATGGTGCCGGCGAACAATTCAATGTCCTGCGGCAGGTAACCGATATAGGGCCCCAACTCGTCTTTGTTCCATTGATAAATGTCGGCGTTATCAAGCCGTACAATGCCTTCGCTTACCGGCCAAATACCGACCAGCAAGCGCGCCAACGTGGATTTACCGGAAGCGCTTGGCCCAATAATCCCCAGCACGTCGCCCGGTTGAATGGCAAAGCTGACGTTATGCAATACCGCGTCGGCTTTGGAACCCGGTGGCGTGGCGGTTACGCCTTCTACCGAGATGACACCTACAGGTCGAGGCAACGACATGCCCAACCCGCGCGGCGGGTGCTTATCAAGCAATTTTACCAGGCGTTGATAGGAGAGCTTGGCTGAACTCCAGCTTTTCCAGACGTTGATCACCTGTTCGATAGGTGCCAACGTGCGTCCCATGAGAATCGAACCGGCAATCATCATCCCAGGCGTGATATGGCCGTCAATCGCCAGCCAGCCGCCCAATCCCAGCACCAATGATTGCAGCGAGAGACGAACAAACTTGGTGATTGAAGTGACGGTGGTAGCGCGTTCGCTAGCCACACGTTGGCTATTGAGGAAGCGTTGGTGCAATGTAAACCAACGATGTTTAAGATTAGGCAACATGCCCAATGCCTCGATCACCTCGGCATTACGCAAGTTGGTGCTCGCCAGGCTGCTGGACATGATTGACAGCTTGCTCGCCTCGCCCAAAGGTTTTTTGGAAACCATTTCGTTGACAACCGCCAGAGCGATCAACAACAGCGATCCCACCAGCGCAAACAAGCCAAGCCAAGGGTTGAACAGGAAAATCACCAGCAGATAGATCGGGAACCAGGGCGCATCGAAGAAAGCGAATAAAGCGCTGCCGGTAAGGAATTGGCGAACGGTAGTTAAATCGCCCAGCATCTGTCCTGCATCGGAAGAGCCATTTTTAAGATTTGCCTCATACGCCGCAGTATAAATACGGGTATTCAAGCGCATATCCAACTGGCTGCCGATACGGATAACCACCATGCTGCGGACATACTCTAATAACGCCATCATGCCGAACATACCCAGCATAATCAGCGTTAGCATCAGCAAGGTTATTTCATTACGCGACGGAAGCACCCGGTCATAAACCTGGAGCATATAGATCGAGGGGACGAGCATTAACAAATTAATAAATGCGGTAAATATGCCAACGGTCCAGAAAATTTTGCTGCGTGTCCGTATAACATCCGCAATTTCATTGCGCGGTATAAATTGATTCACTTTCTGCCCTTACATCATGTGCACTGTCAGTCCAATCCGCATTGATTTCTTCTAAGGAAATTCCTAAAAAAGAAAAAATAGAAAAAGTCCTAAAGAAGGCTCACCCCAAACATGCTCGAGACTGCAGATACTTTTTTTAACTATAGGTAGAGAAAGTGGATATCGGCAAGGTGGAACACGAAAAAAACCGCTCGTAATCAATCAAGCTAAAATCAGTTAAAACAACAAGATGAAAGGCAACATGAATAAAGGGGGATTGTTCAGTAGAGAGATAAGTCAGAGATGATGACACTGCTCACAAATAAAAACGGGGAGATTTAACCTCCCCGTATTATTTAATAACTAACAGTTTCAATGAAAACTATTACTCTGCGGAATTTACACTCACGCGTAATGCAGAGTATCAATAAGTTGCTGATGGTTTTGACCAGTCAGGTAAACAACGCTGTCGCCGAGGTCCAGAGTTTGGTCATCGTTGTTATCGACAATCACGTAGGAGCTGGCATTGTCGCCTGCACCGCCGAACACCACAGATGCCACACCGACTTTAGCGGTCAGTGAGTTACTGCTGTCCAGACCAAGGATACCGCCCAACAGGCCAATAACGCCGTTGGTCAGACCGCCAACCAGTGTACCCAGCAGAGCATCCAGAGTATCGGAAGCACGAGTGCCGTAATCCGCCACCGCAGTGCCGCTGGTATCGCCGGAAATGGTCAAGGCAGAAGCAACGTCGACAATCTTGTCTTTGGTGCTGTCAAAGTCGGTGATGGTGATACCGGCCTGAGTATTACTGGCCTTAGCTTCGAAGGTATTTACACCACTCCCGCCGGTCAATGTAGTATTGCCGATCGCCGCCAGGTTATCGGCAGCTGTAGAGCCTTCCACTGTCAGTTGGTAACCATTCAGACCCAGAGCCGTCAGAACCGGCGCCAGCAGTGCGGTAGTGACACCACTCAGCGGCAGAATGTTCAGCAGTTGAATGATGATACCGTCGCCGGTACCGCCGTGGCTTGAATCAAGATTCAGGCCGCCTGTGTTGGCTGATGCATCAATATCACGGACGTTGCTGTAGCCGCTACCCAGAGTCAGGTCAAGCAAGTGATCACCGGTAACGGTGATGTTTTGTACCTGAGCATTGGTCCCGGTCAGCGACAAAATATTGTCAAAGTTACCAGTACCACCGGAAGCGATGTTCACGTCGGTCAATGCCGTTGGGAACAACAGGTTACTGCTGCTGTTCAATGCCAAAGAACCTGCGTTCACATCTGAAGAACTAGTAGCGGTAAAATTAACATCAAAGTGATCGGTGGCGTTCTGCAAGAACGTAATTTCCACGCTGCTTGCCGCAGTCGCATTACCCGTAACTTCCAGTTGCGCCGAGCTACCGCCGGCTGCATTGATCACTTTCACCGCTTCAGCCAGGCCAGAGAGTACGAAGCCTTGCGAACCGATATTAGAGGTAGCAGCCTGATTGACCGTGGTGCTAAGAGTCCCTGTCAGGCTTGATTCTGAGATGGCATTACCGGTTAATACGCCAAAATCAAAGGTATGGTTGGCCGCAGTGGACCCGCTGCTTACCGTTGCCTTGCCGATATAACCGGCCAGATCCAGCTTCTCAAAGTTGCTGAACTGCGCAGAGTTACTGCTAATAGTCGCAGTACGAGCAAGAGCATTGCCTGACATCACGACGTTTTTGGTAATAAAGTTGGCAGAGATAGTATCAACGCCATCGCCGCCATTGCCGGAAACGCCTGCACCTACGGTATTAGCACCGCCAACAGCAGCATTGCCCAACCATTTCAGCGAGTCATTCCCTGCGCCCAGATTAAAATCACCGGTAGCGGTAGCGACAGCCGCCGTAGCGGTAACCAGCACATCATCCGCGCCGGAGCTGGCGTTAAGGATTACGTTGCCGTTATTCACGGTGATATCAACACCCGGGTTAACCCCGTTGTCTGACAGGTTAACCGTTGCTGCGCTGGTGCCGTTAATGGCGAGATTCGCCAGATGATCGGCGAACTTCAGATTAACGACGCTGGCGGCATTGGCGGCAAGCAGGACATCGGTCAATACCGCAGTTTCTGCATTACTGATCTGGTGTGAAGCCCCAGTATTAACCGTCCCGGTAGCGTTGCCACCAGCCGCCGTTGCGCTCAGGGAAGCCGCAGTTTTGTACAACAAGCTGGTGCCGATATCAAATTCAAACCCGTGTTGCTGGGTTACCGTAGTCGCATCGGTCGCCGTCGAAGTGCGCAAATCGTTGATAATCGCCTGAGTAATGGCCGATTTATCAGAACCTAACGCGCTGTAGACTGCTAATTGACCTGCATTGGCAGCAACGCCATGCACCGCAGTATAAACATGTTGAATAAAATCATCGCCTGTCAGCTGCGCGCCTTTGCGTTGGAATTCCGCAGAACCCAGGACAGAACTGATAAAGTTTTTATATGTGGTTGTACTTAACGATAGGTATTTGCTCCAGTTATCTAGTGCACCAGCATCAATACCACGTTCCGGAACCGCCAGGTACACGGCCGCAGCTTGTTCTTGAGCAGCCAAGCCAGCAATTTGCCCTTGGGCGTAAGTCACCGTTGCATCGTTAAAATGCTGCTGCGCTGCAGTATCGGTAGGAGCAACTGTCCCACGCAGAGAAGTAATGATTTCCGCAACGATCTGTCCACGGGTACTTCCTCCTGTCAGCTCGCTAAGGAAATGCGAAAGCTCAGTGGAGGATGGGGCTCGTTCGAAGCTGGCAGTGAAAACGCGTGAAATGAAATCATTATTACTCAAAGCCTTCAGATATGAGCGATCTGCAACAAACTTGTCTGCAATCTGAGCAACCGATTTAGTGCCGGCATTTAGAATCGAACCAAATAAATTTACGTTAGTTGATTGAGAAACTAATCCCAGGACATGGTATATAGCCTGAACATCCGACGCACCTTGACCAGCCGCAGCTGGGCTGGTAGCAGGGAATAACACCTTATTAATCTGGGTATCGAAACTGCTTTGCGATGCCGTGGTTGCGGAATCAAATCCATGATAATTAATAAGATCTGAAAGCACCTTAGAAATTGATGCCGCCAACGAAGAGGATGCCAGCAGGTCCTGAAGAGTGGTATTCAGCGCCGCGCTGCCATATGCCTTTGTATAAACAGCCTGGAGAATATCTAAATCACTTTTGCCGGCGTATAATGTGCTGCCATCCGCCGAAGAAAGAAGGCTTGTCACATAACTGCTATCCGACAAAGCTCCTGTTTCTAACTGTGCACCAACACTGTCATACTCAGTACTTGACGCGCTTTTACCTAAAACGGCATACAAAATTGCAGCCGCTTCTTTTTGAAACGCCAGAGAAGCCATAACAACCCCCTTCGAGGTGGATTTCCGATTAAGCTAAAACCTGTCTCTTTGCAAAAAAAATAACAAGGCAAGAGAATCAGGAAGTTATAAAAAACTTGTATCTTACATAACAGGAAAACAAATTTAATGAACGCTCTACCCCCTAACTATAACGACTTATAACTTTCTTAGATCAAAGAAAGGCTATAAACGAATTATTGTCAAGGTATCGTAAGCAACGCTCGATCAAGAAATGAGATTACACATCGCATTGATTTCTGTAATTTTATTTTCAACTCGTGACTTACATCTCAAAAATCAACGACAGTCCGTTGGAGGCTATCGAAGAGTGGGCTTCTTTTAATTATAATTTTCTAAAAATTTAAATACATAAAAAACATATAGTTATGAAACAATTCAATCAGATTGACCTGAGGATTTTCTTAATAGAATTTATATAGCATACCTATACTGAAAATTTATTTTTGCTTTATATGAGAATATTTTTATAGCCAGTTAACACACTAGATCACATGAAGAATGTAACCAAAACAGCCTTCCTTAGGAACAATAAACCACATAAAAAAAGTGGTTTATTGTTCGGCTGGGATGAAACAAAGATTAAGCACAAAGTATAGGGATATTGAAATTTGCAGTGGTAGTGATTATCCATGAGGGGAATATTAAGAGGCTAAAGCATTCATTGCTTATGATTAACAGAGGGAGGTATAAGAATGGAGGGAGAGGCCAAGATTGAAGTTCAGCATTTAAAAAAAGAATAAAACAGATGCTAATTCAATAACATCTGTTTTTTCCACAATAGAATATTGTTGTGTGAGGCTCAATATCCCCGATTAACCAAAATTGAAAAGATGACACCCTCTGCAGCTAATGGTTTATCTCCTTGATTCTTAATCGTAATATTAACAACATCATCTTCCAAGGCAAAAGCGCTGAGAGCAGATTGTCCAAGAGGGCGAGAAGATGCAGTTGAGATTACGACCCATCCAGCTTTAACGCCAGGAACCGAACATTTAACATCAGTGCTTGCTCCCGCAGCCAAGCTTATCTTTTGCGCATTACTGCGTTTGCTGATATTGGCAAATTTTTCAATACTCCAGGTACCCGGTGAACCACTTTCAACACATACCCATTCAGAAGGCATGCCAGCAGCAGGACTACGTTCTATAGCTCTGTCTCCGGCCTTAAATTCGCCTTGAGTTGGCAAGCCAAAGAAACATACTTTATTGCCAAACGTTGAAGAGTCAGTATCAATCAGATGGCTCGCAGTCATCATACCGGTGAAAACGTTAGCTGCTGGAGACTGAATTTGGTTATCTTTAATGAGCACGTTACCTGATGGATTAGAGCCCAAGTGAAAAACGGAAAACGTAGAACCTAAGCTAACTTGATTTCCAATAAAAATAAGATTGGATATATTATTAAGGCGGATATGCCCCATACCCGTATTGGCAATTATGTTTCCAACAAAACTTACGGCCCCACTGAGCTTAAAATCAGCAGAACCTTCACCAGCCGACTTCTTTAGACTACTTCCGAAATAGTTAGCATTTACAATGCTGTCCGTCGCACTAAGTAAAGTACTACTATCACTAATACGATTAGATGAAATAGTTGCATTAGTAGCTGAAATAGCCGGGTAATCTGCGTTTTTTTGCAATCCGCACTTTTCAACAATGTTTTCTGTAATAATAGTATTCTCTACGCTTATACCATTAGCACTATAGAAAGCGATCCCGGCTTGCCCGGTATTTTTTACCGTGTTGCCAGAAACGATGGTTTTTTTTATCGGATATTTTTGAGGGTTATTATAAACCGCATTATCAACAATAATGCCAAATCGCCTTACTGTATCAACATCATTAGCGAAAACCTTCAGGTTTTGAATATTTGTGAAGGCAATGCCATATGATGTATCACTGATAGAGTTCCCACTGACTAAAAGATTGCTGAAGGTTGTACTTGAACCCGTTTTCTCATCATTCAGTGTAATCCCTCCTCCTAAAGTTCCTTTCAAACCAAAAATGTCGGTTGCTGAAAAAATTCGGTTGCAAATTATCTTCCCGTCGTACGATGGAGAACCGCTGGTTTTCAATAAAATCCCATCGCCGTTGTGTTCATAAATATCATTATTGAAGATAATCCACGAAAAACTGGCTCGGACGGCAATGCCCTCTTCCCCAAGTTTATGTACCAGGCAATTTTCTATCCTAAAATGTGATGAGTCTGATATTGATATTGCATCCGTACGATAACTAATATTTAAATCTGAAAGCACAAAGTTAGAACAACCTTTAATCACTACACCACTGCAAGACTTCCCCCAAAGCCCCGTCGTTTTAGATGAGGTCAGTGTTACATTTGTGAGACTAAAGTCTTGCTGGTTCTCAATTTTAAAAATAACTTGTTCATCATTGTTATTATCAAGAAAAATTGTGCCTCCACCGACTATGTGACAGTTGGAAGGCAACTCAAAATTCCCTTGACTAACTTTATAATAACCACCTAGATTAATTTCTATAATATTATTTGATGAAAGTGACTTGGCCTGCTGAAACATCTGGTTAAAAGCAGGATAGCTATCCTCTTGGTCCAAGTTTTTAGCAGCACTTCTAGCCTGACCCCCATTGCTACTTTCACCTTTATTAACGAACATTTCAGGATTTAACTTTACCGTTTTAGCCCCGTTCCTTTGGGGCATACCTGGGCTTTTTTTATTGAAACTAATAGGGTTAGAAGCAATTGCGCCACTTACATCAGCAGCTGAAGAGGTTCTGACTGCAGCGGCACCTGCTGCCGCAATCAACATGCTTTTGACAAGTTTTCTTCTTTCCATCGTTCTACCACCTATTGTATAGCGATCAGGAATAATTTCAGTAACGAAAAATCAATAAGCGCCATCGCGTTTTAGAACAACAGCGATAGTTTTAAATAGAATGGCAATGTCATTCCAGAGCGCCCAGTTTTTTACATACCATGCATCAAAGTAAACACGTGTGTCATAATCAATATCATTACGACCACTAACTTGCCATAGACCCGTCATGCCAGGTTTTGCCATCAGATAATAATCTACATCTCCAGCATAACGTTCAAGTTCAGCTTCAACCACCGGCCGGGGACCAACCAAACTCATTTCACCAATAAATACGTTCCATAGCTGTGGTAATTCGTCGAGACTGGTTTTACGGATGAAAGCGCCAATTTTAGTAATACGAGGATCATTTTTAAGCTTGAAGTCTTTGTCCCACTCTTTTCTTGCTTCAGGATCTCGCTCAAGTAGCTCTCTAAGAACTTCCTGGGAGTTCGTCACCATTGAACGAAACTTAAGACACTTGAATTTTTTCCCGTTATGACCAATTCGCTCATGACCATAGATAGACTTCCCACCATCTCTTGAAACTTTGTACGCGAGAAACAACAAAACAGGCATTAACGCAAGCATTATCAAGAATGAGCCGACAATATCAAACGCTCTCTTGAGTATACGAGATGAGCGTTTAGCAAGATTATTGCTAACACGCAATATCATTACTTCATGGCTAAAAATAAATGACATATCTGTGCCATAAAGCGGCACCCCACGCAGTGTTGGAATGACAGAGACAGACCGGCAATTATGTTTTGCCAGATTTTTTAGCCACCAATCACGCAACGCGTGTTGTTCAAACTCAAGAGCAATAATGAACTGTGTGTTTTCAATATCAGCACATTGCCATAATTCCTTTTCATTATTAATGACAGGAATATTGAAACTATTTTCATCACAAGGAGCATCGGTGCATACAAATGCTGCAACTTCGAACCCGAGCACTTCTTCACTTTGAAGAGCGGCATAAGCCTCAAAAGCGTTCTTTCCGGATCCAATAATTATTGTATGTTTTTTCCAAAGATTCAGTTTATTAAGTAATTTCTTAGTTAATGTTCGACCAATAGGGACCAAAGCGATAATTAGCACCCAGGAGAACATCCAGACATAACGCGAAAAATTCCATTTTGAGAACGCGACCAATGCCAAATCGAGAATGGCAAAAATAATAAGCGTTCTGATAATCTCCTTCAACTCGAACCAAAATGGCTTTCTATATGTATAGTGACGTAATCTCGTCCAAAACCAGAAAACACAAAGTAGAGAAAGAATAAACTGTGCTAATGCTCTTACTGCAAACTCATCTTTAGGCACAAAATCTTCTAACCCGCCAAAAACTTTATAGATAATAAGGTAAGAGAGATAGATAGAGATGTTAAAGAAAAAAACATCGGAAAGAGCCAGAGAGAATTTAGTGACATAATTTGCCATAAACCCATTTACTTTATTCATGATATTCGCCCAAGTCAGACACCAGTGACAAATGAAATACGGTAATATACATTTATTTTTCGATTGCGATTAAAATCACTGAAATGCAAGCTTAATAGCAACAACCTACTAATTAGCAAGTTACATTTCAGTGCATTATTAAAAAATTACAAGCACAAAAAATGTACGTAACACCCATTTTTACAATTATATTTTGGCGGAATTTTTATTTTACATCTCATTAATTACTACCGCTTAACAAGGATGTATATATTCTTTGCGTCTTATCGATCATTTGCTTTGCTGTATACTTTTCCAAAAAAACTTCTCTGGCATTTTTACCCAACTCTTGCCACTTTTCTTTCGAAGTATGCTCGAGGTAACTTGCCAAATCTTTTGAATTTTCAGGTTCAAAGAGTAATCCTGTATAACCGTGCTCAATCATTTCTGGAAACGAGCTGCAATTACTCGCCAATACAGGCAAGCCATAGCTCATAGCCTCTAAGGCTACCATGGCAAACCCCTCCCATCGACTTGGCATTACCAGCACGTCCGCATAAGTAAAATACGGTGCCAATTCATCACTACGAAGCCAACCGGTATAAATTGTTTGAGGAATTTCCTTCGGGGGAGATTCGCCATGAACAGCGCCGCCAATTGCAGTCAAAACAATAGGCTTACCTTCAAACTTCGTCATTGCATCCAGCAAAATATCGAACCCTTTTTGATAGTCAAATCGACCAACAAAAAGTATGTTTATTACATTTGTCTGAAATGGATTTGGCAAACCAGGTAAAAATGATCTGTCAGGAACGCCATTATGAACCACCTGAAGTTTCTTTGCAGGCAAACCATGCGATACAGCGCTATCTTTCTCATGTTGACTAACGCAGATGATTGCATCTGTGATAGGGGTAAATAGTCGCTCTAACAATGCGTATAGTCTAATTTTATTATTGCTCCCCTGCATCATAAAAGAAAATGCATGCGGACAATAAACAACTTTAGGCCGATGGAATGGCCATAAAATGACTAATGCCAATCGCCCCAAGACACCAGAAAAAGTACTATGAAGGTGAACAAGATCAGGCTTGAATAAAATAACAGTCTTTATAAAAGTAACAAAGAAATTAAAAAATGAAATAATATTTCGCCCAGAACGCAAAAACGTAACGATACATTTATCATTGACAGTTGATAACTCAGCTGATTGGTCAGAGGGAATTATACATTTAACTTTGTTCACATCCTCAGCAATCTGCCCTTCTATAATCTGACGTATTACTGTTGCTACGCCACCTTTAATTGTTTCTGCAGCATGTAAAATTTTCATTTAATCTACTACCTGATCATTTGAAAATGAATCGACTATATCACTGACTTTCTGAGCAGATGCATGCCAAGAAAAACGCTTCAAGTTTAAATTTCCCTTACGGGTCAATTCATTTCTTAACTCTGAATCAGAAATAATTTCCTTCATCGCATCTGAAATCATAGCAATATTATTTGGATCAAAATAGATGACACTATCCTGTAGCACTTCAGGCATAGAAGCCGCATTCGATGAAATAACAGGGCAACCACACGACTGCGCTTCAAGAGGTGGGATACCAAATCCTTCATAAAATGATGGGAAAACGAATGCTAATGCATTTTGATAGAGGTTTATAAGTTCCTGATCATCAACTCGCCCCATAAACTCTACTTTATCGGAGTGCGAAAGCAGCGCTGAAAAATCTTGTTGAGAAAAACTGACCGCAGTCTTTCCAATGATTTTTAATGAAACATCAAATTCTTTGGAGACCGTTTCGAACGCAGATAACATACCATGGAAGTTTTTATGATAATTCGGTGACGAAACTGCTAGCAAGTAAGCATTTTGGCGATCCGTAGATTTGTGTTCTGCTTTAGCAAAAGCATCATTTACAGCGTTATATATAATAGATATCTTTTCCTTAGGGTACCCAAATACATTATGGATCTCCTCTTTTGAAAATTCACTTACAGTGAGTAAATGCCGGCTACTTTTTAGCATCCGTGGTATCAGTATCCCGTAAACAAACCTAAACTTCCTGGAGAAACTACTAGGGTAACGTTTGTATGTCACATCATGGTGAGTAACGATTTGATTTTGATAAAATGCAGGCGCCGTACTACATAAATTTAATAATAAAGGTGAGCCTTTTTTCTTTAAGGCGTACGGTAATTCAACCTGCTCCCAGTAATGTCCGCTTTTACGGCCAACAACCTCAACATTAAACTCTTTTAAAATAGCCTTATTTAGTATTCCTTCAGGAGCCAAGATAACCACATCATTTCTTATTTTATTTAACTGCCGTGATATTTCTTCAGCAAATCGTTGTACACCTGTCATTTCCTGAGTTAAAAATCGGCCATTTATGTACAGCATAGTTCCCCACTTATAAAGTCAACAAAAATCAAAAAACTAAGCGTTAGCTAAAGAATCCCTTTTAAGCTTCTCTCGCATTAAATAGAAAAGCAGCAGCAGTTTAATAAACGTGACTATTATCATTGGTGTTGGTTGCAGAACCACACTGGTGCTGCTCATAATCCACATAATATTAAAACATATAGCATTATAGAGGATATTGACGGGTAACGAGATATTAATCCGCGCCATATACAACCCTGCAAAAACGGCGAATATCAACGTTATACCAAACCCAACTAACCCACTGTTTTTTATTTGTGTCAAGAAAGGTGTTTGCACGCTTTTACGATAATTTGCAGTACCATTTTCAACATCAATTTCTTTTATTTCCCCTTGATCATCAGTATCAGAAGGAGAGTAATATTTCCCACCATAACCAATCCCCAAGACTATTGCCGGGAATTTGCTGCCGGTGTATTCCCAGTAATCACCAAACTGACTTGAACGGGTGTTCATAGCTTTGCTGTTCGAGAGCATCATAACTGCAGATACTGCTGCCACTAAACCAAGCGTTAGCAATGACATTTTCACCACTGCAATTTTTCCGCGAAACGCATTGATGAAAAACTCATATATTACATATATAAAAGCCAACAAAAATATAAATTTATACATATTTGAAAACATGACCAACCCAATCAGGCCGGAGCAAAAATATATCATTTTATGTTTTAAAGGCTTTGTAAACAATAAAGATGTAAGTAACAAGGTATAAATAATGAAATAGGTTGTTGCTTTATCTTGATCAATAATTGTTATTTTCATGCCATATCGCTCCCATACATAATCATGGAAGATAAGGCTGGATATAAATCCGGAGAAAAGATTAAGAACGTCGATTACGCAAAATATCGTAAACAACTTATAAAAATCGAAATCCTTTAGATTTTCACATGCTTTCTGAAAAAGGAACATCGACACAAAAAAATAAATAACACCTCGACAATAAATAACTTGATCGTTTACCTCTCCTTGCCCTCCACTCTGAATATAGGAGATAAATCCCATTGTAGAGATAAAACCTAATAGCACGCCTTGGAGTGTTATATATTTAGTTATTACCGACGTGCTCTTCATGACTTGGTAATTAAACAAACTTTTGGTCATGACTTTTTTAAGGCAGACGAAAGCAAAAATAAAAATAAAAATGACATCTATGGGAGCAAATGGCCCCGCCACTTTAAAGTGGTAGATTGCGGTTCTTGGAATGGCAATATTGAAATCATGGATTGGTTTTACCATGATATTATAAGATGAATACGAGCAAATTATATAAATAGAAAAAATCAATATAGTATATATATTGAATTTATTTTTCTTTGCCACTCTCAAAATATAAATAAAAGCGGCAATTAAAAAAGCAAAGAAGACTATTGAATCTTCTAATATTAGAACACCCATTTAATACCCCAACTCATATGGATAAGATTGGTTACAGATTTCATAGGGAGTTTTCCATTACTCACAAATTAATTATCAGTCACAGTAGAACTGAGATACGCGGAAAGATATTCCGTTGTTATTCTACGTTGACTAAACATAGCGATATGCTCATCGGTAATTTCATTCGGAATATCAGTCATCACATCTTCCGTTGTTTCTTCTATAAAATAGACATTAGGAAGAAGCTTTCCCAATTCAGTAATCCCACCAACAGCATTGGTCATGACAATTTTCTTTGCGAGAACACACTCCACAATCACCCGTCCAAACGGTTCTCGCCACTTCACCGGTAAAAATGCCACATCAATCTGAGAAAGAAAACTTTCGACGCTCACAAATCCTAACAATTTTACACTACTCTTTTCAGCTAACTCTTTTAACTCAACACCCTCATGGTCATTTGCAAAGCGTCCGGCCGCATAATAAAGCGCATCAGGATTTTTTCTCGCGAAAGCGCAATAGTCATCAAACCCTTTATCTTTTGTTAATCGCCCAATAAAGCCAAAATGAGTAGCATTGAATTTATTAGCTTCATATATAGGTTTATTTACAGCGTTATAAATATAACGCGACTGACTTTTTGAAAAGAAAGCATTGTCAACGTGAAACGTTTTAATAAAATCACTGATCCCAACATAGACATCAACATGTTTACTTGCATGACGTTTCAGGAATGACCAAATTCTAACCGATAGCGCATTTGTATTTATATTTTCATTTTTGGCATATAGTGTAGAACTTGGATGCAGCAAATAATAATCTCGGGAAGTGTGAATAAGCTTAATACTTCTTTTGCTTACCTCCTTCCATATTGCGACAGAAAACCCACAAACATTATTAGTGTGTACCACATCCGGCTTAAAATCATCGAGCTCTTTAGCAAATAATTTGGCCATCACTGGGTTATAGTTATCAATTATATGCCAAAGTAATTTTTTCAGCGAACTTTGTCTGTTTGCATTAGAATCAAAAGGCCAATACAGATTTTTTAGTGGCAAATAGCAAACATCCACCCCATTGATAGTTGCACTTTTTCTGTTTTTTTCATCATGCAGGGTCACCACCCGAACTGAATGACCTATTTTTACCAACTCTTCCGCCAAAAGCTGAACTGAAACTTCTGCACCGCCAACTTTAAATGGTGAGTATATCGTATTGACTATCAATATTTTCATATTTTTTACTTTAACCAAGCAGTGAAATCATGCCATTGTAAATGACCCGTCCCAACTCAAAATAATCTATTGCAACAATAACTACCAAACAAAACACAGCGGTGTATATCCAAGAACAGAAATACTCCTTGAAGCTAATACCAACCACAGGTTTTATAAAGAGCGGGTAAACAGCAATACTCATGATAACTTGAGCAACAGACAGTGACATCGCAACAAGTGCAATATTCCCCCCCACAAGGAAGAGAGTAACAACAATAACTACAATTATACTTGCCCAAATATTCCACACGAACTCTTTCTTCGTACTCCCATTCGCCTGAGATATCGCGCCAGTGAGACCGCCCATAGGTCTCAACACACCAAGAAGCAGCATATAGGGGATTAGGGTTGCTACTTCCTCATGTCCCGGCCCATACAGTAGTCGAACACCGAGGTAAGCGCCTAAACCTATAGATAAATAAACAGCAGCACTTACATTTACGATCAAAGAGACAGAGCGAAGAAACAGCGCTCTTAACTCTCCGGTAGAATGTTGTTTCTCAGCAAATCGTGGTAGCGTTAATCGGTTTATCACCGGAGTCAGTAGCTTCAGAGGTTGTAGAATTAACTCTTTTGCCAAAGAATAAATTCCTAAAAATTCTGGCCCTAAATATTTCCCGATGATAAAAGCATCAGCTTGAGTTCGTAATTGATTAATTGTTTGTGAACCCAGTTGGTAACTACCATAACCTACAGCAGCCTTAAATGTTTTCTTGCAGAACTGTAATGTCGGATGCCAACTCTTTTCACTAAATAACAACATAAAAATCAAGCGGAACGATGCGTTCAGAAACTGGCCAATAATTACTGCTGCGATGGAGAAGTGCATGACTATTATAAGGAAAATCGTAGCAAGGAATGAAAGGACTTTAGCCAACATTTCCACTTGAGCTAATAAAACTAATTTTTTAGTTTTTACAAAATGTGCTTGATATTGCGACATCGCTCCTAATATAAAAAAATTAACACTCACCAGACACAGCAAGTATCCTAACTCATGAATCTTGTAGAACAATGATAATGGATAGGCCAGGATAATAATTAACCCACCCGTAGCAAGGCCAAAAAATACATTGACCCAAAATATTGTGCTTTGTTCCCTTTTATCTAGTACTTGTCGATGGATAAGGTAGCTGCTCATTCCCATATCCTGCAGCACCATTGCCACCATCAGTACGGCATTGACAATAGCCAATACCCCAAGTTGTTTAGCGTCAAAAGCACGAGCTACGATACCCAATTGAGCCAGTTGTAAAACAGCAGCCAATACGGTGCCAGCCAACAGCCAAACCGCCTGTTTTTTAATTACATTGCTGTTACCCATGCTTAATTAACTCAACTAATTTATCATTCAACACATCTTGATTAAACTTAACCTCAATTACCTCTCTTGCCTGCCTCGTTACTTGTTCAATTGAGTAATTCTCTTGTGAAATATCTTGCAAAATATCCGCTAACTGAGTGTAATTCCTTTCTTCTGCTAACCACCCAGATATTTTGTCTTCAATTAACTCTGGAATCCCACTATGCTTTGTCGATACAACAGGCAATCCATTTGACATTGCCTCCATCAAGGCCACAGGGATACCTTCCATATCTCCATTAGCAGCAGTAACTGAAGGTAGTAAAAAAACATCTGACCGCTCGAGTATTTCCTTTACTTTCTCTTGCGGTTGAAATCCTTCCAACGTGACATAATCATTCAACTCTAACTGCTCAACCAGTAAAGTTAGTTTATCCTCTAATGGCCCGGTGCCAACTATCGAATAATGGTAATTAATACCGCGCAACTTAAGCTCAGCGCATGCCTGTAAAGCATATTCCAAACCTTTTTTCTCGATCAATCGGCATACACTAGTTATTTTAAGAGGGGATCCAACTTTATCTCGCAACTTAAAGGTAAATTGACTAACATTAATCCCCATGCGACTGACGTGAATCTTTTTGTTATCACATCCCATCTCGGCTAATTTCTTACCCCATAGATCACTAATAGGTAATATAAAATCGCCCTTTGCAAACAGCTCTATATAGTCGTTTTTGTAATCAGATATCGTTTTAGTATGAGAAACGTCTGACCCATGAAAGATAGTAGCCAGTTTACCTTTCAACAAACCAAGATCTCTCAATTTACTTGCAAGCACACCAACAGTTCCGAAATGAGCAATAAACACGTCGGATTCTATTTTATCGGTATTTTTTGAGAGAATATAAGGTAATATCAAATTTAAAGAATGACGGCCAAATTTGAAATAATTCAAGCCTTTTATAACCGACATACTCTTTGGGCCAGATAAAATACTCAAGAAACGATTTTTTATTTTTTTAGAACCGCTATTACCCTCAGGCTCCAATAAATACCTAGTCCTTTGAAGCAAATTATACTCTTCAACGACAGCATGTTTCTTACTGAAATCACCTGGCCAAACTGAAACTATTTTTACCTCTATTCCTCTATCTATAAAGCCTACAATTTGATGAATAACAAACGTCTCTGAATAATTAGGAAAACGGTCCAAGAAAAATGTTACGGTCACTTTACCCACCTATTCTTTTTATCAATTCCTTCGTGATTTCAATCCCTTTCTCTCGTTCATTCTCAATCGCTGCTGATACATTCCCTTTTAAAACGTCGATGTTTTGCAGCATCGAAATGACATTCTTGGCTAAACTACCATCGATCAAAGACTCAACATTTGCAGATAACTCTGGTAACTTTAATTGTTGCATAATACCCGCAGATTTGTGTTCATAATTAATAGCAACTGCAGGTGTGCCAAAGTTCATCGAAATAATAGCAGAGTGAAGACGAGTACCTATAGTCAACTGGCAATATGAAAGTACCTGGCCCAATTCAACATCATTAAACTCATCCATAACCACATGAAAGTATTCAGGATTGTTAACCTTATTGGCAACTTGCTGGGCTACCATACGATCATCTTTGTGATAGCTATCAATACCTGTACATGTAGATAAACCCAAGACCTGGTAGCCATTTGAAATTAGTTGATTTATCAAATCTGCAAACGCAACTTCATACTGTTCCTGAGTTACACCTAGCCGTTTATCAAACGGTGCCAGCTCACGCATTGTAATCGCCACAGTTGGACGCTGCGAAATAGTTTCTCGCCAATGCCTGATACTATAATTGCTCTCGTCGATCGGCGAATTACTGTCAACCAACCATGCCGTATCAACCCCCTCAATGACTTTTTCAACGGGGATATTGCCTTTTTTCATCAAATCGTAGCTAATAGCTTCCCGGAGCACCAACATCTCCACCTGCGAGAATACCATTCTTGCTATATCGTTAAATACTTCTTGTTCAAAGGGCCCCACACTGTGACCAATCATATAAATCGGTTTTTTTGCCAAGAGTGCGCACAGTGCATGTTCAAATTGATTTATGCCATACAAATCAACAAAGAATGATCCCCCTACCTGAATAATCGCGTCGTACTCTGCAATTTTACTGATATGTTCTTGAAATTCTGCAGGAATTGGAAGATATTTCAGTATTCCTTGTCCTTTGACTTTGGCTGCTAAAACCCGTGGCAGCGTTCTATGAATTAACGCTTTTCTAATCTTACCAATCAATCCTCCCTTACTCTTGAAGTGATAACGATACAGAACGTCATCTTTGACATCGCGACCGAGTAAATAGCTTGAACTCACCGGGTAGCGGCTAATAATATCAATATTTGCCCCAGGCGTATTATGTTCAATAGCTTGAACCAGGCCTCTTAAAATAGCGCCGTCGCCGCGATTACCGCACGTGTGGTTACCCACAAGAAGTAGCTTCATGAGTGGTTCCTGACTAAGAATCTTTAAAGGAAATTAAAAAAGAATTCCAGCCAACACATTAATGCTGACTGGAAAATATGAATCGTAATCTGATTAGGCTTTGTCGGATGAGCGGTACTCATATTGATAGTAGCCATAGCCACCATAATAACTGCTAGCCCTTTTCTCAACGGCGTTCAATATGACACCCTTGATATCGACGCCATTCTGCTCAAAGCGACGTATGCTGACTTCGATTTCTTTTACAGTATTCATACTAAAACGAGCAATCATAAGTGCAGTGCCAACATGATGACCAATAATTGCCGCATCAGTTACCGCAAGGATAGGCGGCGTATCGACCAATACAAGATCGTAGTTTTTACTTGCCCAATCAATCAATTCCTTAAGGCGTGTTCTCATCAATAATTCAGATGGATTAGGTGGAACCTGCCCACGAGGTATAAAATCCATACCTTCAATTTCTGTTTTTCTTATCGAGCCTTCAAACGTAGTTTGTTGCGACAAAATATCGGACAATCCATTTTGCCACCCTAAACCCAGCAACGTATGCGAATAGCCTTTACGCATATCTGCATCAATCACCAGGACGCGTTGGCCAGCCTGGGCTATCACTGCTGCCAAGTTTATACTGACAAAAGTCTTACCGATATTTGGGCTGGCCCCAGAAATCATCAGCACGTTGTTTTTCGATTCAAGCATGGCAAAGTGCAAACTGGTTCGTAAGCTACGAATGGCCTCGATTGCCAAGTCAGCAGGGTTACCAACGGCCAAAAGGCTATTGGAACGAGTATTTGACTTACGTTTAGTAGTTAGGAGCGTCTCTCTGTCTTTTTTCTGCTGCCATTCGGAAAGCGGAATACTGGCGTATACGTTAATGCCATCCTGTTCCAACTGCTCAGGGGTTTCAATTCCCTTATGCAACATCGTTTTCAGTAACACGATTGCTACCGAAAGCATTCCTCCCAAGAAGGTTGCTAATAAAACGATGAGTGTTTTTCTAGGCTTAACCGGGTTTGGCTGAGTAACTGCCGGATCAATAATTCGCACATTACCTACGGTACTGGCCTTGGTAATGCTCAACTCCTGTTGTTTATTCAACAGTTGCATGTAAATTTCTTTACCAGCATCTACATCACGAGTCAGACGAATAATTTCTTGCTGTGTTTTTGGCATCCCACTAACGCGTTTATTCAGCTTGCCTTTTTCTTGCTCAAGAGTAGCCCGTTTTTCCATTAAGGCACGATAAGCCGGGTGTTCACGAGTATAGAGTTTTGAAATTTCAGCTTCGCGGAAAGTCAATTCGTTCAACTGCGATTCGACGGAAACGATAGTATCCAGCACAGATTTAGCTTCAAGCGATAAATCTACTGAATCGTTTTGTTGCCTAAAACGATTGAGCTTATCTTCAGCGACGTCAAGTGCCCCTCGAACCTCTGGGAGTTGTTCTTTTAAAAAACTCAGGCTCTTGGCTGCTTCTTCAGATTTACGCTCGACGTTTTGCAACAAATAGTTACGAGTGATGCTGTCCAGCGTCTTACGCACCATTGTTGGGTTTTCACCAATAAGGCTCAAGGCCAAGACACCGGTATCTTTACCTTTGTCTTGAACCGACAAAGCTTCTAACAGATTATTAATTGTTATTAACTTTGGCTGTTTTACGATTAAAAATTCTGTTCCAGGCTTGGCAACAAGATCACTTATCAACAGTGAAATCCCATTACCACTTGCCAACTCCCCAACTTTCCCTTTCAGAATGTCGGTGCCATCGTTGCTCAAACGATAAGTCTTATCGTCGATAACGGTAAGATCTAAGGGAATGTTCTGCCATGACTCTGGCATATTGAGGCGAGATAAAGCAATTTCACCAGGTACCTCGCCCTTCAAGCGAGCCCAGCCGCGACCGAATACGGGAAAATACTTTTGCTCAACGACCACATCTAAATTTAGATCATCAATCGTTTTACCCGTAACCATTCTTGACTGAATCAGCTCAATCTCTGTCGAAGAACCAGGTTGACTGGAAGGCATCATATCTGACAGGTTGTTCAGTAGAGAATTGCCAACATTCTGCTCTACCTGAACCAATGCGTCTGATTGGTATACCGGGGTGGCAAAAAGAGAGTATACAATTCCCACCACGGCAAACAGTGCCGTTACGCCAATAATTAGCCAGCGATGGTCAAGCAGCGTTCCCAACAACCGCCCTAAATCGATCTCGTCATTACTACTGCCTGAGGCAGTATTCATCTTTGTAGTTTCAGTCATTGTAATCTCTGGTTAACGATTTAACGCCTGCGCCCACTTTTCGGCGCCATCAGCAAGTAAGCGGTATACGAATTCAAAAGCCTCATGACTTTTACCATAGGGGTCTGGAATTTCCCGCTGCCCAAGCCAATGGGCAAAAAGCATCGTTTTACCTCTGACTTCAGGGGCTAGACGGCATACAGCATCGATATGACTTTTTTCCATGACCAAGATGAGCGAATACTCTCTGCACATCTCTCTGGTCAATTGCTTCGCAATGTGGCCATCAAGAGATAATTGATGTTCCTTTGCTACCTCTAATGCCGCTGTATCCGCAGGCTTACCCACAACTGCACCAACTCCTGCAGAAGTTATTTTCTTTCCGGGAACCAGTCGCTGTAATAGCCGCTCTCCTGTAGGAGAGCGGCAAATATTCCCTACGCAAACAACCAATATTGAATCAAACATCGTTCATTCCTATGGCCAGTTACGAATACGCAGTGTGCCTTCGGTAAGGTCATTGAAGCTGGAAATTGTCGGCGCCAACTGGCTGATCAAACGGTTCCAACGCACGATAGGCGCCGCTGTTACGTAAACAACGTCATAGGGTTGCAGTTGGAATTCTGCTCCCATAACCATCGCAGTAGCATCTGCCATATTAAGTTGGTATATGTCAGCTAACTTATTCCCCTGCGTGCCGTGGAGAGGGCGAATAACGAACACCCCTGTAGCATCTGCCGCAGTTTGGCTAATCCCTTCAGTATTTCCCAGCGCTTCGGTCAGCGTCATGCCGCTTCTGTCCATCTTCAGCGTGGCCGGCGCTTTTACTTCACCCATAACGAAAACTTTCAGATCGTCGTTACGCGGCACATAAAGAATGTCACCAGGATATAACAGCTGGTTTTGTGTAAGATCGCCATTTTGCATCAGCTTTTGCAACGATAAACGCTGCTCTTTGCCATTATGCGTTAAGACGATATTTCGCCAGTCTGCATTATCACTCAGACCACCAGCTGCGTTGATCGCGTCAAGCACTGTGAGAGGAACGTTAGTGATAGCTTGCTGACCTGACGTTTTAACTTCGCCGGTAATGTAGGTTTTTTGAGAGCGGAAAGCGGCAATATTGACGTCAACTTGTGGGCTTTCAATATACTGTGCCAATCGATTCGATATTTCGGTACGAACCTGACTTGCCGTCTTCCCGGTAACCTTTACCTTGCCAATGTAAGGATAGAAAATCGTGCCATCCGATTGCACCCAGTTGCCCGTGTCGCTGGCGCTACGGTATTGCCCGGCAGGTGTGGTCAACTCAGGGTGATCCCAGACAGTAACGTTTAAGACATCACCTACGCCAATCCGATACTCATAACTACGCAGAGAAGCTTCCAACAGAGTATTGGGCTGTGCAACTACCTTGGCAGGGCGCAGTTTTTGGATTAATTTTGGGGTAACAGGATAGACGTTAACAAGATCGTCAATGTCGAAATTGCTATCTTCCTGTTTTACTGTATTTTTTCCCGAGGTACTTAAATGTTGACCTGGGAGAACCGTACAGCCACTGATTATACTGATTGATACCAATACCGATATCATTTTCAATTGTCGTTTTGCCATCGAGTTATCATCACTTTCAAAGTAAATGTATCCGCAAAGCTACCAAGCCAGCCCACCTTGGCTGCGTATTTGTAACCTTACCAAACTGCATTGTTACTTACCTGGAGTTAGGTATCTTCACCAAGACGGGCACCCTTCACAGATAGCTGAAATGTCGAACTGTTAAGCCACTGTTGAAGTTAAAAGAGTTAGTATGGCTTATTGTAAAAGTATGACTCTGTTGTCGATAAAGCCACATTATAAATGACTATTATAATCAATTGAGTCACAGTGGTGGATGTTCACAGAAATGTTGCCCTCTTGTGCAGTTACTACAACCAGTAACCTGATTGCCGCATTATTCCACAAGCCACCCGATACTAATATAAAAACATTTTTCCAGAATGGAGGCTGCCAGCGTAATGAAATATAGCCTTTTTACGCCTGCAGCCCAAGAGAATTGAGATCGTTCAAAACGCCAGCTTTTCTGCCCATTCGCGGAAAGCCTTGCCTTGAGTTGGGTGACGCAGGCCGTAGGTCACAAATGCCCGCAGATAACCCATTTTTTCTCCGCAGTTGAAGGATTCGCCTACCAGTTCCATCGCTTCTACAGGTTTGCTTTTCAGTAACTCTGCAATGGCATCTGTCAATTGAATGCGGCCCCAGGCACCGGGTTCGGTCTTTTCCAACAACGGCCAGATATCGGCAGACAAGACATAGCGCCCTACCGCCGAATAATTGGATTTAAACTGAACGTCACGACCCGGTTTTTCTATAATCGAGGTCATGCGGGAACTTTCACCGGGTTGCAAACTGTTGGTCTCGCATTCAACGACCGAGTAATCGTGCAGCACATGCTCATCAGCCGCCTGCACCAACACCTGGCTCAGCCCAGACTGTTCGAAGCGAGCAATCATGTGCGGCAGGTTATCTTTCTTAAGATCGGCCTTTGCGTCGTCAAGCAGCACATCCGGCAACAGCACGACAAACGGTGAGTCACCAACCAAAGGTTTGGCGCACAGCACCGCATGGCCCAGGCCCTTAGGTTGGCCCTGACGGATGTGCATCAACGTCACGCCTTTAGGCGTAATCGACTGTACCTCATCCAGCAGTTGGCGTTTTACACGAGCCTCAAGCATCGCTTCCAACTCAAAAGAGGTATCAAAATGGTTTTCGATCGCATTCTTGGAGGAATGAGTCACCAGAATGATTTCTTTAATCCCGGCAGCCACGCACTCATTGACAATGTATTGAATCAACGGCTTATCAACGATCGGCAACATCTCTTTGGGAATAGCCTTGGTTGCAGGCAACATGCGCATACCCAGGCCGGCAACAGGAATGACAGCTTTCAACTTGGTCATGGTAATCCTCTTTCTTGTGATCGCGTTTAAGCCGCAAAACTTATTTACTGTTCAATGTCTGCTTCAGCCATTGGGTAAAATCTTCACCTTCCGAAGCATGACGCAGGCCATATTGTACGAACGCTTTCATATAGCCCAACTTATCGCCGCAGTCGTGCGATTTGCCGCTCATATGGAAAGCTTCTACGGTTTCCTGCTCCATCAGGGCGGCAATCGCATCAGTAAGCTGAATTTCATCACCGGCACCCGGTAAGGTTTTCTCCAGCAAAGGCCAGATATCCGCAGACAACACATAACGACCCACTACCGCCAGATTGGAAGGGGCTTCCTCTCTTGTCGGCTTTTCGACCACAGCAGTCATTGGTGTACTTTCACCTGCAGCCAGCGCAGCACCGCCGCAATCTACAACACCGTATTTCGACACGTCTTGTTCCGGTACCGGTTCCACCATGATCTGGCTGAAGCCGGTATCAGCAAAACGCTGAATCATTTTGGCCAGGTTCTCTTTACGCAGATCGGCGGTAGAGTCATCCAGCAATACGTCCGGCAATAACACGATAAAAGGCTCATCGCCAACCATTGGCTTGGCGCAAAGTACCGCATGCCCCAGCCCTTTCGCCTGGCCCTGACGGACTTGCATTACTGTCACATCTGCCGGGCAGATAGTCTGTATTTCTTCCAGCAGTTGGCGTTTGACACGCGATTCCAATACAGCCTCAAGTTCAAAAGAGGTGTCGAAGTGGTTTTCAATTGCATTTTTGGACGAATGAGTGACCAGCACGATATCTTTGATCCCGGCAGCTACGCATTCATTCACAATGTACTGAATCAGTGGTTTATCGACCACAGGCAGCATTTCTTTAGGAATTGCTTTTGTTGCCGGCAACATACGGGTTCCCAGGCCTGCCACGGGAATCACAGCCTTCAATCTCTTTTGCATGTTTTTTATCCACAATCAAATAACTATAACGTAAACGTAGCCGAACCACCTTGCCTAAGAGAGTTACGAAGCACGGAGCGGAGATGGTTTAGACACGCTACCGCCCTTGGCTTTCAGCTACCAATACACTGTTATTAATTTTCCTGTCTGCCAGTCACTGTTTGCAGCAAGACCAACATCTGTACCCATCATTAAGTGATAATCAGGTCACATAAGAACAAAAAAATTACACCCTTATAACTAAACAATGATACTTGTAAACGTTTATGCGCCTAAGATTCTTATACTATTACTTTGTTGATACAAGCCTAAGATGCCTGTTGGCTATCCTTTTCAGAATAAGACTACTAAGGGCACATAATTGAACTGAGTGTAGCAGCCAAAAACTAATGCAACGATTTGATTTTAAAAAAATTATAATTATGATGTTTTTATGTCTACAACTTAGTCACAAGAATCTCTCCAACGTTTTGGCCCCCTTCTTCCTAATCACCACTATCCACCTCCTCCCTGGCTATCCGACCGATTATTTTTTATGCATTGTTCCGGCTTAAACTCGGCATGCAACAATTCCATCGCAGAACCAGCACAGTTTTAAAGTTGAATTTTCCCCGCCCAACACCCATCATTCCCTTACGGCATAAGCCGTCGAACTTACAGGTGAAATTGGGCGTATGGAATGGATCGCAGATCCAACAATTTGGGCCGGCCTGGCCACTTTGGTCGTGCTGGAAATCGTTCTGGGTATAGACAACCTTATCTTTATCGCCATTCTGGCGGAAAAACTACCAAAACAACAAAGAGATAAAGCTCGCGTCGTGGGTCTGTTGCTGGCCTTGCTGATGCGTCTGGCACTGCTCGCCTCTATTTCCTGGCTGGCGACGCTGACCAAACCGCTGTTTGTGGTCGCGGAGCACCCCTTCAGCGGCCGCGATCTCATTATGCTGGTCGGTGGTATATTCTTGCTGTTCAAAGCCACCATGGAGCTGAACGAGCGGCTGGAAGGCAAGGATGATGAGCAGCAAGGGCCGCGCAAAGGCGCCCGCTTCTGGCCCGTGGTGGCGCAAATCGTGGTATTGGACGCCGTCTTCTCTCTCGATTCGGTGATCACCGCCGTCGGCATGGTTGATCATCTGGCAGTCATGATGATTGCGGTCTGTATCGCTATCGGGCTGATGCTGCTGGCCAGCAAGCCGCTGACGCGATTCGTCAACGCCCATCCGACTATCGTCATTCTGTGTCTGAGTTTCCTGCTGATGATCGGTTTCAGCCTGGTTGCGGAAGGGTTCGGCTACCATATTCCCAAGGGCTACCTGTACGCAGCGATAGGCTTCTCCGTGATGATTGAAGCCTTAAACCAGCTGTCTCAGTTTAACCGTCGCCGTTTTCTGTCAAAGGTACGGCCACTGCGCGAGCGCACCGCAGAAGCGGTGCTCCGTATGCTGAACGGCAAACATGAAGAAGCAGAGGTAGACAGCCACTCCGCCAACCTGCTGGCCGACAGTGCGAGCGAAAGCGGAGAGATATTCAACCAGCAGGAACGGCACATGATAGAACGCGTGCTGGGCATGGCGCAGCGTACCGTAAGCAGCATCATGACCTCTCGCCATGACGTGGAATACCTCGAGCTCAATGATCCGCAGGAAAAGCTGACCCAGTTGCTGGAAAAAAATCAGCATACGCGCATTGTGGTGGTCGAAAACAGCGCCAGCGATGAACCGCTTGGCGTCATCCATACCCTTGATGTCCTGAAACAGCAGTTGACTCAGGTGCCGCTCGATTTACGCGCGCTGGTGCGTCAACCGCTGATTTTCCCGGAGCAGTTAACGCTGCTAAGCGCACTGGAACAGTTCCGACAGGCGCAGACGCATTTCGCTTTTGTCGTCGATGAATTCGGTTCGGTCGAGGGGGTCGTTACCCTGACAGACGTGATGGAAACCATCGCCGGCAACCTGCCGGAGGCTGGCGAGGACGTTGATACGCGGCACGACATTCAGCAAAACGAAGATGGCAGTTGGACTGCCAACGGCCATATGCCGCTGGAAGACCTGGTGCTTTATCTGCCTCTGCAACTGGAGGATAAGCGCGAATACCACACGATAGCCGGCTTGCTGATGGAACACAGCCAGCGCATTCCCCAGGAAGGTGAGCAATTGCAGATCGGTGACTACCTGTTTGAACCGCTGGAAGTCAGTAGCCACCGTATTTTGAAAGTGAGGATCACCCCGCTGTCGGTACCGGAGCCAGACTACGAGGTATAAATCGGTGCCGGGCGATGCCCGGCTACCTTTATAGATGCTGAGGCACCAGCAGTTCGGTTGCCACAATCACCACGATCAACCCGACAATCACCGGCACCGAAGTCCGTTTCACCACGTCGAACGGCGAGATCTTCGCCATGCCTGATACCGCCACCACCACACCGGAAACCGGCGACAAAGTGCGCCCCAGGTTTGAAGCCTGCAACATCGGGATCACCAGATAGGCCGGATTGACGCCCATCTGCGCAGCCAATTTGGGGATCAGCTCCACAAAAGCATAGAACGGCGCATTCCCCGAGCCGGTAGTCATTGCCGCCAGCATGGTAATCACCACCAGTACCAACATCATGATAATGCCGCCGGTACCGAAAGACTGCGCCAGACTGATTAACCCACTGATAAAGCCGAGGGTGCTCAACCCCTGAGCGAATACGCCGGCGGCCACCAACAGCATCACCACGCTGGCAAAAGCGTCCGCCATACCGCGATACGCGACTTCCAGGCCGGTAAACACCTGTTTGGCGCTGAAACTACGCAGGAATTCAATCACCGCCGCCAGCAACATGCAGCCAACCAGCACCGTGATGATATGCAACTCCGGCCCCCATTTGCCGTCAAAAACCAGCACGCCCAGGATCGGCGTGAACGGCAAAACCGCGTAGAAACCCGGTGCATGCGTGGTAATTTCGCTCACATCCATAATGTGGTGCTGCTCGTTATTCTTCTTGTCGAGATAGCGTTGCCAAAAGAAATGCGCAATAGCCATACAGACAATTGCCGCAATCGAAATAGGTAAGGTGGTTTTAAAAGCGAAGTCCACCAAGGGCATTTCCGCCGCCTTGGCGGCCAGCACCACGTCACCGGACGTCGGCGCCAGAATAATCGCCGCGGGCGACGCGCAAATCGCTGCCGCAGCACCACGACTAATGCCGACGTTAACCATCAATGGGAACAGCGTAGCCATCAGCAATACGCCCAGGCCGGTTGCGGAAGAGACCGCCAGTGACATCAGGCAGGCGACAAAATAGGCCGCGACCATCAAAAGATACGGGGAATTGATCATCTGCAGCGGACGGGAAGCCAGCTTTACCACCACATCATTGGCGCCAATGTGCGTCATATAAGCCGCAAATCCGCACAACATCATGATCATCATGCCAAGATCGCCACCGCGGCTCATCAGCAGAATTTTAACGTATTCGATGATGTCGGTGGTGCGCCATCCCGTAGACGCAGCGCCGGCAGGCAGCAGGTTTTTCCCCATTATGGCGCTTATAGCCAGCAACAGCAGGCCACCAACCATCAACACCCCGGTGGCGGAGTAGCCCTTGATAATATAGCGACCAACGGCAGCCGCAACGGCTGCACCAATAAGAAGTTCTATCATATTCCCTCAACTTGTTGTTTTTAACCGTGCTGAAGCCCAGAAGTCGCATAACTGCCCAATACTCTGCACAAACACAGCAGAAATTGTCATGATTTCTATCAAAGTTACGGGAGGAAATAATTGGGAACGGCAAATGCTCTGCGGGGATCAAAGAAGGCGCGGGCCGCTGACCGGCCCGCCTCTTACCTGGGGCTAAAGCTTATCGAGCAGCTTTTTAAGATCCTGACCTTCGCGCGAATCTTTGTTTTTATCGGCCCATTTGTTCAGCGCGTCCTTGGCCCGGTTTTGCAGCGTTTTACGTAATACCTGATCAACCTGCAATTGGTAGTTAAGCTGTTGCCAAGGGCCATAAACCCGCAGTGGAATTGGCGTTTTCTGCAGTTGCTCGATCAGTTCGCCACGCCCTTGCCAGCCGCCAGTCACCCGCACGTTAAGCACCATATCGCACTGTTTACCTGGCATATTCACCGTACCGCCACCACTCAGATTCAACAGCGGGGAGTCCGCACTCAGTTCACTGATGTTTACCGTACCGCTGTTCAGGTTGGCTTTCGCCGAAAGCTGTTTCACTTCGGTAAAGCGCTGGTAATTATCCTGCCCGCGCACGCTGCTGTCGTTACGCGCCACCGCCTGCTGGATCAACTGCTGAATATTCAGTCCATGCAGTTGCGCGTCCTGCATCGCTAACTGCGCGGTTCCCTTCCACCGGTGTTCAAACGACTGCGAAGTCAGGCGATCACCCGTTAAATCCCCTTGCATGCTGAATTTGCCGGTCAACACCTGCGGCATGTCGAACGCCTTAAGAACGGCACCCAGCTCAACCTGCTTCAACACCGGTTGCACGGCGATCACCGGTCTGCCGCCACGCGCATCCAGCGAACCCGGTAACGCAAAGTCCCCCCCAGCCAATTGGCCGGAGAGCGTATGCACCGTCAGCAAGCCCCGTTGGTTATCCGCTTGCAGCGCCAAATGGGCAATGTTCATGCCACGATAGGTCAGTTGGTCAACGTTCAAATTAAGCTGCGCAGTAAAGTCTCGCAACACTTCCAGATTTTGTTGCGGATCTTCCGCTTGGTTAGCTATCACCGGCGCCGCAGTCACACTCACGGCTTGTTGCGTGCCCGAGCTGGATTGCCAGCCGGAAAGTGCATCCAAATTCAGTGCCGTCGATGTCAGATTCATTGCATAAACCGGCACCTCGCCGAATCTCACGCTGCCACTGCCAGAGAACTGACTGTCATTGGCGCTCAGGATCAATTGGCTTAGGGCAATTTGCTGCGGTGTTTGTTGATACGCCACCTGGGCGCTGCCATCACCTTTAATGCCGCCCCCCAGAATGTCAGCACCTTCCAGTTGATAATTGAACTGAGTGACCGTGGCCGCGATGCGCCGCGGGTATTGCTGCAGATCGACATCTGCCGCCATGCTGAAAGTCAGATCGCGCTGGTCGCGGTTAACCCGGCTGGAAAGCTCCATTTGCGCATGACGATTGGCATTTTGCTGCAAGACGAGGTTAATATCGCGAACGTTAATCTGCTCGTTATTGGCGCGCTGCCAAATCAGCAGGCTGTCCACAATCCGCAGATTATCGATATCAAATTTCCACGGGGTATCCAGGGTCTCTTCGGTCTCGCCCGCAGGTGCGATAGGTGCGTTCGGTTGATTTTGCTCTTCACTCTCGGGTGTCAGGCGAATGACGGCATTTTTCAGCATCACCTGTTTCACAAACAGCTGATGCGACAACAACGGCAAGAGTTTGACATCAAGGCGCATGTTATCCGCGCTCACCACCGGCGCTTTGGCTCCGGGTGCAGTCAAGGTCATGCGCCCGGCCAGAATGCTGAGCTGCGGCCAGATATGCCAGCGCAACTCGCCTTCCAGCGTCAGATGATAACCGCTCTTTTGTTCGACCTTCGTGACCATATAGGCGCGAAAATCATTCGGATTAACCAACAGCACCAGCGCGGACATTCCCGCCACCAGCACAACCAGTAAAATCACCAAAGTCGTCAGTAATCTTCTCATGCCATCCTCTTGTCAACGCCACACCGACAGTGCTTCAAGCGCTGTTAGTCCTTGTCGATTCGACTGGCCACTGCACCCTGCTGATCGCGGTATTTTGCATCCTGCCGGCTGTTGTAAGGACGCGCCGCCGGCCCGGAAAGCGGTTCAAAGCTTAAAGCGCCAATCAACATGCCCGGGCGCAACGCCAGCGGCAACTTACCTGAATTATAGAACTCCAGAACAATCCGCCCCTGCCAGCCGGGATCGATACGGTGCGCGGTCACGTGAACCATCAGCCCCAGACGCGCCAATGAGGAACGGCCATCAAGCCAGCCCACAAGATCGCTGGGCAACGTGACCGACTCAAGCGTGACCGCCAGCGCCAGTTCGCCCGGGTGCAGGAAGAAGGCTTCGCCTTCCGGCAGTACTATCTCGTCACTCATCACGCGGTCCAGCGCCGCGCTGACTTCGTCTTTTGGTCCGCTGAGATCGATAAACGCGGCAGTATGGCCGCGAAACACGCGAAACTGATTGCCTAAACGGACATCCACTGTAGCCCCGTTAATACGCTCAATCGGCGGACGCGGTGAAATCACCAGTTTTTCACTATCCAGCCAGGCTTCTATATCACGGTCGCACAGTCTCATTTCTTTATCTCCATCAAGGCGTGTCACTAAAACAAAAATTGCCACACAACGGACAAAAGGTCTACGCCACGGCGTAAATACTTGCCCGACGGCCGGAAACACAGGTTTCCCGGCCATTGAACGGCATTATTCAAAGAATTGGCTGATTTTAGCTTTTAGAATGTCGATCGCAATGCGGTTTTTGCCGCCGCGCGGAACGATAATGTCGGCATATTGCTTGGAAGGTTCAATAAACTGCAGGAACATCGGACGAACGGTTTTCTGATATTGCGCCATGACCGAATCCATAGAACGTCCACGCTCATTGACGTCACGCTTCATGCGGCGCATCAGGCAAATATCCAGCGGCGTATCGACAAAGATCGAAAAGTTCATTTCCTGGCGCAGGCGGATATCCGTCAGCAACAGGATCCCCTCCAGAATAATCACCTTTTTCGGCTCGAGGTGGATAGTCTCTTTCTTGCGCGTATGTTCGGTGTAACTGTACAGCGGCAACTCTATCGCCTTGCCTGATTTCAGCATTTGCAGATGCTGGAACAGCAGGTTGTGATCCATGGCGCTCGGGTGATCGTAGTTAGTCTTGACCCGTTCTTCCATGGTCAGGTGCGTCTGGTCTTTGTAGTAACTGTCTTCAGGAATAACGCCGATATGTTCATCGCCAACCTGATCGCGAAGTTCACGATATAACGTGCTGGCAATAAGGCTTTTTCCGGAGGCAGATGCGCCAGCTATACCAATAATGACGCACTGATGCGGCTTGTCAGTCATAAAATTTAAAGACCTGATTTCGAAGTGTGAGGGAGGGAACTAAAACGCGACAATTATAGGGAGTTAGCCGGCATTGCGCCACCCTATATTGTCGCGGCAGGGCCGCTATCTCGGGTTATTTCGCCAAAATCGGCCTTAAGGTTTTAAGATTATTGCGCCTAGGGTAATCCGATGTGGCAGGGTAAACTCCGTAGCTTGTTCATTATCCTGCTGATGGGATGATGTATTTCACCGGAGACTGACGTGCTGGACTGGTATTTTCTGACCTTTTTTGGCGACAGCATGCTGCTGCTGCCCTGCTCGGTGATTCTTTTTATCATTCTGATTACGCCGCGATCCACCCGAACAGCAGGCTGGCAATGGGCACTGATCTTCGGCTGTGCTGGCGGCTTGGTATGCGCATCCAAACTGGCCTTTATGGGCTGGGGTATCGGTATAGAACGTTATGATTTTACAGGGTTTAGCGGCCACTCGGCGCTGGCAGCCAGTATCTGGCCGGTATTTCTCTGGACGCTGAGCGGTCGTTTCTCGCATGCGGTGCGCAGTCTGGCATTGGTCGTTGGCTACGTATTGCCCCTGACGATTGGCTTGTCGCGGTTAGCCATTCAGGTACATTCGCCTTCGGAAGTCATCAGCGGCCTGGCGTTAGGCTATCTGGCCAGCAGCCTGTTTCTGTGGTTACAGAGCAGCAAGGCACGCCCGCAGCTTTCCTGGTGGCAAATCGCCGGTGCGCTGGCTTTACCGATCGTTCTGATGGGACATCGACAACCGGCGCCCACCCAGGGTCTGCTGGAACACATAGCCACTGCCTTGGCGCATATCGATCACCCTTATACCCGCGCCGATTTACACCGGCTGCGAGTCACGCCATAAACAAAAACCCCGGACCTGCGCCGGGGTTTTGCTTTTTAATCTGCGAGGATTACAACGCGCGGAAAGAGATTTCCGTCGGAATAGCCTCGCCCTGCCAATACATCTGCGCCGCGACACGGCCGGCAAGCTGGCGATACAGTTCCGCAAATTCGCTGTCCGGACGGCTTATTACCGTCGGCGCGCCGCGATCCAAATCCTCGCGCAGCGAGATGTGCAACGGCAGTTGCCCCAGCAAGCGGCTGTTGTACTTTTTCACCAACTTTTCTGCCCCGCCAGTGCCGAAAATCGGCTCATGATGACCGCAGTTGCTGCAAATATGCACGCTCATGTTTTCCACAATACCGAGCACAGGCACATGGACTTTTTCGAACATCACAATGCCTTTGGCCGCGTCCAGCAGGGCGATATCCTGCGGTGTGGTCACCACCAGCGCGCCGGTAACCGGAATGTTCTGCGACAGCGTCAGTTGGATATCCCCGGTGCCCGGCGGCATATCCAGCACCAGATAATCCAGATCCGGCCACAGCGTGTCCTGCAGCAGTTGCATCAGCGCCTTACTGGCCATCGGGCCGCGCCACACCATGGCGTTGTCGTCGGTCACCAGGTAACCAATGGAATTGGTCGCCAGACCGTGCGCCAGGATCGGCGCCATATGCTGGCCGTCCGGCGAGGTTGGCCGTTCATGCTCGGTGCCCAACATATTGGGGATCGACGGGCCGTAGATGTCGGCGTCCAGAATGCCGACCTTCGCGCCTTCGGCAGCCAGCGCCAGTGCCAGGTTGACGGCGGTAGTGGATTTCCCCACGCCGCCCTTGCCGGAACTGATGGCGATGATATTGCGCACGCCCTTGATGCCGGCCTGATCGTTGGCGCGTTTCAGCGTGGCGATGTCATGCTTCAACTTCCAGTCGATCGCCTCTGCGCCGGTGACGCGCAGCAGTTCTGCACTCACGCGGTCTTTCAGCGTTTCAAAGGCACTCTGCCAGGCGAACGGCATGATCAATTCAATATGCAGTACGTGATCCAACAGCGTGCAGTGGTGAATAGCCTTCAACGCGGTCAGGTTGTTTTTTAACGTCGGGTGTTCAAAGGCGGCCAGTACACCGGTCACCAGGGCACGCAGAACTTCGGGGTTGGTCTGCTCGGGGGATTTTGCGCTCATCCCGGCTCCTTGATTTTGAATGGATAGCTTCCCGCTAAGCATATCAGAACTGCAGGTCCGCTGGCGTGTGTCTGTAGAAAGAAACCGCCCTAGCCGTAGAGGGCGCGATCGGGTAACATCGAAGACCCTTTTTATTCATTACAGAAAGCAAGTTCTCACTATGGCTCAAGTCGCGAAAAAATTATTGGTGACGTGCGCGCTACCGTACGCAAATGGTTCCATCCATCTCGGCCACATGCTCGAGCACATCCAGGCAGATATCTGGGTTCGTTACCAACGAATGCGCGGCCACGAGGTTCATTTCATCTGTGCGGACGACGCGCACGGCACGCCGATCATGCTGAAAGCTCAGCAGTTGGGCATCAAGCCGGAAGAAATGATTGCGGAAATGAGCCAGGAGCACCAACAGGATTTCGCCGGTTTTGGCATCAGCTATGATAACTATCACTCCACCCATAGCGATGAAAACCGTGAACTCTCGAGCCTGATATACGGCCGTCTGAAAGAGAACGGTTTTATCAAGAACCGGACTATTTCCCAGCTGTACGATCCGGAAAAAGGCATGTTCCTGCCTGACCGATTCGTGAAAGGCACCTGTCCGAAATGCAAATCGCCGGACCAATACGGCGACAACTGCGAAGTGTGCGGCGCGACCTACAGCCCAACCGAGCTTATCGATCCGAAATCCGTTGTTTCCGGCGCCACGCCGATCTTGCGTGATTCGGAGCACTTCTTCTTTGATCTGCCTTCGTTCAGCGAAATGCTGCAGGCCTGGACCCGTTCCGGCGCGCTGCAAGAGCAGGTAGCGAACAAGATGCAAGAGTGGTTTGAGTCGGGTCTGCAACAGTGGGATATTTCCCGCGACGCGCCCTATTTCGGCTTTGAGATCCCGGACGCACCAGGCAAATACTTCTACGTCTGGCTGGATGCGCCAATCGGCTATATGGGCTCATTCAAGAACCTGTGCGACAAACGCGGCGATCTGGACTTCGACGAGTTCTGGCGCAAAGACTCCAGCACCGAGCTGTATCACTTCATCGGCAAAGACATCGTTTATTTCCACAGCCTGTTCTGGCCGGCGATGCTGGAAGGCAGTAACTTCCGCAAACCGACCAACCTGTTCGTACACGGCTATGTGACGGTTAACGGCGCCAAGATGTCCAAGTCCCGCGGCACCTTTATCAAGGCCGGCACCTACCTGCAACATCTGGATGCCGACTGCCTGCGTTACTACTACGCCGCCAAGCTGTCCTCGCGTATCGACGACATCGACCTGAATCTGGAAGATTTCGTGCAACGCGTGAACGCTGATATCGTGAACAAGGTGGTTAACCTGGCTTCGCGCAACGCCGGCTTTATCAGCAAGCGTTTTGGTGGCCAACTGGCCGATAACCTGGCCGATCCTGCGCTGTACCAAACCTTCGTTGACGCGGCAGGAAGCATCGCCGAGGCCTACGCCAGCCGTGAATCCGGCCGCGCAATCCGCGAAATCATGGCGCTGGCCGATCTGGCCAACCGCTATGTGGATGAGCAGGCACCTTGGGTCGTCGCGAAGCAAGAAGGCCGCGATGCCGATTTGCAAGCCATCTGCTCGATGGGCATCAACCTGTTCCGCGTACTGATGACCTACCTCAAGCCGGTACTGCCATCGCTGACGGAACGTACCGAAGCCTTCCTCAACTGCGAACTGACCTGGGATGCGATCCAGCAGCCGCTGCTGGGCCACCAGGTCAATGCGTTCAAAGCCCTGTTCAACCGTATCGACCTGGACAAGGTGAATGAAATGGTCAGCGCTTCAAAAGAAGACATGGCAGCGGCTAAAGTGGTCAGCGGCCCGCTGGCTGAAGATCCGATTCAGGAAACCATCACCTTTGACGATTTCGCCAAAGTTGATATGCGCATCGCCTTGATCAAGAGCGCCGACTTTGTCGAAGGCTCTGACAAACTGCTGAAACTGCAGTTGGATCTGGGCGGCGAGTCTCGTCAGATCTTCTCCGGCATCCGTTCCGCCTACCCGGATCCGAAAGCGCTCGAAGGCCGTCTGACCATCATGGTCGCCAACCTTGCGCCGCGCAAAATGCGTTTCGGCATCTCTGAAGGCATGGTGATGGCTGCCGGCCCAGGCGGCAAAGAGATCTTCCTGCTCAGCCCGGACAGCGGTGCTCAGCCAGGAATGCAGGTGAAGTAATCGTCGTTTCCGTTGCCTTAAGGGTCGAGCTGCCGCTCGGCCCTTTTTATTTGTGCCCCGCTCAAAAGACGCCATCGCAGGCAAATTTTATATGCCGCCCACAAGCGATATATTTCAACATTATATATAGACGTCCAGATGTAAAGATTGCTATAAATAATCCCTTACCGGGATAGCTATCACCTGCTTTTGGAGCCAATAATAATGAAAACGATAAAAACACCGCTACTGGCCATTGGCCTGCTGGTCGCCCTGCCACTGTTCGCCGCAGAATCGTCCACGCCGGCTCCGGTGCCAACCGCCATCGCCCAACATCAGGGGCCGATCCGCATTGCAGTGATCCGCAATCTGGGTTCCGACGACAACACCACTCAGTTTCTGGCCGGCGCCATTCAGGAAGGGCGTAAGCTGGGTTTCAAAGTGGATACCTTCCTCAGCAACGGTGACGACGCCCGTTTTCAAGATTTCGTGAACCAGGCTATCAGCCAAAAATATGACGGCATTATTCTCTCGCAGGGCCGTGCGCCCTATTCCACCGATTTGGTCAAACGCATTGTGGCGGCGGGCATTGCCGTCTCCGTATTTGATACCGACGTCAGCGGCAGCATTCCCGGCGTAACGGTTTCGCAACAGGATGACGCGTCGCTGGCAAATGAGTCGTTCGGCCAACTGATTAAAGACTTTAACGGGAAAGCCAATATCATCAAGCTTTGGGTCGCCGGTTTCCCGCCGATGGAGCGCCGTCAGGCTGCCTACCAGCAGTTGCTGAAGCAAAATCCGGGCATTCATGAGTTGGAATCGATCGGCGCAGTGTCATCGGACGTGCAGGGCGATACCGCCAACAAAGTTGGCGCGGTGCTGGCCAAATATCCGAAAGGCAAGATTGACGCGATCTGGGGCACCTGGGACGCCTTTAGCCAGGGTGCCTACAAGGCACTGAGAGAAAATGGCCGTACCGAAATCAAACTGTACAGCATCGATATCTCCAATCAGGATCTGCAACTGATGCGCGAAGCCAATAGCCCGTGGAAAGTCAGCGTAGCGGTGGATACCAAGCTGATTGGTGCGGTAAACCTGCGTCTGGTGGCGAACAAAATTGCCGGTGAACCTACGCCTGCAACCTATGAGTTCAAGGCTGCGTCTATTCCGCAGGCGTTGCTGGCCAGCCAGCCGGGGCCGGTCAACGTGGCCGGGCTGGCAAAAATCATCCCGGGCTGGGGCAGCAGCAACGATTTTATCCAACCCTGGTTCGCCACGCTGCAGGCCAAATCGGGCAAATAATCTCTTCCGCTTATCCCCAGACAAAGTAGGGGCGCTGCATGCGGCGCCCCTACTGTTCGGGGCAACAGCAGCGTGAAAAGCGTCGGCGTAACCTCTTTTTTTCACACAGCATCTTCCCAGTCGGCCAAAATGAGCTATGTTATCAACATCGCTCAATAGCTGTATGCATAAACAGGTCTGACATGAAGGGATTCCCACCGCTGATCATCGCACTGCTGGCCAGTTCGCTGGTGTTGACCATTGGCCGCGGCGTCACGCTGCCGTTCATTACCATTTACCTCACCGGGCATTTCCACCTGTTGCCGAAAAGCGTCGGCATTATTCTGGGCATCAGCCTGGCGATCGGCATTTTCGCCAGCCTGTATGGCGGCTATCTGGTGGACAAGTTCAACAAAAACACATTGATCCTGCTTTCCATTTTACTGTTCGCCCTGAGCTTTTTCGCCATCCCGTTGATCCCGCGCCCGGGAGGCATCGTTGTAGTACTGGCGATCCTGCATACGGCCTATTCGGTGCTGGGCATCACCATTAAAGCGTGCTTTGCCGACTGGCTACCGGTCACGCAGCGTATAAAAGCCTTTTCGCTCAACTACACGCTGGTGAATGTCGGCTGGGCGGTGGGGTCATCGCTGGGCGTTATGGTGGCCGGGCTGAACCCGCTGCTGCCGTTCTACCTCTCCGGTGGGCTGGCCTTATTGACGGTGGCGACACTGAGCTTTCGTCTGCGTGGGCAGTTGCACCCAAGGCAACCTGCGGCCGCCGAATCCGCGCCGACCACATTACCTGATTTTCGTCAGACGCTGGCCATCCTGCGCAGCGATCGCCGGCTGATTTACTTTACGCTCGGCAGTACGCTGGGGGCTGTCGTTTTCGGCCAGTTCACCGGCTATCTGTCGCAATACCTGATTATCGTATCGAACGCCGAATTCGCGTACAAAATCATTGGCATGGTGATGATCGTCAATGCCTGTATCGTCATCGCGTTGCAGTATTTGCTGAGCCGGGGCATGCGTCAGGAAAACATGCTGCGCTGGCTGGCGCTGGGCACACTCTTTTTCATTGTCGGGCTGATCGGTTTCATGCTGGCGGGGCAATCCGTCTGGTTGTGGGCCGTGGCCATGGCGATATTCACGCTGGGGGAGATTATCGTTATCCCGGTGGAATATATGTTTATCGACTTTATCGCACCTGCGCATCTGAAGGGCAGCTACTACGGCGTGCAAAATCTCAGTGCGTTGGGGGGCGCCATCAACCCGGTGCTTTGCGGTTTTATCCTCAGCTACGCCGCACCGCCATTGATGTTCCTGATGTTGATTGCCGCCGCGTTATTGAGCCTGCTATTCTTTTTCCTCGGCCACCGGCTGGCGCAGAAACAGCAACCGAACTCTATTGCCACCTACGTGGAATAAGACTGCGCGCGACCTTTCGCCGGTGCTGCCAACCTGCCCAACGGGCATGAATGTCATAGAGAGAATTCATGGTGTGATTTGTGGCGCAGATCACAGTTTAATTGTATGATGAATACATCAGTTAAACGGGAAAAGGTGATGGCCAACGTGCTTACACTGTGCTGGAAATACCTGAGGGCAATCGTCCTTATCTACCTCTGCTTGTTTGCCGGCAATGCCATCGCGGCGCTACTGCCGATCGCCATTCCCGGTAGCATTATCGGCATGCTAATCCTGTTTGCCCTGCTCTCCAGCCAAATTTTGCCGGCGAAGTGGGTCAAGCCCGGCTGTCATCTGCTGATCCGTTATATGGTGCTGCTGTTCGTGCCGATTGGCGTCGGCGTGATGAACTATTACGACCAAATCATCGAACATCTCAGCCCGCTGGTGGTTTCCTGCGTTATCAGCACCCTGATGGTGCTGATCGTCGTCGCCTGCACCTCTCATTATTTTCACCGTGAACGTAAAATCATCGGCAGTGACGATCCTGCGGAGGGTAAAAAATGATCCATGAAATCTGGTGGTCATTGCCGTTGACGCTGTTGGTCTACTTCGCGGCTCGCTGGCTGGCTCAGCGGCTGAAGATGCCGCTGCTGAACCCGCTGCTGGTTTCCATGGCGATGATCATTCCCCTGCTACTGCTGACCGGCGTTCCCTATGAACGCTATTTTCAGGGCAGCAAAATTCTCAACGACTTGCTGCAACCGGCGGTGGTGGCGCTGGCCTTCCCGCTGTATGAGCAGTTGCATCAGATCCGCGCTCGCTGGAAGTCGATTATCGCAGTGTGCTTTATCGGCAGCATGACGGCGATGATCAGCGGCGGCGCCATCGCGTTGTGGATGGGCGCAACGCCGGAAATTGCCGCATCAATCATGCCGAAATCCGTCACTACGCCGATCGCCATGGCGATAGCGGGATCCCTTGGCGGCATCCCCGCAATCAGCGCCGTCTGCGTTATTTTCGTCGGCATCTTCGGTTCGGTATTTGGCCATTCGCTGTTCAGAATGCTGAAAATCACCACCCGTTCGGCACGCGGCCTGGCGATGGGCACCGCTTCGCATGCCATAGGCACGGCACGTTGTGCGGAAATGGACTATCAGGAAGGCGCTTTCAGCTCGCTGGCGCTGGTGATCTGCGGGATTATTACTTCTCTGCTGGCGCCCTTTGTCTTCCCGGTGCTGCTGCATCTGTTCGGTTAACGGGTTGGAAACTTGCGATACATCTCGCATTTATCGTTTTCATTGCAGTGATTTCATCAATAAAGAGATATAAATCACACTTTATTGCTTCAAGGCTGCCTAAAATGTTATCCCGTTAACCTGTAGAGAGATTTTCTATGCACCCGCGTTTTCACACCGCTTTCGGCGAACTGTCCGCGACATTGCAATCCGTCCTGCTGCCTTATTTTGATGCGCCTGATTTCCCGGCCATGTTCAGAGCGGAGCAGGTAGACGCGATCAAGCAGCGCTGCGGGCTGGATGATGATGCTCTGGCATTTGCCCTGCTGCCTTTGGCGGCGGCCTGCTCGTTAACGCCGATCTCCCATTTCCACGTCGGT
This sequence comes from Serratia plymuthica NBRC 102599, assembly GCF_001590925.1. Taxonomy (GTDB): domain Bacteria; phylum Pseudomonadota; class Gammaproteobacteria; order Enterobacterales; family Enterobacteriaceae; genus Serratia; species Serratia plymuthica. Next base: position 111,034 of record NZ_BCTU01000015.1, read on the forward strand.
GCCATTGCCCGCGGCCAGAGCGGCAATCTCTATTTTGGCGCCAATATGGAATTCAGCGGTGCGCCGATGCAACAAACCATTCATGCAGAACAGTGTGCCGTGACCCACGCCTGGCTGCGCGATGAACCTGGCCTGGTCTCCATCACCGTTAACTACACGCCTTGCGGCCACTGCCGCCAGTTTATGAACGAACTGAACAGCGGCAGCGGCCTGCAAATTCGCCTGCCCGGCCGTGAGCCTGCCACGCTTGGCGACTATCTGCCGGACTCGTTCGGCCCGAAAGATCTGGATATCGCCACGCTGCTGATGGACCGGGTCGATCAGGGCTACCAGTTGACGCTGTCTGACGAACTGGAGAAAGCCGCGCTGGCGGCCGCTAACCAAAGCCATGCCCCCTACAGCAACGCCCACAGCGGTGTCGCGCTGGAGGCCGAAGACGGCACGATTTATGCCGGGCGCTATGCGGAGAACGCCGCCTTTAACCCGAGCCTGCCGCCGCTGCAGGCCGCGTTGATTCTGCTGAACGTCTCCGGAAGCGACTGCCAGAAAATCCGCCGCGCGGTACTGGCCGAGCCGCAAACCGCTATCCTCACCCAGTGGGATGCAACCCGCGCCACGCTGGAAGCGCTGGGTTGCCAAGACGTCAGCCGCATCACTTTCTAATCCCGATCACGGCGGTGCCGCCCGGCGCCGCTGTTAACAGCCCCGTAAGCCGATTACAATGGCATTCACGTCTTAAAACACTTTCTTTAGTTAAATTAGGACGTGATCGTCGATAATTACGCCAATTTACCTCATGATCCGATAACAATTGCTGTACATATTTTCCCGATCTTTTAGGATCGGCATCATAAAAGCTATCCGATACGTTGAAGAGCAAAACAATGGAACTTGAATACGAAAGCAAACGCCCCCTCTACATCCCTTACGCCGGCCCGATTCTGCTGGAATTTCCGCTGCTGAACAAAGGCAGCGCCTTCACTGAAGATGAACGCAGCCATTTCAACCTGCATGGTTTACTGCCTGAAGCGGTGGAAACCATCGAAGAGCAGGTTGAGCGCGCCTATCGTCAGTATCAGGATTTCAAGAACGATAACGACAAACACATCTATCTGCGCAACATCCAGGATACCAACGAAACCCTGTTTTACCGCCTGCTGGACGCGCATCTGAGCGAGATGATGCCCATCATCTACACCCCGACGGTCGGTGAAGCCTGTGAGCATTTCTCCGACATCTACCGCCGCGCGCGCGGGCTGTTTATCTCCTACCCAAACCGCGATCGCATCGACGATATGCTGCAAAACGCCACCAAGCAAAACGTCAAAGTGATCGTAGTCACCGACGGTGAGCGTATTCTCGGCTTGGGCGATCAGGGCATCGGCGGCATGGGCATTCCTATCGGCAAGCTGTCGCTGTATACCGCCTGTGGCGGCATCAGCCCGGCCTATACTCTGCCGGTAGTGCTGGACGTTGGCACCAACAACCCGCAGCGCCTTAACGATCCGCTGTACATGGGCTGGCGCCACCCGCGCATCTCCGGCGATGAATACCACGCCTTTGTCGAAGAGTTCATTCAGGCCGTAAAACGCCGCTGGCCAAATGTGCTGCTGCAGTTCGAAGACTTCGCGCAGAACAACGCCACTCCGCTGCTGAACCGCTATCGCGATGAGATTTGCTGCTTCAACGACGATATTCAGGGCACCGCAGCGGTCACCCTTGGCAGCCTGATCGCCGCCAGCCGCGCCGCCGGCAGCCAGTTACGCGACCAAACCGTGACCTTCCTTGGCGCCGGTTCAGCCGGTTGCGGCATCGCCGAGCAGATTATCGCGCAGATGAAATCTGAAGGGTTGAGCGAAGCCGAAGCGCGCGCCCGGGTCTTCATGGTGGACCGTTTCGGCCTGCTGACCGACAAACTGCCCAACCTGCTCGATTTCCAGAGCAAATTGGTGCAAAAGAGCGAGAACCTGGCTTCATGGCAGACCTCCAGCGACGCTATCTCGCTGCTGGACGTAGTGCGTAACGCCAAACCGAGCATTTTGATCGGCGTTTCCGGCCAGCCGGGCCTGTTTACCGAAGAGCTGATCCGCGAAATGCACAAGCATTGTCCGCGTCCGATCGTCATGCCGCTGTCCAACCCGACCTCACGCGTGGAAGCCCGCCCGGAAGACATCATCAACTGGACCGACGGTGCCGCACTGGTCGCGACCGGCAGCCCGTTCGCGCCGGTGAGCTATAAAGACCAGCTGTTCCCTATCGCCCAATGCAACAACTCCTATATCTTCCCGGGGATTGGTTTGGGCGTGTTGGCTTCCGGCGCCACTCGCGTAACCGACGCCATGCTGATGGCCGCCAGCCGTGCGCTGGCAGATTGTTCGCCGCTGGCGACCGACGGACATGGCGCACTGTTGCCGAATATCGACGATATTCAGGGCGTCTCCAAGTGCATCGCGATGGAAGTGGGTAAAGCGGCGCAGCTGCAGGGAATGGCGGTGGTCACCTCTGAAGAAGCGCTGTCGAAAGCCATTGAACACAACTTCTGGCGACCGCAGTACCGCAGCTACAAACGCACCTCGTTCTGATTTACGCAGGTGAAGCGCAAGGTCCGGCACGCCGGACCTTTTTTATTGTCAAAACCGCCTAAAAATGCGGCGCAATACGTGCTTCAGGCGGTGGACAGCTTGCGTCAGCCAGTCAGGTAAAGTAGCCTTGAGCCATCTTTTTTGGCCCCTGTGCGCGTAAGGCAATAACATGTGGAAACGCCTGATAATCAGCCTGTTCATCATCATTGCGGTGTTGATGCTCTCGGCGCTCGCGCTCGATCGCTGGATCAGTTGGAAAACCGCACCTTACGTCTACGACGAACTCCAGGGTCTGCCTCATCGCCAGGTTGGCGTGGTGCTCGGCACCGCCAAATATTACCGTACCGGCGTCATCAACCAGTATTACCGTTACCGTATTCAGGGCGCGATTAACGCCTATAACAGCGGTAAGGTGAAATACCTGCTGCTGAGCGGAGACAACGCCCAGCAAAGCTATAACGAGCCCATGACCATGCGCCGCGATCTGATCGCCGCAGGCGTGGCGCCCAGCGATATCGTGCTGGATTACGCCGGGTTCCGCACCCTGGACTCCATAGTGCGCACCCGCAAGGTGTTCGACACCAATGACTTCATCATTATCACCCAGCGCTTCCACTGCGAGCGTGCGCTGTTTATTGCCCTGCATATGGGGATACAGGCTCAATGCTACGCAGTGCCGTCGCCGAAAGACATGATGACGGTGCGCGCTCGCGAGATCTTCGCCCGCCTTGGCGCGCTGACCGACCTGTACATACTCAAACGCGAACCGCGCTTCCTCGGCCCGCTGATCCCCATCTCCTCCATGCATGCGGTGCCGGAAGACGCCCAGGGTTATCCGGCGGTGTCGCCGGAGCAATTGGTTGAGCTGGAACACAAGCTGGCAGCGGAAAAACAAAAGGCCAAATAGCCTTAGTTGCAACGGTGAAAATAAAAACGGTCGGCATCTGCCGACCGTTTTTTCCATATTTTATACCCTATGGCTTTCGAGTTGGCCGCTCTAGCGCATCCATGCGCTCGCGGCATTCGTACATCCCTGTACAGCACAGCTAGGCGACCAGCTCGCTCATCCCCAGGCGCTTACTAAAGTCAAGTAACTGGGGTGACAAATCTGCCGGGAGCAGATTTGAACGCTGCTTGCAGCGGCCCCTTTAGGGGCGTGGCCCACGGATGGGCCACGTAACTGAGTGCAGGTAACAACGCTGCGGCTTGAAAGACGACGGGTATAAGATTATTTCTTCTTGGCGTACTTTAGTGAATCCAGCGCCACCGCGAAGATAATGATGCCGCCCTTGATGATGTACTGCCAGTAAGGGTTAACGCCAATGTAGGTCAGCCCGTAGTTGATGACGGTAAAGATGATCACCCCGGTCACTACGCCCAACACCGTCCCCACCCCACCGGCAAAAGACACGCCGCCCACCACGCAGGCGGCAATGGCATCCAACTCATACATAAAACCGAGGTTGTTGGTGGCGCTGCCGATACGGCCGGCTTCCAACAGGCCTCCGAAGGCATAAAACACGCCGGACAGCGCATAGATCATGATCAGGTTCAACGGCACATTCACGCCGGAAACCTTTGCCGCTTCCGGGTTACCGCCGATGGCGAAGATATTTTTGCCGAAGCGGGTTTTATTCCACAGGATCCAGACAAAAATAATCGCGATAATGGCGTAGAAGGTAATGTACGACAGTTTAAAGTCGCCAAAGCGCAGGAATCCCTGGGCAAAGGTAGAGAACTTAGGATCGAACCCCGCTACCGGCGAAGCGCCGACAGAATCGTAATACAGCGAGTTGATGCCGTAGACGATGATCATGGTACCCAGGGTGGTAATAAACGGCGTCACATTCAGGTAGGCGATGATCAGACCGTTCACCAGGCCGATCACCGCACCCACGGCGCACACCAGCAGGATCACCAGCGGAATAGACCAGGTTTCCATATGCGGAAACACTTTATTGACGTTGTCCATCGACTGCAGCAGCGTTGCCGCTACCACCGCCGCCAGCCCAACCTGGCGCCCGGCGGACAGGTCTGTGCCCTGAGTCACGATCAGCCCGGCCACGCCCAGTGCAATAATGATACGCACCGATGACTGAGTCAGGATGTTGCTCAGGTTCATTAAACTGAGGAAAGTCGGGTCCTGGATAATAATAATTGCCAGCAGCACCAGCAATACCACGTAAATGCCACCTTCTTTAAAATAGGTGAACAAAGTTTTTTTATTCAGCGCGTTCATAATTCTGATCCTTAAAGGTGCAGGGATGCGAGACGTAAAATTTCATTTTGCGAGGTCTGTTTGGTGTTAACGATGCCCGCAACCTGACCATTACTCATCACCAGTATTCTGTCGGTAATTCCCAAAAGCTCCGGCATTTCGGACGAGACAATAATGATCCCCTTGCCCTTCTTCGCCAATTCGGTCATCAGCTGATAAATTTCGAATTTGGCGCCGACGTCAATGCCGCGCGTCGGTTCATCCAGCATTAATATTTCCGGTTGGGTTAACAGCCAGCGGCCGATAATCACCTTCTGCTGGTTACCGCCGGACAGCGAACCGATATGGGTGTGGTGGCCCGGCGTTTTGACCCGCATGGCGTCGATCACCCATTGGGTGTCACTTTTCATCCGGGCGTTGTCCAGCAGACCGATTTTATTTTTATAGTTGCGGATATTGGATATCAGCGAGTTGAAGCCCACGTCCAGATAGGCGTAAATCCCGGTAGAGCGTCGCTCTTCCGTTACCAGTGCAAAACCGTGGTTAATCGCTTCATTGGCGCTGTGATTGTTGATGGCCTTGCCGTGCAGCTTGATGGTGCCGGCCACTTTTTCACGGATACCGAACAGGGTTTCCACAATGTCCGTGCGCTTGGCGCCCACCAACCCGGCAATGCCAAGAATTTCACCTTTGTGAAGATCGAAAGAAACATCGCGAATCGAAGGCTGGCGCAATGACGTCAGGTTCTTCACCTCCAGAATCACCTCTCCCGGCGTATTCTGCCTGTCGGGGAAACGCTGACTGAGCGAACGGCCCACCATCATCGAGATGATCTTGTCCATATCCAGCCCTTCCAGCGGCTGAGTGGCGATCCACTGGCCGTCGCGCAGGATGGTGATTTCATCACACAGTTGGAAGATCTCTTCCATTTTGTGCGAGATATAAACAATGCCGCAGCCGCGCTCTTTCAGCTTACGAATAATGGTGAACAAATGGTTCACCTCTTTTTCCGTCAGCGACGAGGTCGGCTCATCCATAATGACAATCTTGGCGTCATAGGAAAACGCCTTGGCGATTTCGATCATCTGCATTTGCGATACCGATAGCGTGCCCACTTTATCCCGTGGGTTGATATCAATATCCAGCTCGTCGAATATCGCCTGGGTGTCCTTCAACATCTTTTCCTGATCGACAAACATGCCTTTGGTCGGGTAACGCCCCAACCACATGTTGTCCATCACGGTACGCTGCAGGACCAGGTTTAACTCCTGATGCACCATTGAAACGCCGTGTTCCAGCGCCTCTTTTGAGCTTTTGAAATCAATTTCCCGGCCCTGAAAAACAATACTGCCGGCATCTTTTTTATAAATGCCAAACAGGCATTTTAATAATGTCGATTTCCCGGCGCCGTTCTCTCCCATTAACGCATGAATGGAGTGCGGACGAACGCGCAGGTTAACATTATCCAATGCCTTGACGCCGGGGAATGACTTACTGATATCGGTCATTTCCAGGAGGAATTCGCGTGGGCTGTCGGCCATAAATACACCTGGCTATTATTGTACCCCTCGTCTTTCAAACCGCAGCGTTGTCCGCTGCACCGTGAAATCCGTCGGGTATAGGCTGTCATTTTAATAAAAAATTCCCCCGCCTGCGGCTTTCCTGGTGTTGGCGCTGAGCGCACCCCAGGCGGGGTCATTACGGCTTATCTCAGAACTTACTTAACAAACTGAGACAGATTGTCTTTATCTACGCCAACGTAAGGAATGCGCACCACTTTATTTTCGATTTTATATTGGGTGCCGTCGGCGGCCGGTTTGCCTGCAGCCAGGTTTTTCGCCAATTCGAAGGTGGCTTTAGCCTGGTTGTCGGCATCGTTCAGCACCGTCCCCGCCATCGCGCCGGATTTGACCATCGCCAGAGCTTCCGGCAACGCATCCACGCCGAATACCGGAATGCTGGATTTGTTGTGCGCCTTCAGCGCTTCTACCGCGCCCATTGCCATGGCATCGTTGTTGGCGATAACCACTTCAATTTTGTTGGCGTTCGGGCCGGACAACCAGGCGTCCATTTTGTCTTTCGCCTGAGCGGTGTCCCACATGGCGGTGTCCATCTGCAGTTGCTGAGTTTTAAGACCGCCTTCGTTCAACGTCTTCACCACATAGGTGGTGCGCGCTTCGGCATCCGGATGGCCCGGTTCGCCTTTCAGCAACACATACTGAATCTGACCGTCTTTGTTCAGATCCCAGTTCGGGTTGGCTTTCCAGTGCTTGGCGATCAGCTGGCCCTGGATCACGCCGGACTCCTTGGAGTCGGTCCCGACATAAAACGCTTTGTCGTAGCTGTCCAGCGCTTTGCGGGAAGGCTCTTTGTTGTAAAACACAATAGGGATATCGTTTGCGCGTGCCTTATCGATAACCACCGGCGCGGCGGCAGGGTCAACCAGGTTAATCGCCAGCGCTTTCACGCCTTTGGCGATCAGCACATCGATCTGGTCATTTTGCTTGGACTGATCGTTCTGCGAGTCATTCATCAGCAGAGTGATATCCGGAGAGGCCTTGGCGTCTTTCTCGATCGCCTTGCGCACTACCGACATAAAGTTGTCGTCGTATTTATAAATGGTGACGCCAATACGGGTATCTGCATGGGCTGCGGCACCAAACATCATGGCTGCGGCCGTCGCGGCCAGGGTGAAAACCTTCTTATTCATTGTCTGTCTCCGGTTTATGTAGGTCGTACTCGGTATTGAGCCAAAGGTAACCGGCGGTGGGTGCACGACCGGGTCTGGCAGGTTCCCTGTCATCCGTGAATCATGTTATTCCTGAAAAGTGCTGTGTCAGCGCGAGATAAAAACGGCAGCGGCAAGTGCCTTTGCGCCGGAAAACGCCTAGAGCATAGACGGGGTGATGTTAATAATCTGTGAATTTTCTCACAGATTGAAAACGGTTACACAAGATTAAATCTTCAGAGAGTGACCGCCGCCTCACTTTGCCAGGGGGCATCGGAATGGCGACGTACCAGAGTAGGCATAAACAGGTGGCTCGCCTGTGGCTCCAGCCCGCCAGCCGCGCCCCGCAGGGCCAATTCGGTGGCAAGAGTCGCCATGGTAACAATGGGATAGCGTACCGTAGTCAGTTTAGGGCTGGTATAGCGTGCAATGGGGATATCATCGAACCCCACTATCGAGAAATTTTGCGGCACAATGATACCGTTTTCTTTCAGCACCGCCATGGCACCGGCGGCCATAGCATCGTTGTAAGCGAACACGGCGCTCAGATGCAGATTACGGCCAAGCAGCTCGACCATCGCGGCCTCCCCGCCCTGCAGATCCGGCGAACCGTAAGCGCGCCAACTGTCCGGCGTCGCCAGCCCCGCCGCGCTCATCGCCTGCTCATAGCCCTGCTGACGCAGCGGCCCGTCTTCGATCAGGTGATTGGAGCCCAGATAGCCAATACGCTGATGGCCCTGCGACAGCAGCAGGCGCATCGCCATCTCCGCGCCGCTGACGTTATCCAGGCCAACGCAGCGGTGTTCGTAGCCGGCGATGATTCGGTTAATCAGCACCATGCCCGGCACCTGTTCGAGAAAGGCGATCAACTCGGCGTCACACAAGGCCTTTGCATGAACAATCAAGGCATTGCAGCGCTGACGAATCAATACTTCGATGGCATGACGCTCTTTTTCCGCCTGGTGGTAACTGTTGCCAATCAGCAGGTATTTGTGGTTTTTCTGCGCCACAGTGTCTACCGCTTTCACCAAAGCGCCAAAGAAGGGATCGGAAACGTCCATCACCACCACGCCGAGGGTATCGCTGCTTTGGGTGGCCAACGCCTGCGCATTGGCATTGGGCCGATAGCCCAGCTCCGCTACCGCCTGCAGCACCCCTTCACGCGTCTGTTTGCTGGTCAGGGCGCTGTTGTTCAGCACGCGGGAAACGGTCGCCACGGACACGCCCGCGCGTTTCGCCACGTCGCGAATGGTGATTGGGTGAACAGAGGCCATGAAAGATCCTGAGGTCGGGGTAGTTGACAGTGGCGCTATCCTACCCCGTTTGTCATCCTCCTCTGCGTGAATTACGTCACAGGAAAGAAAACGTTTACATACATTTTTTTAACCTGCCTGCGCCAGATCTCAGTTCAGCGCCTTGGGTTCCGCTTGGCCGGCGGCCAGATGAGTCAATTTGCGCCACAGCCATTCTACCGGCCCCTGCGGGAAGTACCTCAGCCACAGGTTGGAAAACAACAGGTTGGCCAGCCAGACCAGCGGCACAAACGCCAACAGTTGCAGGCGGTCAAACTGCTGATACAGGCCAAAGCGATAGAACAGCGTGGTGCAAATCAGCGTTTGCAGCAGATAGTTGCTCAGCGCCATACGCCCGACCTGCGTCAGCCAATGGCCGATGCGCAAGCGCGACAGCGTAGGCCAGAAACCGTAACACAGCGCCAGATAGCCCATCGCCTGCAGCGGCGAGCCCAGTTCACGCGGCACCTGCAGTAAAAACCCGCTCCAGCGGTAGTCCCAGTGCAGATGCCATTGCAACGCCACCGCCGGCACTTGGATCAGCAATGAAAGCGGTATCAGCCAGGCCGCCTGACGGCGATAGTAGCCCGGCGAATAGGTACCGCGCAGCCAACCGCTGCGCATCAGCCCCGCACCGAACAACATCAGGCCCGCCAGTTCCCAGCCGTATTGAGCGCCAATCGCCAGCAGGCTGGAAGACAGCAGGTCAACACGGCTGCGCCATGCCTCCATGCCCCCCTGCAATTTCCAAAACTTCTCATACTGCAGCTCAGCTACGCCGGGTTGCCAGAAACCGCCCGGCTCACCGTGCGAAACGAACCCTAGCAGCAGCAACACCCCAACGCCAATCAGGTACAGCACCACGCCGGTTTTCAGCAGTTGATAAGTGTCCTTCGCGTCGCGGATCATCCGCCAGCACACCAGGCCGATTAAGCCGTAAGCCAGCAAAATATCACCGTCCCAGAGGAAAATGGCATGCCCCAGACCAAACAGCACCAACCACGACAGCCGGGCGCGTATCCAACCTTTGCCGCGGCGTAGCAGCATCTGCAGGCCTGCGCCGAATAACAGGGCGAACATCGCCAGGAACTTGGCCTGCGCGAAAATATCCAGCAGCGCCCAGGTCCAGGCATCGCGAGAAGTCGGCAGCCCCAGATAGGCAGGGTTAAGGTAGGCCGCCTTTGGCAGGCCAAAGGCGCTGATATTCAGCAGAAGAATGCCGAGAATGGCGATACCTCGCACGCAGTCCAGCGTGGCGATGCGTGGCAAGGGGGCCGTGGAGCTAGTGTTCATTATTTTACCGCTGCATGCCGGTCATTAAAAAGGCGCCCGCAGGCGCCTGTTATACCCGTCATACTTGAAGCTGCCTCTGTGTTGACTGCGTGCACTTACCCGAATCACTTACCTGAGTAAGCTCATCGGGATCAGCGCCCTTGCCGCCTTGATGCAACTCCAACTATATAGGGTAGAAATGGCCCGCCATCACCCCTGGTGATGACGCACCGCGCGCAAAAACTCCTGGCGCGTGTTCTGGCTGGACTTGAACAGCCCGCCCAGAGAAGTGGTGGTGGTGGCGCTGGTCGCGTCACGGATGCCGCGTGCCTTGACACAATAATGGACCGCATCGATCGATACCGCCACGTTATTGGTACCGAGCAAGGTTTGCAATGCCACCAGGATCTGCTGAGTCAAACGCTCCTGCACCTGGGGGCGCTGGGAGAAGAACTGCACGATACGGTTGATTTTCGACAGGCCAATGACCGCATCTTTCGGAATGTAGGCCACGGTCGCTTTACCGTCGATGGTCACGAAGTGATGTTCGCAGGTGCTGGTCAGCGTGATATCGCGCACCGTCACCATTTCATCTACCTTCATCTTGTTTTCGATGACGGTGATTTTTGGGAAGTTGGCGTAGTCCAGACCGGAGAAAATCTCATCGACATACATTTTGGCAATGCGGTGCGGGGTTTCCGCCAGGCTGTCGTCGGACAAGTCGAGATTAAGCAGCTGCATGATTTCCGTCATGTGCTCTTTAATACGACGTTTGCGCGTTTCGCGATCCAGCACTTCACCGCGCAACGGGGTTTCCAGACCACGCTCTTCGAGCGCTGCGTGAACCAGGGCAGCTTCTTTACTTAATGATGTCATTTATTCTCTCCAACGGACTTGAACTCACCCATCCGGCGGCTTTACCGGGCAGACAGGTGAATTGCATACTCTCCTGACGGCAGAAGTTTCCGTAGTTGATAACGTGAACTCGGTCAAGATTTTGCCTCCACTCTAGAGGAGAGTGAAGGGATTATCCAGTGATTGTACTTCAACCGCAGGTGAAATATTCGCATTTAGCACAATCAGGCCTGCTGCGGGTATCCCGCGTTTTTTGTACGGAATTTAATCACGGCGGCGTCGGTTTTCGCGCCAATTCGCGCGCCGGCGTATTCACCACCAGCAGACCGGCCACGATCAGACCCACAACCGCCACATACAGCGCCGGTTCCAGCCTGTGGGTCAATGCCGTCGACAGCGCCGACAACGTAGGGCCAACCAGTTGCCCCAGCGCATAACCGGTAGTCAACAATCCCGCCATATAACGTGCATGGTTGGGCGCCAACTCCCGGCCATGCTGGATGGAAAGCTGCACCACGCTGAGGAAACCGCCGCCGGTAAGCAGCGCACCCAGCGCCAACCCGGCCACACCCGGTACCACTTCCGCGCACAATACCCCCAGCGCCTGCACCCACAGGGTAATAGCCAGACGTGACTGAGTGGTCAGCCGATGGCGGGTCAGAATGCCGAGGACAATCCCCAACACCGCCGCACCGCCGAAGATCGGCCAAACGAATTGAGCGAACAGGCTGTCGGGGAAACGCGCCGCCGCCATCTGCGACAGAAAGGTCGCCGGCAGAATATAGCCAAACCCCGCCAGACTGTAGCTCCATACCAGGCGTTTCAACGCCGGGGTCAGTTGCAGCGGCTCCGCTGCCACATTGGGGCGATGCAACTCACCGGCACGCGGCAGGTTGATGCTGATGGCACCGATCAGCACCAGCGCCAATACGCCGTACACCATCCAGGCCTGCGACGCCGTCAGGGCCAGGCTATGAATGCCCACCGCCATCATGCCGCTGATAAAAATTCCGGCCCCCGGGCCGGCGAACACCGCAGCGCTCAGCGCCGGCCGGCCATAATGCGCCAACCGCTCGTTGGTCCAGGCCGCTACCAAGACCATCGACCAGCCGCTGGCCCAGCCGATGACAAAACGCACCGCACCATGCCACCATTCGCCCTGCACCACGGCGGAAAGCAGCGTCAAGGCCACCGCGCCCCACACGCCCAACCACAGCCGGCGTTCAACGTGGCGGCTGGCGCGCATGGCGTCGTAAGCGCCACACAGATATCCCAGGTAGTTGATCGCCGCCACCAGCCCGGCCCCGGTCAGAGTAAACTGGTGCTCGGCAATCATCAGCGGCACCTGCGGGGTAAAGGCGAAGCGCCCAATCCCCATGGCGACGATCAACGCAATAAAACCGCTCAGGGCAATTCTTAAGGCCATGTAGAGTTATCCAGACTGTTAAAAGAAAGTTGCCAGCATCATGCCGCAGTATTAAAATCACAAAAACTGAATAATACTAATCAAGTTCATCACGAAAAGAGAAGACCATGGATCTGACCCAGCTTCGCATGTTCTGCAGCGTCGCCGAAACCGGCTCCGTCGCCCGTGCCGCCGAGCAACTGCACCGCGTGCCGTCGAACCTGACTACGCGCCTGCGTCAGCTTGAGCAGGAACTGGGCACCGATCTTTTCATCCGCGAAAAGCAACGCCTGCGCCTTTCGCCGATGGGCCACAACTTCCTCTGCTACGCCAACCGTATTCTGGCGCTCAGCGAAGAGGCCATGAGCATCACCCATGCCGGTGAGCCGGCGGGTAACTTCGCTATCGGCTCGATGGAAAGCACGGCGGCCACCCGCCTGCCCAGTCTGTTGGCGGCCTACCACCAGCGCTTTTCGCAGGTCTCGCTGTCGTTGACCACCGGTACCTCGGGCGAAATCACCGAACGGGTGCGCGCCGGTACGTTGGCGGCGGCGCTGGTCGATGGGCCGGTGCAATATGACGAACTCAACGGCTGTATCGCCTTCCCCGAACACATGGTGGTGATCTCCTGCCTCGACCACCTGCCGATTCATAGCGCTAAAGACGCCAAAGGCGAAACGCTGTTCGCCTTCCGGGCAAGCTGTTCTTACCGCCTGCGGCTGGAGTCCTGGTTCAAGCGCGAAGGCGCCTTGCCGGGCCAGATTATGGAAATCCAGTCCTACCACGCGATGCTGGCCTGCGTTGCCAGCGGCGCCGGGCTGGCGATGATCCCGCACTCGGTGCTCAGCCTGTTGCCTGGCCATGAACGGGTGAAAGTGCATGCCCTGCCGGATGACATCGCCCAAACCGCCACCTGGTTGCTGTGGCGGCGCGATGCGTTCGGCCCGAACGTGCGGGCACTGAAAGAACTGATTATTGAACAGGCGGAAACCGCCGCTGTTGACAACACAAACCTCGTTTCATCAGACGCTATCGACATAGCCTGATTTAAAAAATAGACCACTGGAGACCATGATGAAAATGATCAAAACCCGTGCCGCCGTTGCCTGGGGCCCGAACCAGCCGCTGAAAATCGAAGAAGTCGATCTGATGCCACCGCAAAAAGGCGAAGTGCTGGTGCGGATCGTAGCCACCGGCGTGTGCCACACCGACGCTTACACCCTGTCAGGGGCCGATCCGGAAGGCGTGTTCCCGGCGATCCTCGGCCATGAAGGCGGCGGCGTGGTAGAAGCGGTGGGCGAAGGCGTCACCAGCGTGGCGGTCGGCGATCACGTGATCCCGCTGTACACCCCGGAATGCGGCGAGTGCAAATTCTGTAAATCCGGCAAAACCAACCTGTGTCAGGCGATCCGCGCCACCCAGGGTAAAGGCCTGATGCCGGACGGCACGACCCGCTTCTATAAAGACGGCCAGCCAATCTTCCACTACATGGGCACCTCGACCTTCTCCGAATACACCGTAGTACCGGAAATCTCTCTGGCGAAAATCAGCAAAGAAGCACCGCTGGAAGAAGTCTGCCTGCTGGGTTGCGGCGTCACCACCGGCATGGGTGCGGTGATCAACACCGCCAAAGTGCAAAAAGGCGACACCGTGGCCATCTTCGGCCTCGGCGGCATTGGCCTGTCGGCGATTATCGGCGCGCAGATGGCCGGCGCAGGCCGCATCATCGGCATCGATATCAACACCAGCAAGTTCGATCTGGCGCGCAAACTGGGTGCTACCGATCTGATCAACCCGAAAGACTACGATAAACCTATTCAGGACGTGATCGTTGAGCTGACCGACGGCGGCGTCGATTTCTCCTTCGAGTGCATTGGCAACGTCAACGTGATGCGCTCCGCGCTGGAATGTTGTCATAAAGGCTGGGGCGAATCGGTGATTATCGGCGTAGCCGGTGCCGGCCAAGAGATCTCTACCCGCCCGTTCCAGTTGGTCACCGGCCGCGTCTGGCGCGGTTCCGCCTTCGGTGGCGTCAAGGGCCGTTCGCAGTTGCCGGGCATCGTCCAGCGTTATCTGGACGGCGAGTTCGCGCTGAATGACTTTATCACCCACACTATGGGGCTCGATCAGATTAACGAAGCGTTCGATTTGATGCACGAAGGCAAATCAATCCGCTCGGTTATTCACTTCGACAAAAAATAAGCCAGGAGGCAGAGATGAACTCGTCATTAGAACTTCTCGAAGAGCACCGCATGTTCGGTGGCTGGCAACAGCGTTACCGCCATGCAGCGCAGAGCCTGAATTGCAACATGACTTTCAGCATCTATCTGCCGCCGCCGCGTGATGATAACCCGCCGCCGGTGTTGTACTGGCTGTCGGGGCTGACTTGCAATGATGAAAACTTCACGTTGAAGGCCGGTGCGCAACGCATCGCCGCCGAACTGGGTCTGGTGCTGGTGATGGCCGATACCAGCCCGCGCGGCGACGATGTGCCGAACGATGAAGGGTACGATCTGGGCCAGGGCGCCGGGTTCTATTTGAACGCCACGCAGGCGCCGTGGGACAAGCATTTTCGCATGTACGATTACCTCAGCGATGAGCTACCGGCGCTGATCAATCAGCATTTCAGCGTCAGCGATCGCCAGTCGATCTTTGGCCACTCCATGGGCGGCCATGGCGCGCTGATGCTGGCGTTTCGCAATCCGCAGCGCTTTCGTTCGGTATCGGCGTTCGCGCCGATCGTCAACCCTTGCCAGGTGCCTTGGGGGCGAAAAGCCTTCACCGCCTATCTGGGGAACGACGAAAGCCAGTGGCTGCAATACGACAGTTGCCATCTGCTGGCTAACGGGGCGGAAAAAATGCCGGTCCTGGTGGATCAGGGCGACGGCGATCAGTTCCTGGCGGATCAACTGCAACCGGCAAAACTGGCAGAGCTGGCACGCCAGCGCGACTGGCCACTGACGCTGCGGATCCAGCCAGGCTACGATCACAGCTACTTCACCATCGCCACCTTTATCGAAGACCACCTGCGTTTCCACGCCGAACATCTGTTCCGCTGATAAAAAAATCCGGGCGGTTTAGCCGCCCGGATTTCATCTGATACCGTCGAAAAGAAAATCTATTGCGGCTTTCACCTTGGTTCGGTATTGGGAAGCATCGCAAAATTCAGCGCCCAGGATACGAACGGGAATACTTGCCATCTCATGAGTCATAACGGCGTACTCGTTGTCATCCACCAGCCTGACCAAAGGGTTCAAGCGTTCCGGGCGAGTACTGGCCGGATACTTTTCAATGGGTAATAACGGGATCATAACTCGGCGATTTAATTGCTCGATGATATCGTTCGTCACATCAAGCAGCAGAGGATAGACTGCGCTTTTCCCCGTATTCGCGTATACCGTAAATTGCATCGCTAAAACGTCCTGTATTCGTCACTGAAACAGCCATGTTCTTCATGAAAACGATTTAAAGCATCGATCGCTTCTCGGTTTTCTTCCTTCCATTTCCTCATCTCATGCTGACGCAATTCGGCATCCAAAGCAGTATTCAGCGTAGTACTGAGGTTAATGCCCGCCTCACGTGCACGGCTCAGTAAACTGCGTTCCACCGCCATGGTAACGCTTTGGGTCGTTCGTTGTTTTACTGGCATTAGCACCTCCCGCAATAATCTTCGTGCAAACAACACGGCTTATTGAACGAAAAATAACACCCAGGAACGGTGTCAGCCCATTCAAATGTGCGCCACGCATCATGGCGAAACCGGCCTGAACGCGCAAAGGCAACAGACCCAAAGTCACCCCTTCAGTTTCGGATCCAGCGCATCGCGCAGCCCATCGCCCAACAAGTTAAACGCCAGCACGGTGAGGAAAATCGCCAAACTGGGGAAAATCGCCACGTGCGGCGCAATCACCATATCGGCTCGCGCCTCGTTGAGCATCGCGCCCCACTCCGGCGTCGGCGGTTGCGCGCCCAGGCCGAGGAACGACAGGCTGGCGGCGGTAATGATGGAAGTGCCGATACGCATGGTGAAATACACCACGATCGACGAAAGAGTGCCCGGCAAAATATGCCGCATGATGATGGTCCAGTCCGAAGCGCCAATGCTGCGTGCCGACTCGATATAGGTCAGGTGCTTCAGCACCAGGGTGTTGCCCCGCACCAACCGGGCAAACGCCGGAATGCTGAAAATGGCCACCGCGATAATCACATTGGCCATGCCGCTGCCCATGATCGCCACCACGCCAATCGCCAGCAGGATGCCGGGAAACGCGAACAACACGTCGCAAATGCGCATGGTGATCCGATCCCACCAGCCCTCATAATAGCCCGCCAACAGGCCCAGCAAGGTGCCAATCAATCCGCCGGCCAGTACCGAGAACACCCCGGCGGCCAGCGAAATGCGCGTGCCCATCAGAATACGGCTAAAAATATCCCGCCCCAGCGAATCCACGCCCAGCCAATGCACCAGCGAAGGGCCTTCGTTCAGGCGGTCATAATCAAAATAGTTTTCCGCATCAAAGGGGGTCAGGTACGGCGCAAACAGCGCTGCCGCCACCAACAGCAACACAAACAGTCCCGCGACCAACGCCACATGCTGTCGGCGGAAACGCCGCCAAAACTCATGCCACGGCGTGCGCACCGCGTTAGAGTTGATCGTCGGCATCGCCTTCAATGCAGCGTTACGTCGCCAATGCTTAATCATGCAGCGCCCTCATTTGTAGCGTATCGCCGGGTTAATTGCCGCATACAGCATGTCCACCAACAGGTTAATCAGAATGAACTCCAGAGAAAACAACAGCACCTCGGCCTGGATCACCGGGTAATCGCGCATCTCGACGGAATCGACCAGCAGCCTGCCCAGCCCCGGCCAGTTAAAGACTTTCTCCACCACGATAGAGCCGCCAAGCAGAAAGCCGAACTGCAATCCCATCATGGTCACCACCGGGATCATCGCGTTACGCAGCCCGTGTTTCACCACCACCAGGGTTTCTCGCACACCCTTGGCGCGCGCGGTGCGCATATAGTCTTCTTGCATCACCTCAACGAATGAAGCGCGGGTAAAGCGCGCCATCACCGCCGCCACCGCCGCGCCCAACGTAATCGAGGGCAGAATATAGTGCCGCCAGCTGTCGGCCCCCACCGTCGGCAACCAGCCGAGGTTGACGGAAAATACCTGCATCAGCAGCATGCCCAGCGCAAAGGCGGGGAATGAAATGCCCGAGACCGCCAGCGTCATGCCCAGGCGATCCGGCCAGCGGTTTCGCCACACGGCGGACACCATGCCAATGGCCATGCCGAAGATCACCGCCCACAGCATGCTGGTGAGGGTCAGCCACAGCGTTGGCAAAAAGCGCGAGCCGATCTCCTCGCTCACCGGGCGCTTGGACACCATCGAGGTGCCGAAATCGCCCTGTAGCGCATTGACAAAAAAATGGACGAACTGCTGAGGCAACGGCTTATCCAGCCCCAGATCCTTGCGCACCAGTTGCACCACCGCTTCGTCGGCATCCGGCCCCGCCGCCAGCCGCGCCGGATCGCCGGGCAGCAGGTGAACGAACAGAAACACCAGCACCGCGACAATCAGCAGCGTCGGGATCAGACCCAGCAGTCGTTTCAGAAAATAATTAAGCATGTCGGGTTAATCCCCTCACCCCGCCCCCGAATAGAGGGCGGGGATTGGCGCCTTATTTGAGATCGGCATTATCAAAGTTGAACGAGGTATCCGGCATCACATAGAAACCGCTCAGCTGCTTGTTGTTGGCCGACAGCAGGCGCTCGGTCGCCAGGAAGATCCACGGTGCGTCGGCCCAGATCCGGTCCTGCGCATCCTTGTAGAGTTTCTGCTTCTCGGCGCGATCGGTGGTCGCCAGCGCGCCGGTCAGATCCTTGTCCACCTGCGGATTGCTGTAAAACGCGGTGTTGAACTGCTTGGGTGGCGCAGCCTGGGTAGAGAACAGCGGCGACAGCGCCCAATCCGCCTCGCCGGTCGACGCCGACCAGCCGGTATAGAACATGCGCACGCCGGTGTCTTTCACCCCGACGCTTTCCACCTGCGCGGCACGCTGGCCGGCATCCATCGCGGTCACCGTCACTTTCACCCCAACCTGCGCCAGCTGCTGCTGGGCAAACTGCAGCACTTTCTGCGCGGTGCTGTGGTTATGCGAAGACCACAACGTGGTGGTGAAACCGTTCGGATAGCCGGCCTCTTTCAGCAGTTCGCGCGCCTTGGCCGGATCGTACGGCCACGGCTTGTAGCGGGTAGCGAAGTCGATTGCCGGCGGTACCGGGCCTTCCGCCGGTACCGCGTAGCCGGAGAACGCCACTTTGATCAACGCATCCTTGTTGATGGCGTAGTTCAACGCCTGGCGCACTTTCGGATTGTCAAACGGCTTCTGGGTGACGTTCAGACTGATATAACGTTGCAGGATCGACGGAGCCGCCACCACGTCGAGCTTGGCATTGCCTTCCAGCACCTTGGCCTGCTCGTAAGGGATCGGGAAGGCAAAGGTCGCTTCGCCGGTTTGCAGCATCGCCGCACGGGTATTGTTGTCCACCACCGGGCGCCAGGTGATGCTGTCGAGCTTCGGCAACCCCGGCTTCCAATAGCCGTCGAACTTCTTCACCTTGACGAAATCGGTCTGGTTCCAGGTCACGAACTGATATGGCCCGGTGCCCACCGGATGGAAGCCAATGTCTTTGCCATACTGCTTCAGCGCCGCCGGGGAAATGATCGCCGCCGCCGGGTGCGCCAAATTGTTGATAAAGGCCGAGAACGGTGCCTTCAACACGATTTTCACCGTGTTGGCGTCCACCACTTCGGTTTTGTCGATCATCTTGAACAGGTTGTAGCGCTTGAGATGGCTGTCCGGGTTGCTGGCGCGATCCAGGTTCACCTTCACCGCTTCGGCGTTGAACTCGGTGCCGTCGTGGAATTTCACCCCCGGATGCAGCTTGAGGGTATAAGTCAAGCCGTCTTTACTTACCTCGTAGCCGTCCGCCAGCACGTTAACCAGCTTCATGTCCTTATCGAAGCCGAACAGCCCCTGATAGAAAGACTTGGCCACCGCCTGAGACAGCGTGTCGTTGGCGTCGTACGGATCCAACGTGGTGAAGTTGGAAGCCACGGCAATCACCGCATCCTTCGCCGCCCAGGCCGGGCCTGCGCCCACCGCCGCCAGCAGCACGGCGGCCACCAACGCATTACGTTTGAATGTGTGCTTCATGTCGCTTGTCTCTCCTGAGGTCTTTAATAAGCACCGGCGATCGGGTGGCGGGCAACGAAGTGCCCCGGCCCAACCTGTACCAGCGGTGCGGTAACGGGTTCATCGCCCAACGCGCGGATCGGGCTAGGAATTTCATCCACCAACAACGGTTGGCGTTTATGGACATGTGCCGGATCGGCCACCGGCACCGCCGCCATCAGTTTGCGGGTATAAGCGTGCTGCGGGTTGTCGAACACCGCCCGACGCGGGCCAATTTCGACGATCTGGCCGAGGTACATGACCGCCACGCGATGGCTAATGCGTTCCACCACCGCCATATCGTGCGAGATAAACAAGAATGCGATGCCGAGCTCACGCTGCAGATCGAGCAGCAGATTGACGATTTGCGCCTGAATCGACACGTCAAGCGCCGACACCGACTCGTCGGCAATCACCACCTTCGGGTTCAATGCCAGCGCACGCGCAATACAGATACGCTGCCGCTGGCCACCGGAAAACTCATGCGGATAACGCCGCGCATGCTCAGGTTTCAGCCCCACGCGCTCCAGCAACCAGGCCACACGCGCCTCCGCCGCCTTGCCACGCGCCACGTTATGCACCAGCAGCGGCTCCATAATCGAAAAGCCGACGGTCAGCCGCGGGTCCAGAGAAGCGTAAGGATCCTGGAAGATAAACTGGATATCGCGCCGCAGGTGCTGCAACGCCGAGCCTTTCAGGTGGTTTATCTGACGGCCGTCAAAGGTGATGGTGCCATGTTGGCTGTCCACCAGCTTTAGCAGCGAACGGCCGGTAGTGGATTTACCACAGCCGGACTCCCCCACCAGCCCCAGCGTTTCGCCGGGATAGAGATCAAAACTGACGTTTTCCACCGCGTGTACCCGACGGGTGACGCGGTTGAAAATACCGCTGCGCAGATCAAAACGCGTGACCAGGTTTTCCACGCGCAGGATCGGCGCTGCGCCCGGCGGCACGGTATCCTGCGGCAGCCCATTGTCTTCGCCGTTGGGCTGCGGGAATTTGGCAGGGAAATCTTTATCCGCCATCGAACCCAGCTTCGGCACTGCCGCCAGCAACGCCTGGGTGTAAGGCTGTTGCGGCGCGGCGAACAACTCGCGCACCGGCCCTTGCTCCACTTGTTCGCCCTGATGCATCACCAGCACCCGGTCGGCAATCTCCGCCACTACGCCCATATCGTGGGTGATGAAAATCACCCCCATCTGCATTTCCTGCTGCAGCACGCGAATCAGCTGCAGGATCTGCGCCTGAATGGTGACGTCCAGCGCGGTGGTCGGCTCGTCGGCAATCAGCAGCGCGGGTTTGCAAGATAACGCCATGGCGATCATCACCCGCTGGCGCATGCCGCCGGAAAGCTGGTGCGGATAACGGTTAAGTACCTCTTTGGCTTCGGGAATGCGCACCAGATCGAGCATGCGCAAGGCTTCTTGTTTCGCGGCGCGACCGCCCATCGCCTGATGCAGCCGCAAAGACTCGGCGATCTGCTCGCCTACCGGAAACACCGGATTCAGCGACGTCATCGGCTCCTGAAAAATCATCGCCATATCGGCGCCGCGCAGGGTTCGCAAGGTGCTCTGACGCGCTCGCGCCAGATCCAGCACCTCGCCGTTGCGCCGGCGAAATGACATAGCGCCGCTGACGATAGCGCCGCCGCCCTGCTCAACCAATCGCATCAACGCCAGAGAGGTGACCGATTTGCCCGAGCCGGACTCGCCGACGATCGCCAGCGTTTCACCGCGATCGATGTCAAATGACAGGTGGCGCACCGCCTCGACGGTGTCGCCCTGTTGGTTAAAACGGATGCCAAGATCGCGTACCGACAGTACGCGCTGCGGCGGCATAAATAACCCGGAGTCCGCCGCAGGCGGCATTGAAGTATCGGTCATGCACCCTCCTGGTGATCGGTTAGCGATAAATCCCTATGGACGGCGCATCGCCGACATAACCGAAGCCGCGGTACATCCCTTCGCTGTTGAAAGGCAGGGCCACGTTGCCGTGGCGGTCGATGGCGATCAGCCCGCCGCTGCCGCCCATTGCCGGCAGTTTTTCCATCACCACCCGATCGCAGGCCTGTTGCAGGCTCAGACCGGCGTACTCGATCAAGGCAGAAACGTCGTAAGCCGCGACGCCGCGCATGAAGATTTCGCCGGTGCCGGTACTGGAGACCGCCACCGTGGCGTTGTTGGCATAGCAGCCTGCGCCGATGATCGGCGTGTCGCCAATCCGGCCTGCCTGTTTATTGGTCATACCGCCGGTTGAGGTGGCGGCCGCCAGATTGCCTAATGCGTCCAGCGCTACCGCACCGACGGTGCCGAATTTGCGATCGGGGTCTATCGGATCGCCGGCCTGCGCCGCGCCGTCGTGATCGAGCAGCACCCGGCCCTGCTCCGCCTGAGCGCGGTGCAGTTGATCAAAACGTTCCTGGGTAAAGAAGAAATCGGGGGCGACCATTTCCAGGCCGTGGGCTACGGCGAATTTTTCTGCGCCTTCACCGGCGAACAGCACATGTTGGCTGTTTTCCAGCACCGCACGCGCGGCCAGCACCGGATTGCGTATCCGGTTAACGCCCGTCACGGCGCCGGCATCGCAGGTGCGGCCGTCCATCACGCAGGCATCCAGTTCGTGGGTGCCCTGATGAGTGAACACCGAGCCCAAGCCCGCGTTGAACAGCGGGCACTCTTCCAGCAACCTCACCGCCTCGGTGACCGCATCCAGCGCGCTACCGCCCTGGGCCAAAATATTCTGGCCTGCGGCGACAATGCCCGACAGCACCTGAATATATTCCTGTTCCTTTTCTGCACTCAACGCCGCACGGGTAATTGCGCCCGCACCGCCATGAATGGCAATCACTGGTTTGCTCATTTGCCTGACACCCTGTGTTAATTCCAGCCCTTTTCCAAGACGCCTACCCCCTATGGATTTCAAGTTGCAACCAGGTGGCCAGCTCGGGAGCCGCCAGGTATGCTTGAAATACGACGGGTGTAATTATTATTCAGACTTTTTTCGACTATATTTAGCCCGGCAATCGAAGTAAAGCATAAAGTCGCCGTTCAGCATTTAGCGTAGCCCTCTTAGACCATTTTGCACCTTGAAATAACTTATCGGAATAAAAACAGGGTGTTAGAAAAATGCATTCACGCAAAAAGTCATGTCTGATATTTTTGGCAAGCGCCCTACTTGATGGACAGTCATTTTCCGAAAAAATAACCGATAGCTCTGGATAAATAGCCGTGAAGCGCTCAACCTGCGGTTTTTTCGCAGGTTGAAAGCAGATAATCAATATTCAGAAACCCGATCCTGGCAACAGCAGAAATTCCTCTTCTTCCGGCGTGCTGATCCGGCCTAATATCGCATTACGGTGCGGGTAACGGCCAAAACGGTCAATGATCGCCTTATGCCGTAATTCAAATTCCAACTGATCGCCATTATTCAGTTCGGTATACAGCGCCAATGCCTGCTGATGAATCACCGCCGATTCCGAATGCATAAAGGGTAAATAGAGAAAACCGCGCTGTTCGCGGCTGAGCTGTTCGCATTGCCCGGAACGGATCGCCTCTTGCGCCAACACCAGCGCCATGCAGTCGCTGGAAAATGCGCGGGGCGTGCCGCGAAACAAATTACGGCTGAACTGATCGAGCACGATCACCTCCGCCAGCCGCCCTTCGATAGTTTCGCGCCAATGCGCCAATTCACCCGCCGCCGCCGCGTGCCACAGCTCGCCAAAACGCACCTGCAACCGGCTGTCGAAATCCTCGTCTTTCTTGAACCACATCACCGGATCGATCTCCTCGAACCAGAAGTCTATGACCTGTTTATGCATAACGTCTCTCCCTTGTTTAACTCAGTGTAACCCGTTCTCCCCTTCGGCGTTATCTGCCATAATACTCCCACTTTGCCGCCGTTTTTCGCGCACCCTGATTACGGAGTTCCCTTTATGGATCATTGCCATACTTCCGATCTCATTTCCCTTGAGCAGGCGCTGGAGAAGATACTCAGCCAACTCTCTCCCCTGCAGCAGACCGAATCCATCCCCCTGAACGCCGCCGCCGGCCGCATTACCGCCGCGCCGGTGATTTCACCGATCGACGTGCCGCCGTTCGCCAATTCGGCCATGGACGGTTATGCGGTGCGTATCGCGGACCTGCATGCCAACGCCCCGCTACCGGTCGCAGGCAAATCCTTTGCCGGTACGCCGTTCGACGGTGACTGGCCGGCCGGCACCTGCGTGCGCATCATGACCGGCGCGCCGATCCCAACCGGTGCCGAAGCGGTGATCATGCAAGAGCAGGCCGAGGTGAGCGATGCCGGCGTTCGCTTCAATGCCGCCGTGCGCGCCGGACAAAACATCCGCTTGGCGGGAGAAGATATCCAACAGGGCGCCGGCGTGTTGCCTGCCGGCGTCAAACTGGGCGCTGCGCAGTTGCCGTTGCTGGCCTCGCTCGGCGTCGCCGAGGTGCTGGTTGTCCGCAAGTTGAAGGTCGCGGTATTCTCCACCGGCGACGAGTTGCAGCCGGTAGGCCAGCCGCTAGAGGCCGGGCAGATTTATGACACCAACCGCTTTGCGGTACGCCTGATGCTCGAGCAATTGGGCTGCGAGACGCTCGATCTGGGCATTATCCGTGATGACCAGAACGCGCTGCGCGCCGCCTTCGAGCAGGCGGACAGCCAGGCTGACGTAGTGATCAGCAGCGGCGGTGTGTCGGTGGGTGAAGCCGACTACACCAAACAGATGCTCGACGAGTTGGGCGAAGTCAGTTTCTGGAAACTGGCGATCAAACCCGGCAAACCCTTTGCGTTTGGCAAGCTGAAGCACGCCTGGTTCTGCGGCCTGCCGGGCAACCCGGTTTCCGCCGCCCTGACCTTCTACCAGTTGGTGCAGCCGTTGCTGGCAAAACTGGCCGGCCACAGCGAGTGGCACCTGCCACCGCGCCTGCGCGCACGCGCCTTGACGCCGCTGAAGAAGGCGCCGGGTCGTCTTGATTTCCAGCGCGGCGTGTTTGCCAGCAATGCCCAGGGCGAGTTGGAAGTGAGCACTACCGGCCATCAGGGCTCGCACGTATTCAGTTCATTCAGCCAGGGTAACTGTTTCATCGTGCTGGAGCGCGAACGCGGTTCAGTGGCGGTTGGCGAAACGGTGGAAATCGAGCCATTCAACACCTTGTTGAGGAGCTGAACATGCTGCCGGAATTAACCGACGCCGAAACGCTGCGCTATAACCGTCAGATTATCCTGCGCGGCTTTGACTTCGACGGCCAGGAAAAACTGAAGGCCGCTCGAGTGCTGATTATCGGCCTGGGCGGGCTGGGTTGCGCTGCTGCGCCATACCTGGCCGCGGCGGGCGTCGGCCACTTGACGCTGGTTGATTTCGACACCGTCGCCCTCTCCAACCTGCAACGCCAGATCTTGCATCGCGATGCACGCCTTGGCATGACGAAGGTCGAATCTGCTCGCCTCGAGCTGAGCGCCATCAATCCGCATATCCGTATTGATGCCGTGGACGGGCAGTTGAACGACGAACAGATGGCGGCGCACATTGCCGCCTGCGATCTGGTGCTGGACTGCACCGACAACGTAGCGACACGCGATCTGCTCAACCGCCAGTGCCATGCGCAACGCAAACCGCTGGTTTCCGGCGCGGCGATCCGCATGGAGGGGCAGCTCAGCGTATTCACCTACCAGCCGGACGAGCCCTGCTACCGCTGCCTGAGCCGGTTATTCGGCGAAAACGCCCTGACCTGCGTCGAGGCTGGGGTTATGGCACCGCTGGTGGGCACTATCGGCACGCTACAAGCTCTGGAAGCGATTAAGCTGTTGGCAAACTATGGCCAACCCCTCACCGGAAAACTGCTGATGTTCGACGCCATGACGATGCAGTTCCGCGAGATGAAGTTGCCGAAAAACCCGCAGTGCGAGGTGTGCGGTGGGGAATAGCAAGCATTGGCCAAATGGGTAACCATGCCGGACTGCAGAGCCACCACGTCAGCCCCCCATTCTGATGAATAACATATAGGGTGAACCCTCATAACTTTGGTGGGTCGCCCTATATTATGCCTGACCCAATCATCTTCTGAATCTGATCGATGCTATCCGCCCCAAACATCTTTTTGAAACCTTGCCCAGCCAATTGCTGGAGCACCCGTTCTCTGAGCAATTTCACTCAAACCAAGCTCTTTCATTTTTCGTCATCCTTTACATTGATAATGTTGAAAAAAACAAAGACAAAGCCGCCCACAAGGCATAAAAAAACAATCAATAAAAAGAAATAAAAATCTCCACCATGAATACTGTCACCAATATAATTCACAGCAGTAAATATCATAAATATGTATGTAGAGCAGCGTATCCATTTCCGAAAAAATATGCCATTAGTTCTAACAGACTGCATTACCCCCCCCTAAAATACTGAAAAAACCTCTCATCATGTGTGATAACGATTATTACTAACGTTTGCACGAGGAAATATCAAGATATTTTCAGCCTTATTAAAAACAAGGTTAAAAAACTAAAACCAGCAACTACTTAAATATATAATTCATTCGCGCAACCGATTTTTAGCGAATTTTATGGCAAGGTTAATTAATGGCATTAACGAATCAGGTAAATATGCGTGCAGCTTAAAATAATAAAACCAAGCCTCTATACTCACTTTACGATAAATAAAAGACATGCATTCCAGATTTTATACTTACGGGGGAAAATGCAGATAGTGAACGATATTTGAGGAGTTTATGTCAGAATTTCAAAAGAGCATTTTACTCTGCACTATAACGGAGACAAAAAAGGCGGGAATGCTCCCGCCTTTTGACTGCCTAAGCAGAGTTAAACGATACCCTGGCTACGCAGATAGTCTTCGTAGTTGCCGGTAAAGTCGATAACCTTGGTCGGCGTCATTTCCAGCACGCGCGTCGCCAGCGAGCTGACGAACTCACGGTCGTGGGAAACGAAGATCAACGTACCTTCGTACATTTCCAGCGCCATGTTCAGCGATTCGATGGATTCCATATCCAGGTGGTTGGTTGGTTCATCCATAACCAGAATATTAGGGCGCTGCATCATCAGCTTGCCGAACAGCATGCGGCCCTTTTCACCACCGGACAGCACCTTAACTTTCTTCTTGATGTCATCCTGGCTGAACAGCAAACGGCCCAGCACGCTGCGCACCGCTTGCTCGTCGTCTTTTTCCTGCTTCCACTGGCTCATCCAGTCGAATACCGTCAGGGTGTCATCGAACTCGTATTCGTGATCCTGAGCGTAGTAGCCGATCTTGGCGTTTTCGGACCACTTCACGCTGCCGCTGTCCGGCAGGGCGTCGCCCACCAGCGTTTTCAGCAAGGTGGATTTACCGATACCGTTCGGGCCCAGCACCGCCACTTTCTCGCCCACTTCAACCATCAGGTTGAACTTGCTGAACAGCGGGCCGCTATCGAAGCCTTTGGTCAGCGCTTCTACTTCCAGCGCGTTGCGGAACAGTTTCTTGTCCTGATCAAAACGGATGAACGGGTTCTGACGGCTTGAGGCCTTCACTTCTTCCAGCTGGATCTTGTCGATCTGGCGGGCGCGAGAGGTCGCCTGCTTGGATTTGGAGGCATTGGCGCTGAAGCGGCTCACGAACGATTGCAGTTCGTTAATCTGTGCCTTCTTCTTGGCGTTGTCCGCAACCAGACGCTCGCGCGCCTGAGTGGCCGCAGTCATATATTCGTCGTAGTTGCCCGGATAAACGCGCAGCTCGCCGTAGTCCAGATCCGCCATGTGAGTACAGACCATGTTCAGGAAGTGACGGTCGTGCGAAATGATGACCATGGT
The DNA here is from genome assembly GCF_001590925.1 of Serratia plymuthica NBRC 102599. Taxonomy (GTDB): domain Bacteria; phylum Pseudomonadota; class Gammaproteobacteria; order Enterobacterales; family Enterobacteriaceae; genus Serratia; species Serratia plymuthica. Next base: position 138,427 of record NZ_BCTU01000015.1, read on the forward strand.
GCTGTTACGATCGTTCAGCACCTGCTCCAGCCAGCGAATGGTATCGATGTCCAGGTTGTTCGTCGGTTCGTCGAGCAGCAGGATTTCCGGATCGGAGAACAGCGCCTGCGCCAGCAATACGCGCAGTTTGAAGCCCGGCGCGATCTCGCTCATCGGGCCGTAATGCTGTTCAACCGGGATGCCTACGCCAAGCAGCAGTTCGCCGGCGCGCGCTTCGGCGGTGTAACCGTCCATCTCGCCGTAAGCCACTTCCAGATCGGCCACTTTGTAGCCGTCTTCTTCGCTCATTTCGGCCAGACCGTAAATGCGGTCACGCTCTTCCTTCACTGCCCACAGCTCGTGGTGGCCCATGATGACGGTGTCCAGCACGCTGTATTGTTCGAAAGCGAACTGATCCTGACGCAGTTTGCCCAGGCGTTCGTTCGGATCGAGGAACACGTTGCCGCCGCTCGGCACCAGATCGCCACCCAGGATTTTCATAAAGGTGGATTTGCCGCAGCCGTTGGCCCCGATCAAACCGTAGCGGTTACCGCCGCCAAACTTGACGGAGATGTTTTCAAACAACGGCTTACTGCCAAACTGCATAGTGATGTTGTTAGTGCTTAACACAGCGCTCGCTCTTCATATCATTGGGAATGTGATTTGGCGCGCATTATGCCATAACGAGGATAAGAGATCGCGGGAAGTTTCGGTGACAATTTGAGCAAAGGTGCGGCGGCAGAGGATCATAAGGTTAACCCGGCATGCCGGCCCCGTGGCTCGGCGTAATGCAAGCCCGCCCGTTGACGGAGGGATACCGGTGAAACTATTAGCGCTTGAAGGTTGTCATGAGCCACTTCCCCAAGAAATAGAATAATTCAGCAAATTTACTCACATGCATCCGTGATTTAAAATACCAAAATATAAATGTTTAAATTTTTCTTTTCTTAAAATGTCTGCTTTCAATACAGAAACATCATCATCCCACTCTTTTTCAAAAATGGATTTGACGTCGTTATTATTTAGTTTACCTAGTTGTTTCAATCCACAAGCGGCATAAAGTTTACTTTCCGGCGTTGCCTTGGGATTATTGGCTACTCTCAAAAAAATATCAGTTGCGCTCTTGCTTTTAAGAATATCTATTACAGCAACTTCTCCTTCACTAATCCTGCCAACAAAGCCGTTCATTCCTAAGGAAAAGTAACGGGTCTGCGATAGATTACTTTCTATAACCTCATAATCCTTTTCATTTGCGTAGCCATAGAGAGAACATAACGAAGTAAAAGACAAAGTAGCAACTATAAAAATCCTTTTCATAAAGCCCACCTGCATTCACAAATCATTTACCTTATGCCAACCTAACCACATAAATAAAATCATTGCAAATAGAAAACTTATAGCTTTATTAATAACATGACTCATTAAAATCTATAAAATAGCTTGATTCATATACTCTTATTATACGAGCATCAACCGTAACCTTACTTTTCTTCAACCATTTTTTGAAACCGCCCCCGCTCCCCGAACATGCCGAATGCGATAATCCCCCATCCGGCATCCTGACTCGTTAATCGGGGAAACAACCGTTGATGTGCGAGTAAGGCGCTGCATCACCGAACAGCGGTTCGGAACTGCCGTCAGCCAGAAAACCTGCCGCCAATCTGGCGGTGTGCGTCCACAGGCTTTGCGGGATCCATGAGCCGACGCTCACCCGGCGTACGCCAAGCGCGGCGAGTTGCTCCGCCGGCATCAGGTTGTGCGAGACGTCTCAATATCCTGGATTACTCGTATTCCTGTCTGCGTTCGAGAAAACATATTTGTATTCACCACAACGATTATTTAAATAAATTAAATTCACAAAAAATATTAATTACTCACAGGCAGGCCTAAAAAAACCATCAGGCGTATCATCGGAGTGATAGAGAGAGCCAATATTTACGTTAAACATCTCAACAAAAAAATAACGTTAACCTACGGGTAATAAACCATTACTCCCCTGGATTAAGTAAATGCTTTGCCTTTACCCTCTCCTTCAGGCCAAGTAGCAATTTTTATTGCTACGGCAGAACCATACCACCGCAGATTCCTCTCTACGATTAAAATTGTGATTCACCTCTTAAAACCCACAAGGAATCGGATCCTTTGTGTGTGGCAGGTCACTAAATCGTCAGCCAGGCAGAGTTGACACCCTTATCACAACCAGAATAAATCACCAAATAAACAACAAGTTAAACAAATTAACCTCCATTTTCACACCGAAAATAACCCGTATTGCATATAGTTGTACATACAAGTATATGTAAACAAGAGACTGCAAAAGTGTGATCGCAACAAACAGCATCCCTCAGGTATCACTGGTGAAACATTAACAATAAAAACATGCCACCCATCGCGAGAGATTGAAATAATGACAAACACTGTTGAAAACGAGTTATCCGAGAATCGGACGATCGAAAAGAAAAAGATAAATTATAAGGTCATTTTTGGCGCCAGCCTCGGTAACGGACTGGAGATCTTCGATTTCACCGTTTACAGCTTCTTTGCAGCCATTATCGGCAAACTGTATTTCCCCAGCGACACGGCCTACGGTTCTTTATTAATGTCGGTGGCCGTTTTTGGCGTCGGCTTTATTATGCGGCCGCTGGGCAGCATGGTGTTGGGAGCCTACGCCGATCGGGTCGGGCGTAAGGCCGCCATGTTAATGACTATTGTTCTGATGGGCGTCGGCACGGCGCTGATCGCCTTCGCCCCCACTCATGCGCAGATTGGCATCTTCGCACCGATGCTGATCGTGGTCGGGCGATTGATTCAGGGCTTTGCCGCCGGCGGTGAAGTGGGGTCTGCGACCACCCTGCTGCTGGAGTCGGCCGGGGCCAACCAGCGGGGATTCTTTGTCAGTTGGCAGGCGATCAGCCAAGGCATCAGCGCCTTGCTCGGTGCCTCTTTCGGGCTGCTGTTGACCTATTTTCTGCCGGAAGAAGCCCTCTATTCCTGGGGCTGGCGCGTGCCTTTCATCGTCGGCCTGCTGATTATTCCCGTCGGCGTATATATCCGTAAACACCTGGAAGAAACCTATAGCGGCGAGGTTGCGGATCAAGAACGCCCACCGGTTAACCCGGTCTGGGATGTGCTGCGCAATCACTTTAAAGACCTGCTGCTGGGGATGCTGATCATTATGTCCGGCACCGTGATGGTTTATATTGTGCTGCTGTATATGCCGACCTATATGATGCAGACCTATCACATTGCCGCGCCAACCGCCTATCTCTTCAGCTGCATTGCTTCCGTGGTGCAAATCGTCGCCGTTTATTTCGCCGGCCGTTATGTCGATCGGGTACAAAACTACAAAAGGCCGCTGCTTTTCTCTATCTTTGCCGCCCTGATACTGATTTATCCCACGTTCTGGTTCCTGGGCTCCACACACTATCTGTGGCTGGCAATCCTCTTTCGCATCTTGCTGATTGGCGCTTTAGGGATCAATATGTTGTCGAGCACCATGCTGATCGTCTCTGCGCTACCGCGCCATGTCCGCGCTACCGGCACCTCAATGATTTACGCCTTCGGCGTTACGCTGTTTGGTGGGTCGGCGCAGCTCGTCGTCACCTGGCTGCTGGATGTCAGCGGCAATCCTATGGCGCCGGCCTGGTATGTCACCGGCATGCTGACTATCAGCCTGATTGCCACTACGGTGTTCAAGGAGCGTCACAAAAACTGACGCAATAGTCCTATCCCAGGAGCGAAGAGAAGTATGGATACCCCTTATAATTTGGCATTACTGACGGGCGCAGGACTGAGCGCCATTGCGGCCCTGGTGCATGTTTGGGTGATCAAGGCGGGGCCGCACGGATATCGCCTGTGCGGCGCCGGCGATCGCTTTATCCGCGCTGCCGAAGCCGGCAAGAAATTTCCGGCCATCGCGACCGCGGGTATCGCCCTGGTGCTGTTTATCTGGGCGCTGTACGCTTTGGCCGGCGCCGGCATTATTGCGCCGCTGCCATTGCTGCGCCCCGCGCTGTGCTTCATCACGTTTATCTATTTGTTGCGTGGTATCGCAGGCCCCGTTGCGCTGCGCAATACCGGCCGCAGCCACAGATTCATCGTCATAAGCTCATTGATATGTCTCTGCATAGGTCTGGTTCATCTGCTGGGGCTTATACAGCGTTGGAACGCGCTGGCATAACTTTCCGTTAGCACAAGAGATAACACCCGCTCTGCACCGCAGAGCGAGGTCGCTGTCGATACCGCGTTTGAAACCACATCCCTCAAACGGGCTGACTCAGGCCTGATCGCCATATCTGACCACAGTCAGCCGCTCTTCCTCTGAAGGGGAAACAAAGTAGTGGGTAAGCAGATCGAAGGTTTCTTCGCTTAGCACGAAAGGATGATCGCCCTGCTCATTTCTCAGTTTTATCCGGCTCTTGCATTGCACATCGCTGACGTCCAGAAAATGCAGACAATGACCAACACCGGCGGCGTCTGCCAATTGCCTGGCCCAAAGACGACGATCCGGCGTGTTCATCGGAAAATCGAGCACCACCGACAGCCCATGATGCAGCAGCTGTACAATATGTTCACTCAATGCCTGCCGCAGCCGGGCCGAATAGCGGACGTAATCCTGCAACCCGGCCATCTGTTGTTCATACAGCGTCGCCAGCCAGCTGTCCTCAACAATCAACAGCGTTTGCGGCTGTAGCGACAAGCGGTTTGCCAACGTTGACTTGCCTGAGCCGGCTTTGCCGCACATCAGATGTAAAACAGCCTGGGGGTGATTTTCCATGACGTCCTCCTGGGTGATGGCCAGCAGGAGGAGAGATGCCCCGCCTTACTGGCGGGTTTTGGCTTGAAAGAGACGCGCTATCCCACCACTCTGAGAATGGTGATAATAATCTGCGCGAATACAAGTCGGTTTTTGTTCATCCACTATCAATAGAATAAAACCGGAAGGGCTGTCAACAGCGAAACCAGCGTTGCATTAACCTGCGTGATAGCCGCGGCTGTCCTGCGGCGCTAGATCCCGCTGCTCCAAACCATAGTCACGCACCACCTCAGCCACCCGCAGGCGGTAGTGCGCCAGCACATCATGGCGGCCACGCGCCTGCGCAGCCCGGTGCTGCTCGATATTGCGCCACTGTTTTACCGCCTCTTCGTCCCGCCAAAAGGACAGCGACAGCAACCGCTGCGGATCGGCCAGGCTTTGAAAGCGCTCGATGGAGATAAATCCGTCAATCTCCGCCAGCAGCGGCTTTAGCTCTGCCGCCAGTTTAAGGTAGGTTTCACGCTGCCCGTCGGCGGCCTGCAATTCAAAAATAACGGCAATCATAGAAAGTTCCTGTCAGGAAGATTAACCCTATCCTAAGGCTAGACCTACAGCCATACTTCGCCTAATCTCGAACTATGAATGACATCGATATCGAAGATCGCCTGGCGGCATTGACCGCCGCTATCGCCGACCGTACCCGTGCGCGCATGTTGTGCCTGCTGATGGACGGGCGCGCCTATACCGCCACCGAACTCAGCGCCGCGGTGGACGTCGCCGCCTCTACCGCCAGCGGGCATTTGGCGCGCTTGCAGGAACAACGGTTGATCGCCTGCGTCAAACAGGGGCGCTATCGCTATTTCCGCCTGGCGGGGCAGCCGGTGGCCGATGTGCTGGAAACGTTGATGGCGCTGGCCGGCGTCGAACGGCCGACGGTGAAAAGCACAACCCCCACCTCGCTGCAATTCGCCCGCACCTGCTACGATCATATGGCCGGTGAAGTGGCGGTAAAACTGCATGACCGTCTGCATCAGTTAGCCTGGCTGGTGGGCGAGGAAGACTACCGGCTGAGCGATGCGGGGCAGACCGCCCTGGCGCGATTGGGCGTCGACTGCGCGCCTGCGCCCTCACGGCGGCGCTTCGCCTGCGGCTGCCTGGACTGGAGCGAACGCAAGGCTCACCTTGGCGGCGCACTTGGCGCAGCGCTACTTAACGCCTTTATCGAACGCGGCTGGATAAGGCGCCGGCTCGATAGCCGCGAGCTGCAACTCACCGCCACCGGCAAGAATGCTCTGAAAGCACATTTTGACCTCACGGTTTAACCCCGCAACGCGTTAGCTTTGGTGCAATACTCAATAGGCAAACCGTCAACCCGAGGACTCCTCATGCTCGATCAAACCCAATTCCCCATCACCAAACTGTGGCCGGCGCAACATCCGGAACGGCTGCAGCTTTACTCGCTGCCAACGCCTAACGGCGTAAAAGTGTCCATTATGCTCGAAGAGATCGGCCTGCCTTATGAAGCGCACCTGATCGATATCGGCAAGAATGAAACCTGGACACCGGAGTTTTTGTCGCTGAACCCTAACGGTAAAATCCCTTCGATTATCGATCCCGATGGCCCAGGCGGTAAGCCGCTGGCGCTGTTTGAATCCGGTGCCATCCTGCTGTATCTGGCAGAGAAAAGCGGTCAATTCCTGCCACAGGATCCCGCGCAGCGCTATGAAACCATCCAATGGGTATTTTTCCAGATGGCGGCGGTCGGCCCGATGTTCGGCCAACTCGGCTTCTTCCACCGCTTCGCCGGGCGTGAATACGAAGATAAACGCCCGCTGGAGCGTTATAAAAATGAATCCAAACGCCTGCTCGGCGTGCTGGAAAGCCGCCTCGAAGGCCGCGACTGGATCATGGGCCAGGATTACACCATCGCCGACATTTCACTGCTGGGCTGGGTGCGTAACCTGATCGGTTTCTACGAAGCGCGCGAACTGGTGGAGTTCGACAGTTTCCCACGGGTGGGGCAATGGCTGGAGCGCGGTTTGGCGCGCCCGGCAGTACAACGCGGCCTGACTATTCCCGCCCGTAACGACTAATTTATTGCCTGGGATAGCCGGCGGCTATCCCATTTTCGCCCCCCGCATCGTCATAAAAGTGTCACACCTCTGCACTACTCTCCCTGCGTAACAAACTGATGCTATTTGTGTTTTATTATTACGACAAGGAGTTTTCCCATGCTGCAGCCCGTTTCTTTGATCGCCGGCGCCGTGTTATCCGCCCTGCTTTGTTCCACCGCCTTCGCCGATGAAACACCGGCCAATACCGCGGGTCTTTCCGAGCGCGCGGCGCGCGGTAACATCGTGGAGCCGGGCGGCGCACGCCGTCTGAGCGGCGATCAAACCGCCGCGCTGAAAGCCTCGCTGTCTGACAAAACGGTTAAAAACGTGATTTTATTGATCGGCGACGGCATGGGCGATTCTGAAATCACCTCGGCGCGCAACTACGCAGAAGGCGCGGGCGGCTATTTTAAAGGCATTGATGCCCTGCCGCTGACCGGCCAATACACCCATTACTCGCTGGATAAGAAAACCCACAAACCGGATTACGTGACGGATTCCGCCGCCTCGGCGACCGCATGGTCCACCGGCGTAAAAACCTATAACGGCGCGCTGGGAGTTGACGTCAACGGCAAGGACCAGCCGACACTGCTGGAGATCGCCAAGGCGGCGGGCAAAGCCACCGGTAACGTCTCCACCGCCGAGCTGCAGGACGCCACACCGGCCGCTCAGGTTTCGCATGTCACCTCACGCAAATGTTACGGCCCGGAAGAAACCAGCGAAAAATGCGCCACCAACGCGCTGGAGAATGGCGGCCGCGGCTCGATCACCGAGCAATTGCTCAAAACCCGTGCCGACGTCTCGCTGGGAGGTGGAGCGAAATCCTTTAATCAGCTGGCGAAAAGCGGCGAATGGCAGGGAAAATCATTGAAAGACCAGGCAACCGCGCTGGGTTATCAGTGGGTGGAAAACCTCGACGGCCTGAATGCCATCAGCGTAGCCAATCAGCAAAAACCGCTGCTGGGGTTGTTTGCCGCCGGCAATATGCCGGTGCGCTGGCAGGGCCCGAAAGCCTCGCATCACGGTAATATCGACCAACCGGCGGTCACCTGCGAGAACAACCCGGCACGTACTGCCGACATCCCAACGCTGGCGGCGATGACCGAAAAAGCGATAGATCTGCTGAAAAACCAGCAGAACGGTTTCTTCTTGCAGGTGGAAGGCGCATCGATCGACAAGCAGGACCATGAAGCCAACCCTTGCGGCCAGTTCGGCGAGACGGTCGATCTGGATGAAGCGGTACAGAAAGCGCTGGCCTTCGCCCGCGCCGACGGCAACACGCTGGTGATTGTCACCGCCGACCACGCCCATTCCAGCCAGATTATTGCCGTCGATGCCAAAGCGCCAGGCCTGACGCAAACGCTGACCACCAAAGATGGTGCGCCAATGACCATCAGCTACGGTAACTCGGAGGAAGGCTCTCAGGGACACACCGGCACCCAGTTGCGCGTTGCCGCCTACGGCCCGCGTGCGGCTAACATCGTGGGCCTGACCGATCAGACCGACCTGTTCTACACCATGCGTGACGCTATGGCGATCAAGTAAGTTGGTTGCCGGGTAGCTTGCTCTATCCCTTCTCCTCCTGAATATCAGGGGGAGAAGCGGCTTTAACAGGTTAAAAATGATCGATTAACGGCTATATTCACCCTTGCGTCTTCACTTCGCGCCAAAGCGCCCAGATGAAAAGGATGAACCCTTGCAGTTGATTAGCCTGCCATTGACCACCGAACGCCTGCGGCTACGCCGCTTTACCCCTGCCGATCTCAATGCCTACGCCGCTTATCACCGCCTGCCGGAGGTTTATCGGTATTTGTACGCCCCCACGCCGAGCGATGCGCAGTTGGAAGAACAGCTTTCCCAGGCGGTGGCTTCGCGTTTCAGTGAGGATGGCGATATCTTTTATTGTGCGGTCACCCTGCCAGACAGTGGGGAATTGATCGGTGAAGTGCTGCTGAAACTGGCCAACCGCGCGGCATTGCAAGGAGAGATCGGTTATATCTTCAACCCGCTCTACGCCGGTAAAGGCTATGCCGCAGAAGCGGTGCGTGCGGTGCTCGATCGCGGGTTCAGCGAAGTGGGCTGCCACCGCATCTTTGCCCGGCTCGATGCCGCCAATCAGGGCTCGGTCGGCGTGGTCGAGCGGCTGGGCATGCGCAAAGAGGCGCACCTGCGGCAAAACGACCGTTTCAACGGCGAATGGGGCGACGAGTTTATTTACGCCTTGTTGAACGAAGAATGGCAGCGCAGGCTGCCGTAGCACGTTCTAGGCATCTGCCAGCACCTTCGCCGCCATTTGCTTATAGCTCTCCACCAGTTCACGGCCCTCATCGGGGCCGGTACTGACCGCCAGGCGCATCGTCGCCTCCCCCAGGTGCATCAGCAGAAAAGCGGCATTTTCAACCGCAACAGGATCCGCCTGTGGCCGCAAACGCCGTATCGCCGCCGCCAACAACGCACCGTTCAATCGGCTTTCCGCCACCTCTTCTTCGCGCAGCGTTTTGTTGGCCTGCGTCGCCGCCCAGATATCCCGCATGACGGGCTCAGCCATAAACAGGGCATAATATTCGTCAATCAGGCAGCTAAAAGCCGCGATCAGTTGTGGAAAATTCTGCACTTCAGTTAAACACTGCTCAATGCATTCACGCGCTTCCTGGTTATAACGCTGTGCCAGCACGCGCACGATAGCGGTCTTATCCGGGAAGTACTGGTACAGCGCCCCAATGGAAATACCGGCATTGAGCGCCACTTCGCTCATGCGCATCGCATCACTGCCCTGCCGGGCTATCAGCGCGGTAGCGCAATCCAGGATCAGCGCCACCTTCTCACGGCTCCGCGTCTGGCTGGGTTTACGCCGCAACGCGGGCGGATTTTTTTGCTTGTCATTCATCAGCATCGTCCTTTGAACCAAAAACTGCCTTGACAATAATACGAGGGTTTATCATATTTACAAAACATGAGTAACACTCACATTTTGGAGATGAACGATGGATAACAGCGATATGACCTCACCGATACTGGTTTTAGGCGCCACCGGTAAAACCGGCAGCCGTGTAGCAGCGCGTTTGCAACAGCAAGGCGTGGCCGTACGCCCCGGCCACCGTGGCGCCGCCATTCCTTTTGACTGGGAGGACAGCGGCAGTTGGCAACCGGCCTTACAGGATGTGAAAAAGGTGTATCTCAGCTTCCAGCCCGATCTGGCGGTGCCGGGCGCCATCGACACCATTGAACGTTTTTGCCGACAGGCGGTAACGGGGGGTGTGCAAAAGATCGTGTTGCTCAGCGGGCGCGGAGAAGACGAAGCTCGCCAGGCAGAAGAAATGGTAGAGCGCAGCGGCGCGGACTGGACGATATTGCGCGCCAGCTGGTTTATGCAAAACTTCAGCGAAAGCTTTATTCTCGATGAGCTGCTGAACGGCACGGTTTATTTGCCGCCGGGCGAAATTCCAGAGCCCTTTATTGATGCCGATGATATCGCCGACATCGCGGTCGCCGCTCTCACTCAGCCCGGCCACAGCAATAGGGTATATGAACTAACCGGCCCGCGACTGATGACGTTTGAACAAGCCATTAGCGAGATTGCCGCCGCCAGCGGACGTGAGATTCTCTATCAGCAAGTGCCGATAGCCGATTATGTCGGTTATCTGCGCGAAGCGCAGTTGCCGGAGGAGATGGTCAGCTTGCTGGAGTATCTGTTCAGTACGGTACTGGATGGGCGCAATGCATCACTGACCGACGACGTTCAACGCAGCCTTGGGCGCCCGGCGCGTGATTTCAGCACCTATGCCGCCGACACGGCAACCCGCGGTATTTGGCAACCGCGCTAATCGGATGCCGGCCGCCCTACGGCGGCCATTTTCTTTTTGTTACCGGCTAGCCTTTGCAATTCATCGCTAAATATTGTGTGATAATGAAATATCGTTTAAATCAACGGCAATTAAACCCTGCTAATTTAGCGGTTATATTTAGCCCGCAATAATAAATGAATTATTCCTGCCTATATTTCTCTTTTTTTAGTTACAAAAGTAGTTTTTAACATTCTTGCAAACAATAATATCCCCTCAGTAACCTGAGTTGAACACTCCGCCTCCAGGTAGCCTGTAATAATCCACTTTTCGTTAAAGAAAACTATTAACAAAAAGACATTATCACTGCAATTCGGCTCATGCCGGGCGGTCTGTTTTGGCTTATTTCCAGGGTAACTCCCGATAAATTCTTTCACCTGCAATGAGTAGAATTTACACATAAGAGATTTGATTTAATGAGAAAATTACTCGTCCTGATCTTCTGTCTGAATCTGTTCGGCATCACGCAACAGGCTGCAGCAGAAGAGAACAAGACCGTCGATGTGGTACTGATTGGCGGCGGCATCATGAGCGCCACCCTGGGGACTTACCTGCATGAACTGGAGCCGAACTGGTCCATCGACATGTATGAGCGCATGAACGGCGTTGCGGAAGAAAGCTCCAACGGCTGGAATAATGCCGGTACCGGCCACTCCGCTTTCGCCGAAATGAACTACACCCCGGAGAAAGAAGACGGCACCATTGATATCAGCAAAGCCGTGGTGGTTAACGAGTCTTTTGAAATTTCTCGTCAGTTCTGGTCTTATCAGGTAAAAAATAACGTCCTGAAAGATCCAAAATCCTTTATTAACAGCGTACCGCACATGAGCTTTGTCTGGGGTGACGATAACGTCAACTTCCTGCGCAAACGCTATGAGGCGCTGCAGCACAGCACCCTGTTCCGCGGGATGGAATACTCCGAAGACGCCAACCAGATTAAACAGTGGGCGCCGCTGGTAATGAACGGCCGCGATCCGGCGCAGAAAATTGCCGCGACCCGCATGCCGCTGGGTACCGACGTCAACTTTGGCGTGATCACCCATCAACTGGTGGATACGCTGACCAAAAATCCTAACTTCAAGCTGAACCTGAGCCATGAAGTGCGCGATATCAAACGCAACGCCGACAACACCTGGCGCGTCACCGTGGCCGATCTGAACCGTGACGGTAAAGAAACCACCGTTAACGCCAAATTCGTGTTTATCGGGGCAGGCGGCGCCTCTCTGACACTGTTGCAGAAATCCGGCATTCCTGAAGCTGACGGCTACGGCGGTTTCCCGGTCGGTGGCCAGTTCCTGGTGACCACCAATCCGGAAGTGGCGAATCAGCATCTGGCCAAGGTTTACGGTCTGGCCAGCGTAGGTTCGCCGCCAATGTCGGTTCCGCACCTGGACACCCGCATGCTGGATGGCAAGCGCGTCGTCCTGTTCGGGCCATTCGCCACCTTCTCCAGCAAGTTCCTGAAAAACGGTTCGCTGTTCGATCTGCTGCACTCTCTGAGCACGTCTAACCTGATGCCGATGACCCACGTCGGGCTGGATAACTTCGACCTGGTGAAATACCTGGTTGGCCAGTTGATGATGAACGACGATGACCGTTTCGCTGCGCTGAAAGAGTACTTCCCTGAAGCCAAACAGGCCGACTGGAAGCTGTGGACCGCCGGCCAACGCGTGCAGATCATCAAGAAAGACGATGAGAAAGGCGGCGTGTTGCAGTTCGGCACCGAAGTGGTCAGCTCCGAGGACGGCAGCATCGCCGCCCTGCTCGGCGCATCGCCGGGCGCCTCTACCGCTGCGCCAATCATGCTGCACCTGATGGAAAAAGTGTTCAAAGATAAAGTGGCGACGCCGGAATGGCAGAGCAAGCTGAAAGAGATCATTCCATCCTATGGTCACAAGCTGAACGGCGACATTGAAATGACCAACAAGATCCGCGGCTACACCAGCAGCGTCTTGCAGTTGGACTATATCGAAGTGAAGCCGGAAACTCACTGATTCGACGTTTGTTCCCCCTTCCCTCAAGGCCGCCTCGTGCGGCCTTTTCTGTTTCTCCGCAGCTCGAAGAGCACGTTTAGCCACCTTTAGCCCTCCAGTTAACACTTGCGTAACCCGGTTCAGCGGCCTATTATCAAAGAACTAGCTTGGATAATTACTCTTACCTACTGTGACCTGAATGTCGTACCGCGGGAGAACTTAAACAATGGATCGCGTCAATATCATTCACGATTTACTGAACTGGATTGAAACTCATCTGGATCAACCGTTGCTGTTAGATAACGTGGCGGCGAAATCGGGCTACTCCAAGTGGCACCTGCAAAGGATGTTCCGCAGCACCACCGGCCATGCGCTGGGCAGCTATATCCGCGAGCGCCGCCTGTCACAGGCCGCGCAGGCGCTGCGTTCGACCCCTCGCCCTATTCTCGACATCGCCCTGCAGTTCCACTTTGATTCCCAGCCGTCATTTTCACGCGCATTTAAAAAACAGTTCGGCAAAACGCCGGCGGTGTATCGCCGCACCACGCGCTGGGACGTGGTAGAGATGCGTCCGCAACCCATCACGCCGCAGAACGGGCATCGGCACGAGCCGTCGGGCGCGCACTTGTGGTATGCAGGGAAATGCGTGGAGGGTGCCTGCACTCATTGGATGGGCCAGCGCTAAGGCGGATAAAAAGCAAAAAGCCAATGGGCAATCCCATTGGCTTTTTTAATGCCCGCAATACTCAGTTGTATTCGATGGTAAAGGTTGCGGTCGACTGGATATTGCCGCCTTTGATCGTAGTGCCGGTACGATAGTAACGGGCTTTCAGCGGCAAGGTCAGGGTGTTGGCCTGGTTCGGTACGGTTCGGCCTGCGTTGACCGCGTCACCGTTCTTGATAGGCTGCGTGGTGCTGCCCGTCAACAACTGCACGGCAACGCCGGAAGCCGTATTGGCGCCAGATTGCGATTTGATCACGCCAGGCGCATTAGAACTGTCCGGAGTGTAGTCAAAACGCACATTCACAATCCCCTGCCCGGCATTGCCTGGCAGCAGATTTTCACCGACGCCGCCAACGCAGTTAATATTGAGATCAAACGCCTTCTCACCCTGGGTTGAGCCGACAGCGCCAAAAGAGGCTGCCGTGACGGTATCCAGATTAACCACCTTATTTTTGGAACCGCTGTCCACATTGCAGGTGGAAGTGACGATCGTCAGGCTGTTGGCATCGACTATCGATTGCAACAGCGGCAACCCAGGGCCGGTACCGTCCATGTAATAGTTGGTATAGAGCCCGGTAGTCAGCTGGCCGGTGCCTGTTTGGGCCGCGGTTTTAACGACGTCGATCTTGAAGTAACCACCGTTAAGGGTCACGTTGGAATTACCAGAAAAGTTCAAGGTATGAGGGTAGAAGTTACTCACCGAGCCGGCCTCACGGTACAAACGAATACCGATACCCGGAATATTGGTACTCCACACATTGGTGAAACTGGTAGCGCGGCCCTGCATGATCGAACCAATCGCGCTGCCGCCTCTTGAGCAACTGGCGATATTACTGACTTCATTGATTGGAAACTGGCCGGTAACCAAAGTGTCGCCCACCTGGCTGCCTGGGGTCACCAGCACACGCCCAAGCTTCATATTGATCACCTGCGCCTTGTAACCACTTCTGACAGAACAGGCGGCATAAGCACTTTGACCGCCTACCATCATCAAACCGAACAGCATCAAACATTTCGCTGACGTTTTATTCAGTGACAGAACACGCGTTAATTTTATCATTTGCAACTCGCTTCAATAATTTCGTAGTCAGTATTGCCCTGCGCTTTCGCCTTGTAGCTATAGCTGACAGAACACTGCTGCGTAGGCTGCGTGCCCCATTTCACCTGTAACAGCCCTTTTTGCGCTTCCGTACGCAAGTAGATGCGGCTGCCCTGGCCGACGATACCCACCACCTGATTGCGGGTATCCAGCACTTCAGAACCAAATGGCAACGCGTTGCCGTCCGGGCCGAGAGCATGAATGATCAACGCCTGGCCTTTGGTGGTTTTGAACTCCAGCCGTGCGATGGCACCGGCGTAAGGCGCAATCTGCTGACTGCTGCTTTCCAACTCCACATCGCGCGACATGCCGCTCGGATCGAGCGTTACGTTGGTCATGCGGTATGGCGCCACGTAAGGCACTACCGCATAGCCGTTATCATCGATACGCACGCCCGGCGAGTTGGTCACGATAGCCCCGGCGGCGTCCGGCGCCTCTACCAGCACCATGGTCTGGCCGCGCTGCGGCGTCATGGTCACCCCACCGCTGTGAGCCACTACGCTGCCCGACGCCCCGATCGACGACTGACGATAATCTTTGCCGTAGCTGTAAGAACCGTTCAGCGTCGAGAACCGGCTACGGTATTCGCCGCTTACGCTGCTGTTGGTGCCGCCGGATTGATCGTTGGCCAGCGCCGCGCTGTAGCTGATGTTATTGTCTTCACCGGTAGAACCGTTAATGCCCACGCGGCTGCTGTCGTAGCCGTTATCGGTATAGCCCAATGAACTGTTCAGGCTCAGCGTCTGCGAACCGACGCTGAACGGAACCGACAGCGTCAGGTAATAACGGGTTTCATCACGGTTATACATGTCCGAGGTGCGCATGGCGGACAGGCCGTAGGTGACACGACCATAATAGTTGTTATAACCCACCTGATACTGCTTGGTGCTGCCGCCCCGGTTCCAGTAATCGCGAACCGAACCGGTGATATACAACGCGCCAAAGTCATCGCCCAGCCCCTGGTTGAGGGTCAGTTGGTATTCGCTGCGCTGGCGGTTAACGGCGTCGGCACTCAGGTTCTTGCGTTCGTTGTCTCGCGAGTAAACGGCGTCGCGCAACGAAAGGTAACCGGAGGTGGAGTAGCGATAAGCGGCGATGGTGAAGTTGGTGTTGGTTTCAGTCATCAACTTGCTGTAGCTGAGCTTATAGCTCTGACCGGATTGGTCACCCTGCTTCAGGCGAGTATTGGCCTGAGTCACGTCCAGAGCAAAGGCACCGATCGGCGTCGCCACCGCACTGCCCAACAACACGGCACCATAGCCGTCACTGGCGATAGCGCCGGTGTAGCCGGTGATGATATTGGTAAACCCGCGCTGATAAGTCGCCTGGAACATATCGGGTTCCTTGCTCAAATTATCATCGCGCACTCGGCCTGCGGTCAGGGCATAACGCTGGATCCCCGGACGCAACATCTGCGCTACCGAAGCGTAAGGCACGCTGAACTGGCGCTTGCTGCCGTCGGCCTCGTTGATGGTGACGTTCAAGTCGCCGCCGTAACCGGTTGGGTAAAGATCGTTAATCACGAATTCGCCGGGAGCAACGGTGGTCTGGTAGATCAACTGGTTATTCTGACGAATCTCCACCAGCGCGTTACTTTGCGCCACGCCACGCACCACAGGCGCATAACCGTTGAGAGAGTCAGGCAACATGCGGTCATCGGTCGCGACCTGTACGCCGCGAAAACCGATAGAATCAAAGAAGTCGCCGCTGGTATAGGTATCACCCAACGTCAGCATGCCGCGCACAGCCGGGATGGCACGCTGCGCGTAAGTGGCGGTGTTTTGCCAATGGGTGCTTTCGTTGGAGCGCCAGTTGACGTTAGAGTCATGGCGCAACTGCCAACCGGCCACGTTTAACCCGGCGTTCAGGGTCAAATAAGCGTTGGTTGAATCCGCGTTGCTGCCGTTGGCGGAACTGTGGGTATTAAAGGCATTGAAATTATACGAAAGGCTGCCGGCGGTAATGCCACGATCCCAGAATTTCGGATCGACATAACCGCGCGCACTGCGGCGCAGCGACGACTGCGGGATACTGATATCCATTCGCAGCGAACTGGTATCAAGGCGATAATAGGCTTCCGGCACCCACTGCGGCAGGCTTTTACAGGTATCGGTAGTGACCGAAGGATCGCTGCTCAATGCCGCAGTATCCACACCGAATTCATCCAGCGACAGCAGAGAGAAACAGGTATCGGCACTGTTTTTACCCGGTACGTTTTTGAAATCGATACTCTTCTTGCCTTTCCACTCGCCGTTAACATAAACGTCGAGTGAGTATTTGCCGGCAAGAATAGGGTTGCCGTCGCGGAAACGCGAAAGATCGACGCCTTGCGCCTCTCCAACCAGGAAACTGCTGTTGAAGGAAGCTTCAACCGGGGCGGTGGGCTTTTTGCTGTCGGTAACGATTTCCGCCAGGGCAAATCCAGGCGCCGCCAGGCAAAGCGCACCGCCGGTCAACAACAGAATCGATTTATAGTTAAATAGCGCCAGTTTAATGGCCGCAGAGATAGGCAACTCTTTCATATAAAAGCATTCCTTTACCAAATTAAGCTCACCCCACCGACAGCTTGCGCTCTGGGGTATGAGTCTCTCTTCCAAGAGTTACTTTTGCTTATTCTTAGTGCGGGACACGCGTCCGCCAAAATCGTTAATGGTGGTAAATGCAACGTCGGCGATGCGCGAGCTGTCACCGGAAAACGACAGCGTTTTTTCCTGGCCTGGCGCCAGCATGTCGCCGTGTGGCGCCAACGGCACTTTCTTCTGGTTGACGACGGCATTGATTTCGGTGAACGACACGTAATACGGCGTTGGGTTTTTCACGCTGACGCCGGCGCCGCTAAAGCGCCACTGCAGTTTTTCAGGTGCATCGTTCGCTTCGCCGGTCAGGCCGGCCGGACGATACAGCAGTTTGACGCGGGTGCGGAAAGCCACCTGTAAAAAGTTTTCAGGCGTACTGCTGCTTGCCCCGGTCGGTGCAGGAGGGATCTCCAGTACGTTCAACCAGAACAGGGATTCTTTGTCTTGTGCCAATGCTGACGTGGTCAGTGAAACACGCAGCGCCTGGCCGGTAGCCGGTTCAACACGGCTGATTGGCGGGGAAACGATAAACGGCGCTTTGCTGTTTTCAGGCGTGGTTTTCGCATCGCCTTCGTCAATCCAGGATTGGATCAATGCCGGTGAAGTTCCATTATTTGATAATTGGACAGTAACTTCCCGTTGTTTTCCCGGATAAATAATACGCGTACCGTTAATGATGACACTGGAAAAAACGCTGCTGCTGAATAGCGCGGCAATCAGCAATACACTGTATTTTTTAAATGAATTTTTCATTATTTTATCACTACGGTAGGGAAAAACGGCGGGGGTAATTCCCCCGCCAGAATAAGAATATTACTTATTGATAAATGATGGTGTACTGAACGCTTGAAGTCACATCACCAGCGCCGGCAGCATTGGTCGCGTAATATTCAGCGTAGTAGTTCAGGTCAGCAGAATCGCCTTTGTTAGCAACGGTAACCCACTGAGAGTTATTCTGCGCGCCGTTGGTGCCGGCGGCCAGAATTGGCAGGAACTGGTTGTTGCTGCCCAGCAGCTGAATTTGCACGTTGGTCACTGCATCAGTCTGTGCCTGGTTGTTCAGACGGCCAGTATTGAAATCAACAGTTGCGCCTGGTTCGAAATAAGTGGCTACCTGGCCTTTAGAACATTTGGTCAGGTTGATTGCGAATGGAGTACGGCCGGCAGTCGCGCTCTGAGTTGCCAGAGTTGAAGCAGAAACAGTTGGCAGAGTAACGGTGAAATCTTTACCGCCTGGGGTGCTGATAGTACAAGTCTGGTCAGTCACTTTACCGTTGAAAGTAATAGTACCGTCAGTCGCTTGTGCAGAAAAAGAAGAAATAGTAGCGGCGCTTACAGCCAATGCCAATACGGCAGACAGTTTAGAAATTTTCATATTTAGACTCTCGATGAATTAATACAACTATTAAGTACATTCAGCGATGCTACTCCTTGTCAGGAATGAAGCCCCGATGAATCCATTGCCCGGCGAAATATAGACCAGGCGTATTCTTATTGTTAAATCGTTTATAACATTCATATCACCCCTATTGATAGGAAAAAACTATCAACAAATACCTATCGATCGATGTTGACGATTCAACTGAATAGGAATAATCTGTGTTTTGAAAAGCCAGGCAGTGCAACATATTGCTTTAAGTCATAATTATCAGGATATTATCCTGTATTTTTACACTTTGTTACCTTTGAAATCATTTGGACTTCACGACAAATTGCGCGTTTAATGGTCTGGAGGCGGCATGGCACGTCCTGGTTAAATTAAATAAGATAATTACCAATAAAAAGCATTTATTTACTTTTATTACCGTTAAAAAACAAGAAGTTACATATCAGTCAAGGGATTGAGAAATGAGCGGTTCTTTTAGAGCGAAAAATAACGGGATTAATTATGTTTTCCAGCCTATGTTCGGAAAATCCGGACAATTGCTGGCCGTTGAATGCTTGTCCCGATTCACTTTCAATAGCGAACATGCTCATTTTTCCCCTGAACAGTTTTTTCGTTCTGCCGATAGCGCAACCCGGATTGAGATTCTGTTAGAACAAGTCAGCCTGATAGAAAAATATAATCACTGGTTTCGTGATAATCAGGTTATAGCCACATTGAATGTGGACGACCATTCGTTACGATCGCTGGCCAGCGACCATTTTGCAGAAAGAATTCGCGCCACTCGTTGTATTCACTTTGAAATCAGCGAAAACTCAACCCGACTGGTAAAAGATCGCGTTCATGGCGATCCCTTACTGAAAAGTTATTCATTTTGGCTCGATGATTTTGGTTCTGGCTACGCCGGTTTTTCCGCGTTGTATAACAGCCAGTTCCGCTTCGTTAAGCTCGACCGATTTTTGTTATGGAATTTTATGGAAAAATCTGGCGGTGACGGCTTAATGCGCGCTTTATTGCGATTTTTTTACCTTAACCATTACAAGGTAATTATCGAAGGGGTTGAAACTCCCGACCATAAAAAATGGCTGGACGAAATGCCATATTACGCACTGCAGGGAAAGCTGTGGAAGGAATCCGACATCAAGGATTTGAACTCGCTTCTTACAGCTGAATACTTTTAACTCATTATTGGTGTCTGCCATTATGTCTAAAAACAATGTCCTTGTTATTAGTGAGTGTAAGTACAGCTATGTCGGTCTTTCGGTATTAGTGAAAAAACATTACGGCAAGTACGATATCAGACTGTTTTCGGATTTTATGCAGGGGGGTTCCAAGGCGGAAAAGATAATTAAGCACGATATCGCGCTGATCTTTACCTCGCAAAATCTGGAGCAAAGTGTCAACGTCATTGAAAGCCTGGTGTCAATGCATCAGCAATACAACACCAAAACGCGGATCCTGGTGTTTTATGATGACGAACGCGTAGTGAAACTGCTGTCGATACTGGGTATTTCCGTTGAATTGGTCTCTACCCGCATCCCACTTTATTCGCTGCAGGAAAAAATACAAAATCTGTTGGAAAGCAAAGAATCAGGCGGGATAAAAATGCAGAAAACCCGCGAACTCAGCCCGGCGGAAAGCGATGTCATCTTCAACCTGCTGCGTGGCGATAGCCTGCTGCATATTGCTCAAAAGCGCGGCACGCACCCCAAAACCATCTTCTCGCAAAAATACAGCGCGATGAAAAAGCTGCGTTTGCGCAGCATGAGCACCATCTTCGTCGCCAGTAAATGACCCTTCAGGCTGCTACCCGGCGGCCTGCTTTTGTCGCATCAGGTTAAATTAATGTAACAATGAGCGACAAAGCAGCAACAGCTACATAACACTCCTGTCTATTGGTTACGATTTGCCCGCGGGAAAGTCCCGCGAGCCCTGTCGTCTGGATTAAATAAAAAACATCAGGAGATGTTATGAAATCATCCTTATTCAGCCGTTATACCTGCTTTGTTTTGAGCATCTTGCTTGCGTTGGCGTCATTGACGCTGTTGCCGCAGCGGCCCTGGTTTTGGCTGCCGACCCTCCTTTTCGGGTGTCTGAGCGCACTGGGCATTTACGATCTGACTCAGCAACGCCACGCCATCTGCCGCAACTATCCGATCATCGGCCGCCTGCGCTTTTTCTTCGAATTTATCCGCCCGGAAATACGCCAATATTTACTGGAAGAAGATAACGCCCAGATCCCGTTCTCACGTACTCAACGCACGCTGGTCTATCGCCGCGCCAAAAATGAGATGGGCGACAAGCCATTCGGTACCCAACTGGACGTTTATCAAACGGGTTATGAATGCATCGGCCATTCCATGCGCCCGGTAGCGGCATCCGATCCCACCAGTTTTCGCGTGGCGATCGGCGGCCCGGACTGTAGACAACCCTATTCCGCCTCAATCTTTAACATCTCAGCCATGAGCTTCGGCGCGTTGTCGGCCAACGCCATCCGCGCCCTCAATCTTGGCGCAGCGAAAGGCAATTTCTATCATGACACCGGCGAGGGCAGCATCAGCCGCTATCACCGCGAGCACGGCGGCGATCTGGTGTGGGAACTGGGCAGCGGCTATTTCGGCTGCCGCACCGCCGACGGCCATTTCGATCCGCAGCGCTTTGCCGAGCAGGCAAAAAGCCCGCAGGTAAAAATGATTGAAATCAAACTCAGCCAGGGCGCCAAACCGGGCCATGGCGGCATTTTGCCGGCAAAAAAAGTGGATGCGGAAATTGCCGCCACGCGCGGCGTGCCCGAGGGGGAAGACTGCATTTCTCCGGCTTCGCACAGCGCCTTCACCACCCCGGTGGAAATGATGCATTTTATCCAGCAACTGCGCGAACTGTCCGGCGGTAAACCTGTGGGTTTTAAGCTGTGCATCGGCCACCCGTGGGAGTTTGTCGCTATCGCCAAGGCGATGCTGCATACCCATATTTTGCCGGACTTTATCGTCGTAGACGGTAAGGAAGGCGGCACTGGCGCCGCACCGCTTGAGTTGTCCAACTATATGGGCATGCCGTTGCGCGAAGGGCTATTGTTCGTCCACAACACTCTGGTGGGCTGTGGGCTGCGCGACAAGATCAAAGTCGGTGCCAGCGGCAAAATCATCAGCGCCTTCGACATCGCCAGCGTGCTGGTGTTGGGGGCCGACTGGGTGAACTCGGCGCGCGGCTTTATGTTTGCCGTCGGCTGCATCCAGTCGCAAAGTTGCCACACCAACCACTGCCCGACCGGCGTCGCCACGCAGGACCCGCTGCGCCAGAAGGCATTAGTGGTACCGAACAAGGCGGAACGCGTTTACCACTTCCACCAAAATACGGTCAAAGCGCTGGCGGAAATGCTGGCAGCGGCCGGCGTCAGTCGCCCGGAGCAACTGACGTCTCACCATATGCTACGCCGCATCACCTCAACCGAAATCAAGGTCTACGCGGACATCTATTACTACCTGGAGCCAGGCGCTTTGCTGGAAAAAGAGATCCAAAGTGATTTTTATGCACGTATGTGGCGCATGGCGACACCCAACAGTTTCGATCAGGCGATCTCACTGCAGCTTGAAAGATGAGGGGTATGAATTGCCCCCTCGCCTCGGGGAAGAGCATTGGAGAGGGGGTTGCTTGCTACAGCAGCCCTCCCCCTCAGCGGCGAGAGAGCATGTAGGTTACGGCTTGCGCGCCGGGGCGTCGCCGGCCACGTAATACTCTGCGGTACTGCGTGGCAACGGCGCACGCTGGCGAATGTTGTCGGCAATCTTCTCGGCAATCATGATCGTGGTGGCGTTCAGGTTACCGGTAATGATCAGCGGCATGATGGAGGCATCCACCACCCGCAGCCCTTCCATGCCGTGCACCCGCCCCTGGCCGTCGACCACGGCCATCTCGTCTTCGCCCATTTTGCATGAGCAGGAAGGGTGAAAGGCGGTTTCAGCATGTTCACGCACAAAGGCGTCCAACTGCTCGTCGGTCTGCACCTCCGGCCCCGGGCTGATTTCGCGACCGCGGTACTCGTCCAGCGCCGGTTGCGCCATGATTTCACGCGTAATGCGGATTGCGTCGCGGAACTCCTGCCAGTCTTGCTCTGTCGCCATATAGTTGAACAGGATGCTCGGATGCTGACGCGGATCTTTCGATTTCACCTGCACCCGGCCACGGCTCGGGGAACGCATAGACCCGACATGAGCCTGGAACCCGTGTTCTTTGACCGCGTTGCTGCCGTTGTAATTAATCGCCACCGGCAGGAAGTGATATTGGATATTCGGCCAGGCGAACTCCTCGCGGCTACGGATAAAACCGCCGGCTTCAAACTGGTTACTGGCGCCAATACCGGTGCCGTTGAACAGCCACTCTGCGCCAATCTTCGGCTGGTTGAACCATTGCAATGCCGGATACAACGACACCGGTTTTTTACAGGCGTACTGCAGATACATTTCCAGGTGATCCTGCAGGTTCTCACCGACGCCCGGCAGATCATGCACCACCTTGATATCCAGGCTTTTCAGCAGCGACGCAGGGCCGACGCCGCTGCGTTGCAGGATCTGCGGCGAGGCAATCGCCCCGGCGCACAGCAGCACTTCGCGCCGCGCGCTTGCGCTGGCGATCTGATTGCCGTCGCCCTGCAAGTAATCAACGCCCACCGCACGTTTGCCATCGAAGCGAATACGATCGGTCAGTGCATGGGTGACAATCTTCAGATTAGGGCGTGAACGCGCCTGATCCAGATAACCGCGAGCGGTGCTGGCGCGGCGGCCTTTCGGCGTCACGGTACGATCCATCGGGCCGAACCCTTCCTGCTGATAGCCGTTCAGATCTTCGGTACGCGGATAGCCCGCCTGCACGCCGGCTTCCACCATCGCGTGGAACAGTTCGTTGTTGCCGGCTTTCGGGGTAGTGACGCTGACCGGGCCGTCGCCGCCGTGATAATCGTTCGGGCCGATATCGCGGGTTTCCGCCTTGCGGAAATACGGCAGGCAGTCCAGATAGCTCCAGTTTTCCAGACCCGGCGCTGTTGCCCAGTTGTCGAAATCCATCGCGTTGCCGCGGATGTAGCACATGCCGTTGATCAGCGAAGAACCGCCCAGACCTTTGCCACGGCCGCATTCCATACGGCGGTTGTTCATGTGCGGCTCAGGATCGGTTTCGTAGGCCCAGTTGTAGCGGCGCCCCTGCAACGGGAAGGCCAGCGCGGCCGGCATCTGCGTACGGAAATCCATCCGGTAATCCGGGCCGCCGGCTTCCAGCAGCAACACGCTGACATCGGCGTCTTCGGTTAAACGGGTGGCTAATACGTTACCGGCAGAGCCGGCACCGATAATGATGTAATCGTATTCCACTCATTATCTCCTTAATCTGTTTGCCTGAATGAGGCGAATGGCCTGAAGGGCTCTATACGCAATAGGCAGGCAATATTGGATTCAAAATCAGGGGCATTCCCTATGGATTTCGAGTTACAGCCAGGCGGCAAGGGCGTGGAGCCCCAGGAGCTTACTCAAGTAAGTGACTGGGGTCCGCGTTCGCGGCCAACGACGCTGTAGCTCGAAAGGCGGCGGGAATATCAGAACACCGAGGTGTATTCGCCCAGCTCGACTTGCACCGATTTGATCTGCGTGTAGTGCTCCAGCGTGCTCAGGCCATTCTCGCGGCCGACGCCGGATTGCTTGTAGCCGCCAACCGGCATTTCCGCCGCCGACTCGCCCCAGGTGTTGATCCAGCAAATGCCGGCTTCAAGCTGGTGAATCACGCGGTGAGCGCGGGTTAAATCATTGGTCACCAGTCCTGCGGCCAGGCCGAAGGTGGTGTCGTTGGCACGGCGTACCACTTCTTCTTCGCTGTGATAACTGAGAATGCTCATTACCGGCCCGAAGATTTCTTCACGCACAATTTCCATGTCGTCACGGCAATCGGTAAACACCGTCGGCGCCACATAAGCCCCTTTGGCGTATTCGCCTTCGGTCACGCGCTCACCGCCGCACAGCAAACGTGCGCCGCTGTTCTTGCCGCTCTCGATAAAGCGCAGCACGGACTCCATATGCGCAAAGCTGACCAGCGGCCCAAAGTTGGTTTGCGGATCGGCAGGATCACCCAGACGAATACGCTTCACGCGTTCGAGGATTTTCGCTTCAAACTCTGCCTGCAACGCCGCCGGGACAAACACGCGCGTACCGTTGGTACACACCTGGCCGGAGCTGTAGAAATTGGCCATCATGGCGATGTCGGCAGCACGATCCAGATCGGCGTCGTCAAAGATAATCAGCGGCGACTTGCCGCCCAGTTCCATAGTGACTTCTTTCAGCGTTGAACCCGAGGCATTGGCCATCACTTTCTTGCCGGTTTTTACCCCGCCGGTGAAGGACACCTTGGCAATGCCTGGGTGATCGGTCAGATACTGGCCGACTTCTGCGCCGCTGCCGGTGAGCACGTTGAACACGCCGTCCGGCACGCCGGCTTCGGTGTAGATCTCGGCCAGTTTCAGCGCAGTCAGGGAGGTCACTTCGCTCGGTTTGAAGATCATTGCGTTGCCCGCCGCCAGGGCCGGCGCGGATTTCCATAATGCGATCTGAATCGGGTAGTTCCAGGCGCCGATACCGGCCACCACGCCCAGCGGCTCGCGGCGGGTATAAACGAAAGAGGTGTCGCGCAGCGGGATCTGCTGGCCTTCGATAGCCGGGATCAGCCCTGCGTAGTATTCCAGTACGTCGGCGCCGGTGACGATATCGACCGAGGTGGTTTCCGACATTGCCTTGCCGGTATCCAGCGTTTCCAGTGCCGCCAGTTCGTCATTGCGCTCGCGCAGAATATCCACTGCACGGCGCAGAATGCGCGAACGCGCCATCGCCGTCATCGCCGCCCACACCTTCTGCCCGCTGGCTGCGCTGGCAACCGCACGGTTGACGTCTTCAGCGCTGGCGGACTGGATCTCGGCAAGCACTTCGCCATTCGCCGGGTTCACTGCGTTGAAGGTTTTCCCCTCGGTACTGTCTACATAGGCACCATGAATATAGAGCTTCTGCAAGCCAAAACGGGACATAGGTTCTCCTTGGATTGTCCTCAGGGTGGCGTTTGCCCCCGGAGTTGAAACGTAATGTAATCGGTAGTGAGCGCGATCGCCTGCGCCTGATTAAACGCCGCGCCGCGCAGTGCGCTGCGCAACCACAGACCGTCGATCAACGCCGCCAGCCCTTTGGCCGCCAAACGCGCCTGCGCCTGCGGCAATGCGCGGCTGAACTCGGCGCACAGGTTGGAATACAGACGGCGGCCGTTCACCTGTTGCAACCGGTTAAGCTGCGGCTGATGCAGACTGCTGGCCCAAAAGGCCAACCAGGTTTTCATCGCTGCGCTGTTGATCTGGCTGTCGTCGAAGTTGCCGGCAACGATCGCCTGCAGCCTTGCCGCCGGGCTCTGGTCGTTCAGCGCCTGTAACCGCAGCTTCACCGCTTCCCCCAAATGGCTGATCAAATAGCGCATCGTGGCTTCCAGCAACCCGTTCTTATCCTTGAAATAGTGGCTGATGATACCGTTGGAAACGCCCGCCCTGCGCGCTATCTGCGCAATGGTGGCGTCATGCATTCCGACTTCGTTTACCGCGGCCAGCGTGGCATCAATCAACTGCTGCCTTCTAATTGGCTGCATTCCTACCTTTGGCATAATTCGACTCTCACAAAACCGACTTCGGCCTCATCTCAGCGGCGAATTTCATCGACTTTCCGCCTGCTGAACTTGGTCTTCATGCAGACTATTAAACTTTTTTTTGATTGAACGTTCAATAAAAATTGCATATATTTTATTGCTGCCTGGTTACAAAAATGTACTTTTCGGTTGTGGAACTGGCTGATTTTTGTGAGGTATTTAACGAATCTGACCAAAATCAGTGTCTGTAAGCGGTTCCCACCACGAAACGATTTTCCGTTTCGTTAACAGGCTAAACGGCAAGCAGTGCCGCTTTTTATCCGCACTTTTCCGGACGACGCCTGCGCGTCGTTCAGAGCAGAAAGGTGGGCACGATTTTATTCAGTTGTTAAAAAACAGAGGACGACGATGACAACCAGCGAAACCTCCTCAAAACCGCAAAAGGATCGCCTTAATCCTGTGGTTTTCTTTACCTCGGCAGGGCTGATTCTGGCCTTCTCGCTGATGACCATTTTTTTTACCGATTTCTCCGGGCGATGGATCACCCGCACCCTGAATTGGGTTTCAACCACCTTCGGCTGGTATTACCTGCTGGCCGCCACCCTGTACATCGTATTCGTGGTGTTTATCGCCGCCTCGCGCTTCGGTTCGATCAAGCTCGGGCCGGAACAGTCGAAACCCGAGTTCAGCCTGATGAGCTGGGCGGCGATGCTGTTCGCCGCCGGCATCGGCATCGATTTGATGTTCTTCTCGGTCGCCGAACCCGTAACGCAATATATGATGCCGCCGGAAGGCGATGCCCAAACGCTGGAAGCGGCACGTCAGGCCATGGTGTGGACGCTGTTCCACTATGGGTTAACCGGCTGGTCAATGTATGCGCTGATGGGCATTGCCCTCGGTTATTTCAGCTACCGCTATAATCTGCCGCTGACCATCCGTTCGGCGCTGTACCCGATCTTTGGTAAACGCATCAACGGCCCGATCGGCCACAGCGTGGATATCGCAGCGGTGCTGGGCACCATTTTCGGCATCGCCACCACGCTCGGCATTGGCGTGGTGCAGCTCAACTACGGATTGAAGGTGCTGTTCCAGGTACCGGAAAACCTGACGGTTCAAAGCGCACTGATCCTGCTTTCGGTGATTATGGCCACCATTTCGGTGACCTCCGGCGTCAACAAGGGCATTCGTATTTTGTCGGAGCTCAACGTGTTGCTGGCGCTGGGGCTGATCCTGTTCGTGCTGTTCTGCGGCGATACCGAGTTCCTGCTCAATGCGCTGGTGCTCAACGTCGGCGATTACGTCAATCGCTTTATGGGCATGACGCTCAACAGCTTCGCCTTCGATCGTCCGGTGGAATGGATGAACAACTGGACCCTGTTCTTCTGGGCCTGGTGGGTGGCGTGGTCGCCGTTTGTCGGCCTGTTCCTGGCGCGTATTTCGCGCGGGCGTACCATCCGTCAGTTTGTGGTCGGCACGCTGATCATTCCTTTCGTGTTCACCCTGCTGTGGCTGTCGATCTTCGGTAATAGCGCGCTGTACCAGATTATCCACGGCAATGCCGCCTTTGCGCAGGAAGTGATGCAATACCCGGAACGCGGCTTCTACAGCCTGCTGGCGCAATACCCGGGCTTCACCTTCAGCGCCTCGGTGGCCACCATCACCGGCCTGCTGTTCTACGTGACCTCGGCGGATTCAGGCTCACTGGTGCTGGGCAACTTTACCTCGCGCCTGGCCGACATCAATAACGATGCGCCCAACTGGCTGCGGATTTTCTGGTCGGTGGCCATAGGCCTGCTGACCATCGGCATGCTGATGACCGACGGCGTGCCTGCGTTGCAGAAAACGACGGTGATCATGGGCCTGCCGTTCAGCTTCGTGATCTTCTTCGTAATGGCCGGGTTGTATAAATCGCTGCGGGTGGAGGACTATCGCAAGGCCAGTGCCCTGAATACCAACGCCCCCATGCCGATTTCGAGCAATGACGTGCTGAACTGGAAGCAGCGCCTGTCGCGGGTGATGAACTACCCTGGCACCCAGTACACACAAAAAATGCTGGATACCCGTTGCAGACCGGCCATGCAGGAAGTGGCGCGCGAGCTGGAACTGCGCGGCGCCAAAGTGGAATTTACCGAGGTGCCGCCGGCAGAAGATGAGCGTTTGAACCACCTGGAACTGCTGGTGCATTTGGGTGAAGAGCAGAACTTTATCTATCAGATTTGGCCACAGCGTTATTCGGTGCCGGGCTTCACCTACCGCGCCCGCTCAGGCAAATCGCACTATTACCGGCTGGAAACCTTCCTGATGGAAGGCACCCAGGGCAATGATCTGATGGATTACAGCAAGGAGCAGGTGATCGGCGACATCCTCGATCAGTACGAGAAGCATCTGAACTTCCTGCACATTCACCGCGAAGCGCCGGGCAATACCCTGACCTTCCCGGATTAAAAACAATAATAATATCCCCACTGTGTTAAAAACAGTGGGGCATTTACAAACTCAAGTTAGCCACCCCACATTAAAATACAAAACAAACCATTAACAATCAAAAAGTTACAAATCAATATTTGAGCCCATATTTCTTTCAAACCTCTCATAATAACCACCGCCCCTCTCAAGCTCAAAATAATGCCATGAGGAAATTCCTATTTTTCATGGGATAAACCATAACTACCAGCCAACACCCAGCGCATTGAGCGGCCAATGCTACAATGAAGCTTTCGCACGACAAAAAACATCGCCCTTTTAACAAAGAAATTTATATAGTTCACCGGAGGGAATATTTATGGCCTCATTGATGTATGAGAAACAAATCGCAAGCATCTACTACACTTTACTTCGCAAAAGCCCAACCGAAAGAGAACTCAAAGCCCTCAGTGATAGTTTAGAAAAGAAAGGGCCTGCAGTATTGCAAAATATCATCTCGGAACTCATGGAAACCCCTGAAGCAAAATTGCTTTATGGTAACTACCAAAATAACTTTGAAATTATGAGGGCTTTTTTTAAAATCGTACATGGTCGCGAAATGGGACAAGCCGAATTTAAACTTTGGTACAACGACTCCACTCTCGATCTCAACCATAATCTTTTCCGCATAGTCAATGAGCTTGTTACTAACACGGCCCCCTGGCCAAAGCTCAACGACGACATGTCAAATACAGACTATGAATTTAATTATCCAGAGCAGCGACTTATAGATAAAGAGCATTTTCTTGATAATGGTAATTTGACCCTTTATCCAGGAACTTCAAATATAGTCCCTTCTGGTGATGGTGCAACTGATATTCTTGGAATTTTTCATGTCCTCGGTGCAGGTATAACTCGCGACGTATCTGAGTTTTGGGTTCCACTAATTAATAAAGGTGATAAAACACTGCTCCAGGCCACAGAAGTATTTATAAAAGACAGACCCTACTTAAACAACGTCACCAATAAAACCTTTGTCAAAAAAATATTTGAAAATACTTTTGAAAGACCGGCCACAAATACAGAGTTAAATATTTACTTGGAATTATTGGCTACCGGATCATCCAGAGCTGAAATCTCTATTAATATAATGAAATTACTGAGAGAAAGCACCAACGAAAGTGATGCAACTGCTAAGTCACATTTAGCCGCAGCATCTCACGTCTATGAACGAGGGGAACTTCCACCGCTGGAATACCAAGAGAAAATCGCCGCTCTTTATTTAATTGGAGCTGAGAGAAATATAAATTCGGAAGCATTATTTGGATGGAGCCAAAAATTAGCCTCAGGAATATCTCATGATAAAATAGTGAGCATCCTAACTAACACTTCAGAATTCAATCGCATTTCAACGCATCTTGACATCAATTCATATGCCAAAAGAATATACCTGACAGCATATGGTCATAATGCAGATAACAGTACATTGGAAAAACTAATTTCTCTTGGGGATAAAAACAAAATAATATCAGCCGTAATCAGCAGCCTTATAGATTCAAACACGAAATCAAAGAGTGAGTATTATGAAAAATTTCAGTTCGCACTGAGGATAGCAGGAAGTTTGAATTATAAAAAAGATGCTACATTAACAAACGAAACAGGAAACTCACCAGAGAGCACTATTAACTCCGGTATAACGCACATACTCAGCCAAGCAGAAAAAGCACAGTTAGAACGAGTAATACTAAACTTGACCACAGATAACACCGTTGATCTCACTATGGCAGCAAACCTTAGAGAGCTCGTTATTAACGGGAAACAAGAGGCTGAAATAACCCTTGCCAATTATAAAAATTATAACTCAACTATAATTAACATTAACGGACATATTCAGGGATTAAAAACGGGGAATGCTGATACGCTTGTTATGCTTAATGATAGCCATGACACTCTCGATACCTATTTCTATTTTGGTTCTGGAAATGACTTTTTAGGATGGAGAGCTGATGAATATGGCGAAAATAAAATAAGCCCATCACTCTATGCTGACGGAGGCCTGGGAATAAATTCAATTTCAGCCAATTTAATTAGTTTATTCAAAGATGTGTTCATAAGAAAAGGAACCCATGGAATCCCTGACATTGAAACAACAACATACATCAGCAACATTATTAGATTCAGCAACTTCGACCTAATTGATTTATATAAATATACTGGTAAAGTATCCACAAAGACATATATCATACAAGCTGACGGAACCATCGTCAGGTCATCTACCGTATCAGACTTTACTTTTGATTATGATTTTGTTTCTAACAAATACGGTGCAGGTGGTAACCCCAACGATGTTGGAAGGAAAGGTTTTTCTATTATCAATGTTACTAACGAACAACAGTCAACCACTTCAGATGTAATATCAGTCATAAATGTTACTCAAGGAGCCTCAAAAATTTACGTAGGAAATCACAGCAACAATCCTGTTACGGGAGATGGTGGAAATTACCTATTCAAATTCAAGAATGATGTCAGTGTGCTAGAGTTTTTTACAAACCAGAAAAATGGTGAGGATATATTGAAACCATTGGGGTCATCACCCCCTGAAAAATTTGTTAATGCTGGTGAGTTTGCATTAATTGGTGAAACACTAAAAACCGTCAAGATAAACACTAGCGGCGAGTCAAATAATAATAATTTAATAGCATTAGACTTTACATCATCAAATGTTGATAAAGTTATTGTTAGTGGCGTTCATAAGCTAGGCTTGGTAGCAACTCATGGTTCATTCGGTGCTAGAGAATTTACCTATGATGCAACAGAATCCGCGGGAATAGATATTACAATAACGCCTGAGTTATATACGAGCATGAGCAAGAAAATAACAGTTCTAGGCAGCAATCAGGGAAATGAATTCCACCTATTTAGAGAAACAAAATATTACCCACAAGATAAAATCATATTTATTGGTGGGGCGGGCGACGACTATTTTGACATAAATAACATCGTAACAGCTATGGGTGGTGACGGGACTGACTTTTTCAACATTATGAGCTCATCCAATAAAACCAGCACACTTTATGATTTCAATTCCCACAAGGACATCATCGGATTGAAATCAAGTGGGATATATATATCCGGAAGAGAATCAGGAGAAAAAATACCGTTTACAGACACTGTTAGCGGTGGGAATAAAGTACAAGATTATGGTTACATAGAAAACTTATTTAACCCTAACACCCCACTTAACTTTCATGGGAAAGTAGGTGCCGTATCTACTATGGATGTCACTATGACTAAAGAAACCTATATCGTAGTTGATCTCAACGATAATAAAATATTTGATACTAATGACGCACTCATAAAAATTTCAGGACAACCGGATACTGCCGAACTTGCATCACAATTGTACTATTGACCGAACTGTATCAATCTCACCTCAGTCCTGAAGCGCAAGAAATAGGATAAATGCCAGTTAAACTGCTGGCATTTTAGTTTACTTATTCATATCAAAACACTGCCTTAATACATTTTTTAAAATCAATTGGAAAGGCAATAGTGATGCTGGATTCCTGACAGCACAAGTGCACATTGTAAACAAGGGTACAAAGGATACAAAGTGAGCTAGTTGCAACACAACCCCCCCTTTTGCCTTGCGGTGGCCATGTCTGTACGTACAACAGCAACACGCCAACCCAATCCGATACTTGTCCGCGGTAACCCTCGTACGGTCCACCTACAACCTTTTACTGGGAAGAAGTCCTAAACTCTCTCAAAACCATGCTTTTTAATGCTCAAAAACGGATGCTTCATCTAATATTAATTTCAGATTTGGTGCCTTACCAATTAGTTCAACATGAAATAATATTCATTTAAATAGTTACTCTCACTTCATTAAACCAATAAAATCTAAGGAAATCAAAATAATGGCAACCTTAATCTCTGAACAACAAATTGGTGCCGTCTTTTACGCCATCATCCGAAAAAGTCCAACCGAAAAACAACTAAAGATGTACGCAGATGCTTTTGAAAGCCGCGGTATCATAGCGATTAAAGAGTTAGTCTCGACACTGATCCGTTCTGACGAAGCAATAGCTCTATACGGTAACAAGAAAAAGTTCGATATAATGTCCGAAGTATTCGTTACAGCACATGGGAGGAATTTTGGCGAGGTTGAATTCAAACTGTGGCTTAACGAAGCGGCTAAGCCGATTGAAGTAAACCTATTCCGAATTATAGACGAACTCATCAGCAATAAAGCACCTTGGCCACAACTGAATGATGACTGGACGCAGAGTGGCGAGCTAAATTACCCAGTACAACGCGTCACCGATAGGGAACATTTAATCGATAAGGGCCATGATAATCTGTTCCCAGGGTCATCCACAAGCGGCACTCCGGGCAGTGGCGTGACAGACATTCAAGGAATATTCCATATATTAGGTGCAGGACTCACCCAGGATGTTACCGATTTTTGGGTGGTGCATCTCAATAATGGAACCAAAACGTTGTTGCAAGCGACGGAGAAATTCATCGCCGATCGTGCTTATCTTAGTAACGTTATGGATAATACTTTTATTAATCGCTTGTTTGATAAAGGATTTGAACGTGCTCCGTCCCAAGATGAATTGAATAAATACCTGGATTTACTTTCTTCGGGCTCATCACGGGCTGAGGTTGCAATAAAAATCCTGCAATCACTGCGTGATAGTACCAATGAACAAGACCAGCTTGCACAACAACATTTGTTGGCCGCCAGTCACGATTATGCCCCTGGCGAGTTACCTGCCCTGGCCTATCAAGAACAGATCGCCGCACTTTATCTTGCCGCTGCGGGGCGCGGTATAAATGCGCAAGCGTTATTCGGCTATAGTCGTGAGTTAGCCGCAGGTAAAAGTTATGAAGAAATGGTAAAACTATTACTCAATTCTTCTGAATTTACTCGCTACTCAAGCCATCTTAATGGCGAGCCCTTCGTGCAAAAAATATACAAATCAGTCTATGGTGTCGAGGCTGATAACGATACGGTACAGAGACTTTTAGCTTACGGCAGTAAAGAGAGCATTACCTCACACATTATTAATGACCTGCTAAAAACAGATCCCACTTCAAATGATGAATTCCAAGATCAGTTTCAGTTTTTATTTAAAATTGCATATAGCTTAGGATTTAAAAATAATGCTACCCTCACCAATACGGATGAGGGAACGCCAAGAGGAAATATTAACTCCGGTGTTGATCATATTCTCAGCAACACTGAACTGGCTATTCTTGAGAAAATAACTATCAATCTTATTTCTTCACATAATATTGACCTTACCTACGCTGCTAATGTTAAAGATATCACTATCACTGGCAGTAGTGAAGGCATGATAAAAATTTCTGACCATCTACAAAATGAATTCACAAAAATAACTATCAATGGTCATATACTTGATCTGCATACCGGGGGGGCAGGAGAAATCATTTACATCAACAAAACCGTAGATATTGCTTCTTCCCCATCGAAATACACCCTGGGAGGAGGAGATGACTTCCTCGCATGGGAAGGTAATAACGCTTCAGCAGCAGGAAATAAAATAAGTAAAAACATTACTGCAGATGGTGGTGATGGTAATAACAAGTTATCAGCTAATTTTATCACTTTCTGGACTGAAACAACCATTCGTAAAGGCCTTAATGGCAATCCAGATACTAAAGAAGTAAAATACTCAAGTAATTTAGACCAATTTAAAAACTTTTCACTCATTGATTTAGCAGGTTACATTGGGCAAGTTTCAGGAATTACCTATACGGTGAATACAGATGGTAGCATTACGCGGACCATTGACAATGTAAAAAATAATACTTTCGACTACGGTTTATTCTTGGATAATGCTTCTATAATATCAGGAGGGAACGTCAACGACATCGGAAAGTCTGGTTTCTCCATTACAAATGCAAATGATTTCAAAGCAACTGCAGGCTGGATTAATGTAATTAACATCAATCAGGCCGCAGCCAACATATATATCAACAACCGAAGTCAAATTAATCATAACAACCAAGAATATCGATTTAATGTTAAGGACGATGTTACTCATTTTAACTTATTCACCAATCAAAAAGTAGCTAATGACCAACAAAAAGAATACGCCGAACTTCATGAGGGAGAAGTAATATCAAACTACGCGGGCACTTTTTTATTTACGGGAAATAACCTAACAGAAATAAATGTAGACACAACAGGCTCTTCAGAAGACAAAACTGCAGTGTCGTTAAAATTGCAAAGCACCAAGATTGATACTATAAATATTTCTGGGGATAATCTCATCGCACTTAGCGTTGACTTCTCGTCATCTTTAAGTAATAACAACTTCGTTGTTAATGCTTCAGATGCTGCGGGAATAAACTTCTTTCTAGCTGATTCGGTAACTAAAAACATTACTGTTATTGGTGGACATAGTGAAAACTCGTTTAAAATACTCGACTCCAACAACGCACCTGTCAACAGTAATGGAAGTATCAAATTTATCGGAGGGAATGGCTCAGACTTTATAGATATTGATACTGGTATAACAGCTACGGGAGGAGGAGGCATTGATTTATTTAACATTGTTCGGCCTGGTAAAGGAGAACATACGCTTTATGATTTTAACAAGGATGAAGATGTAATAGGTTTAAAAAACATGGATATCTATATCTCTAATAAAAAGGCGGGTGAAAAAGTTCCGCTCACAGAACATATCAGCGGTGGAAACTCACTGGCCGATTATGGTTACATTGAGAATTTATACAACCCTAATACGCCATTGGCACTAACCAAAAAGATTGGTGTTGTTTCAACCCTTGACGACCATCTTGAAAAAAACACTTTCTTCGTTGTCGATCTTAATAACAATGGTGTGTATGACACGACTGATTCATTGATAAAAGTCACTGGACAACCGGATACCCAACAGTTAGCTGAAACACTGTTCTATTAATTACAATACATTACTTAGGGCTATTTTATGTAGCCCTAAGTAATAAATTTATTTTATAATATGCCTGAAGTATTTATGGGGCATTTATTTCAGGAATTTATTATGTAATAATTAAGGCTCCGCCAACGAATAAGAAACTTAAAAACCTGAAAGGTCCTGCAGCGTGTTTTACTGCTGCACAACGGCAATGTTCAGCCGTTTGATCGACCGTAGAGCGGTGCCTGCCTCCGCGCCTCACCCCCACTGCGCTAGCTTTGCGAATCCTCTTGAAGGAGAAATATCAGGCTAAAGGTGATGCGCGCCGAGGGGTCACCGGCGATGCACTCGGCACGAACCTCGCCGCCGTGCAGCGTCATGATGGCGCGCACGATCGATAACCCCAGGCCGCTGGCATGGCTGCCGGCGCTGCGGGCAGCATCAGCACGGTAAAAACGGTCGAACAGCTTGTCAAGGTGCATCGGTGAAATGGGCCGCCCTTGATTGACCACCTGGATCACTACCCTTCCCTTCGGCTGACTGAGCGCCTGCAACCTTATCTGGCTGTTTTCGTCGGCATAACGCACCGCATTGGCGACCAGATTGCTCAACGCACGCTGAAACAGCATCGCATCCGCCATCAGTTGCCCCTCGCCCCAGCAAACTAAAGTGATGCCTCGCTCTTCCGCCAGTCCTTCGAAATAGTCCGCCACCCGCTGAAGCTCCTGCGCTATATCCATTCGGCTACAGTTCAGCACCGCCTGCGCTTCCCCGGCGCGTGCCAGAAACAGAATATTTTCCACCATGCGCGAAATGCGCTCCAGCTCGTCCATATTGTTCGACAACAGGGTTTCATACTCTTCCACGCTGCGCGGCTGATACAGCGCCACCTGGCAATGGCCCATCAACGCGCCCACCGGGGTGCGGATTTCATGCGCCAGATCGGCGGAAAACTGTGTCAGGCGTTGATAGCCGTCATTCAGCCGATCGAGCATGGCGTTAAACGAACGGGTCAGTTGTCGCAGCTCCTTCGGTGCCCCCTGCTCACTCAGCCGAGTCGACAGCGTATTCGGCGTGATCACCGCCGCCTGCGCCGCCATGCGCCACAGCGGCTGTAACCCACGACGCATCACCCAATAGCCCAGCAGCGCGATCAGTAAAAACGCCACAGCCACCGCAGCGACGATCCGCCACAGATAGCGCGCCAGCATCTTCTGTTCATTGACCATCACGTGAGCCGCCGAGATCTGCAGCAGGTTGCCGTCATCCAGTCTCACCAGCGCCGATGCGACACGCAGCGGCACGCCCTGCGCCGTCTCCCCACTGCTCACCGCACTCAGAAGCTGAGGCGCGTCGACCGGCGTTGGCGTTATGGGCGGCAGCGTCAACCTGGCCGGATTAACGTTGATTAAGGGTTTTTGACCCGGTTGCTGAAAAATCAAAACGTCCTGTTCATTGCCCAGCATGTTTTCAAACAGGCCGGTGTTGGCCACCAACCGGTCGAGCGGAAAGCGCTGGCTCAGCAAATGGCGAAAATACTCCACCCGGCCGGTAACCTGAAAATCGCTGCGGGTGGTCATCTCCTGACGCATCGCGCCATACAGATACCAGCCTGCGCCGCTGACCACCAGCGCCGCCACCAGCGCAAACAGCATGGCGCTGCGTATCGTCAGCGACAGGGTGTGCCAGCGTTGGACCAGCACGTTCATGAGCGCGGCTCGCAGACATAACCGATGCCGCGCACGGTATGAATCAGCTTGATAGCGAACGGTCGGTCAATCTTGGCGCGCAGGCGTTTGATCGCCACATCCACCACGTTGGTGTCGCTGTCAAAATTCATGTCCCAAACCTGCGAAGCGATCAGGGTGCGCGACAGCACCTCTCCTTCGCGCCGCACCAACAGGTGCAACAGCATAAACTCCTTGTTGGTCAGCGGGATCACCACATCCTGCCGCACCGCCTTGCGGCGCAATACGTCGAGTTGCAGATCGGCAAGGCTGTAGTGATCGGCTTCACGCACCGTACCGCGCCGCAGCAGCGTGCGGATACGCAACACCAGTTCAGTGAAGGAAAAGGGTTTGATCAAATAATCCTCGGCCCCCAGTTCCAGGCCATGAATGCGATCCTGCACCCCGTCACGCGCAGTCAGAAACAGGATTGGCACGTCGCTTTTCTTGCGCAGCACTTCCACTATCTGCCAGCCGTCCAGCCCCGGCAGCATCACGTCGAGCACGATGGCGTCATAACCGTGTTCCAGCGCCCGGAACAGCCCGTCAGTGCCGTTACGCGCCAGATCGACGCTGTACCCCGCCTCTCCCAACCCTTTTTTCAGGTAATCACCCGTGCTGATGTCGTCTTCAATCACCAATATCCGCATTGTCGCCACCTCGTTGCATCTGCGGAAATACTAGCAGTTTCGGCTGACATTCTTGATGACATTAATGTCATCAAACGGACATGGTGCTGTCCCTGTTGTTCGACCATGCTTAACCGGCAACCCATACAAAGGAGAAGATTATGATTACCCGTCATCGTTTTGCCGGTTTACTGCTGTCCACCCTGATGCTGTGCAGCGGCATTGCCGCCGCCGCCCCGGCACCGGGAAAAATCATTGCTCCACTGCGTGGCACTATCGATCAAGTCAGCGACAGCAGCCTGCAACTCACCGACCGTAAAGGGGAAAAGGTCAGCGTAAAAATCAACGATCAAACCAAGGTACTGAGCGTATCCAAGGGCACGCTGGACGACATCAAGCCCGACAGCTTTATCGGCACCGCCGCCGTACCGCAAGCGGATGGCACCTTGAAAGCGCTGGAAGTGCACGTGTTCGCCGCCAGCCTGCGCGGCACCGGCGAGGGCCACTCGGCCTGGGAATCTGCCGACGGTAAGGTAGACACCATGACCAACGGCACCGTCGGCAAGCTGGTGAAATCCAACGGCCGCACTCTGACCGTGACCTACGGTAACCAGCAGAAAACCGTCACCGTGCCGGAAGACGTGCCGATCGTCACCCTGGATCCCGGCGATCGCAGCCTGTTGAAACCGGGCGCGCACATTGTGCTGTTCTCCGCCACTGACGAGAAAGGCGAACGCGTCGCCACCCGCATCTCCGCCGGCAAAGACGGCACCGTTCCGCCAATGTAACCCAGGAAAAAACGATGAAAACCAACGCGCCGCGGCCGGTGCATCGCTGGCCGGTCCGGATCGCCCATTGGGTTAACCTGTTCGCCATGGTTTGCATGTTCATGAGCGGCTGGGAAATCTATAACGCCTCACCGCTGTTCGGCTTCCGCTTTCCGCCGCAGATGACGCTCGGCGGCTGGCTGGGCGGCGCGATTGGCTGGCATCTGGCGGTTATGTGGCTGCTGGCGTTTAACGCGCTGTGCTACCTGTTGTGGAGCCTGTTCAGCGGCCATTTCCGGCGCGATCTGCTGCCGCTCAGCGCCAGGGCGCTGCGGCGCGAAATCGGGCAGGCGCTAACGCTGCGGCTGCAGCATCACCATGGCCGCTATAACGCCATTCAAAAGCTGATGTACCTGGGCGTGCTGGCGCTGGGGTTGCTGCTGGTGCTCTCCGGACTGGCCATCTGGAAACCCGTCCAGTTGCAAGGCTTGGTAGGCCTGTTTGGCGGGTTTGACACCGCGCGCTACGTGCATTTTTTCGCCATGTCCGCCATTGGGTTATTTGTGGTGATTCACTTGCTAATGGTGATTATCGTGCCGCGCACGCTATGGGCAATGATTACGGGTGGCAAACATGAATGATAAACAACGGCGCCCTTCGACACCGGCGTTGGAACCGGACCAGAAAAAACAGCTGGTCAATCTGCAACGTCGCCTGATGCTGCGCTCCGGCCTGACGCTGGGCGGCATCGCCATGCTGACCGGCTGCAACATGCAAGACGGCGATCAGGTGGATAAAGTGCTGTGGGCCATGTCGCGCTGGAACGATCGGGTACAGGCCTGGCTGTTCAGCGGCCAGCGGCTGGCGCAAACCTATCGGCCGGATCAGATTACCCACCCCTTCCCGTTCAACGCGTTTTACCCCGAGTACAACGTACCGGAGGTGGATCTCGCCAGCTATCGGCTGGAAATTTCCGGCAAGGTGGAGAAAACCGCCCCCTGGACGCTGGAACAGCTGCAACGCCTGCCGCAACAGAGCCAGATAACCCGGCTGATCTGCATCGAGGGCTGGAGCGCCATCGGGCAATGGGGCGGCGTACCGCTGCGCAGCTTCCTGCAGCATGTCGGGGCGGATCTGAATGCCCGTTACGTCGGTTTTAAATGCGCGGATCGTTATTACTCCAGCATAGATATGGCCACCGCACTGCACCCGCAGACCCTCCTGGCGCTGGATTTCGGCGGTAAGGCGTTGCCGGCGGACTACGGCTATCCGCTGCGGTTGCGGGTGCCCACCAAGCTGGGCTTCAAGAACGCCAAGCATATCGCCGCCATTTTTGTCAGCGATACCAATCCCGGCGGCTACTGGGAAGATCAGGGCTATAACTGGTTTAGCGGGATCTAGTTTTCTGCGCAGTACTGCGCAGAACCCACGCTGCCGGCTGGAAAAGAGCGTTAACCTCCGTTAATAATTCACCGCTAACAAGTAAGGTAACTATAGGAAAAATAATAATAAAAATGATTTTATCATGGAGATTGATGTCAGGGCGCAGCATACCTGGGTGGCGGATACATTCAGATATCAGATAACGGTGAATAAAGGTGGGGGGTACGCTGCGAAATACTATCTCGATATCAAAAAGATAACGCAGGAAATGCACCACTGGTTTGTGCATATTTATGTCGATTCGGAAATTTTAGATAGCGCTTATATGCTGGAGTTTTATGATATCGAAGCGTTGAATTTTACCGTCGGACAAAAGCGTTCGGCATTCGATACCTACACCACCATGAATTACACCTTTCGTGAACGCGAACTGTTGTTCGTTAGAGGGGTTGGCGAAGCAATCATCAATTTCGTCGCGCGATCCCAGGCCAGGCTTGTTTTTAGCGCACCATTAAGGCCCGCACTAGCCAAAATCTATGATTCTTTATTGAAAAAACACGCCCGGAGAGTACAGTATTTATACAAAATGGAATTCATAAAGGACGGACTCTATGTTATCGAAATCCAGCGTATCAGAACAACCGCAGGAACAGGCTTCAACAGATCTGAGCATTAAAGAGCAGCGACTGAAAGCCATACAAGCCTTCCACGATGCCTGGTGGGAAGAAAGATGTCAGGAATGGAGTGAGCGCGGTAGCCTTGGCGAACCAGGGCCGATTATCTTCAGCAATAAATTCACTTCGCCACAATAACCCCCGCCTGGGGGTTTTTCTATCCACCTCGCCCATTTATTGGCCCGGCGTACATCAAGAAGTTGGATTTTTTTGGCGAAGAGATTGTGCCTGAAACGTTCATTGATCGCATGGCTAACATGCTTGTGCTTCACGAAAAACTCCATCTTAAACCTCATTTTCTGATATCCACCTGTAAAATCATTTCTGCACCCCGATGCTGCCCTGTACCATCAGGAAATTGCCGGATTACGGAGCTGGAACATGCCTAAATTTGCTGCCAACTTATCGACGATGTTTAACGAGCTGCCGTTTCTGGAGCGGTTCGAAGCCGCCGCAGGCGCAGGGTTCAAGGCGGTGGAGTTTCTGTTCCCCTATGAATATCCAGCCGAACTGCTGGCGGAACAGCTGCGGCGTCATGATCTGCAACAGGTGCTGTTCAATACCCCTCCGGGCAATGTTGTAGCCGGTGAATGGGGTTTGGCCGCCGTCCCCGGCCGCGAACAGGATGCGCGCGCCGATATCGAATGCGCGTTGGCCTACGCCATCGCCCTGAATTGCCCCTGCGTGCACGTGATGGCCGGATTGGTCCCGCCGGGAGCCGACTGGCAGCGCTATCGCGAGACCTTTATCGGCAATATCCGCTATGCCGCAGAGACCTTCGCCGCACACGGCATCAAGGTTTTGATCGAAGCCCTCAGCCCACAGGTGAAACCCCACTATCTGTTCTCCAGCCAACACCAGGCCGCGCAATTGGTCGAGGCTATCGATCGCCCGAATGTTTTCATGCAGTTTGATTTTTTCCATGCTCAGTTGGTTGATGGCAATATCAGCGGCCTGATGACCTCGCTGGCCGGGCGCTACGCCCATATTCAGATCGCATCAGTGCCAGATCGTCATGAGCCGGACGACGGCGAACTTAATTATCCGTGGCTGTTCGCACAGTTGGACAACATAGGTTATCAGGGTTGGATCGGCTGTGAATACAAACCTCGCGGCGAAACCGCAGCCGGGCTTGGCTGGATAAAGCCTTACCTCTAATGGCTGGCGATGTCACTTCTCTGGCATACTCGCTACACCGTTTTTCGCTCTGTGCAGGAAAAAATAATGCCGCTTATCACCACCGCACCGCCGTTGCTGACCGATCGTTTACGCCTGGATGCGCATAGGCTTGACGATTTTGAATCGCTGGCCGCCATGTGGGCCGATCCCGAAATTGTCCGCTATATCGGCGGTACTCCGAGGGATCGTGAAGATTCCTGGGGCCGACTGATGCGGTACGTTGGTCACTGGACGCTATTAGGGTACGGCTACTGGGCGGTACGCGATAAAATCAGCGGCGCTTACCTCGGCGGTATCGGTTTTTCCGATTTCCAGCGCGCTATTATCCCGGCACTCGACGCCCCCGAGATGGGCTGGACATTGATAACGGCGGCGCAGGGCAAAGGGTATGCCACCGAAGCCTTGCAGGCAGCGCTGGCCTGGGGGAAGGAACACTTACCCAGCGATAAGGCGGTGTGTATTATCTCGCCGGAGAACCAGCCTTCGCTGGCATTGGCGAGAAAAGTCGGCTTTAGCGAAAGCCACCGCAGCGAATACCACCAGAATCCGATTGTGGTGATGCACTGCCCCTTATGAACGCAGGCTTTAAGGCGCCTGCACCGTCGCCAGCGCAACCTGAATAAAATTATCCCGCAACGCGTCGGGCTGCTGCGGATTCCAGGCAATTCCGACCTGCCATTCGGTCGCGTCACCGCTTAACGGCAAGATATCGATGCCCGTAGGCACAATATGGGTGACGCTGTGCGGCAACAGAGCCACGCCAATGCCTGCGGCGACCAGCGCCAGCAGCGTCTGGATGTCGCCTGCCTGCTGCACGACATTCGGCGTCAATTGATGCGCGGCAATAAAGCGCAGCGATTGATCGCTCAGACCGCGCCCGCGTTTGGGCGTCAGTTGCAACAGCGGCAAGGTGTTAAATCGCGCCATCAGGGTTTCCGCCCGCAGCGCCAGCGCCGATGGCGCCGCCAACACCAGCCGATCGCTCAGCAACGCTGTGGCCCGCAGCGGCGCACTGACCGGCAACCGCACAAATCCCACCTGCAATTCTCCCTGCAATAACAACTGATATTGCCGCTCCGAAGGCAGATCCTCCAACCCCACGGCCACCGCCGGAAAACGTTGGCGGAAGGCGGCGACCAACTGCGGCGCCAAATGGAAACTGGACAGGCCAAACCCGAGCGCCAGCCGCCCCGCAGCCCCTTGCACCACCCGCAGAGCGTGCTGCTGAAACTGCAAATGTCGGTCGACCAACGTCTGGGCTTCGGGATACAACCGCTGCCCGCCGGCGGTAAGCTGAGCGCCCTGACGACCACGGTTAAACAGCCGGGTCCCCAGCAGTGTTTCCAGCGCCTGTATCTGTTTGCTCAACGCCGGCTGAGTAATGCACAGCCGCTCCGCGGCCAGACGATAATTGCCCTGCTCGGCCAGCACCACGAAAGCGCGCAGTTGTTTTATATCCATTCCACCAGGTTATCGATATAGGAATTTAATTGATTATACAGTAATCAATACGCCTGCTGTAATCAACGCCAGATAACAGCCAAAGGTAACCTTATGACAACGTCTCTGCGCGCCGCGACGGTGCAATTTCAGCATCGCGCCAATGATAAAAACTACAACCTGTCGGTAATGGAGGGCTTTATCGCCCGCGCCGCCGCCGAACAAATCCAGGTATTAACCTTTCCGGAGATGTGCATTACCGGCTACTGGCACGTGCGGCACCTCAGCGCCGGCGAGATTGGCGCCCTGGCGGAACCGATCGCCGACAGCCCTTCTCTGACGCGCATTCGTCCGTTGGCGGAACGCTATAACATGGCAATCGGTGTCGGGCTGATTGAGCTGGGCGAGGATGGCAACTATTACAACGCCTACGCCGTATGCCTGCCCGACGGCAACCTTCACGTTCACCGTAAACTGCACGCCTTTGAACATGAGGCGATAGCCAGCGGCGACAGCTTTACCGTGTTCGATACTCCCTGGGGAGTGCGGATGGGCGTTCTGATTTGCTGGGACAATAATCTGGTGGAAAACGTGCGCGCAACCACACTGCTGGGAGCGGACGTGCTGTTGGCACCGCACCAGACCGGTGGCACCCACTCGCGCAGCCCGCACGGCATGAAACCAATCCCGCTGGCGCTGTGGCAGCAGCGTGCGGAAAATCCGCAGGCGATAGAGGCGGCATTCCGCGGCGAACACGGGCGCGGCTGGCTGATGCGCTGGCTACCGGCACGTGCCCATGACAATGGCCTGTTTATTCTGTTCAGCAACGGCGTGGGGCGCGATGACGACGAAGTGCGTACCGGCAACGCGATGATCCTCGATCCCTATGGTCGTATCCTGGCGGAAACCTGGGCTGCGGAAGATCAAATGGTCATCGCCGACCTCGATTTGTCGCTGATCCCGCTCAGCACAGGGCGTCGCTGGATCCACGGTCGTCGGCCGGCGTTATATGACATCCTCACGGAACCTCAGGGTTACGAGCGCGATGCCCGCAGCGCCCGTTTTTCATCGCAACCGGCGCAAAAACTGGGTAAATAACGCTGAATTTCAGGCAAAAAAAATCCGCCCGAAGGCGGATTTTTATCTGGTACGGCCAACTGCGCCGTACGCTCACGCCCGCAGGCATGGAGAAATCTTAGAAACGGTAGCCTACGCCAACCATCCAGGTGCCAACGTCAACACTGCGGATGCGGCTCTGCTCGTAACCTACGTCCAGAGCAACTTCCTGGATTGGGTTGAACTGCAGACCAGCGCCGTAAGTGAAGCCGTAGTCGCTGCTGCCGTTACGATCGGTGCCGTTCTGTGCATTATCAATGTTTTTGCCGTAGCCAACACCGATCACACCGTAGATGCTTGCCCAGTCATTGAAGCGGTAAGCTGGACCGGCAGTGATAGAGTTGTACTGCGCTTTGTTGTAGTAACCGCCCTGAGAGCCGTCCTTTTCCAGATGGGTAAAGGAACCGATCACGCCCAGTGGGTTGTTGTCGAACTCGTAACGGTACTTCAGGTTGAAACCGTCGGCTTTGTTGGCAACGCCTTGGAAATCACCCTGCGCATAGCCAGCGGATACGGTGCTCTGACCAGCGAATGCGGTACCTGCGGT
Organism: Serratia plymuthica NBRC 102599; assembly: GCF_001590925.1. Taxonomy (GTDB): domain Bacteria; phylum Pseudomonadota; class Gammaproteobacteria; order Enterobacterales; family Enterobacteriaceae; genus Serratia; species Serratia plymuthica. The sequence goes on from NZ_BCTU01000015.1 coordinate 183,330, forward strand.
TACTGCTAATACACAGGCTGCTACTGCGGAAAGACATGCAATTTTTTTCATAACCACCTCAAACGCGTTATATTTTTAAGTAAATCCATTTGTTCATGCATTGAAAATATAGCAAAAATTAGCGTGAAACTCTGCCTTAAAATGAGTGTCTAACGCTTTATATCGTGTAACATAAGATTTCAAGAACAGTGTATCTACTTCTTTTCGCTCTATTTTCGAGCCGCATTCTACTCGTTTGTGTGACAAGAATCACCTATTTAATATCCAGACAATTCCGAAATAAATGCGCACTTTTTGACCATATGCACTTGTTTTGCGTCTGAAGCCGGTGGCTTTTACCGTTTCGTACGCTTTTCGCAGACACATTTACCCCATTTCATTTACACTGCCCTCATCCAAATTTCGACTGTCTTCCCAAGGCTGTGGAAGGCGAACAAAAGGCTCATAAGGATGTCTGCGTCTACACCCGCTAAAGCGCCTTCCGCGCTGCTGCCCATCTGTTTGTTAATCATCGCCATGGTATCGATCCAGGGCGGCGCCTCGCTGGCCAAAAGCCTGTTTCCGCTGGTCGGCGCGGAAGGGATCACCACGCTGCGTCTGAGCATCGGCACGCTGATTCTGTTTATTATCTTCCGCCCGTGGCGCATGCGCTTCGCCGCCGGCAGCCGCTTGCCGCTGCTGGTCTACGGCCTGGCGTTGGGCGCCATGAATTACCTGTTCTACCTTTCGCTGCGCACCCTGCCGCTCGGCATCGCCGTGGCGCTGGAGTTCACCGGCCCACTGGCGGTCGCCATGTTTTCCTCACGCCGTGCGATAGACTTTTTATGGGTGGTGCTGGCACTGGTCGGATTGTGGTTCCTGTTGCCACTGGGTCATGACATGGGCAGTATCGATCCTTTCGGTGCAGCCTGCGCGCTGGGCGCCGGCGCCTGCTGGGCGGTCTATATTATTTTTGGCCAGAAGGCCGGCGGCGATCACGGGCCGGGAACGGTGGCAGTAGGTTCCCTGATAGCCGCTTTGGTGTTCTGCCCGATTGGCGCCTGGCAAGCCGGCAGCGTATTGCTTAATGTCGATATTCTGCCCACCGCGCTGGCGGTAGCGATCCTGTCGACCGCGCTCCCTTATTCGCTGGAGATCATCGCGCTGCCCAAAATCCCGGCGCGCACCTTCGGCACTCTGATGAGCCTGGAGCCGGCAATGGCGGCGCTTTCGGGCATGCTGTTCCTTAATGAGCACCTGACCCTGGTGCAATGGCTGGCTCTGGCAGCGATTATCGCGGCATCGATGGGCTCGACTCTGACCATCAAATCCAAACCGCAAATCGAAAAACTGTCTTGATAATCTGATACGCCCGCATGGCTAAAGCGGAATGCTGGCGGGTTAACTGTTTTCGTACCGACAAACGGGCATACTTTTCCCGAAACAACCAACGCTTTTATGGAACCCAACCCGGCAGGGTTGATCACATGGAGAACCAAAGTGATTTATAACACTCTGTTTAACCCACGCTACGGCCGTGGAATGTCGTCAGTACTGATTAAGGCCCTTACTGCTCTGCGTCAATACGATCTGCCCGAGCTGGCGCTGGGGCGGCATGAAATCGACGGCGAGAAGCTCTTTATGGAGGTAATGACGCTGACAACCGGGCCAGCGCAGGCCAATCGCGCCGAACTGCATCAGGAATATGCCGCCATTCATCTGTTAATTAGCGGCGAGGAACGCATTGATTACGGGTTGCCGGGCGATTGGCAAAGCGAACAGCCCTACGACGAAACGCGGGATCTGCAACTGTTGGATATCATCCGCCATCGCCAGACGCTGCAAATGTTTCCCGGCATGTACGCTATCTTCTTGCCCTATGAACCGCATCACCCCGGATGTCAGTTGAATGCCCCAACGGTTATCAAGAAAGCCGTGGTGAAGGTGCATTACAGCCTGCTGTTGCCGCCGATTACTCCTGAGGTAAAGAACGAATAAACGTCAGGGTCTGCCCGGGTGAACGCAGCCGAATAAAGCGGATATGTGCATACCGGGCGTTATTCATATCATCCAGGTAGTTGGCCCGGTTTTTACGGTAGGTTTTGAGGGTCCACAGAATTATCGAATCGCGGCTGAAAAAAGAACGGCGAAAGCTCTCGCGGTTGCCGGTGCCGGGCCACAATTCAGTGCGGGCCCAAGCTCGCGTAGCTGCACGGCGCACAGCCTGAAACAGCGTGCGGCAGAACCCGTAGTCCACCCACACGACCCAATCGACCTCACGCCACTTGATCGATTTGGTTCGTGTGTAATTGCCGTCCAGCACCCAGCCGCCGTCCGCATCGCCCAATACCTGTGCGAGACGGGCCAAAAACGCATCATCCGGCGTGCCTTGCCAATCCTGCCGCCAAAATAGCTTGTCCAGCTCGATATAAGGCACTGAAAATTTTTCCGCCAACTGGCGCGCCACCGTGCTTTTGCCACTGCCGCTGGTTCCAACTACGTTAATTTTCATAAGTTCGCAGGCGATAAAAATGAGGGGTAGATATTCTATACGCTCCATTATCGGGCTATCAACCTGAATTAACAGCCAATTAACATAACGACACAATAAGGGCCTCCCTAAAAATATATCACTCTGGACAATGAATTTATTACGAGAAGTATCTCCGCGTTTTTATTATTATCTTCAATCGTTACAAACTTATGAATGAAATTTCAAAATCATTAAAATTCAATACATTAAAAAACAATAAAGCAAAGTTATCGCACTGCGATTTTCAAGGGAAAATTCCCATTCGTTATTGCCTATTTATCCAATAGCCATTTTCACGCTGCAGGAATGAATATGGCTGCTATAATTACCCCCGTGACAAAAATAGGACAACGACCCACAAAGAGGATATCTGATATGAGTACCGCTAAACTGGTGAAAACGAAATCTTCTGATCTGCTTTACACCCGTAATGACATGGACGAAAAAACGAAGCTGGCCGCGATCAAAGCCCTGAACCATCAGGTGGTGCAGTTTATTGACCTGTCGTTGATCACCAAACAGGCGCACTGGAACATGCGTGGCGCCAATTTTATTGCCGTTCATGAAATGCTGGACGGGTTCCGCACCGCGATCACCGATCATCAGGATACTTTTGCCGAGCGCGTAGTGCAGTTGGGCGGCGTGGCGCTGGGTACAGTGCAGGTGGTTAACGATAAAACCCCGCTGAAAAGCTATCCAACCAACATCCACAGCGTGCAGGAACATCTGAAAGCGCTGGCGGATCGTTATGGCGCAGTAGCGAATGACATTCGCAAGGCCATCTCCGAAGTGGAAGATGAAGACACTGCCGATATGTTCACTGCAGCATCACGCGATCTGGACAAATTCCTGTGGTTTATCGAATCCAATATTGAATAAACCCGGGTAAGGGCTATCCCCCACCCCGCATCGCGGGGTTTAAACAGGCTGCGGACTTTATCCCGGCCTGTTTTTCTTTTTACGCCGCTTGAATTGCTCAAAAAAACGCCCATAGTAGACTTAATCAGGCAGCGATTGGCCGCGTTACGTACAGAGGAATACGGCGAAAACACCAAAGTGAGGTCACCATGGCAAACGGCTGGGCGGCGGATGGTGCCGTACAGGATCAGATCGACTCCACCGTTGATGACGCTGTACAGCGTGCACGGCATGCGCTGGGTCAAGGTGAAAGCGAGCATTATTGCCAGGAGTGCGGCGAAGAAATTCCGCTGGCGCGCCGGCAAGCGTTAAAAGGCGTGCGTTATTGTCTGGCCTGCCAAACCGAACTGGACAAAAAACAGACCGACAGCGGCTTATATAACCGACGCGGGAGCAAAGACAGCCAGTTGCGTTAAGAACGTTACTGGTTAAGGGCGCCGGGTTCTGCGACCATTTCCCGTACTTATCGAACATTCCTGCACCATATGCAACAACGATGCATCATAAAAGTTAGAGTTAGTTATCAATATTGAAGCGAAACTGTTAACTATCGGTTGTTTCACCCCCATTATTTGGTTAATGATAGGCCAGTGCACCAATGCGGGACCAAAGGCACCATTTTGGGGCCTCAATTTGGTGCATGACAATAATAATACGCCTTCAAAGCACAACATTGCATCACAACTCTTTGTTTTTATAGTAGTTGCAAACATGGCACGATTTTTTCATGGCACCAACTGCAATATAAAAAATGGGTAATCCGCAACCTGTACAGGAAATTCCTCACATGAAGTCAATTTTCAAAGTCTCCCTGGCCGCACTTTCGCTGGCTTTTGCCGTAAGCTCCCACGCAGCAGACAAACTGGTCGTCGCAACCGATACCGCATTCGTTCCCTTTGAATTCAAGCAAGGCGACAAATACGTTGGCTTCGATATCGACCTGTGGGCCGCGATCGCTAAAGAGCTGAAACTGGATTACACCCTGAAACCTATGGATTTCAGCGGCATCATCCCGGCGTTGCAAACTAAAAACATCGATTTGGCGCTGGCGGGTATCACCATCACCGAAGAACGTAAAAAAGCCATCGAGTTTTCCGACGGTTACTACAAAAGCGGTCTGTTGGTAATGGTGAATGCCAACGACGATAGCGTAAAAAGCGTGAAGGATCTGGACGGTAAAGTGGTGGCGGTGAAGAGCGGCACCGGCTCGGTGGATTACGCCAAGCAAAACATCAAAACCAAAGATCTGCGTCAGTTCCCGAACATCGATAACGCCTATATGGAACTGGGCACCAAGCGCGCTGACGCGGTACTGCACGACACGCCAAATATCCTGTACTTCATTAAAACTGCAGGCGCAGGCAAGTTCAAAACCGTCGGTGAATCACTGGAAGCCCAGCAATACGGCATCGCCTTCCCGAAAGGCAGTGACGAGCTGCGCGTGAAGGTGAACGGCGCGCTGAAAACGCTGCGCGACAACGGCACCTACAACGAAATCTACAAAAAATGGTTCGGTACTGAGCCTAAATAACGGGTGAAGTCAGCCACTGTTTAACTTGAGCACGGGGGTTGTGCCTTAGCCCCTGCGCTTTGTTGTATCTGATTCCCAGCATTGGGATCATCGGGAGAAAATACCATGCAGTTCGACTGGAGCGCCATCTGGCCCGCCATCCCCATTCTGTTAGAGGGCGCCAAAATGACCCTGTGGATTTCGGTCCTCGGTCTGATTGGCGGCCTGATCATCGGCCTTGTCGCTGGCTTTGCCCGTACCTACGGCGGTTGGCTTGCCAACCATGCCGCTCTGGTATTCATTGAAGTTATCCGCGGTACACCGATCGTGGTGCAGGTGATGTTTATCTACTTCGCCCTGCCAATGGCGTTCAGCGATTTACGCATAGACCCGTTCAGCGCGGCGGTGGTCACCATCATGATCAACTCCGGCGCCTACATTGCGGAAATTACCCGTGGTGCGGTGTTGTCGATCCACAACGGATTCCGCGAGGCGGGGCTGGCGTTGGGTCTGTCACGCCGTGAAACCATCCGCTACGTCATTATGCCGCTGGCGCTGCGCCGCATGCTGCCACCGCTGGGTAACCAGTGGATCATCAGCATTAAAGACACTTCGCTGTTCATCGTGATCGGCGTGGCGGAACTGACCCGTCAGGGCCAGGAAATTATTGCCGGTAACTTCCGTGCGCTGGAAATCTGGAGCGCCGTAGCGGTTATCTATCTGATCATCACCCTGGTGCTGAGCTTCGTTCTGCGTCGTCTGGAAAGAAGGATGAAAATCCTGTGATTGAATTTAAAAACGTCTCCAAGCATTTTGGCCAAACCCAAGTGCTGCACAATATCGACCTGCAAATTAACCAAGGTGAAGTGGTGGTGATTATCGGGCCTTCCGGCTCCGGCAAGTCCACGCTGCTGCGCTGCATCAACAAACTGGAAGAGATCACCAGCGGCGATCTGTTCGTCGATGGTCTGAAAGCCAACGATCCCAAGGTCGACGATCGCCTGATCCGTCAGGAAGCCGGCATGGTGTTCCAACAGTTTTACCTGTTCCCGCACCTGACGGCGCTGGAAAACGTCGCCTTTGGCCCGATCCGTGTACGCGGTCTGAAAAAGTCGGAAGCGGAAAAGCTGGCACGTGAGCTGTTGGCCAAAGTGGGCCTGGCGGAACGCGCGCATCACTACCCTTCCGAACTGTCCGGCGGCCAGCAGCAACGCGTGGCCATCGCCCGTGCGCTGGCGGTAAAACCGAAAATGATGCTGTTCGACGAACCTACATCGGCGCTTGACCCGGAACTTCGTCACGAAGTGCTGAAGGTTATGCAAGATCTGGCTGAAGAAGGCATGACCATGGTGATCGTGACCCACGAAGTCGGCTTTGCCGAAAAAGTGGCGTCGCGTCTGATCTTCATCGACAAGGGCCGTATAGCCGAAGACGGCAACCCGCACGATCTGATCAACTCGCCGCCAAGCCCGCGTCTGCAAGAGTTCCTGCAGCACGTCTCCTGATTTACCCAGCTCAACGGCGGGCGCGTCCTGCGTCCGCCGTTTCCAACGATTCTTTCTTGGAAAGCGATCAATGCCTCGCCGCTTGGCGTCATTGATCCCTCGTGGGCACACGAGCTGCGGCAGTAGAATTGAAAGGAAAATGCGAAGTTTTATTGGCGCCGGTTAGCTGGCCAGCGCCTGAGGAATTAACCCCAGCGTTCTGCCGCCCAGGCAGCCTGCTGCTCGGCGTCATGGAAGGTCCAGGCCACGAAACGGCTGATCTTTTGCCCCTGCGCCATCTCGATGGTGCGTACTTCCACCGCTCCCGCCAACTTCAGCGCATGGTAAATGCTTGGCAGAGTAGTATTTTTGGAGATAAGCGAGGTAAACCACAGGCAGTTCTGTGCCTTGCCGACGCTCTCTTCAACCATCTTGCGCACGAAGGCTTCTTCGCCGCCTTCGCACCACAGTTCGTTATTCTTGCCGCCGAAGTTCTGTATCGGCTTGTCGGCCACTTCGCCTTTGCCCAGCTTGTGCAGTTTAAGGCGGGTACTGGCGCGCGCTTCCTGTTCTGAACCGTGGAACGGCGGGTTGCACAGCGTGGCGTCAAACTTCTCCGCCACGCCGATAATGCCGTTAAGGATAAGCTCCGGCTGTTTTTGCAAACGCAGACGCACGCTGTTTCTCAACGTCGGGTTCATCTCTACGATCATCTTGGCCGAATTGAGCGATACCGGGTCGATCTCCGAACCGGTAAACCGCCAACCGTACTCACGCAGGCCGACGATCGGATAAATGCAGTTGGCGCCAATGCCCACATCGAGGATAGCCACGCCTTTACCGCGCGGGATCTCGCCACCGTTGCTGGTGGCCAGCAGGTCCGCCAGATGGTGCAGGTAATCGGCACGCCCAGGGATCGGCGGGCAAAGGTAGTCGGCGGGAATATCCCAATGTTCGATACCATAAAAATGTTGCAGCAAGGCACGGTTGAGCATTTTAACCGCCGCCGGATCGGCGAAATCTACCGAGATATCGCCCCAGGCATTCGGCTTGACGAACGGCTCCAACGCCGGGCAACTGGCGATCAGCGCCGGAAAATCATAGCGTGAGCGATGACGGTTACGCGGGTGCAGGCCGCTTTTCTGCTGCGGGAAGGTTTTCTTTTTTTCCACCGTGACGGGCTCTCTTTAAAGGCATTTCTGGCGCGTAAGATACCATAAAGCGACGCCAAACTTGCAGCCGACGAGAAACCCGTCAAAATAAAAGCTCGGTTTATCCACACCAGGTCGTTTATGAGCAGTGAGTCCCGTTATTACTATGAGCCCGCCGCAGGCCACGGTCTGCCGCACGATCCGCTGAACGCCATCGTCGGTCCACGCCCCATCGGTTGGATCTCCTCGGTCGGCGCAAACGGCCAACGCAATTTGGCGCCTTACAGTTTCTTTAACTGTTTCAACTACCGCCCGCCCATCATCGGCTTTGCCAGCACCGGCTGGAAAGACAGCGTGGCAAACATCGTGGAGACCGGAGAGTTTGTCTGGAACCTGGCGACACGCCCGCTCGCCGAGGCCATGAACAACAGTTCCGCCAGCCTGGCACGCGGCGAAGATGAATTTGCCTTTGCCGGCGTAACGCCGCTGCCTGGTCGGCGCGTGAAGGCCGAGCGCGTAGCGGAAAGCCCGGTCAACTTTGAATGCCGCCTGACGCAGTGCATTCAGTTGCAAAGCGCCGCCGGCGAGAAGGTGGAAACCTGGCTGGTGCTGGGTGAAGTGGTCGCGGTGCATATCGACCCCGCGTTGCTGGACGAGCATGGCGTTTATCAAACCGCCGCAGCCGAACCTATCCTGCGCGCCGGCGGGCCGAGCGCCTACTATGGCATTTCGGAACAACACCGTTTCGATCTGCTGCGCCCGGATGCCCTGAAGCGCTGAACAAGCCCCCTTTTCTTCCGCGGGAAGAAGGGGGAGTTAACAATCAAAAAATCTGAAAAAGATTATCAATACTCTCCGATTTCATCCTGCCTGTCACTGCGTAATAATCACTCCATCGAAAGGCAACTCCCTTTCTCCCTTACAAACTTGACAGGAATGACTCTCATGAAAAACATCAAAACTTTTGCTGCTGCTATCGCTCTGGCTACCGTATCTTTCACTTCTTTTGCCGCTGAACACGTCAGCGCACAAGACGCCGCCCAGTTCGAAAAAGCCGGCGTGATCACCGCCAGCGGCGCTACCGACCTGAGCAGCCTGAAAGCTCAGTTGGCAGCCAAAGCCGATGCGGTCGGCGCCAAAGCCTTTACCATTACCTCTACCAGCGGTAATAACCTGATGCATGCCACTGCGGTCATCTACAACTAATTAGTTGTTTCAGATAAAAAAAAGCCCGCCGATACGCGCTATCGGCGGG